>CBDDGK010000033.1:0-6593 GCA_965227625.1 Neorhizobium sp. | reverse complement strand
GCTGATCGCGTTGAAGAACGAGTATGGCGCCAGATTGTAGCTGCCATCCTTGGCACGCGAGCCGATCCAGCCGATCGGCCGCGGCGAGACGATCGCCTTGAACGGATCATGGGCGAGACCGTGGATATTGGTCGACGTCTCGTAAAACATCAGGCGCCCTCGCCGGCCCAGGTGACGATATCCGCAAGCTCGGGACGAGGCCGCTCTGTCGGCGGCACCTGCGGCGAGCCGATATGGATGAAGCCGGCAATTTTTTCGCCCGGCTTCACACCGAGCAGCGGATAGGCTTTCTCATCAAAGGCGAACCATTCGGTGAGCCAGTTCGAGCAATAACCGTGTGCATTGGCCGCCATCAGCAAGTTGAGGCAGACGGCGCCCGCTGACATCAGTTGTTCCCATTCCGGGATCTTGAAATGCGGTGCGGCGGTGCTGACGACTGCAACCACTACCGGCGCGCGGGTCAGCCGGGCATTTTCGACGGCAATCATCTCCTGCGAGAGGTCCGGCTTCGCGGCAAGCGCCATCTTGGCGAGCGCGACACTGATCCGTGCCCGCTCCTCTCCGCGATAAACGATGAAGCGCCATGGCGCCAGCTTGCCGTGATCGGGAACCCGCGAGGCGAGCTTCAGCATGTCCTCGATCTCGTCGCGCTGCGGCCCCGGCTCGCACATCTGGAAGGCAGGGATCGAGCGCCGGGTCGACAGATAATCACGCAAGCCGATTTCAGTTTTCATCGCAGTCCATTTCCACTAGTTTGCTAGGGGCTTGTCGCGGCCGTAGCCACGAAAATGCCATACCGGCGTCTCAAGTGGAGCCACCCAGTCAGGAAGTCAACCACCGTTATGCGCATCCCCGTCGGTCCGTCACGCACGTTTCTTTCAGCTCTCGCTCTCATTGCCTTGCTGACACCGCCTGCGGTCGCGCAGGAGAACGAGGCCGATCCTTTCAAGAGCTTTCCGTCGATTTCCGCGCCCCAGAAAATGCCGAAACTCAACAGCTTCAATCCGGTTTTGCCGGGAGACGCCACTGAAGGCGCCACCCTGAAGGACATCAGGCTGGAAGCGCTTCTCAAGGAAGAAGGCGACGCTGTGCAGCAGGGGCTGACATGGCGTGTCTTCAGCCCCATTCCCGGTTCGGACGGAAAGCTGCCGCTTGTGGCGACATCCGAAGGCGGCACGGCGGCATTCCAGCTGGTTCCTGGCGAATATTTCGTCAATGTCGCCTTCGGCCGGGCTGGCGCAACGCGCAAGATCCGGGTTCCGGAGACCGGTGCCGCCGACACGCAGGTGCTGGTCCTCGACGCAGGCGGCGTCATGCTCAACGCGGTTTCCGGCAGCGACATGCGTATTCCCCCGGGTGAACTGAGCTTTTCTGTTTTTTCATCCGATGTGAAGGAAGACGGCGAGCGGGCGCTGGTCGTTGCCGATGTCAAGCCTGACACAGTCGTCCGCCTGAACACCGGCACGTATCACATCGTCTCCAACTACGGCTCCGTCAATGCCGTCATCCGCGCCGACATCCAGGTAGAAGCCGGAAAGCTGACGGAAGCGACGATCCAGCACCGGGCAGCAAAGCTGACGCTGAAGCTCGTTTCCGAGCCCGGCGGCGAGGCGATCGCCGACACGGCCTGGTCGATCCTGACATCCTCGGGCGACGTTGTCAGCGAAAGCGTCGGCGCCTTCCCGACCCTCGTCTTGGCCGAGGGCGGCTATACCGCAATCGCCCGTAACGACGAGAAAATCTATCAACGGGATTTTACCGTTCAGGCCGGCGTCAACACCGATGTCGAAGTGCTCCTGAACGAGAAGGGCGCGCAGCCCGCGTCGGCCAACATCGACGCGCAGGACTGATCCGACCAGTCGGCATGGCGATCGCCCACCGGGCGTATCAGCTTGCCTTGCGCAGAACACCCACGCGCCGCGGTGCCATCGAGAACACCGCATCATAAATGCGGGTCAGCAGATCCTTGCGATCCCCATAGGTGCTGAGCTCCTCCCACGGGATGGTCGGCCCGATGCGTGAGGAAATCGTCGTGCCTGACAGGCGGCGAAACTCCCTGATCAGCAACGAGATGCGCAACGTCATCGACACCTTGCTTGCGAGATGGAACAGTCGTCCGTTCTGGCCCTCGAAATAGATCGGAATGACGCTCGCCTTGGCGGCCTGGATCAGCTTTGCCGGAAAAATCTTCCACGGCAGGTCCTCGGCCCTGCCGAAACCTTTCTTTGCGGTCGCCACACCGCCAGCGGGAAACACAATGACGGTAACGCCTTCCTTCAACAACCGCACGGCCTCGTGTCGGGTCTGCATGTTGATGGCCAGCGCCTCCTTGGTTTCCTCGAAGGAGACGGGGAGCGAATAGGGTTCCATTTCCGGCACCTTCAACAACTCGTTGTTGATGAGAACCCGGAAAGGCCGTCCAAGCTGCTCCGCCAGAGACAGAACGGCAATGCCGTCGCCGATGCCGAAGGGGTGGTTGGCGACGATGACGATCGGGGTGTCTGGCAGATGCCGCGGCGGCCATTCACCCTGGACACGCATCCTCAGATCGATCAGATCGAGCATCGGCCCGAAAATACGCTCGCTCTTGCCGACAACTTCGTGACGCCAGCGATTGTAGAGACGAGCGTAACGGTTGCGGCCACTCAGGCCTTCGATGGCACGGATGAACCAGCGCTTCAGGCGGCGGTCGTTTTCATTGGCGTAGGACAGCTCTTTGAACTGCACGTGTTTCCCCGTTCCAGAAATGTCGGTGAGTGCTTGACGCATCACCGACGGATAGACTGCTGATGTAACACTTTTCTGACAGGGGAAATGGCCCGGGGTTAACCCCGGGCTTTCCTGGCTTGCGCCTTGCGCTTGAGATCCGGCGGCGTCGCTTCGTCGACCAGAGCTGCAATCGCGTCGTCGAGCGACATCGGCGTCTGAGCCTGGGAGCCGAGACGGCGGATGTTGACCGAGCGCTCTTCAGCCTCGCGCATGCCGCAGACGATGATCACCGGAACCTTGGTGACCGAATGTTCGCGGACCTTGTAGTTGATCTTCTCGTTGCGGAAGTCGGTCTCGACGGTGAGACCGGCATCGCGCAGGAGTTCGGCAACTTCGCGGCCGTAGTCATCGGCTTCCGAGGTGATGGTCGCGACCACGACCTGCAGCGGCGAAATCCACAGCGGCATATGGCCGGCGAAGTTCTCGATGAGGATGCCAAGGAAGCGCTCCATCGAACCGCAGATGGCGCGGTGGATCATCACCGGCTGGGTCTTTTCCGAGTTGCTGTCGATGTAGAACGCGCCGAAGCGCTCCGGCAGGTTGAAGTCGACCTGCGTCGTGCCGCACTGCCATTCGCGGCCAATTGCGTCCTTCAGCGTGTATTCGAACTTCGGACCATAGAAGGCACCCTCGCCCGGCAGGATACCGGTCTTGATCTTGCCGTCCGCCTGGGTCTCGATCTGCTTCAGCACATCCATCATGACGCTTTCGGCACGATCCCAGAGGGCATCAGAGCCGACGCGCTTTTCCGGGCGGGTCGAGAGCTTGACCACGATGTCCTTGAAGCCGAAGTCCTCATAGACCGAAAGGATCAGGTCGTTGATGCGCAAACATTCGGCCGCCATCTGCTCGTCGGTGCAGAAGACGTGGGCATCGTCCTGCGTGAAGCCGCGCACGCGCATCAGGCCATGCAGCGCGCCCGAAGGTTCGTAACGATGCACGTTGCCGAATTCCGCCAGACGGATCGGCAATTCGCGATAGGACTTCAGGCCATGCTTGAAGATCTGGATATGGCCGGGGCAGTTCATCGGCTTCAACGCGAAGACGCGATTGTCCGCTTCCTTGTCGTCCGGATGGGTGAACGCATGAGCGGATTTCACCGCAAACATGTTCTCCTGATACCAGCCCCAGTGACCGGAGGTTTCCCACAGAGCCGTGTCGAGCACCTGCGGTGCGTTGACTTCCTGATAGGTGCCGGAGAGGCGGCGGCGCATGTAGGACACCAGCGTCTGGAAGATGCGCCAGCCCTTGCCATGCCAGAACACGACGCCCGGGCCTTCTTCCTGGAAATGGAACAGGTCCATTTCGCGGCCAAGCTTGCGGTGATCGCGCTTTTCGGCTTCGGCGAGGATGTTCAGGTAGGTGTCCAGCTCTTCCTGGGTATGCCAGGCCGTGCCGTAGATGCGGGTCAGCATCGGGTTGTTGCTATCGCCACGCCAATAGGCGCCGGCAACCTTCATCAGCTTGAAGGCCGTGCCGATCTGGCCGGTGGCCGCCATGTGCGGACCACGGCAGAGGTCGAACCAGTCGCCCTGATAGTAGATCTTCAGATCCTGGCCTTCCGGGATCGCGTCGATCAGCTCGATCTTGTATTTTTCGCCCTTGGCGGCAAAGACTTCCTTCGCCTTTTCCCGGCTCCAGACTTCCTTGGTGAACGGCTTGTTGCGCTGGATGATCTCCTTCATGCGCTTTTCGATCTTCGGCAGATCGTCGGGCGTGAAGGGCTCGTCCTTGGCAAAGTCGTAGTAGAAGCCGTTCTCGATGACCGGGCCGATTGTCACCTGCGTGCCGGGCCACAGCTCCTGCACGGCTTCGGCCATCACATGGGCGGCATCGTGACGGATGAGTTCCAGCGAACGGGCATCTTCGCGGGTGACGATTTCGAGACGGCCGGTTTCGACGGTATCGGACAGGTCGCGCACAACGCCGTCAAGCGCAATGGCGACGGCTTTCTTCGCAAGCGACTTGGAAATCGATTCGGCAACCTCGCGACCGGTTACGCCTTGGGCGTATTCGCGAACGGAGCCATCGGGAAATGTGAGGGAAACAGCGTCAGACATATGTTTTTTTCCTTGTCCAGTCCCGCCAACGAATGCGGGTGGTTTTAGAGGCCGGAACGCTTGGGATTCCGGCAAATTGACGCGCGGGTGATAGATCGTTTTTGTGGCGGAGTAAAGGACAGCCTCAACCGGCGTCGAGCATGGTGGCAAGGTTGCGCACGGTGTTCCAGTTTCTGATCGTGCCGATGCCGAGCCGCTTGGTGGTCAAGGCCGGCAGAAGTTTGGATGCGCCGGGCTTTGCCGCAAAATCCATCCAGAGATCGCCATTCACGAGCGCAATCCGCTCGCCTGCGGTGCAGTAGCGGGCCAGTTTGTCGATTGTGGAGGGCTCGAGCGGCTGGCGCATGACGCGGACGCCGATATTCGCACCGTTCGTTTCACGTGTCTCGGGGAACGGATTTCCTGCGGTAAGCGCGCGCCAAGTTTCCGCTGTCCGGGCAATGATGTCCACCGCCTTGCCAAAATCACGCGCGAAACCTGCTTCGAGCCGGCTTTCGATATCCGAAACACTGGTATCATCCGCCTCGAAAACCAGATTGCCGGTCGAAACCAGCGTGCGGACGGAACGGCAGCCGACGCTCTCAGCCGTGACGCGCAACTTCTCCATGACCACGCGCTGTCCCGGCGAAAGTACGATGCTGTGCAGCAGGGCGACGTAGTGCGTCATCGCTCGATCTGACGATGGCCGCCGAGATGCCAGAGCCGCCACGGCGCCCACCAGCGCTTCATCCCATCCAGCCTCTCCGGCACCGGATCAAAACCGCTCGTGCCGCCGGGACCGCAGCGGATCACCCGGAACAGTGCCATCCAGCCGCCCCGCCAGAAGCCGTGGCGGGCGATGGCCTCATAGCCATATTCCGAGCAGGTCGGCAGATGGCGGCAGGAGTTTCCGATGAAGCCGGAAAGCGTCAGTTGGTAAAGGCGGATGAAGCCCATGCCGAGAAGTCGACCGGGGGTTTTGCGAAGGGGGCCGGCGTAGTTGCGGCCTTTGGAGACGCTGGCGGGATTTTCCCCTCCGTCATGTCGTGACATCTCCCCCTCAGGGGTGGAGATCGGCTGTGGCGTCGTTCCGGCTTCATCCTCATTGAGAGATGTCCTGACGCAGTAGATGCACATGGTCAAACCACCGCGATTGAGGAAAAACCGGGAGTTACAGAGATAGCCGCCGCCCAACTCCGTCCTTGAGGGGGAGATGTCACGACGTGACGGAGGAGAGGATAAAGAAGACCCGGCATGGAAACTCTCAAAACCTCACTCGGCCGCAACCTGAGCCCGCTTTGCCTCGACCTGCCCGATCGCATCGACCACGGCGTCAAACGTCAGCATCGTCGATGCGTGCCGCGCCTTGTAGTCCTTGACCGGCCGCAGGAAGCGCATTTCCTCGAAGCGACCCGAAGGCCCCTCGCCGTCCGCCTTCAGCATGGCGAGCATATCCTCTCGCGCCTGACGAATTTCAGCAGCGGTCGCACCAATCACATGGCGGGCCATGATGGAGGAAGATGCCTGCCCCAGGGCGCATGCTTTGAGCTCATGGGAGAAGTCGCTGACGGTATCGCCGTCCATCTTGACATAGACCCGCACCTTCGAGCCGCAGAGCTTGGAATGGGCCTGCGCCTGCGCATCGGCATCATCAAGAGCGCCGATACGAGGGATATTCCCGGCGAATTCGAGGATCCTGTTATTGTAGATGTCATCCATCATTCGGCGCTATCCGGTTCATTTTGCGCGTTTTCAGGCAATCTGCGCATGATTTTCCATTGTATA
>CBDDGK010000032.1:0-123842 GCA_965227625.1 Neorhizobium sp. | reverse complement strand
GCGCTTCGAAACCGGGTTCATCCTCTTCGCGCCGTGGCCTGCATTGTATTTGAGGATCGTGCCGCAGACTTTACCGTCGCCAAGATCGTGTGCGGCGGCGAGGTATTTCATGCCGTAGCGGATGTTGGTTTCCGGATCGTAGAGACCGTAGTCCGGGCCTTTGTAACCCATCAGCCGGGCGGTCGCGGGCTTGATCTGCATCAGGCCGATTTCGCCCGCGCTTCCCTTCACGGTGGGGCGAAAATTGCTTTCGACCTGCACCACGGCGTGGGCAAGCGCCACCGGAACTCCGTATTCGCGAGCGTATTCCGAAATCAGCGCGGTGTAGTGAAGCTTGCGGACAAGGCGGCGATCGGTGGCCGTCGGCGCCGCAAAACCGGTCTCGCGGGTCTCCCACGGCGTCGGCAGCGGCTTGGTATAGGTCCTGACGACATCTTCGGTTCCGGCTTCCGCATCAGGCGCGGCGCTTACGTCAGGCTTCGTACTTACGTCTGGTCCCGCACCTGGGGCGAGTAAATCGTCGGTAGTAAGGCTGGCATAGTTCGTTGTCGTATTGGCGTCTTGAGCAGACGCAAGTTCACATCCCGCGATCAGCACAGCAATGCCGGCCGCGGCTGCAGCAACCACATTTTTCATTGAAAAAGATTGTCTCCGGTACAACAGGTTCGCGGAAGTCGATACGCAGACATCCCCTAACCGCACCGCCGGATAGACGGCACGGAGCTTCACGAAACCTGGCGTTTATCTTGGCAACCCCGTCCTACATTGGTGGCTGCGTTCAGGCATTCCTTAGAGCCGCCCAATAAGGTCAGGATGTGGCACTGCAAAAAATCGGAAATTTTGTGGGGAACGAAAACACGTCACGCGTGTTTTGGTTAGTTGTACTTGGGAAGCGATTTAAGCAGCCGGTGCAACGTGTCGATCGTCGAGAAATCGGCGATTCCATCGACCAGTTTCGGCCTGAAATGCCGCTGAAACGCCTCCACGACGCCTTTTGTGCGCTCGCAGAAATCGCCCGTTATTTCAATTCCGTAACCGTAGAGCGACAGCATCGACTGTAGCGCCTCGATCGGCTGGCCGCTTTCACCAAGCTGGAAAAACCGGCCGCCGGTGATTTGCGCTGGATCGATCCAATGACCAATCCCGTCAAGATACAACTTTTCCCAGAGGAAATTTTCGCCCGGATCAACCTTGCGAACAGGGGCTACATCCGAGTGCCCAAGCACCCTTTCGGGCACAACACCCCACCGATCGCCACAATCCCGACACAATTCAGCGACCGCTTTCATCTGTATTTCGGGAAACGGCGGCAGCCCGCCGGGATGACCGGCATTGGCAATCTCGATGCCGATGGAACAGGAATTGATATCCGTTTCGCCGGCCCAGAAACTCTTGCCCGCATGCCATGCGCGCCGTTCTTCCGGCACCAGCTGCACGACTCGGCCGTCCTCGTGAATGAAATAGTGGCTGGAGACCTGGCTTTCAGGATTGCAAAGCCACGAAAGCGCCTGCTCTCCGCTCGGCATGCCTGTGTAATGCAGAATGATCATGTCCGGCTTTCGCCCGCCGACACGTTCACCATGGTTTGGAGAGGGAATGACTGACGCGCCGGCAAAGTCGGCGGTAAAGGCTGTCATGCGGCGCGGCGCTCTTTCTCGATTGCGTCATAGGCAGCATTCAGCGCGGCCATCCGTTCATTGGCAGCGGCATGCAGCGTCGTCGGAACGCCGCGGGCGATCAGACGGTCCGGATGATGCTCGGAAACCAGCAGGCGATACTGCTTGCGGATCTTCGCAAAATCATCCTGCGGCGAAACACCGAGAACGAGATAGGGATCGGCGCCATCAAGATGCACATGGCGCGCCATGATGCGGCGGAAATGCGCTTCGTCGATCCGGAAGATTTCCGCGATGCGTCCGAGGAACACCAGTTCCTTCTCATGCACCAGACCATCAGCCTTGGCGATGTGGAACAGACCGTCGACGACATTTTCCAGCATCGGGCAATTGTCGGCCTTACCGGCACCCGGGCTGCAAAGGCTTGCGAGCTTCATCGCATAGGCTTCGTAACCCGCGACATCCTGCCGGGCGAGGTTATAAAGCCGCGCGACGTTGCGGGCTTCTTCGTCCGGAAAATCGAAGATCTGCTGGAAGGCCCGAACCTCTGCTTCCGTCACGATACCGTCCGCCTTCGCCATCTTGGCGGAAAGCGCGATGATCGCAACCGAGAAGGAGACTTGGCGGCGTGTCTCGGGATCTCCTTCGAACACGGTCCGGATCGCTTCAATCACACGTGAAAGCACATTGCCTGCCGCGTCGCCGATGGCGCCGAGGAGCCGTTCCCAGAGGGAAGAAATTTGCAGGCAAGAAAAATCGAAAATCATGCCCGTAATAGACCGGATTATGCGTTTTATTGCAAGGCAACACACGGCCCAATCCGGATTAAACTATGTTCATGTTTTCCGAACAATCAACGACGCTCGCACACCCGTTATCCCCGCGTGATCATACAATCCCATATGATTTCCACGAATGCAGTGCGGAAATCACGCCGGCATCCGAAATCCAGCGTAACGAATTGAATCGATTGTATTAGCGCCCTACCTCGAACTTGTGCGAACCGGCCGTTTTCTTCAGAAGTTCACTTTACAGGAGACTACGGCTGTCGCATCCATTCGGGTGGCTTTGAATTGCACGCGAAAAACGCGTCGAGGAGGATCGATGGCCAAGAAGAAAGTAGCATTGCTGACCGCCGGCGGTCTCGCGCCCTGCCTCTCGTCCGCCGTGGGCGGCCTGATCGAGCGCTATAGCGACGTGGCGCCGGAGCTCGAAATCATCGCCTACCGTTCGGGCTATCAGGGCGTCCTCCTCGGCGACCACATCGAAATCAACGCCGCCATGCGCGAAAAGGCCGCTCTCCTGCATCGCTACGGCGGCTCGCCGATCGGCAACAGCCGCGTCAAGCTGACCAATGCCGCCGACTGCGTGAAGCGCGGCCTCGTCAAGGAAGGCGAAAACCCGCTGCGTATCGCGGCCGAACGGCTTGCGGCCGATGGCGTTTCGATCCTCCACACGATCGGTGGCGACGACACCAACACGACGGCGGCCGACCTTGCCGCCTATCTCGGCGCCAACGGTTATAACCTCACCGTCGTCGGCCTGCCGAAAACGGTCGATAACGATATCGTGCCGATTCGCCAGTCGCTCGGCGCCTGGACGGCCGCGGAAGTGGGGGCGCAGTTCTTCGACAATGTCTCGAATGAGCAAACGGCCGCTCCTCGCACATTTGTGATTCACGAAGTCATGGGTCGGCACTGCGGATGGCTTACCGCCGCGACTGCACGGGCCTATATTCAGAAGACTTCCGGCAACGATTATGTCGAAGGCTTCATGATGAACGCCTCATTGAAGAGCATCGATGGTCTCTATGTCCCCGAAATGGCCTTCGACCTCAACAAGGAAGCGGCTCGCCTGAAGGAGGTCATGGACAAGCGCGGTCACGTTTCGATCTTCGTTTCCGAAGGTGCGGGCCTCGATGCCATTGTTGCGGAACGCGAAGCTGCGGGCGACACCATCAAGCGTGACGCCTTCGGACATGTGAAGATCGACACGATCAATGTCGGCAACTGGTTCCAGAAGCAGTTTGCGGCGCTTATCGGCGCCGAGCGCTCCATGGTGCAGAAGTCGGGTTATTTCGCTCGCTCCGCGCCAGCCAACGGCGAGGATTTGCGGCTCATCCAGAGCATGGTGGATCTGGCTGTGGAAAGTGCCTTGAATAAGGTCTCCGGCGTGACCGGCCACGACGAAGATCAGAACGGTAAGCTCAGAACGATCGAATTTCCGAGAATCAAGGGTGGAAAACATTTCGATCTGACTGCAAAATGGTTTGGAGAGGTTATGGACCACATCGGCCAGCCTTTCATCGAAGCGTAAGATAAGAACACTGACGAGCGCATGGCGGCGTTCGGGAGGAAACAGTATGACGGTTGATATCTGGATCGCTTTTGCCGCGACCGCGATTTTTTTCGTCCTGCTTCCGAGCCCGCTTTCCTGTCTGGCGGCCAGCTTCTCGCTTCAACGCGGTCGCCGCACGGCGGTCGCGACAGTTCCGGGTGTCGCTGCAGGTCTTTCCGTGGCGTTGATTTTCGCCATGGTGCCGCTCACGGTAATCGCCTTCTATCTGCCGGGCGTGCTTGATGCTCTCTCCTGGGCAAGCCTCGCCTATCTCATGCTCTATGTTCTGTGGTCCTACCAGGACCCGCGAATCTCCGGCCCGGTCGCCGATAACGACAACCTGCCGGAATGCCGCATGGCACGCATCTTCGGCTGCCTGTTCGGCAAATCGGTGCTCGGGCCACGCTATGCGGTGGCGCTTGCCGCGGTCCTGGGGCAGTTCATCGATCCGAAGCTGCCGCTCGTTACCCAGCTTCTGGAAATGCAGGCGACATTCCTTCTCTGCGCCGCGCTCGGTACGGCTATCCACGTCTTTTTCCCCCGGCGCGTACTCGGCCGCAGACGCCGCCCTGCCAACCTCAACTCAGCCTCGCGCAAGCCGCATACGCGATTTATCTCGCGTCGCGCCGTCAGCGCCGGTTACCGCCGGATCGCGGCCTGAAGCCTGAGTTGGAGCTTACCTGATCGTGACCGGCTTGCCGGACGCTGCCCAATAGGTTAATGGGAATGCTCGTTTGGTGGCATTTGGGCGGACTGGGGTAACCAATTTTTCATGAAAGCGACCCAATGGCGATAATCCGACTGCTCGGCCGCGGGGCGGCTGCGGTATGCGTCGTATCGTCGGCTCTGGCCGGCTGCTCGAGTGTGGAGCGCGATACCAATCTCGCGTCGACGCAACCGAATTCGCCCGAAGCGACCGCTCAGGCCGTCGCCACGAACAACGGGCTCGTCGTCCAGTACAAGTCTGATTTGCCGGTCAGCGGCCAGCCGCAGACGGCCGCCGCTCAAGCACCGGGTACACAGCCACTCGGCACCCAGCCGACTGTCGCCCTCGAAAAGACCGCACGCCTTCCGATCCCCGTTCCGACCAGCGTTGATGCCACCTCGGTTCAGACGGCCGCAATGGCTTCGCCGGTCATGGCCCAGCAGGTTGCGTTCGCGCCGCAGGCCGCAGGTCCGGCCATGATGCCGCCGCCGGCCGCTCCGACGACCTCCACGACCATTGCCGCAGCCGCGCCGACCGCGCAGTGGAATGCACCGGCCACATCCACCATCCTGGCCGCCTCGCGCCAGCAGCCGGTTTCCGCCAAGGTCGGCCGTCTCGTATCGCCGGGTACCGCACCTGCCGTAACGGAAGGCCGCATTCAGCCGGCTGCCGCAGCGGCAATCGCGCTTGATGAGAAAGAACTGACGCCGGACATGGTGGCGCTGCAGTCGGTCGTTCCGACGCCCCGCCCGGATCGTCCGGTGATCACGATGGCGTCCGCGCCGGCCTCGGCTTCGGCAACGCTTGCCTATGCATCGGCACCGCATGCGGTTGCCGCGTTGAAGGCGATGGAATTCCCGCCGGCTCCAGGCGAACCGATGCCGTCGACGGCGGCGGGCGCTCCGCCGGAGCTTGCAAAGCTCATCAGGCGTTATGCCGGCATGTACGGCGTGCCGGAATCGCTGGTGCACCGCGTCGTGCACCGCGAAAGCAAATACGATCCCAAGGCTTATCACCGGAACGGTTATTGGGGTCTGATGCAGATCAGCTATCCGACGGCCAAGTCGATGGGATACGAAGGCCCGCCGTCCGGCCTGCTCGACGCGGAAACCAACCTCAAATACGCGATCAAGTATCTGCGCGGCGCCTGGCTCGTCGCCGACAACAAGAACGACAACGCAATCAAGCTTTATGCGCGCGGCTATTATTTCGATGCCAAGCGCAAGGACATGCTGCACGTTCTGGAAAAGTAATCTCTCTCGATATTACAAGAGTTTCAACGGCGCCTTACGGCGCCGTTATCGTTTTCGCGATCGTATCCACCAGCGGCGTCGGGCTGTAACCCGACCAGCTCGGCGTCAGACCGAGCCGCACGACGATCAGATCGAGCGACGGTACGATGATGACGTTCTGTCCGTCATGCCCGTCCAGAATGAAGGTCCCATCGCCGCCGTCCTTGCCGGACAGCCAGGTCTGCATTTTCGAGTAGCGGCCGTTCGATGTCTTGTTCGGGGTCTGCATCTCGGCAACGAAACCCTCCGGCAGGATACGGTTGCCATTCCAGACGCCGTCCCGCTCGAGAAAAAGCCCGAGTCGCGCCCAATCCCGCCCTGTCGCATACATGTAGGAACTGCCGACGAACGTGCCTTTCTCATCGGCCTCCATAACCGCGCTCGACATGCCGAGCGGCCCGAACAGCGCCTTGCCTGCATAGGCCAGCGCCGCAGCCTGATCGCCAGCCTTGTCCATCCAGATTTTCGACAGCATCACCCCCGTGCCGGATGAATAATTGAAACGGCTGCCGGGGTCGGCCTCGAGCGGCTGGTCGGCGGCGAAATTCGCCATGTCGGACTCGAGGAAAAGCATGCGGGTAACGTCAGCGACGCTTCCGTAGTTCTCGTTGAAGGCAAGCCCGCTTTCCATCGCCAGAAGATCCGCGAGACGGATATCGCCGCGCTGGTCGTTCTTCCATTGCGGGAAGAGCGCCCTGTCCTGCAGCGACATCTTCCCGTCACGAATCAGCGTACCGATGATCGCGGCCGTCACGCTCTTTGTCATCGACCAGCCAAGCAAGGGCGTTTCCTTGGCAAACCCTGGCGCATAGGCCTCGCCGACAATCCGGCCTGCGTGCACGACGACCACTGCCCGCATGCCCGGCCCCGTGAGAGCGGCATCCGAAAGAACCTCCGTAACCTTCGGATCGGACTCGATTTTCCCGCCTTCTGGCCACAGGAGATTTTGATCGATCTGCACCGGTACCGCGGGCGACACCGCAATTGCGGCGGGCTTGGCGCCATCCGGCGTCACGGCGCATCCGAGCCCTTCGCGATAGACCGCATCATTGCCCGCAAGGAACCCGAGCAGAGCTGCATGCACGCTCTTCTCATTCCGATCGACGGAGACGCGCATCAGCCGGAGCAGCGGATGACCAGGCGCCTGCACGTCCACCGCCAGCACCTCATCCGCGTCGCGGCCGGCGAGGAAAACGTTCGAGCAGACGATCTTTGCCGTATAACCGCTGCCGACGCGCAAGAGGTCAGGCGGCGAGACGTAGATCCAGGTCAATATGCCCAATACGGCCACGACGAGGAGCCCGAGAACGATCTTCACAATCCGTGCCAGCAACCGCATGCAGTCCTCTCGTGCCTGTTACAGGGAGGCCGCATGCAATCAGGATTCTGACCATCATGGAAGGCATTTCGAGTGCCGATCACCGTCTCGTGGCTTCAGACACAGGCCGCGTCATCAATCTGTAGCACGGCGGGTTTACACGCGGCGAAATTCAAAACGAGCGGGACTCGACCATGGCAGAAATTGCACAGGAAGCAGGTTTCAGGAAAAACCAGAAACTGAAGGATGCGCTGCTGCAGCACAAAGCTCTTTCGCGACAGGGTTTTTCGGAAAGACTTTTCGGTCTGCTTTTCTCCGGCCTCGTCTATCCGCAGATCTGGGAAGACCCGGATGTCGACATGACGGCGATGGAGCTTTCCGAGGGCCATTCGATCGTCACGATCGGTTCCGGCGGCTGCAATATGCTCGCTTATCTCTCCCGTTCGCCGAAGAGGATCGACGTCGTCGATCTCAATCCGCACCATGTAGCGCTCAACCGCCTGAAGCTCGCCGGCTTCCGTTACCTGCCGGCGCATGCTGATGTCGTCCGCCAGTTCGGCATGGACGGTGTCGAAACCAATGCCAAGAGCTACGACAAGTTTATCGCGCCGAACCTCGATACCGGCACAAAGGCCTATTGGGAAAAGCGCTCGATGACCGGCCGACGCCGCGTCGAAGTCTTCAACCGCAACATCTACAAGACGGGCCTGCTCGGCCGCTTCATCGGCGCCGGTCACCTGATCGCCCGCCTGCATGGCCTGGACCTCACGGAAATGGCCAAGCTTCGCTCGCTGCGCGAACAGCGCCAGTTCTTCGATGAGCGCATCGCGCCGCTGTTCGACAAGCCGCTGATCAAGTGGATCACCAGCCGCAAGAGCTCGCTGTTCGGCCTCGGCATCCCGCCGCAGCAATATGACGAGCTGGCAAGCGTCTCCTCCGACGGCTCGATTGCCTCGGTCCTGCGTCACCGCCTCGAAAAGCTCGCCTGCCAGTTCCCGCTGCAGGACAACTACTTCGCCTGGCAGGCCTTCGTGCGCCGTTATCCGAAGCCGGAAGAAGGCACTCTACCGACCTACCTCAAGGCCGAGAACTATCAGGCGATCCGTGCCAACGCCGAGCGCGTCACCGTGCACCATGCAAGCTTCACCGAACTGCTCGGCCAGAAGGCTGCCGCCACCATCGACCGCTACGTGCTTCTCGATGCGCAGGACTGGATGACGGACCAGCAGCTCAACGACCTCTGGACGGAAATCACCCGCACCGCCGCACCGGGCGCCCGCGTGATCTTCCGCACCGCCGCCGAAAAGAGCGTTCTCGATGGACGGCTGTCCGACGCCCTTCTCGACCAGTGGAACTATCTTGAAGAGCGCTCCAACGAGCTCAATCTTCAGGATCGTTCGGCGATATACGGCGGCTTCCACATCTACGTGAAAAAGGCCTGAGGAGGCGGATATGGCGAATGCATCCGTTTCCCACGATCACGCGGACCGCATGGACCGCATGTACCGGTACCAACGCCATATCTACGACATTACCCGCAAATATTACCTCTTCGGTCGCGACCGCGCGATCGAAGGCTTGCATGTGCCGCCGGGCGCTTCGCTTATGGAAGTCGGCTGCGGCACGGGCCGCAACATGCTGCTCGCCCACCGGCGCTACCCGACGGCCAAGCTCTATGGCCTCGACATTTCCGCCGAGATGCTGGTCAGCGCCCGCGCCAATTTCAGCGGCAAATCCGTCACCCCGGATTTCCGCGTTGCCGATGCCACGAATTTCAAGGCGGAAGAATTCGGTGTCGATGGTTTCGACCGCATCGTGATCTCCTACGCGCTCTCGATGATTCCCGATTGGGAGAGCGCGATCGATGCCGCGCTTGCAGCCCTTGCTCCCAACGGTTCGCTCCACATCGTCGATTTCGGCCAGCAGGAACGCCTGCCCCGCTGGTTCGGCAATATGCTGAAGGCATGGCTGACGCGCTTCCACGTCACGCCACGCCCGAACCTGCACGAAGCGCTGGAGAGCAGGCTCGAAGCCGCCAATGCGGACATGATTTTCGAGGAAATCGGCTGGGGTTACGCCTGGCACGCGGTGATCCGCCGGCGCGGCTAAACTCTACCCCCGCATCGCTATAAAGCCGCGCCCTCTTGCCATAACCGATTTTTTACCACGTTATGGTGAACATGAGGTTCACGCATGCCTCGTCTTATAGGCTGCGCCGGTCTTAGTCACCAACGCGGGACATCCATGCCACGGCTTCTGATCGCCCTTCTTGCAACGGCCATGTTCGCCGTGACCGGCTGTACATCGACGAGCTACGACCTGATGGAGACATCCTCCGTCAAGAAGATGCGCTTCAAGGATAACGACCCGCAGGATTTCGGCAGGAACCATCCCGGCCTGCACGAAGTGCACGGCATCGATCTTTCCAAGTGGAACGATACCGATATCGACTGGGCCGCCGTCAAGCGCGCCGGCATCGCCTTCGTGTTCATCAAGGGCACGGAAGGCAAGGATCGTCTCGACCCCGCCTTCAGAACGCATTGGCAGAACGCCGCCGCCGCCGGCATTCCGCACGCCGCCTATCACTTCTATTATTTCTGTTCGAGCCCGGAAGAGCAGGCGGACTGGTTCATCGCCAACGTGCCGAAGGAAGCCAACATGCTGCCGCCGGTGCTGGACATGGAATGGAACCACGCCTCGCCCACCTGCAAGTTGAAACCCGACGCGGAAACCGTGCGCGCGTCGATGCAGCGTTTCATGGACAAGGTCGAAGCCTATTACGGCAAGCGCCCGATCATCTACACGTCGGTGGATTTCCACCGGGACAATCTGGTCGGCGCCTTCCCCAACTATAATTTCTGGCTACGTGCGGTCGCGGCCCATCCGAGCAAGATCTACGGAGATCGCCGCTGGGCCTTCTGGCAATATACCTCGACCGGCATCATTCCCGGCATCAAGGGCGAGATGGATATCAACGTCTTTTCCGGCACGCAAAAGAACTGGAATAGCTGGGTCTCGGCAGCAGCCAAGTAGATATGTGACCAAGTAAAAGCCGGTTATACCGTAAATAGTCATCTGGCATTGCGAAAGCGGTTGAGATAAAAAGCGCGCAAATAGGTTGCCGCCCACGTTTCGGACACAAATTTCTCGGACATGAGGCGCTGCTCTTTCTCCATAGGAACGCCGAATGTCCGCTGCCCTCGCCCGCCGTCTTGCTCTTGCCGTTGCCATCACCGGCTGCCTTGCTTCCACCGCTTTTGCACAGTCCCGGCTTCAGGCCGGCCAGTCCACCACACCGGTTGCCTGCGGCGGCGATTTTGGCGCCTTCCTGAACGGCGTGAAGGCTGAAGCAATCTCCAAGGGTGCCACGGCCAGCGCTGCCGACGAAGCTCTTGCCGGCGCGCAGATCGACCAGAAGGTTCTGGCCCGCGACCGCGCCCAGGGCGTGTTCCGTCAGACCTTCCTCGAATTCTCCCAGCGCACCGTCAGCCAGGGCCGCCTCGATATCGGCCGCCAGAAGATGAAGCAGTATGCAGACGTCTTCGCCCGCGCCGAAAAGGAATACGGCGTGCCGGCCGGCGTCATCACCGCTTTCTGGGCGATGGAAACCGATTTCGGCGCCTTCCAGGGTGATTTCAACACGCGCAACGCGCTTGCCACGCTCTCGCATGACTGCCGCCGCCCGCAGCTCTTCCGCCCGCAGCTCATCTCGCTGATCGAGATGGTCCAGCACGGCGACCTCAACCCGTCCACCAACACCGGCGCCTGGGCTGGCGAAATCGGCCAGGTCCAGATGCTGCCGGAAGACATCATCGCTTACGGTGTTGACGGCGATGGCGACGGCCATGTCAACGTCAAGGCCAGTTCGCCGGATGCCATCCTGACCGCCGCCAAATTCATCCAGAGCCTGGGTTTCAAGCCGGGCCAGCCCTGGATCCAGGAAGTCGCACTTCCGGAAAACCTGCCCTGGGAAAAGTCCGGCCTCGGCAACGAGATCCCGGCCAGCGAATGGTTCAAGTATGGCGTCAGCCCGCGCGACGGCGACACGAAATTCGGCAACCTTCCGGCAGCCCTCATCCTGCCGCAGGGCCGCAAGGGTCCGGCCTTCCTGACCTACCCGAACTTCGCAGTCTATCTGGAATGGAATCAGTCGTTCATCTACACGACGTCGGCCGCTTACTTCGCCACTCGCCTTTCCGGCTCCGCCACCTATCAGAAGGGCAATCCGGATCAGGGTCTCGACGATACCGGCATGAAGGCGTTACAGACCAAGCTTGAGGCTCGCGGCTACGACATCGGCAAGGTTGATGGCATCCTCGGCTCCGGCACCCGCCAGGCCACCCAGAAGGAACAGGCTCGCCTCGGCCTGCCCGCAGATGGCTGGCCGACCCAGTCCCTGCTTTCTGCTCTCTAAGCTATGATTGACCCGACGCGGCAACTCGTTTGACTTGCCGCGTCTCGCCGGATCGATCGACAAGATTCGGGTGGCGACTCTGACAGCTTCCGGCTATCCCACACGTTCAACGTGGGAATAGCTCGACATGACAACCGCCAGCCTGCCGAAACCGAGCGCAACCGCCTGGGCGCTTATTCTCCTGCTCGGCCTGATCTGGGGCGGCTCCTTCTTTTTCGCCCGCATCGCAGTCAAGGAAGTCCCGCCTTTCACGCTGGTCTTCTTCCGGCTGTTTCTTGCGGCACTTGCCCTGCATATCTATCTGCACGGACGCCACGGGCTTTATGGGACGTTGGCCTCGCGTTGGCGCGAATTCGCCGTCATGGGCTTCGTCAACAACGCCCTGCCCCACACGCTGATCTTCTTCGGCCAGACGGAAATCGGCGCCGGCCTCGCCTCGATCCTCAATGCGACGACGCCGATCTTTACGGTGCTGATCGCCAACCGCTTCACCACGGACGAGAAACTCACCAGCGCGAAGCTCGCCGGTTGCCTGGCCGGCCTCGCGGGAACGGCCGTGCTGATCGGCCCGGGATTGACCAACGCGGCTTCGGTCCCTCTCTGGGCACTCATCCTGCCCGTGCTGGCCGCCATCTCCTATGGCGTGGCCGGCACCTACGGCAAGCGCTTCCGCGGTCTTGCCGCTCCTGTCAGCGCAACCGGCCAACTTACCGCCTCCAGCCTGATGATGTTGCCGGTCTGCCTGATCGCCGACCAGCCATGGTCGCTGCCCATGCCGTCGCTTCACGCGATCTCCGCAATCCTTGGCCTGGCCCTGCTGTCCACCGCCTTCGCTTATCTACTGTTCTTCCGTATTCTCGGCATGGCGGGTGCCACCAATGCCTCATTGGTCACCCTCGTCGTGCCGCCGAGCGCCATCCTGCTCGGGGTCATCTTCCTTGGAGAGCGGTTGGAATCGACCGACATGATCGGGATGGCATTGATCGGAATCGGGCTTGTAATTCTCGACGGAAGGCTTCTTCGCAACCGCAGCAAAACGGCTTCCAGGGTTTCATGACAGGCTGAAAGCATCACGGAATATAACAGGCCTTAACACTCATACATCAGATTTTAACCACCGCGCGATTAACATTAACAAGTGGTTTACATTGAAAAATCAGCAACTTGATGATTTAAGCCGACGCTAATTCGTCGGGCCGACGGCACTGCAGCATGGAATTGCGCTTCCCATCCGCCACAAAACCGACATACACTTTAACGGTCAACGCAAGGAGGCAGACATGGGACGTACATACTCTCTGAATGTCCTGGTAGTCGGTGCAGCGTTCGTGTTTGTGGCATCCATGCTCTTCATCTGAGCGCCACAGTCGCACTACGGGTCATAAATCTAGCATCCATGACCGTTTGATAATCAGCACTTCCAATAAAAAGCATGCTCCCCTTCGGGGGAGCATGCGTTTTTTTGACTGAATGGATCGACGACCACCGCTCAGGCGGCTGCGGTACGGGCGCCCTGAGCCTGGCTGCGGCCAAGCCGCTGCATGACCGCATCGATGAGTGGGACACGGTTCATCGTGTAAAGGTGGAACTCGTGAATGCCACGACGGATCAGGTCTTCGATCTGCTCGGCGGCGATATCGGCAGCAACTTCAGCTCGCTCTTCCGGCTTGTCGTCGAGATGCTCCAGACGCGCATCCAGGAAGGACGGAACGGAAGAGCCGCAGCGGCGAGCAAAACGCTTCAGCTGGCTCAGGTTCTGGATCGGCATGATGCCCGGCACGATCGGAATATTGATGCCTGCGGCCCGCACCTTTTCGAGATAACGTTCGAAGACGTCATTATCGAAGAAGAACTGCGTCAGGGCGCGGTGAGCGCCGGCATCCGCCTTGCTCTTCAGCGTCTCGATATCCGCATCGATATCCGCGCTTTCTGGATGCTTTTCCGGATAGGCGGAGACGGAAATGTCGAAATCACCATATTCGACGAGGCTGCGCACCAGATCGGCCGTGCGCGAGAAACCCTGCGGATGCGGCGCATAGTCTGTGCCGATGCCGCTGGTCGGGTCGCCACGTAGCGCCACGATGCGACGCACGCCAGCCGCGCGGAAATCCTCAACCACAGACCGAACCTCGTCACGCGAGGCATCGACGCAGGTCAGGTGCGCGGCGGTCGGCAGACGCATCTCGCCGGCCATGCGGGTTACGGCAGCAAGCGTCGGCTCCTTGGTCGAGCCGCCAGCACCGTAGGTCATGGTGACGTAATCCGGCTCCCAGACGGAAAGCTTCTCGACCGTCTCCCAGAGCTGGCGCTCCATTTCATCGGACTTCGGCGGGAAAAATTCGAAGGAAACACTGAAAGCGCGATGGGCGTTCATTGGTTCAGCTCCCTTAAAGCACGGTTTGGGATTGGGCAGAGGCATGCGAGGCAATCAGCAGTCGGCGGTCGCGGGCGAGCCAGACGGTCGCGGTCAGCGCGCCCTCCTTGCCCGAGCCGAGGTCGATTGCCTGCTCGACTTCGAGACCGAATTTCGCAAACCACTCGGCCATCGCCTGATGCGAGAAGCCGAGGCGGACATGCGCATGGTCGTCGCGCAGATATTCGAGCGTATGCGGCGCCAGATCGACGATGATCAGGCGACCACCCGGACGCAGCACGCGTGCGGCCTCGGCGATCGCCAGCTCCGGCTGATCGAGGAAGTGCAGCACCTGGTGCACGGTGATCAGATCGAAATCCTGGCCTTCGAGCGGCAGGTTGAGAATGTCGCCATGACGGACCGAGGCCTTGACAATGCCGGCCTTGTCGAGATTGGCGCGCGCCACCGAAAGCATATCCCGGCTCGCATCGATGCCGACGGCGCGGCGGTAGTGATTGGACAGCAGTTGCAGGATCCAGCCCGTACCGGTGCCGAGATCGAGAAGCGCATCGACCGGCGACGGGCCGATCAGCTTGAGAAGCGTCGCTTCCACCGCAGCGTCGCTGACATGCAGACGGCGAAGCTCGTCCCACTCGGATGCATTGCGGCTGAAATAGAGCTGCGCCCGCTCGGAACGGGCACGCTTGACGGTGGCGAGGCGCTCACTGTCGCGCAGCAGGATCGGATCTTCTTCGGAAGCGGCTGCGAGAAGCGTGCGCACCAGCGTTGCGCCCTTTCCTTCATGGCTGAGGCGGAAATAGGCCCATGCGCCTTCCTGATAGCGGTCGATCAGCGATTCTTCGACCAGCAGCTTGAGATGGCGGGAGATTCGCGGCTGCGACTGCCCGAGAATTTCTGTAAGATCGGTCACCGTCAGATCGCCGCCTGCCAGCAGTGCGAGCAAACGGAAACGCGTCGGCTCACCGGCCGTCTTCAGAACATCTACAAGGGTATCGAGCGAAAGACCCATTCCAAGGAAACCTCAACCGATCAACATATAAAGATATGTTTATATGATTTGAGGGTCGTTCGCAAGCGATAACTGATGCTTAACGCGGGATTACGCCAGTTCAGCGAAATGCCGTCATGATAAGGCGATCGAACATCTTGTCGGACAGCAGGAAGCGCAGCACCAGCATGGGCCGCGCGAACAATCCACCGACATACCGGGATTGCGGACGCCGGGCTTTCAGCGCCCGCACCACCAGATCCGAAATGACGGAGGGCGGCGGCGCGCTGAGGCGCCCCTGTGCCCGGCGAAAACTCGCAACCAGCTTGGCATAAGGACCCGATCCGGAAAACCGTTCCGCCTCGCCGCTTGCGATATCGCTCCACTCCGATTGAACGCCGCCCGGCTCGATCACGACGACATGGATGCCGAAGGACCGGACTTCGTTGCGCAACACGTCCGACCAACCCTCAAGCGCAAATTTCGAGGCATGGTACCAGCCACCGAGCGGCGTAACGACCTTGCCTCCGATCGAAGAAATGTTGATGATCCGGCCCTGCTGCCGGCTGCGCATGACGGGCAGGCAAAGCTGGGTCAATCGGGCGAGGCCGAACAGATTGACCTCCATCTGCCGCCGCGCCAGATCGATCGGCACATCTTCGATCGCGCCATACTGGCCGTAACCGGCATTGTTCACCAGAACATCGAGGCGCCCTTGTTCCCGCAGAACGCGCTCCACGCCGGAGACCATCGAAACCTCGTCCGTCACGTCCATCTCAAGGGCCACACCGCCCGCCTCGACAATATCCTGCATGCGCTCGACACGCCGGGCTGCGCCGTAGACGACATAACCCTCGCGCAGCAGTCGCAGCGCGAAATCCTTGCCCATTCCGGAAGATGCGCCGGTAATCAGTGCGACTGGCTTAGCCGTTCCATTCGTCATAACGTCCTCATTTCTGCCTTCGTGAATTTCCTCTCGATCCTCGGTAATCTGTGGGGTAACCCTACAGTCAAGACCAAATCCGGATGGTACGATCATGCTGATCAGCAGGCTGGCGCAGCTTTCAGGAATGTCGAAAGACGGCATTCGCCACTACGAAGAACTCGGGATCATCCGCTCCACACGACGGCAGGCGGGCAGCCGCTGGTATCGCGATTATGACGAACGCGAGCTGGACATGATCGAGAAGGCCCGCCAGGCGCAGCAGCTTGGCCTGTCCCTGAAGGAAATCGCTCTCCTCCTGAAGGCAATGGGAGACCGCGAAGTGACGCACTCGGAAACAATCGCATTTCTTCAGGAGCGATTGACGGTCATCCGCGGCAGAATGGATGAGCTGCGCCGGATAGAGGATTTCATCGTCCAGAAACTCGAGCGTTACCAAGGCTCGCAAGGCTGAAGCCACACGCACTGTCTCAGCGCGTTACCGGCGAATCGAAAAGCCGCCACAGGCATCTCGCTGCGACGGCTTTGTATTTATCTGGGCGGCAGACCTCTGAGCGATCTACCGCGTCCTGTCGGTGACCTCAAAACTCCTGCCAGTCATCCGCCGCCTGGGCGACGGCTGCATTGCTGCGGGAGACCGGGGCACGGGCCATGACGGGACGGCTCGGAGCCGCAGCAACCGGACGCGCCGGTGTCGCTGGGGCGGCCGGAGCGGCCCGCATGCGAGAGGCCGCATCGCGCAACTGGCCAGATGCGCCGGCATTGCCGAACTGGAACTGCGTCAGAAGCTCGCTGAGCTTGGCGCTTTCCTGCGCGAGACCCGCACCGGCAGCATTCATCTCCTCGACCATTGCCGCATTCTGCTGGGTCGACTGGTCCATGTGGTTGACCGCCGTGTTGACCTGAGCAAGGCCGACCGACTGTTCCTGCGCAGCGGTTGCGATCGCATCCATATGGGCGGTGACGGTCTGCACGAGCTGTTCGATGGCCGACAGACCCTCGCCCGTGTCGCTGACCAGCTTGACGCCTTCGGAGACGGCAATCGCCGAGTTCGACACCAGGCCCTTGATCTCCTTGGCCGCATTCGCCGAACGCTGCGCCAGTTCGCGCACTTCCTGCGCCACGACCGCAAAGCCCTTGCCGGCTTCACCGGCACGCGCTGCCTCGACGCCAGCATTGAGCGCCAGAAGGTTGGTCTGGAAGGCGATCTCGTCGATCACGCCGATGATCTGGCCGATCTGCTGCGAGGACTTTTCGATCCGCTCCATCGCCGCCACCGCATTGCGGACGACCTGGCCGGACTGGTCGGCGCGGGTACGGGCATCACGCACCACATCGCGGGCTTCGGCCGTGCGCTTGGAGGTGGAGACCACGTTGGAAGTGATTTCCTCCAGCGCCGCCGCCGTCTGCTCCAGCGAGGCGGCCTGCTGTTCGGTGCGCTTCGACAGGTTGTCGGAGGCGTCGGAGATTTCCTTCGAACCGCTGTTGACGGTCGAGACCGAGTTGCCGACGCTCAAGAGCGCATCGCGCAGCTGGCGCACCGACGTGTTGAAGTCGTGGCGCAGGCCTTCAAACTGCGGGGCCAGCGCCTCGTGCACTTCGCACTGCATGTCACCGTCGGCAAGACGACGCAGGTTGGCGGCCAGCGCACCGGTCGCCTGGTTGAGCCTGGCTTCCGCTTCGGCTTCCGTCATCTGCTGCAATTCGATCCGTTCGGCTTCCGAACGGCGGCGCGTTGCGTCGGCTTCCGCCTCCAGTTGATGGTTGCGGATGGCGGCTTCGCGGAACACTTCGACCGAGCGCGCCATATCGCCAATGCCGTCCTTGCGGTCGGTATACGGGATCGCCTCATCCGTATTGCCCGAAGCGAGGCTCGACATGCGTTCGCCGATCCGGCGGATCGAGCCGGACAGTGTCGTCGCAACGACGAAGCTGAAACACGCGGCAACGCAGAGCAGGATGAGCAGAGCACCGCTGATGAACATCAGATTGCTCGACGCATCGGAAACCATGTCATCCGCAGAGCTCAGTAGCTGACGCGATGCTTCGTCGACCAGATCGGCAGCCATCAGCCGCCGCTTCTCCATGGCATTCGTCCACAGGTCAAAATCGCCGGCCGCCGGAGTATAGGGCTTCAGGTCATCGAAGGTCTTCAAGAGCTTTGCAGCACCCGCACCGTCTCCCGATGACCAGAAGCCGTCAGCCTTAGACATGATCGACGGCGCAAGCGACGCCCGCATATCCTTCTCGTAGATACGAACCTGCTGGCGGCCCTGCACGAAACGGGCGATCTCGTCGGGGGCCAAAGTGCCGTTCTTGGCAAACTGCTGCCCCATGCGCGTGACGATCGCATAACCATTGTTCACCTGAACCAGTGCATGAATGCCATTGACCGCCCGAGCCAGCGCCCGATCGTCGGTCAGATTGGCGACACGCGAAATCGTATCCAGGGTTTGCTGGGAAAGAGGCGTCAGATATTGCGCCGTCAGAAGCGGGTTCTTGTCGCCGCCGTCGATCTTTGCGCGGAACTCACCCATCTTGGTGAAACGGTCCTGAAAACCGGAAATGATCTCTTCCAGACCGCGATCCCCGACGCCATCCGCCTTGATCTTCGCGTAGTTGGCAACAAGCGTCTTCTGGACCGTATCGACGCGGCTGCGTGCCGACGCGCGATCCGAAGGAGTCGAATAGCTTTCTCCGGAGATCGCATTCATCATGCCGGCTGCCGGCGCCACGACATCCATCAATGTCCGCGCCTTGTTGAGCTGCTGGTAAGCCTCGCGGGCATCCAACCCCAGGGCGACACCCAGAACGATCATGGCCGAAGTTGGAATGAGGGCGACAAACGCCAGAGATGTCTTGAACGACATGCGCTCGATCAGACGCAACATGACTAAATCCTCAAAGCAAATCCGTCTTCATGACGTTTTCCGAGGCCCGCAAGAACATGGACCTCCCCCGAAGGGGGACCCTGCGCCTTCAACAATTTCAATTTTCTTGATTTGCCCCGACAACAAATCCCCCTAAAATTGAGGGGACTAATTTCATCCTTTGTTAAGCCTTTGAACGCGGAAAAGCCCCGGGAATCGGGGCTTTTCTTCAGTTCATTCTAAAATGATCAGCGTGTCAGACGCTTGTAAGACTGGCTGCCCGGGTTGAGGGCATCCGGGCCGAGTCTGCGGATCTTGTCCTCTTCGTAGTCTTCGAAGTTGCCTTCGAACCATTCGACATGACCGTCACCTTCGAAAGCAAGAATATGCGTCGCGAGGCGGTCGAGGAACATGCGATCGTGGCTGATGATGATGGCGCAACCGGCAAAGGCTTCGAGCGCACTTTCCAGCGCACCGAGCGTTTCCGTATCGAGGTCGTTGGTCGGTTCGTCGAGCAGGAGAACGTTGCCGCCAGCCTTCAGCATCTTGGCAAGGTGAACGCGGTTGCGCTGACCACCCGAGAGGTTGCCGACCTTCTGCTGCTGATCGCCGCCCTTGAAGTTGAACGCGCCGCAATAGGCACGGCTGTTCATGTCGAACTTGCCGAGCTTGATGACTTCGGCGCCGCCCGAGATTTCCTCCCACACGGTCTTGTTGCCGTCCAGCGCATCGCGGCTCTGGTCGACATAACCGAGATGTACCGTTTCGCCGATGCGGACCGAGCCTGCATCCGGCTTTTCCTGGCCGGTAATCATGCGGAACAGAGTGGTCTTACCGGCGCCGTTCGGGCCGATAATGCCGACAATGCCACCCGGCGGCAGCTTGATCGACAGATCGTTGATCAGCGTGCGGCCCTCGAAGCCCTTGGTGATGCCTTCCATCTCGATGACGACGTTGCCGAGGCGCTCCGACACCGGAATGATGATCTGCGCATCGCCGGGACGGATGCCTTCTGCCGCGTCGACCAGCTGTTCGTAAGCCTTGATACGCGCCTTCGACTTGGCCTGACGGGCCTTCGGGCTGGATGCGATCCATTCCTGTTCGCGCGACAGCGCCTTCTGGCGACCGGCTTCTTCACGGCTTTCCTGCTGCATGCGCTTTGCCTTCGCCTGCAGGTAAGCGGAATAGTTGCCTTCGTACGGAATGCCGCGGCCACGGTCGAGTTCGAGAATCCAGCCGGTGACGTTGTCGAGGAAGTAGCGATCGTGGGTGATCATCATCACGGCGCCGGGGTAATCGCGCAGGTGCTTTTCAAGCCAGGCGATGGTTTCGGCATCAAGATGGTTGGTCGGTTCGTCGAGCAGCAGCAGGTCCGGCTGCGACAGAAGCAGGCGGCAGAGCGCGATACGGCGGCGCTCACCACCCGAAAGCAGAGTAACGTCGGAATCCTTCGGCGGGCAGCGCAGCGCTTCCATCGCCATCTCGACCTGCTGTTCGAGGTCCCAGAGGTTTTGGCTGTCGATGATATCCTGGAGCTTGGCGCCTTCGTCCGCCGTCTCGTCGGAATAGTTCATCATCAGCTCGTTGTAACGCTCGAGCACAGCCGTCTTGTCGGCAACGCCCACCATGACGTTTTCAAACGCGGTCTTGGCCGGGTCGAGGTGCGGCTCCTGTTCGAGATAACCGACGGTGGCGCCTTCGGCGAGCCAGGCTTCGCCGGTATATTCCTTGTCCTGACCGGCGATGATGCGCAGCACGGTCGACTTACCAGCACCGTTCGGGCCGAGGATACCGATCTTGGCATCGGGGTAGAAAGACAGGTTGACGTTTTCAAGGATTTTCTTGGCGCCGTAGGACTTGTTCAGTCCCGACATGTGATAGATGAACTGACGTGCCATGGATAAAGGTGCTCCGCGGGGAATTTCGGTTTGCCGCTATGTAGGCGAATTGGCGGCCGGGAGCAATGCGCGAACGGGCGGGGGAAACGAGATGCTCGAGGAAACACGACGGCTGCAAAGCCCAACCGGCGCGAACATCGCCTATCACACCGCCCCCGCAACGGAATCACCCCGCGCCATCCTGCTGATCAGCCACGGCCTTGCCGAACATTCCAGGCGCTACAAGGTCTTCGCCGAGGCAATGGCCGCTGCAGGTTTCCACACTTATGCCTTCGATCATCGCGGTCACGGACAGACGACAGCGCCAGACGCGCCGATCGGCCGCTTCGCCCGACGGGACGGCGCAAAGCTCGTGCTGCGAGACGTCAAGGCCGTGCGCGACATGGCCGCCGCCGCCCATCCCGGCCTGCCGATCATCCTGTTCGGTCATTCCATGGGCGGGCTGATCGCCCTCAACGCAGCCGTCGATTATCCGGAAAGCTTCGATGCCGTCGCAGTCTGGAATTCCAACTTCAACCCCGGCCCGGCCGGTCGCGCCGCCCAGGCGATTCTGCTGATCGAAAAGGCGCTGAAGGGTTCCGACGTGCCGAGCGGCCTCCTGCCGAAACTTACCTTCGGCGCCTGGGGCAAATCAATTCCCGGCCATCGCACCGAGTTCGATTGGCTCAGCCACGACCGGGATATCGTCGACGCATATATAGAAGACCCGCTCTGCGGTTTCGGCGCCAGCGTTTCGCTCTGGCTCGACCTTTTCGAACTCACCTTCCGTGCGCCGAAACTGATCGGCCGGCTGCGCAAGGACCTGCCGATCCACCTGATCGGCGGCGCGGAAGATCCGGCCACCAATGGCGGGCGCGAAATCCTCTGGCTTTCGCAACGATTCCAGAAGGATGGCTTCACCAAAGTCACCACCAAGGTCTGGCCCGGCACCCGCCACGAAACGCTGAACGATACGGTCCGATCTCGCGCGATGGCTGAATTCTCCGCCTGGGCAACTCAGGTCCTGCCTCAACTTGTAGAGTGATACGGGCCGGGCGCCTGCAAGCTGTCCACTCATTCACCAAGGCCGATCGGCTTCGGATAGGGCTGCCCCACCTATTCGGCCCCACCTATTCGGAATGAGTTCATGACATTTATTCAAGTGCTTCGGGCCTGCCGCCCGGTTATAGGTCAATCATGAGTGCGTCACCCGCCAGCCTGTCGAAACCGCAATCCGAGCCCCGTATCGTCCAGGGCCTCGGCTTGATGATCATCGCGATGTTGATCGCGCCGCTGATCGACATCTTCTCCAAGCTTTCGACCGACGTCGCCTCGCCGACCTTCATCACCGCCGCCCGCTTCGTCTTCCAGGCGCTCTGCATGCTGCCGATCGTGCTATGGAACGGCTCGTGGCGGAAGTTTTCCTGGAAGCTCAGCTTCTACCATGCGATCCGCGCGGCGATCATCACGCTGTCCATGGTCTGCTTCGTCGCAGCACTCGCGGTCATGGAAGTGGCCGATGCGATCGCTATCTTCTTCGTCGAGCCGGTCATCCTCACGGTTCTCTCCAGCATCTTCCTGAAGGAAACCATCGGCTGGCGGCGGTACACGGCCTGCGCCGTCGGCTTTCTCGGCGCGATGATCGTCATCCGCCCGAGCTTCCAGGAAATCGGCTATGTCGCGCTGTTGCCGATCGTCACCGCCTTCTGCGTGGCGATCTTCGCGCTGATGACACGGGCGCTGGCGCATCGCGAAGACCCGTGGGCCATGCAGTTCCAGATGGCGCTCTGGGGCATTCCGATCTGCGCCGTGCTGCTGCTGATCGGTGACCGTGCCGATATTGCCTTCATGGCGCCGGTCATGCCGGGCTGGTTGATATTCTCCTTCTTGATCGGCGTCGGCATCGCTGCGTCGCTTTCCGGCATCCTGGCGGTCTATGCCTACCGCGCGGCGCCGGCCTCCGTCATCGCACCGCTGCAATATTTCGAGATCGTCTCCGCCACCCTGTTCGGCTGGCTGGTGTTCGGCGACTTCCCCGATCCGGTCAAATGGCTGGGCATTTCCATCATCATCGGCTCCGGCCTCTATATCATCTGGCGCGAGCGTCGCGTGGCTTCGATGAAGCCCGTGACGCGAACTTCCGAGACCTCAGTGACACCATGACCGAGACCCAGAAAAAACCGCCGCTCGCCGGCATTCGCGTCCTCGAACTCGCCCGCGTTCTCGCCGGCCCCTGGGCAGGCCAGATGCTGGCGGATATGGGCGCCGACGTGATCAAGGTGGAAAATCCCGATGGTGGCGACGACACCCGCGCCTGGGGACCTCCCTTCGTCGAAAGCGTCAATGGCGAAAACCTTTCGGCCGCCTATTACCACTCGACCAACCGCGGCAAACGCTCGATCGCTGTCGATCTGAAGACCGAAGAAGGCCAGGAGATTGTGCGCCGCCTCGCCGCAACCTCCGACGTGGTGATCGAGAACTTCAAGCTCGGCGGTCTCGTCAAATACGGGCTCGACTATGAGAGCCTGAAAAAGGTCAATCCGAAGCTCATCTATTGCTCCATCACCGGCTTTGGTCAGGACGGCCCCTATGCGGCGCTGGCCGGCTATGACTACATCGTCCAGGGCATGTCCGGCTTCATGTCGATCACCGGCGAACCGGATGGTGAGCCGATGAAGGCGGGCGTCGCCATCGCCGACATCTTCACCGGCATCTATGCGGTGACGGCCATCCAGGGCGCATTGATCCACGCAATGCGAACCGGCGAAGGCCAGCATGTCGATATGGCGCTGCTGGACGTCCAGGCCGGCATCCTCGCCAACCAGAACATGAACTTCCTGATGTCGGGTAAGGCGCCGGTAAAGCTCGGCAATGCCCACCCGAATATCAGCCCCTATGAGGTCATCCCCACCGAAGACGGTCATCTGATTCTCGCCGTGGGCAATGATGGCCAGTTCCGTCGCTTCTGCCGCATCCTCGGCATCGAGGCGATCGCTGACGACGAGCGTTTCGCCACCAATAAGGCGCGCGTCGCCAACCGTGTCGAAGTGCGCCGGCTGCTACTGGCCCAGACCGCCAAATGGAAGAAGGCCGATCTGCTTGCCGCCTGCGGCGAAAACGCAGTACCCGCCGGTCCGATCAACTCGATCGCCGAAATGTTCGAGGATCCCCAGGTGAAAGCACGCGGCCTACGCATCGATCTCGAAGCTGCCGACGGCACGATCATTCCCGGCGTGCGCAACCCGATCGTCCTGTCGGAAACACCACTCGTCTATAACCGCCCGAGCCCTGCGCTTGGCGAGCACACGGCCGAAGTACTGGCCGAACTGAAATCCTTGGAGGGGAAAAACAAATGAAAACAGGTGGCCAGCTTATTGTCGAGGCCCTGAAGGCGAACGGCGTCAAGCGCATCTCCTGCGTTCCGGGCGAAAGCTATCTCGCGGTGCTCGACGCTTTGTATGAAAGCGGCATCGATGTCCTCGTCTGCCGCCAGGAAGGCGGCGCGGCGATGATGGCGGATAGCTGGGGTCGCCTCACCGGCGAGCCCGGCATCTGCATGGTGACACGCGGCCCCGGTGCCACCAACGCCTCCGCCGGCCTGCACATTGCCCGCCAGGACTCGATCCCGATGATCCTCTTCGTCGGCCAGATCGGCCGCGACATGAAGGAGCGCGAGGCTTTCCAGGAAGTCGAATACCGCCGCGCCTTTACTGAATTCGCCAAATGGGTCGGCGAGATCGATGATGCCCGCCGCATCCCGGAATTCGTCACCCGCGCCTTTGCGATCGCCACGTCCGGTCGCCCCGGCCCTGTCGTGCTGACCCTGCCGGAAGACATGCTGGTCGATGAAGTCGAGGCGCCCGATGCGCAACCCTATACCCGCGTCGAAAGCCATCCGGGCAAAAGCCAGATCGCCGTTTTCGAGAAGGCGCTGAAGGAAGCCAAGCGACCGATGTTCGTCGTCGGCGGCACCCGCTGGAGCGAAGAGGCCGTCCAGCAATTCGGCGATTTCGCAGCGCGCTTCAAGGTACCGGTCGGCTGTTCCTTCCGCCGCCAGATGCTGTTCGACCACCTGCACCCGTCCTATGCGGGCGATGTCGGCATCGGCATCAATCCGGCGCTCGCAAAGGAAATCAAGGAAGCCGACCTCGTCGTGCTGCTCGGTAGCCGCATGTCGGAAATCCCCTCCTCCAGCTACACGCTGATGGACATCCCCTACCCGAAGCAGAAGCTGATCCATATCTTCCCGGATCCGGAGGAGCTTGGCCGCATGTACCGCCCGGACCTCGCGATCTGTGCCGCGCCGGCCGAATTCGTCGCCGCCATCAATGAGCTCGATGCCCCCGCCTCGCCCGCCTGGGCCGATCGAACGACGGCGATGCACGACGCCTATCTGAGATGGTCCACCCCGCCGCAGACCGGTCCCGGCAATGTCCACATGGGGCCGATCATGCAGTGGATCGAGGAGAACGCGCCGGATACCGCGATCTTCACCAATGGCGCCGGCAACTACGCCACATGGCTGCATCGCTTCCACCGCTTCCAGAAGTACAACACGCAGTCCGCTCCGACCTCCGGCTCGATGGGCTACGGCCTGCCGGCCGCCGTGGCGGCCAAGCAGCTCTTCCCAGAGCGTGAAGTCGTCTGCTTCGCGGGCGACGGCTGCTTCATGATGCACGGCCAGGAGTTCATCACCGCCGTACGCTATGGCCTGCCGATCATCACGGTGCTGGTCAACAACGGCACCTATGGCACGATCCGCATGCACCAGGAGCGCGAATATCCCGGCCGCGTCAGCGCCACCGACCTCGTCAACCCGGATTTCGTCGCCTACGCCAAGGCCTTCGGCGGCCATGGGGAACTCGTGGAAAAGACGGAGGATTTTGGTCCGGCCTATCTGCGCGCCCGCGCAAGCGGCAAGCCGTCGATCATCGAGGTGAAGCTGGATATGGAAGCCCTGACCCCGGCGAAGACGCTGACGCAGATCAGGAACAAGAGCTGAGGTAGAAGCTGACGCTGCGAGGCACGACCTCTCTTGCGTCATCCTCGGGCTTGTCCCGAGGATCTGTCCACGTCCAAGATTGCGTAATTTCTCAGGTGATTAGATCCTCGGGCTTGTTGTAAAGCCTGGATAGATCCCTGACAGAAGTTCGGGGACATGCCTTACAGTCATGTGGTGGTTTTGAGGTCGATTTTGGCGATCTGAGTTGCGCCGAAGAAGACGCCGTAGAGACCGTCGCGATTGAGAGGCCTGATGGTGAGACGTTCGCTCTTGAAGGCGCCGGGAACGCGCCAGTTCTGGCCCTTGAACGAGATATAGCCCTTGGTGGAACTGACCGATCTGGTGATCTCGCCGCTGTCATAGGCCGGCTCCGGCAGGCGTTGCGGAAACGATCTGGGCGAAGGGTTGTAGCGGCTGGCGGGTACGGCCATGCCGATCCCCTGATGGGGTCGGTGATGGTTGTAGATGTCGCGCCAACGGTCGAATGCCTTTTGCGCCTGGGCTTGACCGGTCAGGGTGGCGAAGTCGATGACCTCGGCCTTGAGGCTGCGATGGAAGCGCTCGTTTTTGCCACGGCCCTGCGGGTGGTACGGCCTGGCATGGATGAGCTGGATGCCGAGCTTAAGCAGCCAGACGCGCAGTCGCGTCCACTGGTTGGGTACGCCGGTGCCCCATGGATTGCCATTGTCGGTGTAGATGGCCATCGGCAGGCCGTAGCGGCGCAGGATCGGCTCCAGTCGGCCGCGGACCGTCTCAAGCTGTTCATCGAGACAGGCCTCGATGCCGATGGCGAAGCGGGAATGATCGTCGATGATGGTCAGCGGATGGCACCATTTTCCGCAAGAAAGCTGCATACGGCCTTTGAAGTCCATCTGCCAGAGCAGGTTGGGCGCCTCGCGCTCGAAGCGGCCCGCCGCGAGCCGGTCTCCTGCCTTGGGATCGATCCTGCCATGCCGGTTCAGGATCGCATGCACCGTGGAGGCAGAGGGCGCGTCGAGGCCGATGTCGTGCAGCCTCCGGGCAATCTTGCGCGCACCCCAGGCCGGGTGCTCATCCCGGATATCGAGCACTGAGCGCTCCAAATCTGCCGCGGTCCGCAAAGGGCTCACATGCGGCCGACGCGAACGATCCTCCAGAGGCTCGCCCAACTGCCAGCGCCGCAACCATACATAACCCGTCTGGCGGCTGATGCCGAAGCGTTCGCAAAGGGCCGAGACATTCGAACCTTCAAGACACGCCAGACGGCAGAATTCCAACCGCGCATCCATAACCGACCTCGCCCGCCAAGCCATCCAATCCTCCCGGATACAAATCCGGAAAGTGTCAGGCATGTCCCAGAACTTCTGTCAGCTATGTACCAAGGCCGTACAACAAGCCCGAGGATGACGCCGATCACATCAGCACAAATAAAAAAGCCGGCCTCAGGGGCCGGCTTTTTCAATTCCGAATGCCCTAAAAATCAGAGAGCAGCCGTAACGATGAACTCGACCTTGTACTTTGGTGCCGCGAGCTTGGCTTCGCTGGTGGCACGGGCCGGCGGGTTCTTCGGGTCGATCCAGGCTTCCCAGACGGCGTTCATTTCGCCGAAAGTGGACATGTCCGAGAGATAGATGATCGTCTGAAGGATCTTCGACTTGTCGGAGCCGGCAGCGGCCAGCAGGCGGTCGACTTCGGCCAGCGCGTCCTTGCACTGATCGGTGACGCTCTCACCATCGCCAACCTGGCCGGCGAGATAGACGGTGTTGCCGTGGACGACCGCGCCGCTCATGCGGGCGCCCGGCTCGATGCGCTTGATGCTCATGGAACTACTCCTGAAACTGAGCTGGAAAAAGCCCCGTGCGATCGCACGAGGCAGCGGAAAATGTTAGCCGCGCAGATGCTGGCTCTTTTCGTAGATCGCCGTCGAGCGAGCGCCGGAGCGGCAGAAGCCGAGCATCGGGCGCGGGAACTCTTCCAGAGCATCGACCATGGCGTTGACGCCGTCCTGATCGACGCCCATGCGGCCGACCGGAATGTGGCGGATGTCGAGGCCGAGTTCCTTGGCGCGCGCCGCGATCTCCGTGAAATGCGGCTGGCCCGGCTCCTCTTCGTCCGGACGGTGGCAGACGACCGACTTGAAGCCCATGGCCTTGACCTGGTCGAGGTCTTCGACGGTGATCTGGCCGGTGACGGAATACTCGTCGTTGATCTGGCGAATGTCCATGATGGAACCCTCTTAATGAAACGAGGCGCAAGCATTACGACGCTGCCACACGAGCGTCAATCACAGGAAGAGCCCGGATGGTACGGCGTCAGACGAAAGCGAAACGCAGCCCGTATTCGGCGCTTTCGCCCGGCTGAAGCCAGGTGATCTCACCCGTCTCGATCAACTCCGCGCGGCTTGCCAGACGGTGCGAAACCGGCTCGATGCCGAGAACGTGCGCCGGCGCGCGCTGATTGCGCCAGACCTGCAGGTAAGGCAGCGTATCCGTGCGGAACTTTACCTTCAGCGTCAACCCGCCGATCGCCGCGATAGGTCCCACGGAAAACTCCGCCCAATCGGACCCCTCGTCGGTAGCTGGCAGGCAGAAGATGCCACCCGGCTCGTTTCCGAAATTCCAGGGAAAGCCGCCGCCTTCCAGCATCTTGCCGGACAGACGCACATTGTCATCGAACAGCCAGGCGCCGATATTCATATGGTACATGTGCACCCGCGCGAGCGGCTTCGTTCCGGTATTCGTCAGCTTGTCGGAGAGATTTACCTCGCCAGTCGCACTACCGATCCGCCAATGGCGCTCGAGCAGCGCCGTCTCGCCGATTGCGATCGTGATCGGCACCCGCGCGTGGCATTCCGCATCTTCGCCCTGCACATCCCAGAACAGGATTTCCGCCGGGTGCGCCGAATAGGAACCGTGCAGCGGAAACTTCTTGCCGTCGTCCCGACCTTCGATCAGATCCGGGTGACGGATATGATCCGGTCCGCAGGTGAAGAGAAAACCCTCCAGTGAATGATCGATTCGCGGGTCGCCGTCATCGGGGATGGCCCGGCCGGGCGCGAGGTCCGTATCGCCGATGAAACAGCCCCCGATATCGAGAACCGAAGTCTCGTCGAGCATGAGCTTCGGCCCATTGGCAGCGGAAAACGCCTTCATAATCACCCTCTTCACGATTTCTTCAGGAGTTCTAACCGATCGTGATCGGAATTTAACGATACATTCATGACGAATTCAGTTTTTCCACACTACCGTCAAAATTAACTTGTCTGTGGCAACAGACACTTAGGGCGTTTAGAATGGGTGCGGGAACGATTTGGCCAGGTTCCCGATTACGCCAATACAGGATCGTAGTGCAGGAACAAGGAAGTCGGTGACATCGTGAAGCGCCTCTTTATCGCAAGCGTCAGCCTCGTCGTTTTGACCGCCGTGCAGGGCATTGCCCCTGCGGCAGCGCAGGACCGCTATGGGCGTTATCCTTCCGAGAACGTGCTGGTCGCTCCCGACGGGGCCATTCTCGATTACGTCCCGAACAACGGCGAAGTCGTCATCAGCCGCGATCGCATGGGTCGCCGCATCTTCATAGATCACTACGGCAACGTCGTGGCAACCGAGATGCGCCAGGAAACCTATCGCCCGACCCGCGCTGACCAGTACCCGCCGGCTCCCGGTGGCTATCGCAACCTGCGCGACGCCGGCGGCGGCTACCAGCCGGGCTACGGCGCTCGCGATTACCGCGAATACCGGCCGGGCGATCCCAACCGTCAGAATGGCGCCTATCCGCAGAACGAAGCCTATGGCCAGCGGCCCGGACAGCGCCAGGGCCAGAACCAGGGCTGGAACGAGCCGGGCGCTGTCACCGGCACCATTCCAGGCGCCGTCAGCCGCATGCCGCTCGACAACCAGCCGCTGCCGGGCATCCAGAACAACTACCCGCAGGAAGCCTCGATCGAGCCAGACCAGTCGCGTCCGGCCGAAGTGCTGCATCCGCAGAAGCCGATCATCACAGTCACCAAGAAGCCGCAGGCGGAAATCGCCGCACTTCAGGTGTTTCTGGATCGCGAAGGCATGTCGCCCGGCGTCATCGACGGCCATCTCGGCGACAACGTCAACAAGGCGCTTGCCGCCTGGCAGGAAATGACCGGCGAGACGATCGACCCGAACAATTCCGAGGACATCATGCAGCGCCTGACCTATTCGGGCGGCCTGCCGATCATCGATTACACGATCACCGCGGCCGATGCCGCCGGCCCCTACGTCGCCTCCATTCCGGAAGACTATGCCCACAAGGCACAGCTCCCCGCCATGTCCTATACGTCGGTGACGGAAAAGCTCGGCGAGCAGTTCCATATGGACGAGAACTACCTGAAGGCGCTGAACCCCGGCGTCGACTTCACCATCCCCGGCACGATCATCAAGGTCATCAATCCCGGCCAGCCTAAGACCGGCCAGGTGACCAATATCGTTGCCGACAAGGGCCGCAAGCAGGTCTTCGCCTATGGCGCGGATGGCAGGCTCATCGCCGCCTATCCGGCCACGATCGGCTCCAGCGACACGCCTTCGCCGACCGGCAATCATACCGTCCAGCGCGTCGCGCTCGATCCAGGCTATACCTATAACCCGAAGATCAACTTCACCCAGGGTAACAACACCCAGATCCTGCAGATCCCGCCGGGCCCGAACGGCCCGGTCGGCACCGTCTGGATCGCGCTGTCGAAACCGACCTACGGCATTCACGGCACACCGGAACCGTCCAAGATCGGCAAGACCAACAGCCACGGCTGCGTGCGCCTGACCAACTGGGATGCGACGGAACTCGCGAAGATGGTTAAGCCGGGAACGACGGTGGAGTTTGTGGAGTAAACTTCCCCGTTGATACGATCTGCCTTGGCATTCGCGGCTGCTTTGTAGCAAATGCAGCAACGTTACATCGAGCATTTACGGTAACGTACTTCCCTGCCCCAGCCCCATCGGACAACCTCACCGCCTTGAAAAGGGTTATCGCCGCGCCTCACACGGAGGCACGGCATCCCTATGGAGGTTTGAATGGTGAGGTTTTCAAAGACACTGATCGCAAGCTTCCTTATTATGGCAGGAAGCGCCCATAGCGATGAGGCGATCAAGGTAACACCCGATAATTTCGTGCGTGCCGAAAGCGACATGTATTTTGCCGTGTCGGCCAAAGAGAGCGCGCTGGGCAAGCTGTTTCATCGCCGCGATCCATTCGACGTCAATCAGCAGACGGTGATACGGGGCAATCGCGATACGCTTTATTCCAGTGGCATATTCGACCTGGATGCCGGGCCGGTGACGGTCACCTTGCCGGATGCAGGAAACCGCTTCATGTCGCTAATGGTGCTCAATCAGGACCACTACGTCACCGATGTCTTTCACGGCGCTGGAAGCCATACCTTCGCGAAAGACCATGTCGGCACGCGCTACGTCATGATTGCCATGCGCACGCTGATCGATCCGGGCAAGGCAGGCGATGCCGACGTGGTTCACAAATTGCAGGATGCGATCAAGGTTGATCAACCCGGTGGGCCTGGCAAGCTGGAACTGCCCGCTTGGGACAAGACCAGCCAGGACAATGTGCGCAAAGCATTGCTGGCCCTCGGCGCCACGATGAATGGCTTCAACAAGGCGTTCGGCACCAAAGATCAGGTTGATCCGGTTCATCACCTTATTGGCGCTGCGGCAGGCTGGGGCGGCAACCCGGACAGCGAAGCAACCTATGTCGGTGTCACGCCAACCAAGAACGACGGAAAGACCATTTATACACTTCGCGTTCCCGCAAGCGTCCCCGTCGATGGCTTCTGGTCCATCAGCCGCTACAATGCAGAAGGCTTCTTCGTTCCCAATTCGCTCAATGCCTATTCGATCAACAACCTGACCGCCATCAAAGGCAGCGATGGCTCGATAGACATTCAATTCGGTGAGTGTGACGGCAAAGTACCCAATTGCCTCCCCATCGATCCCGGCTGGAATTACACGGTGCGCCTCTATCAGCCGCAACAGAAAGTGCTGGATGGAAGCTGGAAGTTCCCGGACCCACAACCTCGATAAGAGACCGAGCGCTCTGCGTTCACCCCACGTTGCCCAAAACAGAAACGCGGCCAGCTCTTACCGAACCGGCCGCGTCCTGATGAAGCCCTGGGCTGAACAGGGCTCGAAGCTGATTGTCCTCAGGCGGCGTTGCGCGTGAAGTTGAAGAAGCGCGGGGCGCCGGAGCGGATGACCTTCATCGGCATCATGCGCATGACTTCCTCGGCAAAGCTGCGTGCGTTTTCCTTGGCCTTATCCACGTTGCTGACCTTCTGCGGATCAAGCGTGTGGAGTGTGCCGCCGATCTCGAAGAGTTCCTTGAAGGCGATGCGCTCGCCGATCGGCGTGTCGAGGACGTGGACGCCACGGGCTGCCAGCAGGCCCTTGATGGTCAGCAGCGCCTTGGTGGTGACCATCGAGGTGACGCGGGTGAGCACGACCGAATGCGCGATTGTGAGACCGGCCTTTTCCTTGAGGAAGGCGAGAAGGTCGAGGATCTGTGCTGCGCCCTTGGCGTCCATGGCCGAGCCCTGGACCGGGATCATCACATGATCGGAAAGGCCGATTGCGGTCGTAACGAGCGCATCGCGAGCGCCGGCGAGATCGACGATGAAATAGTCGGTGCGCGAAACCATCTCCCGAAGGTGACACTGCAGCGAGGCGACCGTGACTTCCGAGACGACTTCGATATTGCGAACATTGCCGGTGGTCTCAAACCACTGGCTGATCCAGCGCTGCGGATCGGCATCGATGACGGTGACACGGTATCCCTGGTGAGCAAGTTCGGTCGCGAGCAGCAGCGCGGCAGTCGTCTTACCGGCACCACCCTTGGCATTGGCAAAAGAAATTACAGGCATTTTCGTCCTCGAAGAAGTCTTGAGCCGCATCGCTCGCGAGGACACCGGGAAGCATGGTGTCATGCGCACATCCTTTCCAAACATGGTTAACGAATTGCAAATTTGATCCCCATGAAAATCAACCGGCAGATTTAAGCTTAAGGCCTAAAACGCGGAAAACCCGGAGGTTTTCGCCTCCGGGCCCTCGTTAATCCCAGGCTTTGCGGCTCTGCGAACCGTTAAAAGCAGTCGAGGAAAAGCGTCTTGGTGTTCTCAAGCGTCATCGGAACCGGGTTACCGCCGCAGCTCGGGTCCTCGATAGCCATGGCGGTGAGCTCATCGATTCGGTCCGGCTTGATTCCCATGGCCGTCAGATTGTCCGGAACACCGAGTTCGGAACGCAGCGAAAGCACATAATCGTAGAAGCCGTCGAAGCCGCCCGAGATGCCGAGATAGGCCGCGGCACGAGCAATCTTCTCCTCGATCGCCGGACGGTTGAAGCGCAGCACCGGCGGCATGACGACAGCGTTCGTCATGCCGTGATGGGTGTTGTAGACCGCGCCGATCGGATGCGACAGCGAATGGATGGCGCCGAGCCCCTTCTGGAACGCGACCGCCCCCATGGCGGCCGCGGCCATCATGTTGGTGCGGGCTTCGAGGTCCTGCCCATCCTTGAAGGCGCGCGGCAGGAACTCCTTCACCAGCCGCATGCCTTCCAGTGCAATGCCGCCGGACATCGGATGGTAGAAAGGTGACGAATAGGCTTCCAGGCAATGCGCAAACGCGTCCATGCCGGTGCCGGCGGTGATCGCCTTCGGCATGCCCATGGTGAGTTCCGGATCGCAGATGACGACGCCCGGCAGAAGCTTCGGATGGAAGATGATCTTCTTCACATGGGTGACGGAATTGGTGAGCACCCCTGCCCGGCCCACTTCCGAACCCGTGCCCGCCGTGGTCGGCACGGCAACGATCGGCGCGATCTTGGAAGCATCTGCGCGGGTCCACCAGTCGCCGATATCCTCGAAATCCCAGACGGGTCGAGTCTGGCCGGCCATGAAGGCGATCAGCTTGCCAAGATCGAGGCCCGAGCCGCCACCGAAGGCGACGACGCCGTCATGGCCGCCATCCTTGTAGGCCTTCACGCCGGCTTCCAGGTTCTTCTCGTTCGGGTTCGGATCGACATCGGCAAAGATCGCTCGTCCAAGTCCGGCCTCGGCCAGCACGTCCAGCGCATGGCCTGTGATCGCCATCGAAGCCAGTCCCCGGTCAGTGACCAGAAGCGGGTTCTTGAGGCCGAGTGTCTTGCAGGCGTCCGCCAGTTCCTTGATGCGGCCCCGGCCGAGCTTGACGGCGGTGGGGTAGCTCCAGTTTGCGACGATATTCATTTCGTGACCTTTTTGAGGTGATAGGATTTCGGGCGGGTCAGGTTGTGGAAGCCGAGGACGGAGAGCGAGCCGCCGCGGCCGGTTTCCTTGACGCCGGTCCAGACAAGCGCCGGATCGAGATAATCGGCACGGTTCATGAACACCGTGCCGGTTTCAAGCTGGCTGCCGATACGGTTGGCGCGCTCGACATCCGGGGTCCAGAGCGAAACGGTCAGACCATACTGGCTGTCGTTCATCAGACCAAGCGCTTCCTCGTCGCTCTTCACCTTCATGATGCCGACGGCCGGGCCAAAAGTTTCCTCGCGCATGAACGCCATCGAGTGATCGACATTGACGAGGATCTGTGGAGCCAGATAGGCGCCGCCGTCATCCGCCGGGAAAAGCTTTGGATCGATCAGCGCCTTGGCGCCCTTGGAGACCGCATCGGAAATCTGCTCGCGGACCACCTTGGCGAAACGCTTGTTGGCCATCGGCCCAAGCGTCGTTTCCTTGTCGAGCGGGTTGCCGAGCTTGTAGTTCGACACCCAGGCGACCGACTTTTCGACGAACTGGTCGTAGAGCGATTCATGCACATAGATGCGCTCGATGCCGCAGCAGCACTGGCCGGAATTATAGGTGGCACCGTCCATCAGCACGTCGACCGCCGCATCGAGATCGGCGTCGTCCATCACATAACCCGGATCCTTGCCACCGAGTTCGAGGCCGATGCCGGTAAACGTGCCGGCTGCCGCCCGCTCGATCGACCGGCCGCCTTCGACCGAACCGGTGAAATTGATGAAGTTGAACAGGCCCTGCGCAATCAGCTTTGCGGTCGTGTCATGGTCGAGGAAAAGATTCTGGAAAACGTCCCCCGGAACGCCCGCCTCGACGAACGCGCGCACCAGCCGTTCGCCAACCAAAAGCGTCTGCGACGCATGCTTGATGACGACCGTATTGCCGGCCATCAGCGCCGGAGCGATCGTGTTGATCGCCGTCATATACGGATAGTTCCACGGCGCGATGACGAACACGACGCCATGCGGCTCGCGCTCGATGCGGCGCTCGAACGTCGCGCTGTCTTCGATCCGCATCGGTGCGAGGGCGTCGGCGGCGATGTTCGCGACATAGTTCGAGCGCTCGTTGAAGCCCTTGAACTCGCCGCCGTAACGCACCGGACGGCCCATCATCCAGGCGAGTTCCGGCACCACGTCATCGACCATCTCGTTCAGACGGGCAACGCCCTTCAGCACCAGCTGCACGCGCTCTTCGAGCGGCCGCTTTGCCCAGGCCTTCTGCGCCTTGCGGGCACGGCCAATGGCCTCCGCCGCCGCTTCCACTGACATCGCCGGACGCTCGGCATAGACCGAACCGTCCACCGGCGAGATACATTGGATCATCGTCATGATCTCACTTCCCATTGCGTTTTTGATTTGTGCGGAGAGGTCTACACCCTCTCGAATCCGCGCGCCACTTCCCAATCCGTCACACGGCGGTCGTATTCTTCCTGCTCCCAGTTTCCGGCCCTGACATAGTGGTCGATGACGTCGTCGCCAAAGGCGGAGCGGAGAAGTTGGGAGCCGTTGAGAAGATCGACGGCATCACGCAGCGTCCGCGGGATTTCGCGCACGCCCTTGCCGCCATAGGCGTCACCGACGAAGGCCGGCTCCAGCTCCATCTTCTTCTCGATCCCGTCTATGCCTGCGGCAATCAGCGCCGCCATGGCGAGGTAAGGGTTGAGGTCGGAACCGCCGACACGGCACTCGACGCGGATGCCCTTGGTCTCCTCGCCGCAAAGGCGGTAGCCGGCAGTGCGGTTGTCCTTCGACCAGACGGCTTTGGTCGGCGCGAACGTGCCGGCCATGAAGCGCTTGTAGGAATTGATATAGGGCGCGAGGAAATAAGTGATCTCACTGGCATGGCTCAGCAGGCCGGCGATGTAATGCTTCATCGTCTCGGACATGCCGTGGCTGCCGCCCTTGTCGAAGAACAGCGGCGTCTTGCCATCGGCGCTCCACAGCGACTGGTGAATATGCGACGAGCTGCCGGCAGCACTGTAATTCCACTTGGCAAGGAAGGTAATCGCCTTGCCCTTCTGCCAGGCGATTTCCTTGGCGGCATTCTTGATGAGGACATGGCGATCGGCCATGGAAAGCGCATCGGCGTAACGGACATTGATCTCTTCCTGGCCGGCGGAAGCCTCGCCCTTGGAGTTTTCAACCGGAATGCCGGCGCCCTGAAGGCCGGTGCGGATCGCCCGCATCACTTCCTCTTCCTTGGTCGTCTGGAAGATGTGGTAATCTTCGTTGTAACCGCTGGCGAGCTTGAGGTTGCGGTAGCCGGCCTCACGTGCAGTCTCGTAACTCTGGTCGAACAAGAAGAATTCCAGCTCGGTCGCCATATAGGCCATCATGCCCATGGCCTCGAGCCGCTTGACCTGTTTCTTCAGGATCGCGCGCGGTGAATGCGGCACTTCCTCATGCGTATGATGATCGAGCACATCGCAGAGAACGAGTGCGGTGCCTTCCAGCCACGGCAGTTTGCGCAGCGTCGAAAGGTCCGGCTTCATCGTATAGTCGCCGTAACCCTGCTCCCAGCTCGTCGCCTTGAAACCGGAGATGGTCTCCATCTCGATATCCGTGGCGAGCAGATAGTTGCAGCTATGGGTTTCCTTGTAGGCGCTCTCGACGAAAAACTCCGCCTGGAAGCGCTTGCCCATAAGGCGGCCCTGCATGTCCACCTGTGCGGCAACGACGGTATCGATGCGGCCGGCGGCAACATCCTTTTTCAGTTCGTCGAAAGAATAACTGGCGGTCATGCTTTGCATCCGTTCCTTTTGAAAATGGGAAACGCGGCCCGCGACAAGGCGGGCCGCGCCGTGGAGAATTCGATCAGGCCAGCGAAGCAGCCTGCTTGTGTTCCATCGCGAATTCCTCTTCCGGAGAGAGGATCAGGCGATGACGGCCGACGAGCGCAAAATAGGCGATCGCAACCGCGAACCAGAGGACGACCCACAAGACACCCTTGGTGAAGTTCGGATCCTGGATCTGGTAGAGAAGGGTGACGACGGCGATGATGACCGTCAAAACAGCGCCCGGAATGCCGAGCGGCGAGCGGAACGGCCGCTCGATATTCGGCAGTTTCTTGCGCAGGATGATGAACGAGATCGCCTGCATGATGTAGGAGAACATGGCACCAAACACGGCCATGTTGAGCAGTACGCTGCCGATGATGCTGCCGCCCTTTTCCGCGCCGAGCGAGAACCAGATCACCAGCATGACCGCAAGACCGACGACGGCACCGGCAATCATCGCCACATACGGTGTCTTGTAGGTGGAGTGGGTCACCGAAAGCGCGGTCGGGAAATAGCCGGCGCGCGACAGCGAATAGATCTGCCGGCCCTGTGCATAGAGGATCGTATGGAAGCTGGCGATCAGGCCCGTCAGCGCCACGAGCCCGAGGATGACAACGCCGCTATCCCCATAAACCGCCTTGAAGCCGTCGAGCAGCGGCTCCAGCGCCGAGCTAAGATGGAAGGCGCCGACACCCGGAAGCGACGGGTTGAGCAGCACGATCATGAATGCCGAAACCATCAGCGTGATGATGCCGAGAATGATGCCCTTCGGCATGTCCCGCTTCGGATCGACGGATTCTTCGGCCGCCAGCGGAAGCTGTTCGATGGCGAGGAAGAGCCAGACGGCGAAAGGCAGCGTCGCCAGTATACCGGAGAAGCCGAACGGGAACCACGAACCGTTGCCTTCCGGCAGTTCGATCGCGGCACCGTCAGGGCCTACGCCGATATTCAGCGCCCAGCGCGAGAAATTCATGTTCGGAATGGCGCTGACCCAGAAGAACACCAGAACCGCCAGCGAAATCAGCGTGATCACCAAAGTCACCTTGAACGACAGTTCGAGACCGAACACGTTCAGGCACAGGAAGATGATGTAGAAGACGATCCATAATATGGGCGAATAGACGGGATCCAACCCCAGAATGGAGTTCACATACGCCGTGATGAACGTCACGATGACGGCCGGCGTCAGCACGTATTCGACGTTTTCGCATAGCCCTGTGATGAAGCCGCCCCACGGGCCCATGGCCGTGCGCGCGAAGGAATAGGCCGCCCCTGTATGCGGCAGCGCCGGGCTCATTTCGGCAATCGAGAAGGTAAGCCCCAGATACATGATGGCGATGATGATGCCGGCCACGAGCATGCCGCCCCAGCCGCCTGTCGCAAAGCCGAAATTCCAGCCGGAAAAATGCCCCGAAATAACTGCGCCGACGCCGAGCGCCCAAAGCGACCAGACCCCGGCATAACGCGAAAGCCCGCGCTTTTCGAAATAAGACGCATCAGCCTTTTTGTAGCTGACGCCTGCAGATGAATTCTCCATGCCCTTCTCTCCTGATCAAAGAAAACGGGCGGCAGACCTTCATGGCCCACCCCACCCCAGTCGACATGTTCTACGCCGCCTGCTTTGCGCAGTGTCGGCGCGTGCGGCAGTTTTCACTGCACGCGGTTCCCCTTTTTGAGGTCTTATCCTTGGTCTGCCGCGAGACTTTCCCGCAGCAGCCCTGTCAGAAAATCGGCCGCGACCCCTTGGCCGATTTCGTCGATTATCAAGTCGTTCCTTATCTCGATCATGACGTTCAAAAGCCCGCCCGGCAGGGCATGCACTTCCAGCGTATGGGTCACGCCGTCCGCCGGGCCGTAAGGCTCGTTACGTTCGACGCGGTAGATTTTCGTGTCCGCTGCCGCCGCCAGCATGCGGTCTGCAAGCCGGCTGTCGCTATCATGCAGGATGCCGATCTCGACCTGCCGCTGTTTGCCGAAATAGACGGGCGTAAAGCTGTGGATCGTCACAAGCACAGTCGCCAGACCGCGATTTGCACGTGTGACGATCTCATTTCGAATGCTGTCATGAAACGGCGTATAGAGAGCCGCTGTCCGTAATGCCTTTTCCTCGCCGGACAGATTCTCGTTGCCGGGAATGCGGAATATTTCCGAGACGTCCCGCATGGCGTCGGGCGCCTCGGGCGGCCGGTTGCAATCATAGATCAGCCGCGAGAAGCGCTGGTGGATCAGCGTCGCATCAAGGCTTTTCGACATTCGCTGGGCAACCGCCAGCGCACCCGGGTCCCAGGCGATGTGGGAGGCAAGCACATCGTCCGGAAGACCGAGATTTCCATAACGCTCCGGCACCCGCCGGGAGGCGTGTTCGCAGATCAGCAGGACCGCGCCCTTGGCGCCGGGGTTTTCCACAGCGACGGCTTTCCCGTCCGCTTCCGTGAAAAAATCCGACTGCAGCAACATGACGCTTCCCGGCAATATCGATTTAAGATTGGATGAAGAAGAGAATTCTTCACTTTCCGCCCGCCGTCAATCCAATTCTGAAAATTTCTCTTCAATCGCCTGATTGACAGCTGTCATAAAACTCCTTTTAACTCATGTCATAAACCGGCAAAGACCGGAGGGAACAGCTTTCGTGCCAGCCACTACGCGCACCGTGTCGGATGTCATTCGTGTTCGTTACGACAGCCTGACGCGCGCGGAAAAACAACTGGCCGACAGCCTATTGGAGAACTATCCGGTGTCTGGCCTGGGCAGCATCACTGTGATCGCGGAGAATGCAGGCGTATCAACGCCGACCGTCGCGCGCATGGTGCAGAAGCTCGGCTACAAGGGCTACCCGGAATTCCAGTCCCATCTTCACCAGGAACTCGAAGCAACGATATCGAGCCCGATCGCCAAGCACGACCGCTGGGCGTCGAACGCGCCGGGAACGCATATCCTCAACCGCTTTGCGGACGCCATCACCGCCAACCTGCGCGACACTCTTTCGGAACTCGACACGACAACTTTTGAGGGTGCAGCCGCACTTTTGCGTGATCGCAGCCGCGGCATCTATTTCGTGGGCGGGCGCATTACCGGTGCGCTGGCGGAATATTTCTTCACGCATATGCAGGTCATCCGTCCAAAGACGACGCTGATCTCCACCAATACCAGTTCCTGGCCGCAGCATGTGCTGAACATGAGCGCCGGCGATGTTCTGGTGATCTTCGATATTCGCCGTTACGAGCAGGAGATGGCGACGCTGGCAGAGGCTGCAAGGGCCAATGGCGTCGTCATCGTCCTGTTTACCGATGTCTGGGCCTCTCCCGTCGCCAAACATGCCGAACATACGTTCAAGATCCGCATCGAGGCGCCGTCCGCCTGGGACAGTTCGGTGATCACGCTCTTCGTCGTCGAAGCCTTGATCGAGGCGGTGCAAAGCTCGACCTGGGCGGAAACCCGCGAACGCATCAACTCTCTCGAAGGGCTGTTCGAACGAAGTCGTCTTTTCCGGCGACCGGGCCGCCAGACCCGACCGGACTGAAATACACGCCCGGGCTGAAAATCGGGCATCCGAAATATGCCGGCGACACAGTGGAATTATGAGCAAATGCTCACACTCTGAGCTGTCATATACCCTACATAAACTGGCTCTACGAGTCGCGCCGAAACGACCCATAAGCACAAGACCTGAACCCTAGGAGGATACCGTGCTCACCAAGACCCAACGTCTGCTTTCGATGACGACCGCTCTCGTCGTCACGTCGGCCAGCCTGGCTGCCGCCGAGCCGAGCGCCGATCTGATCGCCGCTGCCAAGAAGGAAGGCACGCTGACCACGATCGCTCTGCCCCACGACTGGTGCGGCTACGGCGACGTACTCGCCGGTTTCAAGGCGAAGTATGGCATCGAAGTCAACGAACTGAACCCGGATGCCGGTTCGGGCGACGAAATCGAAGCCATCAAGGCCAACAAGGGCAACAAGGGCCCGCAGGCTCCGGACGTGATCGACGTCGGTCTGTCCTTCGGCCCGTCCGCCAAGGCTGAAGGCCTGATCCAGCCTTACAAGGTTTCCACCTGGGATTCGATCCCGGCTGACGCCAAGGATGCCGACGGCTACTGGTACGGCGACTATTACGGCGTTCTCTCGTTCGTCGTGAACACCGACATCGTCAAGAACGTCCCGAAGGATTGGGCCGACCTGAAGAAGCCGGAATTCGCAAACTCGATCGCCCTTGCCGGCGACCCGCGCGCTTCCAACCAGGCCGTTCAGGCCGTGTACGCAGCCGGCGCCGCAACCGGCGAAAAGGACCCGACCAAGATCGGTGCCGCCGGTCTCTCTTACTTCGCCGAGCTCAACAAGGCCGGCAACCTGGTTCCGGTCATCGGCAAGTCCGCTTCGCTGGCTCAGGGCTCCACCCCGGTCGTCATCGCCTGGGACTATAACGGTCTGTCCTGGCGCGACACCCTGAAGGGCAACCCGCCGGTTCAGGTCGTCGTTCCGGCCACCGGCGTCGTCGCCGGCGTTTACGTCCAGGCGATCTCCGCCTTCGCTCCGCACCCGAACGCTGCCAAGCTGTGGATGGAATACCTCTATTCCGACGAAGGTCAGCTCGGCTGGCTGAAGGGCTATTGCCACCCGATCCGCTTCAACGATCTTGCCAAGAACAACAAGATCCCGAAGAACCTGCTGGACGCTCTGCCGCCGGCTGAAGGCTACGCAAAGTCGATCTTCCCGACGCTCGACGAGCAGGACAAGGGCAAGGCCGCCATCACCACCAAGTGGGACTCGGTCGTCGGCGCCAACGTCAAGTAATCCATCTGAACCGGCCTCTCCGCGCGCCAGCGCGGGGAGGCTTTCCATCTCCGGCAGTTGCCGGCTTCTCAGAAGCTTCGAGCCCTCCCCTCATGAGCACAGCCTCCACGTCCTTCATCGACCGCCGCACCGTCGTGGATTGGCTCGGCATCGCGCCGTTCATGATCTTCGCGCTGATGTTTCTGGTCCTACCGACGCTTTATCTGGTAACGGGCGCGTTCTTCACGCCCGACGGCCAGTTCACCTTCAAGAACATTGCCGACCTTTTCACCCCGTCGATCATGAGCGCGTACTGGATTTCCATCCGGGTATCTGTCGCTTCCTCGCTCGGTGGCGCGGTGATTGGCTTCTTCCTCGCCTGGGCGATCGTGCTAGGCGGCCTACCCTCCTGGATCCGTTCAGGCCTGCTGACGTTTTCGGGCGTCGCATCGAACTTCGCCGGCGTGCCGCTGGCCTTCGCCTTTCTCGCCACCCTCGGCCGCACCGGTCTCGTGACCGTGCTGCTGCGCGACTGGATGGGTTTCAATCTCTACGGGACCGGCTTCAACATCCTGTCCTTCTTCGGCCTCACCATCACCTACATGTTCTTCCAGATCCCGCTGATGGTGCTGATCCTGACGCCGGCACTGGACGGCATGAAGAAGGAATGGCGCGAAGCCGCCGAAATCCTCGGTGCCTCCACCTGGCAATACTGGCGCATGGTGGCACTACCGATCCTCTGGCCGAGCCTGATGGGCACCACCCTGCTCCTCTTCGCGAACGCTTTCGGCGCCATCGCCACCGCATACGCGCTGACCGGCTCCTCGCTCAACATCGTGCCGATCCTGCTCTATGCTCAGATCCGTGGCGACGTGCTGCATAACGCCAACCTGGGTTATGCGCTGGCGCTCGGCATGATCGTCATCACCGGCATTTCGAACGTTCTCTACATCATGTTGCGCATGCGCGCCGAACGCTGGCAGAAGTGAGGGCGCGGACATGAAAGCAAGCAAAGCATTCGCCTGGTTCGCAATCGCCATTGGCTGCATCTATTTCTTCGTGCCGCTGATCGGCACGTTCGAATTCTCGCTGCGCATGCGCCGCGGCGCCTATTCGTTCGACGCCTATCAAACGGTCTTCGCCGACGCGCAATTCCAGTCGACCTTCGGCTTCTCGATGCTGATGGCGCTGTTCACCATCATCTTCGGCATGCTGCTCGTCGTGCCGACCGCCTATTGGGTGCGCCTGCGCCTGCCGCAGATGCGCCCGGTGATCGAGTTCATCACCCTGATGCCGCTGGTTATTCCGGCCATCGTCATCGTCTTCGGTTACCTGCGCCTCTACAATTCCTCGTCCTGGATCCCGTTCACCGGCTCCATCCAGGGCACCAATATGCTGCTCGTCCTCTCCTACATCACCCTGTCGCTGCCCTACATGTATCGCTCGGTCGATACGGCGATGCGTGCGATCGACGTGCGGACGCTGACGGAAGCGGCGGAAATTCTCGGCGCCAAATGGCCGACGATCATGTTCCGCTGTATCTTCCCGAACGTCATGTCGGGCGTGCTCTCGGGCGCCTTCATTACCTTCGCGATCGTCATGGGCGAATTCACCATGGCGGCACTGCTCAACCGTCCGGCCTTCGGCCCCTACCTGCAGCTGGTCGGCGCCAACCGGGCCTATGAGCCTTCGGCGCTCGCCATCATCGCCTTCGCCATCACCTGGTTCTCGATGGGCCTCCTACAGCTTGTCTCCCGTTTCAGCAAAATGGCGCCCTCCAAGGCCTAAGGATTTTTCGACAATGTCGTTCCTCGTTCTCGAACATATCAAAAAGAGCTTCGGCCAGACCCAGGTCGTCAAGGACTTCAACATGTCGATCGAGAAGGGCGAATTCGTCTCCTTCCTCGGCCCGTCGGGTTGCGGCAAGACGACGGTCCTTCGCATGATCGCCGGCTTCGAAAATCCAAGCGACGGCGCGATCTCGATTGCCGGCAAGAACCAGAACAAGCTGAAGACCAACCAGCGCAATATCGGCATGGTCTTCCAGGCCTATGCGCTCTTCCCGAATATGAACGTGTTCGACAACGTCGCCTTCGGCCTGAAGATCGCAGGCATGAACAAGGCCGACATCGACAAGCGCGTCAGGGAGATGCTGAAGCTCATCTCGCTCGACCATCTGGCCGACCGCTACCCCTACCAGATGTCCGGCGGTCAGCAGCAGCGCGTGGCACTCGCCCGCGCGCTGGCGCCGAAGCCGCAGGTCCTGCTGCTCGACGAACCGCTCTCGGCGCTCGACGCCAAGATCCGCGTGTCGCTGCGTGAGGAAATCCGCCAGATCCAGCGCCAGCTCGGTATCACCACGGTTTTCGTCACCCACGACCAGGAAGAGGCGTTGTCGATTTCCGACCGTATCGTGGTCATGAACGCCGGCCGCGCCGACCAGATCGGCACGCCGTCGGACATCTATAACCGCCCGGCCACTCGCTTCGTCGCCTCCTTCGTCGGCACGCTCAACATGATCGACGCCATCGTCGCCGATCCGGCCGCCAACACGGTCAAGGTCGGTGAAAACACCGTCATCCTCAAGGAATCGATCGGCGCCTTGAAGGGCGGCGACAAGATCTCGATCGCGCTCCGCCCGGAAGCCGGATCGCTGTCGGAAAGCGCCAAAGGCGATACGTCGATCACCGGCACGGTCGTGCTGTCGCACTTCCTCGGCTCGGTCATCCGCACCAAGATCGATGTCGGCGGCAACCAGATTTCGTTCGACATGTTCAACGCACCGGATGCCGTCATGCCGCAGCCCGGCGAAACAGTGACGTTGCGCTTCAACGCCAGCGATTTCCTGATCGTCCGCGACTGATCGGGAAACACCCCTCAATATCCGCCTTGCCAACAAAGCGCCGTTGTCCGATCCTCACAGGGAACGGGCAACGGGAGTATGGATGCAGGCAGCCGACAGCATTTCCATCGTCGAGATGTTTTCCGAGATAGCCGTCGCGCTGGATGAAAACCGCGCCGCACTTTCCGGTTCGTCCGCGCTTGCCAATGGGCATGGCGAACGGATGAGCAGCATGTTCGCGGAAATCGAAACGGCAATCGCACGCCTAGAACCTGCCGAGTGGCCACCCGGCCGTTATTTCGATCTCGCCGCTGAAACCCTATTGCAGACAAACGGCCTGGAAGCGAGCCTCTACGCCGCCGCGTTTCGCCGAGCCGGCACCGCGGTGATGCGGCAGCCACATCTCTCTGCAGAGGAATTTGGTCTCGCACTTTCGGCAATCGCCTCCGGCCTTAGCGAAAACGCCAATGGCAAGCCTGAGATCGAGGCGATGAGCGCCACGTGGGAGGCCGCGGCAAAAGCCTTCCGGGATGCCGCCAGCGAAGGGCTTTTCTCTCCCCGACGGCCTTCAGGCGGCATCGAACGCCGCGCAGGATTTCGCGCTCACCGTAAAGCAGACACGGCCCTTCGCAGCATCGGCAAGCCCTATCATCCGCGCCATGCGCGACGCGCTGGAGTGATCCAAAATCAACGCGTTGTCGGCGAAAGCTGAATCAGATCGTCATCGACCTGATTCAGCCTCTGAAGTTCAGGCCGCATCCTCGACGATCGAGGTCGGGACGTAGTTGAGCACCGGGCCGAGCCAGCGCTCGACTTCGACGATCGGCATGCCCTTGCGCTTCGCATAATCCTCGACCTGATCCCGCTCCACCTTGGCGACGCCGAAATAATAGGACGCCGGATGGCCAATATAGAGGCCGGAGACGGATGAACCCGGCCACATGGCGTAACTCTCCGTCAGTTCCACACCCGTCGTTGCCGTCGCGTCAAGCAACTGGAAGAGCGTTGCCTTTTCCGTATGGTCTGGCTGTGCCGGATAGCCGGGTGCCGGGCGGATACCGCCATAGGCTTCAGTCACCAGCTCTTCCGCAGAGAAGCTTTCGTCGGGCGCATAACCCCAGAACTCCTTGCGGACCCGCTCATGCATGCATTCGGCAAAGGCCTCCGCGAAGCGATCGGCCAGCGCCTTGACGAGGATCGACGAGTAATCGTCGTTCGCGCGTTCGAAACGTTCGGCAATCGCCACTTCCTCGATCCCGGCCGTCACCACGAAACCACCGACATAGTCGTTGAGACCTGTCGACTGCGGCGCCACGAAATCCGACAGCGCCACATTGGGACGGCCATCACGCTTCGACAACTGCTGACGCAGCGTGAAGAAGGTCGCGAGCTCCTTGCTGCGGCTGTCATCGGCGAAGAGACGGATATCGTCGCCCACCGCATTGGCCGGCCAGAAGCCGATCACCGCGCGGGGACGGAACCAGTTCTCGGCGATGATCTTCTCCAGCATTGCCTGCGCGTCCGCATAAAGCTGGCGTGCGGCCTCGCCCTGCTTCTCGTCTTCGAGGATCGCCGGGAAACGACCTTTCAGCTCCCAGGTCTGGAAGAAGGGCGTCCAGTCGATGTATTTCGCAAGCTCCGCCAGGTCGTAGGTCTCGAACACCTTGGTGCCGGTGAATTGCGGCTTGGTGGGCTGGTAGGATGCCCAGTCGACCTTTTCCGCATTGTCGCGCGCACGGGCAATCGGCAGGCGCGTCTTTTCCGCCTCGGCACGCGCATGGGCCGCCGCGACCTTGGCATATTCCGCCTGGACCGTGCCGACGTAGTTCTGCTTCGCATCTTCCGACAGCAGCGAAGAGACGACGCCGACCGCGCGGCTTGCGTCGGTCACGTAGATCGCCTGACCGCGATCGTAACGCGGGTGAATCTTGACCGCCGTGTGAACACGGCTGGTGGTCGCACCGCCGATCAAGAGCGGAATATCGAAGCCCTGACGTTCCATCTCGGAAGCCACATGCACCATTTCGTCGAGCGACGGGGTGATCAGGCCGGAAAGGCCGATGATATCGACCTTCTCCGCAATCGCCGTTTCAAGAATCTTGGTCGACGGCACCATCACACCGAGGTCGATGATCTCGTAGTTGTTGCAAGCGAGCACGACGCCGACGATGTTCTTGCCGATATCGTGGACGTCGCCCTTGACGGTCGCCATCAGCACCTTGCCGGCAGACTTCCGCTGATCGCCGCCATTGAGGCGCTTTTCCTCCTCCATGTAAGGCAGCAACACGGCAACGGCCTGCTTCATGACACGGGCGGATTTCACCACCTGCGGCAGGAACATCTTGCCCGAGCCGAAAAGGTCGCCGACCACGTTCATGCCGGCCATCAACGGGCCCTCGATGACATGCAGCGGCCGCTCTGCGCTCTGGCGCGCTTCCTCGGTATCTGCTTCGATGAAATCGGTAATGCCGTTGACGAGCGCATGCGACAGGCGCTTCTCAACCGGCCATTCGCGCCAGGCGAGATCCTTTTCCTTGGCTTCCTTAGTCCCGGCACCACGATAGCGTTCGGCGATTTCGAGCATCCGCTCGGTCGCATCGTCGCGGCGGTTCAGCACCACGTCTTCGCAGGCGTCGCGCAGTTCGGGGTCAATGTTTTCGTAGATCGCCAGCTGGCCGGCGTTGACGATGCCCATGTCCATGCCGACCTGGATCGCATGATACAAAAACACGGCATGCATCGCCTCGCGCACCGGCTCATTGCCGCGGAACGAGAAGGACAGGTTGGAAACGCCGCCCGACACATGCACCAGCGGCATTTTCTGACGGATCGTCTCCGTCGCCTGAATGAACGCGAGACCGTAGCTGTTGTGCTCCTCGATACCGGTCGCGACGGCAAAGACGTTCGGATCGAAGATGATGTCTTCCGGCGGGAAACCCGCCTCTTCCGTCAGCAGCTTGTAGGCGCGTTCGCAGATCGCAACCTTGCGCTCATAGCTGTCCGCCTGCCCCTGTTCGTCGAAAGCCATGACGACGACCGCCGCGCCGTAATTGCGCAAGAGCTTTGCCTGAGCGATGAATTTCTCCTCGCCCTCCTTCATGGAGATCGAGTTGACGACGGGCTTGCCCTGCACGCATTTCAGGCCGGCCTCCATGATCTCGAACTTGGACGAGTCGAGCATGATCGGCACACGGGCGATATCCGGCTCGGCGGCGATCAGGTTGACGAACTCGACCATCGCCTTTTCGGAATCGATCAGGCCTTCGTCCATGTTGATGTCGATGACGGAAGCACCGTTCTCGACCTGGTCGCGGGCAACCGCGAGCGCGCCGGTATAATCGCCGGCCGTGATCAGCTTGCGGAATTTCGCCGAACCGGTGACGTTGGTGCGCTCACCGACGTTTACGAAAGGCACGTCCTTCGTGAAGACGAATGGCTCGAGGCCGGCAAGCGACATGAACGGCTTGTGCTCCGGTACTTCGCGCGGCTTGAACTCGGCGACAGTCTCGGCAATCGCGCGAATATGCTCCGGCGTCGAGCCGCAGCAGCCGCCGACCACGTTGACTATGCCCTCTTCCGCAAAGCCGCGGATCTGGCGGGCCATGTCGTCCGGCGTTTCGTCATAGCGGCCGAACTCGTTCGGCAGGCCGGCATTCGGATAGGCCGAGATGAACGTATCGGCGACCGAGGAAAGCTCCTGCAGGTGCGGGCGCATCGCATCGGCACCGAGCGCGCAGTTCAGACCGATCGTGAACGGATTGGCGTGGCGCACCGAATACCAGAAGGCAGACGGCGTCTGGCCCGACAGTGTGCGGCCCGAAAGATCGGTGATCGTGCCGGAGATCATGACCGGCAGGCGGAGGCCCTTGGCCTCGAAACGTTCGGCACAGGCAAAGATCGCCGCCTTGGCGTTCAGCGTATCGAAAATCGTCTCGATCAGGATGATATCGGCGCCGCCATCGATCAGGCCATCGAGCTGCTCGGAATAGGCAAGACGGAGATCGTCGAAGGTCACCGCGCGGTAACCGGGATTGTTCACGTCGGGTGAAATCGAAGCCGTACGGTTGGTCGGTCCAATGGCGCCGGCCACGAAACGGCGGCGGCCGTCTTCCTTCTCAGCGCGGAATGCAGCACGTTTTGCCAGGCGCGCGCCGTCGCGGTTCAGGTCGTAGACCGCGTTTTCCATCTGGTAGTCGGCCTGGGCGATGCGGGTCGAGGAGAACGTGTTCGTCTCGATGATATCGGCACCCGCCTTGGCGTAGCGATAGTGGATCTCTTCGATCGCCTGCGGCTGCGAAAGGATCAGAAGGTCGTTATTGCCCTGCTGGTGGCAGGCGCAACCGACGAAACGATCGCCGCGGAAATGGTCCTCGCCGAATCCCAAGCCCTGGATTTCGGTGCCCATGGCGCCATCGATGACCAGGATACGCTCGCGGGCGGCCGCCTTGAGAGCTGCCAGAATCTCTGCGCCGTCGCGCTTTTGAGCCTCGGGACCGAACAGATCGTCGAACATGGTACACCCTTCATCGATTTCGAATTGGCTCGATAACGACATAAACATATCTTTATGTCAATATATAACCATCACATCCTTACTCATAAGTGCTTGCAACATAATCGATTTAAAAATGCCGGTGACAGGCAACCGGCCCGGCGCTATAGGCGTTCTGAGTGACGTACACGTCCCAACGATTCCGAGGTTTTCATGAGCGACAACGGTCAGATTAGCGCTAATTGGGCAAGCCTTCCCTATCACCGGCGCTGGCTCCTGGATCAGGCAAACGGCCTGTTCGATTTCTTCCAGTATCGCGCCATGAATCCCAAGGGCGGCTTCTTTGATCTCGACGACCAGGGCAATCCGCTCGGCGGCGCCAATCCGACACGCGGCATCCATGCCTCGGCCCGCATGGTGCATTGTTATTCGATCGGCTACCTGCTCGGCCGCCCCGGTTCCGGCGACATCATCGATCATGGCATGCGTTATCTCTGGGAACGCCATCGTGACCCCCAGCATGGCGGCTATTTCTGGCAAGTGAATGACGATGGCGCAGCCGACAGCAACAAGCAGGGTTATGGCCACGCTTTCGTACTGCTCGCCGCCTCCTCCGCCAAGATCGCCGGCCATCCGCTCGCGGACCAGATGCTGGCCGATATCACCGAGGTTCTCCAAACCCGCTTCTGGGAGCCGAAGAACGGCGCGATCGCTGAGGAATTCCAGCGCAACTGGTCGCCGATCGACGGCGGCAGCTATCGCGGCCAGAACTCCAACATGCATCTAACCGAAGCGTTGATGGCCGCGTTTGAGGCAACCGGCGAGAAAGCCTATCTCGACAAGGCGGAATCGATTGCCGATCTCGTCATCCGCCGCCTGGCTGGCAGCGTCGGCTTCCGGGTCGCCGAACATTTCGATCCGAACTGGGTGATCGACAAGGATTATTATCATCCCGACGAAATGTTCCGCCCGGCCGGCACGACGCCGGGCCACTGGCTGGAATGGTCACGTCTGATGCTGCAGCTCTGGACGCTCGGCGGCAAGAAGCATGGCTGGATGCCGGAAGCGGCCAAGGCGCTGTTCGTTCAATCCATGTCACTCGGCTGGGACAAGACGAAGGGCGGCTTCTTCTACACGCTCGACTGGGCGGACAAGCCGGCCAAGACCAACAAGCTCTGGTGGCCGATGTGCGAGGCGGCGGGTGCTGCCCATTTCCTCAACGAAACACTGCCTTCGGACAGCTTCTACGAAGACAGCTACCGCCTGATCTGGGGCATGATCGCCAACCGTTTTATCGATCACAAAAACGGCGGCTGGAACGAGGAACTGACCGAGGACATGGCTCCGGCGCACACGCTTTTCCCCGGCAAGGGCGATATCTACCACGCCCTGCAAGCCTGCCTGATCCCGCTTTTCCCGGCCAGCGGCAGCCTGACAAAGGTCATCGTGGAAGCGGAAGGCCGCATCTGACGGCAACCGTCACCTTGCGGTGACGGAACCAACCGAGCTTCGATCGGTTTCCGGTGTCACAATGAAACACCGGGAACCGAAAACCCATGCTCGACACGCTTGCAGACGAATTTTCCCATGATGCGCCGGTCGCGATCGAAGTTCTCTTCGCGAGGCTTTTCGGCGCAGCTCTCCTCTGTGGCCTGATCGGGCTCGAAAGAGAAACCCGCAACAACGCCGCCGGCATGCGCACCAATATGCTGATCGGGCTTGCGGCGGCGGTTTTCACGCTGATCGGCCTGCAGATCATGCATGAGTTCGGGAACCAATCCAACACGGTTCAGATCGACCCGCTCCGCCTTATCGAAGCTGTGACGGCCGGCATCGCCTTTCTCGCCGCGGGCGTCGTGTTTCAGATGCGAGGCGATATCAAGGGGCTGACGACCGGCGCCAGCATGTGGCTCTCCGGCGCGATCGGTCTATGCGTCGGCCTCGGCATGTGGGTGGTCGCCGCAACGGCAACGATAGCCGGCATCGTCATCCTCTGGCTGCTCCGCAAGACCCAGGTAGCCGCCGGGATCAAGGAGGAATAGAGGCCTAACCGCCGCTTCGCTCCGGCACCATGGCGCGGATACGGATGGCGAGCTGCTCGTAATCATAGGGTTTGGTGATCAGCGCCGTATTGCCGAGCCCCTCCGACCCCGGCACGTTGCGGTCTCCGGTCGCGAAGATGACCGGCAGATCCGGCAGTGTTTCGCGAAGCTTCAACGCAAGCTGCAAGCCACTCATCTCGGGCAGGTGCACGTCGGTCACCAGAACGTCGACCTGTTTTCCGGACGAATTCGAAATGGCCTCCTGCCCGGATCCGGCTTCCAGCACGTTCATTCCCGAATCCTGCAGGAAATCGGCGGTCGAAATACGGATCAGCGCCTCGTCCTCGACGAGAAGCACGGTCAGCGGAGCAACAGGCGCCGCAGCAGCACTCGGCGCAACGGACGTTTCCAGCACGGGCGCGACGACCGGGCGCTCGGTCATGCGCGGCGGTGCTCCCTCGCGGCTATGCTCGATCACCTGACGAATCTTCCGCGCCAGCGCTTCCCGCGTATAGGGCTTGCTGAGCAGGTTGACGCCCGGATCCAGCCGCCCGCCATGGACGATCGAGTTTTCCGTGTAACCGGAGGTGAACAGCACGCCGAGATGCGGCAGCCGCTCCTTGGCTTTCTTGGCAAGATCGCGACTTTTCAGCCGCCCCGGCATGACGACATCGGTGAACAGCACGTCGATCGGCACGCCGCTTTCCACGATCGCGAGGCCGCTATCGGCGTCGCGTGCACGCAACACCCGGTAGCCGAGTTCGGAAAGCAGGCTGACGGTGATCTCCCGTACGGCTTCGTCGTCTTCGACGACCAGTATCGTCTCACTCCCGCCGGAGGTGACACCCGCCATGGTCTCGGCGACGGAATCTTCCTCTTCGATCGTCCGCGGCAGATAGATGCGTACCGTCGTGCCATTGCCTGGCTCGCTGTAAATCTTGATATGTCCGCCGGACTGCTTGACGAAACCGTAGACCATGGAAAGGCCGAGACCCGTTCCCTTGCCTTCCGGCTTGGTCGTGAAAAACGGATCGAACACCTTTTCCAGAATGTCCGGCGTCATGCCGACGCCGGTATCCGTGACGGCCAGCATGACATATTGCCCGGTTTCGATATCGAACGCATGGCGCGCATATTCGTCGTCGAGATAGGCATTGCCGAGTTCGATCGTCAGCTTGCCCTGCCCGCTCATGGCGTCGCGGGCATTGATGGCAAGGTTGAGCAGCGCGTTTTCGACGTTGCTCGAATCGACCAGCGTGTTCCACAGCCCACCGCCGACGATCGTGTCGATCTCGATCGCCTCCCCGAGACTACGTCGCAGGAGGTGATCCATCTCGCGGATCAGCCGGCTGAGATTGACCACCTTCGGCGACAGCGGCTGACGGCGACCGAAAGAAAGAAGCTGCGAAGCAAGTCGCGCACCGCGCGATGCGCCGGAAAGCGCGCTGGTGATCCGCTTTTCCGCCACGTCGTTGCCGGCGACTTCGCGGCTCAGAAGCTGGAGATTGCCGGTAATGACCTGCAGCAGGTTGTTGAAGTCATGGGCGATGCCGCCGGCCAGATTGCCGATCGCCTCCATCTTCTGGCTCTGACGCAGCACTTCCTGGGTGCGCTCCAGCTCGATCGTCCGCTCCTCGACCCGGTGGCCGAGCGTCACGGCGAGATTGGAAAGCTGCGTCTCGGTCTGTTTCTGCTCGTCGATATCGGTGTTGGTGGCGACCCAGAGCGTGATCTCGCCTTCCGCGTTCTTGATCGGCACGGCGCGGGTGATGAACCAGCGATAGGCGCCATCATGCCGACGCAGCCTGATCTCGCATTCGAGCCGGCTGCCGTTTCTGAGCGCATCGCCCCAGGCCTTGGCGATTGCCGACGAGTCGTCAGGGTGCAGCATGTCCGACCGCCGCTCGCGGTCGAAATAGAAGGATTCCATGCCGCTATAGGCGAAAATCTGGTCGTTGCACCATTGCATTCGGCCATCTGGCGTCGCCGTCCACACATGCGTCGGCAGGGCCTGTGCCAGCGTGCGGAAGCGATCCTCGTTTTCGCGTGCCGCTTCCTGGGCGCGCCGAAGTTCGGTTACGTCATGCCCCTGCACAAAGATACCGCTGACGGCACCATCGCTGCCGCGGATCGGCTGGTAGATGAAATCGAGAAAGCGTTCCTCGACATCCCTTCCTTCACGAACCTGCAGGAAGATACGGGCGCCATGGGCGCTGTAAGGCGTGCCGGATCGGTAGACTTCATCAAGAAGCTCGTAAAACCCCTGGCCTGCAATATCGGGCAAAGCATCCCGAATTGTCTTTCCGATCACATCCTCGCGGTCGATCAGCGCCCGATAGGCGCCATTGACGATGCTGAATATGTGTTGCGGCCCGCGCAGCACCGCCATGAAGCCCGGCGCCTGCTCGAACAGCATCCGCAGATATTCGCGCTCTTCGCCAAGCGCGACGTTCAATCCCTGAACGGCATCGGCGCGACGCATGACGTCGCTATGCATCTGCAGCGGCCCGCCGCCGAACGAAGGCCGGCTCCGCAGAAGATGCAGTTCGGTGACATCGACCGTGTGCTGCAGAATGAGGCTGATTTCGCCATTCGCATCGGTGAGCGGCGTATGCGTCGCGCTCCAGTATCGATCTTCCAGCTCCCCGTCGGGACCCGCGATCGGATAGGGAATGAGTGGCAGGTGATCGACCTTGCCGGTCGAGAAAACCTTGGCGAAGGACTGGCGCAACAGGCGGCCCGGTTCGGAATCAGGTGTGCTCGGAAAAGCCGCGAACATACTGAGCCCGACAAGCTCTTCACGGGTACGTCCGGTAACGGCAAGATAAGCGTCGTTCATCCCTACCAGCCGCAATTCCCGGTCGAGAATGACATAGGGATTGGGCGAGAGATTAAAGAGCTGATTCAAGTCGATATCGGAGAGCTCCGTTAGTCGGAACATGCGTCGTCCCTGATGCCAATGCGACATCAGGTTATAGGGTTTCCGCACCGGTTTACAATTGAAATCAAGCAACGGCTGAAAAACTGACGGGCCATCGCATCGGCGCACGAAAGGTTGGCTAACACCCCGATTTTTCTGACCGTTCGGGAATGCCGATTGTGCGGCAAACCATGCGGGAACGCCGGCTCAATGGGCGCAGAGGAGACGCTGTGGATGGATGCTGGAAAAAAGCGCGGCAACCTCGTCCGCGGGCATTGCCCGGCCGTAGCGATAACCCTGTCCCGCCTCGCATCCCATGGAGAGCAGCGCCTTTTCCTGTTCGGGGGTTTCGATGCCTTCGGCAACCGTCTTCAGCCCGAGCTCCCGGCTCAGCATGATCAGTGCACGGGTGATCGCGGCATCGCGCGGCTTGGTCAAGAGGTCACGAACGAACCCGCGGTCTATCTTCAGCGTGGTCAATGGATAGCGCTGCAGCGAGCCGAGCGAAGCATAGCCCGTACCGAAATCGTCGAAGGCAATGCCGACGCCGAGATCGCGCAGCGCCTGGATGGATTCGAGCGACTGGTCGTCATCGTTGAGCGTGATCGTCTCGGTAATCTCGATCTCGAGAAACCGCGGATCGAGATCATATCGCGCAATGACGTCGCCGACGGCGCGCGCCAGATTGCCGGCACGAACCTGGGCCGGGAACAGATTGACGCCCATCTTGATCGGCGGATGGCCGGCCGCGTTCCATGCCGCCATCTGGCGTGCGGCTTCGTCCAGAACCCAGAAGCCGACATCGAGCGCGACGGACGTCTGCTCCAGCGCCGGCAGGAATGCGCCCGGCGGCAGCAATCCGCGTTCGGGATGTTGCCAGCGGATCAGCGCCTCGACGCCAAAAACCTCACCGGTCTCGATGATCACCTGCGGCTGGTAGTGCAGCACCAGTTCCTTGCGATCCAGCGCCCTCAACAGCTCGTCGCGCATCGCCCGCCGCGCCACTCGCTCGGTGCGCATGCTCGGTTCGAACATTCGCACCACGCGACCACCGGCCTGTTTGGCGCGGTAAAGGGCGAAATCCGCGCTGGCGATCAGCTCTTCACCATCAGAACCATGGTTCGGCGCCAGCGCGAAGCCGACACTTGCCCCGACACGGAACGTGTGGCCGGCAACCTCGAACGGCACCTTGAAGGCTTCGATCACCGCCTTGGCCGTCTCATGCACGATCAACGGGTCGGCAGTGCCGGGCAGCAGAATTGCGAACTCGTCGCCGCCGAAGCGCGACAGGGTTGCGTGCCTGTCGAGCACGCCGGGAAGCCGCACGGCGATCGCCTGCAGCAAAGCGTCGCCGACCGCATGGCCGAGCCGATCATTGACGTCCTTGAACCCGTCGAGGTCGAACAGCAGCACCGAAAGCTGCCTGCCCTGCCCCAGCTCCTCGCGAAGCAGATCCTCGAAGCGATGCCGGTTGCAGAGCCCGGTCAACGTATCCTGGCTCGCCAACCGGAGCAGCCGCACATCGCGGTCGCGCCGATCGGAAATATCCTTGATGATCGCACCCATGCCGATCCCGCGTTCGTCATGCCAGACCGAAAGCGCGATCTCGATCGGAAATTCGCTGCCATCCTTATGGCAGGCCGAAACTTCGACCGTCTTGCCCTTGAGTTTCGATTGCCCACCGGACGCCACTCGGGCAAGCCCGGCATTGTGCGCGGCGCGAAACCGTTCCGGCACGATCATTTCGATCGAACGGCCGATCATCTCATCACGGCTGAAGCCGAACATGTCGAGGACGGCCTGGTTGACGAATTCGATCCGCCCGTTCGGATCGACGGTGATCATCGAAAGGTCGGTGGAATTGGCAAAACTTGCCGCGGTCGCATTCGGAATGCCATCGCGGCGGATTTCCATGTGCTCCATGACCATGGCCGCAAGGCCGGCAAGCGCGTGCCGCTCCCGCGCCGAAAACTGCTCGCGCACCTGCGTGTCGGCGATGCAGAGGGCGCCCAGACGGTGGCCATCGGCGGTAAGCAGCGGCGCGCCTGCATAAAACCGGATGAACGGCTCGCCAGTGACAATAGGAAGGTCCGAAAATCGCGCATCGACGCGCGCATCCGGCACGACGAGAACGTCATCTGTCCTGATCGTGTGATCGCAGAAGGACTCGCCGCGGGGTGTCTCCTGGATCTCAGTACCGGAACACGCCTTGAACCACTGCCTGTCCTCTTCGATCAGCGTTACGAAGGCCATACGCGTGGAAAACAGTTCGGAGGCAAAGCGGCAGATGCGGTCGAAACGGTTTTCCGTGCCGGTACCGGCAATGCGATAGCGGTCGAGGGCTTCAAGCCGCCTGCGCTCTGCAATATCGATGCTGTCGGCGTGAGACATCTCGGCTCCGGAACCCGATGGTGAAGCCGCACCTTAGAAATCCATCGATTAGAGAAAGCATAACAATGCGACCCCAAGAAATGAATGGTATTTGGCGGGGAAATAATGGATTCAGCAGACGAAAGACAGAAAGACATGTCCCAAAAAGACAAACCTTCCGGACGGTCGGTTCGGAAGGCTGTATTTTTAAGGGGCAATGCTCTGTTTTAAAACAGTTTTACTTCGGCAGGTAATAACGACCGCGTTCGTCGCGCTCGAGTCCCTTGGAACGGAAAGTATCGAGCTCGCGAACCACGTCGCGGCCATCGCGGCTACCGACAGCGGCCATCAATTCCTCGAAATGTTTCGGTCCATCCTTGAGCGCTGCTTCCAGCGACGGAAAGCGGTTGCCCGGATAGGACGGCGCCTGCGGCGTCACCAGTTCCCAGTTCTGAGCATGCTGCATCGGCCAGGTCAGGTCGTAACCGGCCTTGGAGCCGGAACGCGCGCCATGCAGCGAAGGATCGAGCGGCGAAAGGCGAACGCCGGTGGCGATCACGAGGTCGCGGTCCGCCTGGAAACGCGTACCGAAGGCCCATTCCATCTGACTGTCGTCAAAGATGTCGATGTCGGGATCGACGACAAAGACGTTCTTGACGCCGACCGCGCCGAGAACGGCATAAAGCGCCGAACGCGCCTCGCCCGGATAGGTCTGACGGATCGAGAAGCGCATGCTCATCGAACCGCCGGCAGCTACCGGTGCGTAAACCGCAACCGGCTGGCGCACGACGTCGCCGAGCGTCTTCCAGACGTTCATCTCCATGCGCAGTGCTTCAAGGTTGGACGTGTCGGTATAGTCCATCCGGTTGCCGGAAATCGTTGCGGTCTGGAAAAGCGCGTCCTTGCGGTGCGTGATCGCCGTGACATGGAAGACCGGATTGGTCTTCACGACGCCGTAATAACCGAGATATTCGCCGTACGGGCCTTCCTTCTCGACATAACCGCGCTCGTCGAAATAGCCTTCGATGACCATTTCCGCATCAGCCGGCACCATGATGTCGTTCGTCACGCATTTGACGACCGGCAGCGGAGCACCGCGCAGCGAGGAGATCAGCTCCAGCTCGTCGACCGGCTCCTTCATCGTCGCCGAGACCATGTCGATCGGATGGCAGCCGACCACATAGGCAACGTTCAGCCGCTCACCACGGCCGGATGCGGCCATATACATCACACGCAGGTCGCTTGGAGCGATCAGGTCGACGCCGGCCTCCTGCGGGCCGCGCATCATCAGGCGACGCATGCCGCAATTGTAGCGACCGTCCTTCGGATCGATCGTGTAGTCGATCGTGGCTGAGATATACGGCGCACCGTCGAGCGCATGCTGGACATGCACCGGCAGCGCCAGAAGATCGGCATCGGTACCGGTCTTGACGACCTGCTGCACCGGCGCTTCGTCTTTGGTAAGCTTCACCAGTTCAGGCTTAAGCGACAGGCGGCGGCGCATCTCCAATGCGACCTCTGCCGTCGGCACGCCGAAGGCCTTGGCAAGACGCGAGCGGCTGCCGACCACATTGCCGACCAGCTCCTGACCTTCCGGTCCGACATTCTTGAAATGAACCGCTTTCGGGTTGTTCTGCAAAATGGCCGCGACATCGGCGAGATCGACCTTTTCCTCGCGAATTTCCAGCTCGTCTGCACCGAGCTGCTCTACGAAATTCCTCAACCGGAACCGGTCGAGATCCAGCGCTGCTGTGGATGTGGTGGTGGCGTTGACGGTCATCTCAGTTCTCTCCCAAACGCGATTTCAACGTGCGGTGATTTCTAGCCAGAACAGTTGATTAAATCAAATATAATTATACAATGTTTGATCAGGTCGCATCGGGAGGCGTGACCGACCGGCTCGGGAGGCCGGAAATCCAGGGAGGAAAACTTCATGCATAACGTCACACGTCGTTATATGCTGGCGCTTTCGGCTGCGCTGGCGACAACCGCTTTCGGCCTTTCGCCGGCAGCCGCACAGGCAAATTACCCAAGCCAGACGATCAGCTTCATCTGCGCCTTTCCGGCCGGCAGCGGCGCCGACGTCATCGTCCGTTATTTCGCCGAGAAGATCGCCAAACAGTCTGGCGCCACGATCATCGTCGAGAACAAGCCGGGCGCCGGCGGCAATATTGCCGGCCAGTATGTCGCCCGCGCCAAGCCGGACGGCTACACGGTGTTCTTCCACACCGGCAGCGCGGTGGCCGGCAACATGCATATGTTCAAGAACCCGCCATTCGACGTGGTGAAGGACCTGCAGGTCGCGGCCACGGTCAACAAGCAGCCGCACATGATCGCCGTGCCGGTGTCGAGCCCGATCAAGTCCATGAAGGAATTGACCGAATTCCTGAAGAAGGAAGGCTCGAACGCCAGCTACGCGATCAACAACACCTCCGGCAAGGTTCTGGCCGCGATCTACAAGCAGGAAGCCAAGCTCGAAACGGTGGAGGTATCCTACAAGAGCAGCGCGGACTCGATGAACGATATCATGAGTGGCGCCATGGCATTCGCGGCCCAGGATCCGGTCTTCTCGCTCTCGCAGCTGCGCGAGGGCCGTTATCGGCTGCTGGCCGTCAGCTCCGCCAAGCGCATTCCGGGCGCTCCGGACGTGCCGACCATGACGGAATCCGGCTATCCGATGGACCAGGTCGGCTGGTTCGCGATGATGGTACCCTCCGCAACGCCGAAGGAGATCGTCGACAAGATCAACGGCTGGACCAAGGATGTGCTCGGTCAGGCGGACGTCAAGAAGTTCGTGACCGACCAGGGCGGCGACGTCTTCATCTCAACCCCAACCGAGGCTCAGGAATACCTCAAGAAGGAAGTCGCCGCCTGGGCCGACTACGTCAAGATCGCCAACATTCCACAACAGTGACGATCGTTTAAACGGCGCGTCAGACCAATCTTCACATGCAGGTTTGCATCATCGAAGCGACACCCCGGTGTCGCTTCGTTTCCCCGGCTTGCGCGCACCCAACAACCGCGTTTGCAGGGCCTGTGTAAACTTGAAAATTATCAATTCCGACATTGGACGTCGCATCCCCTCATGCTAGAAGATGTTCCAGGACAGGGTATCAGGTTTCGCATGCGCAATCCGATGAGATTTCCCCGCACGATGATCGGTATCGGGTGGCCATCATGACCGCCAAAACGATCGGCGAAAGGACGGATGAATTCATCCAGTCCTTCCTCAGTCGCCGCATTTCGGCGACCGAAGTCTATTCCATTGCGACCGCCAGCATCCTGATCGCCTTCGTGCTCCGTTTTGCGCTGCATGGCTGGCTCGATGACCGTGCAACATTCACCTTCTTCATCCCGCCGATCCTGATCGCGTCCGTCATCGGCGGCATGCGGGCATCGCTCTTCACGGTCGCGCTTTCCGTCCTTGCTTCCTACACGATCAAGCAGTTCACCGTCCGCGGCGCGGAACTGACCGAAATGCTGGTGATCGCCATCGTCGGCATTGCAATCGCGCTGATCGGCGAAATGCTCCACTCCGCCCGCAAGGCGATCGCCAAGGCGCAGGCTCGAGCGGACTCGCGCGAGGCGCATCTGCGCTCCGCGCTCGACACGGTACAGGATGCAAGCATCGTCAGCACCCGCGACGGCACGATCGTCTCCTTCAACGCAGCAGCCGTCCGTCAGTTCGGCTACGCGGAGGACGAAGTCGTCGGCCAAAATCTGCGCATGCTGATGCCGGACCCCTACCAGAGGGAACACGACGGCTATCTGGAACGCTACCACCGGACAGGCGAAAAGCGGATCATCGGCACCGACCGCGTCGTGGTCGGCAAGCGCAAGGACGGCTCCACCTTCCCCATGCAGCTTGCGGTTGGCGAAAGTCGCTCCGGAAGCGAAACGTTTTTCACCGGCTTCGTCCGCGACCTGACGGAGCGCGAAGAGTCGGCCGCACGGCTACAGGAAATTCAGGGTGAACTCGCCCGCCTCGCCCGCCTCAACGAAATGGGCGAAATGGCGTCAACTCTTGCGCACGAGCTGAACCAGCCGCTTTCGGCGATCTCCAATTATGTCCACGGCTGCGCGCGCCTGCTGCGCGACATGGATGAGCCGCTCGCGGTGCGCATGCGCGAAGCGCTGCAGGAAACCGCAAACCAATCGATCCGCGCCGGCCAGATCATCAAGCACCTGCGCGAATTCGTCACCAAGGGCGAGACGGACAAGTCTCCCGAAAACATTCGCCATCTGGTCGAAGAAGCCGGCGCGCTGGCGCTGGTCGGCTCCCGCGAAAAGGGCGTGAGGACGGTTTTCGAGTTTGCCCCCGGCCCCGAAATGGTCATCGCCGACCGGATCCAGGTGCAGCAGGTGCTGACCAACCTGATGCGCAACGCGATCGAGGCCATGCGGGACAGCAAGCGCCGTGAGCTGATCGTGCGCACGCTGCACGAGAACGACGACACGATTGCGGTCATCGTTCAGGATACGGGGCCCGGCATCGCCGAAGAAATTGCCGAACAGCTTTTTAAACCCTTTGTGACTACAAAGGCAGGCGGGATGGGAATTGGTCTTTCCATCTCCAAACGCATCGTCGAATCGCACGGCGGCGAGATGACCGTCTCCCGCAACGAAGCTGGTGGTGCGACCTTCCGTTTCACACTTCCGGTAGACAAGGAGGAACGAGAGAATGCAGCCGAGTGACTACACGGTCCATATCGTCGATGACGAAGAACCTGTCCGAAAGTCTCTCGCTTTCATGTTGACGATGAATGGCCTCGCCGTTCGTATCCATGAAACTGCTACGTCTTTCCTGCAGTTCGCACCGAGCGCCCGCAACGCCGTGCTGGTCACCGACCTCCGAATGCCCGAGATCAGCGGCCTAGAACTCATCCGCAAGCTGGCCGCCGCCCGCCTCAAGATACCCACCATTGTCATCACCGGTCACGGCGATGTGCCGATGGCGGTGGAGGCGATGAAGGCCGGCGCCGTCGATTTCATCGAAAAGCCTTTCGAGGACACCGTCATCATCGACGCGATCCAGCGCGCGGCCGAGGCTCTCGTCGAAAAGTCGACGGAAGTCGACGATGTGACGGAAGTGCTTCTACGGCTGGAAAGCCTGAGCGACCGCGAACGCCAGGTTCTGGCGGCCGTTGTCGCGGGCCTGCCGAACAAGTCGATCGCCTATGATCTCGACATCAGCCCGCGCACGGTGGAAGTGCACCGCGCCAACGTGATGACGAAGATGAAAGCCAAGAGTCTTCCGCAACTTGTCCGCATGGCGATCGCGGCCGGATTTACCCTGCATTGAGGGCCCCTCCTGAAATTAATTGGTAATTTCTTGATCTAGCGCAAAGCGCGTTCCCTCTACCGGAGGCTACATCTGTGGTTCCAGTGGCCACATCGCCGCCCCATCCATACGGGAAGTTTTGTGTTATCACCGTCGAGAACCATTGCAGTGATTGCTCCGGACCTCGGTCTGCGACAGGCGCTGACGTTTGCACTCGAAGTCGAGGGCTTTGTCGTCTATGCCTATGAAGACTGGTGCAGTGCGACGGTCCTCGCATCGCCCACCCTCTGCCTTGTCGTTGACGACCAGGTGGTGCGTGCTTGCGACAATGCCAGGCAAGATCTCCAGCGCGCGAACCGCGCAGTGATTCTACTGACGGACGGCATCTCCGCTCCGCTCGACAACTCGCCCGGCCTGTCCTTGGCCAAGCCCTTCGAGGGTGCCGAACTCTTGCGTATGGTGCGCAGTTTCGCGCTTGCCGCGTAGCCTAATTCCCTTTTCCACCCAAACCCCTACGTATATACCCGTAGTGATACAAACGAATTTTTCCCGACCGCGTCTTGGGGCATCTTGAGATCATTCAAGGGGAGAATTCGAAATGCAGACCAGCACCGCTTACGTCACCGAGAAAGAGCTTGCACCGGCCCGGCCGATGGCGCTCAACTCCACGACTGCCGGCTTTGCCCGTCCGCAGCCGATCGCAACCTTCAACGCCGGCGCGGAAATCTACGCCCCCGGCGACAAGGCAACCTCCTACTATCACGTAGAATTCGGCGCAGTGCGCATTCATCGCCTGCTGTCGGACGGACGGCGCCAAGTCATCGCCTTCCATCTGGCCGGGGAAACTTTCGGGTTCGAGGCGGACCGTACCCACAGCTTCTTCGCCGAAGCCATTACCCAGGCAGGCGTGCGGACGATCGCCCGACCGGCAAATGACGAATCCTCGCCTGAAATGCTCTCCCTGGCGCTGCGCGGCATGATGCGCGCCCAGGAACATATCATGATGATCGGCCGCCAGACCGCTGTTGAGCGGATTGCCGGCTTCCTTCTCGACATGGCGGAACGCCAGGGCGGGCTGGAACATTTCGACCTTCCCATGACCCGGCTGGACATAGCCGACTACCTTGGCCTGACGATCGAAACGGTTTCTCGCGTTTTCGCGAAGCTGCGCGCGTCCGGCCTGATCAAACTGCGGAGCATTCGTTGCGTTGAAATCAGCAAACACGAAGCGCTCTGCAGCCTCTGCGCATGACATGAAGCAGCAGCAATACCCGGCGGGATCCTGTCACCCGCCGGTCTCGGAAATGCATACAGATCTCCTAATGATTTTCTCCTCCCCCTGTCAGCGGCAGGTCGTCTCCCAGACGGCCTGCCGTTGGCATTTTAGCAATAGCCGCAGGAATAGCGCGCTCAAGCCTGGGTGGCAGCTTGACGATATATCCGCAGAGATATATCGATTATAAAAAGCTGGAATCCCCAGCTCGTAGCGAGCAGACCAGATGACCATCCTTGGAATGAACATCGTGCCGGAGACGCTTCTCCGCCAGAAAGTCACCGAAGCCATCCGCGCCTCGATCGCGGCCGGCAATCTGGCTCCGGGTCAGAAGCTGGTGGAGCGCGAAATCTGCGGAGAACTCGGCATCAGCCGCACGGTATTGCGTGAGGCGCTGCAACATCTGGAAGCGGAAGGTCTGATCGTCAACCGTTCGCGCCGCGGCCGCTCGGTCGTCAGCATCGGCCGCCGCGAGGCCAAGGAAATCTACGAGGTTCGCCGCACGCTGGAAGGCATGATCGGCAAGGGCTTCGCGGAGCATGCGACCGCGGTGCAGATCAACAAGCTGAAGGCTTTCCTGCAATCGATGCGCAACCGCGAACCGCGCGACATCTTCGCCGCCGAAGCCCAGTTCTTCGCGATGATGCGCGAAAACTGCGGAAATCAGGTCGCCGCCGAATTTGCGCGCCAGCTGGATGGCCGGGTGATGATCCTGAAGCAGCTCTCGTCTTTCCAGAATATGTCCAACGCAGAACGGTTCGATGAACTTGGCGATATCGTCAAGGCGATCGAGGTCCGCAACGGCGCGCTTGCCGGCGAACTCTGCATGAAGCGCATCGAACGGCTGGCGGAAGGTGTCGTCAACCTGATCGACGAGACGGAGGCCCTGGCCTCCTGAACGTCACGGCCTACCGCATTGGCCCGAAAATCGGACTCGATTTCGGAAAGCACATCTAGAGATTCAAAGAGTTAGAGCGTCAGCTGACAGAAAGCACGGCGATCTAGTGACCGGAACCGATCTCATCGAGGATACCGCGGATTTTGCGCACGATCTCTGGATCCGTGACGAATGACATGGGTGCCTGAAAACCAAACTCCACACCCTTTTCGCAAATCGGTATTTTCGACCGGCCGGCGGCATGAGCTATGGACCTCGTGCACGCCCGTCTCACGCACCATCCGCTCGACTGTGCCAAGATTGATGCCGCCACCCGGCATGATCGACACGCGATTGCCTGCCCGGATCGTCAACTGCTTGATGAGATCGATACCTTCCGGCCCGGTCACCTTGAGGCCGGACGTCAGAATGCGCTCCACACCAAGGTCGATTGCCTGCTCAAGAGCCTCAAACGGGTCCGGCACCAGATCGAACGCGCGGTGCAGCGTCACGCCCAGACCTTCCGCCTGCTCCATCAACCGCTTCAGCATGGCAAGGTCGAGCGTCGAATCCGGCCGGCTTGCGCCGATCACCACGCCCGCCAGACCCATCGCCCGCACGGCATCGATATCTGCCAGCATCGCGGCTCCGTTGTCAGCGTCGAAGATGAAATTGCCGGCACGTGGACGGATGATCGCATAAACAGGGATCGGCGCACGCGCGGCCAGCGCCATCATGCCGGCCGGCGGCGTCAGGCCACCGAGATCGAGCGCGGCGCAAAGTTCGATGCGGTTCGCACCGCCGGCGATCGCTGCAGCGAGCCCTTCCGGACTGTCCACGCAGACTTCGAGCAGGATCGACAAATCAAATTCCCCTATAGCCACCGGCAGCACTTTCGCGGCCGCCAACGGCGCTTCTGCGATCGTTCCCGACGCTTTGATGCCCGAGCACCGCAGCCCCCACGAGACCACCGTCTTCCTGGCGAAGCGCCGGTGTTACCAACGGATAATCAAAGCGATTCAGGATGCGCTTTCGCACCGCCATATCCAGTGCATGGATTAAAGACGTCACCGATGCAAGCCCACCACCCACCGGAACGATCGACGCGCCGGTAACATTCACCGAGAGCGCCAGTGGGTCGGCGATCAGTTCAAGCCAGAGCGCAACGGTCTTGGCCGCCCTCGCCTCGTTGGCCTGCCAGTCTTCCAGTATGCGATAGCTCGTTTCTTCGCAGCCATGCAGAAAGTGATGCAGTCGCTCGATTCCGCGCGCCCCACCCACCGTATCGGCGCATCCGGACTGACCGCAGCCACAGGAGAAGCGCGGGATATGCAGCGTCTCGCCATCAAGTTCGACCGTCGTATTGACGATCGGCCCATGACCCCATTCGCCCGTCACGCCACCGGCGCCACGCACCAGCCGGCCGTCGATGGCCAGCCCGCCTCCGATCCCGGTCCCCATGATGGCGCAGAAAACCACTGAATGGCCCTTGCCTGCCCCTTCATTGGCTTCCGCCAGCGTCAGGCAGTCGGCATCGTTGGCAGCCAGAACCGGGCGGCCGAGAATGGCCGATAGCTCTTCACCGATCCGCCGGCCCGTGATGCAGGGAATATTTGCCGAGGTCGCAATGCCGTCGCGCGGATCGATCAAGCCGGCAATCGATAGGGCCAGTGGTGAAGCAGCATCGCCTGCTGACAGGTTACGCTCGATAAGCCCGGCCAGCGACGAGGCCAGACCGTCCCAGTCGGCGGCCGGCGTGGCAACCTTTTCGAGGGGCACGAGCGCACCGGGCGCAGGCGACACGGCGAACTTCATGAATGAGCCGCCGATATCGACACAGAAGACCGGCCGAGCGGTTTCACGATGGCCGGCCTGCACTGCCGGATCGGATGGGACTGCGAGACTGCTCATTTGCGCGGATCCAGGAGGTCACGCAGGCCATCGCCCAAGATGTTGAAGCCGAGCACGGTGATCATGATCGCCAGCCCCGGAAACAGCGACATCCAGATGTTGAGGCCGAGATAGTTGCGGCCGTCGCTCATCATCGCGCCCCATTCCGGCAAAGGGGGCTGCGCGCCGAGACCGAGGAAGGAAAGGCTCGCCGCCGACAGGATGACGGTACCGGCCGTCAGCGTCGACTGAACGATGATCGGGCCGACCGCATTGCGCAGGATATAATGCGTCATGATGCGCCGGCGGGAAATGCCGAGCGAGTAAGCCGCCTCGACATACTCCATGTTCTTGAGGCCAAGCGTCAGGTTGCGGCTGAGACGGGCATAGACCGGCACGGAGAAGATGGCGATGGCGATCAGCAGGTTGATCAGGCTGGTGCCGAGCACGCTGACGATCAGGATGGCGAGCACGATGCCCGGAAAGGCAAACAGGATATCCATCGTCCACATGATCGCCTGGTCGACATAACGACCGCTCATGCCGGAGAGAATGCCGAGCGGCACACCGACGGCGACCGCCAGACCGACGGCAAGCACCACTTCGAGAAGCGAGATGCGCGCCCCGTAGATGACGCGGGTGAAGATATCGCGGCCATTGTCATCGGTACCGAACGGATGCGCCCAGGATGGCGGCTCCATCGTCGCCAGCAGATCCTGCACGTAAGGGTCGGCCGGTGCAATCAGCGGCGCAAATACAGCCGCCAGCACGATGATGCCAACCAGAAAGCCGCCAAGCGTGATGCTGCGGTGATTGGCCGCCCAGCGCAGGGTACGAAGAAGAGCGGGCCGGCGCGGCGTGGTATCGGTGTCGATCGAAGCCATCAGTCGAACCTTATCTTCGGGTTGAGGACGGCGATCAGCAGCTCCGCCAGAAAGTTCATGACGACCACGCCGGTGACGGCAACGAGCGTCACTCCCTGAATGACCGGGTAGTCACGATAACGCACCGCATCGACCAGAAAGCGCCCGATGCCCGGCCAGTTGAACACGGACTCGGTAACGACGGCGCCGCCCATCAGGCTGCCGAAATTCAGGCCGACGATGGTGATGATCGGAATCAGCGCGTTACGCAGCGCATGGCTCCAGTAGATGTTGCGCGGCAGCACGCCCTTGGCATAGGCGGTGCGGATATAGTCCTGCCCCATGACCTCGATCATGCTGGAGCGCGTCATGCGGGCAATCACGGCCGTCGGCAACACGGCGAGCGTAATGGACGGGAGAATGAAGCTCTTCCAAGATTGCGCGCCAAGCAACGGCAGCCAACCCAGCTGCACGGAAAACGTATTCATCGCCATCAGTGCCAGCCAGAAATTGGCGATCGATGCGCCGGCAATCGCGAGGATCATCACGAACTGATCCGGCCATCCATGCCTGTAGATCGCGGCGATCATTCCGGCCGGCACACCGATACCGATGGCAATCAGATAGGCGGTGATCGCAAGCCCGATCGTAAATGGAAGTCGCTCGGCGATTTCAGCGGTGACCGGCAGCTTGGACTTGATGGATGTTCCAAGATCACCCCTCACCGCGCCATATGCGAAAGAGGCGTATTGTTCCGGCAGGCTGCGGTCGAGGCCAAGGCGCCTGGTCATGTTGTCGACCGCCTCCTGCGTAGCCTCCGGCCCCGCCATCAGTCGCGCCGGATCACCCGGCAGCGCGCGGATCGCGATGAACACCAGCAGCGACACGCCGATCAGGATCAGCGGCAGGGCCAGCAGTTTCTTGACGATATAGGCTTTCATCCACGATCAGTCTGGTTTGCGAATTTCATTCTTCCACTCATGGCGCTCGCCCCTCATCCGCCTTCCGGCACCTTACTCCTCGCACGCGGGGAGAAGGACGAATGCCGCACCGGTTTCCCCGATCTCGGCGGATGAATTGGGCACGTCCCCTCTCCCCGTCAGAACGGGGAGAGGGTTAGGGTGAGGGGCAAGCTACATTTAGCGACTGCCCCGCTTAACTAGATTACTGCTTCTTGGCTTCCTTGACGACGATCTGGCCGCCCGGGATGACCCAAGCGCCCTTGACCGAGGCGCGCGTCGCGAAGAGATCCTGCTTGGTATAGAGCAGAACATGCGGCGCCTGTTCGTTCACGACCTTCTGCGCGTCGACATAGATCGCGTTGCGGGCCTTTTCGTCGCGCGTCGAGGCTGCCTTGTCGATCAGCTCGTCGAGCTTCGGATCGGAGAAGAAGCCGAGGTTGGCGCTCGCCGGAGATGCGCTCTTTGTATAGTAGAGCGGGCGGAACTGAAGGTCGGCACCGTTGACGCCGGAAGACCAGGAGGCGATCGAAGAGCCGATATTGTCCTTCTCCTTGCCGGCCGGATCGAGGAACGCCGCCTTGGACCAGACGCCGCCTTCCATCTTGCGCACTTCGAGCTTCACGCCGGCCTTTGCCCACATCGCCTGCAGCAGTTCGCCGATACGGGCTTCCTGCTCCTGCACGATGGTCGACATCGCAAAGCCGTCCGGATAACCCGCTTCCTTCAGAAGCTGCTTCGCCTTCTCGACATTGTAAGGATAGGGGTTGAGCGTCTTGTCATAGCCCGGCGTGACCGGCGCGAGCGGCGAGTTCGCCGGCGTCGCATAACCATTCATGAAGGCCTTGACCATGCCGTCCTTGTCGGTCGCATAGTTCAGCGCCTGACGCACGCGGACATCGTCGAGCGGCTTCAGCTTGGTGTTGAGCGAGACCCAGAACACAGCCGAACCGTCGGTCGTCGAAAGCTTCATCTCCGGATTGGCCTTGACCTGCGCGGCAAAGGCGGCCGGGAACGGGTTGATGACATCGGCATCGCCGGTCTGCAGCGCCATGTTCATGACGGAAGGCTCACCAGTCCAGGTCCACTTGATCTGGTCTTCGCCCTTCGGTGCGCCACCCCACCAATCGGTATTCTTGGTCTGGAGAACGTATTCGCCGGACTTGTATTCCTGCAGCTTGTAAGGGCCGGTGCCGACCGCCTTGGAGCCGATCGTGCCGGCAGCGTCCGCCGTCGGGCTGACCATCAGGCAAGGGCCGGTGGTGAGCAGCGCGATGAAGGCCGGATACTGGGTCTTCAGCTTGAACTGAACCGTCATCGGATCGACGGCGGTGACGCTGTCGAGGAAGGTGCGCAGGCGGCCGGAAGCAGCCAGGCCACGCTTGGTATCGAGGTGACGGGTGAAATTCTTGACCACGGCATCCGCATCGAAAGCGGTGCCGTCATGGAACTTGACGTTGGGGCGCAGCTTGAACGTCCACACGAGACCGGATGCATCAGCCGACCATTCGGTGGCGAGCGCGGGCTTCAGCGACAGATCGGTATCGCGCTTGACGAGACCCTCATACATCGGGTCGAGCAGAGCAGCCGTATAGGTTGCGGTCTGGTCGCCCGGATCCATGGAACGCGGCGCCTCGGTCTGCATCACGGTAAGCGTCGCGGCGCTGGCGGCAATCGGAAAAACGAGGCCTGCCGCAACAGCGGAAGCAAGCATAAAACGCCGGCTTTTCAAAAACATGGTCATAGTCGTTCACCCTTGGTTTGTTGACTGGTTCACGGCCTCAAATATCCATTGAAACCGCCTTAGATCATTTTTGTAATTTATTGCCGTTGATTTGTTCATTTTCTGAACTTAGTGTCAAGACACATTCCCGACCTCAACCGTAAGACAGCGAACGGTCGCCTTGAACGCTCTGCTCACCTCATCCCAGCGCCAGCTTGTGCGCGTCATCAGCGAGTCCGGCCCGCTCAGCCGCACCGAGATGGCGCAGATGTTGGGCCTGAGCAAAGGTGCCATGAGCGGCATTTCCCGCGAACTGATCGACCTCGGCGTGCTGCACGAGACGGAGACGGTTTATGGCCAGGGCCGGCCTTCGGTACGGCTCGATCTGCATCCGGAATGCGCCTTCTTCGTCGGCATATCGCTGCTCGAAGATCCGGCCCCGATGATCCTCAGCGATCTCAACGGCAAGATCATCGCCCGCCAGGCCATGCCGCTGTCGCGCGATCCGAACGTCATTGCGGATGCCATTGCGGACGGGCTGCCAAGCCTGCTCGAAGCACATCCGGATGCGAAGGAAAAGCTTTCCGGCATCGGTGTGGCGCTCTCCGGCTTCGTCGACGAGACGCAGTCGAACTGCGTGCAATCCACCCTGTTGAACTGGCAGGACGTGCCGCTCGCAAAAATCATCCGCGAACGCACCGGCATCGAGACCTTCATCGAAAACGACGCCAAGGCTGTCGCAGTCAGCGAAAAGCTGTTCGGCAGCGCCCGCGAGATCCAGAGCTTCAGCGTCGTTTCGCTCGGCGACGGCATCGGCTGTGCCCATTTCATCGACGGCAAGCTTTATCGCGGCAAGCATGGCGGTGCCGGCGAAATCGCCCATTGCACCATCGAGCCCGGCGGCTCCCCCTGCCGCTGCGGCAAGCGTGGCTGCCTCGATACAGTCGCCTCCATGAAGGCGATCAAGGAAATGTCGCGCGCCGAAGGTATCGAATGCGTTTCGCTGTCCGATATCGAGAATGAGGCTTCTACCGGCAATGCCGCCGCAATCCGCGTGCTGCATCGCGCCGGTTCCGCGCTCGGTCTGGCGATCGCCAACCTCATCCAGATCAACGACCCCGGCATGATCCTGATCACCCATGTCGAGGGATCTTTCGACGGCCTGTTCGGCACTGTGGTCAATCAGGCGGTCGAAACCAACGTTCTTCCCCGTTACGCCGGCCAGACGCCGATCCGCATCAAGCGCGTCGATGGCGATGTCTGGGCACGCGGCGCGGCCAGCATCGCCGCCCATAGTTTTCTGATCGGTCCCAACTCCAACTGAGGTTTTTCGCCCAATGTCCAGGCCCTTGCGCATCGCTGTCGGCGGCATCCATATCGAATGCAGCACCTACAATCCGGTCCTGAACGAGGAGAAGGATTTTCGCGTGACGCGCGGCGAGGAACTGACGACCGCTCCCTACTTCGCCTTTCTCAAAGACTATGACGCCGAGTTCCTGCCGACCATTCATTGCCGCGCCATCGCTGGCGGCCCGGTTTCACGCGCCACCTACGACAAGTTCACGTCGGAATTTGTCGAACGCCTGAAGCCGCTGCTGCCGCTCGACGGTCTCTACCTCGCCATGCACGGCGCCATGTATGTCGAAGGCATGGAAGATGCCGAAGGCGACTGGATCACCACCGCCCGCGAGCTGGTCGGCCCGGACTGCACCGTCTCCGCCAGCTACGACCTGCACGGCAATGTGAGCCAGCGCATCATCGACGCGCTGGATATGTATTCCACCTACCGCACCGCGCCGCATATCGATGTCGAAGAAACCATGCGCCGGTCGGTGAAGATGCTCGTCGAGAGCCTGAAGACCGGCGTCAGGCCGATCCTGCTCTGGGCTCCGATCCCGGTCGTCCTTCCCGGCGAGCGCACCTCGACTGTCGATGAGCCGGCAAAGAGTCTCTACGACATGATGCCGGAAATCGACGCGATCGACGGCGTCTGGGATGCCTCGCTGATGGTGGGTTACGTCTGGGCTGATGAACCTCGCGCCACCGCCGCCGCGATCCTGACCGGCACCGACCGCGTCGTGCTGGAGCGCGAGGCAAAACGTGTCGCCAAGGCCTATTGGGATGCCCGCGGCGATTTCGTCTTCGGCTGCGAGACGGGCTCGATCGAGGAACTGGTCGACAAGGCAATCGCCTCGAAAACCGCTCCGGTCGTTCTCGCCGAATCCGGCGACAACCCGACCGGCGGCGGCGTGGGCGACCGCGCGGAAGTGCTGGCCGACCTGATCGCCAAGGGCGCAACCGGCGTCGTCTTTGCCGGCATTGCCGACAAGCCTGCCGCCGAAGCCTGCTACGCTGCCGGCATCGGTGCGGAACTGGATCTCTCGATCGGTGCTTGGCTGGATTCGATCAACAGCAAGCCGATCCAGGTCAAGGCGAAAGTGCAGTTCCTGCACGAAACCAGCGACCTCGCCGACCGGCAGGCAGTCGTCGCGATCGGCGGCATCGAGCTTGTGCTTTCGGCCAAGCGTCGCCCCTATCACAACATCGTCGATTTCACCCGCCTCGGTCTCGATCCGCACAAGGCGAAGATCATCGTCGTCAAGTCGGGCTACTTGTCGCCGGAACTGGCACCGATCGCCAACCCGAACCTGATGGCGCTGTCGAACGGCGTCGTCGACCAATTCGTCGAGCGCATCGGCAATACCCGCCGCAAGCGGCCGATCTATCCGTTCGACAAGGATTTCACCTTCGAACCGCAGGTTTTCCTGTCGGCTCGCTCGAACGGGCGGTAATCGGGCACACGAACCGCCACAGAAACCGGAGCCGGCGCCCTCGCCGGTTCTTTTATTTCTGCAAGAACCGCCCGAACTCGCTCGCATAAGCAAATCAGCGGTTTTCTTTAGAAACCTTAATTTGGCAAGGCCCCATCCCCGGGCCTATGGTGGCCGCGTTTTCCCGCCACCCGAGTCCGATTGCCTTGTCCACACCCCGCCTGATGCCGATCATCCTTGCCGTGGCGCTCTTCATGGAGCGGATGGATTCCACCATCATTTCCACCAGCCTGCCGGCCATCGCCGCCGATATCGGTACTTCACCGATCGCGCTGAAACTGGCGATCACGACCTATCTGGTCTCGCTGGCGATCTTCATCCCGATCAGCGGCTGGGTGGCCGACCGGTTTGGGGCGCTGAAGATCTTCCGGCTCGCAATCCTCGTCTTCATGATCGGTTCGATCGGCTGCGCGTTTTCCAACTCGCTGGAAGCCTTCGTGCTCTGGCGTTTCGTGCAGGGCGCCGGCGGCTCGATGATGACGCCGGTCAGCCGCCTGCTTCTGGTGCGCGGCACGCCACGCAACGAATTGATCGATGCGCTGGCCTGGCTCACTATACCCGCCCTGATCGGCCCGATCATCGGCCCGCCGGTTGGCGGCTTCATCACCACCTATCTCTCCTGGCACTGGATCTTCTGGATCAATGTGCCTATCGGCATTTTCGGCATCCTGATGGTGACGAAATTCCTCGATCCGATCGAGCCGCGCGAACCGAAACCGCTCGATTTCCGCGGGTTCTTTCTCTCCGGCATCGCCTTCAGCGCCTTCACTTTTGGAATTTCGGTGCTGAGCCTGCCGGCAGTCCCGATGACCTATGGCTATATCTGCATCGCGGTTGGCGTCGTCAGCGGGCTGATCTACATCTGGCATACCTACCGCACACCGCATCCGCTGCTCGATCCGAAACTGTTTCGCTATCCTCTCTTCCGGATGTCGATTTTCGCAGCGTCGAATTTCCGCATGGGCCTCGGCGCCCTGCCTTTCCTGCTGCCGCTGATGTTGCAGATGCAATTCGGCCTGACACCTTTGCAATCGGGCATGACGACGTTCGTGACCGCACTCGGCTCCATGGGCTCGAAATTCTTCGCCTCTCGCACCTACAATCTGTTCGGCTTCCGCAACATCCTGGCGGTCACCACGCTGCTTTCTGCCATCCTGCTGGGCGTGAACGGCTTCTTCACCGCCGAGACGCCGGTGACGTTGATCATGTTCTGCCTGCTGGTCGGAGGACTGCTGCGCTCGATGGCCTTTTCAGGCGTCAGCGCCATGACCTTCGCCGACGTGCCGGATGACGAAAGCGGTCAGGCGACGTCGATCAATGCGGTTGCACAGCGGATTTCGATGGCGATGGGCGTGGCGGTGGCAGGTGCCTCGCTCGACATTTCCAGCTCGTGGCGCGGCAGCAATCTGGATCTGACCGATTTCCACATCGCCTTCTTCGTCGTCGCGATCGTTTCCGCATCCGCGACGATCTCGTTTATGCGCCTGCCGGCCAATGCCGGCGAAATGCTGATCAAACGCGGCGGCCGCAAGCGGCGCGGTCTCGCGACCGAATAGGTTATGCGACGCGGGAATTACGGCGGATCGCCTGCGGCGGCTGGCCGAGCGTCCTGACGAAAGCCCGCCGCATCCGCTCGCGGTCCGCAAATCCCGTTTCGTCGGCGATCACGTCCATCGAATGTCGCCCCTGCTCCATCAACAGCCGCGCGGCCTCGACACGGATATTCTCTACCGCCTTGGCCGGCGACTGCCCTGTCTCCGAGCGGAAAGCACGGCTGAACTGCCGGGGGCTCAAACCGGCTACGTCCGCCAACTCCTCGACGGATAGCTCGTTCTTCAGATGCCCGTTGGCATAAATCAGCGCCTTCTGGATACGATCGGATTTCGGCTCCAGTTCGAGCAGGCTGGAAAATTGCGATTGCCCGCCGGCGCGGCGATGATGCACGACGAGCTTGCGGGCAGCCGAGCGAGCCACCTCTGCCCCATGGTCCTTCTCGACCATGGCGAGCGCCAGATCGATACCCGCCGTCATGCCGGCCGATGTCCAGACCGGTCCATCGATGATGAAGATACGGTCCTCCTCGACATTGACGGCCGGATATCTGGCCTGCAATTCGCGCGCAAAAAACCAATGGGTCGTCGCCCGCCGCCCTTCCAGCACCCCGGCCTCGGCCAGCGTGAAGGCGCCGACGCAAGGGGCAGCGATCCGCCGAACGCTCAATGCCGCCCGACGCACGAACTCGATCAGGCCCGGTGTCACCGGCAGGAGATCAATCCCCGAACCGATCATGACCGTGTCGAATTCCATGTCGCCGAATGCCTTCGTATCGACGCTGAAACCGGCGGAGCTCGGAACAAGCCCGCCGGTTTCGGAAAGCATAGTGATCGAATAGGCATCGCCGCCAAGCATCGTGTTCGCCACCTCGAAAACCGTCAGGGCGGCAAAGCCCATGACCTGGAATCCCGGGAAAATGACGAAACCGATGCGGTGCATGGCGGACCTTTCTGAAACGGCCGAAACATGGCCGATTTTGCGGTGTTTGACTATGCTGCCTTGTAACGATCCGCCGGCGCGCTGCGGGAAAGGTTTGGCATCATCTTCTGGCGGGCGGCTTCATAGGCCTGCCAATCGGCGGCGTCTGGGAGTGCTGGAATGGTCACAAGTTCACCCTGATCGAGACCGGCAAGTGCCGCATCGACCATATCCTCGGCACGCATGACGATCTCGCCCGGAAGATGCTCGACCGGCGTTCCGGCAATGCCCCAGAAGTCGGTGGCCGTCGCACCCGGCAACACCGCCTGCACCGTCACGCCCTTGTCGGCAAGCTCGTGTTTCAGGGACTGTGTGAAGGCGAGCACGAAAGCCTTGCTGCCGCCATAGACGCCGTTGAGGATTTCCGGGCCGATCGCAACGATCGAGGAAATGTTGATGATCGTGCCCTTGCCGCGAGCGACGAAGGCGGGCGCCGCAGCATAGGTCAGGCGCATCAGGGCGTTGACATTGAGCGTCAGCATTTCCTCCATCTTGTCCACATCTGCCGCGACCAGCGGCGCGGTGGCGCCAAGCCCGGCATTGTTGACCAGCAGCGTGATGCTCTGGTCGGTGCGCACAACTTCTTCGACGCGGGCGCTGTCTGCCCGGTTGGAAAGATCGGCTGTGATCACCTCGACCGACCGGCCGGTTTCATCACCGATCTTGCGTGCGAGAAGATCGAGCTTGCCGCGGCTTCGTGCAACCAGGATCAGATCGTAACCGCGACGCGCCAGACGCTCGGCATAGACGGCACCGATACCCGAAGACGAACCGGTGATAAGGGCCGTGCCCTTGGAAACATTGCTAGACATCGTTGTTCTCCACAGGCGCCCCATGCGCCTTGGGAAGACAAATACGCCCGAAGCCGGTCGTCTCAAATGTCGTATATACCACCTTTTAGGACAACAAGCCAACACGCAGGAACAAAGCCGGTTTCGAAGGGTTCGGTTTCGCTCTCACTTTCAGGAGGAAAGATCATGGGCATCCAACAGGCACCGAATGAAAAAGGCCGCGAGTCCGCACGCGGTTTGAAGAAGGAAACCCGTAAGGAAGAAAAGAAGGTCGAAGCAAAGAAAGGTTCCGATCTCGCCAAAGGCGCTGACCGCGTCGAAGAACGCTCGAAGAGCTCGGACGGCAAGAGCGCCGGCTCCAAACAGCACTGAACCTCACAGCTCTAAGCCGCCGGCCTCATGATACCTGTTCGGCCCGCTCCTCGCTGATGCGGCGGATCGTTTGCAGGAGATTGGCGGTCGGCGGCGTCATAAGCCCCTTCTTGCGCCGATAGACCCGGAATGTGCGCTGCCAGTCGAGGTCGGGCACATTGACCCGGGCGAGATTGCCGCGCTCGACTTCTTCGCGCAGCAAAGGCAACGGCATCCAGCAGAACAGCGCCTCGGAGAGAACCGCCGCCTTCAGCACCGGCACGGAGCGGGAAATGATCGATGGTGCATTCGGCTCCAGCGCATTGTCGTGGAAACGCCGCTGCCATTCGCGCACGGTCGGCGTGCCGGGCGGCGGCATGGCCCAGTCGAAGCGGGCTGCTTCCGCAAGGCTGACGTGATCCCGTTTTATGATCGGGTGATCGGCGCGCGCGAAGACGGACACCATGTCATGCATGATCGCCGGCGTTGCCATGATGATATCGTCGTCGAGGTAGGGCTCCGGCGAAATGGCGATATCGATGGTCCCGCCCTTCAGCCCCTCCAGCACCCGGTCCTCCAGATCCTCGATGATCTGGTACTGCACCTCGGGATGCTGTTTGCGCATTTCATGAATGACGGCGATGATGAAGCCGCCAACGACGCTTGCCACCCCGCCAATGCGGACCACGCCACGGCTCGCGCCACGCATCTGCTGGATGACATCGCCCGCATTGCCGATTTCCGAGACGACCAGCTTTGCGTAGGGCAGCAGCGCCTCGCCGAAAACGGTCGGCTCGACGCCGCGCGTCGTTCGTTCGAAAAGCGAAACGCCATAGCTCTCTTCCAGCCGCTTCAGCATCCGTGTAATGGCTGGCTGCGTCATGTTGAGCGCCGTCGCGGCCGCGCCAAGGCTGCCACGCCTTGCGCATTCAAGAATGATCTGGGCGGAACGAACATCCAAAGCCATGCCTTCATGTAATGGATTTTGAGAAATTCTTCAATTCCAAGACAGGACTTCATATGGGACACTGATATTGAAAGTACACGCGCGGGCTGTAGGTCCGCGGGCCGGGAGGAGGCTCCAGCCGTGAACAAGATGACGCAGGACTTCCTGTCCGGCAGCACAAAGCTGCGTGGCCAGACGGAGGCAAAATCGGTGGCCGAAGCGGTCTTCGATTTTCTCCGCCAGAAGGGCATAGACCGGATTTTCGGCAATCCCGGCTCGACCGAACTGCCGATGTTCATGAACATCCCGGAAGACTTTTCCTATGTGCTCGGCCTGCAGGAATCGATCGTCGTCGCCATGGCCGACGCATATGCGCAGACCACCCGCGGCCCGGCTTTCGTCAATCTGCATTCCGCTGCCGGCCTTGGCCACGCGCTCGGCAATATCTACACGGCCTATCGCAACCGTGCGCCGCTGATCATCACGACAGGCCAGCAGTCGCGAGAACTCCTGCCGCACGATCCCTTCCTGTTTGCCGAAAGCGCCACCGAATTCCCGAAGCCCTATGTCAAATGGGCTTGCGAACCCGCCCGCGCCGAAGACGTGCCAGCCGCAATCGCCCGTGCCTACCACATGGCAATGCAGGCGCCGCGCGGTCCGGTCATGGTCTCCGTGCCGCTCAGCGATTGGCAGGCGGAAGCCCGGCCGATCGCCATCCGCGAGGTGGAAACGGTGATCAGCGCGCCGGCCGCAGCACTCGACGATCTTGCCAACCGGCTGAACACGGCGAGAGAACCGGTCCTCGTTGTCGGTCCCGGTGTCGATCTCGACAACGCCTGGGATGCAACCGTCCGGCTGGCGGAGAAGCTACAGGCAAAAGTCTGGGCGAGCCCGCTCTCGTCCCGCTGCAGCTTCCCGGAACGCCACAATCTGTTCGCCGGTTTCCTGCCCGCCTTCCAGCCGAAGCTGACGCAATGCCTCGGCAACGCGGACCTCGTCCTTGTGCTTGGTGCACCGGCCTTCACCTATCACTTCGCAGGTTCCGGTCCGGATATTCCGGAAGGCGCCGAACTCTGGCTCATCACCGACGATCCGGCCCAGGCCGCCGGCGCAATCGCCGGCAATGCGATGATCTCAAACCTGCGTGTCGCCGCTGAAGGCCTCATGGAGCGCTTGCATCCACGGACGAAGCGCGCCGACGGCCCTGCCCGCACCATACCGCGCCTCAGTACCCCGAAGGGCATTACCCAGCCGTTTTTCTACCAGACACTCGCCGAGGTCCGATCGCCCGAAAGCATCGTTTTCGAGGAAGCACCGGGCGGGCGCGATGCGTTGCATGATTTCTTCCCGATCGAACGGCCGGGCGGCTTCTTCGCCACCGCCAGCGGCGGCTTGGGTTACGCCCTGCCCGGCTCGGTCGGCGCGGCGCTCACCAAACCCGATCAGCCGGTCATCGCCGTCATCGGCGACGGGTCGAGCCTCTATTCCATCCAGTCGATCTGGTCGGCGGTGGAATATGACGCCAACCTGATGATCGTGATCCTTAACAACGGCGGCTACAGGGTTTTGAAGGCGATTGCCGAGCGCGCCGGGTCCGGCCGTATCGACGGCGTCGATATCGGCCACATGGACTTTGTGAAGATCGCAGAAGCCCAGGGCTGCAAGGCCGTGCGCTGCGAAAAGGGAGAAGAACTGGCATCCTGCCTGCGGTACCTTCTGAGCATGAAGGGGCCGCGTCTTTTGGAAATCATTCTGTCAGAGGAGGAGACTGAGATGAATGTGGCCGTCAGAAACGAGAACATACTGAAGACGCCTGAGAAATTCTTTATCAACGGCGAATGGGTGGCACCCACCGGTTCGAACAAGCTTGATGTCATCTCGCCGGTGACCGAAGAACTGCTGTTCAGCTATCCGGAAGCGACAAACGCCGATATCGACAAGGCCGTCGCCGCCGCCCGTGATGCCTTCGACAACGGCCCCTGGCCGCGCATGACCTTCAAGGAACGCGCCGGTTACCTGCGCAAGGTCGCCGACCTCTTGACCGCCCGCCTCGACGAGATCGCCAATGCCTGGACCACGCAGGTCGGCGCGCCAATCGGCCTCACCAAGAAGCTCGTTGGCCAAAATCCCGGCCTCTACAATTTCTATGCGGACATGATCGAAAAGGACGATTTCGTCAGCCACCGCAAGCGTGCCGATGGCGGCGAAGTCCGCGTCGTGCGCGAGCCGGTCGGTGTCTGTGCGGCGATCACGCCGTGGAACGCGCCGATGGTGCTGCTAAACTACAAGATCTCAGCCGCACTCGCCGCCGGTTGCACGGTCGTCTCGAAACCCTCGCCGGAAACCCCGCTGGACGCCTATCTGCTCGCCGAATGCATCGAGCAGGCCGGCATCCCGAAGGGTGTGTTCAACCTCGTGCCGGCCGGTCGCGAAGGCGGTGACTATCTCGTTCGCCACAAGGGCATCGACAAGGTCTCGTTTACCGGCTCGACGGTTGCCGGCCGCACCATTGCCGCCGCCTGCGCCGACAAGCTGACCCGCGTCAGCCTGGAGCTCGGCGGCAAATCGGCAGCCGTTCTGCTCGACGATGCCGATTTCAGCAAGGCGATGATGCCGCTCTTGATTTACTCGATGCCGATTACCGGTCAGGTCTGCTTCTCGCTGACCCGCATCCTGGTGCCGGAATCCCGCAAGCAGGAGTTCACCGACATGTTCGTCGGTGCGGTAAAGAACATCAAGGTCGGTGACCCTGCCGATCCGACCACCCAGATGGGTCCGCTCACCATGGCCCGCCAGCTCGCCCGCGTCGAAGGCTATATCGCCGCCGGCCGCGAAGGCGGTGCGACGGTCGCCTGCGGTGGTGGACGCCCGGCCGGCCTCGACAAGGGGTACTTCATCGAGCCGACGGTCTTCACCGGCGTGACGATGGACATGAAGATCGCCCAGGAGGAGATCTTCGGCCCGGTCGTGTCTATCATCAGCTACAAGGATGAGGACGAAGCTGCGAAGATCGCCAACGACACAATGTACGGCCTTTCCGGCGCTGTCTTCACGGCAGATCCGGAACGCGGCTACGCCTTTGCCCGCCGCATGCGCACCGGCAGCGTTACGGTGAACGGCATGATCGTCGACATCCAGCACCCCTTCGGCGGCTTCAAACAATCCGGCATCGGCCGCGAAGGCGGGCCGGAAGGTCTGGAGAACTACTTCGAGACGAAGACGATCCATATGGCGTGATGGCCGGATCCAGTCCCATTGGGAGGGGCATTTCGGCCACCTGCCAAAAATTGGAAAAGTAGCCCCTCACCCTAACCCTCTCCCCGTTCTGACGGGGAGAGGGAACGTGCCCTGCTCGGCGTCGAGATTAAAAAGCGACAGTGCGGCATATGTCCTTCTCCCCGTCAAAACGGGGAGAGAGTGCCGGCAGGCGGATGAGGGGCAAGCATCCAAGACAACGACCACCACCACCAAACTAAAAGGCCACCGGATGGAACCCCATCCGGTGGCCTTCCCCTCTCCATGCTCCGGTGGATCGTTTTTCAGAGCACTTCGAAAACGTTGATCCGCACCGCGCTTGCCATGCGCTCACCCGTGCCAATGAACATGGTGCGGTTGAGCCAGCTATAGCGGGGATCTCCAGTCTGGAACCTGGGATTGGTTCGCATGTAATAGAGCGCCGGGTCAACGGTCTGACCTGCCGCAAGCTGTGCAAGAACCTCCGGCGGACCATGCCGGAAACCGAAATTACGGATGTCGATCATCACCCCGTCATGGGTCTCGATCACATAGCGCGTGTCGAGTTCCGCATATCCCTCATCATAAACGCTCTGCCAATCCGCGCCAAAGTTGATGACACGGCCGGACAGCCGCTCGCCCTCGACGGTTCCACCGACGATCGGGATGATCCGCCAGCGGCCGCCGGGGCCGCTTCCCTTTTCGATCGGCGTGCCGAGTTCGGCGCGGATTTCGCAGAGCGGCCTCATGCCGGGAGCCTGTGGAAGAGCCATAGTGTCGCCTCCTATCGCATCGTCATCGGTAGCCAGAGCGTGATCATCGGGAAAATGACGAGCAGGGTCAGCCGGATGATGTCGGTGAGGATAAAGGGCATGACCCCGCCATAAATCGTGGTGATCCTCACGTCCTTGGCGATCGAATTGATGACAAAGACGTTGATGCCGACGGGCGGCGTGATCATGCCGAGCTGGCAGGACACGACCAGGATAATCCCGAACCAGACCGGATCGAAGCCCAGATGGGCAATGACCGGAAAGACAATCGGCACGAGAAGGATCATCATCGCCATCTCGTCCATCAGCGCGCCGGCGATGAAGAAGATGACGAGGATCAGCGCCAGCGTGCCATGCGGCCCGAGATCCATCGCCACCATGAATGCCGTGAGCTTCTGCGGCGACTGGGTGATCGCCAGAAAATAACCGAACAGGATCGCCCCGATCAGCACGCTGAACAGCGAGACGGACGTGCGCAGCGACTCCACCAGGCTCGCCATGATCGACTTGAAATTCAGGCGTCCGCGCAGCACGCCGATCACCATGGTCAGAAACGCACCGACAGCCGCAGCCTCCGTTGCGGTCGCGATACCCATATAGATCACGCCGATCACCGCCACGAACAGCAGCATCACCGCCCAGACCCCGCGCAGCGAGGCAAACGCTTCGCCAATGTCAAACTTGCTGCCGGCCGGCAGGTTCTTTCCATGGGCGATCAGCACCGTGCCCATATACATGAAGGTCGCCATGATGCCGGGAATGATGCCGGCCATCAGCAGCTGCCCGACATCCGTCTCGGTCAGAAACGCATAGACGACCATCATGACGGAGGGTGGAATGAGGATGCCGAGCGTGCCGCCGGCAGCAATCGCGCCGGTCGACGTGGCATCCGCATAACCGGCCTTGCGCATTTCCGGCAGGGCGATGCGGGTCATGGTCGCGGCGGTCGCAATCGAACTGCCGCAGATCGCCGCAAACCCGGCGCAGGCGGCGATCGTCGAGAGCGCCAGCCCGCCTCGGAATTGCCCGAGCCACGCATTGCCCGTCCGGAACAATTCGCGCGACATGCCGGAATTGGTCGCAAACGCGCCCATCAGGATGAAGAACGGCACAAGTGTGAGATTGAAATCGGTGATGACACGGATTGGCGACGTGGTGAGTAGGTTGAGCGCCGGGTTGATGCCGCGTATGATCGCGAAACCAAAAACTCCAACCAGACCCATCGCGACACCGAGCGGCACGCGCAGCCCCATCAACACGAACATGGCGACGAAGCCGCCGATTGCAACGAGATCGGCTGTCGTCATACGCCATGCCCTTCGAGCGGATTGGTTTCTTCCGCTTTGCGGCGCAGGAACGGCACGACCGCTGTCGTTACCACTGCGGAGGCGCACCCGAGCCAGATCAGCCCGACAAAGGGCCAGACCGGAATGCGCAGATCGAACGTCGCTTCATGGCTGTTGTAGGCGCTCGTCAGCTTGAAAAACATCTGGTAGGCGAGCATGACGGTGAAGACCAGCAGCGAACCCCAGGAAATGAAATCCAGCACCCGCCGGCCCCGCGGGCCGAGCGGTTCATACAACAGATCCACCGCGATATGCCCGCCGCGATATCCGAGCGATGCGAAGCCCCACATCATGCAGGCACCGATCAGGTAGCGCGAGATATCGAAGGAATCCGGGATCGCCCAGGAAAAGGCGTAGCGGCCGATGGTGGAGACGACGATCAGGATCGTGCAAAGCCCGAGAAGCAGGCCGGCAATCGTATCGACCATCTCGGTGAAGCGTTCGAGATATCGGTTCATGGTATGGCTCGACTGTGGGATGGGACGGGAGGCGGACGCCGAAGGGCGCCCACCCTGCGCAGGCCTATTTCACGTCGGCATTGTACTTTTTGAGCAATTCACCAAAGCTCGCCCAACCGGCCTTTGCGTCGATGCCGGCCTTGGTGGCCGCGGCCTCCCATTCGCCCTGCAGCGAACCGGTCGCCTTCTTCCATAGGCCAACCTCGTCCGGCGTCGGTTTGTACATGGTGTGGCCGCCGGCATCGATCATCTTTTGACGACCCGCCGCTTCCGCATCGGCCCATTTGCTCGCGACCTTTTCCGCCCATTCCGGCGTGCAATGATCGTCCATCACCTTGCGATCAGCCGGGGAAAGCCCGTTGATTTTGTCCTTGTTCATCACCCAGGCGAAGGTGGTGACGTAGAACGGCATGTCGAGATGATGTTTCGTGACGTCCTGCAGGCCGAACGTATAGATCGAGTTCCACGGCGATGCAGTCATATCGGCCGCGCCCTTGGAAATCAGCTCGCGCATTTCCCCGGCCGGCACCTGAACGGAAGCGGCGCCCAACGAGCTGACGAGCCGCGCCATCGTCGCATGCGCCGGGCGAATATTCTTGCCCTTGAGGTCTGCCGGCACCTGAAGCGGCCCCTTGGTGCTGTGCAGCGTGCCGGGATCATGCAGATGCGTCAGGCAGACATAAACGTCCTTCATCTCCTTGGCCGCATACTGGCGATACCATTCCGCAAAGGCGCGCGATCCGCCTTTGGCATTGGAAACGAGGAACGGGATTTCCGCCGCGGCAATGATCGGGAAGCGGCCCGGCTGATAACCCGGATTGATGAAGGCGATATCGACAATGCCGTCGCGCGCCATGTCGTAGTGGTCGGGTGCTGCGCCCAGCTGCGAGGCCGGATAAATGGTGACCTTGATCCGCCCGCCGGACGCTTCGCTGATCGACTTCGCCCACGGCTCCATGCCGCCGGGCTGCAACGCATGTGTCGCAGGCACCCAATGGGAAAGCGTCAATTCCACCTGCTGCGCCTGAGCCGGCACATTCCAGGCCGCAACACTCAATGCAGCCAGGCTGGCCGTTGCAAGCAATGCCTTGATTTTCATGCTGTTCTCCTCCCGTTGAAAAGCAGATGTCGATGAGATTTGGAAGCCTGCGGCTCCCGTGGAGCCCGCCGGCAAAGCCCGCGGTCAGGCCGAATGGCGGCGCGATGCGCCATTGATAGTCGTCGCGCCATAGAATTCGGCGCCCGAAATCCTGTGAGGTCTGAAATGGCCGACAGCGCAGACCGCGAAAGGATCTGCGAAGACGAGGCCCGGCCTCGCCTTCGCAGCCGAAACCGGATGTGTCGGCCCAATGACCGGCTCAACTGTGCTGGACAGTCGTGTATACATCGATTTCCTCCCATGTCCGCTCTCCCAGGACTCCAACCCCTCCCAAGGTTGCAATCCATACGGACCAGCGAATTTCAGCACATCGAGGCACGCACGACAAGTTGCGTTTTCGTTAAATGGCATAAAAAATCAGGAAGCCTGAGATTTTTCACACGAGGCCTTCACCAGAGTTGCAAACCGTCTAAGATAATTTCGGCGCTCCGTGCATACATTGTTGCGGAACGCCGGAGATCCTTGTGGAGGCTTTGGATCTCGGGAGGCAGTGGTGAAAGACGCGCGAAATCGGCCGGGGCGAACTTCTCCGCGAACGGGATTCGCCAATAGACTACGCAACGGGAGGAATGGCATGGATATCGCAACACCGGTCAGCAAGGTCATCGCGGAACTCAAGTCACTGCTCGGCGACCGCCTGGCAACCTCGAACTCCGTTCGCGAACACCACAGCCACGATACGTCACGGCTTGCCCCTCACCTGCCCGATGCCGTTGCCTTCCCGCGCACGGAGGAAGAGGTCGCAGCGATCGTCTCCGCCTGTGCCGCGCATGGCGTGCCGGTCGTGCCCTTCGGCGCCGGCTCCTCGATGGAAGGCCACACGATCCCGATCCGTGGGGGCATCACGCTCGATACGCGCGAGATGAACAAGATCGTCGAAATCCGCCCGGAAGACCTGCTCGCCGTCGTTCAGCCGGGCGTCACTCGCAAGCAGTTGAACGTGGAATTGCGCGAGACGGGCCTGATGTTCTCGGTCGATCCCGGCGCCGATGCTTCGATCGGCGGCATGGCCTCGACCCGCGGCAGCGGCACGACATCGGTGCGCTACGGCACGATGCGCGAAAACGTGCTGGCTCTGCGCGTGGTAACGCCGGATGGCACGGCCATTCAAACCGGCTCCCGCGCCCGCAAATCCTCGACCGGCTACGACCTCACACATCTCTTTGTAGGTTCGGAGGGCACGCTCGGCGTCATCACCGAATTGACGGTTCGCCTGCACCCCATCCCTGAAGCGGTCTCGGTCGCCTTCTGCCCCTTCCCGACGGTTGCCAAGGCCGTCGAAGCGGTAATCGCAGCCGTGCAATACGGCATCCCGGTCGCCCGCGTCGAATTCCTCGACGAGGTGGCGATCGCGAGCGTCAACAACTATTCGAAGCTCGACATGCCCGTCGCGCCGACGCTGCTGTTCGAATTTCACGGCACGCCGGCCTGGGTGGAGGAACAGGCCCGGCTGGCGGAAGACATCTGCACCGCCCACGACGCCATTTCCTATCGTTGGACCGCCGATACCGACGAGCGCAACAAGCTCTGGCAGGCCCGCCACGATCTCTTCTGGGCGACCAAGGCGATCATTCCGGGCTATGACCTCTATACCGGCGATATCTGCGTCCCGATCTCCCGTCTCGCCGAAAGCATTGTCGCCGCCCGCGCCGATATCGACGCCTCTTCGCTGAAAGGCCAGATCATCGGCCATGTCGGCGACGGCAATTTCCACACCGCCTACCTGATCGACCCGAACAATCCGGCGCATCTGAAGGAAGCCGAGGAAATGGCCGACCGGCTGGTGGAGCGGGCGCTGAAAGTGGGCGGCACGGCGAGCGGGGAACATGGGATCGGGATCGCCAAGCTGAAGTTCATGCGCAAGGAGCATGGCAAGGCGGTGGATGTGATGGAGAAGATCAAGGCGGCGCTGGACCCGAAGGGGATCATGAATCCGGGGAAGATGGGGGATGGGCGACCGTCGTAGTCCGTTCGCCCGTTGCGCAGCCTGAATAAAGATCCGATCGCGATGGCTGCATTGCGCCAACAGGAGACATTATAAAAATTGCAATGCGCGACTGGAACAGGGCCGATAGCGGAAGGCCCGGATCAGGCGCAAGAGTCATTCCAGGCCGTCGGCGGTTCTGTTCAGTTGGCTGTGCGACTCGCTTTGCCCATGCTACGAATTCGTCAGATCGTGGAGCGAAGAATGTTCAAGCGGAAGACGGCTTTCATCGTAGGAGCTGGCGGCAGCTATAACCTTCGTCTGCCGGTGGGTGACGGCTTGAAGTACGAAATTGCTAAGCGGCTTAGCTTCTCGTTCAAGCACGGACAGCAGCTCGTGTCGGGCGACTCCGGGATTGCCGAGGCAATGGCGCGGATTTCGCAGGACGTAAACGGCAACAGCGATATTTCGGTACTGACCAGAGCCGGACGCGAAGTTGCAACAGCCATGTCGCAAGCCATTTCAATTGATAACTACCTGCATACCCACGCCGACGACCGGCATATTATCCTCGCTGGGAAGCTGGGCATTGCCTCAAGCATACTTTCTGCAGAACAGGGCAGTATCATCTACGGCGACCCCCGCAGCGACAAGAATCTGAGCTTCAACGACATGCCATCGGTCTGGCAGAACACCTTTTGCCAGATGCTCACCGAGCAGCTTCAGAGGTCAGATATTGAGTATGTGTTCGACAACGTGAGCTTCATCACCTTCAACTACGACCGGTGCCTCGAACACTACATTTCCAATTGGCTTTCGACGTATATGCGAATGCCTCTTCAGGAAATTCAGCTGCTTATGCAGGACTTAAAGATAATCCATCCTTACGGGCAGGTCGGCCGCCTGCCCTGGCAAGGCAACCCCAGTGACGGCGTCGCCTTCGGTGACGATGCTGACGGCAGCAACCTGCCCGCCATCGCGAACCAGCTCCGTACCTTTACCGAGCGGTCGGATGACCGCGCCATGCTTGCGCGCATGCGGAAAACCATATCAGAAGCAGAACAGGTGGTTTATCTGGGCTTTGCCTACGGCGCCATGAATATGGAACTTCTCAAGATCGAAGACGACGGCCCTGAAAAGCAGGTCTATGGAACCACACTCGGCATGTCACAGCAAAACGCGGCGGCGGCTCTTGAAGACATCAAGAAATCCCTCTGGCATCACATGAAATCGCGGGTGACTGACAGCTACCTCCACAACACAACGTGTGACGACCTATTAAAAGATAACTGGAGAGCATTGACAGCATAGGTGCTCGTACTTGCAGGCCCTTCCTCGCCACCTTTACCGTATGAGTCTGCGGCAAGATCGGAGAGGCCGGAGCGTAAGCGCGAGGGTAACCACCAGGTCAGGATTGCTTGACGCGGATTTTCGCTAAACGCATTTTCCGGTACTCCCGGGAGTAATGTCCGTTTACGGGTGGATAAGAACGGTCATGGAACGCCTGTAACGGAGGCGCAAAGCTGGCCCTTGGATGCTGCCTCCAATGACCGCTTTGGGCCGAAAGCGGACTACTTTGAATTCACCTGCCATCTCTCGAATGAAAAACGGCGCCCTCCCGCACGCCGCCTCTCATCTTTGCCTGGGAGGGCAAATCAATCCTTCTTCGTCCGCCAGCTCTCGGCATAATTCTCACGCGCCTCCCGCGCATAAGGCGTCGGCGACACCCGCACCCGAATTTCCGCCTGCTTGTGTCCCTGCTCAATCGAGGTCTTGCCTGTGCCGCCGTCCGGCTCGCCCCAGATCAGCGTCAGCACGTCGCCTTCCTGGATATCCGCATCGACCACGCCGAGCGAGAGCATGCAGCGTTCGTTGTAGGAATAGCCGTTGAACATCGACATGCCGACGACCTTGTCGCCCTTCATGATGCGGTCGGCGCTGGAGGAGGCATAGTTCGGCTGCGGCAGGTCGATCCACTTGTAGGGCGTCTCGCCCGGAACGAAGTTGGAGGCGATGACCTTCATCACGTCCTCGGCATTCCACTCGAAGGTCACCTTCTTGCGGTGCGGCTGGCCCTTCATGGCTTCGAGTGCGGCACGACCGACGAAGTCGTGGTCGAACTTCACATAGATGCCGTAACCGAGTTCGTAAGGCGTGACGTAATAGTCTTCGATATTATCGGAGACGAGGCTGCCGCCGATCGAGCCCATCGCCTCGTAGCTGTTTTCGTCCAGCCAATCGCGATAGCCCGAGAGTTCGGCGCCGGTATAGATGCCGGGCAGCGGCGACGGGATCCAGCCGGATTCCAGCGTATTGGTCGAATAGGCACGCGCACCGACGAGATAGAGATCGACGCCGGCATCCTTGGCGGCCTTGACGATGATGTCGCGCACCTCGTCCTTTTCGGCATAGGGGCCCCAGACTTCGAGGCCCGGCGCGCCGGCCATGCCGTGGCGCAACGCCTGGACCTTCTTGTGGCCGATATTGATCCAGTCGACATGGAAGAACTTGATGTCCTGGATCGGCGCGCCGTTCATCTGGTCGAAAATCTTGCCGGCATCCGGTCCCTGGATCTGGAAACGGTAGTGAACGCGGTTGACTTCCTTGCCGTCCGGACGCGAAGGCGAGCGAGGATCGTGGGTCAGCTTGACATCATGCTTGCCGAGCGAGGCGTTGTAGCGCAGCCAGTTGGCGGTCGGGGCACGGCCAACGAGCACGAATTTTTCTTCCGTCTCACGGAAGATGATCATGTCGCCGATGACATGGCCGGCAGGCGTGACCGGCACATAGTGCTTGGCGCGATTGGTGCCAAAATTGGCAAAGCTGTTGATTGCCAGGCTTTCGAGGAATTTCGCCGCATCCGGACCTTCGACGATCAGCTCGTCCATGTGGTGCGACTGGTCGAAGAGAACGGCGGATTCGCGCCAGGCAACCTGTTCGGTGCGCCAGTTGGAAAACTCAGGTGCTACGACCGGATAGATGTACATGCCGATGCGCGAATTGCGCAGCATCTCAACCGTGTTGCCCTTTTCCTTCAGGATCTGGGTCAGATTCTTGGCCAATTCTCGTCCTCCCAACGATTAAATCATGCCGCCCGAGCCTCAACCTCCGGAGGTACGGCGCGTCGTATCAACAGCATCTATGCATACATCGGATAGGTCAAGGCCATTAAAAATCGGCGGAAAGCATAATTTCTCCCCGCCGACCGGCCACACATGTACACATCGCGTCTTTCGCTTAATTGCGAACGGCCCATGCGGCACTGGAGGGCGCGGCAATCGTCACCGGCCGGCCGATGCCGACATCTTCGAGTGACGGCGTTTCCACATGCAGCGTCTGGGCGGGCGTCTTGACCATGATCGAGCGGTGCGGGCCGCGGAAGATCGCCTGCGAAATCTCGCCGGACCAGGATAGCCCGCCGCGGACATCACCACCGTCGTGGATCTGCAGGTTCTCCGGCCGCACCATCACGGTGACATCCGTGCCCTTCGGCATTTCGGTGGCTGCGTGACATTCGCCGGACCAGCCCTGCCCCTCGACGTCCAGCTTGTAATACTGGCCGCCATTGGGGCGACAATCCTTCACCGTCGCGTTAAGCAGGTTCGGCGTGCCAAAGAACGCCGCCACTTGGCGGTTTTCCGGTCGGCGATAGATTTCCTCCGGCGCACCAACCTGCAGGATCTTGCCGCCATGCATGACGACGACGCGGTCGGAGAGCGCCATCGCTTCCGCCTGGTCGTGGGTGACGTAGAGAGCGGTGATCTTCAGCCGCTGCTGCAACTCGCGGAAATCGTCGCCCATCTGGGTGCGCAACCGCGCATCGAGGTTGGACAGCGGCTCGTCGAGCAGCAGCACTTCCGGCTCGAACACCAGCGCGCGGGCGATCGCCACACGCTGCTGCTGGCCACCGGAAAGTGCCGGCGACGGACGGTCGGCATATTTCTCCATCTCGACCAGGGTGAGCGCCTTCATCACCCGTTCGCGGATTTCCTGATCCGGCCGGCGGCGGATGCGCAGCGGATAGGCAACGTTATCGAACACCGTCATATGCGGCCAGATCGCGTAGGACTGAAAAACCATGCCGAGACGGCGGCGCTCGGAGGGCACGAAATAGCCCTTCTCGGAATCCGACACGACATTGTCGCCGATCGAAATGCGGCCGCCCGTATTCTTCTCCAGCCCCGCCACCATGCGCAACGTTGTCGTCTTGCCGCAGCCGGAAGGGCCGAGCAGCGTCACGAACTCGCCACTCTTGATCTTGAGGTTGACATTGTCGACGGCCGTGATCGCACCATACATGCGGGTGACGTTTTCGAGCGTTACCGAAGCCATGTTCTATCTTCCTTTAAAAATTAAAGCTTGCTCACACGGGCATTGATGAAGGCGAGCTGCACCCAGCGGAACACGATGACCATCAACATCATCATCAGGCCGATGACGCTGACCTGTTCGGCATTGCCATTCGCCCAGAGCTTCATCAGCACCACCGCAAGCGTTTCGGAGCCGACCGAATAGAGCAGGATCGAAGCGGAAAGCTCGCGCATGATGCCGAAGAAGGTCAGCACCCAACCGACGGCAAAGGCCGGCCAAGCGAGTGCCACCAGAATGCGCCACATGGTCTGGAACCAGCTTGCGCCATGCACGCGCGAACATTCTTCCAGATCGTAGGAAAGCTGATGATAGGAGCCGGTCATGACGCGCACCGCAACAGGCGTGCCGAGCGCGATGTAGGCAAGCAGCAATGCCCAGATGGTGCCGTAGATCGGGATCGGCCCGGGCAGCATGGCAAACGCCCAGAGGAACCCGACGCCGAGAACCATGCCCGGCATCATCCAGGGCAGCCAGGCCATGCCGTCGATCAGGCTGCGGCCGCGCCATTTGGTGCGGATCGAGATATAGGCGACGATGGCGCCGAGGATCATCGTCGCGGTCGCGCCGAGCAGGCCCAGTAGCATCGTGTTCCGCAACGCGCGCCAGAACTCGGAATTAGAGAAGACCGACTTGTAATGCTCCAGCGTCAGCATGTCGTAGGTGTAGAAGCCGAAGAAACGGAAGAACGACCCGAGCATCAACTGGCCGACCGGCAGCACGACGGTGACCAAGAAGAACAGGACGCAGAAACCGAACGTTACCCAGCGCCACGGCCCAAGCTCCATCACGTTGGGGCGAAAACCCTTGCCGGTGACGGTCTGAAAGCTCTTGCCACGCAGGATCGCCCATTGGGCGATTACCAGCAGGAACATCAGCCCCATGATCGCGAAGGAAAGCGACGTCGCATACTGATAATCCGGCGTGGCGCGGTGATTGATCGACTCGTAGATATCGGTGGTGATCACCTTGATGCCGGCCGGAAGACCGAAGAACAGCGCCGATTCGAAGGTCTCGATGCCCTTGATGAAGCTCAGCATGAACGAGCTGGTCAGCACCGGCAGCATCAGGAGCAGAGTGATCTTGCGGAATGTCGTCCAGCGCGAGGCGCCGCACATGCGGCTAGACTCTTCGAGCGACGGGTCCATGGCGCGAAAAGCATCGACCATGAACAGGAAGAGGAACGGGATGGAATACTGGCACATGTGCCAGATGACGCCGCCATAGGAATAGATGTTGACCAGCGGATCGGTTCCGCCGCTGATCCAGCGCCAGACCATGTTGATGACACCGACCTGCGGGTTCGCCAGCATGCCCCAGGCCATCGCCGTCAGGATCGGCGGAATGAAGAAGGGCAGCGTGATCAGCACTTCCAGCGTGCCGCGAAACGGCGTGTCCGTGCGCGCGATGATCCAGGCCAGGAAGACGGCGATGACAAGCGACGGGATGGTCTTGGCGAGCGATATCCCCACCGTATTGGCCAGAACGATCAGGTTCTGGGTCGTCATGATCGACCGGTAGCCGTTCAGATTGAACTCGCCGGCCATGCCGGGCGGCGTCGAATGCAAGCTGCCGTAAAGCAGCATGGCGAGCGGATAAAGCGTCAGAAAGGCAAGGATGAGGATCAGCAACAGCATGCCGATCAGCCGCGGCAGCGAGCCACCGGAAAAGGCGCGCGTAAAGGCGTTGCCGCCCAGGGTCGGCGCTTTGTCGGTCATGTCGTCTAGGGGGCGATTCTGGATAATCGTCATAGGTATCCTCGCTGCTCCAATCACATGGGAGGTCTTCCACGCGATACCTCACGTGGAAAACGGTGCCGCCGCCGGACGTGGGTATCCGGCAGCGGCCTGGGAGGTTTACTTGAAGATGTCCTTGGACTTGGCCATCATGTCGTTCTGGCGGGTCGAGTCCGTCGTGCCGTAGAGCTTGGCTTCCGAAATCGCCTTCACATCCGCCGGCAGGCCGTCCGTCGCGCCATCGGTGACCGGGCCATAGCCAAGGCCGGCATAGATCTTCTGGGCAACCGGGCTCTGCAGGAAGTCGAGATAGAGCTTGGCGGCATTCGGATGCGGCGCCTTCTTCAGGAGCACGTTGCCATAAAGCACGTAAGGCACGCCCTCTTCCGGAATGATGAACTTGACCGGCAGGCCCTTCAGGTCCGAGAAGTCGGTCAGGATGACCGGCATGTAGATGGAATATTCGCCACGCGCCGTGCGGCGCTGGGATTCGCGCTGGTCGCGGGTGAATGAAAGCTTCTGCCCGGCAACCTTCTTCACATAGTCCTCACCGATCTTGTCATAGGTCGAAAAGAACCAGAGGTAACCGGCACCAATCGCGCGCGGATCGTCCGAGAGAATCTTGCCCTGCCACTTCGGGTCGGCAATGTCCTTCCAGCTCTTCGGCTCGTCGGCCGGCTTCACGAGGCCGGTATTGATCATGATGCCGTAAGGGATGGTCATGACCGATGCCATCGGCACCTTGAGCTTGAAACGGTCCTTGATCTTCTGAGAATTCGGCGTCACCGGCAGCGGATCGACCGACTTGTCTTCGGTATCGTAAAGCAGCGTCTGGCCTTCGCTGGTGAACATCACGTCGGCGGCAAAGCGGCCGGCTGCCTGCTCGACGCGGACGCGCTCGCGGATTTCGCTGGCGCGCGCTTCAAGCACTTCGACGCTGATGCCATACTGTTTTGTGAAGGCCTCTGCGATCTGCTTGGTGCTCGGCTGGCCGACAAGCGCGGTATAGAGTACGAGCGAACCCTCCTTCTTGCCGGCGTCGATCACCTTCTGCCACTCGGCATCCTGCGCCTGGGCCGGCATGCCTGTGGCCGCCATGATCGCGGCGCTGCCTGCAGCCGCCAGAAATACCCGGCGCGACCATGCGCCAACTGCGGACATGTTGAATTTGCCTGTCGTCACGTTTCTCTCCTCCCTGGAACTGACGATGAGCGCGACTTTGGACCTCCGCCCGAGCCTCGCCGAAATCTGTGCGACCTTCGCCGCGTCTCCTCATTTGCCGATGACATCGCTTTCCCGAACGATGCCATCCTATCCGTCTTCGAAACCGGTTACGCTCCATCAAGCTGGCGCGCCTTCAACCGTTTGACAAGGACCCTGATACGCGAGTCGCGATAAACTGCGACATTGGATGTTTCCTGCACTCGAAACTTCGATTTCCGACGGCCTTGCAGCGCCGGAATTGCCTCCGTTGCTAGATTGACCTTTTCCTGTGCAGTCGAAAAGCACCATTTTTTTACATTCACTTTTCTCGAAAACAGAAAGCTAGATCGTGTTACGCTTCCCTGGAGGAGCGCGCCCCGGCGCGCATTGGGAGGCATAAAGCATTGGATACGCTCATTAATATCCGCACATTCCTGGCGGTGGCGCGCTCTGGCAGCTTTTCGGCAGCCGGCCGTCACCTGGGCGTCGCGCCTTCGGTGGTGACAAAACGCATCAGCCGGCTGGAAGACGAGATGCGGGTGAAACTCTTCGTCCGTTCCACCCGCCAACTAATCCTCACGGAGGTCGGCGAACGATACCTGCCGCGCTACCAGACCTTGGTGAAGGAGATCGACGATGCGGTGAGCGGTGCAGCGGCCGTCGCCCAGCGCATCGAGGGCCATCTGCGCATCAAGGCGCCGACGACGGTGACGATCGCCTTCCTCGCCCGCATCTTGAGCGATTTCCAGCAGGAAAACCCAAATGTCACGATGGACCTCGCGCTGGTCGACCGCTCCGTCAATCCGGCCGAAGAGGGCTATGACATCGCGCTCGGCGCCCTGCCCGCCTCCTATTCCAACGTCATCGACGAACCGCTCTGCCCCTATCCGCGAAAACTCTGCGCCGCACCGTCCTATCTCGAAAGCCGCGGCCTGCCGAAACATCCGCGCGACCTCGTCAATCATATCTGCCTCACCTTCCATGCGACGGGCTCGACATGGTCGTTTCTCAGCCCCGGCGGACCGATCGACGTGGAAGTGCGCTCCGCCTTCAGTGCGAACGACACCCAGATCCTGCACGACCTCGCGCTCAGAGGTCGAGGCATCGCCATGGTCGCGAGCTATGTCGCGGAGGAATCGATCCGCACCGGCAAGCTGATCGAACTCATGCCGGACTTTCCGGTCGCCGAACTCTGGCTGAAAGCGTTGATCCCGCAGACGCAGGCGCGCAAACCGAGCGTTCGCGCCGTCATGGACTGGCTGAAAATCCACATGCATGCTTCGCTGGTGCGGGGCGACAAGGCGGCTCGAGAAGCGGCATCTTTGCTTTAGAAGAAAAGCCAGACGGCATTCAGCTTTCTCGATTTGCGAAAGCCGCTCGGACAAAAAAGAGTATTCTCACTCTCTGAACAGCCCCTTACCCTCCCAAACTGAGGAAGCGCATCGACGGCGCTATGAACGGCAACCTGATAAAGGTCCGTTCGGGAGTGGATGACCGGAACGCCCGGAGGATGGGCCGCCCGAATAACAGGGAGGTTGCGCACAGTGGACATTGCTGTGACCCAACAACGACCGGTGCTTTCCGGGCTCAACGCCATCGATTGCGACGTCCACCCGGACGTACCGCGGCGGGAAGACTTGCTCCCCTATTTCGATGACTACTGGAAGGAAATCGTCACCTCGCGCGATGTCGACCGGCTGGAACTGACCGGTTTTCCGACCAGCACCAAGCCATTCTTCCGCGAAGACTGGAAAGCAACCGAAGGCAAAGGCGTCGAAAAACTACGCCGCAATCTCCTCGACCCCTACGGCCTCAAATACGCAATCCTGAACTCGATCACCGGCGTTCAGGCAATCTATGACCCCTACCTCTCGACCGCCGTCTGCCGCGCCACCAACGACTGGCTGAAGGCCGAATGGCTGGACCGCGACCCGCGGCTACGTGCCTCGCTGGTGCTGCCGTGGCAGAACCCGGAAGCCTGCGTCGAGGAGATCGAGCGTTTTGCCGACGACAAGCGCTTCGTGCAAATCCTGGCCCTCTGCCAGGGCGAGATGCCGCTCGGCCGCCGCCTCTACTGGCCGGTCTATGAAGCTGCGGAAAAGCATGGCTTTGCGCTCGGCGTCCATGCCGGCAGCGCCTATCGGCATGCGCCGAGCCAGAGCGGTTTTCCGTCGCATCTGGCGGAGGACTATGTCCATCACATCCAGGGTTTTGCCGCCCAGGTCGGCAGTTTCGTCGCCGAGGGCGTGCTCGGCAAATTTCCGGGCATGAAGATCGTGCTGATCGAATCCGGCGTCTCCTGGCTGCCCGGCCAGATGTGGCGCATGAGCAAGGACTGGCGCGGCGCCCGCATCGAAATTCCGTGGGTCAAGGAGCCGCCATCCGCACTGGTCCGCCGCCAGATCCGGCTGACCACTCAGCCTTTCGACGCCCCGCGTGATCCCGCGGACCTCGCGCGTATCGTCGAACATCTCGATGGCGACGACATGCTGCTGTTCTCGACCGATTATCCGCATGCGCAATTCGAAGGCGATGCCGCCGTTCCCGCCGGTTTCCCGGAACGGCTGCTCGACCGGCTGGTTCGGGAAAATGCACTCGCCACCTATCCGCGACTGGAGGGCTAAGCCATGAACCAGGCCGTACTGGACAAGGACACCAAAGCCGAAGCCAAACTCGGCATCGTCGATTGCGACATCCATCCGGCGTTCAGCTCGCCGGCGGAGCTTTCAAAATTCCTGCCACAGCGCTGGAAGCAGCATCTCGCAGAATATGGCCCGCGCAGCGCCAACCCGGTCGTCGGCACTCTGCCTTATCCACGCATGACGCCCGGCAACGGCATGCGCCGTGACGCCTGGCCGCCGAATGGCGGGCCGCCGGCCTCCGATCTCGCCTATCTGCAGGAACAGCTGCTCGATCCGCTCGATATCGAATACGGCATCCTGCAACCCCTAGCCGCCGGTTCCTCGACGCTCAATCAGGACCTCGGCGTCGCCATGTGCGGCGCAGTCAACGACTGGCAGATCGACAAATGGATGGCCCCGGAGCCACGTCTGAAGGGTTCGATCTCGGTGACACAGGAAGACGTGCCTGCAGCGCTTGCCGAAATCGAAGCCCGCATCAACGACAAGCGCTTCGTCCAGATCGCCATCCCGCCGCGAACCATCGAACCCGCCGGCCGCCGCCGTTATTGGCCGATCTATGAGGCTGCCGAACATTACGACATGCCGATCGGCATGCATTCCGCGGCTTACGGCCAGCACACCAATAGCGGCGCCGGCTGGCTCTCCTTCTATATCGAAGAGCATTACGCCTTCTCCCACAGTCTTCAGAGCGTGCTCACCAGCATGATCTTCGAAGGCGTCTTCGAGCGTTTCCCGAAACTCAAGCTCGTCGTCGTCGAAGGCGGTTTTGCCTGGGCAGCACCGCTCGCCTGGCGGCTGGACAAGCAGTGGGAACGCATGCGCTCCGAAGTGCCGCAGGTGAAGCGGCCGCCATCCGAATATCTCAAGGAAAACGTCTGGTTCACCACCCAGCCGATCGAGGAGCCGGAAAACAACCGCCATCTGCTCGATACGCTGCGCTGGGTCGGCACCGACCGGCTGATGTTCTCGACCGACTATCCGCACTGGGATTTCGACGACCCGCGATACGCCTTCAAGGTGCCACTGTCGCAGACGGAACGCGCCCAGATTTTCCGCGACAACGCCCGCGCCGTCTACCGCCTGCCCTGAGATCGGAGTGCCCGCATGAACGAGATGATCCGATCCATAAACGACAAACCGGCGCTCTCAACGGTCGGCTCGATCGACTGCGACCTGCACCCGGCCTCACCCGCCACCGCAGCGTTGATGCCCTATCTCGACGAATACTGGCGAGAGACATTCATCATGCGCGGCGTCGACCGGATGAGCCTGGCGATGACCGCCTCGCCGCCTCGCGCGCCAATCAACGTCCGTCCGGAATGGAAGGCGAAGAGCGGCTTTGCCGGCGATACGGTGGAAACGGTACGCGCCCAGGCGCTCGATCCGTTCGGCACGCGCCTCGCCATCTGCAACGTCCTGAATGGCTCGATGATCATGCATTCGGACGACATGGCCGCCGCCCTTTGCGGCGCCGTCAACGAATGGCTGGCCCGCGAATGGCTGGACAAGGAAACGCGCCTGCGCGGCTCGATCATCGTCTCCGCCCAGAATGCCGAACTCGCCGTCGCCGAGATCGAAAAACGCTCGGCCGATCCCCGCTTCGTGCAGGTCGTGATCCTCGCCCAGAACGACGAACCGCTCGGCCGCCGCCGCTACTGGCCGATCTATGAGGCGGCCGCTCGCCACAAGCTGCCCCTCTGTATCCACGCCGGCGGCAGCAACCGTCATGCGCCGACCGCCACCGGCTGGCCGAGCTTCTTCGTCGAAGCTTATGTGGCGCAGGGCTCGATCTTCGAAAGCCAGCTCCTGAGCCTCGTGGCCGAAGGCGTCTTCCACAAAGTGCCGGACCTGAAAGTGGTCTGCGCCGAAAGCGGCTTCACCTGGCTGCCCTCCTTCTTCTGGCGGGCCGACAAGACCTGGCGCGGTGTGCGCGCCGAAACGCCATGGGTTACTGAACAGCCGAGCGACATCGTCAAGCGCCACGTTCGATTCACGCTTCAACCGGTCGAAGCGCCGCTGGAAACCGATGCGCTGACCCGCACGCTCGAACATATCGACTGCGACGACATTCTGCTCTTCTCGACGGATTACCCGCACGCGCAGTTCGAAGGCCTGAACGCCCTTCCCGCCGCGCTCGGCGAAACCCTCGCCCGAAAAATCATGATCGACAACCCGCTCGCCACCTATCCGCGGATCGCTGCGGATTTCGCAAAGGAGGTCGCGAAATGATGGAAGCCCAGACGCTGGAACGCCCCGTCGAGGCGAAGGCCAAATACAATCTCATCGACTGTGACATCCACCCGACGATGAAGACGCCGGCCGAATTGCACCCATACATCTCGCAGCGCTGGCGCGATCATCTCGCCACCTATGGCGGCCACACCCGCCAGGGACTGGCCGAAACGCTTTCGCACCCGCGCATGGTTCCGGAAGTCTCCCGCGTCGACAGCTGGCCGCCGGCCGGCGGGCCACCCGGCTCCGACCTGCCATTCCTGCGCGAACAGCATCTCGACGGGCTCGGCATCGATATCGGCGTTCTTGTACCGCTGCGTTTCAACGCCAGCGGCCAGCGCCATCCGGATCTCGCCGTGGCGCTCGCGACGGCGCTGAACGACTGGCAGGTCGGCAAATTCCTGGAGCCGGAATCACGCCTGCGCGGCTCGATCATCGCCACGCAGGAAGACCCGGCCAACGCGGTCGCCGAAATCAACCGTCGCGCTTCGGACAACCGCTTCTTCCAGATCCTCTTGCCGCCGCGCTCTATCGAGCCGCTCGGCAAGCGCCGCCATTGGCCGATCTTCGAAGCGGCGATCAGCCACAACCTGCCGATTTCCATGCATGTCGGAGGTATCGGCGGCCATCAGGCGACCGGCGCGGGCTGGCCCTCCTATTATATCGAGGAACACCACAGCCAGGTGCAGACCATGCAGGCGATTATCGCCAGCCTGATCTTCGAAGGCGTCTTCGAACAGTTTCCGGAGCTGAAGGTCTCCTTCGTCGAGGGCGGCTTCTCCTGGGTGCCGGCCTATGGTTGGCGCATGGACAAGGCCTGGGCCGCCATGCGCGACGAGGTTCCGCATGTGAAGCGCCCGCCATCCGAATATCTGAAACAGAACATCTGGTTCACCACCCAGCCGATGGAAGAACCGAACCCTGCCAAGAACCTCACCGACACGCTGCACTGGATCGGCACCGACCGGCTGATGTTCTCGACCGATTATCCACACTGGGATTTCGACGATCCCCGCTACGCCTTCAAGGTGCCGCTCACCGCGGCCGAAAAAGCGGCGATCTTCGCCGGAAACGCTGTCAACTTCTATGGATTGAACTGAGCATGGCCCGTCACGTCGTCGCCAAGGTCGATGAACTCGATATAGGCAAGTCCAAGCTGGTGAAGGTCGCCGGCCGCGACATCGCCCTCTTCAACGTCAAGGGCGAGTTCTTTGCGATCGCCAACCGCTGCCCGCATGAGGGCGCAGACCTCTGCCGCGGTCAGGTCGTGGGCCTGGCTGAATCCGACGAGCCCGGCCAGTACCGGATGACCCGACACGGCGAACTCGTGCGCTGCCCTTGGCACGGCTGGGAATTCGATATCCGCACCGGAAAATCCTGGTGCGACCCGGCGCGCACCCGCGTCAAAAGCTTCGACGTCTCCGTCTCGAAGGGCGGAGCGCTCGCAGAAGGCCCCTATCAGGCCGAAACCTTTCCGGTCTCCATCGACGAGGATTACGTGGTCGTGGAGATCTGAAAACCTGAACCCCAAGCGAATACTCTAGGGAGGAGACATGTCGCTGATCAAGAAAATCACCGCATTGGCGCTCGGCGCCATGCTCTGTGGACCGGCCGCTGTTCAGTCGGCGCTCGCGCAGGATGCTGACTGGAACAAGGTGGTGGAGGCCGCCAAGAAGGAAGGCACCGTCACCGTTTACAACTCGCAGCTCGGTGCGCCGAACTTCCTGGCGGTCATCGACTCATTCCAGAAAAAATACGGCATCAAGGTCGAGTCGCTCGACCTGCGCGCCAGCGAACTGACAGAGCGCCTGCGCGCCGAACAGGCCGCCGGCCGCTTCATCGCCGATATCCAGATGCACTCGGCCAATTCGATCGAGACCGGCATCACCCAGGGCACCAATATCGAGCCGCTCGGCAAGATCCCGAACGTCGCGAACATTCGCGAGGACATGAAGAAGGAAATCACCGACACGCATGTGCCGGGCTTCCTGCAGGCCTACGGCATTCTCGTCAACACCAGCCTCGTGAAGCCGGAAGACGAGCCGAAGAGCTGGAAGGATCTGGCCGACCCGAAATGGAAGGGCAAGCTGCTCTCCGACGACATGCGCCCGCTCGGCTCCGGCGGCACCATGTTCGTGGTGTTCAACAAGGCTTTCGGCCAGGCGTTCAACGAAAAGCTCGCGGAAAACAAGCCGGTCTTCAGCCGTGACCTGCGCAATGACGCCAAGCGCGTCGCCCGCGGAGAATATCCGATCTACATGCCGCAGATGTTTGCCTTCGCGAATGACCTGAAGGGCCTGCCGATCAAGGTCGTCGTGCCGCCGGAAGGCGTGCCCTATGTCTCGATCCATTTCGCGATCATGAAGAACGCGCCGCATCCGAATGCGGCCAAGCTCTTCATCAACCACTTCCTCGACATGGAATCGCAGGTCACCTACGCCAAGGCCTGGATGTTGCCGGTCGCCAAGGGCGTCGAAGACCAGCTCGACCCGGAATCGAAACGCTTCGCTAGCGCCAAGCTTCTCGGCACCCGCGAGATGAATGAATACGGCCCGATGATGGACCTCGCCAAGAAGATCTATCCATAAGGGTAGGCCACCCTTCGGCCCCTCTGGCCGGGCCCCCTCTGGATCGGCTAGACGAAAGCGCGGCAATCCCTCTTGCCGCGCTTTCTTGTGGAATTTCTCCTCAGTTCGCGTTCTCGTCCCAACGGCGCAGAATGACGCTGGCGTTGACTCCGCCGAAACCGAAGCCGTTAGACAGCGCATATTCGACCGGCGTCTTGCGCGCCTGCGGGCCGATCAGATCGAGCCCTTCGGCAATCGGATCCGGCTCTTCCAAATTGAGCGTCGGCGGCAGGATGCCGTCGCGAAGCGCAAGAGCCGTGATGATCGCTTCAAGCCCACCGGCAGCGCCCAGCAGATGGCCGGTTGCCGATTTCGTCGATGAAATCGCCGGTCCCTTGTCCACGCCGAAAATCGCCTTGATCGCCGCAAGCTCGCCCGCATCGCCGACCGGCGTCGAGGTTGCATGTGCATTGAGGTAGCCGATGTCCTCAGGCTGAAGCTCAGCCATGGCGAGCGCCCTGCGGATGGCTCTTTGCGCGCCTGCACCGTCGGCCGGACCTGCCGTCAGATGATAGGCATCCGCCGCCGTGCCATAACCGACAATTTCCACGATCGGTTTTGCACCGCGCGCCAGCGCATGTTCCAAAGTCTCGATGACCACAATGCCTGCGCCCTCGCCCATAACGAAACCATCACGCTGGCTGTCGAATGGCCGAGAAGCCTTCTCCGGCGTATCGTTGAACTCGGTCGATAGCCCGCGCGTCGCAGCAAAGCCGCCAAGCGCGACGCGGTTGATGCAGGCTTCGGACCCACCGCAGACCACCACATCCACTTCGCCGGAACGGATCATCCGCACCCCGTCGCCGATCGCCTGGACGCTTGCCGCACAGGCCGTCACCGGCGCGCCGATCGGCCCCTTGAAGCCGTAACGAATGGAAACATGTCCGGCGGCGAGATTGACAAGAAAGGCTGGCACGGTGAAAGGCGAAAGCCGGCCGGCGCCACGCGTATCGACCGTCCGCACCGCTTCGGTAATCGTCTGGAAACCGCCGATGCCGGAAGCGATGATCGTCGCCGTCCGCTCCTGCTTGTCCTCGTCATCGGCGACCCAGCCGGACTGTTCCAACGCCTGCCGCGTCGCTTCCAGCGCAAATGCGATGAAGCGATCCATTTTCTTGCGGTCCTTTTGCGGCACCGCCTTGTCGATATCGAAGCCGAGTTCGTCCTCTTCGATCGTCGGCACCACCCCGCCGACCTTGGCGTCGATATCCGGCACCACATCATCGGAAAGCCGGCGCAGGCCCGAACGCCCTTCGATGAGACGGCTCCACATGACCTCGGCGCCGCTTCCGAGCGGAGAGACCACGCCCATTCCGGTGATGACGATCCTGTCCCTCGCGTCCCTATTCATGACGTCGCGCTGCATCTGGCATTCCTCGTTCGTTAAATGATGATCATCATGTATTTCCTTTTAAATGATGATCGCCATATAAGTGTCAAGAGACGAGAGGGAGCAAAGAATGAGAGTGAGCCGCGAACAGGCTGGAGAAAACCGTTTTCGCGTCGTGACCATGGCCGGCGAACTTTTTCGCGAGCGCGGCTTCGACGGCATCGGCATCGCCGACCTGATGAAGGCGGCGGGGCTGACCCATGGCGGCTTTTACGGCCAGTTCAAATCCAAGATGGATCTGGCGGCAGAATCCTCCCGGCAGGCACTCGCCGCCAATGCTGCCCTCTGGCGGGAAACGATCAACCGCACCAAGGACAGGGCGCTCAACGCCATTACCACCATGTATCTGGCACGGCCGAACCTCATCATGCGGGCCAAGGGCTGCACGTTTGCTTCGCTCTGCGCCGACGCCACCAGACAGGATGACACGGTGAAAGCGGTCTTCGCCGAAGGCATCGAAAACCATCTGGAGCTGCTTCAGGAAATCGTCGACGGTAATGGCGATGAGGACCGCCGCCGCAAGTCGATCGTCATCCTCTCGCAGATGGTCGGCGCGCTGACGCTCGCTCGCGCCGTGGGCGACACGCCATTTGCCGAGGAGATCATGGCAGCGGTTCGGGAACAGCAGCAGACTCGTCACTAAGCCTTTCTATCGCAAAGGAAATGCGCCTCCACGCCCTCCGGACAATGAGAATTTGTTCCCGGATGCCGCGAAGTGGAATTTCCTGCCTGTGCGACCGTCGATTTCGCTGGCAATATCCCTGCCAATAGGAAAGCTTCACGGGAAGCTCAGGAGGCCCACATGACGATCGCCCATCTTTCTCGCCGCACTCTTTTGCAGGCAGGCGCCGCCTTGGCCGCCTCGACCGCATTGCCGACTTTCGCCCGCGCCCAGAGCGCGCCAGCCGGCGGACGCCTGATCGTTGCGGCCGATTCCGAGCCGAAAAATCTCAACCCGGCCATCGTCGCCTCCAATGGCGTTTTCTTCATCGCCAGCAAGGTGATCGAGCCGCTTGCCGAAGCCTCGTTCGACGGCAAGGACGGCCTCACCCCGCGTCTCGCCACGTCCTGGGAAGGCTCGGCAGACGGCAAGTCGGTCACCTTCAAGCTGCGCGAGGGCGTGAAGTGGCATGACGGCAAGCCATTCACGTCAGCAGACGTGGCGTTCTCGGCGCTCAGCATCTGGAAGCCGCAGCAGAACCTCGGCCGTCTCGTGTTCGCCAATCTCGAAGCCGTCGAGACGCCGGATGCGACGACCGCCGTCTTCAAATTCTCCAAGCCGACCCCGCTGCAGCTGATCCGCAACGCGCTTCCGGTCGTCAGCAGCGTTGTGCCGAAGCACCTGTATGAAGGCACGGATATCGCGGCCAACCCCGCGAATGTGAAACTGGTCGGCACCGGCCCGTTCAAGCTCGCCGAATACAAACCGGGCGAATATTACCGCCTGACCAAGAACGCCGATTACTGGAACAAGGGAGAGCCGAAGCTCGACGAGATCATCTTCCGCGTCCTGCCGGACCGTGCCGGCGCCGGTGCGGCGCTCGAGGCGGAAGAAATCCAGCTCGCCGCCTTCTCGGCCGTGCCGCTGACGGATCTCGCCCGCATTTCCAAGGTTCCGGGCATCAAGGTCGTTTCGAGGGGATACGAGGCGCTCACCTACCAGCTTGTGGTCGAAATCAATCATCGCCGCAAGGAACTGGCCGATGTAAAGGTCCGCCAGGCGATCGCGCACGCAATCGACAAGAAGTTCGTCGTCGACACGATCTTCCTGGGTTACGCCGCCGCCTCCACCGGTCCGGTTCCGAAGAATGCGCCGGAATTCTACGACGCCACCGTGCCGACCTATGCGTTCGACGTTGCCAAGGCCAACGCCGTCCTTGATGAAGCAGGCTACAAGAAGGGAGCAGATGGCAAGCGCTTCCAGCTGAAACTGCGCCCGGCGCCTTACTTCAACGAAACGAAGCAGTTCGGCGATTACCTGCGACAGGCTTTGGCCGCCGTTGGCATCGACGCCCAGCTCGTCAATGCGGATGCCGCCGCTCACCAGAAGGCGGTCTATACCGACCATGATTTCGACCTCGCCATCGGCCCACCGGTCTTCCGCGGCGACCCGGCGATCTCGACAACCATCCTCGTTCAGTCCGGCATTCCGGCCGGCGTGCCGTTCTCCAATCAGGGCGGCTATGCCAACAAGGAGCTGGACGACATCATCGCCAAGGCTGCCGTGACGGTCGATACCGCAGCTCGCACCGATCTCTACAAGCAGTTCCAGAAGCTCGTCGCCACCGACCTGCCGCTGATCAACGTTGCGGAATGGGGCTTCATCACGGTGACGCGTGATACGGTACTCAACGTCTCCAACAATCCGCGCTGGGCGGTGTCGAACTGGTCGGATACCGCGCTGAAGTCGTGATAGGCTGAAGGCTCAGAATCCGAATCTCGAGGCCTTCCGTAGCGTGAACCGTGCCCTAAGATTGATCAGGCGACGCGCGATCAGCAGCATTCCCGTGCTGCTGATCGTCATCGTTCTGACCTTCCTTCTGCTCGAATCCGCGTCCGGCGACGCGGTGGACGCCTATCTGCTGTCGATCGGCGGCGGCGATGCAACGGTCGCGCAGACGTTGCGCCAGTCCTACGGCCTCGACCAGTCGATGCTGGCTCGGCTCTGGCTCTACTTCTCCTCGCTGGCAAGGTTCGATCTCGGCTGGTCCGTTGCCTTCGGCCGCCCAGTCCTCGACCTCATCCTTGAGCGCCTGCCGAACACGCTTCTCCTCATGGGCAGCGCCACCGCGCTCTCCTTCGGGCTAGGTTCGGCGCTCGGCATCGTCGCTGGCGCAAAGCCGGAAAGTATAAGGGACAGAACTCTTTCCACCGTTTCCCTGATTCTCTACGCGATCCCGAGCTTCTGGCTCGGCCTCGTTCTCTCGATCGTCTTTGCCGTCCAGCTGCGCTGGCTGCCGACCTCGGGCATCGAGACAATCGCCTCCGGCAAGCAGGGGCTTGCACGCGCTGCAGACATCGCCCGACACCTCGTGTTGCCGGTCGGTGCGCTGGCACTGATCTACATGGCGCTGTTCCTGCGCGTCATGCGCACCGGCATGGCGGAAGCCTGGCGGCTGGATTTCGTGCTGTTCGCGCGCTCCAAAGGCCTCTCCCGCAGCCGTATCGTGCTTCGGCATGTGGCGCGCAACGCGCTTCTGCCGCTCGTCACCATGCTCGGCCTGCAATCGGCCGCAATGATCGGCGGCAGCGTGGTGATCGAAAGCATCTTCGCCATTCCGGGCTTTGGACGTCTGGCCCAGGAAGCGGTCAGCGGCCGCGACGCACCGCTGCTGATGGGCATCATCGTTGTCAGCGCCGTGCTGGTGATCTGTGTCAACCTCGTCATCGATCTCGTCTACGCCGCCCTCGATCCGCGCGTCGGCGCATCGGAGAGCGGCGCATGAGGTGGCTTGCAAAGCTTGTTAGGACGCCGGAAGGCGCGATCGGGCTCGGCATCCTGGTGCTTCTTGCACTGGTCGCGATCTTTGCACCGATCCTGTCGCCGGGTGACCCGCTCCGCATTGCCGGGCGACCGCTGCTCGCACCGTTCACCGATCCCACCTTTCCGCTCGGCACCGACCGGCTTGGCCGAGATGTGCTGGCCGGCATCCTGCACGGCACTCGCACTTCGCTTGCCGTCGGCATTGCGGCAGCCCTTGCGGCCATCGCTCTCGGCCTCTGCATCGGCCTGACGGCAGGTTTTGCCGGCGGGCTGATCGACGAAGCGCTGATGCGGGTGGTCGATGCCTTCCAGATCGTCCCGAGCTTTCTGCTCGCGCTTGCCTTCGTCAGCGTCATCGGCGCATCCGTGCCCGTTGTCGTGGTGGCCATCGCGCTTGGCGCATGGGCCGATCCGGCGCGATTGACGCGGGCGCAGGTCCTCTCCATCCGCGAACGGGACTATGTCGCGTCCGCGCGCGTCATCGGCATGCACCCGGCCGAAATCGCGTTCCGCGAAATCCTGCCCAATGCATTGCCGCCCGTCCTGGCGCTGTCGGCAATCATCGTCGCCGCCGCGGTTCTCACCGAAGCCGCCCTGTCCTTCCTCGGCCTCGGCGATCCGAATGTCGTCACCTGGGGCTCTATGATCGCCGAGGGCCGCAATATCCTGCGCTCCTCGCCTTCACTTTCCATCTTCCCGGGCGTTGCACTGCTGCTGACCGTCATCGGCGTCTATCTCTTCAGCCAGGGCCTGAACAAGGTCCTCGCCGGCCGGGGGAACGAGGCATGAGCGCGCTCTGCGAAATCCGCGGTCTGATGGCGACCTACCGGGGCCAGACTGCTCCGGCACTCAGGAACATCAGCCTCGATATCGTTGCCGGCGAACGGCTCGCGATCATCGGTGGAAAGCGGTTCGGGCAAGAGCACACTCGCGCGTACGCTCGCCGGCCTTCTGCCGATCGGAACAAAAGTCGCCGGCGATATCCGCTGGCAGAACGGCCATGCGCCCGATGCCGGGGCGCGACCTCGGCTTTGTGTTTCAGGACCCGACATCCAGCCTGAACCCGGTCCTGACGATCGGCGAGCAAATCGCGGAAGGCCCTCGACACCATCTCGGTCTTTCCTGGAAGGCTGCGCAGGTCCGCGCGCTGGAAATGCTGGAGCGTGTCCGCATTCCGCAGCCGGAAAAGGCGCTAAAAGCCTTTCCGCATCAGCTCTCCGGCGGCCAGAGGCAACGTGTGGCAATTGCCGCCGCACTGGCCGCAAGACCTCAAATTCTCATCGCCGACGAAGCGACCAGTGCCCTCGATATGGTGGTGCAGGCGGAGATGGTATCGCTTCTCGACGAACTGGTGCGGGAGGCCGGCATGACGCTGATCTTCATCACCCACGACATCGCTCTCGCATCTGGATTTGCGGATCGGGTTGCGATTTTCAAGGACGGCCAGCTTGTCGAATCCGGACCGACGACGGCCGTACTTTCGTCCACCCGCGAGGCATATACCAAAACTCTGCTCGCCAGCCATCGCGATCTCTCGACCCCACCTCTGATCGAGGAGGCGGCACGATGACATTGCTCGAAATCACCCGTCTTTCGCGGCGCTTCGCCTCCAGCGGCCGCGATGTCGTTGCCCTGAACGAAGTCTCCCTGACACTGCCACCCGCTGAAACGCTTGGACTTGTCGGGGCATCCGGAAGTGGGAAATCGACGCTCGCGCGCATTCTCATGCGGCTTCTACCCGCCGATGGCGGCTCGATCCGGTTCGAGGGCACGGACTGGCTCTCCCTTTCGGGCAGTGAACTGCGCCGCCACCGGGCACGGGTCCAGATGGTCTTCAGGATGTCCTTGGGGCTTTCAATCCCCGTGCCACAGTCGGCTCCGTGCTCGACGATCCATTGCGCATCCATGACATCGTGCCGAAGACGGAGCGCCCGAAGGAAATTGCCTCGCTTCTTGATCGTGTCGGCCTGCCGGCAAATTATGCCGAACGCTCCATCCGCGATATTTCCGGTGGCCAGAGACAGCGGGTAGCCATCGCCCGCGCGATCGCCACGCGCCCATCCCTGATCGTGCTCGATGAAGCCGTCTCAGCCCTCGACGTTTCGATCCGCGGAAAGATCCTCGAACTATTGGTGGAGTTGCAGCGGGAGCGCGGCATCGCCTATCTTTTCGTCTCGCACGATCTCGCCGTGCTGCGCGCCGTTTCGCACCGGATCGCGGTCATGGATGCCGGACGACTGGTGGAGACCGGAACCGCCGCCCAGGTGATCGACAATCCGCAATCCGCAGCCGCACGCGCGCTGATCGCCGCCGTGCCCCGCCTCGTGACTGGAATACCGCAAGGACATACGCATGAGCTCTGACCTCTGGCATCCTCTTCATGATACCCCCGCCTTTCCATCCGCGCGCTACGCAGCGGTAGCGGACCGCATCGGCAAGATTCTCAAGACACGGAACGACGTTCTGCTGATCCAGGCGGAAGCGGTCGTGGCTCTGGAGGCCGTCGCCGTAAGCCTCGCGCGACCGGGTCTCAAGGCCGTCAACATCGTCACCAGCATGTATGGCGGCTGGTTCGGCAGCTGGATGACCCGCGGCGGTGCCGATGTCATCGAACTCAGGGCAGAACCGGCGCGACCGATCGACGCCGCGGCGGTCGAAACAATTCTCGACGCCAATCCGGATACGAAAATCCTTGCCCTCGTCCATGCGGAATCGGCAAGCGGCATCCGCAACCCGCTAGAGGAGATCGTCGCGCTGGCCCGCACCCGTGGCATCGTCACGGTGATCGATGCCGTCGCCTCGGTCGGTGGGCACGCTCTCAATGTCGACCAGCTCGGCATAGACATTGCCGTGATCGGCCCACAGAAGGCGCTCGCCGGACCGGCAGGCCTTTCGGCGATGTCGGTCAGCGCCGCCGCCTGGAAACTGATTTCTAAAGTAAACGGCCCAAGGGATTCAATTCTCTCGCTTCTCGACCAGAAGGCATGGCTGGATTCCGGTCGCGGCACCCTGCCCGGCACGACGGCCCCGCTGGAGTTTTTCGCACTCGAAGCCGCACTGGACCGCATCGAAGCCGAAGGCATTGATCAGGTCGTCGCCCGCCATGTGCGGGCCGCACGGGCAACCCGCGCGGCTCTCGCCGCGATGAAGGCTGAGCTCTGGGTCGAACTCACAAAGGGCTCCAATCTCGTGACGACAGCAAGGCTGCCGGATGGCATGGAGCCGGACGCTCTTCTATCCGTAGCGCCGCGGATCATGGAGCTTTCAGTCGGGGTCGGCCCCGGTGCGGAACGGCTGATCAGGCTCAACCACACCGGCCGCCGCGCCCGTTTCGACAGCGTGCTCGGCAATGTCACCGCCTTGGGCATGGGGCTGAGACGGTTGGGTTTCAAAGCCGATATTTCCGCCGCGGTGGATGCGGTCGCGCTCCACTACGGCGACTGATCAGACGCCTCGTTCGGTCAGCCAGGCGCGGGCGATAGCCTCGTCCTGGTGACCAATTCCGTGATTGGCGTCGAGTTTTTGGACCGTCAGCTCGGCTCCCGCATCACGCAGCCGGTCTTCCAGCTCCGTCGACAGCGAGCCATAAAAATCATCGGTCGCACTCAGAGACAGGACCTGCGCACCGGACAGATCGACCTGCGGCTTTTGCTCCAGGCAATTCATCGAGCGCAGCACCACCGCTTTCTGGATCACACCCGGATGAAGCAGCATGACGGCGCCGATCATGTTGCCGCCGTTCGACCAGCCAACGAACGCCATGCGAGCAGGATCGACGCCATAGGCTGGCCCAAGCTCTTCGACGAAAGCCACAAAGGCCTCCGCCTCTGAAACGATCTCCTTCTGATCGAAGGTCGTCTGGCTGAACCGTCGGAAATAGCGCGGATGACCTTCGTCATTCGACCGTCCGCGAACGCCGATCAGCATGGCGTTCGGCATCGTGTTGCGGCCAAACGGCAGCATCGTCGCCTCGTTGCCGCCGGTGCCATGCAGCAGCACGAGCGTCGAACCATCCCATTGCGCCGGCATATGGATCCGGTGCACGAAAGGAAGATCGCGATAGACCACACGCTCTTCGCCCGGCAGGCCGAATTGCGGCAGCATGACCCGCAGGACCTCGTGATCCTGCTTGAAATGTTTCGGGATGAAGAGCCGCGTTCCGAGCGTCTCCAACGTCTCGTCCGTTACAAAACCCGGCCCGTCGCTTGCGAATTCGATCAACGCACCGCCCGGCTCGCGCACATAGAGCGAATAGAAATATTGCCGATCGTGCATATTCATCTCGCCGGCATTTTCCCCGACAAGACCGGCATGGACCGCCTCGACATGCGCCCGATCTGGAGCGCGGAACGCGATATGGTCGATCGCTCCTGTCCCCGGCGCGGCCGTCCAGAAGCCGCTGGCGTCGCGAACATCAACCACATCCATCGCGTCGGAAACCAACCGCTGAATGGTGCCCTCTTTCTGTCCGAGCCGAAGGCCCATGTACCGCGTCAGAAAATCGGCCGTCTCTTCAGGCTTTTCCGATAGAATGGTGGCGCCCCGCAGTCGGCGGATGGCATCGGCCTCGGCAATGCCGCCGGCCTCCCACCACACCCACGAAGCAACATCCTGATCGCTTTCATGGGCGGTTTCCTCGACACCCACCAGCCTGACGATGATGCCGTCGGGATCCGTCAATCGCAGGACAGGTTCGCCGAACTCCTGTGTCGGCCCCGAAAGCTTGACATTGAACTGAAGCGCACGGGTCAGCCAGAAGCCGATCGCGTCAGGCGCGATCGCGAAGCTGATCTCGCTTGGCGCCCCATGCCCGACACGGCCCAGCGCGCCATCCTCCCACGCAAGGAAGGTCACGAGCGAGCCGGTAGATGCCTCGCCATCGCCGTAAAACAGGTGAAGCTGCTGCGCGTCCTCGAAACCGGCCGTGCGCTTGACGAGCCGCAGGCCCAGGAAGCCGACGTAGAAATCCACATTCGCCTGGATTTTACGGGTAATGGCGGTGACATGGTGCAGGCCGCTGGTCATGCAGCATTTCCCTTCGTGCCGTTTCGGACGAGAATCGTTTTGAAGCCGATCAGATAGCCGTATTCGTCGCGCGCCTGCATTTCCTCAAGCGCCTCGATTGCCGGCGCATCGATCTTTCGCGACAGATGCAGGATCAATCCTTCGCCGATGCAGAGCCCCACGTGGGCGCCAAAACTTTCCGGCTTGTTGTGCACGAGCACGAGATCGAACGGCTGCAAATCTTCTGAAACCCGCGTGTGTTCGCTGTCGCTCCATAACTCGCTGGAACGCAGATCCGGGATTTCGAAACCGTAATGCCTCAGTAGCGAATAAGCATATTGTTGGCAATTGGCACCGCCTTCCACGCCGTTCGCGCCAGGCGCTCCGGGGAAGTGATCGGCATTGTATCGAACGTCGCGAAAGCGCTCCGGAATGGCGATCGGCGAACGGGAGAGGTCGAGTCTGGCATCGGTCATGCCCAAGTGTTAGCAGGCCCGACCAGCGCAAGCGAGAAGGCGGCGGGTGAAATTAAGGTGACCGGCCACTTCACTTGCACTTGGACACACAGCCCAAAAAACCGGCACGGGTGGCGCATATTTCACCCCAAATCGGTTGACTGATTAAACTAGTTGTGCACGCTACGTTCTCGGCCGACTCCTGATCTCAGAACGGCCGTCTTCCCGGATTTTTATCCGTCCATTGATTCATTTTTGGAATAAGAACGTGAGCAGCGATGCAACAGATCGCGCCGCGAAGCCGTTGGCTTCGTTGGCGCTGGTAAATGCGGCAGGCTGGGGCAAGGGCTTCTCGATCCTCACCCGCATTACCGTCATGGCTTTTCGCCACCCCTGGCAGTCGAGCTTCGCGATTGGCGCGACCCTCATAGCCTCGACCTTCCAGCTGATGATCCCGCGACTTCTCGGTCAGGCGGTGGATCACACGCAGGTGGCCCTGACGGGCGGCAATGCGGGCCAGATGGCGCAGGACGCACTTCTCACGACGGCGCTCCTGCTGCTGGGCGCCAGCGTGCTGCGCGGCATCTTCACGCTGGTTCAGAACTATTACAGCGAAGCCGTCGGCCACCATATGGGCTATCGCCTGCGGCTGGCCTGTTACGAGAAGATCCAGCGCCTCTCGTTCAGCTTCCACGACAGCATGCATTCGGGCGACCTGATCACCGTCGGCCTGCTCGATCTCGAAGGCGTGCGCATGTACTTCTCGACCGCGCTGGTGCGCATGGTGCTGCTCACCATGCTGATCGGCATCGGCGCTTACATGCTACTCTCGACGGATGTCGTGCTCGGCCTGCTGGCATTGAGCTTCGTGCCGTTCGTCGGCTGGCGCTCCTCGGTCACTCAGCTGCGCCTGCGCGCCACCTGGCTCGATCTGCAGGAGCGGCTTTCGGTCCTCACCCGCGTGATGGAAGAAAATCTCGGCGGCATCCGTGTCGTCCGCGCCTTCGCGGCGCAGGAACACGAGATGGACAAGTTCGAAGTGGCCTCGCAAAGCGCGGTCGCGCTTGCCCATCAGCGTGTAGGCATCCGCGTTGCCAATACCAGCGCGATGACCTTCTCCTTCTTCGCCGCCATGGGCCTCGTTCTCTGGGTCGGTGGCACCAAGGTGATGGCCGGTCAGATGACGGTCGGCACGCTGACCTCATTTCTCACCTTCATGACTATCCTGCAGATGCCGGTCCGCCAGCTTGGCCTGATGGTCAATGCCTTTGCGCGTGCCTCGACCTGCGGCGCCCGCCTGTTCGAACTGCTCGATCTCGACATCGCCATCAAGGACGAAAAGAACGCGAGCGAGCTGAAGGTGACCGATGGCACGTTGCGCTTCGAAAACGTCAATTTCGCTTATCCGAGTGCTGCCAAGAACCAGGTTCTGACCGGCGTGACGTTCGAGGCAAAGCGCGGCGAAACAATCGGCATCGTCGGCCCTCCGGGCAGCGGCAAATCCACGCTCGCGCACCTGATCCCGCGTTTCTACGACGTTACCAACGGCAAGATCACCATCGACGGTCAGGACATTCGCAAGACAACGCTGCAATCGCTGCGCCGTGCGGTCGGCGTCGTCCAGCAGGATTCGTTCCTGTTCACCACCACGATCGAAAACAACATTGCCTATGGTGACCCATGGGCAAAGGAAGCCCGCATCGAGCGCGCCAGCGAAAGCGCCCAGCTGCATAACTACGTGCTCGGCCTGCCGACCGGTTATGAGACCGTGGTCGGCGAGCGCGGTGTGTCGCTCTCCGGCGGCCAGCGCCAGCGCCTGTCGATCGCCCGCGCGCTGATGTTGCGCCCGGCCGTGATGGTCTTCGACGATTCCACCGCCGCGATCGACGCCGGCACGGAACAGCGCATCCGTTCCGCCATGCGCAAATATGCGGCGGAGCGCGTGACACTGATCGTTGCGCATAGGCTGAGCTCGCTCATGCATGCCGATCGCATCCTCTTCATGGAAGACGGCCGCGTGGTGGAAAGCGGAACGCACGAGGAGCTTCTGGCGCTCGGCGGACGCTACAAGGCACTTTACGATCTGCAGGTTCGTCCCGGCGACGACATATTGAGCGCCTGAGGAGGACGACATGGCAGAAGAACTGGAAACCGAACGCCCGGATGTTCGCGACGACGGCCGCAGGCCGCCGCGCGCCGTTGTCGGCTCACACCGCATCGAAGAGGAAATCTTCGGCAAGGTGTTCGACAGCAACATCATCAAGCGCATCTGGACCTTCGTCGAACCATACCGCACCAAGATCTATTGGGCAGTGGCAGCCGTCTTGAGCTTCACCGCCATGCAGCTGCTGATACCGCTGATCATTCGTTATGCGATCGACCACGGCATGCAGCAGGGCAGTGCGGATTGGCATGTGCTGACGTGGTCGATCGTCGTCTTCCTCGTGGCGATCATCATCAATTTCGGCGCAAGCTACCTGCAGGAAATGCTGGTCGGCGGCGTGGCAGAAGACGTGCTTTTCGACATCCGCAAGGCGATGTTCAGCCATTTGCAGCGGGTTTCGCTCTCCTGGATGGACAAGACGGAAGTCGGCCGCCTGATGTCACGCCTTCAGGGCGACGTGAATTCCATGCAGGAATTCCTGGAAACCTCCGTCCTTTCGGTCGGCGATATCGCGCTGCTGTTCGGCATCGTCTTCGTGATGCTCTATCTCGATTTCAAGCTCGGCCTGCTGACGCTCTGCGCCCTGCCCGTCCTGTTCGTCGTCCGCCTCTTTTGGCTGCCGCGTGCCCGCAAATCCTTCATGGCAGCGCATGAGACGAACTCGATTGCCAACGGCGCCTTGGCTGAAGCAATCCACGGCGTGCGCGCCGTCCAGAGCATGGACCGCGAGCGCGTCAACTTCATGCTTTACGACGACAAGGCACACGCCAACCTCCGCACGCACCTCACGGCTGCAAAATACGCGCAGGTCATGGTGCCAATCGTCGATTCGCTCACCGGCCTCGCCATGGCTCTGGTGATCGTCGTCGGTGGCTCGCGAGTCCTCAACCAGGCGCTTGACGTCGGCGTCATGGTTGCGTTCCTGTTCTATATCCAGCGCTTCTTCGACCCGATCCGTTCGCTGACCCTGCAATACTCCGTCATGCAGCGCGCCATGGCATCCGGCCAGCGCCTCACGGAAGTGCTCGACGTGCCGGTCGATATCCAGGATGCGCCGAACGCCAAGGTCTTGTCGGCGGACATGGACGGCTCCGTCGAATTCAAGGACGTGGTCTTCGGCTACAACCCGAAACATCCGGTCCTCAAGCATGTCAGCTTCAAGGTGAACCCCGGCGAAACCGTTGCGCTGGTCGGGCCGACCGGTTCCGGCAAGTCGAGCTGCATGTCGCTGATCCACCGCTTCTACGAGGTGCAGGGCGGCCAGGTTCTGGTCGGCGGCCACGATGTGCGTGACCTGACCCAGGATTCGCTCGGCCGGCAGATCGCCATGGTGCTGCAGGAACCCTTCCTGTTCACCGGCACCGTGTTCGAGAACATCCGCTATCACAAGACCGATGCGACCCGCGAAGAGGTGATCGAGGCGGCCAAGACCGTCGGCGCGCACGACTTCATCATGCGTCTTCCCGGCGGTTACGACGGCGTCCTCGGCCAGCGCGGCGGCAATCTCTCGCTCGGCCAGCGCCAGCTGATCAGCTTCGCCCGCGCGCTTGTCGCCGATGCCAAAATCCTCGTACTCGATGAGGCGACGGCCAATATCGACAGCTATACGGAAATGCTGATCCAGAAGGCGCTGGTCAAGCTGCTCGAAGGCCGGACCGGCCTCGTCATCGCCCACCGTCTGGCGACGATCCGCGAGGCCGACCGCATCATCGTGCTGCAGAACGGCGAGCTGATCGAAAGCGGCAACCACACCGAGCTAATGCGCAACAGGAAGCTCTATTCCAAGCTCTATAACCTCAACTACGCGTCGTTCGACGACATTCCGGAGGATGTGCTGGAAGAGGCTGTGACGACTGGACAGGCGACTTAGCGAACATTGGCTCGGGGTAACCAAATCCACGTCATGCTCGGGCTTGTCCCGAGCATCTGTCCACATCAAACGTGGTTAGATCCTCGGCACAAGTGTACGGCCTTGGTACATAGCTGACAGAAGTTCTGGGACATGCCTGACACTTTCCGGATTTGTATCCGGGAGGATTGGATGGCTTGGCGGGCGAGGTCGGTTATGGATGCGCGGTTGGAATTCTGCCGTCTGGCGTGTCTTGAAGGTTCGAATGTCTCGGCCCTTTGCGAACGCTTCGGCATCAGCCGCCAGACGGGTTATGTATGGTTGCGGCGCTGGCAGTTGGGCGAGCCTCTGGAGGATCGTTCGCGTCGGCCGCATGTGAGCCCTTTGCGGACCGCGGCAGATTTGGAGCGCTCAGTGCTTGATATCCGGGATGAGCACCCGGCCTGGGGTGCGCGCAAGATTGCCCGGAGGCTGCACGACATCGGCCTCGACGCGCCCTCTGCCTCCACGGTGCATGCGATCCTGAACCGGCATGGCAGGATCGATCCCAAGGCAGGAGACCGGCTCGCGGCGGGCCGCTTCGAGCGCGAGGCGCCCAACCTGCTCTGGCAGATGGACTTCAAAGGCCGTATGCAGCTTTCTTGCGGAAAATGGTGCCATCCGCTGACCATCATCGACGATCATTCCCGCTTCGCCATCGGCATCGAGGCCTGTCTCGATGAACAGCTTGAGACGGTCCGCGGCCGACTGGAGCCGATCCTGCGCCGCTACGGCCTGCCGATGGCCATCTACACCGACAATGGCAATCCATGGGGCACCGGCGTACCCAACCAGTGGACGCGACTGCGCGTCTGGCTGCTTAAGCTCGGCATCCAGCTCATCCATGCCAGGCCGTACCACCCGCAGGGCCGTGGCAAAAACGAGCGCTTCCATCGCAGCCTCAAGGCCGAGGTCATCGACTTCGCCACCCTGACCGGTCAAGCCCAGGCGCAAAAGGCATTCGACCGTTGGCGCGACATCTACAACCATCACCGACCCCATCAGGGGATCGGCATGGCCGTACCCGCCAGCCGCTACAACCCTTCGCCCAGATCGTTTCCGCAACGCCTGCCGGAGCCGGCCTATGACAGCGGCGAGATCACCAGATCGGTCAGTTCCACCAAGGGCTATATCTCGTTCAAGGGCCAGAACTGGCGCGTTCCCGGCGCCTTCAAGAGCGAACGTCTCGCCATCAGGCCTCTCAATCGCGACGGTCTCTACGGCGTCTTCTTCGGCGCAACTCAGATCGCCAAAATCGACCTCAAAACCACCACATGACTGTAAGGCATGTCCCCGAACTTCTGTCAGGGATCTATCCAGGCTTTACAACAAGCCCGAGGATGACGGAGTATGTGGCGAGTGCCGAACCTAAAACGCCGGCCGCTCTTCTACTTCGCTTCCAGCTCGATCATCAAATTCGCAAGCAACGCCGTCCGTGGCGCGACGCTCGACACAAAAATATGCTCGTTGAACGTATGCGGCCCTGCCCCATCTGCACCGAGCCCATCAAGCGTCGGCACACCAAGCGCTGCCGTGAAATTACCATCCGAACCACCACCCGTCGCCATGCCTTCCAGCGCAATGCCGAGATTGCCGGCAATGCCTGCGGCAACGTCGAACAGGCGCTTGCCCTCGTCCGACTGAGCAAATGGTGGGCGGTTCATCTTGCCGGAGATTTCGAAGGTGATATCTGGATCGACCGGCTGCATCGCGTCGATCCTGTCGGTGATTTCCTTGGCGACTTCATCGTTCGGCAGGCGCACGTCGACCTGCAAACGGCACTCGGCCGGAACCGTGTTGCGGCCCGTACCGCCCTGGATCGTGCCAACGGTAACGGTGACACCACGTTCGGTGTCGTTCAGCGCTTCAAGTTCCAGCACCAGCCGGGCCGCGGCACGGATGGCGCTGCGGCCATCCTGCGGCCTTGCACCGGCATGGGCGGCGCGACCGCGCACCACCACGTCGTACATGGCAACGCCCTTGCGGGCCACGACCACCTTGCCGCCGTCGCGGGCGGGCTCGACCACCAAAGTGTAACCGGCTTTACGCGCTACATCCTCCATGAAGGTGCGGGAGGACAGGCTACCCATTTCCTCGTCCGGCACGAAGATCAGGTCGATCGGCATCTTGGCGCCATGCTTGACAGCGATCTTCATCGCCTCCAGTGCCATTAGCGCACCGGATTTCATGTCGTAGATACCGGGGCCGAAAAGCTTGTCGCCCTCCAGCCGCATCTTCAGCTGGTCGTTGATCACACCGATGGCATGGACGGTATCGAGATGGGCCAGGATGAGAACGGTCTTCTCGTTGCTGCCTGCGGGACGCGGCGAGCGCACGGCGAGGATATCGCCGAAACCGAGCGTGCCCGGCAACCGCTCAGTGTCCAGGCCAGCCGTCTTGGCAATGCCTTCGACGCGATCGACCAGATTGTTGACGGCAGCGGCGTTGAGCGTCGGCGTCTCCACCTCCACCCACTGTTTCAGCTCTTCGATCAAAGCCTTGTCGTCAATGTCTTTGGCGGAAATGGCAAGCGTCATGGGAAATTACCTTGGAATGCTTCTGGAGAATGCGTCTGGCGACAGGAAGGGTGAAGCCTTCGACTATAGCCAGCCACACACGGATCACCAGACCCATTGCCGAGGAAATCGGCAGGAAAAAATCCCGCCTCCTAAAATGCATTTCCAAGAGGGCGAAGCTCAGAGCGATTTCAGGAAGAAATCCACGCCCGCCTGTGCGCATTGGGTGTCCTGCGCCGGCGTGCCGGAGCTCAGGCCGATACCGCCGACCACGTCGCCATCGACGATGACCGGCAGGCCGCCGGCGACGACCAGCAGTCGTCCGCCGATCGCAGAATTGATGCCATAGGCCGGGTTGCCCGGCTGGCTGGCCGTGCCATAGCTTTCCGTCGTGCGTTTGGCGCCGGCAGCGGTATAGGCCTTGTCCTGCGCAATGATCGTGCTGGTGATCTTGCCGCCGTCCATGCGCTCAAACGCGATCAGCTGGCCGGATTCGTCGGTGATGGCGATGCACATCGGCACACCGATCTTCTCCGCCTCGGCACGCGCGCCGGCAATCAACACACGTGCATCTTCAAGGCTCAAACGCTTGATGGTCAGCATGAATTTCTCCTCCGCGATCAGAACAGGCTGTTCAGCCTATGCCAGAAAACCGCGGAGGCGCATATCGCCCGAAATGCCAATGGACTGTTTCCATTCCGGCATGAATGAGCAGTTCAACGCGGTGCGTTATCCGGGTGCGCCATCGCAAAGGGTTTCAGTTCGAGGCATCGGTCGGCAATCTCGACGAGCCTTGGACAGGCGCTCAGATCGGCGCCCCAGCGGCGTGCATTGTAGATCTGCGGCACGAGGCAGATATCCGCCATGCTCGGCCGGTCGCCGTGACAGAACCGACCGGCCGAGGGCGATTTCAGCAGCTCCTCGAAAGCCGCCATGCCCTGGCCGATGAACTTCTTCATCCAGGTATTGCGCGCCTCTTCACCGCCGCCGGTGATCTCAATGATATGCGCGCCGATATGCGAATTGCACACCGGATGGATTTCCATGGCGATCGCATAGGAAAGCGCCCTCACCCGTTGCCGCCCGGCGGAATCGCCGGGCAGGAAGGCTCCGCCCCGCGTTTCGTCGAGATATTCGATGATCGCCAGCGACTGGGTGAACATATGCCCGTCCACTTCCAACACCGGCAACAACCCCTGCGGATTACGGGCCAGATGCTCTTCCGACCTATGTTCCTTGGCGACGATATCGACGGGAACGGTACGAAAAGTTTCCGCCAGCATGTTGAGGGCGATCCTCAGGCGATAGCTCGCCGAGGACCGCCAATAGTCATACAGAACCGTCTCGTTCATCAGGCCTTCTCGTATTTCGTCACGGTCTGCTCGATCGCGCCGAAGATCGAATGGCCCTTGGCATCCTTCATCTCGATACGCACCACATCGCCAAAATGCAGGAAGGGCGTCTTGGCCACGCCGAGATTGATGGTCTCGATCGTGCGGATTTCCGCGATGCAGGAATAGCCCGCGCCGCCATCCGCCACCGGCTTGCCCGGTCCGCCGTCGAGCTTGTTGGAAACGGTACCCGAACCGATGATCGTGCCGGCGACCAGCGGCCGGGTCTTCGCCGCATGGGCGATCAGCTGCGGGAAATCGAACGTCATGTCGACCCCGGCATTGGCGCGCCCGAATGGCTTGCCGTTGAGGTCGACCTTGAGCGGTAGAGTAAGCTTGCCACCGTCCCACGCATCCCCCAGTTCGTCAGGCGTAACGGCAACCGGAGAAAAAGCCGAAGACGGCTTGGATTGAAAGAACCCAAACCCCTTGCCAAGCTCGGCCGGGATAAGCCCGCGCAGAGAGACATCGTTGACCAACATGACGAGACGGATCGCATCGCGCGCCTCATCGACAGAGGCGCACATCGGCACGTCATCGACGATCACGGCGATCTCGCCTTCCATGTCGCAGCCCCAGGCCTCGTCACCGAGCAGAATGGGATCACGCGGACCAAGGAAGGAGTCGGAACCGCCCTGATACATCAACGGGTCGGTCCAGAAACTGTCCGGCATGTCCGCGTTGCGTGCGCGGCGCACCAGTTCCACGTGGTTGACGTAAGCGGAACCGTCCGCCCACTGGAAGGCACGCGGCAGCGGCGACGTTGCGCCATGTTCGTGGAACCGGTGCGTCGGTTGCGCACCGGTTTCGATCCCTTCCGCAACGCGGGCAAGTCGCGGCCCCACATGCGCCCAGTCGTCCAGCGCCGCCTGAAGCGTGCGGGCAACATGCCCGACCTCCGAACAAGTGGTCAGGTCTTTCGACACCACGACCAAACGGCCGTCGCGCGTGGAATCCTTCAACGTCGCAAGCTTCATGTATCTCCCCTCTGCTCTGCCTCTCCTCAAGGCAGTATTTTACAATGTGTGGCATAAGCCCAGGAAGGCAACGCCACACGCATCATTGCACCGAATGTCGGTGAAGTCTCTCACTTGATGCCGGGTGTACCGTCGAACTTGCGTTCAAGCCCGTTCCAGCAATCGATGTAATTGTCCTGCAGCGTTTCCAGCTCCGCCGCAAACTTAGTAAGCTGCTGCGGGAAACGGGTCTCGAACATGAAGGCCATCGTGTTTTCGAGCTTGACCGGCTTCAGCTCGCTGTTGGATGCCTTTTCGAAACCGGTGAAATCCGGCCCGTGCGGTAGCATCATGTTGTGCAAGCTCATGCCGCCCGGCACGAAACCCTCTTCCTTGGCGTCGTATTTGCCGCAGATCAGACCCATGAATTCGCTCATGATATTGCGATGATACCAGGGCGGCCGGAACGTATGCTCTGCCACCAGCCAGCGCGGGGGAAAAATGACAAAATCGACATTCGCCGTGCCTTCTTCACCCGATGGGGCAGTCAGCACGGTGAAGATCGACGGATCCGGATGGTCGAACAGAATGGCTCCGACAGGCGAGAAGGTGCGCAGGTCGTACTTGTAGGGCGCATAGTTCCCGTGCCAGGCCACGACATCGAGCGGCGAATGGCCGATCTCGGTGAGATGGAACGTGCCGCACCACTTCACCTGCACCCGGCAGGGCGTTTCCTTGTCCTCATAAGCCGCGACCGGCGTCTTGAAGTCGCGTGGATTGGCAAGGCAGTTGGCGCCGATCGGACCGCGACCCGGCATGGTGAACTTGGCGCCGTAATTCTCGCAGATATAACCGCGCCAGACCTTTTCTTCGCCGAGCCGCGTCACCTTGAACATCATGCCGCGCGGGATGATGCAGATTTCCGACGGCTCCAGATCCATCTTGCCGAGCTCGGTGAAGACCCGGATCGAGCCGGCCTCCGGCACGATCATCAACTCGCCATCGGCATTGAAGAAATAGTCGTCCACCATGTCGGCATTGAAGGCATAGACGTGTGCGGACATGCCCGTCTGGGTCATAGCGTCGCCCGCGGTCGTCATAGTGCGGATGCCCTGCAAGAAGTTCAGGCTCTCGGTCGGGGCCGGCAGCGGGCTCCAACGAAGCTGACCAAGCGCCAGCGAATGATCGGCGACATGCGGCGCCGTCTTCCAGTGCGGATAGTCGATCTTCGTGAAACGGCCGCTGTGCCGAACGCTGGGGCGGATGCGATAGAGCCAGGAGCGCTCGTTGGTGCCGCGTGGCGCGGTGAAGGGCGAGCCGGAAAGCTGTTCGGCATAAAGCCCGTAATTCAATTTCTGCGGGCTGTTCTGTCCCTGCGGCAATGCGCCCGGCAGGCTTTCCGTCTCGAAATCATTACCGAATCCGGGCATATAGGCGAGCGCAGCCTTATCGACGGCAAGTTGTGCAGCCTTCGGGTCGACCTTGTCGAGCATGGTATTTTCCTCCCCATGTCAAACCACGTCAAAGATATGGTTGCAAATGTAACCATCAATTTTGTAACCATCAATGATAAGACCATGGACAATTTCGAACTCGAACAATTCCTTCCCTATCGGCTGAACCGCGCGGCGGAATTCGTCGGCCTGCGCTTTGCCGCGCATTACAAAGCCAGATACGGCCTGACCCGGCCGGAATGGCGCACACTTGCCGCACTCGGCAGTTCAGGCCGCATTACGGCCAAGGCGATCGGCGTGCACTCGTCGATGCACAAGACCAAGGTCAGCCGTGCGGTCGCAGCGCTTGAACAGCGCCGCTGGCTGAAGCGGACGGAGGACGGGGCCGACCGGCGGCTGGAAAATCTGGAACTGACGTCGGCCGGCCAGCAGGCCTACAAGGAGCTGATCGAGCTTGCCCGGCAATACCAGGCAGAACTGGATGCCGAGATAGGCAAAGCCGGCGTCGAGGCACTCTCGGAAGGCCTCACAAAAGTCGAGACCGTCATTCGCAAGAGCGCCAGGGGCAAAAAACTTCCCGAACCGGACGATCTCTGATCGTCAGCTCTTGGCGGTTTTGCGGATCGGCAATCCGCCAAAATCCTTCAGCACGTTGAGCACGATCGAGGTCTTGACGTGCTGCACGCTCTCATGGGGCAGAAGAACGTCATTGACGAAATGGGAAAGGCCCGCGAGATCGCGGGTCACCACCTTCAGGTGATAGTCCATCTCACCGGTCAAAGCGAAACATTCGAGCACATCCGGCAGGTCCTCGACCAGCTTCTGGAAGCGCTTAGCATTGTCACGGTTATGGGTGGCAAGCGTCACCGCAATCACCACCAGAAGGTCGAGCCCGAGCTTCTGCCGGTCGAGATGCGCGCGGTAGGTCTGGATATAGCCCTCACCTTCCAGCCGCGCCCGGCGCCGCGAACATTGCGACGGCGAAAGCGCGATCAGCTCCGACAATTCATTGTTCGTCAGCCGCCCGTCATCCTGCAGATGACTCAGGATTTTTAGATCAAAACCATCCAGCGCGTCCATCATGCATCCTGGCTTTCAAATTTGCACAGATCATGCACGATCGGAGCAGAAGGCGGCCAAAATTGCAAGCACAATGCGCCTCACCTGCATCATGATGGCATCTACCTATTCAGGAGGAGTTTGCCATGGGTCCTTTCCCGCACGATGCACCGGTTTCTCAAATCAGCGCCGACAATCCGGCCGGCACCGATGGGTTCGAGTTCGTAGAATTCGCCCATCCGGAACCGCAAAAGCTGGAAGAGCTGTTCACCCGCATGGGCTACAAGCCGGTTGCCAAACACAAGGTGAAGAATATCACCGTTTGGAGACAGGGCGATATCAACTACATCCTGAACGCCGAGCCCGGCAGCCACGCCATGCGTTTCGTCGATGAGCACGGCCCCTGCGCTCCGGCCATGGCCTGGCGCGTCGTCGATGCCAAACATGCTTTCGAGCATGCAGTCGCCAAGGGCGCGACGCCTTATGAAGGCAAGGACAATACGCTCGACGTGCCGGCCATCGTGGGCATCGGCGGCTCGCTTCTCTATTTCATCGAGACCTATGGCGCGAAGGGCTCCGCTTACGCTGCCGAGTTCGACTGGCTGGGCGAAAAGGACCCGAAGCCGCAGGGCGTCGGTTTCTATTACCTCGATCACCTGACCCACAACGTCTATCGCGGCCAGATGGACAAGTGGTGGGCCTTCTACCGCGAACTCTTCAATTTCAAGCAGATTCACTTCTTCAATATCGACGGCCGCATCACCGGCCTGATGAGCCGCGCGATCACCTCGCCTTGCGGCAAAATCCGCATCCCGCTGAACGAGTCCAAGGACGAGACCAGCCAGATCGAGGAGTTCCTGAAGAAATACAAGGGCGAAGGCATCCAGCACATCGCGGTCGGCACGGACGGCATCTACGAAGCCACCGACAAGCTCGCCGACAACGGCCTGAAATTCATGCCCGGCCCGCCGGATACCTATTATGAAATGTCCGGCGCCCGCGTGAACGGCCATGACGAGCCGATCGAGCGGATGAAGAAGCACGGCATCCTGATCGACGGCGAAGGCGTGGTCGATGGCGGCATGACCAAGATCCTGCTGCAGATTTTTTCCAAGACGGTGATCGGCCCGATCTTCTTCGAATTCATCCAGCGCAAGGGCGATGAAGGGTTCGGCGAAGGCAACTTCCGGGCATTGTTTGAGTCCATCGAGGAGGACCAGATCCGCCGCGGCGTGCTGAAGCCGCAGGAAGCCGCGGAATAAGCTGATCCATCATCTGCAACGAAAAAGCCCGGTGATTGCCGGGCTTTTTTGAGCGCCTGCAGCCCCGCATCCGTCATCCTCGGCCTTGTGCCGAGGATCTAAGCCGGTGCGACATCCGCAACGTGGATAGATGCTCGGTACAAGACCGAGCATGACGGCGCGTGGAGTTGGCGTAGGCGCATCTTCTCGTCCGCCTACTCCAAAAGTCTCACGGCTGAACCTGAAACACCTCGTCATGGGTGCCGACAAAGAACTCACCCTCAGGGGTCACCCAGCCGCGGAACATGCCGTCCGTATTGTACGGAGCGGTGATCGAACCATCCGCACCAACGGCAACAAGACCCGCACCGATTTTGTGCGGTTTTAGGTCTTCCTGGATCACCTTTGCGGCAGCCTTCTCAAGGCTCTCTCCCAGATAGGAAATGCGAGCGCCAACCTCGTGGCCGACGGCATAGCGCATGAAGAACTCACCCTTGCCGGTGCCGGAGACCGCACAGGCACCATCACGCGCATAAGTCCCGGCGCCGATGATCGGCGTGTCGCCGATGCGGCCTTCCGGC
>CBDDGK010000031.1:0-56655 GCA_965227625.1 Neorhizobium sp. | reverse complement strand
TGGCCGATACTGAGGAGAATCCCGCCATGTCGCTTCCCGTCGAAATGCGTTTCATCGACCTGCCGTCCTTCGGTGCGCCGGAGGTGATGACGGTTGCCAGAGGCCCGCTGCCGGCAGTCCGTCCCGGCGAAATCCTGGTGAAGGTCGAGGCGGCCGGCGTCAACCGCCCGGACGTGCAGCAGCGCAAGGGCGCCTATCCGCCGCCGAAGGATGCAAGCCCCATTCTCGGTCTCGAAATCGCCGGTGAAGTCGTGGCGCTGGGCGAGGGCGTTTCGGATTTCAAAATCGGCGACAAGGTCTGTGCGCTGGCCAATGGCGGAGCTTACGCAGAATATTGCGCGGTGCCCGCCGGTCAGGCGCTGTTCTGGCCGAAGGGATATGACGCCGTGAAGGCCGCGGCCCTGCCGGAAACCTTCTTCACCGTCTGGGCCAACCTCTTCCAGATGGCAGGCCTTACGGAAGGCGAAAGCGTGCTGATCCACGGCGGTTCGAGCGGCATTGGCACGACCGCGATCCAGCTCGCCAAGGCTTTCGGCGCAACGATCTACGCGACCGCCGGCTCGAAGGAGAAGTGCGAGGCCTGCGAGAAGCTGGGCGCCAAACGCGGCATCGACTACAAAACGGAAGATTTTGCCGAAGTCATCAAGACCGAGACCGGCGGAAAGGGCGTCGACGTCGTACTCGACATGATCGGCGCCGCCTATCTGGAAAAGAACCTTTCGGTCCTCGCCAAGGACGGCTGCCTCTCGATCATCGCTTTCCTCGGCGGCAATACGGCAGAAAAGGTCAACCTCTCGCCGATCATGGTCAAGCGCCTAACGGTCACCGGCTCCACCATGCGCCCACGCACCGCAGACGAAAAACGCGCCATCCGCGACGATCTCCTGGCCGAAGTCTGGCCGCTTCTGGAAGACGGCCAGGTCGCCCCGGTCATCCATTCCGTGCTGCCGTTCGATCAGGTGGTCGAGGCACACAAGCTGATGGACACGAGCAGCCATATCGGCAAGATCGTGCTGACTCTCCGGTAATTGTTTTCTTATATCGATCTTGATATAAGGCGAAGGATAGATGAAGCCGCTTGTTTTTCTTGGCGATGCCTTGGAGCAGTTGCGTGATTTTCCGGAGGATGCCCGCAGGCAGGCTGGTGTCCAGTTGCACAAGATCCAGCTGGGACTGGAGCCAAACGACTGGAAACCGATGGCTACCATTGGTCCTGGAGTGAGAGAGATCCGCATCCGGGATGAAGCCGGAGCATTTCGGGTGATCTACGTCACCAGAATAGAAGACGCTGTTTACGTCCTTCACGCGTTTCAAAAGAAGACGCAGCAGACAGCGAAGCGGGATCTGGACTTGGCGACGTCGCGATTGCGGCAGATATGATGGAGCAGGGCATGGAACGACAGACCTTCGACAATGTCTGGGATGCGTTGGAAAACACACCCACGGAAGCCGCCAATATGTCTATGCGTTCGGCCGTGCTGATCGCCGTCGAACAGAAGGTGAGGGGATGGAACGTGACCCAGGCGGAAGCGGCCCGTCGGCTCGGCATAACCCAACCGCGTCTCAACGATCTTCTGCGTGGCCGGATCGCAAATTTCAGCCTTGATGCCCTTGTCGGCCTTGCCGCACAAGCCGGCCTGACGATCAGGCTCGACATCGCGGACGCTGCATAATCTACCGCAAGACCGCGCTAAAACTGAAGTGAGGGAGAACTTGCCTCGTTCAAGGCTCGCGAATGGTAAGGTACCGCAGGATGATTTGGCAACTCAATTATCGAAGCGCTCTTTTACATAACGTTTCTTGCAGACTCGGGCGATCGCACCTACCTTTTAATCATCGTCAACGTAATGAAAGGAAGGTGATCCAATGTCTAATGAGATTTCGGTCTGCGTAACGGGCAATGGAAAGGTGGCGGTTTTGACGGGGCAACCCTCGGCCTGAACCTCATCTTCCTTCGGGCCGCTGTGAAGCGCCCCGGGTTCGTCAACCGGACCAAACTCATGGAAGGGTCGCCAAGAGCGGCCCTTTTCCTTTTTGGGCTTTTGCATTTTTCCAGCCGTGTCTTTCGGGCGCGTCGCCCTAAGCCCGTTAACGCACACCTTCCCCTTTTGCTTTCTTTTAACGCTGCCTCATGAAATACCCATGCGTCAGACGCATGGGTGGCCTGCCGGTTGAGCGCTTTTCGTGCACGTTTGCCGGGCGTATATAAGCGTCATCGAAGCAAACGAGAGCGCCAAGGACTGGCAGCTGGGCTTCGAAAATCCCAGGAAAGGGGAACCATCATGAACGTAGCACGCACTCTGAACAACTGGCGCAAGTACCGTCAGACGGTTGCCGAACTGGGCCGTATGACCCCGCGCGAACTGGATGACCTCGGTATCGACCGTGGCGACATCCGCGGTTTCGCACGCAAGGCCGTTGGCTTCTGATCGCGATCTGATTGCTTCAGGCAATCTTTATGTGAACGCCCGCTCGTCCGCGGGCGTTTTGCATTTTTGCATAGCTAGTATGCTTAAATCCCGATGCGCCCCACTGCCGGCACCTTGATGCCGGGATTGGCGATATCGATGCCGGCGACCAGGCCGAGGAAATGCACCTCGAGTCCGCTGCGCATGCCGGCCGAAAAGCCGATCAGCCCGCGCAGTGTCACATGCAGGTCGTGGCTGTCTTCATCCAGGTGCACGAATTCGCCGTTCGGCAGGTAATCGCGGCCGACCGCATGTGGCGGCAGCACGGCGCCAAGCTCAGGCACGGTCCGCAGCACATAGGCGACGAAGGTGTTGGAGTTCGGCCCGGGCCAGATCGTGTAGCCGCCGGGCTCCGCGTAAGGATAGGCGGCGATCGCACCCTGGATTTTCGGGATCAGCAGCTCCGCCTTCGACCCCGTCACGGATGTCACCAGCTGCGGCGGGTTGGAATACCAGAAGGCGTCGGGATCGCGATGGTTTTTGCGGATCGGCGAGCCCCAACCCACCTTGTCGTAGCGCGTATAGGTTTTTGCGCCCTTTTCCTTGAAAACGATCCAGGCATGGCTTGCGACCGAGCCTTTCAACCCGCCGGTCATGGCGGAAAAGACGTAGATCGCCGCGTCATTACTCTCCTCCGGCTTCGGCAGAATGCCGGCGGAGGACCAGCGCGCCTGGCTCCAGCCCGATGGCCTGTCCTTCACCATCCAAAGCCCGGCAGATGCAAAAGTAGGCACGAGGTAGACGATGAAGATGATCAGAAGCAACCGCTTAACGGATTTCATGCAATGTCCCCGTGAAAATGCCGTCAGACTCGGCTAAGCCGTTGTCCAAGCGACGTATAGGCACCATCAAAAACAGCAATTTCAGGACAGGCCATGCAAAACCCCGTTACCGTCGAAGTCACAAGAGGCAAACTGGTCGAAAGCCGCCATCGCGGCCTGGGCGTGGTGGTCGATGGCGACGGCAAGACCGTCTTTTCCTTCGGCGAAACGGATGCGCTCGTTTTCCCGCGCTCGGCCTGCAAGGCGATGCAGGCCCTGCCGCTGATCGAAAGCGGTGCGGCGGATGCCTATGGTCTGAGCACATCCGAACTGGCGCTGTCCTGCTCCTCGCATTCCGGCGAAGACGCGCATGTCGCGACTGCTGCAAGCATGCTCTCCAAGGCCGGCCGTGACCTGAGCGCCCTGGAATGCGGCGCCCATTGGGCCTCCGATCCGACGGTACTGATCCATCAGGCCCGCACGATCGAGAAGCCGACCGCGCTGCATAACAACTGCTCCGGCAAACATTCCGGTTTTGTCTGTACCTGCGTCCATGCCGGCTTCGAGGTGAAGGGCTATATCGATTACGACCACCCGCTGCAGCAGGAAATCCGCGGCACGATGGAAGTGCTGACCGGCTCGGTCATCGGCCATGATGCCTGCGGCACCGATGGCTGCTCCATCCCCACCTATGCCGTGCCGCTGAAGGGTCTCGCTCACGGTTTCGCCAAGATGGTGACCGGCAACACGCTGTCCGCCGAGCGCGCCAAGGCTTCGCGCCGGCTGATGGAAGCCTGCATGGCCGAGCCCTTCTACGTCGCCGGCACCAACCGCGCCTGCACCAAGCTGATGCAGATCGCGCCGGGCAAGATTTTCGCCAAGACCGGCGCCGAAGGCGTCTTCGTGGCCGCCCTGCCAGAGCAAGGTCTGGCAATGGCCGTGAAATGCGAGGACGGCACGACCCGCGCTGCCGAAGCGATGATTTTTGCGCTCATCTCCCGCTATTTCGAAAAGGGCGGCGAAGTGCATGAGAAGCTGCTGTCGATGGCGAACAAGTCGATGAGCAACTGGAATGGCATGCATGTCGGTGACGTCAGGGTCACAGACGCAATGTTTGCCTGAACCGAAATCCGGTTTGCCCTCCCTCCGATTGCCCCTCTGACAGCTCAAGAGGGGGGAGGGAGGCGAAAATCCGCGCCGGGCGGGTGGATTTCCGGCAATTGATATTGTTAAAAGGCATTTGTTTGGATTGAATTTGGGAAGAGGATTTAAGCCGTCATGAAATTTTGCCTTCATCTGAGCACCCGTATTGAAAAGAAATACGAAAACAGGCTGCTCAAGTTCATGACCGAGCTGGCGCTCGAAGCGGATGCCGGCGGCTTCAGCGCCATATCGCTGACGGAGCATCATCTCCACGAAAACCAGGGCTATCAGAATTCGCTCCTGTTTGCCTGCGCGCTGGCCCCGCAGCTGAAGCGGACGACGCTCATTCTGGCGACGGTGAACCCGGCGCTGCACCACCCGCTGCGGCTCGTCGAATCCTGCAACCTGATCGACCAGCTCAATTCCGGAAGACTGGTCGTCGTGTTCGGCTCGGGCTTCAAGGATACGGACCTGGTGGCCTTCGGGCGCGACCTTTCCGAGCGCCACACCCTGTTCGAAAAGGCGCTTTCGACGGCTCTCGACGTCTGGGCCTATGACGGCAAGGGCGGGCCGCTGGAGTTCACGGTCGGCTCGGACCGGGGCAGGCTCGAAGCGCCCGTGAACCCGTCATCCTTCCGCAACCCGCGCCCGATCCTGGCGCGCGGAACGTTGAACCGGGAAGCCGTCGAAGAAACCGCCCGTCGCGGCTGGCCGGTTTTCACGACAGGCAAGAATCCGGATGCCGCGCGCGAGCAGATGGCTGTCTATCACGCAGCGCTCGCCGCTGCCGGCCACGATGCCGAGACGGTGCAGATCGCCAAGGACTGGTCGTCGGTTGCGAAGGCCGTTCACGTCGCCGAAACCGACGAACAGGCCATCGCCGAGGCCACCGCTTTCTTTGCCAAGAACCCGAGCGGCGCCATTGCCCGCAACCCGGAAGACATGATCTGCGGTAGCCCCGAAACAGTCACCCGCGCCATGCGCCCGTTCGCCGAAACCGGCATCGGCACGATGATCTGCGGCTGCCTGATCGACGTCGAGAAGCCTGAGATGCTTCAGCGGAGTATTCGGTTGATGAAGGAACATGTGATCCCGAATGTGGGGGCGAGGGGTTGACGAGGGTGGGGTCAGGGGCTTTGGATCGGTTGGGTATCGACTGTTTTCCCGGTCCGAGCTGCTTGAAGCTCAACGCCGCCGCTGTCCAGTGTCTGCAGTCGGCCCTAAGCAGACCAAACGGGCGATGCTTCCCTCAGCGGCGGGCGTTTAAGGCCCGCTGGTTTCGCTGTTTCTGCTTCGCTTGATCGTGGTGCCAATTGTTGGCGAAGAACATACCCGTGCCTAAAACGAGAAGCTTGAGCGGAAAGAAGACTACACCGTCAAAGCAGAATGCAGTCCCCGTCCGGCGCTCTCTTCGTCGTCAAAACGGGCAATTACATGCATGTGGGCATGAAAGATCTCCTGGCCGGCCACGGCCCCCACATTCCAGCCGATCGTGTAACCGTCGGGTTCAAAGCCGGATAGTCGGTCTCTTGCGCTCTCCATCATGCTGCCGATTGCTGACCATTCCTGCGGTGTCAGCTCGAAGGGCGTTTCGACGTGCCGATGCGGCACGATGATCGCCTGTGCCGGCCTCTCGGCATCGATGCTGCCGAGCAGATAGAAGCTTTCCGACATCGCCGACGGCTCATCGACAAGGAGGTTGTTGGCCAGACAAAATCGGCAATGCGGCGCGGATGACATTTTCAAATCCCCGTCTTCGAACGATATCGGTTAGGTCCGATGGCCCTAAATCCCTTCCATGACAGTTGCGTGTCCGCTTAACCCTCCATCACATTCACCTCCAGCGCCCGATACGGCGCCAACCGCTCCTCACCAATCCCGCTTTGCACGATCATGCCCGCCAATTCCGAAACCGGCATGATCGTGCAGGGCGATGATGCGTCGAGCTTCTCTTCCGTCACCAGCACGAACGTCTCCGCCGCCTGCGAAGCGATATGCCGCTTGATCGCCGCTTCCTCCATGTCGCCGGTCGAAAGCCCCTGATTTGGGTGAACGGCCGTGACGCCGAGGAAGAAGATGTCGGGCCGGATCAGCGAGATCTGGCTCATCGCCATCGCCCCCACTGCCACCATGGAATGTTTGTAGATTCGCCCGCCGATCAGGATCACCTCGGCCGTCGGATGCTGCTCCAGTTCGGCGGCGATCGTCGGGCTGTGGGTGGCGACGGTGAAGGCAAAGTCGCGGGGCACGGCGCGGGCGATCTCCGCGGTGGACGTACCGCCGTCGAGAAAGATCATCTGTCCCGGTTTTACCAGCTTCGCCGCTGCCGCGCCCAATCTCCGCTTCACATCGGATGAAATCACCTGCCGCGCGGAAAAATCCGGCAGGTCGGGGGCGATCGGCATCGCGCCGCCATGCACCCGCCGGAGCAGGCCTTCCGCTGCCATCTCGCGCAGGTCGCGCCGGATCGTGTCCTCCGAAAGCGAAAACTCTTCGGCCGCCCGCTTGGCGATGACCTGCCCCTCGCGGCGAAGCATATCGAGGAGAAGGCTCTTGCGTTGGCTTGTCAGCATGGCTCTTGACTCTGCATGAAATTGCACGAATAAGCGTAAATATGCCTGATATTGCCGATATTGTAAAGCGTATCGGGCAAATTCGTGCAGTTCCGCGATGTTTGCGGATGTGTTTTGGAGAAACGAACATGTTGATTTTGATTGCCGGCCCCTATCGATCCGGCACGGGCGATGACCCGGAAAAGATGGCGGAAAACCTGAAGCGCTTGGAAGCGCCGTCCTATGCGCTGTTCCAGGCAGGCCACGTGCCGATGATCGGCGAATGGGTGGCGCTGCCGGTCTGGCACGCGGCGGGTGGTGCCACGATCGGCGACGATCTCTACGAGGAGATTTTTCACCCGACGGCCGGTCGCCTGCTGCAGCTTTGCGATGGCGTGCTGCGGCTTCCGGGCGCGTCCAAGGGCGCCGACAACGATGTCCGCATCGCCACGGAGCGCGGCATTCCGGTCTGGTACCGGCTGGAGGACGTGCCGGGCGTCCTCTAACAAAAGTTCATGCAATCGATAACGGAAAGGCGTTTCCCTTGGCTTGGGAAACGCCTTACAACATCGCCACCAACCGGAGGAAACCCATGTACACGCTGTTCTTTTCGCCCAATGCCTGTTCGCTCGCCAGCCATATCGCACTCGCCGAATCCGGCTTGCTCTACGAGCTGAAGCGGCTGAAATTCGCCGAAAACGAACAGCAGTCGGAAAGCTATCTGAAGATCAATCCAAAGGGCCGCGTGCCGGCGCTGGCAACCGATCGCGGTGTCATCACCGAGTCGGTCGCAATCCTCGCCTTCATCGCCCAGGCGGCTCCGGCAGCAAAGCTCGCGCCGCTCGACGATCCGTTCCTGTTCGGCAAGATGCAGGCGTTCAACGCCTATATCGCCTCCACCGTGCATGTCGCCTATGCGCATTTCCGGCGCTATTATCGCTGGGCGGACAGCCAGGCCTCTTTCGACGACATGATGGCCAAGGCCCCGAAGAACTTTCACGATTGTTTCCAGATGATCGAGGACGATTTGCTGGAAGGCCCTTACGTGCTGGGCGAGACCTATTCGGTGGCCGACCCTTATCTCTACCTGATGACCAGCTGGCTGCCCAACCTGAAGCTCGACCGCGCCGATTTCCCGCGCGTCAGTGCTCACTACGATCTGATGAAGCAGCGTCCGTCGGTTCAGCGGGCGGAAGCGGAGCAGGCGGCTGCGTCCTAGTTGGTATAGGTGGCGGCCAGTTTCTTCGGTGCCCGAAAGCGCCAGGCCGTCACCAGCCGCATTTTCAGTTCCTCATCGTCGATCACGCCGATCTTCACCGGCAGCGACGGCCAGCCGCGATAATGGTCGGTCTGAAAATAGATCTCCGGCGCCATTTCCATCAGCCGTTCCTTTTCGTCGAGCGGGATGGAAAGCACGATCGTCTCGTCGTTCTTGACCGAGACGAAGGCCTTGCCGCCAACCTTGAGGGCAGGGGTGCCGTAGTGGGAAGCTTCCTCGACTTTGGGGAGGCTGGCTTCAGCGGCGAGCCGTTTCAGGCGCTCGAAAATTGTGGCGATGTCGGACATGGGCTGTTCCGGGTGAGGGGGCTCACTCACGGCAGCACAATAAACCCTTCATGCGCATTTCGCGAGCGGCGGCTTCTGGCAATTCTCCGCGACGCGTAACCGCCCCGAAAAGGGCAGGTCGGCAACCTGCCGAAGCGTCATCGCGCGAATGTCGGGATGCAGGAACGGATCGTCCGGGTGGATATCCGTCAGCGCCTCTTGCGCTGTCAGCCAAGTTTTCAGGCTCAAGAAAATCTTCAGCGGTGTCATGTGTCACCTCGCAAACGTGTGTTCATTTGCCAAGGAAACATCGGTTGAAAAGGCGCCATTTTCAATTGAGTTCTGAAAGTGAAGGTTATAGAAAAACTATATGAGAAATCTCAACCTCGTCCATCTGAACGGTCTGCGCGCACTTGAGGCGGTCGGTCGCTTGGGTTCGCTTCAGGCGGCAGCGGAAGAGCTTGGCGTATCGATCGGCGCCGTCAGCCAGCAGGTCATCAAGGCGGAAACCCAGCTCGGGCAGCCTGTCTTCCAGCGCTTGCCGAAGGGCATGGTGGCGACAAAGGCGGCGCGGCCGATGCTGGCGCGGCTGACGGAAGGGTTTCACGCTCTGTCCGAAGCGGTTGCCATCGGCCGCCAGCGCGATGATGCACTGCTGACGATTTCCGTTGCGCCGGTTTTTGCCGCCCGTTTCCTCGTGCACCGGTTGGATCGTTTCTCGGCATTGCATCCGGAAATCCGGCTGCGGATCGACGCCACGACGCAGCTTGCCGATCTCGGCACGGACGATATCGATCTCGGCATCCGTGTCGGTCCCGGCATGTGGCCGGGCGTCGATGCGGAATTGTTGATCGAGCAGACCGTCTTTCCCGTTTGTGCGCCGTCGCTTGCCGAAAAGCTCAAAGAGCTGAAGGACATCCTCAAACTGCCGGCGATCATCGACGGCCCCTCGATGTTTTCCTGGGATATCTGGCTGAAGGAAGCCGGTCTTGCCGGCAAGGGGCCTAATAGCGGAATGGCCACGCGGCACGTCTTCAACGATGCGTCGCTCTGCCTTGATGCGACGATTGCCGGGCAGGGCGTGATGCTGGCATGGCACACGCTCGCCACCTACGCGCTGGAGCAGGGGCGGCTGATCGAACCCTTTTCCATCCGGGCGCGCACCGGCAACGGGCATTATTTGGTCACCCGCGCCGGCGCACGATTGCCGGCGAAGGTGAAGGCCTTCCGGGATTGGCTGAAGACGGAGCTGCCGCCACTCCCGGAAGACCGTTAGTCAATTGAATTATGCCGCCTCGGCGGAGCGCTTGTCCCACATGGCCTTGAAGCCGGCACGTGCCTGGCAGCTTTCGATCCACGCCTTCAGTGCCGGGCGGCCATCGAACACGGCGGCATGGCCCTGCGCATAACGCACGACTTCCGCAACGTTGATATCGGCCACGGTGAAGCGGCCGCCGACCATGTAGCCGCTTTTGGCAAGGTGCTTTTCAAGCACGTCGAACGGACGCTTCAGCAGGCGCGCGGAAACGTCGATATCCGTCTTGCCTTCTTCCGAGTCCTGCTTGCCACCGGCAATCGTAGAGGAAATCTTCAGCGCCGGGGTCTCGATGCTGGTGGCGCCGAACAGCGACCACTGCACCATCTGCGCTTCTTCATTGATGTCTTTCGGGCCGAGGTCGCCGCCATACTTGCGAGCGAGATAGAGCGTGATGGCGAGCGATTCGTGCAGCACGAAACCGTCGTCATCCATCGAGGGCACCGAGCCCATCGGGTTTACGGCCAGGAATTCCGGCGACAGCGTATTGACCGGCGCACCGGCCGCCATCGGCTCCTTCAGGCGATAGGCCTGAATAACCGGCACGACCTCGACCGGCAGGTTGAGCTCTTCGGCCAGCCAGAGCGGGCGCGTGGCGCGCGAGCGATAGACACCATAGATTTTCAGCATTCAACGTCCCTCCAGTATGCCTGCCGCCCGCACCCTGAAACGGGTTCGGATAAACAGCAGGCGAAAATACCGGCCGCAAGCTAGGGGCACGGACAGGAAAACAAAAGGCCAATCCGCGTTGGACGGTGATGAAAGTTTTCGATAGGATTTAATCGTGTCGAACGAATGGAGTCGCATCATGCGCACCACCCAGTCCCTCAGCATCACGCTTCCGATCGAGATGGCCGAAATGGTGAAGGCCAAGGTCGCATCGGGCGAATACGCCACCGAAAGCGAGGTCATTCGCGATGGCTTGCGGACGCTGCTTGCCCGCGATGCGGCGATCGAGAAGTGGCTGGTTGAGGAGGTTGTTCCGACGCTGGATAAGTTGGAAGCCCATCCGGAACGGGTTTTGACCTTAGAGGACGTGGACCGGCGTCTGGATGCGCGGATAGCTCTTTTGCGTCAGGCGCAAGATAAGCAATGAACTACCGCGTCGTCTTCTCGCCGGAGGCGATTGATGACCTGGAGCAGGTCCTGGTCTATCTGGCCCCGGAAATGGGTTTCACTGCCGCCCGCGAATATGTCGGGAAAATTCGGAATTACTGTGCGGATTTTTCGACATTTCCCAATCGCGGAATGCGACGTGATGATATTCGGCAAGGCCTTCGTCTTGTGGGCTATCGGCGGAAGGCTACCATCGCGTTCATGGTTCGTGGCGATACCGTCACCATAGCCCGCATCTTTCATCGCGGGCGAAATGTTGAACTCGACGAGGATTCGGGCGACCTGTCCTAACTCACCCGGTTTCCCGCAATCGTCAAATGTTTAAAGCTTTGCCCATCGCCGCGCCCCAATTCGGTCGTGGCGGGGGCCTTCCAGCGATAACCGATCACCGCGCCGTCCTTCATGCCCTCGAAGACATTGTTGGTGATCAGCGCAGTGCCGGCGCCTTCCGCCACGGTCACCGCGCAACCGACTTTGGCCTGCCGCACGATATTGCCAGTCGCCACCACATTGCGTAGATACGGGCCGAAACCGAGCGCCAGACCCCAGAGCGGCACGCCTTCGATGACGTTGCCGGTCACCGCCGTATCGGCCTCGACACTGATGCCGACGCCGAAGATCGCTTCTTCCAGCACATAGGGGCCGGTGGATTTCAGGTTCCGGACGATGTTGTTGGCAACCGTCGCCAGCCGTCCGCCCTCGTTGAAATTGACGATCGAGATGCCATTCGCGGCGCCGTCGACGATATTGCCGGAAACCATGGCGCCTTCGAAGGCGAATTCCGCATAGATAGCCGTCTCGCCGGAATTGAAACACTGGTTGTTGGCGATCTGCGCGTTCGAGGCGCTGTTGGTACGGATCGCCGAGAAGGCGGAATCTGTAATGTGGTTGCCGCTCACCATCACGTTGTCGGCCCGAAACAGGTTGATGGCATTGCCGTATTGTCCGGTGCCGCCATTCGTGGAGCCGATCCGGTAAAGCCGATTGCCGGTGACGATCGTTCCGTCTATGCCCTTGGTCCAGCGGTGGATCAGCACGCCGCCATTGCCGCAGTCGAAGACCGTGTTGCCGGTGATGGAAAGCCCGGTGCTTTCGACGGCATAGAGACCATATTCCGCGGCGCCTGAAATGCGGGTCCGTTCGATCCGTCCGCCGCAGCGTTCCAGCTGCACGGCCGTCTTACGAGAGCCGGCGATCTCACAATTGTCGATCCTGACGTCGGCGACGCCGCGCAGGTGCACGAGGGCTGGTGTCTGGTCGTCCAGCCAGCGATTGCCGCCGTCGATGACGAGGTTCGAAAGCTCGATCCGCCGTGCGCCATCGGCCCGGAGCAGATATCCGTCGCCGGAATAGACCAGGCGCGAGGCCCCCGGCACGCCGGTGATCCGCGCGCCATCCGGCAGATCCAGGTCGGACACCTGATAATTGCCGGGCGGCAGGAAGACCGGCGTGTTCTGGCGGGCGGCCTTGGCGATGAGATCGCGCAGCTTGCGGCTCTGCTTGTCGCCGCCGCCGGGCGTGATGCCATTCTGTCCGGCATCGATCGAGCCGCGCAGATCGACCGTCGAAAAGCTGGAGGGCGCCGCGAACACGCGAGACGGCAGTGCGGCACCGAGCGCGCCCGCACCAAGCCCGCCGGTAAGCATCCTCAAAGCTGTTCGTCTCGAAATCATGCAGTCGTACTCCACGCCGTCAATAAAGCATTTTCCATGCCATTCCTTTGTATTGTCGTAACGGCAAATAGTTTTGGACTGCTGCAAAGAAAAGCTTCTTCGGTTCGAATAATCATGGCAATTTCGCGGTGTTTTTAAGTAAGAGTAAGGAATTTCACGTCATGCTAATGGGCAATACGGCGGGTTCTTTGCAGTTTTTCTAAAGAAGTGAAGAGGAGTCACAGGGATGGTGGGAACCCTGTCATTCGGCGCATCCCCGGCATTTGACTCCGAAACAATGGACGACTTGTGCAGCAGGCTGCTGCGCGTCTCAACGGAGGCCGACGTGGATTTCGATGCCGCTCTCGTCACGAGAGAGTTGGAAACCCGTGCCCTTTTGAATCAGCTCCCTGACTTCATCTATGTGAAGGACCGCCGCAGCCGTTTCGTTTTCGCCAACGCCGCCGCTGGCCGCAACAGCAAATTCCACGATGCCACGAGCCTGATCGGCAAGACCGATTTCGATATTCTTGACGAGGAAACCGCCCGCGCGCTGTTTGTAGGCGAGCAGGAAGTCATGTCGAGCGGCGTCGCGTTCGAAGGGCGCGAGGAGCGCATCAAACTGATGGATGGCCGCAGCCTCTGGCTGATGACCTCCAAGATGCCGCTACGCAACGAGGCAGGTCAGATCGTCGGCCTGGTTGGTATTTCGCGCGACATTACCGACCGCAAACGTCAGGACGACCGACGCCACGGGCATGCGCGGCTTCTGGAAATGATCGCCCGCGGCCAGGCCCAGCAGGCCCTGCTGGATGCGCTCGTAAAGACCGTGGAAGACGAGCTGGACGGGATCACCGTTTCCGTTCTCTTGCTCGAAGAGGGTGCGGACCGGTTGCGCAACGGCGCCAACACCCGCCTGCCGCCGGCCTATGTAAAATTGATCGACGGCATCGAGATCGGCCCGAGGACCGGCTCCTGCGGCACCGCCGCCTGGAGGCGCGAGCCGGTTTTCGTCAAGGATGTGCTCGCCGATCCTCTCTGGGAAAACTATCGCGAGCTGGCCGTGATGTTCGGCTTCCGCTCCTGTTGGTCGACGCCGATCATGGGCGCGGATGGTCAGGTGCTCGGCACGTTCGGGCTTTATTCCAATACGCCACGCGAGCCGACCGAGCTCGAGTTGGAGCTCGCAGCCATGGCGACGGATATTGCTGGGATTGCCATCGAGCGCGCCCGCAGCGAGCAGCGCATCCAGCACATGGCGCATCACGATCCGCTGACCGGCCTCCCCAATCGGGCCTTGTTCTGGACCCAGTTCAGCCGGGCGCTGCACGAAGCCCAGCGGGAAAACCGCAAGGTCACCGTCGCTTATATCGATCTCGACAATTTCAAGCAGATCAACGATACGCTCGGCCATGCCGCGGGCGACGAGGTGCTGAAGTCGCTGGCCTCGCGCATGATAAGCTGTGTGCGTGCGACGGATCTTCTGGTCCGCCTCGGCGGCGACGAGTTCGCGATCGTCTTCAGCAACCTCAATCACGACGAACTTGGCGTTCTGCGCCGCCTTCATGAACTTCGCGGCGCAATCGCGCGACCGATCACGGTGGAAGACAAGAGCGTCGTCGCCACCTGCAGCATGGGCGTCGCGTTCTACCCCCAGGATGGCGCCACGCCCGAAGCGCTGCTCGCCCGTGCCGACCAGGCCATGTACGAGGCCAAGGATATGGGGCGCAATACGCTCAAGGTCGCGGTGGCCGAGGGGCTTTAGTCTTCGGAGTCTGGTTCGGTATCCAGGCCGAAATGGCGGGCGGCGTCGCGATGGCCCTCGAGGATGTTGACGATCTGGAATTCCTCTCCGACATAGCGAAAAAAGATGATGTGGCCTTTGTAGGCGCTGCTTCTCAAACCTTCGCTGATTTCGTCCCGTGCTCGCCCCATTTGGCCGGGCAAGCTGGCGAGCTGTGTACACTTCAGGCGCAGTTGCCTTGCAAAGCCGCGGCCTATAGCCAGACTGCGGCTTTCGCGAGTGATGTAAGCTTGAATTTGCGCGATATCCAATCGTGCACTGGCGAGATAGCGAAGGTGCGGCAATCAGAAGCCTTCCTTTGCAAGTTTCTCGGCTTCCGCATCGAGAAACGCCTCAATATCTTCGTCCGTATAGCTGCCGCCGCCTGCGATCGAAGCCTGGATCGTTTCCTTCAGCGCCGCCAGCTTCGTCTCTCGCTCTTCGACGAGCCTCAAGCCTTCACGCACCACTTCGCTGGCGGAGCCGTAGCGGCCGTCGCCAACAGCTTCCTCTATGAATTTTTCCCAGCGGGGACCGATCGAAACGTTCATGGATATGCCTCCGGATTGATGTCTCAAAATCTACCCGAATAGCAATTTATGCGCAATTCCTGACATTCAGGGGGAGGGCTGCAGGCTCTCTTCCTGTTCCCTTTCGGCCGTCAGGAAAACGGATTCGAAATCGGTGATGAACTTTTCGAACAGCGTCGAGAACCTGTTGAGGTCATCCGCCTCCCAGCCTTCAAGCACGCCGGCGAGAAGGGAGCGCTTCACGGCGCGGATTTCGGCAAGCAGGCTGTCGCCGAATTCGGTGCGAACCACCAGTGACCGACGCCCGTCCGCCTGGGATGCGTCACGCTTCAGGATGCCACGGCTAACGAGGTCGGCGACAAGCCGGCTGCCGCGCGAAGGGTCGATCCGCATCGTCTCGGCAATCGCACCAACCGTAACCTCGCCCTCGATCCGCCGCATGGCGTCGAGCACGTCGAGATGCGAAATGTCGAGGCCCGGCGCGATATTGGCAATCGCCGTGCGGCCGATGATGCGCCGGCCGATCAGAAGCCGCATGCGGCCGATGCTCTCGCTGACGCGTGCCACATCCTCAGGGGAGGGGGCGGTGTCGGCCACGTGTTTCAAAAGGGTCTTGGTCGTCATTCGGTCATAATACCAAAGCGTCTTGTGCTTTCAATCATTGTTTGCGCGATGCATCAAAGTGCCGTTGACAATTATATGCTAAAGGCACATAAATTTTCAATCACCTGGATTGATCTCATGGATATGACCCGCCCGGCGCCTGTGCCGCTCGTCGCCAGCCACCGCCAGCGGCTGGTGATTTTCTGTTTTCTGCTGACAGCGCTGTTCATGGCGACGCTGGATAACCAGATCGTCTCCACGGCGCTGCCGACCATCGTCGGCGAGTTCGGCGAACTGGAGCGCTTCGGCTGGATCGGCTCCGCCTACCTTCTCGCCAGCAGTTCCTCGATGCCGATCTACGGCAAGCTCGGGGATCTCTTTGGCCGCAAATACGTCATGCTGGCGGCGATCGTGCTCTTCACCATCGGTTCGCTGACCTGCGGCCTGGCATGGTCGATGGATTCGCTGATCGCCTCGCGCTTCCTGCAGGGGCTTGGCGGCGGCGGTATCATGGTGTCGATCTTCTCGATCAATGCCGACCTGTTCGAGCCGCGCGAGCGGGCGAAATACCAGAGCTATTCCAGCCTCGTCATCATGGCGTCCGGCAGCCTCGGTCCGCTGCTCGGCGGCACGATGAGCGAGCTGTTCGGCTGGCGCTCGATCTTCCTGATCAACCTGCCGATCGGCATCATCGCTGTCACCGGCATCTCGTTGCTGCTTCCCTATCGCCGCCCGGTCCGAAAGCCGAAAATCGATTATCTTGGCGCCGTCCTGCTTGCCTCGACCGTCGGCAGTGTCGTCGTCTGGGCCGATAGCGTGACGCTGTTCGGCTCCTTGTTCGCCTGGCAATCCGTAGCCGTCGTCGCCTTCGGCCTCATCTGCGCGTCGCTGTGGGTCTTCGTCGAAAACCGTGTGCCGGAGCCGATCGTGCCGCTGAAACTCTTCCGCGACTCGACCTTTACACTGTTCCTAATTGTCGCTTTCTGCACAGGCTCGGTGGCGATCGGCATGGCTCAGTATTTCGCGCTGTTCCTGCAGACCACGACCGGCCTTTCACCGACCACGGCAAGCTTCTGCTTCATCGCCACCACCAGCGGCATCGTCATCGGTTCGATCTCCACCGGCCGCCTGATCTCGATCACCGGCCGCTACAAGCCTTTCACGTTGATTGGCCTCGGTCTGAATATCGCGGCATTGTTCATCTTCTCGCAACTGCCGGTTGGCACGCCGATCTATTTCATTCTCGGCTTCATGCTGATGCAGGGTCTGGCAATCGGCTTTGGCCAGCAGGCGCCGATCATCGGCGTGCAGAACTCCGCCCCGCGTGAAGATGTCGGAGCCGCAACCGGTGCCGTCACCCTGATGCGCATGGCCGGTGCCTCGATCGCCATTTCCATCTATGGCGCGATCGTCGCAGCGGGCATTCGTGATGTCGGGACCAGCATTCCCGGCGTTGCGGATATCGGTTCGCTGACGCCGACCATGATGCTGGCTCTGCCGGAGGCTTCGCGCCTGGCGGTACACGCGCTTTATACGCACGCCTTCGCGCCCGTCTTCATGACCGGTAGCGTGATTGCCATCGCAGGCTTCATCGCCGGCTGCATGCTGAAGCCCGTGCGTCTGCCGCCGGCCCGCGAGATCGAGAAAAAGCCGGAGCCTGCCGCCGTATCGGAGTGATCTGGCGCAGCGGCTTTTTTGCCCTATCTTCGGCAACATGAAAAAAGGCATGTCCCCTGGGGCGCTGCTGCACCCCACCCCGGCCGGGCTGTTCTGCCCAATCGGCCGCTTCCATGTCGATCCGGTGCGCCCCGTCGAACGGGCATTGATCACCCATGGTCACTCCGACCATGCCCGCACCGGCCACGGGCAGGTGCTGGCAACGCGCCAGACCCTCGATATCATGCGATTACGGTATGGCGAGGATTTTGCCGGTTCCGAACAGGCGGCGGCATTCGGCGAAGAGATCGACCTCGACGGCGTGCGGGTCAGCTTCCATCCTGCCGGCCATGTGCTCGGCTCGGCGCAGATCGCCATCGAGAAAGACGGTCTGCGCATCGTCGTTTCGGGCGACTACAAACGCGGCATCGACCCGACCTGCGCGCCCTTCGTGCCGGTCGCCTGCGACGTTTTCATCACCGAAGCAACCTTCGGACTGCCAGTCTTTCATCACCCCGATCCGAAGGACGAGATCGACAAGCTGTTCACCTCGCTGAAGCAGTTTCCCGAACGCAGCCACTTGATCGGCGCCTACGCGCTGGGCAAGGCGCAACGCGTTATCCGCCTGATCCGCGACTGCGGTTATTCCGAACCGATCTATATCCACGGCGCGCTGGCAAAGCTCTGCGATTATTACGTCGAACAGGGCATCGAGCTTGGCGACATTCGCCCCGCCACGATCGAGAAAAGCAGCCCGGATACATTCCGAGGCGCCGTCATCGTCGGCCCGCCGTCGGCCTTCCAGGATCGCTGGGCGCGGCGCTTCAACGAACCTTTGATCGCATTTGCCTCAGGCTGGATGATGGTACGCCAGCGGGCCAAACAAGGCGGCGTGGAACTGCCGCTGGTCATCTCAGACCATTGCGACTGGCCGGAGTTGCTGTCCACGATCGAGGAGATCGAACCGTCGGAAGTGTGGGTGACACATGGGCGCGAGGAGGCATTGGTGCGGTGGTGCGAGTTGAAGGGGATACCGGCCAAGCCGCTGCATCTGGTGGGCTATGAGGATGAGGGGGATTGATGGTGAACGTTGCTCGTTATGCCACTGGCACCCCCCTCTGGCCTGCCGGCCATCTCCCCCACAAGGTGGGAGATCGACTCGTGGCAAAGTCTTTCCGACACATTGACGTTGCGCCGGGCGGAGACGTTTCCTGTTTGGGGAAGTCGGTGCGCCCAGCCAATCTCCCTCCTTGTGGGGGAGATGCCCGGCAGGGCAGAGGGGGGTATGCCGCGCTCGACGCTTACAAAAGTAAAACCTCTCCCCAACCCCTCCCCACAAGAGGGAGGGGCTTAACCCTCATGCTTCGACCAATTTGGATTGTGGCGTTGCCGCGAGTCTTCTCCCCCCTTGTGGGGGAGATGGCCGACAGGCCAGAGGGGGACTTTGTCGCGGAGGCACACCCATGAAACCCTTCGCCACCCTCCTCGACCGCCTCGTCCTAACCCCATCCCGCAACGGCAAACTCAAACTCCTCGCCGACTATTTCCGCGACACACCCGACCCCGACCGTGGTTACGGCCTCGCCGCACTCGCCAGCACGCTTGATCTGAAAAGCGTCAAGCCGGCCATGCTGCGCGAACTGGTGATGGAACGCATGGATGAGGTCCTGTTCCGCTATTCCTACGACTATGTGGGAGACCTCGCCGAAACCATCTCGCTGGTGTGGGATGGCCGCGCCAAGGACATGGGTGACGACCACCACCAGCCCCGCCTCAGCGAAGTCGTCACGAAAATGAACTCGCTTGGCCGTACCGAAGTTCGCTCCGCCGTGCGCGACCTGCTCGATCGGCTGGACACATCAAGCCGCTTCGCCTTCATGAAACTCGCGACCGGCTCCTTGCGCATCGGCGTCTCCGCCCGGCTCGCCAAGCAGGCGCTGTCGGATATGAGCGGAAAGGACGTGACCGAGATCGAAACCCTCTGGCACGGTCTCGCGCCGCCTTACATCCCTCTCTTCGCCTGGCTGGAGGGCAGGGCGGACAAGCCGGTTCTGGCGACGCCGGCAATTTTCCATTCCGTCATGCTGGCAAACCCGGTCGAGGACGGCGATCTCGAAAAGCTCGATCCGGCGGATTATGCCGCGGAATGGAAATGGGATGGCATCCGCATCCAGATGTCGAGCTACGGTGGCACCAGAAAACTCTATTCCCGCTCCGGCGACGACATTACCGGTGCCTTTCCGGATATCGTCGAGGCGATCAATTTCGAAGGCGTCATCGACGGCGAGCTGCTGGTCGGCGGCACCGACCGCTCCAACAATCCCACCCGCACATTCTCCGACCTGCAGCAACGGCTGAACCGCAAGACGGTCACCGGCAAGATGCTCGAGGACTATCCGGCCTTCGTGCGGGCCTATGACCTGCTTTTCCAGGGTGACGAGGATATCCGCGCTGAGGCTTATTTCGAGCGCCGCAAACATCTCGCCGACGTCATCGAACGTGCGCCGCACGACCGGTTCGATCTCTCGCAGCTCGTGTCCTTCACCAACTGGCCCGAGCTCAACACGCTTCGAAAGGAACCGCCCGATCCGGTCATCGAAGGCGTGATGATCAAGAAGAAAGACAGCCCTTACCAGGCCGGACGCCTCAAGGGGCCGTGGTTCAAATGGAAGCGCGATCCCTACAATATCGACGCGGTGATGCTCTACGCCCAGCGCGGCCACGGCAAACGGTCGAGCTACTACTCCGATTTCACCTTCGGCGTCTGGACCGAGACGCCGGATGGCGAGGAACTGGTGCCGGTCGGCAAGGCCTATTTTGGCTTCACAGATGCGGAGCTCGAAGTGCTCGACAAGTTCGTGCGTGATAACACGACCGATCGCTTCGGGCCGGTCAGGGCGGTGCGCGCCGAGCCGGATTTCGGCTTCGTGCTGGAAGTCGCCTTCGAAGGCATCAACCGCTCCACCCGCCACAAATCCGGTGTCGCCATGCGCTTTCCCCGCATCGCCCGCCTTCGCGCCGACAAGCTGCCACGCGATGCCGACCGGCTGACGACGCTGACGGCCATGGTGGATGCGAAGGAGGCTTGAATATCGCGATCCTCGCCTATCTTAACTTCCGCATTTCATCGGCCGGATATTGGGAGAGGTTACGGAATGACGAAATCGAGTTTCATCACCAAAGCCATTATTGCGCTGATCGGCTGTTTTGCCGCCGCCTATGTCGGACAGGAAGTTCTCGGCGGCGAGGCGCTTGGTTTCATCGCCGGTGGCATCATTCTTGGCGCAACGGCCGGACCGTTCCTCATGGCCGTTGTTCGCTGGCGCAAGGAAAAGGACGCCATGCGCGCAAAACGACTTCAATAATCATGTCCTTTTCTTCACGTTGTTCTCGAATGATTGAATGGACAGCGTTTCCGGTGAATGATGAGATCAGAATCGAGAAACTCTAATCAGGCTTGGCAGGACATGGCAGATACCCGCATTCTTCCTTCGCAATCCAATCCGGAAGAGGGCGGCGTCAAGCGTCGTACGCTGCTGGCCGGGGCTGCCGGCCTCGCGGCGGCAGCCTTGCTGCCCGGCGGCATGGCCCATGCCGAGGGTTTTCCGATGCCCGAAGTGCCGCCTCTGGAGAAGGAAGATTATGCCGAGGCGCGCAAGCGCTTCCACACCAACCTTCTGCGCAAGGGCCCGTCGCCGGAAAAGTCCGAGCCGCTCGGCACGCCCGCCGGTGCAAAACGCGTCACCTATCCGGGCGGGCCTGATGGCTCCATCGAGCTGATCGCCTGGCTTTCACATTACGAACCGACCGGCAAACCGAAGCCGGCAGTGCTCTTCCTGCATGGCGGCAATGCCACGGGTGATGGCCACTGGGAGCTGGTCAAGGGTTACTGGGAAGCCGGCTTCGTCGTTCTGCACCCCTCCTTCCGTGGCGAAAACGGTCAGGCAGGCAATTATTCCGGCTTCTACGACGAAACAGCCGATGCGCTGGCCGCCGCGACCTATCTCGAAAATCTGCCGGGCATCGACAAGAACCGTTTCTTCATCGCCGGCCATTCGAACGGCGGCACGCTCTCGTTGCTCGCCGCCATGACGCGCAAGTTCCGCGCCGCCGCGCCGATTTCCGCCGGCGTCAATTCCTGGCGTTATTTCGCCCGCTTCGAGCGCGAGGCGCGGTTCGACGAAGACAATCCGAAAGAGTTCATCATGCGCTCGTCGGTCTGCTTCGGCCCCAGCCTCAAATGTCCGACATTGCTTCTGCGCGGCACAGAGGAACGCCCGTTCGATGCCGACCACCAGCTGCTGATGGACCGCGTCAAGACTGCTGGCACCGCGATCGATGCCAAGCTGCTCCCCGGCAACCACAACGGCGTCGTGCCGGGCGCGGTCCTGGAAAGCATCAAGTTCTTCAACCAGTTCAGTTAAGCCCCTTCACGCCCCGAACATCAGGAACCGGTGGGTTGCCGCGCCGGCCATGGCTCCGTCGCCCACTGCGAGCGCCACGGAGCCTGCCGCCCGCGCCGCGTCGCCACAGGCGGTGACGCCGGGGATGGTGGTCTGTTTCATCATGTCCGTCTGGATGAAGCGTCCCATCGGGCCGTCTTCCAGCACGCAGCCGATTTGTTCGGCAATCGGGCTGGCGATTTCGCTTTTGGGCATGGTGAAAAGCCCGGCGAAGGTGAGCATTCTTCCGTCCTGAAGAGTGACATCTGCCTGGCCTTGGATCGCACGGATCGGCGTTTTCTCGATTGTCGTGCCACGGCGGGTGAGTTCCTTCAGGGCGTTCTCATCCGGCTCGAACTTACCGTTCAGCAGGAACGTGGTCGGACCCCAATCCGGCAGCATCAGCGCGTGGTGCAACGAGAGCGGGGATACCGCGATCACGCCGATCGGGCCCTGGTTCAGCTCGTAGCCATGGCAATAGGGGCAATGGAAAACGCTTTTGCCCCAGCGTTCCTGAAGGCCGGCAATATCCGGCAGATGATCCTTGATGCCGGTGGCGAGCACCAGCGCTTTCGCCGAAAACGTTCGACTGCCCGCAAAGACGGAGAAGCCGGTTTCGGTCCTTGCTGCACTATCCGCCCGGCCATCACGCCATTGAACGGTCGGATAGGCCATGAGCTGGGTCCATGCCTTGGTGGCGATCACGGCGGGATCTTCGCCGTCCTGCGTCAAAAAACCGTGCGAATGTTCGGCAAAGCGGTTGCGCCGCAGCCCCTCGTCGATGACCAGCACGCGTCGCCGAGCCCGCGCCAGCTGCAAGGCGGCGGAAAGGCCTGCATAGCTGCCGCCGATGATGATCGCTTCATAATCCATCGCAAATCCCTCTGATGGTGAGTCTCGAAACAACATAAGTTACGTGATCGGCGCGCGTCAATCGGTTTGTAACTTCTATTGTTGCGTAACAGGTGCCGTGTTAGGAATGAGGTCAAGCATTCAGAAGCACAGGAGTGTCGCGTTGCGTCACGACAGCCGCCTTTCCCGCATGTTGCACGTGCTGATCCACATGGATCGCCACGCAAGCGCTGCCACGTCCGAGACCATCGCGACGATGCTCAACACCAATCCGGTCGTGGTCCGCCGCACCATGGCGGGCCTGAGGGACAAGGGCTATGTGCGCTCGGAAAAGGGGCATGGCGGCGGCTGGACGCTTGCCCGGCCGCTGTCGGAAATGACGCTTCTCGATATCTACGAGGCTGTGGGAGGCCCGCCGGTTTTTGCCGTCGGCCCGGCAAGCGACCGGCCGGATTGTCTGGTTGAGCAGGCGGTCAATGCCGCCTTGTCCGATGCTTTCGAGGAGGCGGAAAAGCTGCTCCTCAAGCGGTTCAGCGCAGTCACGCTCGCCGATATCGCACTCGATTTCGACCTGCGCCTGGCGCAGCATCCGAAATGGGCGGAGCGCCTTGGCGCCGACTGCCGGTCCTGAGAGATCGCACCAGCTTCGCGCCAGCCGCACCTGACATTCTTGGCCCCGACGTCATCTGCCGGAATCGGGTTCCCATGCCAATTCATCACAAACCTTTCCGCCGTGTAGCCGGCCCAGCCTTTGTTCTAGCGGCCACGACGGCGCTTGCCGGTTGCCAGATCCCCCTCGTCACCGATACCAGCCGCATGAACCCGGATGTTTTCGTGCAGCAGACTGCGCCGGTATTCGCGGTTCCGGCCTATGCCGATCCGCCGTCGAACCAGCCGCCGCCGATGCCGGGAGCGATTCCGCAGAAACGGCAGCTTTATCCGAGCGATTTCCATCAGACCTACGGTCTTCCGGTATCGAACCCGGTGCATCGGGTTATGTACGGCGTGATCAGCGACGAAGGTCACACGCTGCCTGCCATTCCGGTTACCCGTGTCGATGCACGGTTCCTGCGTCAGGATGTCGATTATCGCACCACGGAGGCGCCGGGCACGATCGTCGTCGATACCCGCCAGCATTACCTCTATTTCGTCCAGCCGGGCGGCAAGGCGATCCGTTATGGCGTCGGTCTCGGCAAGCAGGGTTTTGCATGGCATGGCCGCGGCGTCATCCAGCGCAAGGCGAAGTGGCCGCGCTGGACCCCGTCGGATGACATGGTGGCTCGCCAGCCGGATCTGCGCCAGTTCGCGGCATCGGAAGGCGGAGCCAATCCCGGCCTCAACAACCCGCTCGGCGCCCGTGCGTTCTACATCTTCCAGGATGGCAAGGACACGCTCTACCGCGTCCACGGCACGCCGGATTGGCAGTCCGTCGGCAAGGCGACCTCGTCCGGCTGCGTGCGCATGCTGAACCAGGATGTCATCGATCTCTTCGACCGGGTTCCGTCCGGCACGCCGATCGTCGTCCTCTGATCTTCGCGAATATGCGCAATGAAGGAACGGCTTTGGCCGCTCTTTTTGTTTTGTTGCATGCCCTTGTCGTAAAAGCGCACTGTAATTCTATTAGAAGTGCTTCTATCCCGGACCCGTGAAACACCGTGTCGCGGTTGTGAATAGTTGCTTAATTATCGCAGCCCTATGTTTTGAACCGAGCGGGAGCGAGTCGGAACCTTTCGACTTCCAGTCCGTTGAAGTATGCTTTTGCCGTCTCTGCGTATTCTGTGTGGTCCTCCCAATGATCCTGAACTCCTCCTATTCCCGCCGGGGCTTCCTTTCTCTCCTCGGTGCCGGTGCTGCGACGTCGCTCGCTGGCTGCGCTTCCACGTCGCCCGGCCCGGGCACCATCATCAGCTACCGCGATGGCGGCGTCGGCATGGCGCAGCCCGCTGCCCTGCCGGGTAGCGACCCTGCCGCCGAGCAGATGTATGGCGCGATCAGCGATGGCGGCTTCGTCGTGCCGGCCATTCCCTATCAGCGCATCAATCCGCGCTATTATCGCCAGCGCGTGGTCGATCCGACCGGCGAGCGTCCCGGCACGGTCGTCGTCGATACCCCGTCGCGCTTCCTGTATCTGGTCGAGCCGGGCGGTTCGGCAATGCGCTACGGCGTCGGCATCGGCCGCGAAGGTTTCGCGTGGTCGGGCGACGGCGTCATCCAGTGGCGCCAGAAATGGCCGAAATGGACGCCGCCGGATGAAATGGTGGCGCGCCAGCCGGAGCTGACGAAATATTCCGCCAAGAACGGCGGCATGCCGCCGGGCCTGACGAACCCGCTCGGCGCCCGCGCGCTTTATATCTTCCGCAACGGTCAGGACACGCTCTATCGCCTGCACGGTTCGCCGGAATGGAACTCCATCGGCAAGGCAGTCTCTTCCGGCTGCGTGCGCCTGATGAACCAGGATATCATCGACCTCTACGACCGCGTGCCGGAAAAGGCCCGCGTCGTCGTCTGGCAGTGAGAACTGGTCGGCGAAGCTGACCGGGATGATCCGGTGGATCATCCCGAAGGACCAACGCCCTGAGCTCAAGCGAAGGGCAGCGGCGGCGGGATAGCGGTACTGCGAAACAAAACGCGGCCGCTCATGTCTCCGTCACATCGGCCTGCTAACCCTCGGCGGCAATGCCGAGGGGGCTGGAAGTCGCATGGATGACAGAGTTGAAATCGAGACATCCACGGTCGAACGGCTGGTCGCGACGCAGTTTCCCGACTGGGCGCATCTTGCGATAACTCCCGTCGCCCAGGGCGGCTGGTGCAATCGCACCTTTCATCTCGGTCCCGACATGCTGCTGCGCCTGCCGAGCGCGGAACGCTATGTCCCGCAGGTGGAGAAGGAATGTCGCCTTCTGCCACGGCTAGCGCCGCACCTGCCAATGTCCATCCCGTCACCCTTGGCGCTCGGAAAACCGGGTGAAGGTTATCGATGGCCCTGGTCTGTCTATCGCTGGATCGAGGGTCGGCGGGCGAGCCTTGAGGCAATCTCGAACCTCAATACGTTCGCCGAAGACCTTGCCGATTTTCTGAAGGCATTGTGGAAGATCGACGCGACGGACGGCCCCGTTGCCGGTCAGCACAATTTCCATCGCGGCGGCGATTTGCGCGTCTATGACCCGGAAACGCGCCAGTCGATCGAGCTGCTTTCCGACCGGATCGACGTTTCGCTGATGACGGACATCTGGGAAAGGGCGATTGCTTCGCAATGGGCGAGTGATCCCGTCTGGGTGCATGGCGACATTGCCGAAGGCAATCTTCTCGTGCGTGACGGAAAGCTCTCCGCCGTCATCGATTTCGGCAGCGCCGGCATCGGCGATCCCGCCTGTGATCTGGTTATCGCCTGGACTTTGCTCGATGAGCCCGCCGCGCATGTGTTCCGGCGGCGCGTGGGGCTCGATGATGAGACCTGGCAGAGGGCACGCGGATGGTGCTTGTGGAAGGCGCTGATCGTCACCGCCGGCCATCCCGGCACCAACCCTCTGGTCAGGGATCAGCATCGCGGCTGGATCGACCGCATCGTCGCCGATCATCTCAATCAGGGCTGAGCGCGGTCACTCGCCGGTCTTGTTCAGTCTTTCCTTCAGCGCGATGATGCTGTCGCGAACGGCAACGGCCTCTTCCAGGCTGCAGCCGATCGCCTTGCCGATTGCGGCATAGACCTCGTTCGCCGGTGCCTTCAGGTCCGTGCCCTTGTCGGTCAGCGTGATCACCACCTGACGCTCGTCCTCGCGGTCACGCTTGCGGGCAACGAGGCCGGATTGTTCGAGGCGCTTGAGGAGAGGGGAGAGCGTGCCGGAATCGAGCCCCAGCTTTTCGCCGAGCGCCTTCACCGTCTGGCCGTCATCTTCCCACAACGCCAGCATGACAAGATATTGCGGATAGGTGAGGCCGAGCGGCTCCAGCAGCGGCTTGTAGGTGCGGTTGAAGGCATGCGCTGCGCCATAGATGGCAAAACACAGCTGCGCATCGAGCTTGATTTCCACATCCTGCGGCCCATTCTTGCCGCTCTGCGCCTTTTTCTGCATGGCCGGTCCTGACTTCACGGTTTCGTGCGCTACTTTTTGTCGTGCCTGCATTCTCGCAGGCTTGACGCCGAATTGCAATGCGCGTAATTAGATTGTGCGCAATTGAATTGCGGACAAGATTTAACGCTGGTTCAGCCAGTTTTCAACGAAGGGAATAAAATTATGCCCATTCTCTACACCACCAAGGCTTCCGCCACCGGCGGCCGTGCAGGCCACGGCGCTTCTGAAGACGGCGTTCTGGATGTAACGCTGACCGTTCCGAAGGAACTCGGCGGCGACGGCGCCCGCGGCACCAATCCGGAACAGCTTTTCGCAACCGGTTATTCGGCCTGCTTCCTGGGCGCTCTGAAGTTCGTCGCAGGCAAGGAAAAGGTGAAGATCCCGGACGACGCCAAGGTTACCGCAACCGTAGGCATCGGCCCGCGTGAAGATGGCGGCGGCTTCGGCATCGAAGTTTCGCTTTCCGTCAGCATCCCGGGCGTCGAAAAGTCCGTCGCCGAAGATCTGGCAGCCAAGGCGCACATCGTCTGCCCTTACAGCCACGCCATGCGCACTTCGACGGAAGTCGCGGTCACGGTTGAATAATCGATCGATCGTGAATGTCGGTCAGGCCGCTCACAGCCATGCTGTGGGCGGCTTTTTGTTGTGGGGATGGATGGCAGGTGCTCCGTGCAACGGTCGCTAAAACATCTCCGCAAAGATGCGCGCCACATAGGCCACGCCGCCAAAGATCACGAAAACGGTGCACGCCAGCAGGGCGTCCGATATATTCAGCTTCATCTCGTCATGCCGCGGTCGTTGCGGCTCCCCGTTCGACTGCATCGTCGTGCGGAGACGAATAGAAGCTGGATCCTAACGGCTTCTATTCCGGTTCGTTAAAATTCCCCGAATTCTAAAATTGGAACGGTTTTCTGTGTATTTCATACACAGTGTGCCGGCATGGCGCAGCTCGGCGCGAGATGTGCCGAATTGGCAGAAGCCTTGGATTATCTGACTTTTCCGAGGATCGAGCGAAGCTCGCCGGAGGTCGTGTCGCCGCTTTCCAGCTCCGCATCGATCTCCGCGTGAACCCGTGTCCAGATCGGCAGGGCGGCGGTCAGCATGGTCATGCCGTCGCTTGTCAGGCGCAGCAGTCGGCCGCGGCGGTCCTTCGGATCGGTGGTGGTTTCCACCAGGCCGCGGCGCTCCAGCACTTTCAGCGCTGCCGTCAGCGTCGTGCGGTCCATGGCAAGCAGGTTGGCGACCGAACTCATCGTCGCCGGCTGCGGTCGGTTCAGCGACATCATCAGCGAGAACTGCCCGTTGGTCAGCCCGATCGGCTTCATCGCATTGTCGAAACGCCGGGCAAGGGCACGTGCGGCGCGCTGCACATGCAGGCACAGGCACGTGTCACGCACGTGCAGGGTCGTCGAAAAAGGAATCACTTCGATGGGAGGCGTGTTTGACAGCATGGGAATAGTATGTTGATATCAACCTATTCTGTCAAGGTTATGAGGAGGCCTGTCATGGATATCAGCGTAGCGCCGAAGAATGCCGTCGTCTCTCAGGAGGAGTGGTTGGAGCGCCGCAAGGAGCTTCTGGCACTGGAGAAGGAGGAAACCCGCTTGCGCGACAAAGTGCGCGCCGCGCGCCAGGCGCTGCCCTGGGCCAAGGTCGACAAGGACTATGTCTTCGACACGCCGAAGGGCAGGAAGAAGCTCGCCGATCTTTTCGATGGTCGCAGCCAGCTTCTGATCTACCATTTCATGCTCGGCCCGGATTGGGATGCCGGCTGCACCGGCTGTTCGTTCCATTCCGATCACGTGGACGGGACGCTCGCGCATCTCAACAATCACGACGTGACCTACGTCACCGTCTCCCGCGCACCGCTCGACAAGATCGAGGCCTACAAGAAGCGCATGGGCTGGAAATTCCCCTGGGTCTCGTCCTTCGGTTCGGATTTCAATTTCGATTACCACGTGTCCTTCACCAAGGAGGATTTGGCGAAAGACAAGGTCCAATACAATTATCGCGACATCCCGCCGGCGGAGGCGCATGATGAGTTGCCAGGCCTTTCCGCCTTTTACAAAAACGAGGCCGGCGAGGTGTTCCACACCTATTCGAGTTACGCCCGCGGCGCCGAGGAGGTGATCGGCACGTTGATGTTGCTCGACCGCGCACCGCTTGGCCGCAACGAGGGTTCGACCATGAACTTCGTCAAGCGCCATGACGAATACGAGCAGAAGCCGGAAAGCGGTTCATCCTGCTGCCATTAAGCAGGCCCATGATCTGACAAAACGTGAGGAGGAGACGACGATGAGCATGATGGAAATGCCCAAGCCGCAAACCGAGCACGGTTTTCTCGAAAGAATGGTCGGAAACTGGCGGGTAACCTCCACCAGCATGGCCCATGAGGAGGTCTGGACGGAAACCTGCCGATCTCTGAACGGCATCTGGTTCGTTGCGGAAGGCAATGGCGACATGCCGGATGGCGGTGGCCCGGCCACCACCGTCCTGACCCTCGGTTACGACCCGGCCAAGGGCCGCTATATCGGCACCTGGTTCGGCACGATGATGCACCATCTCTGGGTCTATGACGGCGAGGTCTCCGGCGACGGCAACACGCTGAGCCTCTACACGACCGGGCCGGATTTCGCCGAACCGGGCAAGATGGGCGACTACCGCGAGCAGATCATCTTCACGGACAACGACCACCGCACCTTCACATCCAGTTCCAAGCAGCCGGACGGTAGCTGGAAGCAGTTCATGCAGGCGGATTACGAGCGGGTCGGCTGACATCTCTCATTGAAGCCCGAGTTCGGCTGAGACGGTGCGATAAGTTTAACCCTCCCCCTTGTGGGGAGGGTGGCCGGCAGGCGGGAGGGGTTTTCACTCTGGGTAAAGTCCCCTCCCCAACCCCTCCCCACAAGGGGGAGGGGCTCCACGCGCCGCCTACTGCTTATGATCATTCAAAAACATTCCCGAGGAGAAAAACCATGCTGCAGACCAATCCCCAATCCCGATCCGAGACCCACGGCAAGTTCATCTGGGTCGAGCTGATGACATCCGACACCAAGGCCGGCGGCGAATTCTATTCGTCCGTGGTCGGCTGGAAGGTGAAGGAAATGAGCATGCCGGGCGCAGGCGATTCCATGCCGCCCTATTACCTGTTCGAAATGGGCGAGGGCGACAACTGCCCCGGCATCGGCGGCATGATGGATTTCCCGCCGGAACTCGAAGGCAAGCTGCCGCCGAACTGGACCGGTTATGTCGCAGTCGATGACTGCGACCATATGTGCAAGGATTTCATCGCCAATGGCGGCCGTGTGCAGCGCGATCCGGAGGACATTCCGGGCATCGGCCGCTTCGCCGTCGTCGCCGATCCGCACGGCGCCGTCATCTGCATCATGACCCCGCTGCCGATGGATACGCCGCCGCCGGAACTGGCCTGGGATGCGGTCGGCAATGTCGGCTGGCGCGAGCTCTACGCGGGCAACGGCCGGGAGGCTATGGACTTCTACGGCAAGATGTTCGGCTGGAAGCTCGACCACGATTTCGACATGGGGCCGATGGGCACCTACCACATCTTCTCCCATAACGGCCGGCAGACCGGTGGCATGATGACGAGACCCGCGGAAGTGCCGGTGCCCTGCTGGTGCTATTACTTCATCGTCGATGCGATCGACGCCGCGATCGACCGCGTCAAGGCCGGCGGCGGCCAGATCCTGATGGGCCCGATGGAAGTCCCCGGCGGCTGGATCGTCCAGGGCACGGACCCCCAGGGCGCCTATTTCTGCCTGACGTCCGGCAAGCGCTGATCAACCCGGATTGCACAAAGCCCCGCTTCGGCGGGGCTTTTCGTTTTGCAGATCCGCGGCATTTTTTCATCGCCCTTGTCGGCTGGCCCGGTCCCACCGCGTCCTAGGGATACCAAACCGAACTGGAGGACAAGACCATGCGCAAGATCATCCTTTCCGCCTTCACCAGCCTCGATGGCGTGATGCAGGCTCCGGGCGGGCCGGAGGAGGATACGACGGGCGGCTTTACCCATGGCGGCTGGCTTGCCGCCCGTTTCGAAGACGAAATCGGCCAGACGATTGGCGAGATTTTTTCGCGTCCCTTCGATCTTCTGCTCGGCCGCAATACCTACGATATCTTTGCCGCCCATTGGCCTTATGTGCAGAAGGACCCTGCCGCCGCCGACTATGACGAAGGCTCGGCCGGCATCGGTATCCTGTTCGACAAAATCACCAAGTTCGTCGCCACCCATCACCCGGATACGCTGACATGGGCGGGCAGCAAAGCGCTCGGTCCCGATGTTGCGGGCGCGCTTCGCAAGTTGAAGCAGGAGGAGGGGCCGGACCTTCTGGTGCAGGGCTCGACGGAAGTCATCCAGATCCTGCTCGAAAACGACCTGCTCGATGAGTTGACGATGATCATCGCACCGGTCGTGCTGGGCAAAGGCAAGCGCCTGTTCGGCTCCGGCACCATTCCGGCCGGGTTGGAAATGACCAGGTCCAGCATCACGCCGAAGGGCACGATCATCGCCCGCTATCGCCGCGCGGGCGATGTGGCGACAGCATCCTTCGCGCTGGAAAACCCTTCGGAGGCGGAACTGCAGCGCCGCGCGAAGATGGCGAAGGCCTGATATCGGCAAAACATGGATGGGGCGGCGGCCGACGATCACCGTCATCCGTCATCCGTCACGACCCCGTGATTAGCATGCTAAGCTTTGTTGCATCGCGGCAAGGATGGTGGTTTAACGGGATCGGCCGACCGCCCCAATCCGGCAGCCGGGCAGCCTTTTCCTCCGGCTTCTCCTGATATGCCCTCCATGGCGCACCCCTTATGACTTCCGTCGACGATACCTCCATTTTCGCGGTCGAACGCGATCCCAAACTCCGTTTCATCATTCCGGCCGTGGTTGCGGTCGCCTTTTTGATGGAGCAGCTCGACCAGACGATCATCGTCACGGCCATTCCCGATATCGCCGCGAGCCTTGGCACCGTGCCGCTGCGGATGAACCTTGCGATCACCACCTATGTGCTGACGCTTGCCATGTTCATTCCGGTCAGCGGCTGGTTTGCCGACCGGTTCGGCGCGCGCCGCATTTTCATGCTGGCGCTGTTCATCTTCTCGGTCGGCTCGATCCTCTGCGGCATGGCAACCAGCCTGCCGATGCTGATCGCCACCCGCGCGCTGCAAGGGATCGGCGGGGCGATGATGACGCCGGTCGGGCGGCTGATCCTGATCCGCAGCTTTCCGCGCGCCCAGTTGATCACCGCCATGACCTATATGACGCTGCCGGCAATCGTCGGGCCGCTTCTGGGGCCGCTGCTCGGCGGCTTTCTCACGACCTATGTCTCCTGGCGCTGGATCTTCTGGGTCAATGTGCCTTTCGGCATCATCGGCATGCTGGTGGCGATGCGTTATGTCGAGGATACCAAGGTGGATTCAACGGCGAAGTTCGATCTTCCCGGCTTCCTGATGGTCGGTTTCTCCTGCGTTCTGCTGCAATTCGGCATCGAGAACATCGGCCGCCCGACCATGCCCGCCTGGGCGATCGTCGCGGTCATCACCGCCGCCATCCTGCTGTTTCTCGCCTTCATCCGTTACGCAAAAGGCGTGGCGGCGCCGGCGGTCGACATGAGCCTCTTCAAGGAACGCGCCTTCCGGATCGGTACGCTTGCCGGCGGCGTCTGTCGCATCGGGCTGAACGGCGTGCCCTTCCTTCTGCCGCTGATGCTGCAGGTGGCCTACGGCTTCAGCGCCATGACGACCGGCCTCATCACATCCGTCAGCGTGCTGAGCGCGCTTGCCGCACGCCCGCTTCTGTCGCGCGCGCTGCGCCGCTTCGGTTTTGCGCAGGTGCTGATCTGGAGCGCTGTCGGCGGCTCGGCGATCATCGCCGGCTTTACCCTGCTTGGGCCCGATACGCCGCACTGGATCATCTCGGCCTATGCCATGCTGTTCGGCTTTGCCCGCGCGCTGCAGTTCATGAGCTCCAATACGCTTTCCTATTCCGACATGCCGGCCGCCCAGCTCTCCCGCGCCACTTCCGTCGGCGGCGTGCTGCAGCAGCTCTCCGTCACCTTCGGCGTCTCGATCGCCGCCATGCTGCTCGGCCTTGTGACGCAGGACGGGTCGGCGCTGACGCCCGAAACCTTCAATACGGTCTTCCTGATCTCGGCGGTGCTGCCGCTCATAGGCATTCCGGGGTTCTTCTTCCTCAAGCCGGAGGACGGGGCGGAAGTGAGCGGGTATGGCAGAGCGCGGATGAAGGAGGCCGGCTGAGGCTGGTTTGCGCCGAAAGCAGTCATTGCGGCGATCCGATCGAAAAGCTATGCGTTCCGGCTGACATGCATCGGCCACGGAGAACCGAAATTATTAAAATAATGGTATTGCTGCACAGCACTGTCGGCGCAGATTGGCAGTCACCTCCCAAAGGCACGAGTCTGAAAACTCTCAGCGAGGCTGAAGAGCAAGGCTTCATCCTGATCCGCGGCGAGTTTCAGAAACGACAAATCCGCCTTACGGAAAAGGGCTCCGAATGGGTTGAGCGCGATAGGCGGCGTCTGGAAGCGCGCAAGCTCTGAACTGTCCTGCCGAAGCGATGCCCGCTATACGCCAAGAGCCGGCATTAGGACTAAGCCGAGGAAACTGCCTTTCGCATGTACCTCACGCCGAGAGCCGATATTTCATCTGATCCAGCCGTGCTTCATGACCACCGGTATCAATATGAAGGTGCGGCAAAAGCTGTCACCGGCTCTGGGTTCAACCCGCCTGAAACATTGGGCAAACCCACTCATGTCACGTGATGGGAATACCGTGATTTCATCTGCGTCAACATGGCTGATGTTGTATGTCGCGGCTTGGAGGTAGTGCTCTCTCGCGACAGATAACGTCAGGTAATAACATGAAAATGTCCAGTATTTGGGATTGGTTCCCTATCGTCTTTTTCCCGCTCAAGATTCTCGTTTTAGGCACGGGCATGTTCTACGCCATCAAGTGGCACCGCGATCAAGAGAAGAAGAAATAGCGAAACCAGCGCGGGCTGAAGGCCGACAACCGGTATCTCAGCCGGCTTTCACGAAAGTCGGCTCGGCCTCCGCCGGAAAATTCGGCGGAGGCCGTTGTGTCATCGCCGCGCCGAGGTGAAAAACTCCTCCGGCCCATCCACTTCGACGAGTTTCTTGCCATCGATCAGCCAGAAACGGTTGCCGATGGCGCGCACGAAGCTGCGGTCGTGCGAGACCAGCAGGCAGCTTGCCTGATGCTCGAGCAATTCGTCCTCCAGCGCCTCCTGGCCATCGATATCGAGATGGTTGGTCGGTTCGTCGAGCAGGTAGAAATTCGGCTCGCGAAGCCTCAGCACCAGCAATCCCAGCCGCGCTTTCTGCCCGCCGGAAAGGGTGGCTACCCGGTTTGCCCTGCATATCTATCGACATGCCGGCGCCTGCCAGCAGGGTGCGTGCCCGCTGGTCGCCGACATCGAAGCGGTGGATGATCGTTTCATGCGGCGTCGCCCGGTCGTCGAGATCGGCCAGCGCCTGATCGCCGTAACCCAGCACCAGCGAAGGTGTCGCCTTGATGCCATCCACGGCAACAGTCGGCTCGGCGATCGCTCGGCGCAGCATGGTCACCAGCCGTGTCTTGCCGGTGCCGTTGCGGCCGAGCAGCACGATCCGGTCGCCCTGGCAGATGAACTGCTGCCCGGTGCGAAACAGCAATGTGCCGTCCGGCGTCTTCACGTCGGCATTGTCCAGCGTCACCAGAACCTTGGCATGCGTGCCACGGTTGGCGAGCCGTATGGCGCCGGCGGAACGCTCCAGATGCGCGGGCTTGGCCGCATCCTCCAGCTTCTCGGCCCGCTCCTTCAGCTGCTTGGTCTTGACCACCAGAAGATCGCTGCCGGAATTTATCCCGATATTCTTGAGCTTGGCCGCCTGCTTGCGCAATTGCTCGGCGGTCTTCATGTCCCGTTCGTAGCGTTTGGCATCAGCCGCATCGGCCTCGTCCAAGGCCACGCGTGCCTTGCTGTAGGGCAGGGCGAAGACCTGGCTGTTCTCCGGCCGCAAAAACAGCGTCCGGTTGCTGACGGCATCGAGGAAGGCGCGGTCGTGGCTCGCCAAAATGACCGGCACATCGCGCGGCAGGGCATTCAGCCAGTCTTCCAGCAGCGCAATCTTGGCGAGGTCGAGATGGTTGGTCGGTTCGTCGAGCAGCAACACGTCGGGCTCCGTCACCCAGGCGCGGGCCATCAGCGCCAGCCGCTGCCAACCGCCGCTTAAAGCGCGGAGCGGCCGCTCGCGCAATTCCTCCGGCACTTCCATGCCTTCCAGCACCACATCCGCGCGCCAGCTTTCGCTGTCGATCTGGTCTGCCGGCAGCGCCTGCAGCACGGCATCGCGGAAGGTTGCGGCGGTGAGGTGAGGGGGCACGTTCTGCTCCACCAGGCCGACCGTCAGCCCGCGGGCGCGGGTGATCTCGCCCTCGGTGGCATCGAGCTTGCCGGTGATGCAGTTCAGAAGCGTGGACTTGCCGCGCCCGTTGGCCGCGACGATGCCGATCCGGTCGCCGGCATTGACGGTGAGGTTCAGCCCGGCAAACAGCCGGCTGGACAGCGTTACTCCGAGATTGCGGAGGTTGAGAATGCTCATGGATTATCTCTGGTCTTGCCGCAGCAAAACGACATCGCGGGCACGCGGCTGCTATCGATGCACGTCAGCGGCGGTTATTGAAAAACGCAGGCAAAGCCTGCGGGCCACGAAGGACCGACCAGAATGAGGGTGTGTGAGAAAACGGCCTCTGGTCAGCCCTGCAAACGCATCTGCAGGGCGACGATCGGGCCACGGGGCCGGTAGAACCGGAGATAATAATTGCGCACGTGACCCTCCTTTCTCTTTGGAGCACGAAGCCGAAATACCATCGCATACGGCAGATTGCAACGGGACTGCGTGGGACGGTCGCCCTGACGCTCTTGCCCGACCGGGATCGCTGCTATAGGGCCGATCTGAGAAAGACTTAGATTTCAGGAGAAACACCGATGGCGGCCAATGACGACGATTACATCTACGACGAAGCAACCGGCGAATGGCGCCCGGCCTCGGAAATCGCCGCCGCCGCTGCCCAGGCCTCGGAAGTCCGCGACGCCTCCGGCAACGTGCTGAAGGACGGCGATTCCGTCACCCTCATCAAGGACCTCAAGGTCAAGGGCGCCGGCCAGACGCTGAAGCAGGGCACCGTGATCCGCTCGATCCGCCTGACGGACAACCCGGAAGAGATCGATTGCAGGCACGATGCCATCAAGGGCCTGGTGCTCAGGACGGAGTTTGTGCGGAAGAGGTGACCCTGATCATTCCTGCGGCCGTTGGACAGACACATCCAACGGCTCGAAATGGCGGATATTGTCGGTAACGACAGTCAGCCCGCGTGCTTTTGCCGTAGCGGCGATCATCACGTCGGCCAGATCCTGCGGCTTTCCTCTTGCGTCCGCGTCGTCAGCCATCGCGCCGGCAATTCGCGATGCAGCGGCGTCGAAAGGCAGGATACGATCCTCGAATGTCGAGCCGATCCCGTTAAGCCAGTCGGCAAGCCTCGCGGCGCGCTCTTGGCCGCCTTTGCGATACAGCTTTCGGATGCCGCGCTCGATTTCCGCGATGGTGATCGCCGCGATATAGAGCCGCCCGGCTGCGCCTTCGGCAATCATCCAGTCACGCAGCGCGGCCGAAGGCTCATGCCGACCGGGGGCAAAGCGAGAGATGACATTCGTATCGAGAAGATACCCGTTCACAGGTCGATATCACGCATTGTCGAACCGTCCCGCTCGAACTCGATGCCGCCGGGAAATGACATGAGATATTCGCCGAAGTTCGGCTGGGTTTTGCCGAGTGCCTTTTGGGCGGCTTCCGCAGCTTCGATGCTGACCAGCGCCGCAACCGGTTTGCCGTGACGGGTGATCGTCACGATTTCACCCTTCAGCGCCTGATCAACAAGGTTGGAGAACCCGGCCTTGGCTTCGCGGAGATTGACGGTCGACATGGCATAAACCTCTGTAGTCACTTGTGACTACAATAGGCCTTCGCCATGCCGATTTCAATTGCGCAGTTACCGCTTCAAACTCCCCAAGATCCCGCGCACGATAGCCCGGCCCACCTGGGTCGCAACCGTCCTCGTCACGCTCTTCATCGCAGCTTCGATGATCGTTTCGCGCTGGTAACCCGAGCGTCCGCGCGGCTGGTCGCGACCGCGGTCGTCGTCCTTGTCGCCGAAGCCGGGCAGGGTCCAGCCGGTGGTTTCGCCGGAGCCGGCTGGCTGGCCGGGGTCCAGCTCGTCATGTGCCTTTTTCGCAGCCGCCTGGTCGGCGGCCGTCTTGGCCTTGGCGGCGAGCATTTCGAAGGCGCTTTCGCGGTCCACGTCCTCGTCATAGACGCCGAGAACCGGGCTCTTGTCCATCACCACCTGGCGTTCGGCATCCGTCAGCGGGCCGATGCGGCCGGACGGCGGGCGGATGAGGGTACGTTCCACCATGGACGGTGCACCCTTGCCCTCCAGCGTCGAGACCAAAGCCTCGCCGGTGCCGAGATTGGTGATCGCGGTTGCGCAATCGAAAGCCGGGTTGGGACGGAACGTATCGGCGGCGGTGCGCACCGCCTTCTGTTCGCGCGGCGTATAGGCGCGCAGAGCATGCTGCACGCGGTTGCCGAGCTGGGCGAGCACAGTTTCCGGCACGTCGAGCGGGTTCTGGGTGACGAAATAAACGCCGACGCCCTTGGAACGGATCAGGCGAACCACCTGTTCGACACGCTCCAGCAGCACTTTCGGCGCCTCGTCGAACAGCAGATGCGCCTCGTCGAAGAAGAAGACCAGCTTCGGCTTGTCCGGATCGCCGACTTCCGGCAGTTCCTCGAACAGTTCGGAGAGAAGCCACAGCAGGAAGGTCGCATAAAGCCGCGGGTTCATCATCAACTTGTCAGCGGCCAGCACCGAGACCTGGCCATGGCCGGTATTCGGGTTCACCCGCATGATGTCGGTGATCTTCAGCGCCGGTTCGCCGAAGAAATGCTCGGCGCCTTGCTGTTCCAGCACCAGCAGCGCGCGCTGGATCGAGGCGACGGACGCCTTGGAAATCAGCCCGAACTGGCCGGAAAGCTCGGTGGCGTTTTCCGACATGTAGTTGAGAAGCGAGGTGAGGTCCTTGAGGTCGAGCAGCGGCAGGCCGGCCTTGTCGGCGATCTTGAAGGCGATGTTGAGCACGCCTTCCTGCGGTTCGGAGGCATCCATCAACCGGGCCAGAAGCAGCGGCCCCATCTCGGCAATCGTGGTGCGGACGCGATGGCCCTTTTCACCGTAGATATCCCAGAAGATCACCGGGAACTGTTCGAAATCGTAATCCTGGAAACCGATCTGTTCGGCGCGCTTGAGCAGAAAATCCTTCGGCTCGCCCTTGGCGGCAATGCCGGAAAGGTCGCCCTTGATGTCGGCGGCGAAGACCGGCACCCCGGCACGGGAAAAACCTTCCGCGAGTACCTGCAGCGTCACCGTCTTGCCGGTGCCTGTGGCGCCGGTCACGAGGCCGTGGCGGTTGCCGAATTTCATGTCCAGATATTCGGCCTTGTTGAGCGTATCGTCCGGCTTGCGGCTGCCGCCGATGAAAAGCTTATTGTTTTCGCCCACGTCACTCATGCAACTCTGCGCTCCCTGACCGCGTTCTCTGTCAAACGCTTATAGGATGCGCCGCCGCATGGGGCAACGGCTGGCCCAGGTCGATAAGCGCGGAAAGGGAAGGGCATGGCGGTCGGCGAGGTAACAATTTCGTCTGCGGAAAATGCGCAGGGCAACCGTGGCCGCGATGCCGAATCGCCCGCGCAGATTCCCGCCCGTGGCCTGAAGGATGTTTTCTGGCGGCTTTATGCCTGTCTCACCGAGGACCGCATCACCCTGATCGCCGCCGGCGTCACCTATTATCTGCTGCTGGCGCTGTTTCCCGCCGCCAGCGCGCTGGTGTCGCTTTACGGTTTCGTGTCCGATCCTGCGACGATCGTCGATCGCATCGCGTTCCTGAGCTCGATAATGCCGGCCGACGCGCTGAATATCTTTCTCGATCAGTTGCGGGCGCTCACCTCCGAACACGGTGCAACCCTCTCGATCGGCCTGATCGGCGGCCTGGCCCTGGCACTTTGGAGCGCCAATAACGGCATGAAGGCGCTGTTCGAGGCGATGAACGTCGCTTACGGCGAGGATGAGAAGCGCGGCATCGTCTGGCTCAACGTTATCTCGCTGCTCTTCACGCTGGGCGCACTGTTTCTGGCGATCGTCATTCTCTTCGCCATGGGTGTCGTGCCGGCTGTGCTGAAATATCTCTGGCTCGACCAGTGGACGGAAATCATCATCCGGTTCGCCCGCTGGCCGGTCATGATGGCCTTTGTCGCCGGCGGCATCATGATGCTCTACCGTTTCGGCCCCAGCCGCGAACCGGCAAAGTTCAAATGGCTCACCTGGGGTGCGGCATTTTCCACCGTGGCATGGCTCGCCGCCTCCATTGCGGTTTCCTGGTATCTGTCCAATATAGCCGATTACAACGCCACCTACGGCACGCTCGGTGCGCTGATCGGCTTCATGGTCTGGACATGGATTTCCGTCATCATCGTGATCGTCGGGGCGGAGATCAACGCGGAGCTGGAGCACCAGACCGCACGCGATTCGACGACCGGTCGGCCGAAGCCGATGGGCCGGCGCGGGGCCTACATGGCGGATACGCTGGGCGAGGCTTCCGACGGGAAGAAACACTAAAATCGCCGTTGGCTTCCCCGGCGAAATATGTATTACCTTGACGTGAACGTCAAAACCCGAGGAGAGATTGATGAACGAACTGGTTTCCCGCGTCGCAGATAGCGTCGGTATTGCTCCCGATGTTGCCGAAAAGGCGATCGGCATGATGCTCGGCTTCCTGCAGCGCGAGGCTGATGACGGCGCGGTTGCCCGCATGATCGAAGCGATCCCGGGCGCGTCGGAACTGGTCGCGCAGTACAATGGCGAAGGCGCCGGTGGCGGCGGCCTGCTTGGCAGCCTGATGTCCAGCTTCGGCGGTGGCGGTGTCATGGCGCTCGGCCAGCAGCTGATGAGCCAGGGTCTCGGCATGGGTGAGATCACCGGCCTTGCCAAGGAAACCATGGCCGTTGCCCGCGAACATGCCGGCGACGAAGTGGTGGATACGGTCGTGGCGTCGGTGCCGGGGCTCAGCCAGTTCGTTTGATTGGACGTTCGCCAACCTCTCCGCCGTCATGCTCGGCCTCGTGCCGAGCCTCTGTCCACATTCAACGTGGTTGGATCCTCGCCACAAGGGCGAGGATGACGTCGAGGTTGGAGCGATGCAGAAATTCGAAGCCGCTGGCGCTGTCCGGCGGCTTTTTTGCTGCCCGGAATTGAACCGGCAATCGGTCGGAAGATGATGGAGCCCCTGCCGAGGAATTGAACCTGGATCTGCTACGAACGAGGTAGCTGCTCTGACATTGAGCTACGAGGGGCGATAGGCTCAATGTAAACCATTAGAGATTAATAATATGCGAACGCCAGCAAACGTTTACGTGATCCGAAATGACAAACGTCAAGGCGTCTCCGTTGCGACGTCGCACCCATGTCGCAGGCGCTAAAAAAGCATTGACTTTTCGCCTTTTGAGGCACATTTCAGGCGGCGAAGGGGCACCTGTTCAGGCAGCCCTATTTCAAAGGACAAAGAGATGAACCCCGACAGTCGAAGTTCGACGTCAATATACCGACCCGTCCGTTCGGGGCTCTGATCCTACTCTCCCAGGATACGCGCTCCGGAGGGACCGATGGTCCGAAAAGGAGCCGTCATGCTGCGTATCCATGCCTATGACCTCGACCGCCTTGTATCGGTTGCGTCCGACGTTCCCGCCATTGCAGCTGCAGAGCTGCCGGCGGAAGCCGTTTCGTTGGATGTTCCCGCCGCACCCGCGATCGTCTGGTACGACCTCGTAAGCCCCACTGCCGAAGAAGAGCGCGAAGTGGGCGAGCGCCTCGGCATCACCGTGCCGACCATGGACGAGATGGAAGACATCGAGCTTTCTGCCCGTCTCTATCAGGAAGACGGTGCCGAGTTCATGACCATGACCGTCCTGACCCGGCCCGACAGCGGCACGCCGCGCAAGGTGCCGGTCACCTTCATCGTCAAGGGCCAGATCCTGGTCACCGTCCGCCATTCCGAGCCGCGCCCGTTCGACGCCTTCATGGCGCGTGCCAGAAAGCCGAACGGCGCCGGCCTGCATTGCGGTTACGGCGAACTGATCATGACCGGCCTGATCGAAGCGATCATTGACCGCATGGCCGATACGCTGGAACGGCTCGGCACCGATATCGACCAGATCTCGCAGGAAGTGTTTTCCACCAAGGCCGCCAAGGCCTCCAAGAAAACCCGCGACCTGCAGGACCTGATGCGCGAAGTCGGCCAGAAGGGCGAATTCATCACGGTGGTGCGGGAAAGCCTCGTCAGCATCAACCGCGCGGTTGCCTATTATTCGGCGCTCGATGGTGTTGACCGCAAGCTTTCCAAGGAGCTGCGCCAGCGGCTGAAACTGCTGCAGCGGGATGCGACGTCGCTCGGCGATCACTCGGCGTTTCTCTCGGGCAAGATCAACTTCCTGCTCGATGCCACGCTCGGGCTGATCAATCTCGAGCAGAACCAGATCATCAAGATCTTCTCGGTCGCCTCGGTCGTCTTCCTGCCGCCGACGCTGGTCGCTTCGATCTACGGCATGAACTTCGCCAACCAGCCGGAACTGCAATGGACCTACGGCTACCATATGGCGCTTGCCATGATGATCGTCTCGATGGCGCTGCCCTATCTGTATTTCAAGCGGAAGGGCTGGCTCTGAAGGATCTGTTTGGAAGATGAATGGCCGGGGAAGGAGACAGAGGTCTTGTAGCGCACCTCTGTCTCCTTGCCTTACCGGTGATCGTCTTGGCACACGATCATCTAGCTCATTCGAAGCAGTTGCAAGGCGGTGCGCAGCTTCTGTTCGGACCGAGGTGGGGGCAATCCAAGCTCATGAGCCCGAGCGTCCCCATTTGAAAAAATCTGGGAATTCGGGGTAGATATCCTTTTGAATATAGGGCTACTTCCTTCGGGAAGTGCGGTAAGATGATTGCCGCCGAAAGGATTTGCCGCTCCCGCTTTGTATCATTTTGCGACAGGAAGGCCTCAGCCCGGCAGACGGGCGCTTTTCCTTCACGGCGATGTCTCATACTCCCTTTGGCTAGCTATCGCGGCTCTGCCAGAACGGCATCTTCCTTGGCGAAGATTGCAGTCAGCAGGGACGGCTATGAAGAAGACAATGCTGTGGGCAGCATTGGCGTCGGTTTTCGCCGTGAGCGCGCCGGCCCAGGCAAGCAACTGCACGGATGTCGCGCTGGTTCTGGCTGTCGATAGTTCCGGCAGTATCGATGATAGCGAATACGCCTTTCAGAAGGCGGCGATCTCCCACGCATTCCGCGACGACGCCGTGCTCGCCACCCTGCGGGAGGCCGGTGTCGTGGCCGTTTCGGCCGTCTTCTGGGGCGATGTGATGTATCCGACCCAGAAAGTGGGGTGGTTCGTTATCGACCACGGCAAGGGCGTCGAAAATTTCATCCGCGAGATAGAAGCGACCGATCGCTCCGTGTTCGGCAACACCGATATCGGCAGCGGAATCTGGTCTTCGCTGGAAATGCTGGCGACCTCGGACCTTTGCTCGCGCCGGTCGATCATCGATATCTCGGGGGATGGGCGGGAGATGCGAAGATCCGGCCGCCCGCCGAAGGTCTCGCTTTATACCGCACGCCAGCGCGCCCAGGAGATGGGAGTCCGGATCAACGCTCTCGTCATTTCCGACGACAGCGGCGACCTTGCCAAATATTACGCCAGGGAAGTGATCCTCGGACCCGGCTCATTCGTGATGACGGTGAAAAACTTCAGTGATTATGCGGCCGCGCTCAAGAAAAAGCTCATTCGCGAACTCGCATCCGAAACCCCGGGCAGCCGCCTGCGAACCATGATGCAATAAAAGCGCCACCGGTGGGGAGTGGAACAGGCGGTTGCCGCCTGTTCCATGCTTGATAGTGACCGATTGGGATTAGTTGTCCCAGGTCGGCGCCAGGTGGCCGGGGCTGACGATGCGGCCGGTCGGCTTGGCGAGCTTGTGGATCGCCTGCATCTCGTCTTCCGACAGCGCGAAGTCGAACACGTCGTAATTTTCCGGCAGTCGGGCAACGGTCGCGGTCTTGGAGAGCGCGATGACGTCCTTCTGCTGGATTGCCCAGCGGATCGCCACCTGCGCGGCGGTCTTGCCGTGCTTGGCGCCGATATCCTTCAGGAGCTCGTCGCTCGGGATCGCTCCATTGGCCATCAGGTAATACGAGGTCAGCGACATGCCGTGCTTGCGCAGTTCCGTCAGAACCTTGGTTTGGTCGAGATAGGGGTGGTATTCGACCTGGTTGGTGGCGAGCGGCGCGTCGGAGAACTTCACCGCGTCCTGGATCAGCGCGACCGAGAAGTTGGACACGCCGATATTCTTGACCTTGCCGGCCTTTTTCAGCTCGTTCAGGGCGCCGATCCGGTCGGCCAGCGGCATTTCGCTCTGCGGCCAGTGCAGGAGCAGAAGGTCGACATAATCGGTCTTCAGCTTGGCGAGGCTTTCATCGACGGAAGCGAGGAAATCCTTGTGACCGACGCGGTCGACCCAGACCTTGGTGGTGAGAAAGATATCGGCGCGCGGAATGCCGGACTTGGCAAGCACGTCGCCGACAGCGGCTTCGTTCTTGTAGATCTGCGCGGTATCGACATGGCGGAAGCCGAGCTTGAGCGCTTCCGGCAGCACGCGGGCGACGTCTTCGTCGGGCATGCGGAACGTGCCGAAGCCGAGTGCGGGAATATTGGCGCCATTGGCGCTGACATCGAACATGAATGTACTCCTGGGATGATGCCCGGCGAGAGGCCGGGCGGAATGAGGCCCGCTATAAATGGACCGATTTGGTGTGGGATCAACCTCCTTGTTTTAAGGAGGTGGGGTAGTTTGAGGGTGACGACGTTGCGGCATACTCCCTTCTTCCCCCTTGCGGGGAAGATGTCAGCAGAGCTGACAGATGGGGGTGGTGCCACGAACCCGACGGTAGAATGTGCTGAACCACCCCCCTCTGTCGCCTCTGGCGACATCTCCCCCGCAAGGGGGAGATTGGAGGCCGCGGCACCATCCTCACCCCGCAATCGGCGGATTAAGCCGAGCAAAACCCTCCTGCCGCCGATACGGGAAATGCGGATAGGGCGCCGTCACCGCACTCGCAGCATCGAGCTTTGCCACCTGCTCCTGCGTCAGTGACCAGCCGACCGCGCCGAGGTTCTGGCGCAACTGCTCCTCGTTTCGGGCACCTATTATAACCGAGGAAACGGTCGGCCGGCCGATCAGCCAGTTGATCGCCACCTGCGGCACGGTCTTGTCCGTTTCCGCGGCAACCTCTTCCAGCGCATCGACCACCCTGTAGAGCAGGTCCTCATCCACCGGCGGGCCGAAATCTGCCGTTTCGTGCAGCCGGCTGCCGGCCGGGATGGGCTTGGAACGGCTGATCTTGCCGGTGAGGCGACCCCAACCGAGCGGGCTCCAGACCAGCGCACCGAGGCCCTGGTCCTGACCTAATGGCATCAGGTCCCATTCGTAGTCGCGGCCGACCAGCGAATAATAGACCTGGTTTGCCACATAGCGCGTCCAGCCATTCTTTTCGGCGGCGGCGAGCGATTTCATGATCTGCCAGCCGGCGAAGTTGGAGACGCCGATGTAACGCAGCTTGCCGTTCTGCACGAGCCGATCGAGCGTCGAGACGACTTCCTCGACAGGCGTCGAGGCATCGAAGGCATGCAGCTGGAAGATATCGATATGATCGGTCCCCAACCTTTTCAGAGCAGCCTCTACCGAGCCGATCAGCCGTGAGCGGGAAGAGCCCCAATCAGCAGGACCATCGCCCACCGGCAGGCTGGCCTTGGTGGAGATCAGCACGTCACTGCGACGGCCCTTGATCGCCTCGCCAAGCACCTCTTCCGAAGCGCCGGCCGAATAGACGTCGGCCGTATCGAACAGGTTGACGCCGGCCTCGAGGCAGATGTCGACGAGGCGACGGGCCTCCGCCACGTCGGTTGTGCCCCAGTGGGAAAACAGCGGGCCGGAGCCGCCGAACGTGCCGGCTCCGAAGGAGAGCACCGGAACCCGAAGGCCGGATGCGCCGAGATTGCGATATTCCATGGTCGTGTTCTCCGTTTCGGGATTATTCGGCGGGGCAGGCGAGGGCAGCTTGATCCGCGCTGCGCCGATCGAGGCGAATGGCGATCAGCGCGACGGCAAGGGCTGCGATCGGAACGAGACCGGCAACGAAGGTAACCGCACCGAGACCGGGACCATGGTCAATGACTGCACCGCCAAGCCAGGCACCGATCGCATTGCCGAGGTTGAAGGCGGCGATGTTGAAGGAGGAGGCGAGGCCCTGGCCCGCACCTTCGGCCTTCTGCAACACCCACATCTGCAGCGGCGAGACGGTGGCAAAAGCTGCGGCGCCGAACAGGCCGATGGCGATCACGGCAAGCACCGGCTGGTGGATTGCTGCGGTCATGGCGAGCAGCACGACGGCCAGCGCCACCAGGCTGCCGACGATGGTCGGGATGAGGTGCCGGTCAGCCAGCCAGCCGCCGAACAGATTGCCGACCACGAGGCCACCGCCGAACACGAGCAGGATGGGCGACACGGCGGCTTCCGAAAAGCCGGTGATCTGGGTCAGGATCGGCGCGATATAGGTGAAGCCCGCAAATACGCCGACCCAGGAAAGAACGGTGGTCAGCAGGCCGAGGATGACGGCACGGCGACCGAGCACGGCCAACACGCCCTGCGAAGCTTCCTCTTGGTTATCGGCCGCATTATCCTTCGGGACCAGAACCGCGATGACGGCAAGTGCCACGATGCCGATCAACGTCACGGCCCAGAACGTGGCACGCCAGCCATAAGCCTGGCCAAGCCATGTGCCGAAGGGCACGCCGAGAATGTTGGCGACGGTGAGGCCCGTAAACATGATGGCGATCGCCGAAGCCTTCTTGTTCGGGGCAACCAGGCTGGTTGCGACCACCGAGCCGACGCCGAAGAAGGAAGCATGCGCGAATGCGGTCAGCACACGGGCTGCCATCAGCGTCCAGTAGTCCGGCGCGATCGCACAGGCGAGATTGCCGATGGTGAACACCACCATCAGCGCCATCAGCAGCGTCTTCTTCGACCAGCGGCCGGCAATGGCGCCGAGGATCGGCGCGCCGATCACGACGCCCAGCGCATAACCGGAAATCAGCAGGCCGGCCATCGGAGATCGACACGCCGAGATCGGCTTGCTGACATCGATCAGCAGGCCCATGATGACGAATTCCGTAACGCCGATCCCGAAGGCGCCCGCGGTCAGGGCGTAAAGTGCAAGAGGCATGGGAGTGGTCCTGTTCCTTGGGAGGGATTTGATGCGGTGCAATATCTGCGCACAGGACTTGCATGGGTAGCGGGGTAAGTGGATAATCATTTGTGAAATTGGTTCATAAGCGATGGTGGGCGTCTTTATGCAGAACACCCCCCTCTGTCCTGCCGGACATCTCCCCCACAAGGGGGGAGATCGACTCGTGGCGAGACGCCCCGAACGCGCTAACGTAACGCCGGGCGGAGGCACTTCTTGTTTGGGGAAGCCGGCGCGCCCAGCCAATCTCCCTCCTTGTGGGGGAGATGTCCGGCAGGACAGAGGGGGGTACCTCGCGGCACGGCGCTTAATAGTATTGAAGATGCGGGAAACCCACATGGACAACCGAGCCGGCGAAATGGAAGTCTTCACCCTGGCCGCAGAGCTCAAAAGCTTCTCCGCGGCCGGCCGAAAGCTGAAGCTTTCTCCCTCTGCCGTCAGCAAGCTGGTCACCCGCCTGGAAGACCGGCTCGGCACCCGTCTTGTCGTGCGCTCCACCCGCCTGCTGCAGCTCACGCCGGAGGGCGAGACCTATCTCGCCCGCGCCCAGCGCATCCTCGCCGAGATTGCCGATACGGAAGAGGTCGTCTCCGGCGGCGGGCGCATGCGGCCGCGCGGCCCGCTGGTCGTCAATGCAGCCGTCGGTTTCGGTGAGCGCTACATCCCTGCCGCTGACGCCGGAATTTCTCACACTTTTCCCCGACGTGCAGCTCGACGTGACGCTCACCGACGACACGGTCGATCTCATCCGCGAACGGGTCGACGTCGCCATCCGCCACGGGCCGTTGCGCGATTCATCCCTGATGGCGCGAAAGCTCGGCGAAAGCCGTCAGGTGGTCCTGGCCTCGCCGGAATATCTGGAGCGCTACGGGACGCCGCAGACGCCGGCCGAGCTGATCCACCACAATTGTATCAACTTCAATTTCCGCCGTTCGGTGGAAGGTTGGCCGTTCCGCGACCCGGCAAGCGGCCGCCGAGACGTCTTGCCGGTTTCCGGCAATCTCAAGGCCAGCAGCGGCTCGATCATCCGCCAATATTGCCTCGCCGGCCTCGGTATCGGCCGCGTCGGCCGCTTCCATATGGAACCCGACATCCAGGCCGGCCGCCTTGTACCGATCCTGGAGGAGTTCAACCCGGAAGATATCGAGTTGATCCACGCGGTCTACGCCGGCCACGAACACCTCGCCGTCCGCATCCGAGCCTTCATCGATTTCATCGCGGAAAGGCTGTGAGTCCGTGGAGACTTCACCATAACCATGAGGCATGGCGATTTATGGAATTTCCCGACGACGAGAATGGAGATGTGCTGCGCAGGATGCTTGCGGACGGCGATAATCTCTCTGTATCGCGCGACATCGATTTCTTAGTCGTGTTGCCGGACGAGGGAGCGGCACAGCGCTTCGTGGAAGTAATCAGCTCACGCTTCGATCGGGTTCGCTATTCGGAAATTGAGACGTCACGTCCGTTCAAATGGGACGTGACCGCCACTCTCGATATGATCCCCGACCATCGGGATATCACCGCGATCGAGGCATTTCTCGCGAACGCGGCGGAACCATTTTGGTGGTAAAAACGATGGCTGGGGATGTTTTCGCCAATAGCCTCTCCCACTCAATCCCGATCCGGCGCTCCGAGCGGGAAGAACGAGCGATAGGGTCTGCCGCCGTCCACGGCGCGGGCGAATGACGGGCGGGCCAGCAGGCGGTTGCGGTAGGCCGTGACATTCGGAAACCGATCGCCAAGCGGATGCGTCCAGTCGGCGTAAAACAGGGCGGGCGCCGCGGCGCAATCGGCGAGGCTGAAGTCGCCGGCCGCCCATTCGCGATCCTTCATGCGGCCGTCCAGCCAGCCATAGGCATTGTCCAGCATGGCGCGCGCTTCATCGACGCCGTAGGGGTCGCGGTTTTCTTCCGGGCGGATGGCGTTGAAGACGACCTTCTGCTGCGGCGTGGAGATGTAGTTGTCGAAGAACCGGTCGAGCATCCGCACCTCGATCGCCGCGTCCGGATCGGCTGGAATGAGCTTTGCCGGCCCCGGATAGTGCACCTCGAGATATTCGATGATCACCGTCGCTTCGAAGATCGGCCGACCGTTGTCCATCAGGATCGGGAAGCGCTTGACCGGCCACAGCGCGCAAAGCTCCTCATAGGCCGCCGGGTCTTCCGGCCCGAGCATGCGCGTATCGAACTCCGTGCCGTTTTCATAAAGCGCGACCAGCGACTTTTGGCAGTAGGACGAAAAGGGATGCGAAAAAAGGATCGGGCGCATTGCATGGTCTCCCAGAACCGATTGCAAATTGAAATCGGTTATTGAATAACCCATGGCGGTCGGCTTGGCAATGTCGATATAGTTCGGTAGCCATTCGACGACGCCGGCGATAGGGGGCATCGGGCATGCAAAACGGCCGCATCATTCTGCTCAACGGCACGTCCAGCGCCGGGAAATCTATGCTTGCCAAGGCGTTGCGAAGCGCCTTGACCGAACCGTTCTGCTACTACGCGTCGGACCAACTGGCCGATGCCGGGTTCCGGACGATCAAACATGGGGTGCGGCGTGCCGGGCACGAACGCAGCAGGTTCTTCGATGGATTTCATCGCTCCATCCGGTCCTTTGCCGAAGCGGGCAATGACTTGATCGTCGAACATATCGTCGAGGAGGCAGATTGGGCCGAGAGCCTGAACATGCTGTTGGCCCCGTTTGACGTGTTCTGGGTCGGTGTCCACGCACCGATCGAGGAATTGGAGCGCAGGGAACGCGAGCGTGGAAACCGTTCGATTGGCGAAGCGCGGTTTCACCTGAAAACACACGATTATTGCCGATATGATATCGAGGTCGATACCACCAAGCCGGAAGAGGAAGTCGTTGCCATGGTCATAGACGTCTGGCGGAACCGCCCGGCTTCTTCGCCTTCAACCTAGGAAACCGGCAGGCTCGGTTTTTCCGCCTGCAAGACCCGAATCTCCTCGGCCACCATCTCCTGCAACCGCCACAAATTCCGGTCGCGGATACCGAATTCGGCCAGATGCACGACGGTATTGTAGAGGTATTCGGCGCAGGAGCCGCGATGGCCGCAGGCGCGTGCCAGGATCGGCGCCACCTGATCGAGCGGCAGAAGCGGCTTGACGATGCGCTGGCTGGTGCCGCCGACCCAGAAGACCAGCGACTTGATGCTCTCGCCCTCCGGTGTGCGCACCTGCAGCCAGCGCATGGAGGATAGGCTGTCCTTGTTGCTCACCTCGCGGCGCAGCGCCTTCTCGATCTGCTCGCGCTTTTCCGCGTCGGCAACGCGGTAGATGACGCCGTCGCAGCGCCCGCCACGGGACAGCATCATCATCAGTCCGGGCTGGGCTGGCGAACCGCGGCCGCGCTCGATTTTCAGCGAAAACGACCGGTGCCAGCCATAGATCGTCGCCCGCTTGGAGGCGACGGACTCAAATCCCGGCTTCCAGATCAGTGAGCCATACGCGAAGATCCACAGCGGTTCGTCGCCGATCTCGGCCGTCAGCCGGTCTGTCAGCGAGACGAAGTCCTCGTCGGTCAGCGGCGTCCAGGAGGGCGGCGGGCCGGGGTCGGTTTCTTCGCGGAAGCAAAGGTCGACCAGTTCCTGGGTGAGCGACATGGAGGCGGATTTCGGCATGGCTTTAGTGGCTTTTCGGAGGCGAAACGGTTTGTTGAAAACCGAAGACTGCAAGCCGCGGCGGGGCTAGTCAACCCGTTTTCCGGCTGTCAGGCGGTGCACAGGCCGCCTTTGTCGTTGAATTTGTTGCGTCGCCGCATCCGTGCCCGATTGTTCTGGTCAAACAGCCTTCACGGATTGTTTCCGTGTGTAACCATTCCCGAGATTTCGAGATGGAGTAATTGCTCTGATGCGTTGGCTTTTTATTGCGGTTCTGGCGAGCCTTGTTGGTCTGATCCTGAGCATCGCCTTCATGAACGATCATGAAAACTTTCCGCATACCGACACACCGGCGCCGGCACAGCAGAACCCGCTCGCACCACCGCCCGGAACGCCCTGATTTCACGCCTTTGGAATTCAGCTCTTCACCGCCACGATGAACAGCCGCGGAAAGCGCAGCAGCACCCGCCCGTCCGCCATCTGCGGATAGGCGGCGGCGATGCGTGCCGTATAATCGGCAGCGAAGGCTTCCGCATGTTTCGCGCCGGCCGCGTCGAGATAGGGGCGAAGACCCGTGGCGCGAAACCCATTCGACGATCGCCTCGGCATTGGCGAGCTGGGTGATAGTAGATCGTGTGCCACACATCGACGCGGGTGGATTTCGGCATCAGCGCATCGATGTAAGCAGCGGGTGAGGGCAGAACGGCCCGCCTTACCTTGCCGCCCTTCGAACGCCGGCGCCCAGGGGCCGGCAGCACCGGTTTCCTCCATCAACACGTGGCTTGGTTCGGTGAGGTTGTCCGGCATCTGCACGGCCAGCACGCCGCCCGGCTTCAGGTGGTCCATCAACCGCGCCAGCACCGCGATATGGTCTGGCACCCATTGGAAGACGGCATTTGCATACAGCAGGTCCGCCGGCTGTTCCGGCGTCCAGGTGTTAAGGTCGGCCTTGAGGAATTCGTTGTCCGGCAGGCGCTTGGCGGCGGCTGCCAGCATGTTGTCGTCGCTGTCGAGACCGATGACATTGCCCGCCCCGAAACGCTCGACCAGAAGCTCGGTGGAATTGCCCGGCCCGCAGCCGAGGTCATAGGCGCGCGTGGCGTCGGCCAACGGCACCTGGGCGAATAGATCGCGGGCCGGCCGGGTCCGCTCGTCTTCGAATTTCACATATTGCTGCGCCGACCATGCCATTTGCGTCACTCACGCTGATTCCGAAGATGAGAAAATGCCACTCCTGAAGACGGCACTCTACGCACAAAAACATCAATTTTTGTGATGACTCATCTCATATTATCGCTTGACCTTCGGCCGGCCGGCAGACTTCACTCACCGCGATTTTTGATAAGCAAGGAGACTATCATGGCCGTCAACACCGCCGCGCGCACCACCACCTGGACCTATGTGGATGGTGAATGGCTGGAGGGCAATCCGAAGCTCGTCGGCCCGACCTCGCATGCCATGTGGCTCGGCTCCACGGTGTTCGACGGCGCCCGCTGGTTCGACGGTATCGCGCCGGATATCGATCTGCATTGCCAGCGCGTCAATCGCTCTGCGACCAACATGGGCATGCAGCCGGTGATGAAGTCGGAAGAGATCGAGGCGCTCGCCTGGGAAGGCATCAAGAAGTTCGACGGCAAGACGGCGATCTACATCAAGCCGATGTACTGGGCCGAGCACGGCATGCCCTGGAGCGTCGTCACCGCCGATCCGGAATCGACCCGTTTCTGCCTCTGCCTGTTCGAAGCGCCGATGTCGATGGCCAAGCCGTCTTCTCTCACCGTTTCTCCCTATCGCCGCCCGAACCCGGAAGTTGCGATGACCGGCGCCAAGACCGGCAGCCTTTATCCGAACAGCGGCCGCATGATCATGGAAGCCCGCAACCGCGGTTTCGATAACGCGCTTGCGCGCGACATGAACGGCAATGTCGCTGAAACCGCCTCCTCGAATATCTTCATGGTCAAGGACGGCGTGGTCATGACGCCGATCGCCAACGGCACCTTCCTCGCCGGCATCACCCGTTCGCGCGTGCTCAACCTGCTGCGCCAGGCGGGCCTCGACGTGCGCGAAACGACGCTTACGGTCGAAGACTTCATGGATGCCGACGAGATCTTCACCTCCGGCAACTATTCCAAGATCGTGCCGGTCAACAAGTTCGAGGATCGCCAGCTGCAGGAAGGCCCGGTCGCCCGCAAGGCCATGGAAGTCTACATGGATTGGGCCCGCTCCAAGCGCGGCCAGGACGTTTAAAGCCGCTTTCGGATTAGACCCCGAAAACCTTCGCCAGAAACTCTCCGGCATAGGCAGCGCCGCTGCCGGAGATGGTGTGCCCGAGGCCGGGTTCGATGCGCATCTCGACCGGCAGGCCAAGGGCTGCAAATTTGCCGGCTGCATTTTCTGTCTCTTCTGCCGCGATGACCCGGTCATCGGCGCCGTGTACCAGCAAAACCGGTGTCGAGCCCTTCGGCGCATGCGGTTCCGGTGAGGATAGCCGACCCGAAAAGCCGACCACGGCGCCAACCGGCCAGCGGCCGCTGGCAATCGCATCGAGCGACATGATCGTGCCCTGCGAAAAGCCGACGAAAGCGACCCGATCGAGCCGCCCTGAAAAGCCGTTTTCCGCGATGATCGCCGAAACCGTCCTGTCGAAACCGGGCCGCGCTGCCGCAATCCGCGCCGGGCGGTTTTCGGTGGTGACGCCCATGACGCTGAACCACTGGCGACCCTGACCCGTCGCCGAAGGCTCCGGCCCATCCGGCGTGGCGAAGACTACATTCGGCAGGGAAGAGGCAAGCCGCTTCCCGAGTGCCGCCAGGCTTTCCCCATTCGAACCGACGCCATGCAGCAGGATGATCAGAATGTTCGGGGTGGCGTCTGCCATGGGGAAGGGCCTTTGCATCTGGCGAGAGGGCTCCGCGGTGAGGTGACGGAGCGGAGAACGACGAGCGTTGTTACGACATCATTCCCGACCGCGCCAGCACGCAGGGAGTGGCCGGAGTGTTCAGTGTTTGGATGTTAAAGGTCGTCCTCGTCCGCGCCGCCGTGCTCCCCCAGGCTTTTGCCCCGATGGAGGATACGCATGATCGTGACGAGGTTGTTATCGACGCGGAACACGATGCTTGCTTTGCGCTTGAAGCCGACAATGCGGATTCCGTGGCCAAGCTCGTCATGCCTCATCCCTCGCTCCGGGAATGTCTCGAACGCGGCACAATGGTCGACGATTTGGTTGATATATCGCCTGGCGACCCCACGGCCTGCTCTTTCGGCGATGTAGTCGTATAATTCGAACAGATCGGAATCCGCTATCGGATCAAAGGTAACCCGATATTTCATTTCGAAAAGCGAGCTTCTTTATCGCTGGCATCCATATGCGCATTGATGCGCCGCCGAACCTCATCAAGAGGTATGGCCTTTGCAGGATCATGAGCCTTGACGGTCGGCACAACCTCATCCTTTAGCCATTGCTCGATTTCCGCATCATTGTCCGCGAGATACCGCAGGCCCTCGGCGACGACTTCGCTCTCGTTGGCGAATTCACCGGACGCGATTTTCTTCTCGACAAGTTCAGCCATGTCTTCGGGAAGCGAGATGGTGATGGATCGGTTAGGGCGCATGGAGGCTCCTTTTCCCGCGATCTTAGCATAGGGCCAGATCGTCTCGATAGATCTCGCTATTCTTAACATCACCCGCCGGCTCGGAATATCTCAGCCGCGTAAGTTCGAGACCTTAGCTGGCAGGCGTCACCGCCGGTATTTCGAACGCTGCCGCCGCCGGCATCTGGCTCTGTGCCGCAAACGCCGCTTCCAGTCGCTGGAAGGCGATGACGCCGCGTGAACCGATTTCGGAGGCGACGCGCTGCAGCGGGCCGAGGGTGGCGAGCAGATCGCCGAGCGTCAGATCGTCATCGGGAGACGTGCCGGCACGGCGGCGTCGGTCGGCAAAGCGGAAAGCTTCCTCGGCAAGCGTCGTGAAGAGGCGGTCGGCAAATGGCGCGCGTTTGCCATCGTCATCGACCACGACCCACATCGTATCCAGCGCGGCAAGCCCGATAGCCCGTCAAGGCCTGGAAAAGCGCAAAGTCGGCATCGGAATAGGATTTCTCGACGGAGGCGATTGTCGAAAGCTGAACTTCCGGTTTTGCCGCATCGATCGGTATGGCGGCGCTTTTCGCGCCATCGTTCGAGGCCGGCCATGTTTCCAGGCCGGTCGGCATATCCACAATCGCGTCGCTGCTCACGGAATCCCTCTCGTCAGTCAAAGCCAAAACGGTAAGCGAAAATGAGGCAATGACTGACGCTATGCGGGCAATCCTGCGTGAGGCTGACTGCCGTTCATGTTGTCGAGGCGGTAAGGGGATTATTTTCCGGTCTTCACCAGAAGCTTGTCGGCGGAAATCTCGCCGCCGATCTCGGCTTTCTTGGTTTTCTTGTCGTAAACGCAGATCGTGCTGATCGTCGCCTTGGCGCCGACAGCCTTGCCGCTGACCACGGCGAGCCCATAGCTCTGGCTGCCGAACGGGTCCACGACCGCCTTGCCTTTCTCGATCAACCCTTTGGCCGCTGCTACGCAGGCCTTGTCGACGTCTTTCTGGAACTGGTCCCAGGCATCGTCGGACGAGGCGTGGGCGGCGCCGGCCGCCGCCGTAACAAGGGTTGCGGCAAGCGAGGCAAACAGGGCGGATCGAATCTTCATGCAAATACTCCGAATCTGGATGTGGCCCGTTTCTTGTATGCTGAAATTTAAGCAATTTCCTGACGTGCAAGCCTTGATTTTTGGCAAGTTCACCGTTGCCTCGGAGCCACTGCGCTCCTATGTTCCCGCACGACGCTTTCTTGAGTTGTTTGCCGCAAAGGAGTAGACCTATGGCTTTCGAACTTCCCGAACTCCCCTACGATTACGAAGCCCTCGTGCCCTTCATGTCGAAGGAGACGCTGGAATTCCACCACGACAAGCACCACAAGGCTTATGTCGACAACGGCAACAAGCTCGCTGCCGAAGCCGGTCTTGCTGACCTTTCGGTCGAGGACGTCGTCAAGAAGTCGTTCGGCACCAATGCCGGCCTCTTCAACAATGCTGCCCAGCACTACAACCACATCCACTTCTGGAAGTGGATGAAGAAGGGCGGCGGCGGCAACAAGCTGCCGGGCAAGCTCGAATCTGCCATCGCTTCCGATCTCGGCGGCTACGACAAGTTCAAGGCTGACTTCATCGCTGCCGGCACCACGCAGTTCGGCTCCGGCTGGGCCTGGCTCTCGGTCAAGGATGGTAAGCTCGTCATCTCCAAGACCCCGAACGGTGAAAACCCGCTGGTCCACGGCGCAGACCCGATCCTCGGCGTCGACGTGTGGGAACACTCCTACTACATCGACTACCGCAACGCCCGTCCGAAGTACCTCGAAGCCTTCGTCGACAGCCTGATCAACTGGGACTACGTCCTGGAGCGCTACGAAGCCGCCACCAAGTAATTTCGGCTTCTGCCGATTTTCAAAACACCCGGTGCCGCAAGGTGCCGGGTGTTTTTTATGAAATCGATTCGGCGCATCTGCAAAGTCGCCCACAGAACTCGCGAATTGACTTCGGCAGCAGCATTCTGATCTGCTGCCGGTACCGTCATATGGCTGTCGTGCAACCTTCTTATCTGCGATCCATGTCAGAAAAACCCTTCCTCCGCTTCGGCGTTCTCGCCGACCCGCAATATGCCGATGCCGAGCCCTGGGCTTTGCTGGATCGCTATTATCGCAACAGCATCATCAAGCTTGAGGAGGCGTTCGGCGTCCTGAATGGCGAGGATCTGTCCTTCGTGGTGACGCTCGGCGATCTCGTCGACAAGGATTGGGAAAGCTTCGATCCGGTTCTGGCCGCCTACAAGGGCCTGAAGCACGAAAGCTTCCTGATGCCCGGCAATCACGACTTCTCCGTCGCCCCGGAAAAGCTCGGGGAGGTCCATGCCCCCGCCTCGGCATGCCCGCCGCCTGGCACGATTTCTCCCGCGGCGGCATCCGTTTCATCATCATCGACGGCAACGAAGTCAGCGTCTTCTCCGCGCCCGAAGGCAGCCCGCGTCATGCGAAAGCCAAGGCGCGGCTGGATGCATTGACATCGGAAGGCGCGATCAACGCCAAGGAATGGAACGGCGGCATCAGCGACGAACAGTTCGCCTGGCTGGAGGCCACGCTTGCCAAGGCCAAGGCCGCCGGCGAACAGGCGATCGTCATGGGCCACTATCCGCTCTATCCGGAAAACGAGCACAACCTCTGGGGCGGGGAGCGGCTCGTCGAGCTCTTCGAACGCTCGGGCAATGTCATCGCTTATCTCAACGGCCACAACCACGTCGGCAATCTCGGCCGTCACGGTTCAACCTGGTATGTAAACTTCAAGGGCATCGTCGATACGGAGAAGGAAAATGCCTTCGCCGTGGTCGAGCTTTACCCGGACCGTATCGAGATCACTGGGTATGGGCGCGAGGAAAGCCGGGACGTTGCCGTTATAAGCTGCGGGCGGTCGGGGAGAGTGCTGGCCCACTCCGCTGTCATCCTCCGCCTCGTGCCGAGGATCTAAGCCCGTTCAACAACTTGGACGTGGATAGATGCTCGGGACAGGCTCGAGCATGACGTCGAGAAAGTAGCAAACGCACCACCCAATATTAGCCCCAGTCATTCACTGCCGCGCCGCCCAACTCAACCCCCGCCGCAAAATCATCCGCATATGCGGATGCTCGAATTCTGCCGCGACATGTCCGAGCGCCGAGTAAAACACGCGTCCCTTGCCGAAGTGCCGCTTGAAAACGACCGGCATGGTGACGTTGCGCACCGCTTCGTCATAGTCTCCGGCTGAATGTCGTGGTCGCCAGGATTTCGATCGAAGGGTCGTAATGTAGGTAATACTGCTCCGATCGATAGTCGAAATCCGGAATGCCCTGCATCAGCGGATCGTTCGGCCGGGTGATGGTTGACGCGGAAATCGATGACATTGCCCGGATGCGCCACCCAGGTGCAGCCGCGAGATAGCGAAAGGGCGCGCTTTCCTTGAACGACGTCGAGAGCGCCCCGTG
>CBDDGK010000030.1:0-44888 GCA_965227625.1 Neorhizobium sp. | reverse complement strand
GCGGGTTACGGCGTTTATAGTCTTTCCCAGTTGAACGACGCGGCCTCTGAGGCCGTGCATGGCCCTGCCCTGCGTCTTGAACGCGCCCAGGATCTTGCCGCGCTGCAGCTGCGCATCGCGCAGTCCCAGGTCGCCATGGCGACCGCCACCAATCCTGCGACCGTTGCCAAAACGATCCTCGCCAGCGACCAGTATCGTGCCGAATTCCTCGACAAGCTGACCTGGTTGCGCGGCGCGGTCACCACCGACGCCAGCCGCAAGGGTCTCGATGACATTCGCGGCATGGCCGACCGCTTCTTCGCAGTCGACGACCGGATTCGTGATTTCGCCAATACCGGCAAGGGTGAGGACGCGATGAAACTTGCGCTCTCCGAAGGCCGGACGATGACCGACGAGATCGCCAAGTCGCTCGACGCCCGCGTTACCTCCAGCAAGAACCTGATGGTCCAGGCGGCCGACAGCATCCAGGCCGGTTATCTCGAAACCCGCACGCTGATCTTCTCGATCGCCGGAGCTGCACTGCTGATCGCCGTCCTGGCGGCCCTGTGGATCGCGCTCGGCATCAATACCAGCCTGCGCAAGATCAAGACGGTCGTTGCCGCGGTTGCCGTCGGCGACCTCGACCAGGACGTGGCCATCAAGACCAATGACGAAATCAAGGACGTGGTCGATACGATCAACGTCATGACCGCCAACCTGCGCGAAACGGCCGGCATCGCCAACCGGATCGCCAATGGCGACCTTTCCGTCGATCCGAATCCACTTTCCGACAAGGATACGCTCGGCATCGCCATGCAGAGCATGGTGGGCAACCTGCGCGGCACCGCAGCCGTTGCCGACCGGATCGCAGCCGGCGATCTTTCGATCGATACCAAGCCGCTTTCTGAACAGGACATGCTGGGCATCGCCATGCAGAGTATGGTCGCCAACCTGCGCACCACCGCCGGCGTTGCCGACCAGCTTGCAAACGGTGACCTGACGATCTCTCCGAAGCCGCTGTCCGAAAAGGACGTGCTCGGCCTTTCGCTGGAAAGCATGGTGGAGCGCCTGCGCGGCGTGGTGGGCGATGCGCTTGCCGCGTCCAACAACGTTTCCTCCGGCAGCCAGGACCTGTCTTCCAGTTCCGAACAGCTGTCCCAGGGTGCGACCGAACAGGCGTCTGCTGCCGAAGAGGCTTCCGCCTCGATGGAGCAGATGGCCGCCAACATCAAGCAGAACGCCGATAACGCTGCCCAGACCGAAAAGATCGCCCGCCAGTCCTCCAAGGATGCGGAAGCCTCCGGCCAGGCCGTGATCCGCACGGTACAGGCGATGAAGACGATCGCGGAGAAGATCTCGATCGTTCAGGAAATCGCCCGCCAGACGGATCTGCTTGCGCTGAACGCCGCCGTCGAGGCAGCGCGTGCCGGCGAACACGGCAAGGGTTTTGCGGTCGTGGCTTCGGAAGTCCGCAAGCTCGCCGAGCGCAGCCAGGCGGCAGCGGCCGAGATCAGCACCCTTTCCGGCAGCACCGTGCAGGTTGCGACCGAAGCGGGCGAAATGCTCGGCAAGCTCGTCCCGAACATTCAGAAGACCGCCGAACTTGTTTCCGAGATTTCCGCCGCCTGCCGCGAGCAGGATATCGGCGCAGCCCAGATCAACGAAGCGATCCAGCAGCTCGACAAGGTGACCCAGCTCAATGCTGGCGCATCGGAGGAAATGTCCTCGACGTCCGAAGAGCTCGCCGCCCAGGCGGAAGAGCTGCAGGCCTCGATCGCCTTCTTCCGTGTGGATGCGGTTGCAGCCAAGCTGAAGGCCGCCGAACCCGCTCCCAGGCAGGCCCCTGCAAAGGCTGCGGCAACACCACAACCCAAGGCAAAAACACCGGCTTCCCGCCCGGTAAAACAATCGGTCATGGCCCAGCAGGCCCGCGCCAAGGGCTTTGCCCTCGACATGTCGATGGGCGGCCCGGATGCAGATGACGAAGATTTCAAGGAGAGCGCATGATGGCAGGCACATCTTCCGAAGCACAGTTCGTAACCTTCAGCCTCGGTGAAGAGATTTTCGCGGTTCCCGTTGAAGTGGTCCGCGAAATCCTCGACCACGAGGAGCCGTTCAAGATCCCGCATGGCCCGGAATATCTCCTCGGCCTGCGCGACGTGCGTGGTCAGGGCGTGCCGGTCATCGACCTGCGCCTGCGTCTCGGCATGAGCCGGACCGAACGGACGCCGCATACGCGCATTCTCGTGCTCGACGTTCCGGTCGCCGACCGCGTTCTGGCGCTTGGCCTCGTTGCCGACCGCGTGTTCGAGGTCGTACCGTTCCGCAAGGAGCAGATCGAGACGGCACCGGATATCGGCGTGCGCTGGCGGTCCGATTACATTGCCGGCGTGGTTCGTCGCGAAACCGGCTTCGTGGTCATCATCGACCTGGCGCGACTGTTCTCGGATTCCGGCTCGGCGCTTGCCCATGTCGGTCCGCAGTCACAGGTTGCATAAATCATAAACGAAATACGCGTAATCTTACGAGTATTGTGTATGGGGGTACGCGCGTGAACATGGCCGCAAGAACCCAGCCGCTCGATGATCGGCTGAACAAGCGCAACTTCGAAATGTTGTCGAAGTACATTTACGACTACAGCGGCATCAAGATGCCGCAAACGAAGATGACGATGCTGGAAGGCCGTCTTCGCCGTCGCCTGCGGGTGACCGGCATGCCGACCTTCGACAGCTATTGCGACTATATCTTCAAGCACGGCGGGCTGGAGAGCGAGTCGATTTTCCTGATCGACGCCGTCACCACCAACAAGACGGACTTCTTCCGTGAGCCGAAGCATTTCGACTATCTGACGCGAACCGCCCTGCCGGAAATCGTCCGCAACTACAACGACCGGCGCATTCGCACCTGGAGTTCTGCCTGCTCGACAGGCGCCGAGCCCTATACGATGGCGATGGTCCTTTCCGACTATCTGTCGTCCAATGCTCCGGAGCGAGACTATTTCGTGCTCGCCACCGACCTTTCGACCGATGTGCTGCAAAAAGCGCAGCGCGGCATCTATCAGAGCGAGCTGCTGCAGCCTGTTCCGGCCGAGATGATGCGCAAATACGTGATGCGACCAGCCGACAATCGCCGGCAGGAAATGCGCATCGTGCCGAAGCTTCGCGCCAAGGTGGGTTTCGCCCGCATGAACCTGATGGACGACAACTATCCGGTCGGCGACCCGATGCACCTGATCTTCTGCCGCAACGTGCTGATCTATTTCGACAAGCCCACGCAAAACCATGTGCTGAACCGGCTCTGCGCCAATCTTCTGCCGGGCGGTTACCTGTTTATCGGGCATTCGGAAACCGTCACCGGCTTCGACCTGCCGATCAAGCAGGTGGCGAACACAGTCTTCAAACGGGTGTGAACCATGACCGGCAAAATCCGTGTTCTGATCATCGATGACTCCGCCAGCGTTCGTCAGACGCTGACCTCAGTTCTCTCCGCCGACCCCGAAATCGAGGTGATCGGCGCTGCCACCGACCCGTTCATGGCGGCGCGAAAACTGCGGGAGGAAATTCCCGATGTCATCACGCTCGATGTGGAAATGCCGCAGATGGACGGCATCACCTTCCTGCGCAAGCTGATGGCGCAGCACCCGATCCCGGTCGTGATGTGCTCGTCTTTGACCGAAAGCGGCTCGGAAACGCTGATGCAGGCGCTCGAAGCGGGTGCCGTCGACATCATCCTGAAACCTAAGATTGGTGCCGCCGATCACCTAGCCGAATCCGCCGATCGCATCCGCACCGTGGTGAAGGGTGCGGCCCGCGCCCGCGTCGGCAAGCTACGCGCCTCACGGATTTCGGACGGCAGCACGACCGCCAAGCTGACCGCCGACGCCGTTCTGCCGCCACCGAAGGTCGGTGCCATGGCCAAGACGACCGAAATGGTGGTCTGCGTCGGCGCCTCGACCGGCGGAACCGAAGCCCTGCGCGAGATGCTGGAGGCCCTGCCGGCCAACTCGCCGGGCATGGTCATCGTGCAGCATATGCCGGAAAAGTTCACCGCCGCATTCGCCAAACGCCTCAACGGGCTCTGCGAGGTCGAAGTCAAAGAAGCCGTGGACGGCGACCCCGTGCTGCGCGGTCACGTGCTAATCGCACCCGGCGACAAACACATGCTGCTGGAGCGGCGCGGTGCCCGCTACGAAGTTTCGATCCGCACCGGGCCGCTGGTCAGCCGGCACCGCCCGTCGGTTGACGTGCTGTTCCGTTCGGCAGCGCGTTCCGCGGGCGCGAACGCAATGGGCGTCATCATGACCGGCATGGGCGACGACGGCGCGCGCGGCATGAACGAGATGCATCAGGCCGGCGCCTATACGGTGGCGCAGGACGAGGCAACGTCGGTGGTGTTCGGCATGCCGAAGGAAGCGATCGCCCATGGCGGCGTCGACAAGATCGTACCGCTCGATCACATCGCCCGGGAGATTCTCGCCGCCGACCGCCGCCGGTAAAACCGAGACCGGACAAGAACTTGGATGGCATTTTTAGCGCCTCGTTAACCATGATTGGCAAGAATGGGGCGCGCATCATGAGGGTGCGGTGAAAGAGCGATCATCGCTTGCAGCCGGACAGGAAACCGAAGATGCCAGTCATTACCTTTGCCAACACCAAGGGCGGAGCGGGCAAGACCACTGCCGTGCTTCTGCTCGCCACGGAACTGGTCGAGCAGGGTTACCGCGTCACGATCCTGGATGCCGATCCGCAATACTGGATCAGCCGCTGGCACATGCTTTCGCCGCCGAACCCCAATCTCAACGTGATCTCCTATGTGACGGCAACCTCGATCGACCGCCACATTGCCGAGAACCGCCACAAGACCGACTATTTCGTGCTCGACCTGCCGGGTGCCCAAAGCCCATTGCTTGCCAAGGCGATCGGCCTTTCTGACCACGTGCTGATCCCGATCCAGGGCTGCGCCATGGATGCCCAGGGCGGCGCCAACGTTCTGGAACTGCTGCGTTATCTCGAAGAGAAAGCAAACCTGCGCGTGCCGCATTCGGTCGTGCTGACGCGCGTCAACTCGATGGTCACAACGCGCGCCCTGCTGGCGGTCAAGATGCTGCTCGCCGAGCGCAATGTCGATGTGCTCAACACGCCGATCATCGAACGCGCCGCCTTCCGCGATATTTTCGATCTCGGCGGCACGCTCTACACGATGGACGAAACCCGCGTCAGCAATCTCGACAAGGCCAAGCAGAACGCCCGCCTTTTCGCACTGGAAATGCTGACGCGCGTGCCGCTTTACACCCGCAAGCCTTTGGCCGATCGCTTCGTTCGCGCGGCCTGATCAGCCCTTCAGCTTGATCTGCAGCTTCACATCGGACGGGTTGCCGACGGCGGCCCGTTCGAAAGCGGCGATGGAATCCTTGAAGTCAAAGACGCCTGTGATCAACGGCTTGAGATTGATCTTGCCGGAAGCGATCAGTTCCAGCGCGCGGTCGAAGATGTTCGCATAACGGAACACGGTCTCGATTCGCACTTCCTTGGAAATCGCGCTCGCCACGTCGAACGGCACCGGCTCGACCGGCAAGCCGACAAGCACGAAAGCGCCGCCCGGCCGCACCAGATCGAACATGCCCTGGAAAGCGCGCGGACTGCCGCTTGCCTCGAAAACGACATCCGCACCCCAGCCACCGGTCTCTTCCGCGATCACCTCGGCAAACGGCCGTTCCTTGATATTGACCGGGATGATGCCGGGATACTGGCCGGCGATTTTCAGCTTCTCGGCGCTCAGATCGGACACGAAAACGCGGGCGCAGCCGCCGGCAAGGGCTGCCAGCGCCACCATGATGCCGATCGGCCCGGCGCCGATGACGGCACCGACATCACCCGGCTGGATGCGGGCACGGGTGGCGGCCTGCATGCCGATCGCGAACGGCTCGACCATCGCGCCTTCGGCAAAGGAAACATTGTCCGGCAGCTTGTAGGTGAAGGCAGCGGGGTGAACGACTTCCGGCGTCAGCACGCCGTGGATCGGCGGGGTTGCCCAGAACCGCACATCCGGGTCGACATTGTAGAGGCCGAGCTTGGAGGCGCGCGACGAGAGGTTCGGCACGCCCGGCTCCATGCAGACACGGTCGCCGAACTTGAGGTTTTTCACATCCGAGCCGACCTCGACGACGACGCCCGCCGCCTCATGGCCGAGCACCATGGGCTCGCGCAACACGTAAGGGCCGATGGCGCCGTGGGTGTAATAATGCACATCGCTGCCGCAGACGCCGACCGTATCGATGGCGATCTTTACGTCACCCGGGCCGGGCGTGATGGGCAGGTCGATCTCGCGAAGCGCAAGAAGGCCTTTCTTTTCGAGAACGAGGGCCTGCGGCATGGGATATTTCCTCTGATCTTTTCTAATTGGAATGGGCAATTGTTCGCCGAGATTTGCAGCGGGATCAAGGCGTCATTTGAGGGTGCTTGAAGAAGCTCAGCCCCGGCCGACAAAGGGCATCTGGTTGGCCATGACGGTCATGAAGAGCACGTTGGCCTCCAGTGGCAAGCTGTCCATGTAAAGCACGGCATCGGCCACGTGTTTCGGGTCCATAACCGGCTCGACGGCAGTCGAAAGATCGGCCTGCAGCACGCCCTGTTTCATACGTTCGGTCATCGGCGTATCGGCATTGCCGATATCCACCTGGCCGCAGACGATATCGAACGTGCGGCCATCGAGGGCAATCTGGCGCGTCAGGCCGGTGATCGCGTGTTTCGTTGCCGTATAAGCGGCCTGATAGGGGCGCGGCGCATGCGCGGAGATCGAGCCATTGTTTATGATGCGGCCGCCTTGCGGGCTCTGCCGGCGCATCAGGCCGAAAGCGGCGCGGGCGCAATAGAAGGCACCATTCAGGTTGAGATCAACGACTGCTCGCCAGGTTTCCAGCGGCAATTCATCGATCGGCACCGCAGGCGTGCCGCGGCCGGCATTGTTGAAGAGGAGATCGAGGCGGCCATAGGACTTTTCGGTCGCGGCAAAAAGGGCATCGACGGCGGCAGGATCGGTAACATCGGTCGGGACCACTAGCGACGTGCCGCCGCCAAGCTCTGCCGTGCCCTTTAATTCTGCCTCCCGCCGGCCAGCCAGCACGGTTTTATAGCCGGCTTTCAAAAGCCCGACAGCCACCGTGCGGCCGACGCCCGAACCTGCTCCCGTGACGATCGCTACCTTGGACATGCAAACTCCTCCTCGCTCCAACGAGGCAAGTTATAGGCAGCGATCGATCGCTCAGTCGAGGCCAATTGCCCGCGTAGCCGTCGCCAGACGACGAATGCCTTCGGCCAATTTGTCCGGCGTGTTGAGGGTGAAATTGATGCGGATCGAGCGGCGATCCTCGCCATGCGGATCGAAGACGCTGCTGGGGCTGACGCAGACGCCGGCCTTCAGGGCCTCGCTCAGCAATTTATCGGTATCCATCGCCGGGCTCTTGGCCGTCGCCCAGACGAACATGCCGCCGACCGGCTTTTCCCAATCGAACCATTCCGAGAGGTGCTCGTCCATGGCGGCACAGAGCGCATCGCGACGATGGCGGTAAACGTCGAGGATGACGGGCAGCGTGCGCTCCAACAGCCCGGCGTCCAGCGCGTCGACGGCGACGCGCTGGCTCAAGCCGCTGGTGCACATGTCCGAGCCCTGCTTGGCGATGGTCAGTGCGCCGATCATGTCCGGCGAGGCGATGACCCAGCCGATGCGGAAACCGGGGGCGATCTCCTTGGAAAACGTGCCCATGTAAACGAGCGGGCCGCTATAGATTTCGCCCGATTGTTTTGCGCCGGACAGCGTGATCATGCGCGGCAGAGGCGTGCCGTCGTAATAGAGCGCGCCGTAAGGATCGTCCTCCACCAGCCAGGTGCCAGTCTCGTGCGCGGCATCGACCAATTCCTGCCGGCGAGCGAGGCCGACGAGACGGCCGGTCGGGTTGGAGAAGTTCGGCACCGTATAGGCGAACTGCGCGCCGGTGAGCGCCGCCACCGGATCGAAGTCGTTTCTGTCCGGCGAGAACAGCCGATAGCTCGGCCGGCGCGGGCGCCAGGCATCGACGGCACCGAGATAAGTCGGCGACTGCGCTGCGATCAGCGCGCCTTCGTTGAGCAGCACCTTGCCGATCAGGTCCAACGCCTGCATGCCGCCGGATGTGACCAGCACGTTTTCGCGCGATAGCTTCAGGTCGGCATTGCTGAAACGGGCCGTCAGCCGGTCGCGTAGATCGGGCAGGCCTTCGATCGGCGGGTAATTCAGCGATTCCTGCGGATATTTCGAGACGGCGCGTTCGGCGATCTCGGCCAGCTCCTTGACCGGATAGGTGTCCGGTTCCGGCAGGCCGCCCGCCATATTGATCAGGCCCGGCACCTTGCCCGCCGCCAGAAACATGCGGGTGATCTCGTTGGTGCCGCCAAGCCAGTTGGCAAAGGCCGGGCGGGACGGCGCTTCTTCGGGCCGCGGTTTCGGTTGCTGCGCCGTCATCTCAAGATCCCGTCAGATGGAGTTCAGGAAACCGCCATCGACGGCAATCGCCTGGCCGGTAATGTAAGAGGCCCGCTCAGAAGCGAGGAAGGCGGCGAGTGCGGCAAATTCCTTTGGATCGCCAAGCCGCCCGGCCGGAATTTTCGGCCCCATGACGGCATCGTCGACCCCAAGTTCGGCCATGCGGTCGGTATTGGTATAACCCGGCAGCAGCGCATTGATGGTGATGCCGTCACGGGCGACTTCGCGGCTGATCGTGTTGACGAGGCCGAGCAGGCCGGCGCGCAGGCTGTTGGAGATCACCAGACCCGGCTGCGGTTCGCGCGCCGCGACCGAGGTGACGGCGAGGATGCGGCCCCAGCGGTTCTGGCGCATGGCCGGAAGCACTGCCTGGACGCTATCGACGAAACTCATCCAGAGATTGTCGAAACCAGCCTGCCAGGTGCCCGCTGTCGTGGCGGCAAAGGCGCCGGGGGCCGGGCCGCCGGTATTGGTGACGAGGATATCCGGGCTCTGACCGAGCAATTCGGTCGCCTGTTCTACCAGCTTGCGGCCGGCGCCGGGCTTGGACACATCACCTGAAAAACCCTCGATACCAAGTTCGGCCGCGACGCGGGCCACCCGCGCCGGGTCGCGGGCGACGATCACCACCCGCACGCCTTCGGCCTTGAGTTCCTCGGCAATTGCCCTGCCGAGGCCGCGCGAGCCACCGAACACCAGGGCCGTGCGGCCGGAAAGCTTGAAATCCACGTCTATCTCCTCAGACTTTGGGGTCCGGATTTGCTGTATTGCCGCTGCCTTCCTGCAGGATCATGCGGCCCTTGGAAGAAGCGCGGCGGAATTTCGAGGCTTCCTGATAGTCCGCATCATTGTACCAGGCTTCTGCCGCGGCGCGATCCGGGAATTCGAGGATGACCATGCGCTCGGTAAACTCCTCGCCTTCCGGCGTCGTCACTAGTTCGCCGCGAGTGAGAAACTTGCCGCCGTAGCGCGCCACCGTCGGCGGCGTCAGCGCCGTATATTTCCGGTAGGTTTCCGGATCGTGGATCTTCATGGTGCAGACCATATAGGCGGGCATGTTCCTCTCCTCCTGCCACAGGTTCGATATGAAAGTGGTAACACTTCCCCGTCTAGCGAATCCGTGCAATTTTGGGAGGTCGGAGCATCAAATAGAGATGAAACTCACTCCATGAAGCCGAATTTCGAGGGAAAATCACCACAGCTGGAGGGACCGCCGATCCTCGATGCTTTCGACCGGAAAATCCTGGCGGCGCTCAGCGAAAACGGCCGTATTTCGACGCTGGAACTGGCTGAAAAAGTGGGACTTTCGCCGACGCCCTGCAGCCGGCGGGTCAAGCGGCTGGAAGAGACCGGCGTGATCCGGGGTTATACCGCCAAAATCAGCCCGGCCGCCTTCGGCCTCAACATCTGCGTCATGGTCTCGGTCCGGCTCGCCAAGCAGAGCCCGGATGCGGTGCGGGAGTTTCTCGACGCAATCGAGGCACGGCCGGAAATCACCGAATGCCTGCTGGTGACCGGCAATATCGACTATCTCTTGAAGGTCTGGGTGGCGGATATCGATGCGCTGCGTCACTTCATTCGCGACGTGCTGCAATCCATCCCGGCGGTGGCGGAAACCTCGACCATGGTCATTCTCAACATGACCGAGGCAGGCAGCATCTCCACCCGCATCGAACAGCGCGCCTGAGTTTCGTCAGGCGGTTTTCTTCTTGGTGATCGTCACCGTGCCGGCATCGGCATCGACGACGACCCAGTCGCCGGTCTCGATCACGACAAGCGGATCCTGATCCAGCTCAGTGATTGCCGGAACGCGGGTGACGACGGCGCCGAGCGCGATCTTGGTCGTCATCCGGGTAAAGATCATCGCCTGCGGTTGGACGCCGTTCAATCGCGTCATATGGAAATAGGCGGACCAGCCGGACGATCCCTTGGCGCCGGGGAAAACAAGAACCTTGCCGGCGAAGGAGACGTCGCGCATTTCGTGGCGGCGCTCGATAATGGTGCCGGTGCGCTCGTTGATGCCGCCCCAGCCGGAGATCGTTTCCGTCGTCACCAGCGCCTCGCCCTCGGCGCAGCCGGCGACGACCTTACGGCCGTTGAGCACGATGGTTTCGGGTTTTGCTTCCGTTGCGATATCCATCAGGCTCTCCCGTTCCACTGGCCGGTCAATGCCGCATCAACGCAATCGCTGACCGAGCCGAACCAGCCCTGCACGCCGGTGATGGCCGGCAGGTAATGCGCCTGCTTGGCGGAATCGGTGGCGATGACGCGTGTGCCCTGCGGCAGGCGGCGGGATATGGCGGGACAGGTATCGCTCATCACAACGCCGCCGGCATCGCGGATCACGTCAATATAACCGTTGCGTTCGGCGACCTGCTTGATGGCGCGCGGGGTATGCACCCAGAGCTGCACATCCGAATGGATTTTCTTATCCTCGAGCATATGCGCGATCAGCGCCATCTGGTCGATGGAATTGTGCGGACAGCCTAGCATGATGAAATCGACCTTTTTCTCGGTCGAGCTCTGCAGTTTTTCGTAGGTCTCGCGGCGTTCCTTGGCGCCATACCGGAACGTGCCCTTGACCTTGCGGCCGCTGAAGGCTTCCTCGACCGTATCCGCTTCCGGAGTGATGCCCGGAATATGGTACATCTCGACGCCACCGGACGATGCCGCCGCCGCGCCGAAATGCTTGAGCTTGATGAGATCCGGCTGATGGCTGCGACCGTTGATGACCGGGATCTCCTCGCCGATCACCTCGCCGATGTAATAACCGAGCAGGCCCCAATCCATCATGTCGTCGACTTCAATATCGAGCTCGACCAGATGGGTGCCGCGGCGGTTTTCGGTGATGTGGAAACCCCAATAGGGAATGCGGCCGGTGAGTGCGGCAGCCCCGGTGCTCTCCTTGCCCTCGACATTGGTGCGGGCGCCGAGCACGGAATTGCAGTAGATGACGGCAGAGGATTCCATCCAGGCGCAATGCTCGCCCTTCACCGGCACATTGCCCACCTGATAGGGCGTGCAGGTGGCGAACATGTTGACGCCGCGACGTCCAAGAAACTTCTCATTGGCGCGCTGCATGTCGACCAGCGACTTGTCGACGCCCTGCAGTTCCCAATTGTCGTTGTCGATGCCGGTGATGAGTTGGCAGGTATGCGCCACCATATGCGGCACTTCCACCACTTCGTCGCTGTCGAGGTTGAGTTCGGAATAGATATGCTCCATGCCCTTCTGGGCGATGGCCTGAACCGAGGGCGTCGAGGCGTTGAAGGCGCCTGCGACATTGTTGGTCTCGACCAGCCGTTCGGCGCCGAGCGCCTCGCCATATCGCACCAGCAGATCCATGGCGCGCGCCTTGGCGCGGCCGTGTTCGCCGTCATACATGGCCTTTTCATAATCCGTCAGCTTCATCGCGTCCTCCTCACGATGCGGCGCGCATCTCTTCATCCGTCCAGCGATAATGCTTCTTTTCGACGTTGTCGGAAACCCGTTCGCGAAGTGCACCGAGATCGATCTGGTGGACGCTGCCGGTTCCGGCGAGATCAAGCGCGTTGGCTGCGGCCATGCCCATGGCAATGCATGGACCCATGACGCGGATCGAGGAGAGCGCTGCCGAATCCGCATCGACGCAGCGGCCGGCGGCGGCGATATTGTCGCATTCGTCCGGCGTCAGGCTGCCGAGCGGAATGTAATGGGCGTGTTCCTTGTCGAAAGTGATCCAGTGGTGGCCATCGCCATGATCGTGCAACTCGATCGGCCAGGCGGTGCGGGCTACGGAATCCTCGAATTTGGTACCGGCGCGGATTTCATCGACCGTCAAGTGATGGCTGCCGGCGATCCAGCGGGTCTGACGAATGCCCGGCAGGCCGAAGGAGCGGATGCGAGCATTGCCGAAACATTCCGGGAATTCGGTTTTCAGGAACTCGACGGCACGCGCCGCCTGATCCTTGCCTTCCAGCGCCTTTTTCGAGGCCTCAACCGGATCGAGCGGGGTTTCCACATGGGTCATGTTCATGGCAGCAATGCCACGGCCGGGAATGGTGAAGCCGAGGCCTTCGCGACGGAGCAGGCCGTAACTGGCTGCCTTTTCCTTCATCCGGTCACCGATCTCGAACCGGGTCGGCTGCTTGGCTTCGTCGATGTTTTCCAGCACCACCATCTGGGTGCCGAAGACGCCGCCCTTTTCCGGCTGGCGGCAGGCAAAACCGGCCTGCCAGACCAGCGCCGCGTCGCCGCTCGCCTCGACCCAGCCGGTCGCTTCGATCGAAACGCCGCCATAACGGGTCATGAAATCCGTCTGCACGACGCGACGGCCTTCGACATGTACGTCGAGGATCTGTGCACCGAGCACGACTTCGATGCCGGCTTCCAGGACGCTCTGCTCCATCCAGCGGCCGAGCACGACCTCGTCGTAATAAACGACGACGGTGTTGGGCCCGTGGCGGTAGAAGATCGACTGATCCTGGCTTTCGAGATGGGCGAGAAGCTTGTCGGCCACGCCATAGGTGAACTGGTAGCCATGCGTGCCGTTGGAAAACAGGCCGCAGAAGGTGGCTATGATCGAGTTGACAGCCTGGCCGCCGAGCGCTGCCTGGCCGTCGAAGATGACGACCTTCTTGCCGAGGCGGGCAGCCTCAAGGGCCGCCGAAATGCCGGCAATGCCGGCGCCGACGACGCAGATATCCGCCTTCAGCTTGCGGAAAGGTGCCGCCTTTTCCCGCCGCACGATCCGCGTTTCCCTGCTCAGCGTTTCCGCCATCGAAGCCTCCCTTGCAACACACCGCGCCCTCCCGGCGCATCTGGCAGGATCGTAACCGATGCGGACAAGGCTTGAACCCGGCAAGTGATGCGATCAGCTTTCTGATTTCGAGAAAGCTGGAGGACGGCGCGACGCTTCGGTTAGCCTCAGAACGAGGGTATGATCTGCTCCGGAACGCCTTCTGCGAAACGCTTTTGCAGATAGGCGACGAATTCGGAAACGACCGCCTTGTTCATCTTGATACGCGGTACCGAAGCCTTCACCCAAAGTGGTTCGACCGGGAATTCCGACATGACTTCCTCAAGCGCACCGCTTTCCAGGTCCGATTGCGCCAGGAAGCGCGGCAGGATGGCGAGGCCGAGGCCATGACGGGCGGCGGCCAACAGGATGCGGCTGTCATTGGCGGTGAAATTCGAGGTGATCTCGACGTTCAACGCACTGGTTTCCATCTGGAAGGTCCAGGTCGTGCCGATCGTGTGGAAGGTGATGCATTCGTGACCAACAAGCTCGGTCGGCGTTTTCGGTCGCTTGCGGTTTTCGAAATAACCGGGCGCGGCGCAGAGAATGCGCGGGTAAGGGCAGAGCGGATGATCGATGACGTAAGCGTAGGACTGCGGCAGTGCGCCGATCGCCACGTCGAAACCCTCTTCGAGCGGGTTGACCGAGCGGTCGATCAGCACGATTTCCATCTTCACGCGTGGATTGGCGGCCTGGAAGGCAGCGCAGATATCGCCGAAGAACATAGAGGTCAGCGTCGTCGGCGCCTTGATGCGCAAAGATCCGGTGAGGCCGAGATCTTCGGTGTTCGGCGTCGCCAGCGTATCCTCGATCTCGCCGACGAGAAGCTGCAGGCGCGGGCGCAACCGTTCGCCATCCAACGTCAACGCCAGACGCCGCGTGGTGCGCACGAATAGCTGGGTATTCAAATGTTCTTCCAGCCGCTTCACGCGCTTGGTGATGACGGAGGTGGCAACGCCGAGGTCACGGCCGGCGGCTGAAAACGAGCCGGCGCGGGCGGTCGCCAGGAAGGCGCCGATATCGAGAAGTATGTTCACTGTCTTTCTCGTTTCGAGAAAATAGGAGCTGCATCAGGCGCATATTTTTCGCGCCTGTGCAACTCCCGCAGTGATCTCCGCTTGATGCGGGCTTACTGTTGTTGAGAAGAAAGCGTCGCGCCCTTCTCCAGCGGCGTCACCGTGCTGCCGTAGAGATTGAGCCAGCCCTTTTCGGCCGAAAGCGGCTTCTGCACGAAAGCCTCACGGCGCGCGGCAAGCTCGGCTTCCGGCACATGCAGTTCGATCGAACGGCTGTCGATATCGATGGTGATGCGGTCACCATCCTTGATGAGGCCGATCGGCCCGCCGGTAAAGGCTTCCGGTTTGACCTCGCCGATGACGAGGCCGACATTGACGAGGCCCGAGAGCTGGCCGTCGGTAACGACAGCCACTTCCGGGCCAAGCCCCGTGCCATCCAGCGCGAAGACGAGACGCGAGGCGCCACCCATGCCGGGGCCGCCCTTGACGCCCATGCCGCGCAGGACCAGCACTTCGCCGGCCTTGACCAGATTCTCCTTCAGCGCCGCTTCAGCAGAAGGCGAATTGTCGAAGACACGCGCAGGGCCATCGAATTTCATCGGCCGGCCGGGGCCGCGCAGGCCCACCTTGGCGATCGCGCCATCCGGCGCCAGCGAGCCACGCAGGAGCACGATACCGGGCTTGACGGCGAACGGCTTGTCGAGCGGGCGGATGACTTCGGGATCGGCGATTTCGATATCCTTCAGCTCTTCGCCCCAGGTCTTGCCGGTGACGGTAAGCGCTGAAGGGTCGATGATCGGCTCCAGCCGTTTCATGATGCCACGCGCACCGCCCGCATCCTCGAATTCCTCGATGGAATTGGAACCGATCGGGCGGACGGCGGCGAGGATCGGCACCTCGGCGGACAGATCCTCGAACATCTTGTAGACGTCGATATCCAAGCCAGCTTCGACGGAAATCGCCTGCAAGTGCTTGATCGTGTTGATCGAGCCCGAAACTGCGAGCACAGTTGCGGCGGCATTGCGGAAGGCGCCCGGCGTCATTATCTGGCGCGGGCGGAGGTCTTCCCACACCATGTCGATGATGCGGCGGCCGGCCTGATCGACATAATCCATCATCCGGTCGCTCATCGCCCGCACCGGTGCACCGCCCGGCAGCGCCATGCCGAGCGCTTCGCAGAGCGAATGCATGGAATTGGCCGTGCCCATGCCGGAACAGACGCCGGGGCTCTTGATGGCGTTTTCGCTCATCTCCTTCAGTTCATCGAAGCTGATCTTGCCGGCCGCATGATGCCCGGCATGCAGGAAGACTTCCTCGATATCCATGTGGTGGTTGCGATATTGGCCACTCGCCTGGTAACCGCAAAGCACGACCAGCGTCGGCAGGTCGATGCGGGCGGCAGCCATCAGCTGGCCGGGCGTGGTCTTGTCGCAGGAGGCAAGACAGATCATGCCGTCCAGCTGCGCGCCCTCGACCGCCACTTCGATATCGTTGGTGATCAGATCGCGGCTCGGCAGGATATAGGTCGCTGCGCGGCCGGCGCTGATAATGAAATCGCTCGGTGCGATCGTGCGGATTTCGAAGGGAATGCCGCCGCCGGCGCGAACCGCTTCCTTCACCTTGGCCGAGACCTGATCGAGGTGGCTGAAACAGATCGACAGTTCCGACGAGGTGTTGACGATGGCGATCTTCGGCTTTTCCATGTCCTCGTCGGTCAGGCCCAGCGCCCGCCATTGCGCGCGGCGTACCGCCCAACGGGACGTGCCCGGCTCGAAATTGCTGCGCAGCTGTCTTTTGGTCATGGGTCGGCCTCCTCCCGATGGCTTCATTTCACGGAAACGCTAGCAACTCCAAGGCACAAGGAGAATGCGCGGAACGGTCCGCTCTCCTTTCTCGAATCGCGAAGGATCGTTCAGGCGCAACGCGCGCTATGGAACGCGAATTGAGCCGCAAGACTGACAACTGCCTTCGTTTCCGAAAGGCGAAGCGCCATCCAGAGCGAAACCGCGGCCCAGGCGGCGCGCATATAGGCATCGGCGCGATAGAGCGCGGCATCCGGATCGGATTGCATCGCCGCCATTCTTTCGCTCAGGCGCTCGAACCCGTCGAGCGCCGCCAATGCCGTCTCGGATGCTTGCGGGTGTTCGATCGCGTAGGCATCGATCTCGTCACGCGCTTTCTGCAGAAAGATCGTCAGCCCCCTGCCCTCGTCACGCCAGAGGCGTCGGGTGAGGAAATCGATCGCCTGCATACCCGTCGTGCCTTCGTAGATCGTCATGATGCGGGCATCGCGCAGATATTGTTCGAGCGGCCAGTCACGCGTGTAACCGACACCGCCGAGCACCTGCATCGCCGCATTGGCGACATTGAACCCGGTCTCGGCGCCGAAATTCTTGATCAGTGGCAGCATACAGCCGGTGAAATCCTCAAGCCCGGAACCTTCTTCGAGCTTCGAAAGATCCATCGATGTCGCCAGCTCAAGGATCGCGGCGCGGAGGATTTCGGTGGAGCTGCGGATTTCGAAGAGCTGGCGCTGCACATCCGGATGCGTTTCGATCGGCACCGGCGGCTGATCCGGCCGACCGCCCTGGCGCCGCTCCTTCGCATAATCCTCGGCGATATCGGCAGCGGCAGATGCAAGACCGAGCCCTTGGCAGCCGGTCAGAAGCCGCATCAACTCGATCATCGTGAAAAGCTGCGGCAGGCCGCGACCTTCCTTGCCGAGCATCACACCCTTAGCATCGTCGAAACGCATGGCACAGGTGGGGGAGCCGTGAAGGCCCATCTTCTCCTCAATGCGATCAACGGAAACACCGTTCGGCTGACCGCCGATTTCGCTCGGCACAAGGAAAAGGCTGATGCCGCGTGTACCGGGCTGGTCGTTGGTGCGGGCGAGCAGGCAATGGCCGATACGATCCGCCATGTCGTGATCGCCGAAGGAAATCCAGATCTTCTGGCCGCTGATCAGCCATTGTCCGTCTTTTTCGATGGCCCTCGTGCGCAGCCGGCCGACATCGGAACCCGCTTCCGGTTCTGAAATACAGATCGTCGCGGCCCATTCGCCGGAGGCGAGTTTCGGCACCCATTCGTTGGCGACGTCTTCGTCGGCGACCTCAGACAAGAGATGCGCTGCGGCACGGGTCGAACCCGCTGCCATCATCAGCGCCACGCAGCCGCGTTCGAACAGCGGCGCGCAAGCGGCGTGCAGGGTGAGCGGCACTGCCTGACCGCCAAACGCTTCCGGCACATCCATGCCAAGCCATCCGGCCTCGGCATATTGCTTGAGCGCATCGGTAAAACCATCCGGCGTTTTCACCCGGCCGTTGACGACTGCCGAGCCGATCCGGTCACCCGCTGCATTCAGCGGAGCGAGCACTTTTTCGGCGAAATTTGCTGCTTCCAGAACGATCGCAGCAACGGTTTCGTCATCACAATCCGGCCGCAGGTCGCGCAAGTGGTGCCAGCCCGGCGTCAAAGCCAGGATTTCAAGCGTCCGGTCTGCCTGATCCGCAAAAGACATGCATTCACCGCGGCTGCATGCGAAGCGCGCCGTCGAGCCGGATGACCTCGCCATTGATATACTGGTTCTCGATGACGAACCGCACCGCATCGGAAAACTCACCCGGATCGCCGAGACGTGACGGATAGGGAATGGCGGCGGCGAGGCTTTGTTGCGCCTCTTCCGGCAGTTCGTAGAGCAGCGGTGTCAAAAAAATACCCGGAGCGACGGTGTTTACCCGGATTCCGAAGCGGGAAAATTCTCGAGCGGCAGGCAGGGCCAGCGAAACGATACCGCCCTTGGAGGCCGCATAGGCTGCTTGGCCGATCTGACCTTCAAAGGCCGCCACCGAAGCCGTGTTGACGATCACGCCGCGGGCCTTGTCGTCCCTTTCCGATGCCTGCGACATCCGCTCGGCGGCAAGCCGCATCATGTTGAACGTACCGATCAGGTTGATGCGGATGACCTTTTCGAAATCGCCAAGCGGCATCGGTCCGCTCTTGCCAATAATGCGCCCCGCCGTGCCGATGCCGGCGCAATTGACAAGGATACGCAGGCCATCGCCCGCCTTGGCAGCGATATCGAGCGCACGCGATGCATCGTCTTCGCTGGTGACATCGCCGGCGAGCGCAACGCCACCGATATCCTTGGCGACCTTTTCAGCCGCCTCACCCTTGCGGTCGAAGACATGCACGATGGCGCCGAGCCGGGAGAGCATGCGGGCTGTCGCCTCGCCGAGGCCCGATCCGCCGCCGGTCACGAATGCGCTCGAACCTTCGATCTTCATGCCGCCAGTTCCTTGCTCACCTTGATGACGCCGTCGGCATCCGCATACAGCGCCTCGACCAGATCGCCGCGTTCGCGCAGAACGGCGCGCTGGTTGATCGATCCCTTGTCGGTCACCTCGCCCTTTTCAAAACGTAGCGGGTCGGTCATCAGCAGGATGCGCATGACGCGGGTGGCGGAGCCGCTCGATTGTTTCTGGTGCTCCTTCAGGCGCTCGGCGATTGCTGCCCGCACTTTCGGGTGAGCAACCACATCCTTGTCCGAAAGGCCTTCGCCGCCGCCAAGCAGTTCGCGGAGCGCGGGAATGAAGGGAACGGCCAGCGCGCCAAGTTCCGCACGGTTTTCACCGGTGATGACGGCATCGCGGATCAGCCCACCGAACTGGTTGACGATCTGGGCACGCAACACGCCGACTGCCACCCAGGTGCCGGTCTGTAGTTTGAAGTTTTCGGCGGTACGGCCGTCGAAGTAGAATCCTTGGCGCGGATCGCCGGGCACGGCGAACTTTACGGCATCGCCGATCCGGTAGAAGCCTTCTTCATCAAAAGCTTCCTTCGTCAGCTTTTCATTGCGCCAATAGCCGGGCGTGACGTTCGGCCCCTTGAGGCGCAGCTCGTATTTGTCGTCGATCGGCACCAGCTTCATGATCACGCCCTGACCGGGCACGCCGATATTGCCGGGCTTTTCCTGCGGATCGGTGCAGAAGATCGCGAAGGGCGCCGTTTCCGTGGACCCGATGCCCGTTCCAAGTGGCACCTGTTCGCCGATGGTCATTTCGGAGAGTTCCAGCAGCGCATCCCAGGTGTGCTGCGCCATGCCGGCACCGGCATACATCAGGAGCTTCAGGTCCTTGAAGAAGTTCTTCCTGAGCGCCTCGTCATCGCGCATCGCCTGGATCAGCATTTCGAACCCGGCCGGCACGTTGAAATACCATGTCGGGGCGATCTCGCGCAGGTTGGCTATCGTCTGGCCGATCAGCGCCGGAGAGGGCTTGCCGCGGTCGATATAATACGTGCCGCCGTTGTAGATGGCGATATTGAAGCACTTGTTGCCGGCTGCGGTATGGTTCCACGGCGCCCAGTCGACCAGGATCGGCGGTTCGTCGCGGAAATAGGAATAGCAGTCGGCGACCATTTCCTGATTGGAGCACAGCATTCGCTGGGTCTGGATCACCGCTTTTGGCGAACCGGTCGTGCCCGACGTGAACAGGAATTTGGCGACCGTATCCGGCCCGACGGCATCATAAGCGTGATCGACGGCCGCGGTTGGCTCGGTCTTTACGATGTCGTCGAAGATATAAGTATTCGGGCGATCGGAGGGCAGGTTGCGCATGCCGGCGAAGGGGATATCCGCACCAAAGGCCGTATCGACCGCCTTGCGGAAAGCGCTCGCATCATCGGCAAAGATCAGCCCTGGCGTGATCTGCTTGGCGATATCATTGAGCTTGGAGAAATCGGAGGAGATGGTGGCATAGGCCGGCGCAATCGCTGCGGACGGAATGCCGACATGTTGGGCGCCGAGCGCCATCAGCGCGTGTTCGATGGAGTTTTCCGAGAGGATGACCAGCGGGTTTTCCGCCGAAAGCTTCAGGTCCAGTAGGAACTGGCCGATGCGACGCACCGCATCCAGTGCCTGCGAAAAACTCACCCGGCGCCACTCGCCAGCGCCCTCCCGATCCGCCATCCAGGTGCGGTCCGGCACGGCGTCGGCCCAGTGGATCAGCCGCTCGTTGATCTTGTCCGGATAGGGTCCGAGCGGATCCTCCCGCCAGACGACGAACTCACCGTTCGGCCGCTCCTCCCAGTTCACCACCGGCGACCACAGCTTCACATCACGCACGACTTTCGCAGCCATGACACATCCTCCCAGATGTCAGTACTCCTGAAACTCCCAAAATTTGTTTACAAAGAAACAATCTCCCTGTAAACGATCAAAAACTCGAAGCGGGTGATAGGAGCGTCTGCCAAGAGGTTCAGAGCGGGAATTTTGCTTGATTTTCCCGGCAAACGCCGCTCTTCTGGAGGAGATTACAGAATATGGCCGATCAGATGGCAGCCAGCTTCGTAACCTACGAGCTCAGGGGCAATATTGCCCATATCGGCCTCAACCGCCCGGAAAAGCGCAACGCGATCAGCGACCGTTTCGTGGAAACGATCGCCGAGACCGTGGCGCGCGCCGAAAGCGAGGCAAAGGCTGTCGTGTTGTTCGGCCATGGCGATCATTTCTGCGCCGGGCTGGACCTTGCCGAACACGTGAAAAAGACGCCGATCGAAGGCGTGCGCGGTTCGCGCCGCTGGCACGCGGTGTTTGCCGGCATCGAACACGGCACGATCCCGTGGATTTCCGCCCTGCATGGCGCGGTCGTCGGCGGCGGGCTGGAACTGGCAGCATCGACGCACATTCGTGTTGCTGACAAATCCGCCTTCTTCGCGCTGCCGGAAGGCCAGCGCGGCATTTTTGTCGGCGGTGGCGGTTCGGTGCGCGTCGCGCGGCTGACGGGTGTCGCCCGCATGACTGACATGATGCTGACCGGCCGTGTCGCTTCCGCTGAAGAGGCAGAGCGCTGGAACCTGGCGCAATATGTCGTCGAAAAAGGCACCGCGCGCGAAAAGGCGCATCAGCTGGCGGAAGCTGCCGCGAGCAATGCCGAGATTTCCAATTACGCCGTGATCAACGCCCTGCCGCGCATTCAGGACATGGCGAAGGAAGACGGGTTGTTCGTCGAATCCTTCATGGCCTCCTTCACCGCCACCAGCCCGGAAGCGGAAGAGCGGCTGCGCGCCTTCCTGGAAAAACGCGCCGCGCGTCTTAAAGCACCGGGTTCGGCGTAAGGAGAAGCCCCACATGGACATGCCGATCCGCACGGCAGACGACGTCGATCTCGACCGGCTCGGCACGGCCCTGGGCTTTCTGATGCGCCTGGCGCAGCTGAAGATTTACGAACGTTTCTTCGAGGAAGTCGGCGAACACGAACTGAAGCCGGGCGAATTCTCGGTCCTCTGGGTCATTCTCAACAATCCCGGCATCCGCCAGAGCGTGCTCGGCCAGCGGCTGATGATCAAGCGGGCGCATATGACCAAGCTCATCCGCGCGCTGGAGGATCAGGGACTGGTATCGCGCCGCATTCCCGATGACGACCGCCGGGCCGTGGAAATCACTCTGACGCCCGACGCCGTCGAGAAAGTGCGGCAGGCGGGGGAATGGTTCTTCACCTACGAGGACTCGGTCGGTTCGAACCTGAGCGCTGCCGAGCGGCAGCAGCTGACAGGCCTGATGCGCAAGTTCATCGGCCTGAGCTGAAAAATCCGTAGCCGGCAAAAGGATCGAAGAGGAGCGAGCCTTGAACATCGACGAACTGGTCGCCATCGACATCCACACCCATGCCGAAGAGCCCTGCGGCTGCGCGCCGCGGGACGATGGTTATGACGAATTCCAGGCCGGCATGGCGAAATATTTCAAGAATCCGGCCGGCACCAAGGGCATGCTGCCGACGGTGAACGAGACCGCTGTCTATTACCGCGAACGCAAGATCGGCTGCGTGATCTTCCCGGTCGATGCGGAGCGCGAGACGGGCTTTCACCGTTACGCCAATGAAGAAGTGGCAATGATCGCCGCCGAAAACAGCGACATCATGATCCCGTTTGCCTCGATCGACCCCGCCAAGGGCAAGATGGGCGCCCGCGAGGCGCGGCGGCTGGTGCGCGAATTCGGTGTCAAAGGCTTCAAATTCCACCCGACGATGCAGGCCTTCTACCCGAACGACCGATCGGCCTATACGCTTTACGAAGCGATTGCCGAAGAAGGTGCGATCACGCTGTTCCATACCGGCCAGACGGGCGTCGGCGCCGGCATGCGCGGCGGCATGAACATGCGGCTCAAATATTCGAACCCGATCTATCTGGATGATGTGGCGGCGGATTTTCCCGACATGCCGATCATCCTGGCGCATCCCTCCTTCCCATGGCAAGAAGAGGCGCTATCCGTCGCGACCCACAAGCCGAACGTCTATATCGACATGTCCGGCTGGTCGCCGAAATATTTTCCGCCGATCCTCATCCAATACGCCAATTCGCTGCTGAAGCACAAAATGCTGTTCGGCTCGGACTGGCCGGCGATCACGCCGGATCGCTGGCTGAAGGATTTCGCCGATATCCCGATCAAAGACGAGGTTCGTCCTCTTATTTTGAAGGAGAATGCGCGGAAGCTTTTGAAGATTTAGGCCGTTTGGCTAGTTTCCGCCGTCATCCTCGGGCTTGTCCCGAGGATCTAAGCCGGTAAATAGTTAGCTCGAGTTCGCTGAATCGTGGTTAGATTCTCGGCACAAGGCCGAGAATGACGTCAAGTGTTTGGCAAGCGCCTATCTGCAAGCGGCCATCTGCACTCCGGCAGCGGGCATATTCGCTCAGACCGGCACAAAACTTCCCCGCACCACCAATTCCGGAATGACCCGCTCATGACCGGGCGGGGCGTCATGGTTCTGCAGCCGGCGCTCAAGCAGATCGACGGCCCGCGTGGCCATCGTTTCCGGATCCTGCCGGAAGGTCGTCAGCCCGTAGCTCAGCCAGGCGGCTTCCGGCACGTCGTCGAAACCGATCACCGCCACATCTTCCGGAACCTTCAGGCCGAGCCGGTAACGGACAAAGTCCATCACACCGAAGGCGATCTGGTCGTTGGCACAGAAGACGGCATCGGGTTTCTGTGCGGACGAGAAAAGCTTGCCGGCTGCGGTGATGCCGCTGTCGTAGTCGGAATCTGCGCCGTAGGCCGTCATCACGTCGGCGCCGAGCGCCCGTGCGGTAGCGACGAAGGCGCTTTCGCGTTCCGAGATGCTCGGTGTGCTCGAATGCGAGCCGACTACGGCGAGCCGGCGGCGGCCGGCGGCGAAGAAGGCGTTGGCGGCGTTGCGGGAGGCCTCCGAATTGCCGGCGCGGACATGGTCGGCGCCAGGTTCAGACCGGCCAATCACCACAAGCGGCTGGCCGTTCTGCTTGGCGAGTTCGAAGAAACTCGCCGGTGGCGAACCGGAGAGGATGATGGTCGCTTCGGCGCGGTGGCCGATCAGCATCTGCTGAGCTGCCAGCATCTCATCGCCCGTCTGGCCGGTATTGATCAGGATCGGAATGCTGCCGCGACGGATCAGCGCCTTGGCGAGCGCTGCCGTCAGGTGGGCGCGGAAGCCGAGTTCCGGCTTGGTGGCGACGATGCCGACCAGACGGCTCTGGTTGGCGAGCACGCCGCGGGCCAGATCGTTGACGTGGTAACCGAGCTGCTTTGCCGCGTTCAGCACCTTTTCGCGGGTTGCGGGCGCGACGCTGGCGCCGGGCGTGAAGGTGCGCGACACGGCCGAACGCGAGACGCCGGCCAGACTCGCTACCTGTTCCGCGCTCACGAAGCGCATTCTCTTGTCGTCCTTCATGCTCTCCTCATGCCCCAATCAATGTCCTACCCGGGACAGGACGTCCGCCTTCAGGAATCGCTCCACCATCAGCATGAAGACCAAGGATGGTACGAGCAGCAAGAGGGCGGTGATCGATGCGACCTGATAATTGCCGCCGGCAGCGGATGTGTAGAGCAGCAAAGGCAACATGTTCACATCAGGCGCGCCGACAAAATAGCTGCCGGTGAATTCGTCCAGCGATTCCAGGAAAACGAAAATGGCGCTCGCCATCAGGCCGGGAGCTGCAAGCGGCAACGTGACATCCATGAACGTGCGCATCGCGCCCGCACCGATATTGCGGGCAGCCTGTTCCAGCTCGACGTCGATGGCTGAGAAGGCGGCGGTGGCGATCCAGACCGCATAAACGAGGCCGTGCGAGACGTGCACCAGCACCACACCGGGGATCGTGCCGTTCAGGCGGATTTCGTAGAAGATTCGGGCGATGTTGACGTAGACCGTGAGGTTCGGAAAGGCCTGCGGGATGAGGAAGGCAAGCAGGATGAGGCTGCGGAACGGCAGTTTCAGCCTCGCCAGTGCATAACCGGCCGGGATTGCCAGCAAGAGCGAAACCACAACGGTCAGAAGCGCAACGATCAGCGAGTTGGAGAGCGAATCAATGGCCCCGCCACGCGGCGCAAAGACCTTTTCCCAGGAGCTGAAGCCGTATTGCAGCGGGAAAGTATAAGGAAAGTACCACTTTTCGGCGACGGTCCAGAGCAGCATGTTGAACAGCGGGCCGAAGATGAAAAAGGCCATCAGCCCGAAGATGATGCCGCGCGGCAGCCACCAAAGGGCGGCCCAGGCATTGGCCATGGAGGATTTCGGCGTGGCGGCGGTCATGCGCGTTCCTTCAGGCTGGCACGGAGGTAAATCCAGGCGACGGAAGATGCCAGAACCAGCGAGACGAGGCCGAGCGCGTTGGCAACACCATAGTCGCCATAGGAATTCACCCGGAAGGCGATGTCTGCCGTCAGCATGGTCGGCGTCTGGGCGTTGATCATCAGCGGCACCGAAAGGACCGACATCATGGTGACGAAAGAGAGGATCAGGCCGACGGTCAGCGTCATCGCCACCTGCGGCACGACGATCTCGATCAGCACGCGCAGTTTCGAGGCGCCGAGGTTACGGGCCGCGTCGATCGTCTCGCGGTTGATCGAGGCCATGGCGCCGGCGACCAGAAGCGCGACGAAGGGCGTCTGTTTCCAGACGAAGGCGATGACGATGCCACGCCAGTCGAGATAGCTCTGGGCATCGATCGGCGTCAGCAGGCCGAGATTGATGAAAGTGTTGTTCATCATGCCGTTCTTGGCGAGAAAGGTGCGCAAGATTTGCCCGACGACGATGAAGGGAATGAACATCGGCCAGCGATAGAGCCAGCGCAGGATGGCGACGGCGACGGGATGTTCGCCAAGCGTCAGGTATCCGCCGATGGCGATCGAGGCAATGCCGATCAGCACGGTCGATAGCGAGATGATGACGACGGTGAAAACGATGTCCTGGGTATAGAGATCGAAAGTCTTGACGAAATTGCCCCAGCCGAACGCGCCATTCACCTGAAACGCTCCGATCGCGGACATGATGAGCGGCAGGATGAACAGGAAGACGATCACCGCGAGCGCGGGAAAGATGAGGGCAAGGCCGAGAAGTCGTCTGGACATGGGCGAGCTCAAGATTGGGGTTGCCACGGCGATGCGTGGAGCCCCTCCCCCTTGTGGGGAGGGGTTGGGGAGGGGACTTCACTCCTAAAGCAAAAACCCCTCCCGCCTGCCGGCCGCCCTCCCCACAAGGGGGAGGGCTAAGATCGCCGCACCACCTACCCCCGGGCTATCCTGTATCGTGAAACGGCAGGATAACTGGGAGAAGGCAGGCAACGCAGATTACTTCACCGACTTCTCGTAGGCTTCCAGGATCGCATTGTTGTAAGGCGCGATCGGGAAAGGCTTGCCCTTGGCGGCAAGGTCGGCCGGGGAGATGTCGACGAACAGCTTGTTCCAGGTGGCGTCGTCGAGTTCCTTCTTGACGTTGTCGGCGTCGATGCCAGGATACCAGTTGAACTTCTTGACGATGCCTTCAGCCTGAACCTTCGGGCTGGTGGCGAGCGCGATGAACTTTTCCGCCAGGTCCTTCTGGGCGGCCTTTTCCGGAATGACGTAGTGCATCGGCTGGCCCGGCATGCCCGGAGCCGGCAGAACGAGTTTCATGGTCGGCGGCAGCTGGCCGTTGGCCTGCCAGGAGTAGAACATGTCGACCCAGACCGGACCCATGGCGATTTCGCCGCGCGACAGAAGGTCGAGCGTGCCGGCATTGCCAGGCGTCAGCGTGGCATTCTTGGTGAAGTCGGCAAGGCTCTTGAAGGCGCCATCCCACTTGGTGGTTTCTTCCTGCTTGAACGGGCCGTTCATCAGCGTGTTGGCATCACCACCGCCGAAGGCGTAGATCCAGCCCATGACGAAGGAAACGCCGGAAGCGCCGCCCTTGATGCCGTTGTAACCGAACTGCTTGGGATGAGCCTTGGCCCATTCTGCGAGTTCCGTGTAGGACTTCGGCGGGTTCGGAACGAGAGCCGGGTTATAGGCAATTGCCGTCTGGCTGTTGAACATCGGCATGACATAGCCTTCGACATTGGTGCCGAGCGCCATCTTGGCGTTGTCGCGGCTCACCAGCTTGCCGGTGTCGATGTCGTTGCGGTACTTGTCGAGGTACTTCTTGTCGACCATCGGGCCGACAAACTTTTCGTGCACGACGGCAACGTCGACGTCCCACTTGTCCGACTTGGCGGCGGACTGGGCGTCGAAGCGCTCGAGAATCTTCTGCGAGCCGGAATCGCCGGGGCCGGTACCGACGGCGCGAACCGTGTTGCCCGGATAGGTCTTCTCGAACAGCGGGCCGAGATACTGGTTGATATAGTCGACCATGTTCTGGTCGCCGGCGGTTGCAACCGTCAGTTCGGCGGCGCGAACCGGAAGCGCAGCCAGCACGACGGCGAGCGCAGCATAGGACATTCTCTTCAAGGGGTTTCTCCGTGAGTTGAGCAGTCTCGTTAAGGCGATAAGGCAGGCAGAATTTTCCCGGCTAAGCTCCGGGAAATGAGGAGCGGGCTTCAGGAAGCCGGCGAATTGAACAGGAACAGGCTGTCGGCCGGCACATGCACGGCCACCTGCATTCCCGGCGAAAAGGCCTGGGGCGCATCGGCCATGATCTCGCGGTCACCCAGCCGGATCACATGCCGCCAGTGTCCGCCCGGATAGGTGACAGCGATCACCTCGCCGCGGAAAGTGATCCCCTCGCCCGCGGTGGTGTCCGCGGTCGCAAGCTGGGCCGCTTCCGGTCTGAAACGGGCTTCAAGCGGACCGGAGGCGAGGTCCCGGCCGAGAACCGGCACCGCTGTTTCGCCGTTCACCGGACCGGCCGCGATGACGATCGCGTCGCCATTGCGGGTGCCGTTGAGCGACAGCACGTTTTCGGCGCCCATGAAGGCGGCGACGAAGGCAGATGCCGGGCGGTTATAGACCTCTTCCGGCGAGCCCTGCTGGGCAATGCGACCGGCATTGAGAATGACGATGCGGTCTGCCATCACCATGGCCTCTTCGCGATCGTGGGTGACGTGGATTGCGGTAATGCCTAGCCGTTTCTGAAGTGCCCGCAACTCGTGGCGGACGGAGAGACGGATGCGAGCGTCGAGGTTCGACAGCGGCTCGTCGAGCAGCAGGATTTCCGGATCGACGGCAAGTGCCCGGCCAAGCGCCACGCGCTGGCGCTGGCCGCCGGAAAGGGTAGCCGGCTTACGGGCTTCGAGACCCTGGAGCCCGAGCATGGCCTGCATCGCGGCGACGCGAGAGGCGATCTCCGCCTTGGCGACGCCCTTGAGCTTCAGGCCGTAGCCGATGTTCTGCGCCACGGTCATATGCGGCCAGAGCGCATAGGACTGGAAGACCAGCGCCATGCCGCGCTTGTCCGGCGGCAGGCGGGTGACGTCGCGCTGGCGCACCACCACCTCACCCGCGGAGGGATGTATGAAGCCGGCCAGCAGTCTCAGAAGTGTCGTCTTGCCACAGCCGGACGAGCCGAGCAGCGCGACGAATTCGCCCTTGGCGATCGAAAGATCGATATCGGTCAAAACCTGCGTCGAGCCATATCGGCTGGCGACGCCGGACAGTGACAAAAATCCATTCCGCTCCATCAATTCCTCCCGTTGCACGGCTGTGCAACATTGCTTGAGCGTTTCTTATGGCCTGATCTTTACAGGCGCATGACACCTTTCAATTTTGTCTGAGATTCATAACCGCGCCGAATTGACCTTAAGGAATGGTCAGACTTCCACGGCCTGTGTGGCCTGGAGGCTAACGAGCGCCTTCTCCAACTCCCCGGCGCCGGTCGCTACCAGAACCGCACCCGCCTCCTTGAGTATCCGGGCACGTCCGGGCCTGGGATCGGCGGGATCGACAAAGCCGATCGCGCTCATTCCGGCAGCCCTTGCACCTGTAATACCATGAGCGCTGTCATCGATCACCACGCATTTTGCAGGATCGACGGAAAAGCGTTCCGCGCAGAAATGGAAGAGATCCGGGGCCGGTTTCGGCCGCGCCACCTGGTCGGCGCTGAACACCGACGGCGCAAAGGCGTGCCAGAGATCGAGCAGGCCAAGGCTTTTCGACAGCCGGTCTGACGTGCTGTTGGAGGCAACGCACTTCCGGTGCGGCAGGGAGCGGACGAGACGATCGATGCCTGGCATGGCTTCGAGCGAGCGGGCGAATTCCGGGAAGATGTCGCGATGCCAGTTGGCGAAAACCGTATCGAGGTCCTCGACACCGTAATCCTCCGTGCACATGCGGCGGATGACGCTTTCCGAATTGCCGGTGAAGCGCAGCAGCGCTTCTTCGGTCGTAATGGTCGCGCCGGCATCGCGGAGCGCCTTGGCGAGCGTGCGGCTGGCAATCGGCTCGCTGTTGATCAGCACGCCGTCACAATCGAAAATCAGGAGGTCTATCTGCATGGAAGTCCAATCACGTGGTCAAAGCCGGTTGACGCCGGGCACTGCGTCGGCCACGGCGAAACTCTGGAAGATGCTGGAGGGGGAGTTCTGCTGCTTGCGGTCGGCGACGGCGATGAAATCCACCTCCGCCGCCCGCTCGCCGAGCCGCATCACGGCGTAGCCGTGTTTGTCGGAGGCGAATTTCAGATGTGGGTTTTCCGACACCGCCGTCGCGAGGCTTTTCTCCGTCGGCGCGTCGGATGTGATCGAACCGCAGACGAATTCGCCGGCGATCGGTGCTGCGCCGTGATCGGCAAAGTCGCGCTTCACGTCGGCGGCGTAGAAGGCATGCAGGTCACCGCCGATGACGATCGGATTCGTCAGTTTCGAGGATTGCACCGCATCGACAAGACGCCCGCGGGCGGCGCGATAGCCGTCCCAACCATCGAGATTGTAGCCGGTCGCCGGCCCGGCCTTGGTGTCGCGTTCGGACAATAGCGTCTGCTGGGCGATGATATTCCACTTCGCCTGCGAGCCGTCGAGCGTCTTTGCCAGCCATTCCTCCTGCGCGGGTCCGAGCATGGTCCGCTCCGGCCGGTCGTCGGCAACACTGCCTTCCAATTCCGGCGAGCGGTATTGCCGCGTATCGAGCAGCGTCAGGCCGAGCAGGTTGCCGAACCGGTAGTGGTCGTAGATGCACAGTGCGTCGAAGCCGGAAGCGAGGTCTGGATGGACCGGCATGTGCTCGTACCATGCCTGATAAGCGGCGCGGCGGCGGGCGAGGAAATCCTCGCGGTTCGGCGCATCCGGGGCATGGTCGTTGGCATAATTGTTGGTGACTTCGTGGTCGTCCCAGACCGCCAGCCACGGAAACGCGGCGTGGACCGCCTGCAGATGCGGGTCGGACTTGTAGAGGGCGTAACGATCCCGGAACTCGTAGAGCATGGTCGGGACGCCGGTCCCGTGCTTGCGCACCAATTCCGCGCCGTAGCTGCGCTCGTAAATGTAGTCGCCGAGATGCACGACGAGATCGAGGTCCTTGCCGGCCATGTCGGCATAGGCGCTGTAATAGCCCTGTTCGTATTGCTGGCAGGAGGCGAAGGCGAAGCGGAAGGTATCCGCGGTTTCGGGTGCCGTGCGGGTGCGGCCGACAGGGCTTTCCGCATTGCCGGAGCGGAAACGGTAGAAATACCAACGGCCGGGCTGCAGCCCTTTCACTTCGACATGTACGGAATGCGCAAATTCCGGCACGGCGCGGTATGTGCCGGACCGGATCGTCTTCGAAAAGGCTTCGTCCTCCGCGACCATCCATTCGACATCCACCGGATCGGTCGACGGTTTCGGGGCGGGAGCAAAGGGATCGGCAGAGACGGCGGCCGAAGTATTGTCGAGAACGAGCCGCGTCCAGAGCACGACGCTGTCCGTCCTCGGCGCGCCGGAGGCGACGCCGAGGGTGAACGGGTCTGACGCAAAACCTGCTGCGCGCACGGAACCGAGCGGCCGCCAGATGGCAGCAGCCGCCAGTCCGCCCACCAGCACGCTTCGGCGTTTAAGCAGCGGCATGCATCAGCCTCTCGCGAACCTTTGCCGCGATGTCCGGGCGGTCGCTGGTCATCTGGCGAACGGGCTTGTCCATCCAGTAGGCGATGTCCTCTTCCTCGTTCGGCACCCAGACGCCGAGGCGATCTGCGGGTACGAGGGCGGAGAGCAGGTCCCATTCTTCCTTCAGAAGCGACTTTTCGATCGCGAGGATGTCGGAAACTTCAAGCATATCCTCGACCGACTTGGTAAGGCCCTTGGCCTGAACCGACTTGTGATTGAGCGAGGAAAGCCGCGAAATATGCGGGGCAACGTCACGGATCGTCTTCAACACGTCCGCGCTGAAGCTCGTCAGGATCGCCCGGTCGGCGAGGCCGAAACGGTCGATCTCGGCAGCGGCCTTGGCTTCCAGGCCCTCATAGGGTTTGCCGTCGGCATCCGCCTTCAGTTCCACATGCAGGGTGAAATTGCTCGGTGCATAAAGCGCCAGGACCTCATCCAGCGTCGGGATGCATTCGTTGGTGTCCTTGAGGATGACAGACCGGTATTCACCGGCGGCGAGATCCGTCACGCGGCCGGTGCGTTCCGTCGTGCGGTCGAGCGTCGCGTCGTGGATGATCAAGAGCTCGCCGGAGGCGCTCAAGTGCACGTCGAACTCGACGGCATCGACGGAAAGATCGAGCAGGTTGCGGAAACCGGTCATGCTGTTTTCGGCCCAGAGGTTACGGGCGCCGCGATGGCCGACAATGAGGGGATAGGTCATTTGGAAGATACCTTTGCTTATTTGAATCAGCTTACTTGCTTGAATCGACGAGGCCCTTGGTGAACCAGCGCTGCATCAGAAGGATGACAAGGGCTGGGGGCGCCATGACAAAGAAGGAAGCGGCCATGGCGATATTCCAGGCCGGCTGCGCATCGGCGACCGGGATCAGGTCCTTCAGACCGATCATTGCCGTGTACATGCTCTTTTCCGTCGTGAAGAGCAGCGGCCAGAGATACTGGTTCCAACCATAGAGAAAGAGGATGATCGACAGCGCCGCGATGTTGGATTTCGACAGCGGCAGCAGGATCTGCCGGAAGAATTTCATCGGGCCGGCGCCATCGAGCTTCGCCGCCTCGCAAAGCTCGTCCGGAATGGTCAGGAAGAACTGCCGGAACAGGAAGGTGGCGGAAGCCGAGGCGATCAGCGGCAGGATGAGGCCGCTATAGGTATTGACCATGTTCCATTGCAGCGCCGTTTCCAGCTGGTAGCCGGTCGTATTGGCAAGGAAATTGGTGAGGCCGATCGCGCCGAAGAATGTGCGCAACGGTCCGCCCGCATCCGCCACCGCCTCGTAAGTCGGGATGATACGCACTTCGACCGGCAGCATCAGCGAGATGAAGATCAGCCAGAAGGCCGTCATGCGGAAGGGAAAGCGGAAATAGGTGACCGCGAAGCCCGCGAGGATCGAGACCGACAGCTTGCCGACGACGATGCCGGCGGTGACGATGATCGAGTTGATATAGAGCCGGCCGAAATCACCCTCGTTCCAGGCCGCAACGGTGTTTTCGACGAAATGGCCTCCCGGCACCATCGGGAACGGCACCTGCTGCACTTCGCCGATCGTCAGCGAACCGGCGACAAAGGCGAAGTAGAGCGGCATGCAGACGAATGCCGCGCCGATGACCAGGATTCCATGGCAGAAAACGGAGAGCCAGAAGTGCCGTTCGACCATGATCACACCTGATAGTTGACTTTGCGCTCAAGCGCGCGGAACTGCATGATGGTGAAGACGACGGCGATCGCCATCAGCACGACGGACTGCGCCGCGGACGAGCCGAGGTCGAGCTGGCGGAAACCATCCTGATAGACCTTGTAGACCAGCGTATTGGTGCTGCCGGCTGGGCCGCCATGGGTGATGGTGTCGATGATACCGAAGGTCTCGAACAGGCCGTAGACGAAGTTCATGACGATCAGAAAGAAGATCGTTGGCGTCGCCATCGGCAACGTGACCGAGAAGAACCGGCGGATCGGGCGGGCTCCGTCAATGGCCGCCGCCTCGATGATCGAGTTCGGAACGGCGAGGAATGCGGCCGTCAGGAAGATGTAGTCGTAGCAGATATGCTTCCAGATCGCCGCGACGGAGACCAGAAGAATGGCATCGAACGGACGGCGGTTCGGGTCCCAGGCCAGACCCATGTCATGCATCATGTGGGCGAGCGGGCCGACTGTCGGATTGAAGAGGAAGGCCCAGAGAACGCCTGAAATCGCCGGCGCAATCGCATAGGGCAGAAGGATGACGCCCTTGTAGATGCCCTTGCCGCGCACGACGTGATCGGTCGCGAAGGCCAGCAGGCAGGCAATCACCAGGGTGGCGACGCATTGCAGCACCGTGAACCACAGCGTCAGTATCGCGCTATCGCGATATTCCGGGCTGTTGAACAGCGTCGTGAAGTTTTCCAGCCCGACGAAGATCATCGTGCCGCCGAACGGGTCCACCTGCACGAAGGCAAGCGACAGCGCCTTCCAGGTGGGAATGAAGAAAAAGAACAGCAGGATCAGCAGTTGCGGCGCGATCAGACCCGCCGCAACCCATGGCCGCCTGAAATGCGCGGATTTCAAGCCTACCGTCGACGACTTGGTCAGGGCACCGAGCCAGAGCCGTAGTGGGAAACGAGGACGCGCTTGCGCGCCCTCGCCGATCGTGATCGCCTCACTTGCCGGCATGGAGCTTCTCATACTGGCGGAGGATTTCGTTGCCGCGCTTGACGGAGTTGTCGAGCGCTTCCTGCGGCGTCTTCTTGCCGGTCCAGACAGCCTGCATCTCATCAATCAGGATGGCGGTGGACTGGTTGTGGTTGCCGAAGCGGAAGCCACGCGAATTGTCGTTCGGCACACCGCGGGTGAGCTGTTCGAGAGCGATTTCGCGCGTCGGATTCTTTTCGAAATAACCTTCGGCCTTCATCTTCTGGTAGGCGGCATTGGTGACCGGAACGTAGCCCGTCGCCTTGCTCCACCATTCCTGCACGTCCGGCTTGGCGACGTAGTTGAAGAAGGCGGCAACGCCGGCCTGTACCTCTTCCGACTTGCCCTTGACGGCCCAGAGCGAGGCGCCGCCGATCGTGCTGTTCTTCGGCTGGACGCCTTCTTCATGCGGCATGACCGCGGCGCTCCACTTGAACTTGGCGTCCGATTCGACGGCCGAATGGCTGGCGGTGGAATTGATGATCGTGGCGCAGGTGCCGGACGTGTAGAGGCTGATCGGCGCCACGCCCTGGCCGGCGATCTTCAGAACGCCGTCATCGACCCACTTCTTGAGGCGCGCGACCTGGCCGACGACCTTGGTCTTGTTGTAGACGAATTCCGTATCGAGGCCGCCGTAACCGTTCGCCTTGCTGCCGAAAGGCTGGTCGTTGATGGCGGAATAGTTTTCGATCAGGCTCCACTGGAAATCACCCGGCAGCGCCATCGGGCAATCGGTGACCTTCTTTTCCTTCAGCGCGTATAGCTGCTTTTCAAGGCCCTGCCAGGTATCGGAAATCTTGTCGAAGCCGGCCGCCTTGAAGGCATCGGCATTGTACCAGAGAACCGGCGTGGACGAATTGAAGGGCAGTGCCGCCGGCTTGCCGTTAACGATGTAGAAGCCAGCGACCGGCTTGATGAAATCGTTCCAGTCGACCTTGTAGCCCTGCTTTTCCATCAGCTGATCGACCGGGATGATCGCGTTGGAATTCAGCATGGTCATGAAACCGCGCTCGGCCGACTGAAGGATTGCCGGCTGCTGGTTGACGCGGTAGGCGGCGACCATGGCAGCCATGGTCTCTTCGTAATTGCCCTTGAACGAGCCGACGACCTCGTACTTGTCCTGCGACTTGTTGAAGTCGGTCAGCAGCTGCTGGACGGTGTCGCCGAGCTTGCCGCTGATCGCATACCACATGTCGATCTTGACGCGATCGGCGGCGGTCGCACCCGTCGCACCCGCGATAAGCGCTGCTGCGGCCAAAAGCCCGGCGACTGATTTCACATATGTCGAAGCCATGTTCGGTTCCTTGGGTTTCCTTGGGCCTTTTGTGAGGCCCGCCTCTGTTAGGTTCTGGCCATATTTCCCACTCTGAGATAGCCATACACGAGCGGGTTACGTTACACATGTTACGTCGATGTGACATTTGATACAATGGGTATTTTCAAAATGGAAAATCGTGAACTGATGGTGCGGGCCGCGTGGCTCTATTATGTGGAAAGCCTCACCCAGCAGCAAATCGCCGAGCGGCTGAACGTCACGCGCCGGCGGGTGAACGAGATCCTGTCGGAAGCGCTCGATACCGGCATGGTGCGGATCAGTTTCGAAACGGCGATGGCCGAAAGCGTCGAACTGGAATCGAAGCTGCGCAAGCAATTCGGTCTCCAGGACGCGGTCGTCATGCCCTCGCCGCACGATCCCGCACTTCTGCATTCCGTGCTCGGCCGGGGTGCCGCCGGTTTTTCTCGGCCGGCTGATCCTGGCGCAGGAACCGTCGTCGATCGGGGTTGGCTGGGGATCGACGCTGCGGGAGACCATCCATCACATGTCATCCCTCAACTATCCCGACATCAAGGTCCGTTCGATGATGGGCGGCCTGACCCACGGGTCGGAGATCAACACGTTCGAGATCGTCCGCGGCTTTGCGCAGACCTTGAGCGCCCAATGCCGCTATTTTGCGGCGCCGATCTATGCGGAAAGTGCCGAATCCCGCGACGCGATCATCTCGCAGGCGGTTTTCCAGAAGGCGTTCAAGCAGATCTGCGAGGTGGACGTCGCCTATCTCAGCGTCGGCGACGTGTCGCAGCAATCGCTGCAGGTGCGCTACGGTTTGCCGGAGGGCATGAACGAAAAGATGCTGCAGAAGGCGGGCGCGGTGGGCGACCTGATGGGCCGCTATCTGGACGCTTCGGGCAAGGAAGTCGACCATCCGCTGAACCGTCAGGTTCTGGCGCCGGAACTGGAAGATTTTCGCGGTATTGGCTGCCGCATCGTCGCCTCGGGCGGCGCGCACAAGCACAAGATCCTGCATGCGGTGGCCTCGAGCGGCCTGATCAACGTGCTGATCACCGATGCCGACAGCGCAAGGGCGATCCTCGCCATGCGCTGACGGTTGGTGGATCCTGCGGATTAAACCTCGAACACGTCGTCGAAGGCTTCCGGAAAGCTCTGGCGCGCCACCTTCTCGTTGATCACCAGCATCGCCTCGTAGGAGAGCGGGTCGAAATTCTTGTCCACCGCCACCACTTCGCGGCCGAAGAGAAGGTTGAGGCGGGCGGCGTCGAGATTGCCGCGCTCGAAGGGTTCCGAGCCGAAGTGATGCCACAGCGCGTGCAGGAAGGCCGCGTCGATGCGGTGTTCCTTCGTGCCTGGCCGCGCCTTGCGGGGCAGCGCCTTGACCGGCGTCACCCCTCTCGGATTGGCGCGACGGATGATGAACTGGACACCCGTGCCCGGCATTCCGGATGGGAAGCCCCGGTGTTTTGTCATGTCGGGCAGGTTGGCCATTCCAGTTTCCTTCTTAAGTCTTCTTACGCCTTGGCGATCTTGTCCTGCGTCTTCGTATCGAAGTCGGAGGCATCGTGGCGCTCATGCAGCTGTTCCGACGGCTCGCCGGAAACACGGTTGACCATACGGCCACGCTGAACGCCAGGACGCGCGAAGATTTCCGCCGTCCAACGCTGCAGGTGCTTGTAGCTCCCTACATCGAGAAAGTCACCGGCATCGCCATAGGCCTTGCCCTGGGCCAGATTGCCATACCACGGCCAGATCGCCATGTCCGCGATCGAATATTCCGAGCCGGCCATGTATTTGTGATCGGCGAGATGACGATCGAGCACGTCAAGCTGGCGCTTTACTTCCATCGCGTAACGGTCGATCGCGTATTTGATCTTCATCGGCGCATAGGCATAAAAATGGCCGAAACCGCCGCCGAGGAAGGGCGCCGAGCCCATCTGCCAGAAGAGCCAGTTCATCGCCTCGGTGCGGGCGCGCAGATCGGTCGGCAGGAAGGCGCCGAACTTTTCAGCCAGATAAACGAGGATGGAGGCGGATTCGAAAACCCGCACCGGCTCACCGCCGCCCTTCGGGGCATGGTCCGACAGAGCCGGGATCTTCGAGTTGGGGTTGACCTCGACAAAGCCCGAGCCGAACTGGTTGCCTTCGCCGATCTTGATCAGCCAGGCATCGTATTCGGCGCCCGTGTGGCCGGCGGCCAGCAGCTCTTCCAGCATGATGGTGACTTTTACGCCGTTCGGCGTGCCGAGCGAGTAGAGCTGCAGCGGGTGCTTCCCGACCGGCAGGACCTTGTCATGCGTCGGGCCGGCGATCGGGCGGTTGATGTTTGCGAAAGCGCCGCCATTGCCCTGGTCCCAGGTCCAGACCTTGGCAGGCTCATAGCCAGCCGGAAAATTGTCGGCGGGAGATTTGTCGGTCATCAAAAACTATCCTTGTTCTCGAAACGGCGCGTCCATGCGCCTGAGGTGCCGGGAGGATATAGGAAGTCGCGCGGGCGATTTCTTCCGGGGCTTACAAAACCCTGGAAAAATCGTCCGGCGCCGAGGCCAATTGATAAGGCCGACTTATGAAAAATGCAAAGCTTCGGGATCGTCGCCGATCAGTAGCGAAGCTCGGGATGACGGTTGACATCCTTGTAGAGCAGGTAGCGGAAACGGCCGGGGCCACCGGCATAACAGGCCTGCGGGCAATAGGCGCGCAGCCACATGTAATCGCCGGCTTCCACCTCGACCCAGTCCTCGTTCAGACGGTAGACCGCCTTGCCTTCCAGCACATAAAGCCCGTGCTCCATGATGTGGGTTTCCATGAACGGGATGACGGCGCCCGGTTCGAGGCTGACGATGTTGATATGCATGTCGTAGCGCACGTCGGCAGGGTCGATGAAACGCGTCGTCGCCCATTTGCCGTCGGTATCCGGCATGGCGTTGGGCGCACATTCGTCCTCATGGGTAAAGATCGCCGGCGGCAGTTCCAGCCCGTCCACGACCTTGAACGCCTTGCGCACCCAGTGGAAACGCACGATCTCGGCGCTGGTATTGCTGAGCGTCCATTTCGCGCCGGCCGGAAGATAGGCGAAGGAACCGGCGCGCAGCGCATGCGGCTTGCCGTCCAGGGTGATCGTCATCTCGCCTTCGACCACGAAAATGCCGGCCTCGGCGCGGGCATCCGGCTCCGGCCGGTCGCTGCCGCCGCCGGGAAGCACTTCCATGATGTATTGGGCGAAGGTTTCGGAAAAACCGCTGAGCGGGCGGGAGATGATCCAGGCGCGGGTGCCGTTCCAATGCGGCAGGACGCTGGTGACGATATCGCTCATCACCGTCTTTGGGATCACGGCATAGGCGGTGGTGAAGACAGCCTTGCTGGACAGGGTCTGCGTCTGCGGCGGCAGGCCGCCCACACTGGAAAAATAACTGTTCGTCGCCATGCTCTCACGCCTTTCCGAATATATTCGCTTTCCCTGCTTAAGCTCCACTCACGGCTTCGGCAAGCCGGGAGTATCACGTCTTTTCCGACACCGCCTTGTCAGGCTCTATGCCGATCACCAGCAGGGTTTCTGCGGAATCGAGAACCTCGAACGTGCAGGTTTCGCCTTGCGCCAGCAGGACGACGTCACGGTCGGAAAGCTCCTTCGCAGCGCAGCGAGCGTCCCCGGTTGCCAGGACCATGGTCACCGCATGGCGCGCTACGATCTCAGTCCGGCCCTCGATAGATAGCCGGCTGACATCATGGATGAACCGGCCACGCCGTGTCATCACGTTGAGATCGGTGACCGTATCCTTCAGCAGCCGGGCGGAGGTCGCGATATCCGCCGCAAAGGCGTGAGGCGCCGTATCCTGCCGCAGCAGGATCGGTTGCTGGCCGGATACGAAGAGCTCGAGGCCCTCACCGCTCAGCACCGATAGGGTGCGATCGATGCCTTCGAAAACCGAAAACGGCCCGTCTTCTGCGACCGTGGCCATGCTGATACGCCAGTCGAAATCGCCGACCGATGCGCCCGATGGAAAGACGGCGATTTCCACCGTCTCTCCCTTGCCGTTCTTCCACGGCATACGTTTGTAATTGCCGGCGCGGAGGACCTTCATTGAGCTCAGTTCCCGAGAATGCCGGGAAGCCGCAGCCCCTTCTCCTTGGCGCAATCGAGTGCGATATCGTAGCCCGCATCCGCATGGCGCATGACGCCGGTCGCCGGGTCGTTCCACAGAACCCGTTCCAGCCGGCGATCGGCATCTTCCGAGCCGTCGCAGCAGATGACCATGCCGGAATGCTGCGAGAAGCCCATGCCGACGCCGCCGCCGTGATGCAGCGACACCCAAGTGGCGCCCGATGCGGTATTGAGCAGAGCGTTGAGAAGCGGCCAGTCGGACACGGCATCCGAGCCGTCCTTCATCGCTTCCGTTTCGCGGTTCGGAGAGGCGACCGAACCGGAATCCAGATGATCGCGGCCGATGACGATGGGTGCGGAAAGCTCACCGTTGCGGACCATTTCATTGAAGGCGAGGCCGAGCTTGTGGCGGTCGCCCAAGCCCACCCAGCAGATGCGCGCCGGTAGACCCTGGAAGGAAATGCGCTCCTTCGCCATATCCAGCCAATTGTGCAGGTGCTTGTTGTCCGGCAGCAGTTCCTTCACCTTGGCATCGGTCTTGTAGATATCCTCCGGATTGCCGGACAGAGCAGCCCAGCGGAACGGGCCAATGCCGCGGCAGAAGAGCGGGCGGATATAGGCCGGCACGAAGCCCGGAAAGGCGAAGGCGTTTTCCAGACCCTCGTCCTTGGCGACCTGACGGATGTTGTTGCCGTAATCGAGCGTCGGCACGCCGGCATCCCAGAACGCGACCATGGCTTCGACATGGGCTTTCATCGAGGCGCGGGCGGCAACTTCAACCGACTTCGGATCACTTTCGCGCTTCGCCTTCGCTTCCTCGACCGTCCAGCCGACCGGAAGATAGCCGTTGCGCGGATCATGCGCCGAAGTCTGGTCGGTGACGATATCGGGGCGCGGGCCGCCGGCCTTCATCTGCCTGACGAGTTCGGGGAAGATTTCGGCCGCATTGCCGAGCAGGCCGACGGACTTGGCTTCGCCCGCCTTGGTCCACTGGTCGATCATCGCCAGCGCCTCGTCCAGTGTCTTCGCCTTGGCGTCGACATAACGGGTGCGCAGGCGGAAATCGATGCGGGTCTCATCGCATTCGACGGCCAGGCAGCAGGCGCCGGCCATGACGGCTGCGAGCGGCTGGGCGCCGCCCATGCCGCCGAGGCCACCGGTCAGGATCCATTTGCCCTTGAGATTGCCGTCATAATGCTGCCGGCCCGCTTCCACGAATGTTTCGTAGGTGCCCTGCACGATGCCCTGGGTGCCGATATAGATCCACGAACCGGCGGTCATCTGGCCGTACATGGCCAGCCCCTTCTTATCCAGCTCGTTGAAATGATCCCAGGTCGCCCAGTGCGGCACGAGGTTGGAATTGGCGATCAGCACCCGCGGCGCATCCTTGTGAGTCCGGAACACGCCGACTGGCTTGCCGGATTGCACCAGCAGGGTTTCGTCTTCCGTCAGCGTCTTCAGCGCGGCGGTGATGCGGTCGAAATCCTCCCAGGTACGGGCGGCGCGGCCGATGCCGCCATAGACCACCAGTTCATGCGGGTTTTCCGCTACATCCGGATCGAGATTGTTCATCAGCATCCGAAGCGGCGCTTCCGTCATCCAGCTTTTGGCGTTGAGCTCGTTGCCCCGCGGGGCGCGAATTTCGCGGATGTTGTGACGCGGATTGGTCATGCTGTTTCCCCTCTGGTCGGTGTTTTTCGAGTGTGGCCGTCATGCTTCCAGGACCGGCAGGATGCCGGACGAGATCGTCGCCGCAAACGCGCCGGAGGCCACCAGTTCGGCAGCAGCCTTCAGATCCGGCGCCATGTAACGGTCATCGTCCAATGCCGGCACGGCGGCGCGCAGCACGGCGATCGCCTTCTGCAGCTCCGGGCTGGTCTTCAGCGGACCGCGCAATTCGACGCCCTGCACCGCGGCCAATGCCTCGATGCCGAGAATGCCGAACAGGTTTTCCGTCATGGCGAGAAGCCGGCGCGCGCCGTGGCAGGCCATGGAAACGTGGTCTTCCTGATTGGCCGAAGTCGGCGTCGAATCCACCGAAGCCGGATGCGACATCTGCTTGTTTTCGCTCATCAGCGCAGCCGACGTCACCTCGGCGATCATCAGGCCGGAATTCAGGCCCGGCTTTTTCGAAAGGAATGCCGGCAGGCCATAGGAAAGCGCCGGATCGACGAGCAGCGCCACGCGTCGCTGGGCGATCGCGCCGATCTCGCAGATGGCAAGCGCAGTCTGATCGGCGGCAAAAGCGACGGGTTCCGCGTGGAAATTGCCGCCGGAAACGACTTCATTATCCGACAGCACCAGCGGATTGTCGGTTACCGCATTCGCTTCGATTTCCAGCGTGCGGGCAACCTGGCGCAACAGGTCGAGGCAGGCGCCATCGACCTGCGGCTGGCAACGGATGCAATAGGGATCCTGCACGCGCTCGTCGCCTTCGATATGACTCTCGCGGATTTCCGAGCCTTCGAGCAGGCGGCGCAAGGCACCGCCGGCATCGATCTGACCCTTGTGGCCGCGCAGCGTATGGATATCGGGATGGAAGGGGGCCGAGGAGCCCATGGCGGCATCGGTGGACAGCGCGCCGGTAATCAGCGCCGTCTGCGCCGCGCGATGCGCCCTGAACAGGCCGGCCAATGCCAGCGCAGTCGAGGTCTGGGTGCCGTTGATCAGCGCCAGACCTTCCTTGGCCGCGAGGACGACCGGTGCCAGGCCTGCCTTTGCGAGCGCATCCTTAGCCGGCATCATCTGCCCATCGAAGAAGGCCTCACCTTCGCCCATCATCACCGCCGCCATATGGGCGAGCGGCGCGAGATCGCCGGATGCGCCGACAGATCCTTTTTCCGGGATGACCGGCACGACGCCCTTTTCCAGCATTGCCTCGATCAGCCGAACGAGTTCCAGCCGCACGCCGGAAGCCCCTCGGCCAAGCGAGATGAGCTTCAGGGCCATGATCAACCGGACGACATTTTCAGGCAGCGGGCTGCCGATGCCGCAGCAATGGGACAGGATGAGATTGCGCTGCAGCTTGGCGAGATCGGCGCTGTCGATCTTGATCGAAGCCAGTTTGCCGAAGCCGGTATTGATGCCATAGACCGGGGCATTTCCGGCCGCAATCTCGGCGATGCGGGCAGCACCCTTGGCGATCGCAGCATCGAAAGAGGAATCGAGCCGCGCCGCACCGCCATTCCAATAAAGATTGGCCAGATCTGCGAGCGGCACACTGCCGGGGTGAAGGATGATCGTCATGCGGATACCTGCTGACCTTTGAAAACGTGACCCTTGAAGATACTGGTATGCAGCGGGTTGAACCCGATGCGGTAGACAAGCTCTGCCGGGCGCTCGATATCCCAGATGGCAAAATCGGCGGACTTGCCGATTTCGAGCGTGCCGGTCTCCGCGAGAAGACCAAGTGCGCGGGCGGCCTCACGCGTCGCGCCGGCAAGGCATTCCTCGACGGTCAGGCGAAACAGCGTCGCCGACATGTTCATCGCGAGAAGCATCGAGGTCAGCGGCGAGGTGCCGGGGTTGCAATCGGTCGCAACGGCCATCTTCACGCCGGCGTCGCGCAGCATCTGAACCGGGGGCTTGCGTGTTTCGTTGATCGCATAAAAAGCGCCGGGAAGCAGAACCGCGACGGTGCCGGAAGCGGCCATGGCTGCGGCACCTTCCGCATCGAGATATTCGAGATGATCGGCCGACAGCGCACCATAAGACGCAGCCATTTTTGCGCCGCCGAGATTAGACAGTTGTTCGGCATGCAGCTTGACCGGAATTCCAAGCGCTTTTGCGCGATCGAAGACCAGCCGCATCTCGTCCACCGAAAAGGCGATCCCTTCGCAGAAACCGTCGACCGCATCGACCAGACCTTCCGCATGGGCGCGATCGAGCCCCGGCAGGACGACATCGGCGATATAGTCGGCATTGCGGCCCTTGTATTCCACCGGCGTGGCATGGGCGGCGAGATAAGAGGTGACGATCCGCACGGGGCGCAGGGTTTCGAGAAGCCGCGCCGCACGCAGCATGTTCAACTCACCCTCGATTGACAGCCCGTAGCCGGACTTGATCTCGATGGTCGAAACACCTTCCGAAAGCAGCGTATCGAGGCGCGGCAGGGCGGCCTTCGCCAGTTCCTCGGGAGAGAGCGCATTGGTCGCCTTGACGGAAGAAACGATGCCGCCGCCGGCACGGGCGATTTCCTCGTAGGTCGCCCCCGCAAGGCGCATTTCGAACTCCATCGCCCGATCGCCGCCGAACACGAGATGTGTGTGGCAATCAACGAGCGCGGGCGTGAGGACGCGGTCGCCGCAATCGATACTATCGGCATTCTCAAACTCGGCCGGCAAGGCTGCCTGCGACCCGACAAAGACGATTCGCCCATCGCGCACCACAACCGCCGCGTCTTCGATGATCGCAAGGCCGTTCGTCGCGCAAGCAAGCGAAAGAACCCGCGCATTGCGCCAGATTCGGGCCTCGCCTGCTCCGCTGTTGCGAAATTCGCTGCCGCTGATCGCCATTGTATCTTTCCTCCTGGCGATAACATGTATATACATAATAACGTGCTGACAAGATGATTTTTGAATCGACGGTCGGCATCAGGGAATTGGTCCGGAGGAGAGAGGCCGATGCAAACGACGTCACTACATGCCGAAACGGCTCTTCTGGGGGATGGCTGGAAGCAGAATGTGCGGCTGGTCTTTTCGGGAGGCCGTATTACCGCGGTCGATACCGGCGCAGCGCCCCAGCACGGAGACGAACTCCACAAGGTCATCGTGCCGGCCATGCCGAACCTCCACAGCCATGCCTTTCAGCGCGCTATGGCGGGGATGGCCGAAGTTCGCGGACCGGCCGACGACAGTTTCTGGAGTTGGCGCACGGTCATGTATCACTTCGCGCTATCAATGACGCCGGACCATGTCGAAGCGATCGCCGCTCAGCTTTACATGGAAATGTTGGAGGCCGGTTTTTCGCGCGTGGGGGAGTTTCACTATCTGCATCATGATAAGGATGGCGGCGCTTATGCCAATATCGCGGAGATGGCGGAGCGAATCGGTGCCGCCAGCGCGGAAACCGGAATAGGGCTGACGCTGCTGCCGGTCTTTTATGCGCATTCCGGTTTCGGCGGCGCAGCGCCGTCCGGGGGGCAAAGACGCTTCATCAATTCTCTGGAGAGCTTTTCGCGACTGATGGAAGGCTGCCGAAAGGTAACCTCACGACTTGCCGGCGCAAAACTTGGTGTTGCACCGCACAGCTTGCGCGCCGTGACGCCGGAGCAGCTTGCAGACGTCGCCACGATGGCGGGCGGAGCGCCGATCCATATCCATATCGCCGAACAGGTGAAGGAGGTGGAAGATTGCATCGCTCATACCGGCGCACGACCCGTCGAATGGCTGCTCGACACTGCCGCGGTCGATGAGCGCTGGTGCCTCATCCACGCCACGCATATGACGCCGGATGAGACGCGCGACGTTGCGCGGAGCGGCGCGATAGCCGGTCTTTGCCCCATCACCGAAGCAAATCTTGGCGATGGTATCTTCGCCGCATCGGAATTTCTCGCCGCGGGTGGGCGGCTTGGCGTCGGTTCGGATTCCAACGTATCGATTTCGCTGCCGGAAGAATTGAGAACGCTGGAATATTCGCAGCGCCTTTTGAGACGCGCTCGCAATGTCATTGCTGAACCGAGCCAGTCCACCGGACGCCGGTTGTTCGACGAAGCTTTGAAAGGCGGCAATATCGCACTCGATGGATCGGCCGGCCTTGCGGTTGGGAATGAAGCGGACTTTGTAACGCTCGATATTTCCGCCGTGCCCTACCTTTCGCAGGACTTTCTTCTCGACAGCTGGATCTTTGCCGGCAGCGTTGCGGTGGATTGCGTTTGGGTGGGTGGCCGCAAACAGGTGCAGGGCGGTCGCCATATATCCCGGGACGCCATCTCGCGCCGCTTCCGCTCCGCTATGCTCGATCTTCTTGAGGATAGGCAATAGTCGAATTTCGTTTCCGCCTTAGGAAGATGCGGAGTACATGGTCGGAGTATCGATTCAGGAGATTAAACCAGCGTGGCGACAGAAGACCAGGGCAACCTGACCCTCCACCAACGTATCCTGAGCGATATCGAAACTCGGATCTTCTCCGGCGAATGGCCACCCGGATATCATCTGCCCTTCGAAGTCGACCTTGCAGCCCAATACGGGTGCTCGCGCATGACCGTGAACAAGGTGATGGCGCAGCTGGTGCAATCAGGTCTGATCGAG
>CBDDGK010000029.1:0-18227 GCA_965227625.1 Neorhizobium sp. | reverse complement strand
GGATGAAGTGGCCGAGGAATTCCGCGCCGATAGCCCGAAAGTCGCCGTCGCCGACGAAAACATTTGTGGGCTCCGGCTGCGGCAGGAAATGGTTGGTCCGAACGGAGTCCAGCAGCCAGCGAACGCGGTCTTCATCGACCAGGCGGGCGGGCTTTGGAGGGTTAAGGAATGCTACCTGATTCACGCTGCGTTCCTCTGCCGGAGTTTCACATTCCTGGTGACAGTCTTGGCCGCCGGGTGATCGTTGTCCCTGCCAGGCCGATCCGCCATGATTTCGGAGATGTCGTCTTCCCAGCGCTGCGTGTGGAGCCAGGAATTGTATTGGCTGGCGACACCGCGCATGTAGTCCTGACTGCGACGGATCGAGCGCCGCTCGAAGTGATAGAGGCAGGCGGCCGGCTCATAGGCGATCTGGAGGCCGAGACGGCGGATCTTGAGGCAAAGGTCGCTGTCCTCGTAATCACCGATCACATAGTCCTCGGTGAAGCCGCCGACGCGCTCGTAAATCTCCCTGCGGCTTACAAGGCAGGCGCCTGTGACGCCCGGAACCTCGCGGGCACGCTGGGCGGGCGCATAGTCGCCGGGCATGCCCTTGTTGAAATGGTGGTTCAGCCAGATCCCGCGCTGGTCGCGACCGAAATACAGGCCGGCATGCTGCAGCGAGCCATCTTCGAAGAGCAGTTTCGGGCCGATGGCCCCCAGTCCGCTGTTTTCCATCAGTGGCCGAGACAGGAGCTGAAGCCAGCCAGGCCCCTTCGGCACCACATCGGAATTGAGCATGACCAGGATGGCGCCACGAGCAAAGCGCGCGCCGGCATTGCAGGCCCGCGCATAACCGCTGTTGCGGTTCATGATGACCAGCTTCATCGACAGTCCGTGCAGGAGGTGCAAGCCGCCCAGCATGTGCTCGGTCTCGTCCTGGATTTCCGGAGAATCGAGGACGAAGATGATCTCAGCATTTGCCGCCAGCCACGGGTCTGTGGCCATTCCCGATAGCTGAAAGCGCAGAAAGTCGAGAACCTTGTAAAGGGGAATGACGATCGAAACGAGGGGCGCGGTTTCCGTCAGGCTGTAGTCCTTGGTGGATTCCACCTCGATCGTCTTGCCCAATCGGCGTTCTATGTCCTGCAACGCCGGGGCGAGAATGGTGCGGAAGGCGTTGTCGACCGCGTGCTGCGGCGGCACGGCGCGCAGAACGTGGTTTCGCTGCGTTGCAGGCTCGAAAGGCTGCGGCTTCGGAATTAGCGGCCTGACAGCTCCCGAAGCAAGACGCAGCTGAAAACGCGGTTGCAGCAGCGGCCCGAGGGGTTCCGCCAGCGGAATCCAGGCGACGAAGCCAGTCACATCGGTCTTGCTCTTTTCATCCTTGCCTTCCGCCCAGGCGGGAAATTTGTAGCAGTTTGCGTCCAGCGGCACGGCGGTGCCGTCCTGCCTGACATAGTCGATGCCGGCAAAAGCGGATGACGGGGCATGAAACCAGCCGCCTGCCAGAAGGCCGTCGTCGAGCGCAAGGGCAAGGTCGACCTCTCCGGACGGATGCATCGACGACTTGGCGATCCGGTTGGCGGTGAGTGGTGCGTTGACCTGGAGATCGATAGCGGTCGCGGCTCCGCCTTCCGGCAGGGTGTAAAGGCAGCGGACGATCATTTCGCGCAGCTCCGCCGCTTCGCGATTCTTGCCCCACCATTTCTGAAGGCTCGAATAGCGAGGTTTGCCGTCTGCCAGCTGGCGGATTGCAGCACCGTTCTTGCTCAGGAGAACGATCAGAAGCGGAGGAGAGGGAAAGGGTGACTCGGCGATAAAATGGCACGGCTGGACGCCGCCTTTCGCCTTGCGTCCGAGAACGGGCTTTGCGGCCATGCGGGCGATGGACGTCGCGCCGATCGCATAGATCGCCGTGATGTCGCCGAGATCGGGATTGATCGCAGTCTCGATCAGATGTCGCCCCTGGGCGACCTGACAGACGATGCCGGCCGGCTGTGGTTCGGGGACGAGCGCATGAAGGGCGTCTTCGACGATCATGTGGAAGAGATGATCACTGGTGATACGGAAGGCGCTTCGCCAGACGGTGAGCAGGTTGTTGACGAACTTGATGCGGGCGCCGGGCGCAAGCTCGGCAAACAGCGTTTCCACATCAAGTGGCGTGAGCATGCGCGCCGGTCGCATCACGACGGTTTCTGTGGTCCCGCCGTGCTCCGTGCGGATGTCGATATCAATGGGCTGCGGCTCCGGCCGCATTGCCCAGACCATGCGCTGTCTGCCATTGCCGAGCGAAAGCACCATGCTGACCAGCGGCACCGGCGAATGCTCCATCGACAACAGGCATTTCGTGGTGGCGGGAAGGGATGAGGGTAGATCCCAGACGAGGATGGCCAGTTCCGTGCCGAGCCGGAAGATCTTTGCGTTCCTGAAAACGCCAGTTGCGTCTATCGCTTCGTCGAACGTCACACGCTGCCCCTCTGGATCTGAAGCGTGTCGCGATCCTTCGGATCCGCTCCGTACGCTTCAGGTCTTTGTTTGCGCATGTCGTTATCGCAAAACCGCCAAGCACTTTTGCGCGACATGCTTTTAGGTTGCGCGCCCCACGGGAGGAGGCAGGGCGCGCAGAAATCATGTTCAGTGAACGGTGAAGTAGTTCTCGGGATTGGCATGAATGTCGTCTGCATCGACATTGACCAATGTCAGCGTATCGCCATGGCCGAGATCCACGACGACATTGCCGCCGACCTGCGTGATGCGCGAGGCCAGATCTTCCGGCGACGTAACGTCGAGGCCGTTGATGCCCTTCGAGATCTGCAGAATGTCTTCGCCGGCATTGAAGTCGAGAATGACGTCATTGCCGCCGCCACCGCCGAACACGAAGACGTCATGGCCAGGACCGCCGACCAGGATATCGTCGCCGGCGCCGCCGTCGATGATGTCGTTGCCATCACCGCCGTAAAGGATGTCGGCACCCTTGCCGCCGGACAGAAGGTCATTGCCCTGTCCGCCGAGCAGAATGTCGGCGCCCTTTCCGCCGTACAGAAGATCGTCACCCCAGCCACCGACGAGGGTGTCGTTACCGTCTTCACCGTTCAGGAGGTCGTCGCCTTCGCCGCCGAACAGGGAATCATTTCCCTTTCCGCCGAACAGCAGGTCGTCGCCTTCACCACCGAATACGAGGTCATGTCCGTTGCCGCCGCTTACGAAATCATCGCCCGCATGGGCGCGGATGAAGTCGTTGAAGCGGGAACCGAACAGGGCATCGTCGTATGCTCCGCCTTCCAATGTGGCCATCTGCCTCTCCTCTTCAGGTCTATGTCAGTGCGTTGTCGGCGCCGGGTGCGACGATTTCGCGCTGGAAATGTGCACTGCAAAAATCCAGAGCGCAAGCATATCTTGAGGCTAAAATGTCAGAAGTTGAGAAATATATTTTCTAAAGTGAGTCTTATTGGCACATTGTTTCGATATTCGTGAATTTAAGAAAGTAATATTTCTATATTTTACTTTTATATTACTTCAATATTTGAAGTAATTTTTGCTTTGCAGCATTTTTGCGGCGTCCTCGGCTCAGTCTTCCCTGAACGCGCGGTTGAAGCTTTCGAGTACAGGAGAGGTGATGTAATCGATCGCGCGGCGTGGTTCGTGGATGATCAGCACCTCGGCCGGCATGCCGGGATAGAGCCGCACATCCGGATTTGCCTTCAGTGACGCCGGATCGAGCTTGGCGCGCGCCACGAAAAACGCGCTGTTCGATTTCTCGTCGACCGACTGGTCCGCAGCGACATAGGTGACGGTGCCTTCCATCGGCAGGCGGGATCGCTGATTGTACGCCGTCAGCCGGACCTGGGTATGCGAGCCGACCGCGATGCTGTCGATGTCGCGAGGATTGACGCGCATCTCGACCAGAAGCGGCTCGTTTTCCGGAACGATCTCAAGCAGCGGTTGGCCGGGGGTGACCGCACTGCCGGGGGTGCGCAGCAGGATATTGGCGATGATGCCATCCTGGGGAGAGCGTATTTCGAGGCGACGCAAGACGTCCTTTGAGGCTGTGATCTGCTGTTCGACATCGGCGAGATCGACGCGTGCCGTGGTGATTTCGCCGGCGATTGTCGACTGAAAGTCGCTTTCGATACCGGTCAGGGTAAGCTGCGCGCCGGCCGCGGCCTTTTCGGACTGAGCCTTGTTGCCGACGAGCTCGCCCCGTACCCTCGCAAGCTCGCTTAGCCTGGAGTCGATCTCGATGATCTGGGTGCGCGGTACGGCGCCCATTTTCGCCAGCGTCGCCATCGATGCCCGGTGCTCCTTGATGAGGTCGATCTGTCGGTCGGTCGCCTCTATCTGGATGTCATAGGAAGCCGCCAGTTCGAGATGTTCCTCGATGGTCTTTCTCTGGACTTCGACACGTCCGAGTTTCGTCTCGTGACGCTTGTCGAAAAATATCGTCTCCGCCTTGATGGCGTCGTCGATCGTCACGCCCTGGGCTTTGCCGAAATCGCTTGGAAAGGTGATTTGCCGTGCATCATTCTGTTCCGCTTTCAGGCGGGCCAGTTTGGCGATCAGGCCGATGCGTCGGGCATCGAGAGACCGCAGGCTGGAGCGTGCACGCGTATCCTCCAGTTCGATGAGCGGCTGTCCGGCGGTGACCTTGTCACCTTCCTGGACGAGCAGCCGGCTCATCACGCCACCTTCGAAATGACTGATGGTCTTACGTTTCGAATCGACGATGACCGTGCCGTTGGCGACCGTCGCGCTGCTGAGTTGGACTGAAAACCCCCAGGCGAAAAATCCGCCGAAGGACACGAAGACCGTGGCGAGCCCGGCAATGACGAGGCGGCGCAGCGGCGAACGGTTGTCGAACTCGTCGAATTCCAGGCTTGACGGACCGATATCCTGCACTGCCGGCTGATATCGCTGGATCCGGCGCTCGGACGGATCTGCCTCGATCACAAGGGGCTTCTTTTCGGTGATGACGGGTTTCAACTTCATCATATCGCGGTTACCTCACGGGGAGCTTCGCCCGGCGCAGTGGCCGGGATAACGGATGTTCGGGGTCCGAATTGAGTGATGCGGCCGTTTTCGAGCACGAGCAGCTTGTCGGCGACCTGCATGATGGCCGGCCGGTGGGCGATGATGATGACGATGGCGCCGCCCTCGCGGGCACGCTCGATGGCGCGTATCAGGGCGCGCTCCCCGATCGCGTCAAGGTTCGCATTCGGCTCGTCGAGTACGATGAAGCGGGGTTGGTCATAGAGGCAGCGCGCCAGGGCGATGCGCTGCCGCTGCCCTCCGGAGAGCGTGAGGTGCCCATCGCCGACGGGCGTGTCGTAACCGAGCGGCAAGCGCCCGACCATTTCGTGGATGTCGGCCAGCCGAGCCGCTTCCAACACCTTATACGGATCGCTGTCGGCCATGCGCGCGATGTTTTCGCGAATGGTGCCTTCCAGCAGAGAAACGGATTGCGGCAGGTATCCAACGATCTTGCCGAACGAACTGCGCTCCCAGAGGTAGGTATTGTTGCCGTCCAGGAAGACGCCGCCGGCTGTCGGGCGCACGATGCCCACCAGCAGGCGCGCCAGCGTCGATTTGCCGGCGGCGGAAGGGCCGATCACGCCCAGGACCTCGCCCGGAGAAAGCGAGAAGGAAATGCCCTTGATGATCGGTACATCCAGCCCCGGAGCTGCGTAGACGAGCTTGTCGACGACGATATCGCCCGATGAATGCGGCGTCGGCATCGTCTGGCGAACTGCCAGGTCGGTCTTGAGAAGGGTTTCCAGGCGGCGCCAGTTGGCGATTGCGAGCACCCATTGGCGCCAGTTCTCGATAATCGAATCGAAGGGAATCAGCAGGCGTCCGACCAGAATGCTCGATGCCATCATCGCGCCGGGGGTGATTTCCTGTTGCAGCACCAGATAGGCGCCGGCCGCCAGCGTGATGATCTGAATGGAATAGCGCAGGCTGCGTATGGTGGAGGATATCGCCTTGCTTCTGCGTCCGCTCGTTTCGAAGGCGCTCAGTGCCTGAAGCTGCAGGCCGCGCCAGCGTTTCGCCAGGGCCGGCAGCATGCCCATTGCCTCGATCGCCTCCGCGTGCCGCAGCGAAGCACCGATCTTGGATATCGCTTCGACATTCGTCTGATTCGCTTCACGGGTGAGTTGGTGCGTCAAAATGTCCGTGACCAAGCCGCCACAAAGCAGCACGACGGCGGCGACGGCGCCGATCAACCCGAAAAGCGGATGCAGCAGAAAAAGGGCGCCGAGGAAAATCGGCGACCAGGCCGCGTCGAGCGGTGCGCTGACCGCGGACGAGGTGAGAAAGCTTCGCAGTTCTGCGATGTCCCGAAGGGACTGGGTCGCCCGCGTCAGGCCCTGATCGACCGAGGCCTGAACGGCGGCGGTGAGGACAGGCACGTTCAACCGGCGCACGAGCGCGCCTCCGATCGCCTGGAACGAGAGGGCGCGGATGAACTCCAAAATGCCGAGTACGACAAGCGCGCCGATTGCCAGCATCGTCAGCATCGCAAGCGTGTCCATGCTCTGGCTGTTAAGCACTCTGTCGTGAACCTGCAGCATGAAAAGCGGCATGGTTAGCTGCAACAGATTGAGGCAAACGCTCAGCGCTGCCGCATAAAACAAAGCGGACAGGAAGACACGCTTAGCTTGTAATACTAGCAATCCTGAGTGGTCTTTCCGGCTTATTTCTGCAGTTTTCCCCTTGCTTGTTGTCTCATTTTGAACAGTATCACGCATGGCAATTTGCCTCTGGTTAACGTTAGATCAATCAGATTCAGGGGGTATTTGGTTATAATTGAACCGAAGGATAGTATTGCTTCAGCCAATCTGGCACATAAATGCAGGCTTATGCAAGCTGGGGGAATTCGAGGGAATGGGCGTATTCAAATATTACTTCAAAATTTGAAGTATTTTCCTGAAAACGGAGAGCGGGATGAAAGAAGAAGTTGTGCTAAATTTGCCTGTAGAACTGGGCGGGGATCCGATAGTTCCATTGGGCCAGGCAGCACAGACAGACCCTAAGCAACCTCAGGATGTCGAGTTCGGAGACCTCCAAAACGTTACATATTTCGAGCTGGCGCGCCTCATGGAACGGGCAAGCCGGCGCTTTTCGGGCTTGATCCGCGCGGAGCTGACCAAGCTTCGGGTGGACGACATCGGGCCGGCGCAGGCGATGATTCTGCTGGCCATCGGCGATTCGGAACTGTCGGTCGCGGAGCTTCTCGACCGCGGCCACTATGTCGGTTCGAACGTGTCCTACTACCTGAAGCAGCTCGGCGACGGGGACTATATCGATCGCGTTGCCTCCCAGCGCGACAAGCGGTCCGCACGCATCAAGCTCACGGAAAAGGGGCGGCAGCTCAGAGCCAATCTCCGCGACGCGGCGATGACTTATGAGCGTGCCGTTAATCGCGGCGACCAGGATCAGCGGATGCTTGAAACGGCTTTCCAGACGCTGCACCAGCTCGAACTGGCCTGGGGCACTTCACGGTTCGGCGTCTGAATGGCGCGCCCTCTCGTGCTCCCGGCAATGGCGGACCAAGCGCGATGCACGTAGCCTTCGTTCATCGACGGGGTTTCGGGCAATTCGCCGCGCTTGCCGCACAGCTCACGCAGGCGGGCAACGAGGTGAGCCTCGTCACCGAGACGATTGACCAGAAAATCCCTTCCGTCCGAGTCGTTCGACATCGGGCGGAACCGGGGCCGCGCATCGATCCGCACATGGCTCGGCATCTGGCGGCCCCAGATCACCATGTGCGAATAGGTCACCGCGTTGCCGAAACATTCGATGTCATGGTGCGGCAGGGGCTGAAGCCCGATGTCGTTGTCGGCCATATCGGCTGGGGCAGCATGATGTTCCTGAAGGACGTCATGCCGCAGGTGCCCGCGTTGGGATATTGCGAGTTCTTCTACCGTTCGGAAGGCGCGGATATCGGTTTCTCCCCCGACGATCAGCCCGATCTGGAGACGCGCAAGAGGCTGCGGCTGCGCAACATCGCGCAGCTCTTGTCGCTCGAAGCGATCGAGGCCGGGATCAGCCCCACCCATTGGCAGAGAAGTCTTTATCCCGCCGACGTTCGGGGGCGCATTTCGGTGTGCCACGAAGGTATCGATACGGCGCGCTTTCGCCCGGACCCAAAGGCTTCGGCCACACTTCCGGATGGGCGTGTGCTCGACGCCGGCGGGCCTCCTATCGTCACCTTTGTCTCCCGCGATCTCGAACCGTATCGCGGATTTCCTCAGGTTCTGGAGGCCGCCGCCAAGGTGGTGCGCCAACGCCCCGATGCCCTGTTCGTTTTCGTCGGCGGTGACGGCGTCAGCTACGGCGTGCCGCCGCCCGGCGGCGGCGGATGGAAGGATCATCTTCTCAAGTCGCTGGATATTCCGCGGGAAAATATTCTCTTTCCCGGTCCCGTACCGCATTCGGTCCTGCGGCAGCTTTACCAGATCTCGTCCGCACATCTCTATCTGACCTATCCGTTCGTTCTGTCCTGGTCAGTGCTGGAGGCGATGGCCTGCGAAGCACTGGTCATCGGATCGGATACGGCCCCCGTCCAGGAAGTCATTCGCTCCGGCAAAAACGGTCTTCTGGTGCCGTTCTTTGATACGGATGCGCTGGCCGAAGCCATTCTTGGTGCCTTGGCAAATCCGGAGCGTCACTTCGGCATGCGTGTTGCCGCACGCCGCACGATCGAACGGCGCTTCGGACTGAAAGACTGCCTTGATCGTCAACAATATCTTATTGAAAAACTGATCGGCAAGTCGCTTGTGGCGAAACCCCAAGAGGTCGCTTAGTTTTACTTCAATTTTTGAAGTATATGTTGAATATATTTCTTTGTATCAGTATGTTTTTGTTATTGTGCGCTGCAATGTTAGTTGTTAGGCTCCTCGCAATAAGGCCGGATGACTTTGAAAAAATTCGATTATCCGACTTCACTGTTCTTCTTGTAGAAAAATTCTTCAGGGGCGGCGCGTGCTAGATTTGACGTCTTCCGGTATCGGGAAACAACTGGTGACGAGAAGGCTGATCGCGGCGCCCAGCCGGGATCGGTCCTGTTTCGAGGGAAGCGATCTAGAGCATCTGGTCGTTTTTCTCGATGCCGATGGCCTTCCTCCGCCGACCCTGCAAAATGTTTTTCCGCTGGTCGCCGTCGCCTTTTCCGATGAGGGCGAGGCGGATCTGCGGGAGGGGCTGGCGCTGCTTGGGCCATTGGGCACCGTCCCCGCAGTTCCCATCCGGCGGCTCGACCCTGCAAACAGCCTGGAGAGTTTTGCACTTCTGCAGGCTCTGACCGAGGGCAGCATCGGCCGGCTCGCCCGATACAGCGCCTCGATCACTTCGGAACTCGCGATCCTGCGGCGGGAACGCGAAACGCTGCTCGAAAACTATCGGGCTCTCGAAGACGCATTCCAGGCGCGAAACTGGGAGCCGGTCTCGGAAATCTTCTCACACGATCCCTATTCCGATCCAAAGGACGAGGGGATCGGGCCGCTGCTTGCCGCAGCCTTCATCGAGCAACTGTTGCCGGTATCGAGTCTCGGCGTGGCGGGATTTGCCCTGCACCTACATTCGGTGCCGAGGCTCAGCGGAGAGCTTGTCGTCTCTTTGAGCTACCTCGAAAGCGGCGAGGGGGTCGCGGAATGGACCGTTCCCTATGCGCAACTCGTGACGGGCTGGAATTTCTTCTCGCTTCCCCGCGCCTGCGGTGGGGCTGCGCGCACGCTGCGGCTGCGGGTTTCTGCAACGGGGCCGGACAGCATCGGTCTTTCGCTTGGATATCCGATCGCCGGCGAGCGCTATTCGGCGCGCTCGGAGCTTCCGCATCCGGATCTCGACCTTCGTCCGCTGGCTTTCAAGGTCTTTACCGGATTGCCGGGGGTCAAGCCCGCCCGGACGCCCAATATGATCGCACCGAGCAACATGCTCGAAGGTCGCTATACCGTGGACTACCGCCTGGCGGTCGCCACATTGAGCCAGATTGCCGACGTCTCGGTCACGCCGATCGTTCCGGAATTCCAGACGGTGCGTTTCCTCGAGCATGAGCACGCAATTGTTTGCCACCCGCTGCCGGCCGGCATATCGGCAGGCGCGGTCAGCCGCGCAGTCGAGCCCGGCACGATATCGTTCTCGGCCAGCGCCTTCATCGATCATCCGGAAGGCAAGCCCGCCGCGGTCAGCTTCCTGCTTGCGCCCGCAAATTCGAATGCGCGTTCCGAAGTGGCCGAGATCGCCCGGAAGGGCACGGCCAAGCCATCGGCATTCTTCAGCGGCTGGCGCGAAGTCAGCTCCAGCGAAGTGGTCAACATCAACATCCAGCTGGACGAGCCGGTGCGCGGTCCGATGGACCTGATGATCCTCAGCCGTGCGGTGACGGATTCGGTCGACTTCTCCTGGCTGAAAGTGTCCGGCTTCCGGATGGTCAAGCAATTCACGGAGGCCACCGATGTCCGGTAATCGTGAGCCTGGAAACCTCATCGCAGTGGCCATGCCTCTCTACGGGCACGCGGCGCTCGCCCTTGAAGCGATCGAATCGGTGCTCGCCTCGAATCTCAAAGGTTGCCGAACTGTCATCGTCGTTTCGGTCGATGGCGATCCTCGGCACGAGACGTTCGATCAGTTGCTGCTTTACGCGGCGGCCCATCCATCCGTCCATGTCATATTCGGCAGGAATGCCGGCCCGGGCGGCGCTCGCAATCGCGCCATCGATTTTGTCCTCGAACATTTTTCCGAGGCGAAGGCCGTCTATTTTCTCGATGCCGACAACCGCGTCCTTCCCGGCACGATCGAGACGCTTTACCGGCAGCTCGTCTCCAGCGGCTGCGGCTGGGTTTATACCAATATCGATACGTTTTCGGTCAGCTGGCGTGCCCATTACGGCAATCATTATTCGCGGCTGGTACACTGCATCACCGACAATATCTGCGATACGGGATCGATGATCTCAATCGAGGTTTTCAAGGACGGTGTCCGTTTCAACGACGACCGGCAGAACGGTTTCGAGGATTGGGAATTCTGGCTGTCCTGCATCGAGCACGGTTTCGTAGGCACTCCCTGCCACGACACGGTCTTCGAATATCGATTGAGGGCGGAGAGCCGTTTCAAGGAGGCGAACCGCGACCGCGCCACGTCGGTCAGCTTTCTGCGCAAGCGCCACATGCCGCTGTTTCAGCGGCCGATGCTGGTGGATTTCGAGCATGAGGAATGCCCGCGCTACCTGTTCGCGCGAACGGAAGATACGGCGATCTCCTTCTTCACCGATCCCACCAAGCCGCCGGCGATGCTTCGTCTCGACGACATCATTCCGGCGTTCTGGGGCAATATCGGCGAACCCGATAACGAGCATTTTCCGCCGTTCATGGTGGCTGGAAGCGGTGCGGCACTCGACCTCCTGCGGCGTTCGCGCATGCTGCCGAACGTCCTTGCCCATCTCGAACGCATGAGCGAGACGAGCAATGTCGTCTTCGTCCAGCTTGCCAACGATGCCGCCCAGCGCAAGATCGAGCCGATCGTTCATGGGCCGGGTGCGCAGAAGATCGGCCCTGCCGATCTCGTCTTCCTGTCGACCCGGCTTGTCCAGGACGTGGTTCAGAACAATGCCGTGAACTGGTTCTCGTCGATCGCAAGCCAACAGGTCTGGCCGACATCGGCCGTGCTGAAGGTACGCTTCCCCTTCCCGAGAAGCCTGCCGCGCCGTTCCCTCATCACGCCGCAACAGGTGATGATCAATTGCCTCAACGCCATTGCCTCGAGCCCGCTTCGCGAGACGGCGGCAAGGCGCTGGACGTGGCGCCCCGCGCGGCTCGTGCCCTATACCGACCTGCACAAGGCGCTGCGCAAGGAGATCGGCGGCTCGCCGGTCCTGCCGCTCGGACACAACGAGGGCAAACGGACCGTGGCGCTTCTGGTCCCCAACGCGTCTTTTGGTGGCGCAGAAAAGGTCGTCTATGCGGCGGCCCGCGAACTGAAGGCGGCGGGTTATGAGACCCATCTCTTCGTGCTCGGCACGTCCCGGATGGACGTCATCGACGAGTTCGATCCAAGCTTCGACTATATCCATTTCTGGGATGCCGGGATTCCGGCCTGGGGTGGGTCGGGGTCATTCCTCGGGCAGGACTTTATCGCCGAGGAGCATGTCGTCGATTGGCAGGCTCTCAAGGGGCAGCTGTCCGGCTTCGACCTCGTCATCAACAACCACGTCATGGCCGTTCATCCGCTTATCGCGCGGCTGCGTTCGGAAGGCACGCGCACGGCCTGCTATCTGCACGTTGTGGATAATACGGCGTTCAAGCGCCCCGCCGGTCAGCCCTTCGCGGCGATTGCCCACGAGCACTGCTACGATGCGTTTCTAACCTGCTCGGAGCAGCTCAAGATCTATCTGCACAGCTACGGCGTGCCGCACGAAAAAGTCTTCGCCGTCGCCAATGGTGCAAGCTTTTCGGTACCGCCCAAGGCGCTTGCGGAGGTTCTCGCTGTCCGGCGGATCGAGCGCAAGGATGACCGCCTGCGACTTCTCTACATGGGCCGCCTCGACCAGCAGAAAGGCATCGACCGGCTGGCGGCGGCACTTGGCGACCTGCGGGCGTCGAACGTCCCCTTCGACGCCCGTGCCATCGGCGGGGAAATCCTCGCCGATTCCAGGGCGTCCTGGAGTGAACGACTGAAGGACCTCGGTGTCGACGTGCGTCCCCCCGTCTTCGCCAGCAAGGACCTTATCAAGGCGCTCGGCTGGGCCGACGTTCTCCTCATGCCGTCGCGCTGGGAGGGCGCACCTCTGATGATCGCCGAGGCGCAGCAACTCGGCTGCGTGCCGATCGCGACGGCGGTCGGCGCCGTGGACGAGCTCATTTCCGACGGCGAGGACGGCATTCTCATCAATGCGGCGTCCGATCCGCAGGTGGTGCGAGAGCTGGCGCGGATCATCGAGGAGGTCGCGCGCAATCGTGAGAGGCTGGCGCCATTGATGGAAGGCTGCATCAGGACCGCTGCGCACCGGTCATGGGCATCTTCCTTCTCGGAATTCATCTCCTGGACCGACAGGTCCGTGAAAAATTCGTCACTGTCGCGCGCCGCGGTCTTTCGCGAGCAGGCGACATCAAATCCCGTGGTCGCGGCAGCTGGCTGATGGCCGGGCCGCTCCTTTGAAACAGAAAGGTCTAGTCGAATGCGTCCACGAATTCTCGTGACGGGTATTCCGGGTCACTACACGCGCCTTGTCAACGGCGCCCAGGGTCTGTCAGTCTCCTATGCGGAGCGGCAGAAGCAGCCTGAAACGAAAGACGAGTTCCTGCAGGAGCTCCGCAATATCAGCAATACGGGAAACTACCTCATCGGAGAGGGCGCCCTGCGTGCGATCGCGCCGCATGCCAAACAGATCCCCTTCTGGCATCTCTACAACCTGACCAAGAATGGCGGCAGCTTCGACGAGTTCAACGCCAACTTCGACATCTGCGTCTTCACCTGCGCCAACCTGTTGCGCAAGGGGCTTTCCGCGGATGCCGAGGCGGATGTTCTTAGAAGTCTCAATATGCCGATCGTCATGCTTGGCATCGGTCTGCAGAACCGCAAGGATCTCGAGAACAATCTCCCGGAAGGGACCAAGCGGCTTCTCGCCGTCCTGAAGGAGCGCGAACACTATTTCCTGACGCGTGGCTACGAGTCCGCCGGGTTCCTGAAGGATCAGGGCTTCTCCTTCGTGCGCCCGACCGGCTGCCCATCCGTCTATTTCATGCCGGACAACATGCGCCGGTCGATGAAGAAGCTGTCGAGCGTCAAGATCGGCAAGGCGAAGACCATCTTTTCCGGCTATCTCGGCGGCAACCAGGATGCGATCCTCGATGCGAATGCGCTTGCCCCTGAAGACACCGTGCCGCCCTACGTGGTGCAGGACGAATTCCTCCACTTCGACATGAAGGTGGAGCCGAATGAAGAGGGCCGCGTCTACGATTCCGCCTCGGGCCGGATGATCGGCGATCTCGCCTATCCCGGCACGGAGCGGGAGAAGCAGCGGTTCGAAGTTCGCACCTTCTTCGACAACAACCAGTGGCGCGGCTGGGCATCGTCGATGGATTTCAATTTCGGCCGTCGTTTCCACGGCTCGATCATCGCCATGCAGGCGGCCGTGCCGAGCCTGATGGTGGCGGTGGACGACCGCATGCGTGAGATGCTGGGCTTCACCGGCCTGCCGGCCGTCGACACGGTGGATGTCGAGAAGGCGGAGAACCGCGCCGAGTTCGTTGCCGATCATCTGGCGCAGCTTAACACCAGCGAACTCGTCGATCGGTATTCCGATCGCGAAAGCTCTTTCCGCAACACGCTTCGCGAAATCGGCATCGGTCTCTAGCGATCTAAACGCTCCCATTTTCGGTTCAAAGGATAGTCATGCGTATCTTGCTCACGGGCATTCCCTCCTATCTGCAGCGGACGATTGCGGACGTTTCCGGAACGAACGTCATCCATCGTCCTTATTTCGACGAGACAAGGACCAAGAAGGACCTGATCTCGCAGGTCAGGAAGATCGCCAATACCGGCAACTATCTGATTGGTGAGGGTGCGGCCGAGAGTCTGCGTGGTCATGACGTCACCTATCTGCCGTTCTGGCACCTCGCCAACAGCCGGGACTCGAAAGAAGTCTACGAGGCGGTGAACCGCGAGTTCGATCTTTGCGTCTTTGCCTCCGCTAATCTGTTGCGCCCCGGTTATTCCGCAGATCTCGAAGCGGAAATCTTCGAGAAGCTGAACATGCCGATCGTGGTGATGGGCATCGGCATCCAGCGCAAGGAGGGCCTCAAGGACCAGCTGCCGGCCGGCACGCTGAAATTCCTGGAAGTGCTGCGCAACAAGGAAAGCTTCTTCCTGACGCGCGGCTACTTCACCGCCGAGTTCCTGCGGGAACAGGGAATGAAGTTCGTCAAGCCGACGGGCTGCCCGTCGCTCTATTTTTCGCCGAACGACATGAAGCGCTCGCTGACCGCGCTCGCCAACCCGGCACTGGCGGAGGCCCAGAAGATCGCCATGGGCGGTTATCTCGGCAGCGTTGCGGATACGATCGTCGACGCCCATGCCTTGCTGAAGCCGGACAGCGTTGCAAGCTATGTCGTTCAGGACGAGCTGGTAGCCTATAATCTCGCCTTGACCGGCAGTGATGGCGACATCGTTTATGACCGGTCGAGCGCGCGCATCACCGGCGGTACGGAATACAAGCATTCGGAAAAATGGCAGCGGCAATACGAACTGCTGGTCTATTTCGATACGAACCAGTGGCGCTCGGCCATGGCCGAACGCGATCTTTGCTTTGGCCGCCGCTTCCATGGCTGCATTATTGGCATGCAGGCCGGCACGCCGGCCCTGATGATCGCTGTCGATGACCGCATGCGGGAAATGCTTGAGTTCATCGGCTTCCCTTATATCGAGGCTGCCACCTGGAACCGGGAGACGGACAAGCGCGCCTATCTCGGCAACTTCCTCGGCAAGATCGACACGCAATCCGTGATCGACCGCTATTCCGCGTGCGAGGCGAATTTCCGCAGTGCTCTGGGGCAGATCGGGCTTTAAGCGGATGAGGGCGGTGCCGATGCGCACGTTCCTCGCCTGCCTGCTGGCGATGCTCTGGGCCTTTGTCCCGGTGCCGCCGGCGGTTGCGGAAGAGCGGATCGGCGTCAACCGGGTGAATCTCGCCTGGCTTTCCCGCGCGGATCAGGAACGTATCCTGAAGGAAATCGCGGCGAGCGGCATCACACACGTCCGGCTTTCACTGTCGCGGCCGGTGGAAAAAAGCATCGACGCGGTTGAGATTGCCGATCGGCTGGGACTGAAGATCCTTCTCGAAATCCAGCTCGGGAACAAAGACTATTATCCCCAGGATGCAACACCCCGCACCGGTTTCGGCCGTATCTGGGATGTCCTGCGGCTTTCGGATCTCGACCTTGATATCTATCGGGCACAGCTGCGCTCGGCGCTCCGTCGCATCGACGGCATGGGCATCCGCATCGACGCCGTCGAGCCTGGAAACGAGATCAACTACAGCGCCTACAATGGCGATCTCGCCGTCTACGAAAAGCCGGGGCGACGGACGCCGCGCAACGTTTCGGAAGTAGCGGATCGCAAGGCCTTCGACCGCGGACTGGAGGCTTATGTCGGTGCCGTCCGTATCACGCGGGAGGAGTTGCGTGAGACAGCACATAGCCGGGATGCATTGCTGATCTCGGCTGGGCTTTCCGATATCGAAACCGGTGAGGCCGATAGCCGTGGTATGGAACGGCTGGACCCCGCCGAGTTCATTTCACTGCTGCGACAGCGGGGTGTCGATCCACTGGTGGATGGCTATGGCATCCATCTCTACCCTGGCAGAAAGAACGATGCGGCGCTGGCACGTTATGTGACGGCGGTACTCGATTTCTGCAAGCCCGAAGGGGCGGGCAGGCCGTGTTGGGTGACGGAGTGGGGCATCGCCAACAGTGCACGTAGCTGCCCGCTAGACGATCGCGAGCGGGAGGCCGCGATCCGTGCGGTGCGCCGAAGCTTCGAAACGTTGATGGGGGAGGGCAGGCTGAACGCAGCCTATTATTACGATTGGGATACCCAGCCGGTCTATAGCGTCTGGCGATGCGGTGTCTTGAGCCCCGCCGGCATTGCAGCCACGAAAGCGGATGGCAAATGACGACGCCTCTCAGGCATTTCGCTTACGAGAACCGCTCGCGGAATAGGATCGAGCCAGCTTCCTCTTCCGCATGAGCCGCACGGCTGGCAGCCTCGCGGATCACCTGGAAGTCGGCCTGATGTCCGATCCTGGTTCCACCGAGCCGCACCGTCACGTCTATATGGCGATCCTGCCCCGCTGAGAAAGTCGCCTCCCTGATCCGGATACGGATACGTTCGCAGATGTCGCTGGCATTTTCCGTTGTCGCGCCGGGCAGATAGATGCCGAGTTCGTCGGAAGCGAGGCGTGCCACGAGATCCCCGTAACGCACGGACGAATAGACGATCTGGATGATCGACAGAAGCAGTGTATCGGCCCATTGTGGGCCATAGCGCCGACCGATCTCGTCGAAATTGTCGACTTTCAGGGCAAGCATTATGCCATCCTGGCTTTCGACGGTGCCGACATGTCGGCGGTCTGTCGGACGCTCGACGGTATCTGCGAATTCGCTGGGTCGTGGTGAAGTCGTGACTGCTTCATGACGAAGGGCGTTCTGAAGCTCCTTCTGGGTTTCACGAAGTGCTGTGCCGAGGTGAGAAAGCGCCAATTGAAGCGGAAATGTCGCCGCGGCTGCTATCAACGCGACTGCGATCAGATCCAGCCATAACGGGCGCTCCGGAACCAGCAGGCTGAACACCCAAGCGACCGAAGCCATCACACCTGCGATGGCAAGGCTACGGAGCGCCGCCTTCTTGATATGCGGCATGGTTGCGGCCTGGCGAAAACGAAATTGCATGATCATCAGTCGGCGGAGCTATTGCGGTCTCCACTATCTATGCGGGAACCGATAAAATACGAAGTGAATAAATCCTACGGTATTTTAGCAATGGAACCAAGGGATTTGATGGTCCCCATATCGCCTCCAACGATCTTAAGTGGCAGGAGAAGCTTTGCGAATGGGACAAATCATGCCCCTGCAATTCCGGATCGGAGACCTATAAAATTGCGGTAACTTTCCGGTGAAGTGGTTGCCGGCAGAGAAAACGGAGGTCAGCCTGACTTTGCGAAATACGCTCTCCAGCCGCCAAAGTCGGTAATGTCGGTGGCACCTTTGAGGGCCATCGGTTCGGTCAGGAAGCCCTTGGCGCAACTGCCGTCCGATAGTTTGACCGTGCCAATCCCGAGTGGTGTCGGGATCGCGGCGACAAATCGGCCGAAAGCCGCCGGTGTCAGCTTCCAGACCTCGACCTCGATCATGCCGCCTTCGCCGCCATCGACGCGGATCATGCCCGGCTTTGGCGGCACCGTACCGGCCAGGGCGTAAAGCCTGTAGGCGTCCGATGTCTGCGCCACCCGCGAAAACGTGCCGTCGAGATTGATCAGTTCGTGGTTCAGCGGCATGCCGCTGAGATGCGCGCCGACAACGACGATATCGATGAGCCCATCGCCCTCCCTGTCTGTCAGCGGTTCGACGATAGCCGGCTGCGGCCAGCCGGTAGCGCCGAGTGTGAGCTTGCTCGACGCATGGAGATCACGGGCGATTGTCGCAGCCAGTCCGTCTTTGCCGGATGCGGCGAGAAGCGTGACGCTTGCAGGCAGG
>CBDDGK010000028.1:0-46208 GCA_965227625.1 Neorhizobium sp. | reverse complement strand
GTGAGAAGTCTTTGTGCCAGCACGGCGCCGCTCTTGTAAGTCGTTGAGCCGAAACGCTCGACGGTCACCTCGAAACCATGCTCGCGGCCGGCGGCGCAGAACCCCTCTTCGCGCGCCATCAGGCTCGGCGTTCTGGCTTCGGAATTGGCAAACGCGAAACTACGGCAGCCCGCCCGCAACAGTGCGATGAAGGCGCGGCGCGCGGCCTCGCGATCGTTGAGATTGATCATCAGCGCGCCTTCGCGGTCTTCGTCGCGGTTGATCAGGACCAGCCTCTGGCCGCTCTTCAGACAGAGGTCGGTTATCGATTTGTCAGGCATGCCGGACAGGATGATGGAAGCATCGGCGCGGTAGCTGATCGCCTGCCGGAGCGCCTGATCGACGCTGTCGTCGTCCGATCGGTCCGTGTTGATCAGCATGGCGATTTTCGACGTGCTCTGCAGCTGCCGAGTCAGTGCCCTGACCAGTCGGGCACGATAAGGCGTATCCATCTCGGAGACGATCAGGCAGACGATGCCGCTCTCGTTGCGCATCAGTCCGCGGGCGAGGTGGTTGACGTGATAGCCGAGCTCCTCCGCAGCCTCGGTGACGCGGCGTCGCGTCTCGTCGGAAACGCTGGCGCCCGGCGTAAAGGTGCGCGACACAGCCGACCTGGACACGCCTGCCCGATCGGCCACCTCCTTGGCGCTGACGAAAATCTTGCGGCTCATCGCCACCCTCCCCTGCCTATTTCATGCCCACTTTTGCAAGCGAGTGCAACAGGCATATGACAGGGTTCATCAGGGCGCGCAGAATTCTTTAGCGATAGGTTATTGACAAGCGATGCAACTACATGGAACGATTGCACACGCTTGCAAAGCGGGTGATGTGGAGGCGTCACCAAAATCTGGGAGGATAATCATGCGCCTTGCTCTTATGGCTGCGACTGCGCTCGCGGCTGGCCTGACGATGAATGCTTCGGCATCCCGCGCGGCTGAAGAACTCAATCTCATCTGCTCCGCAGACGTCGTGATCTGCGAGATGATGCAGCAGATGTTCCAGAAGGAAACCGGCATTCAGGTGAACATGGTTCGCCTCTCGTCCGGCGAAACCTACGCCAAAATCCGCGCCGAAGCGCGCAACCCGAAGACCGATATCTGGTGGGCCGGCACCGGCGACCCGCATCTTCAGGCCGCGGCCGAAGGCCTGACCCAGGAATATAAATCACCGCTGCTCGGCGAACTGAACGATTGGGCCAAGAAGCAGGCGGAAGCCTCAGGCTTCCGCACCGTCGGTGTCTATGCCGGCGCGCTTGGCTGGGGCTACAATACCGACCTCTTCAAGCAGAAAAATCTCAAGGAGCCGAAGTGCTGGGCGGACCTTCTGGACGCGTCCTTCAAGGGCGAAATCCAGATGGCGAACCCCAACTCTTCCGGCACCGCCTATACGGCGCTTGCCACGCTCGTGCAGATCATGGGCGAGGACAAGGCCTATGACTATCTGAAGAAACTCAACGCCAACGTCTCGCAATACACCAAGTCGGGCTCCGCGCCGGTCAAGGCTGCCGGTCGTGGCGAAACCGCCGTCGGCATCGTCTTCATGCACGATGCAGTCGCGGTGGCCGTGGAAGGCTTCCCGGTCAAGTCAGTCGCCCCGTGCGAAGGCACCGGTTACGAGATCGGCTCCATGTCGATCGTCAAGGGTGCGCGCAACATGGACAATGCCAAGAAATGGTACGACTGGGCGCTGAAGGCCGACGTGCAGTCGCACATGAAGGACGCGAAATCCTTCCAGCTTCCGTCAAACTCCAAGGCCGAGGTACCGAAGGAATCGCCGAAGTTCTCCGAGATCAAATTGATCGACTACGACTTCGCCAAATACGGCGATCCGAACACCCGCAAGAAGCTGCTGGAACGCTGGGACAAGGAGATCGGCGCCAACGCCAACTGACCTCAACCGCCCCGCCGCGCCCGGGCTCGTCCCGGCGCGGCGGATCTGTCTCCCACTGAGTGAGGTCGCCGCCGGCCATGGATAATCGCAATCGCAGACTGGATATCGTGCTGGCGCTCGGCGTCGCGGCAACGATTCTGCTGCCTTGGTACCGGATCGAGAAGGGTTTTTATTCCTTTTCCTGGCTGCCTGACTTTCCGCGAAAAGACTCGGTCGCTCCCGGCATCCTGCAGATGACGACGCATGGCCGCTGGTGGCTGCTGGCCGTGCTCGTTGCGCTCGGCGTTGCCGTTATGGCGCGATTCGTCGGCGATCCCATGCGACGCGGCGCGATCCTCGCCTGGGCCGGTGGCTTCGGCATATTGTTTCTGGCGTTGCAGGGGCTGGCGATTACCGCGACCGGCTGGACCTGGACGATCGGCGAGACGCTCTTTGGCCAATTGGCAACCGGCCAGCCATCCATGGGTGCGGGCGCTATTCTCGCCTCGATCTGCTTCGTGTTGATATTCGCTTTTGGCCTCGCAGAACGCGGCGTGATGCGAGGTGACGCCTTTGTCGTCTCGACCATTTCCATTCTGGTCTTCCTCGTGGTCGTCTTCGTGTTCTACCCGATCGGCAGCATGTTCATCGGCGCCTTTCAGGATTTCGACGGCTCGGTAAATTTCGACGGCTTCAACCGCAACATCGTGGATTCGTCGATCTGGAGCCTTGATTGCCTTGTTGGTGGAGCGCGTTGCGGGGTTGCCTGGCGCACGCTTTTCCTGGCGATCATGACGGCGGCCGGCTCGACCATCCTTGGCCTCGCCTTCGCTCTGGTGGCAACCCGCACACGGTTTCCGTTCAAGAAGGGGCTGCGGCTCCTCACCGTTTTGCCGATCATCACGCCACCTTTCGTCATCGGTCTCGCACTCACCCTGTTGTTCGGCCGCGCCGGTGTGGTGACCCAGAGCCTATCCTCGCTCTTCGGGGTGGAACCGAGCCGCTGGCTTTATGGCCTGACCGGCATCTGGATTGCACAGGTCCTGTCCTTCACTCCGATCTCTTTCCTCGTGCTGATCGGCGTTGTCGAGGGTGTCAGCCCCTCAATGGAGGAGGCATCGCAGACATTGCGCGCCGATCGCTGGCGCACGTTCTGGCGCGTCTCGCTGCCGCTGATGAAGCCCGGCCTCGCCAACGCCTTTCTGATCGGCTTCATCGAAAGCATGGCGGATTTCGGCAACCCTCTGGTGCTCGGCGGCAGCCATGGCGTGTTGTCGACGGAAATCTTCTTCGCCGTCGTCGGCTCGCAAAACGATCCGGCCCGCGCCGCAGTGCTCGCCATGATCCTGCTCTGCTTCACGCTCTCCGCCTTCCTCGCCCAGCGTGTCTGGCTTTCCGGCAAGAATTTCGCAACCGTCACCGGCAAGGGTGATAGCGGAGCACACATCGCCCTGCCCCGCTCGCTGTCGATCGGCGTCCATGCGATCGTCATCCCCTGGATGGTCTTCACGCTCGTGGTCTACGGCATGATCATCTTCGGCGGCTTCGTGAAGACCTGGGGGCTCGACAACACGCTGACGCTCGCCCATTACGCCAAGGCTTTCTCCATCACCATGCGCGAAGGGTCGATCGCCTGGACCGGCGTTGCCTGGAACTCGTTCTGGACGACGATGGAAATCGCCCTGATCTCGGCGCCGCTGACGGCGGCTGTCGGCCTCGCCACGGCTTACGTCATCGTGCGCCAAAAATTCGCCGGCCGTGAACTGTTCGAATTCGCGCTGATGATGAGCTTTGCAATTCCGGGCACAGTTATCGGCATCAGCTACATCATGGCCTTCAACCTGCCGCCGCTGGAAATGACCGGCACGGCGCTGGTCCTCGTCGCCTGTTTCGTCTTCCGCAACATGCCGGTCGGCGTGCGCGGCGGTATCGCGGCGATGAGCCAGCTCGACCGCAGCCTCGACGAGGCCTCGATGACACTGCGTGCGAACAGCTTCCGCACCATCCGCAAGGTCATACTGCCCTTGCTTCGGCCCGCGATCACCGCGGCGCTTGTCTACTCCTTCGTGCGCGCCATCACCTCGATCAGCGCCGTCGTCTTCCTCGTTAGCGCTCAATACAACATGGCCACCTCGTACATCGTCGGCCTTGTCGAGAACGGCGAGTTCGGCGTGGCGATCGCCTATTCCTCCATGCTGATCGTCGTGATGATCACCGTCATTCTCGGCTTCCAGCTTCTTGTCGGCGAGCGGCGCCTGCGGCGCGAGAACCGTATCTCAGCCACCCGCGCCCGCATTCCGACATCCCTGCAGCAGGAGAAAACCGCATGAACAGAGCCCCTGCCGGATCCGTCGTGTTTCAGAATGTCCGTAAAAGCTTCGGCGCCTTCACCGCCATTCACGATCTGTCGCTGACGGTCGAACCCGGCACGCTGGTGACCCTGCTCGGCCCTTCCGGCTGCGGCAAGACGACGACTCTGCGCATGCTCGCCGGCCTCGAACACCCGACCTCCGGCCGCATCCTGATCGGCGGCAAGGATGTGACCATGCTGCCTGCCAACGAGCGCGATGTCTCGATGGTCTTCCAGTCCTACGCCCTGTTTCCGCACATGACCTCGCTCGACAATGTCGCCTACGGCCTGGAATCGTCGGGGCTCAGCAAGAAGGACGCGCGCCAGAAGGCCGAGCACGGGCTCGAACTCGTGGGTCTTGCCGGCATGGGCAAGCGGCTGCCGGCCGAACTTTCCGGTGGCCAGCAGCAGCGCGTCGCGGTTGCCCGTGCGCTGGTGCTTGAGCCGCAGGTGCTGCTGCTCGACGAACCGCTGTCGAACCTCGACGCCCGCCTTCGCCGCCGCGTCCGCACCGAAATCCGCGAGCTGCAGCAGCGCCTGCAGTTCACCGCCGTCTATGTGACCCACGACCAGGACGAAGCTTTGGCCGTGTCCGACAAGATCATCGTCATGAAGGATGGTGAGATCGCCCAGGCCGGCAGCCCGCGCGAACTGTATGAAGCGCCAGCTTCGACCTTCATTGCCGATTTCATCGGAGAGGCGAATGTCGTGCCCTGTGAGATCATCGACATTTCCGGCGCGAACGCGACGGTCAGTATCGAAGGATTACAGCACATCGTGCCTGCGCGAGGCGCCAAAACAGGCCGCGGCAAGCTCGCCGTGCGACCGAGCGCGATCACCGTGGAGCCGGCCGAATATGCCGCCTTTTCCGGGCGGATCAGCCATGCGGCCTATCTCGGTGACCATATCGAATACGAGGCGGAAACGAGCGGCGGGACCCTGTTCATCGTGGACCCGTCGGTCGACCGTCCCCTCGCCCCCGGCACGCAGGTCGCTATCGGCCTGAAAAGCCGGGGCATCGCTATCATCGCGGAATGACCGCGGAAAATATGACCGACAAGGACAATGGTGTCATGAACATACACGAACGCGAAATCAGGGACCGCCACGCGCTGGCCGAAGAAATCGCCCAGGCCGCAGGCAAGGTTGCCTTCGACTATTTCACCCGGCGCGAGACGCTCGTGATCGAAACCAAAGGCGATCCGCAGGACGTCGTCTCGATTGCCGATCGTGAAGTTGAGAATCTCATCCGCGGCAAGGTTTCCGAAGCTTTTGCCGATGACGGCTTTCTGGGTGAGGAATTCGGCCTTGTTGCTGGCACCTCCGGCTATACCTGGGTGGTGGATCCGATCGACGGGACGAGCCCCTTCGTCAACGGCATGCCGAACTGGTGCGTCTCGATCGCGGTCCTGCACAACAAAGTGCCGGTCGTCGGCGTCATCTATGTACCCTGCCTCAACGAGACCTATTCCGCCTCTGCCGGACAGGGCGCGAAGCTCAACGGCAAGGCACTCTCGCTCGATCCGCAGAAGACCATCCGCAACGCGCTGACCGGCATCGGCGCAAACCATCACGTCACGCCCGCCTCGGTCGGCAAGATCGTCTCAGACCTGCTGGAAGGCGGCGGTAATTTCGTGCGCCTCGGTTCCGGCGCCCTCATGCTCGCCTATGTCGCGGCCGGCCGGCTGGTCGGTTACTACGAGCCCTACATGCACGCCTGGGATTGCCTAGGCGGCTATTGCATCGTCAAGGAAGCCGGCGGATGGTACCTGCCCTTCCCGACCGAGGGCGAACGTCTGACCAAGGGCGCCCCTGTTCTCGCGGCCGGTCCCGGCGCGATCGAAGATCTACAACGCATCGCCGGTGTCACCTCGGGAGATATCGTAGCCGCATGATTTCGCATTCGGCCGCGGCGCTCGTGGGATCGGCGCGGCCACATCAAAGGGATCGGAGGATCCCGGTTCGTTTCATGGGAAAGGGAGGAAAACATCCATGAAGATCATTCTCGCTTCGGCATTCGCCGCCACCACTTCGCTGCTTTTGGCTTCAAGCGCCATGGCCGCCACGGAAATCCAGTGGTGGCATGCCATGACCGGCGCCAATAACGAGGTCGTCGAGCAGCTGGCCAAGGAATTCAACGAAAGCCAGAAGGATTACAAGATCCTTCCGGTCTTCAAGGGCAGCTATCCGGAAACGCTGAATGCCGGCATCGCCGCCTTCCGTGCCAAGCAGCCGCCGGCAATCATCCAGGTGTTCGACGCCGGCAGCGGCGTGATGATGGGGGCCCAGGGCGCCATCGTGCCGGTCGCCGACGTTCTCACCAAGGGCGGCTTCAAGTTCGACAAATCGCAGTATTTGCCGGGCATCGTCGCCTATTATTCGAAGCCGGACGGCACCATGCTGTCCTTCCCCTATAACTCCTCGTCGCCGATCCTTTTCTACAACAAGGATATCTTCCAGAAGGCCGGCCTCGATGCCGCCAACCCACCGAAGACCTGGCCACAGGTTTTCGACGCCGCGAAGAAGATCAAGACCAGCGGTGCCGCGCCTTGCGGTTTCACCTCGACCTGGCTCACCTGGATTCAGACCGAAAACCTCGCCGCCTGGAACAACGTTTCCTACGGCAGCAATGAAAACGGCCTTGGTGGCGTCGATGTGAAGCTCGCCTTCAACTCCGACTTCTTCGTCAAGCATTTCCAGTCGATCGCCGACCTCGCCAAGGACGGCACGTTCCGTTACGGCGGCCGCACCTCGGAAGCCAAGCAGCTCTTCACTTCGGGCGAATGCGGCATCATGACGGAATCCTCAGGCGGTCTCGGCGATATCATCAAGACCGGCATGAACTACGGCATCGGCCAACTGCCTTATTATGAAGGCGACGGTCGTCCGCAGAACACCATTCCTGGCGGCGCCAGCCTGTGGGTCTTCGCCGGCAAGAGTGACGCGGAATACAAGGGCACTGCGCAGTTCTTCAACTTCCTGTCGCAAACCAAGATCCAGGCCCGCCTGCATCAGGTTTCCGGCTACCTTCCGGTGACCATGGCCGCCTACGAGGAAACCAAGAAGTCCGACTTCTACCCGAAGAACCCGGGCCGTGAGACGCCGATCCAGCAGATGATGGGCAAGCCGCCGACCGCAAACTCCAAGGGCGTCCGCCTCGTCAACCTGCCGCAGGTTCGCGACATCATGAACGAGGAGTTCGAGTCGATGCTGGCCGGCAAGCAGGACGCCAAGACGGCGCTCAACAAGGCCGTCGAGCGCGGCAATGCCGCCATCCAGCAGGCAATCGGCAAATAAGCACCGCAGACGGCTCGCGCCCCCGCGACGCGAGCCGTTTTCTTCGCATTCAAACGGAGCCTGCCCGTGCAAAGCGTCGTCTTTCCGAACAAGATCCTTCCCTATTTTCTGGTCGCGCCACAGATCATCCTGACCGTCGTGTTTTTCTTCTGGCCGGCGAGCCAGGCGCTCTATCAATCCGCCATGCGGGAAGACCCGTTCGGTCTGCAGAGCACATTCGTCGGTTTCAACAACTTCTCGGCCATCCTGTCGAACGGCGAATACCTGCATTCGCTGCAGGTAACGATCGTCTTCAGTGCTGCGACCGCACTGCTCTCCATGGCCGTGGCACTGCTGCTAGCCACCGCCGCCGATCTCGTCGTGCGCGGCAAGGGCTTTTATCGCACGATGATGATCATCCCGTATGCGGTGGCGCCGGCCGTCGCCGGCATGTTGTGGCTGTTCATGTTCAACCCGGCCATGGGCACGCTCGCCTATCTGCTGCGACGCAATGGCATCGCCTGGGATCCTCTGCTCGACGGCAATCAGGCGATGGTCCTCGTCGTGGTCGCCGCCGCATGGAAACAGATTTCCTACAATTTCCTGTTCTTCGTCGCCGGACTGCAGGCGATCCCGAAATCGCTGCTGGAAGCTGCCGCCATCGATGGCGCACGCGGCGCGCGGCGGTTCTGGACGATCATCTTTCCGCTACTGGCGCCGACCACCTTCTTCCTGCTCGTCGTCAACACCGTCTATGCCTTCTTCGATACGTTCGGCATCATCCATGCCGTTACGCATGGCGGCCCTGCGAAGGCGACCGAGACGCTCGTCTACAAGGTCTATAACGACGGGTTCGTGAACCTGAACCTCGGCTCGTCCGCGGCGCAGTCGGTGGTGCTGATGGTGATCGTCATCGGGCTCACCGCGTTCCAGTTCCGCTTCGTCGAGCGGCGCGTGCATTACGGTTGAGGTGAAACGATGATTGAAAACCGCCCCATCGCAACCTTCATGGCGCATCTGATGCTGGTCATCGGCATCATCATCGTCGCCTTCCCGATCTACTATACGTTCATCGCCTCCTCGGCGACGTCGAACGCCATCCTGCGTCCGCCGCTGTCGCTGCTGCCCGGCGGGCATCTTGCCGAGAACTACGGCGAGGCGATTTCCGGCGGCGTCGAGCGCGTCGTCGGCGTCAGTCTCGAGCGGCTGCTGTTCAACAGTTTCGTGGTGGCGGTCGCAATCGCCGTCGGCAAGATCATCATCTCGTTCCTGTCCGCCTTCGCGATCGTCTTTTTCCGCTTTCCGTTCCGGATGGGCTTCTTCTGGATGATCTTCGTCACGCTGATGCTGCCGGTGGAAGTGCGCATCCTGCCGACCTACAAGGTCATCGTCGATCTCGGCCTGCTCAATACCTATGCGGGCCTGACCCTGCCGCTGATGGCGTCCGCAACCGCAACCTTCCTGTTCCGGCAGTTCTTCCTGACGATCCCGGGCGAGATGGTGGAGGCGGCACGCATCGACAATGCCGGCCCGTTCCGCTTCATGCGGGACATCCTGCTGCCGCTATCGACGACCAATATCGCGGCACTGTTCGTCATTCTGTTCATCTACGGCTGGACCCAATATCTCTGGCCGCTGCTCGTGACCGATCGGGCCGAGATGAACACGATCATCATCGGTCTGCGCCGCATGGTGGATTTTGCCGACGCATCGACCCCCTGGAACTACGTCATGGTCACCGCGATCCTGGCGATCATTCCCCCGGTCATCGTCGTGGTGCTGATGCAGCGCTGGTTTGTCAAAGGTTTGGTGGAGACTGAAAAGTAATGGCGAGGATTGAACTCAAGGACGTCCGCAAGGTTTATGGCGGTGGTGTCGACGCCATCAAGGGCGTATCGCTCGATATCGATGATGGCGAGATGATCGTTCTGGTCGGCCCGTCAGGCTGCGGCAAATCCACGTTGCTGCGCATGGTGGCAGGCCTGGAAGGCATCACGTCCGGCGATATCAAGATCGCTGACAAGCTGGTGAATGGGCTCGAACCCGCCGAGCGCGATATCGCCATGGTGTTCCAGAACTACGCGCTCTACCCGCATATGACGGTGCGCCAGAACCTTGCTTACGGTCTGAAAAACCGTAACACGCCGAAAGACGAGATCGACCGGCGCATCACGGAAGCGGCGCGCGCGCTCGAAATCGAACCGTTCCTGGAACGCAAACCGCGCCAGCTCTCAGGCGGTCAGCGCCAACGCGTCGCCATGGGACGCGCGATCGTTCGCAAGCCGGCTGCCTTCCTGTTCGACGAACCGCTGTCGAACCTTGACGCCAAGCTGCGCGTGCAGATGCGCGTCGAGATCCGCCGCCTGCAGCGTTCGCTCGCCACGACGTCAATCTACGTCACCCATGACCAGATGGAAGCCATGACGCTTGCCGATCGTCTGGTAGTGCTGAATGCCGGCCGTATCGAGCAGGTCGGCACGCCGATCGAGCTTTATGAGAAACCCGCGACCACCTTCGTCGCGACCTTTATCGGTTCACCGTCGATGAACCTGATGAAGCTTGGAAATGGTGCCGGCTGGAGCGCTTCGGGCGATGCCCAACTACCCGCCAATGCTGTGACGATCGGTATCCGTCCGGAGGACATCGTCATCGCCGGCAACGGCACGTCCGGCCCCTTGACTGCCGAAGTCACGGTGGCTGCTGTCGAACTCGTGGGGGCGGAAAGCTACGTGCACGGGACGACGGCCGACGGCCACACGATCGTTTTCCGCGTGCCTGGCAGATCCAACATCCAGATCGATGAAAAGATGATGCTCAGCGCCGAGAGGAAGAACTTCCACCTGTTCGACAAGGAGGGGCAGCGGATCTGATCCGCCGCCGCTTCGTCATCTGCTAAGTCGGCGTTCCGGGCAACGGAGCGCCGGTCACGTCGGCTTGGTGGCGCAGATCGCGAAGCGGTCCTGAACCATACGTTCGAGGCCGCGCAGGAACGGCATCTTGCGGGCCTGTGCCCAATGGATGTCGGAAAGCTTACGGTCCACAACGATATCCGTGAACCCGGCCTGGCGCAGAAGTTCGACGACCGCTTCCGCCGGCATCTTGTCCGAGAAATGGACCCGTGAGCGGATGCTCTGATGGCGGGCCATCATCTCCGGCTTCATGTGGCTGGCCGGCTCCTTGCCGGTCAACTTCGTCCAGAGCTTCTGGAGGCCCTTCACCCAGGTCTCCTTGCCCATATTTCCATCGACGATCAGCACCTTGCCGCCGGGCTTCAGCACCGAATACCATTCGCGGAAAGCCGACGCCGGATCGACCAGCGTCCAGACCAGATGCCGGTTGGTGATCGCGTCGTAGCTGTCCTTCGGCTCCATCGTGTTTTCAGCGTCGCCGGAGACGAAGCGGATATCCGTACCGCGCTTCTTCGCCTTGGCGCGCGCCTGCGCCAGCATGGCATCGGACCAGTCCAGCCCGGTCACCTTGAAGCCGACATCGTTCATCAGATGCGAGATGACGGCCGTACCACAGGCAAGGTCGAGCGCCGCCTTGCCATGTCCATCACCGAGGTGCTTTCGGATCAGGCGCTGCCAGCCGCGCCGTTCTTCCTCGGAGAAGATTTCGTGGCCCACGCTCTCGTCGAACGTCGCAGCCCTTTCCGACCAGAAGTCACGAATCTCGTCCCGGATAGAATAGTTACTGTTCATGGAATTCATCTGCGGCGCCTTGGCAATTCTCTACTTTGGAAAAGCTCTAAAACATAAAACTTGATTCCGAAAGTCACATTTCATATGCCTTCGGACATTATCAGACATCGGGGGAGTTTCCAGATGAATTTCATGAAAAAGCTAGCCGTATCAACGGTTGTATTGGCGAGCTTGATGCCGCTTTCTGCGTTTGCGCAGGCCTTCACGGTGAAGGACGTTGCCGGCCGCGAAGTGAAATTCGACAAGCCGGTCGAGCGCGTCATTCTCGGCGAAGGTCGCATGATCTATTCGGTCGCCCCTCTGGAAAAGGAAAACCCCTTTGCCAAGATCGTCGGCTGGAGAAACGACCTCTGGACCACCGACCTCGGCAGCTTCAATGCCTATGTCGCGAAGTTTCCGAAGGCCAAGGATCTGCCCTTCCTCGGCAACTTGACGGACGGTACGCTGCAGACCGAAGCAGTCGTCAAGCTCAATCCCGACGTCATGCTGCTGCCGATCGAGTCCAAGACCGCTGCCGATGAAGTGAAGCTGGAGCAGATGCTTGGCGGCATCGGCGTCAAGCTCGTTTTCATCGACTTCCGCTCCAAGATCCTGGCCAATACCGAGCCGAGCATCCGTATCCTCGGCAAGATCTTCGGCCATGAAGATCGTGCGGAAGAACTCGCGACCTACTGGAAGACCCAACTTGCTCGCGTGACGGACAAGATCAAGAGCGCCAACCCGAAAAGACAGAACGTCTTCATGTATCGCGCCGCGGGCCTGGTCGAATGCTGCGGCACCTTCGGTCCGGACAATTACGGCATGATGGTCGATTGGGCCGGTGGCAAGAACCTCGGCTCCGAGTTCCTGCCGGGCTACACCGGTACGATCAATGCCGAACAGGTCGTCGCCTCCAATCCGGACGTCATCATCGTGACCGGTGCCGACTGGAGCAAGACCAAGGACGCAAAGGACTTCGTCAGCGTCGGCCCCGGCACGATCGACGGTGCCGAAAAGAGCCGCGCCGCCCTGAACGCGCTGATGCAGCACCCGGCCTTCACCAATTCCAAGGCCGTCAAGGATGGCAATGTTCACGCCATCTGGCACCAGTTCTACACGAGCCCATATAACTTCGTGGCCGTGCAGCAGATCGCCAAGTGGCTGCATCCCGAGCTTTTCGCAGACCTCGACCCGAACGCGACGTTCAAGGAATTCTACGGAAAGTTCCTGCCGATCGACTACCAGCCGGGCTACTGGATCGACGCCACGGCGGCTAAGTAAGCTGCCATGGCCGAGATCGTCGCAACACCGATCGAAGCCGAAACCGGGCAAGTGCGTTATCGCGCCCTTGCCCGGCGCAAGCTTTTGATCCTCTTCGCCATGACGGCAGCGCTCTGCCTGTCATTTGCCGTCGATCTCGCCTGGGGACCGGCCCGCTATAGTCTGGGCGAGGTTGTCTCCGCCCTGCTCGATCCCAATTCCGTCTCGGCTCAAGTCCGCGCCGTGGTCTGGGATATCCGCATGCCGGTTGCTGTCATGGCGATCGTGGTCGGCGCGGCTCTCTCTGTCGCCGGCGCGCAGATGCAGACCATCCTGGCCAATCCGCTTGCCAGCCCGTTCACGCTCGGCATTTCAGCCGCGGCGAGCTTCGGCGCGGCGCTTGCGATCGTCACCAGCGTGCCGCTTCTGCCGGTCGCGGCGAGCATGCTCGTGCCGGTCAACGCTTTCATCATGGCGCTGATCGCAACGCTCTTCATCCACTTCATCTCGCAGATGCGCGGCGTGACGGTGCAGACCGTCGTGCTGCTCGGTATCGCACTCGTCTTCACCTTCAATGCGCTCCTCGCATTCCTGCAATATCTCGCGACCGAACAGGCGCTTTCGGCCGTCGTTTTCTGGACCATGGGCAGCCTGACCAAGGCGACCTGGCCGAAGATCTGGGTAACGCTTGCCGTTCTTCTGATCGCGCTGCCGCTGTTTGCCCGCCACGCCTGGGCGCTGACGGCAATTCGGCTCGGTGAGGACAAGGCGGCGAGCTTTGGCGTCAATGTCCGCCGTATCCGCCTGGAAACAATGCTGATCGTCTCGCTTCTGGCGGCGGTGCCCGTCAGCTTCGTCGGCACGATCGGCTTTGTCGGTCTGTTGGTTGGGCCGCATATCGCCCGCATGATTCTCGGCGAAGACCAGCGCTTCTTCCTGCCCGGCTCGATCCTGTCAGGCGCGCTGCTTTTGTCGCTCACTTCGATCGTCTCGAAATCGATCATACCGGGCGTGGTTTTCCCGATCGGCATCATCACCGCTCTGGTCGGCGTGCCATTCTTCTTCTCGCTCATCCTCTCGAACAGGGGCCCGGTCATGGTAGCGCTTCAACTACAATCGGTCGGCGCCTTTCACGGCCGCAAGCTCTTCGTCGAAGACGTGACGACGCCGACGATCAAGTCGGGCGAAGTCGTTGCGGTCATCGGGCCGAACGCGGCCGGCAAATCGACCCTCTTCAAGCGCATCACCGGTCTTTTGAAGGGGCCAGGCGATGTGCGCGTCGAAGGCGCAAAGGCAAAAAAACGCGATCAGCTACATGCCGCAGGACACATCCGCCAATGCGGTGCTGACGGTCTACGAATCCATCCTGCTTGCCCGCAAACAAGGGCAGTCATGGTCGGTCAGCGATCACGATCTGCGCTTAATCGACGAGATCATGAAAGCGCTGAACATTGCGCCCATCGCCTTCCGCGATCTTGGCGCGCTGTCCGGCGGCCAACGCCAGCTCGTATCGATCGCCCAGACGCTGGTACGCGAGCCGGAAATCATCCTGATGGACGAGCCCACCAGCGCGCTCGATCTGCATCGCCAGGTCGAAGTGCTCGATTTCATGCGCCGTCAGGCCCGCTCGAAGGGCATGATCGTGCTGATTGCGATTCACGACATCAACCAGGCGCTCCGCTTTGCCGACAAGGTTCTGGTGATCCAGAACGGCAAAATGCGCGCCTGCGGGCCACCGCGCGACGTCGTCACGGTCGATATGCTGCGGGACGTCTATAAGGTACATGCGCGCATCGAGAAATGCTCGATGGACCACGACCATGTGATCGTGGATGGCACGGCGCACTGACGATTTCGCCTCAGCCGATCGGGATCGGATTGGGCTTGGCGAAATGGCAGGCCGAGAGATGCCCGGGCGCCGTCTCGTTGAGAGGCGGACGCTCCACCTTGCAGACATCCTGTGCGATCGGACAGCGGGTGTGGAAACTGCATCCGGTCGGCACGTTTGCCGGGTTCGGCACATCACCTTTCAGGATGATCCGGGCGCGGCGGGTTTCCGGATCGGGCTCAGGCACGGCGGAGAGCAGTGCCTGCGTATAGGGATGGCTTGGAAAGCTGTAGATCCGCGATTTCGGACCGATCTCGACGATGCGGCCGAGATACATGACCGCAACCCGATCGGCGATATGACGCACGACGGACAGGTCGTGGGCGATGAACAGGTAGGAAAAGCCCCTGCTCTGCTGCAAATCCTGCATCAGGTTGACGATCTGCGCCTGCACGGACACGTCAAGCGCCGAAACCGGTTCGTCGGCAACGATGAATTCCGGATTGACCGAGATCGCCCGCGCAATACCTATGCGCTGCCGCTGGCCGCCGGAGAACTGGCGGGGATAACGGTCCATGAAGGTTGGCGACAGACCGACCTGATGCAGCAATTCGGCCACCCGCTCGCGCCGCTGACGTGAGGATTTCACCAAGCCGAAAACTTCCAGCGGCTCGGAAATGATCTGTGAGATCGAGCGGCGTGGGCTCAGCGAACCGTATGGGTCCTGGAAGATCATCTGCATCTTGGCACGCATCGAGCGCATGTCGCCGTCGGACAGGCCCATCAGGCGGGTACCGTCGATGGTCACTTCGCCTTCGCTCGCCTCGATGAGGCGCAGAAGCAGCCTGCCGAGCGTCGACTTGCCGCAACCGGATTCTCCGACCAAGGCCAAGGTCTCGCCGCGCCGGACGGTGAAACTCGCACCATCCACGGCACGTACAGCCGAGCCGGACGAACCAAACATCCGGTTCTCGGAAAACGTCTTGCCGAGACCTTCGACCTTGATGAAATCGTCGCCGATCTCTTTGCTGACCTCTTTGCTTATCTCCGTGCCAATCCGTGCGTTCATCATGCAGTCGCTCCGGCGGTGACCCAGCAGGCCGCGCGCTGGCTCTGGCTGACAGTAAACATCGGCGGCATCTCCTCCGCACATTTGCCTATCCTGTCCGGACAGCGTGCCAGGAAGGGACAGCCCTTCTTAACCGTGCCGGCCAGCGGCACGGAGCCGGGGATTTGGTAAAGCCGCGACCGCTCATCATTCAGCCGCGGGATCGATTGCAGGAGACCCCGCGTATAGGGATGGCTCGGGTTGCGGAAGATCGATCGCACATCCGCGTCCTCCACCACCCGACCGGCATACATGACGATCACCCGCTCACAGACGTCGGCGATAACCCCGAGATCGTGCGAAATCAACAGCACGGCGGTGTTCAGCGTACGCCGCACCTTGTGCATCAGCTCCAGGACCTGCGCCTGGATGGTGACGTCGAGCGCCGTCGTCGGCTCATCGGCGATCAGCAGTTTCGGATTGCAGGCGACCGCCATGGCGATCATCACCCGCTGGCGCATGCCGCCGGAGAACTGATGCGGATAGGCGCCGAGCCGTCCTTCCGGATTGGGGATGCCGACGAGTTTCAGAAGTTCGATGATGCGTTCGCGCCTCTGCTCGCGGTTCATCTTCTCGTGCAGCTTGATCGCTTCGCCGATCTGATCGCCGATCGTCATGACCGGATTGAGCGAGCTCATCGGTTCCTGAAAGATCATCGCGATATCGCGGCCACGGATTTCCGGCAGCCGGGACTTCTGCATTTCCAGCAGATTGACGCCTTCGAACTCCACCCGCCCTTCAACGATGCGGCCCGGCGGGCTGGGGATCAGGCCCATGACGGCCAGTGAGGTGATCGATTTTCCAGATCCGGATTCGCCGACGATGCCGACCGAACCGCCCGGATTGACCTCGAAGCTGACCTGGTTGACGACCCGGATCGGCGATGCCTTCGGACCGAATTCCACGGAGAGGTTCTCGACCTTGAGGAGCGGCTTCGTCGTGGCGGCGGCCTGCTGGCCGGGTGCAAGCACCGCTGTTTCTGTCACTGGGGCATCCGTCATTCGGCGGTCTCCGGATCGAGCACGTCGCGTACCGCATCTCCGAAGAGATTGAAGGACAACACTACGCAGGTGATGGCGAAGCCCGCGGCGATGATCGGCCAGGGGGAACCGAACAGGTTGTTCAGCCCATCGCGGATGATATTGCCCCAGCTCGGATTGGGCGCGCGGGTGCCGATGCCGAGGAAGCTCAGCGAGGCTTCAAGACGAATGGCGGACGCAACCCAGAGCGTCATCAACACGACGATGGGTGCCGCGATATTCGGAATGATGTGGCGCATGATGATGGTCGGTGTGCGAAGGCCGACCGCGACGGCCGCCTCGACATAGGGTTCCTGCTTGACGGCCAGCGTTGAGGCGCGGGCGACACGGGCGAAGCCGGGAATGAAAGCGACGGTGATGACGGCGATGATGTTCCAGAAGGCGCCGCCGAGAACGGCTGCGATCATGATCGCCAGTAGCAGTTCAGGGAAGGCGAGCAGAAGATCGACAAGCCGCGAGATGACACGATCCGCCGCACCGCCGAAATAACCGGCCGTCACCCCGAGCGCGGTGCCGAAAATCGCCGCCAGCGCCGGAGATATCAGTCCGAACAGCAGCGAATTGCGCGAACCGTGTATCATGCGCGACAGCACGTCTCGACCGAACTGATCGGTACCGAGCCAATGGGCGGCAGATGGCGGCTTGTTGATGGAGAGAAAACTCTGCGCAAGCGGATCGTAAGGCGAAATCCACGGGGCGAGCACGGCGACCACAATGAAGATCAGCATGACAACCAGCGCAAAAACCGTCGATTTCCGCCCGAATATCATGTGCGCCAGCGTCGCACGCATACCGGGTTCCGGAGCAATGGACTGGTCGATATCAGGGCTGAGCGGTGCGGGCTGAATGACTGTGCTCATTTATTTCACCCGGATGCGAGGATCGACGAGGATATAGACGAGGTCCATGATCAGGTTGATCAGTACGACCATCATGGCGAGAACCACCACCCCACCCTGGATGACGCCGTAGTCACGCTCGGTCATCGACTGGATGAGCATGCGGCCGATGCCGGGGCGGTTAAAGACGAGTTCGATGGCCACCGAGCCGGAAAGGGTGGCGAGCAGGCTCAAACCCAGGCCGGTCGTCAGCGGCAGAAGTGCGTTGCGCAGCCCGTGGCGATAGATGACGCGCGGCTCGCGTGCGCCCTTGGCTCGGGCGGTACGGATATAATCGCGACCCAGCACTTCCAGCAGCGAGGTCCGCGTCAGGCGACCGATAAAGGCTGCTTTGACCAGCGCCAGCGTTATGGCCGGCAAAATGATATGGTGGACGCGATCAATGAAACCGTCACCGGCGCCATTGATCGGAAACCAGCCGAGATTGAGGGCGAATACGATCAGGAAGAGCGCGCCGAGATAGAAGTCCGGGATCGCATAGCCCACCAGCGAGAAGATTCGCACGCCGGTATCCGGCAATTTATCGCGGTTGACGGCCGCCATGACGCCGAGCGGAATGCCAACGGTGATGCCGATGATCATCGCCGCGATCGTCAGCTCGATCGTATATGGCAGGTTGCGCGCGATCAGGCTCAGCACCGGCGTGCCGTTCATGTAGGACTTGCCGAAGTCCAGCGAAAGCGTGCCGTAGAGGAAGTTGAAGTATTGCTGCCAGAGGGGCACGTCCAACCCCATCTTGGCACGGAAATCCGCAAGCTGTTCCGGAAGGGCGGCGTCGCCGAGTGCGGCGATCGCCGGATCCCCCGGGAGGATGCGCATTGCGATGAACACGAGTGTCAGGACCAGCCAGATGGTCGGTATGGCATCGGCAAGCCGAAGCAGCATGTATCTGGTCATGGCCTGTCACCCGTGTCCATTCATTGCGCAAATCAAGCCGTCTTGGTGGCGCGGTGGAAGCGCCAGCGCGCATAGCCGCTCTTGACCGGATAGCCCAGGTTGACGCGCTTGTTGCGCGCCACGGTGAAGGCCAGCGTCGAAAGGCCAATCAACGGCAGATCGCGCAGGACCTGCAACTCGATCTTCTGGCAGGCGTCGAGATAGACCTTGTAATCGGTCGCCTGCAGCGCCTGGTCGAGCAGCGGATCGATGCCGGGAATGGTGGTGCCGTAATGGCTGTAATTGCCACCGCCCTTACCATCCGCCTTGACTTCCGATTTGGACGAAAGCTGCTGGAAATAGAGCTGTGTCGGGATCGGCGGGTAGCTCGACGAATGCATCGCGAGCGTATTCTTGTCGCTGCGATTATCCGCATGATAGGCCGTGTGATCGCCGATCTTGAGGTTCATCCGCAGACCGACCGCGCGCAGCTGCTCCTGCACGATCAGCATGGTCGAGGAATAATCCTCGCGCTGGCTGCAATTGCTGTCGAAATCGAAGCCGTTCGGGAAGCCTGCTTCCTTCAGCAGCGCCTTTGCCTTGGCCGGATCGTACTTGTACTGCAATTCCGGCGGCAGTGCCTCGGTCTTGAAGCCGGCCGGGAAGAAGTCTGGCTGCAGGCCGGCCATGAAACCGCCCATCGGCTTCAACGCATTGGCCACCGCATGGCGGTCAATCGCATACATGACCGCCTGACGGACCTTGATATTGTCGAAAGGCTTGCGGTTGAGGTTGATATGCAGCGTGTTGAACGAGCCCGGCTGCGTCATGTCGAACTGCAGGGTCGGGTCGCGCTGGAGCATGGAGTCGACCCAGCCCGGTGCGCGGACCGCTTCGATCATATCCACATTGCCGGAAAGCAGCGCCAGCGTGCGGGCCGTCGTATCGGCGATGAAGACACATTCGACGGAAGCGATTTTCGGCTTGGTGCCCCAATAACCCTCATGGCGCTTCATCGCCTCGCCCCATTGCGGGTCGAACCGGGTGAGTTCATACGGGCCGGTGCCGACCGCATCGGTCATGAACTTTTCGGCGCCGATCTTGTCGAAGGCCTTCTTCGAAACGATCGCGGTATTGTTCGAGAAGATCGTCGTGCCGAGCAGGTTGACGTCCGGCGACTTCAGCGTGATCTCGACCTCGTAAGGCCCCTTGGCGACGACATCGGCGACGTTTGCCATGATCGTCTTGTTGGTGCCGTCGGCGATCGCGCGCTTGTAGGAGAAGACGACGTCCTCGGACGTCATCTCGCCATAGCCCTTGTGGAACTGCACGCCCTGGCGGAGCTTGAAATTCCAGGTCTTGGCGTCCGAGGAGGACTTCCACTCGGTCGCAAGCGTCGGCACGTATTTGTCCGGCGTGGTGGCGAAATCACCATCCTCAGGACGTACGAGCTGTTCGTACATCTGTTCGGTGGCCCAGTTGTCCGAGCCTTGCGTGGTGAAGTTCGGGTCGCTGGTGCGCGGTCCGTTTGCGGCAATGCCGATACGGATCACATCCGCCGACTGCGCATTCGCGGTGCGGACACCAACGGCGCTCAACGCCGTCGCGGCCGCGGCCAATTCTAGGAATTCACGTCTTTTCAGGCTCATCGTTTCCTCCCAAAAACAAATTTGCTGAAGACAAGTGCGCTTACTCAGCTTCTCCGCTTGTCCAATTCCGCATCAAGTACCGTCAGCCCGAGGCCCGGGCCGCTCGGCACCGTGAACTTGCCGTTGGCCGGCTTCGGCGCATTGGCAAAGCCGACATGCATGCGCACCGACGGATCGGCGAACTCGGCAGGCTTCGTCAGGTGCATGATGGTGGCGAGCACATGCAGGTTTGCAGTGTGCGCAATGGTTGGCTGCGTCTGGTGCGGCACGAGCTCGACGCCGTGCGCGTAGCAGATCGCCGCGCATTGCATGAGGCCGGTAATGCCGCCCATCTTGACGATATCCGGCTGCACCATGCGCACGCCGGCATTGATCATGTCGACCAGCGCCTGGGTCGTGTAGGTCTGCTCAGCGGCCGAAACCGTAATGTCCAGCCGCTGCGCCACTTCGCCCATGCCACGCACGTTGTAATGCTGCACCGGCTCTTCGAACCAGACATAGCCAAGCTCTTCCAGAGCCCGACCGACCCGGATCGCGCCGCCGACGGAGTATTGGTTGTTGGCATCAAACGCGAGTGGGAAGTCGTCGCCGACCAGCTTGCGAACGGCCTTCGCCTTGGCGATGTCGCCGGGAATATCGTAATCCTGACGGGTGCGGTCGCCATCCCAGCGGATTTTGATCGCAGCCGGCGTCTCCGCCTTCCAACGCGCTTCCACCACCCGCACCGTCTCATCCACCGTGCGGCCGGCATTGCCGCCGATCGACGCGTAGAACGGCACTTCCGTGCGCCACGCGCCACCCAGCAGCTTGTAGATCGGCTGGTTGAAGTATTTCCCCTTGATGTCCCAGAGCGCAATATCGAGCGCCGCCAGAGCGCCAGTGACCGCACCTTCCGGGCCGAGCTTGACGTATTTGTGGAGCAGCTTGTCGTAAAGCACCGAGTGATCGAGCGCGTCGGCGCCAATCAGCGAGGGTGCAAAATCACGCACGACGCCGAGCGAATGCTCGCCGCCCATCATCGGCGAGGCCTCGCCATGGCCGACAATGCCGTCCACTGTCGTCACGCGCACAAAGGCCGTACGGCGGCCCGGCGGCTCGTTCGGTTCCCAGCTGACCTGAAATGCTTCAATGGATTTGATCGTCGTCGGCGTGGCCACTGCACATCCTCAATATAAAAAGCAAAACGGTCCGGCCCTATGGCCGGTTGAACTGATCAGGGAAGCCGGCGGGGACAAACTCCCAAGCGGCTCCGATGTATGACTGTTTGCGCTGAAGTGTCGTGCAGCCCTCCCAGACCGCAGCGATTGATGTAACGGGCATCTCGCCGTCACCACTCCTCCATGAAGCCAGCATTACGCAAATTGCATCCGTATGCAAGCGGCATCTGCAAATTTTCTCCGAGACGTAGCAAGCTGCGAATGATCATGCGGCGGGTGTTTCATAGGCATAGATCTGCGTTCTCAGAAAACGAGCGACCGGCTCGCCATCCGCCATCATGAGCTCATCGCTTTCGACGTAATGTTTGCCCTTGCGAAGGTAGGCACCGGCGATTGATCCGACGGTTGCCAGCCGCTGACCCGGCTTCACCTGGGCGAAATGCTGCGTTTCGACGGCCGTCAGCACCACCGGCGACGGAAAGCGGAAGCTGTTGTTAGTGTCGCCCATGGCGAGCCGCATGAGACAGCCGGAATGGACGATGTTTTCCCGCGTATAGAATTCCTCGGTTTCCCAGAAGGCTCGCAGGGAAGCTGTAAAGTCTTCGTGCGCCAGGACACGGTTCGCCGTTGCAAGAGGTATGCCCGCACGCAACTCGCCGGCCCTCACCTGCGGCGGCACATCCGGCCGCGGAATGATGTGGAATTTCTGAAAATCTGGAAGATCCGGCTTGCCATCCGGCATGCCGATCCAGCCGGTCGCAACTTCGTCGCCGTCGTCATTGACGACCGAGACCTCCCCACGAAGCATTTGCGCGTCGCCCTGAAGCGCGCCAGCCCGCAATGTCAGCCGGTCACCGTTATAGACCGGCCGGCGGAATTGCGCTCCCATGCCGCCGCGGATCGTCCAATCCTCACCCCAGGCCTGAAACGCCAGCCGGCTGATGTGACCGTAAATGAAGGCACCCGGGATCAGCGCCGCCTTGTAACCGCGGGCACGTGCCACCGCATCCTCGTGGATAGAACCCTTGTAGCGCGGATCGTCATCGAGGCGGATATCGACGACCAGTTCGCGCGGAAATGTCGGCATGGAAACGTTGTGGTTCATGATCAGCCATCCGGGAAAGGCACGGTCGTCATCGCCTCGCTTGCCGAGACGCGCTCGATTTCCGCTACGGGCATGGCGAGAATGTTTTCAAGCACATGCCGGTTGTCACCACCGAATTGCGGCGCCGCGCGGCGTTGGCTGCCGGGCGTGCGACTGAGATGGATCGGCAGGCTCGGATGGCGGTGCCGGCCGGCATCCGGATGCTCCAGTTCCGTAAAAAACCCACGATGGGCAAGATAGGTGCTGGCCGCGACATCCGCGGCATTGGCGACGGGCGCGGACGCCACACCTGCGGCCTGCAGGAGATGCGCGACCTCGTGTTTGTCGCGTGTCCGCGTCCAAGCGGCGAGGATTGCGGTCAATTCCGATTCATGGCGCTTGCGAGCGGCAAGATCGATGAAACGGGGATCGTCGATGAGTTCAGGTCTGCCGATCGCGGAGCACAGTTTTGCCCACTGCTGCTCGTTTTCCGCCGCGATCACCACCCATTGATCTTCGCCCTTCGTTGGAAAGGCGTCATGCGGCGACATATGCGGGACATGATTGCCATCCGGCACGGGATCGACACCCGTCTCCGCGGCCAGCAGCAACTCCGCACCGATGAACTGCATCGCCGCCTCGACTTGCGGCACCTCGACATACTGGCCCTCACCCGTCCGATCTCTGTGATGCAGCGCGGTCAGGATCGCGGCCGCCGCATTGAATCCGCCGATCGGGTCGAGATAGGATGGACCGCTGTTTTCCGGCTGGCCATCCGGATAGGCCATCATCGCCGACATGCCCGTCGCCATCTCCATCGTGGGGCCGAGCGCCGCATAACTTGACATCGGGCCGCTACCGCCAAAGGCCGGCAGTTCCGCGACAATGATATCCGGCTTGATCTTGGTCAGGCTGTCGTAATCAAGCCCCAGCTTGGCGAGCGTGCCCGGGCGGAAATTGCAGATCAGCACATCCGCCACCTCGACCAGCCGGCGCAAGGTGCGCCGTCCCTCCTCCGTCTTCAGGTTCAGGATGCAGGAGAGCTTGTTGACGTTCTGGGAGTTGAACAGAAACGAACGGTCGAACGGCCGCGTGCCGGCCTCACCCCCCGGAAAATTGATCGGATTGGGTCTCTCCTTGTTCAGTCTCCAGGAGTTCACCCGATTCGGCGATTCCACATGGATCGATTGCGCCCCGAAAAAGGCGAGCACCCGACCGGACATGGGGCCGGCCCAGGCGGTGGTGATCTCGATCACCCGCAGCCCCGCCAAAGGCAAACGGGAAGAAGCCGGGCCAGACACTGCTCCTGGGCTTTTCGGCGCCGACGATACCTTCCCCGCGTCGCTCAGGGCCGGCGCCCCGCCCCTGATATGGCGCGGCGTCCGGTTCATCCGGAATGGCGTGCCGAGAATGAGCCTGCCATCCGCCTTTTCCCAGAAATTACGGCTGTTCAGGTGGTTGCTATGGATCTGTTCTGAAGGTCGATAGGCCTTGGCCGCGATGATCTGTGCCTTCTGTAGCCTCTCGACCAGTTCCTCGGCGGACCAGTCCGCGACCTTCTCCTGAATGATCTCATAGAGCTTGTCCCAGTTCGCCCGCCGGATGACCGGCTCGACGAAACGCGGATCGGCCTCCAGTTCGGCAAGGTCGAGAGCGGTGCAGACCGCATGCCAGCGATGGTTATAGATCCAGATGCAGACCCAGCCATCCCGGCACTTCACCTGACCGGCGGGAATAGTCTGGTCCTGCCGCGTATGGATCGAACCGTTATAGATGTGGCGCATCGCATAGGGGAAACACATGGCCGCTGCCGTCTCGGCAGAATCGACGGTCACGACTTGACCGAGACCGCTCGAATGATGCTCATGCAAGGCAGCAAGAATGCCGATATAGGCAGCCTGCCCCGCCGCGAAGGACGCCCGGTCACCGACGCCGTAAAGCGGCTCACGACCATAGGCGCCATTGTTGTTCATCATGCCGGACAGAGCCTGCAGCACGATTTCCGGCGAGCGCCAGTCCTTGAGAGGCCCGTCCTGCCCAAAGGCGCTGACTGAAACGACGATACAAGCCGGGTTCAATCGGCTGACCTGACCGGGTACATAACCTTCAGGCAGAAGGGCGATGTCGGCTTCGGTCAAGAGGTCATCAAGCGCCGCCCGGCCTTCGCTGGTTGTCCGATCCAGAACGATCGACGTCTTGCCGGTGTTGAGATGCCAGAAGCGCAGCGAAAGATCTGGCTCGCCTGCGGAGAACGGCGGCATGCGGCGCAAGGGCGATCCACCGGGCGGCTCGACCAGCCTGACCTCCGCACCAAAATCCGCCAGCAGCCGCGCGCAGAACTGCCCAGCCAAATTGTCCGAAAAATCGACGACTCGCAGGTCGCCCAACGCCGTGGACATCCGCGCCTCCAACACAAGAATGTCTGCCGGGTCTCCTCCCCGTCGCAATCAACCTAGCGCTCATTGCATACGGATGCAAGATTGGCATTTGCATCATTTCGTCGTATTGAAGGAAGGCTGATTAACGAGTAGGAAGAGCCCGCGACGGTTGCACGTCGCCCAAGCGCGGTTTGGGGGCGAATTTGGCGAAAAACGGCACCATCATCGAGAAGAGCAAGCGCAGACCGATGACGGCGCGCGAGCTTGCCGGCATGATTGGCGTCAGCCAGTCAGCCGTCTCGCGCGCCTTTACACCCGGAGCGAGCATTGCACCGGACCTGCGCGAAAAGATCCTGCGGTTTGCCGAGGATGTCGATTATCATCCAAATGCCATTGCGAGCATGCTGTCGAAAAGCCGCACCAATATTGTCGGCATCGTCATTTCCGACATGCAGAATCCGTTCTATCCGGCGCTGATCGAAAAGCTGTCCCGCGCCCTGCAGCGCGTCGGCCTGCAGAGCTTGCTCTTCAACATCACCCGCGGCGCCAATCTGGAAGAGCAACTTTCCGCGCTCCGGCGCTACAATGTCGACGCGGTCATCATCGTGTCAGCAACGATCCTGTCCGGCCAGACATTGCGTTGGGCCACGGAAGATCGCGCCGCGATCCTTATCAATCGCGTCGCAGAAGATGCCGAACTGAATTGCGTGATCTGCGACAACGCTGAAGGCGCGCGCGCCATCGCCGACCATTTCTACGAGATCGGCCGCCGCCGCGTCGCCTATGTTGCCGGCCTTTCCCACACGACCACCAACCGGGAACGCCAGAACGCCTTCATCACCCGGATCGCTGAGCACGGGATGACGCTCTCCGCGCTGATAGACGGCGGAGAATACAGCTATTATGCGGGACGCAATGCGGCGCTCGGACTTCTTGAGCGCGGCGGAACGGATGCAATCTTCTTCGCCAACGACATTCTGGCTGCGGGCGGCATCGATGCATTGCGGGACGCGGGTGCCCGCGTGCCTGAAGACATCGCCATTGCCGGGTTCGACGACATCAGCATGGCCGGTTGGCCGCACTATGACCTGACAACATTCCGCCAGCCGATCGACACGATCGTCGATGTCGCGATCACCATGATCGAAGACGGCTCATGCGCGCCCGGACACGCTCCCGGTGTCCGCCGCATTTCCGGCGAACTGATCAAGCGCGGCTCGACGCTGGGAACAGTCCTGGCTTAAACTCCGTGGGTTCGCGGATAGGCGTTCACCGCTGGCGATGTCCAGCCCTTGAGTGCTGCCGGATCGGGGCGGAAGATTTCCACCTTCAACCGATAGCAGGCGGCGGTATCGCTTGAATGGGTAGAGCCGCAATCGCCGCCGGGGCATGCGGAAAGCGCACCAAGCAGATCGATTTCAGCAAAGAACTCGATGAAATCACCAGGCCGCACCGGGCTCGCCTTCATGAAATACTGGTGCGTATCATGCGTGAAGCCGGTGCACATGAACACGTTCAGCACGTCATGCACATGCGGCTCGGCTTCCTGAACGGAAATGTTTCGAGCCGAGGCCAGCGCCCTGGTCAGGTTTGAGTGGCAGCAATGGTGATAGTCGCCGCCGTTCAGAAGCCGGTTCGTATAGGGGTCGCAGCGCGTGCCGATGACATCATGCACGCCAGCGCCGTCGGCATCCCAGCCGTACCAGCCGAGCGTGTCATGGGTGATCGTCGCCATGGGACGAAGCGCCGGCAGCGTGCTCCACAGCCGATCGCCGACACCCACATGCGTCGCATGCAGCGCCCGCGTCTTGCCGCTGAAAAAGCGCTCGGAAAGATCGTCGGCATTCCAGAGGTTGAGGTCGCCAACCTGCGCACCTTCGACGCTGACGATGCGGAAGAAGTGGCCTTTCGGCACCTTGAATGCACCCGCGTCACGCGGCGGCACGATGACTTCGTCAATCTTGGTCAAACCAGCCCGTGCATCCTCCAGCATGGCCATATTGGCCGGCACAAGCGTACCGTTCGGATAGACCACGACCGCCGGTTTGCCGCGCCTTTCAGCCGCGTCGGAGGGGGCTGACATGGACGGCGTCTTCGACATTTCGGGTCTCCAGTCATCATTCCGCGGCAAAGCGCACGAAGCAGCGTTGGCCAAGTTTGGGCGTACTATGCTGGAAGCCGTTCTCCCAGACAACGGTGATTGTTCTTGCGCTCAGCCCAAGCGTGACTTAGCCATGTGGGATGAGCAAACTTCCTCTTCCGCCGCTGCGTGCATTCGAGGCGGCCGCCCGTCACGAGAGCTTCGTCAAGGCGGCAACGGAGCTTCATTTGACCGCAGCGGGCATCAGCCAGCACGTGCGTACGGTGGAGGAGTGGATGGGCATGCCACTCTTCACCCGCTATCGACGAGGCGTCGTGCTAACCCCGGCGGGGCGAGAACTCGGCGAAGCCGTCAGGCATGGTCTGACACATATGGACATCGCCGCCCAACAGCTGAAGCGTGCCGGGCAAAGCCGGCCGGTCAGTGTGGCCTGCATTGCTTCAGTCGCCACGCGCTGGCTCATCCCACGCCTCCCATGCTTCAGGAGCGCGCATCCTGAAATCCGCATCAATATCGTCTACGCGCTGGACGCCAGGACACCCGAGGCCGCAGGTGCCGATATCCTGATCCGCCATGGCGTGAGGCCGGCAACACCTGCGACCGAGCTGGTAGACGCCTGGACGCGGCCAACTTGCTCACCTGAATTTCTCGCGTCGCATGGCCCGTTCGATCGGCCGGAAGCGCTGTTGAATACCGAGCTGTTGCACGACGAAACGATCGAGGCCTGGGATCGCTGGTTCTCGGTCGCCGGCGTACGCGCCAGCCCGAAGGCGGGACATGTCTTTGCGGATTTCACCCTCATGTTCGGATCGGTGATCGGAGGGCAGGGCGTGGGCCTATGCCCGACCACGCTCATTCGCGACGAGATTGCCGCCGGCTCGCTCGTGACGCTGTTCGAGATAGCCTCCGATCAGAACAAGGCTTATTGGCTTATAGAAGCGCAGGACCTTTCCGACGAAGCCGCAACGCTGCGCGATTGGTTGCTCGCAAGCCGCGGATAAGAACGCCCGCTCAGCCGCGCGTCAGTGCGCCTTTAAGCGGGGCACGGCGACATGCTCCTCGGTGCTGATCCGCCATGTGTTCCGGCCGGCAGCCTTGGCATTGTAGAGCGCGCGATCAGCTGCCTGCACCAGAACCTCGCCATCGATCCCATCCGTCGCGGTGGCAATACCGATGCTCACCCCGATGCTGATCGGCAGCCCCTTGATGATAAAAGGCGCCTTCAGCGCCGCGATGCAGCGCTTCGCGAGATCGGCTTCGTCGCCGGCACCGGTTTGCTGGAGGATCGCGAACTCATCGCCGCCGAGACGCGCCACCATGTGATCGCCGGCTTCGAGCTGCAAACGGCGGCCGACCATTTTCAGCACTTCATCGCCGGCCGCGTGGCCAAACGTGTCGTTGACCGGTTTGAAGCCGTCGAGATCGAGACAGTAGACGATGGGACAGTTTCCAGCCCTCAGCCCTTCCTTCAGAACCTTGTAGAACTGCATCCGGTTCGGCAGTCCGGTCAGCACGTCATGATGGGCAAGCCGCGTCGCTTCGGTCTCGGCCAGCACGCGCTCGCTGACGTCGGCGATCGTCAGCAGAAGGCGGCGCTCGGACCCATCGTGCAGAAGCCTGACATAGATCAGCACATGCCGTTCGCAGCCGTCCGACATCGTCTGGCGCCACACGGTCCGGGCCTCACAATCCCCCTCGAGGCGCAGAAGGCGGTCGGCGAACTGCGACACCTGACCATCGATATGCATGTCGCAGGCACGCTTGCCCAGTATCTCGGATCGACCAAACCCATAGAACTGCAAGGCAGCAAGATTGGCCTCTATGATTTCAAGGTTATTGCCGTCGCACAGGATCATCGGCATCGGATTGGCTTCGAAAAGCTGCTTCAGCCACTCCTCGCGATGCTTGAGGTCGGTAATGTCGATGCGGATGCCGATCGCGCCGCCATCCGGTGTCCGGCGATCGTCATAGCGAAGCCAGCGCCCGTCCTTCAGCCGATGTTCCTCCTGGGAAATCGGCCGATAGAACTTATCCATGCGGGCTCGGAGCCAAGCCTCGTGATCCGGAACATCTTCCTTGATGGCGCCGCTGGAAAGGCTGATCCTGAGAATATCCTCGAAGGCAATTCCGGGCCTCAGATGCTCGGCAATCTCCGAATAGAGCGACGCATATTTCTCGTTCCAGAGAACGTAGCGGTCCTGCGCATCGAAAACGCACACGGCCTGCGGCATCATCTCGATCACGTATCGCAGCCGAAGATTGGCTTCGCGGGCTGCAATCCCGAATGCCGAACTCCGCTCGTTCGCATCGATCCATACGGCTCTCAGCGATTTTCCAGCAGCGGGATAGGACGCGGTGACGATCTCGCAGCTCCGGTTTTGTCCGGACGGCCTTTCGATGACGAGGCGGACCTTCGCCCCCTCCTCCGCCGACCATCCGGGAAGCAGTTCCGAAACCTGCGCGCCTGCGGAAATCTCAGCTCGTTCAAAAAGATTGCACGCATTTCGGTTCGCGAACACGATCACGCCCGCCGCGTCGATGATCAACGCGGCCAGCGGACATGCCTCCAGCACCAGAATGACTTCCGCACTCAGCATCGCGCCCTCAAGCTCTGCCAATCGCCGCCGAAATAGTTTCAAGGCAGAGAGGATAAGCGAAGAGAGTAAAAGAAATAGCTAAAGGGCATCGCAATGTCCGACGATAGGATCGTCGTTCACCCGGAAAGTTTTCTGCGGGCACGATTTCGGTTCGGATATGTCACGCCTTGATGAACAACGCGCCGACCAATCCGAAAACGACGATCGATTGCATGATGAAAAGTGGCCAATCCTGCGACATGCTTTCCTCCCGTTTTTTGGAAAAATGTCGTGGCCGAGATGTAGTTCCTGACCTGGATAAAGTTGATCGCGCCAATCGGCGGCCGATCAGTTCTCCATGATCTCTTCGGCCACGAGGCTTACGACGATCTGGTCCGACCCGTTCGGATAACGTGGCAACGAAATAGTGAGCGCCACGTCGCGACCATCGATGGTGGTGGAAAAGCGCTTGTAGGTCGTGTCCTGTCCCTGGTCCTCACCAATGGGCTTCGCGGTCACCTCGGAGACGATCAGCTTTTCGACGGCCTTGCCATCGACTCCTGAAATGGCGGCAGTGCAGCCTTCCACGGACTTTTCGGCAACCTTGGCCCGGAAACCGACCATGGCTTCGAAATGGCTTTCCTCACCATCCCCGATCAGCCAGCCCTCGATTTCGATCGGATCCGACACCGGCGTGAAACTCATGGCCATATCGGCAGCCAGCGGTCTCCATCCGCTGCCTTTGGCGGCGTCGACCATCTTGTTGAAATGCGGACCGTCGGAAAGGCAGAATTCCCTGAACACGTCAGAGATCGGCTTGTCGTCCTTGGCGACCGAAGCACCCGCCGAAGCGAGAAGGAATAGGCTGAAAAGGATCGTTCTCATCGTGTTTCCGTGGTCAAGCTATGTATCCAGGCGCGCCGATACTGGCGCCCTATGCGGTAATCCTAAGGCAATTTCCGCCGGAATTGGAATCTTTTGAAGATACGCACAACGCCGCCTTCCCCACCGACCGTCTTGCGCTATCTTGATGAGAGAGATTTCAATCGGATGACCGGCCATTTCTGCAGACAACTCCAAGCGCGTGGATGACCACACACCGGCTGAATCCGACCAGCCGGCGAATGAGCAATCGCGGGCCGGAAAGATATCCGAACCGGACGATCGAGCCGAGGCCGCACAGGACAATCCCCCTTCATTTTCCGGCACGAAAGCCGCCGTCGCGGGCCTGATCTCAGCGCTGCGACACGATATCCGTAGCGCATCACGACGCATTTCGATCTGGAGCAAGAGAAGCGCCGCGGCCACAAAGACGAAATTCAGCCGAAACAGCGCGCCGGACGGAAATGCGGAGCCCGCCGAAAACATCCCTGCGAAGACGCGTCTCGCAAGCGCTGGAGCCGCAACCTTTGCTGCCGCCACCGCGACTTTTGGCCGACTGGGCCGAATCCGACCGCCAAAACTGCGGTCCTGGCGCGGCGCGTTCTTCGCAACGGTGCTGATGGGTTTCGTCGTCGTGGCCGGTGTCTTGATATGGGCCTTGAAGGACGTTCCCTGGCGGGAAATCGCGGCAGGGTCTCTGAAGCCCATCGTCGTGCTGGAAACCGCCAACGGCGCACCGCTGGTGCGCCAAGGGCCCTATCAGGGACCTTATGCGACCTATGACCAGTTTCCGCCAAACCTGATCAATGCCGTCCTGTCGATCGAGGATCGGCGGTTCATGGAACACCACGGCATCGATCTGCAAGGTATTGCAAGAGCCTTGCTGCGCAACATCCAGGCCGGTTCCGTGGTCCAGGGTGGCAGCACGATCACCCAACAGCTCATCAAACTCCAATATCTCGACAGCGATCGCACGCTGAAACGAAAGATCCAGGAATTCGTCATCGCCTTCTGGCTGGAGTGGAAGCTCGGCAAGGAGGAAATCCTGACGCGTTATCTCAACAGCGCCTATCTGGGGGCAGGCGCGACCGGAATGCCGGCGGCGGCGCGCATCTATTTCAACAAGGACATTCGCGCGTTGAACCTGCCGGAATCGGCCATGCTCGCCGGCCTGCTCAGGGCACCGAGCGCCTGGAACCCGATCGACAATTTCGAGGGCGCCCGCCAGCGCACTTCGGTCGTGCTGGACACGATGGTGGCGAACGAAAAGATTTCTAAGGACGAAGCGGAAAACGCCAGAGCGAGCTTTGCAAAACCCCGCCCGACCACGCCGACGCCCCGTTCCGGAAGCTGGTTCGCAGATTGGGTTTCGCCCCAGGCAAGCGAGATCGCCGGTGCCTCGCCCGGCTCCACGACGGTCAGAACCACGCTCGTGCCGCGCCTGCAGCAGATCGCAGAAAGGATCGTCAAGAACGCGCTTGATGGCGAAGGAAAGTCCGTTGGCGCCTCACAGGCCGCATTGATTGCGATGACGCCGGATGGCGCGGTGGTCGCCATGGTCGGCGGACGCGACTACCGGCAAAGTCAGTTCAACCGCGCCGTCACCGCGATGCGTCAACCCGGTTCCACCTTCAAGCTTTTCGTCTATTACGCGGCACTGAAGGCAGGCCTAACGCTCTCCGACCGTATTCTCGACGCCCCGATCGAAATCGACGGCTGGGCGCCGGAGAATTCCGGCGGCGGGTATAGAGGCTGGGTAACGCTGGCGGAGGCGTTTGCCAGATCGCTCAATGCCGCCACCGTCGCTCTGGCGCAGGAGGTCGGCATCGACAAAGTAGTTGCCGCCGCCAGGGAACTCGGCATCACCGCGCCGCTTGCCAGCACGCCGTCCGTCGCACTCGGCACATCTGAAGTGAACCTTCTCAATCTCACATCCGCCTATGCCGCCGTTCATGCCGGCAGGGCTCCGGTGACGCCTTGGGGCATCATCGACTTCAAAGCCGCCGGACAACCGAAGGCCTTCCGCGTTGGCTCGCAATCGCAGCCGAATGTCGATCTTTCCATGTACCAATCAGACCTTATCGGTCTGCTGCAGATGGTCGTCGAACGCGGCACCGGCCGAGAAGCCGATCCGGGCGCCTTTGCCGCGGGCAAGACGGGGACAAGCCAGAACAATCGCGACGCCTGGTTCGTTGGCTTCACCGAGCCGCTCGTCGCCGGCGTCTGGGTGGGTAATGATGACGACACGCCGATGAAGGGTGTGACGGGCGGTGAACTGCCGGCCCATATCTGGCGGCAGTTCATGCGGGAGGCGATGACCGAACCCGCACCGGAAACAGGCCCCTCCTCCACCGGCGCGATCGCCGGCAGCGACGGGGCTCCGCTCTCCTGCAACATCACCGCCTGTTCGCGAACCTACCGCTCCTTCCGCCCTTCCGACTGTACCTATCAGCCCTATGGCGGCGAGCGGCGGCTCTGCGAGAAATAACCGCTTCCTGTCTCAGCGAAGGCTTTTGCCGAACCGCTCCATGCTCGCGGAAAGCGGTGTCGTGCTTGCACCGGCCTGTTGCGGCTGATTGAAGATACCGCCGACCACATTGGCCGGCTCCTCGAAATGGTCCTTGATCCACGGAATGTATTCGAGGATCGTCGAGGCCGGGTGCCAGTAGCTCATATGCACATGCACCTGGCTCATCTCGCCGGCATGCGGCACGACCGGTAGACGGTGCGCCAATGCGAGATCTGCCACCTGGATATATTCCGTAACCCCGCCAAGCCGCGTCACGTCGGGCTGAACATAGGCGACGGCGCCGGCATCGAGGAATGCGCGGAAGGCATCCACCGTATAAAGCTGCTCGCCAAGCGCGATCGGAATCGAGGTGTTGCGGGCAAGCTTCGCGTGGCTCGACACGTCGTCGTACCACATAGGCTCCTCGAACCAGTAGATATCGAGATCGCGGGCTAGCGCGCAGAACCGCTGGCAGGTCGGAAGATCCCATTTGCCGTTGCCGTCGATCGCGATGCGAACCTTCGAGCCGACGCGCTTTCGCACAGCCGCCAATCTCTCGACATCGATATTCGGATCATCATGGCCGACCTTGATCTTGAGGCGGGTAAAGCCGTCCTCCTCAACGGCTTTCGCCGAACCCTTCAGGAGATCCTCCAGACTGAAGGAAAGCCAGCCGATATCGGTATTATAGGCTTCGAGGGCATTTGTCCGGGCGCCGCCGAGATGGCTCCAGAGCGGCACGCCGGCCTTTTTCGCCGCGAGATCCCAAAGCGCCACGTCGACTGCCGCGAGCGCCAGATGCGTGATGCCTGCCCGGCCAACCCATTGCAGCGAGGGATAACGCGCAAGCTTTGTCCACAGACGCTGATGGTCTGACGCATCCTCACCGATCAGAAGCGACGCATAACAATCGCTGATGCAGGAGGTGATCAGCCGGTCGGATGGAAGATGGGCGTGGGTGCCGGTAAAGCCGTAACCTTCCAGCCCCTCCGTCGCGACGATCTTGGTTCCGACAACACCCCAATGGGTAATGCTGTGCGTCGAGTCCGAGATGGAATCCGATGTAAGCGGCAAATGCAGAATGAACGGCTGAACACTGGCGATTTTCATGGCGGAACTTGCCCCTCCCAAGGACACATTGGCGATGCCTGCCGATCGCCCTCCGACGTCCGGCCCGATCGTTGTATCGCGAGAATTCACATCAGAAAATAAAAAATTTTTTATTTTTTATTGCACTGACGACGGAAGCCGTCCAAAGGTTTGGTGATGAACTTGATCAAGACCACATTGGCGGAACAGGCCTACCAGGAACTCCGGTCGCGCATCGTCAGCGGGCAATTGCCCGGTGGGCTGCGGTTGCTGCCGAACGAACTCGCGGCCGATCTCGGCATCAGCCCGACGCCGGTGAAGGAAGCGTGCCTACGGTTGGAGGCCGATGGATTGCTCGTCGCGTCGTCGCGCCGCGGCATGGTGGTCCGCAGCTTCAATGAAGATGACGTCGAGGAACTCTACGCGGCCCGCATGCTGATCGAGAAAGGCGCGATCGAAGCGGCGTTCGATGCCGGCAGGCTGGATGGCGCCTTACAGGAGAAACTTCAGGAAAGCCTGGAAAACCATCGCCGTTTCGCGGCCGGCACATCGCTCGACGACCTCGCCCAAGCCCTCGTGCACGATCGGGCTTTTCACAGCGCTTTGGTGGGGGCGGCCGGGATCCGGACAATTTCAGATGTCCATGCGCGCATCGTCAGCCAGACGCACACGCTCTTCGTTTCCATACCGGGAGAATACAGCCGCTCCGTCGCGGAGCATCAGGATATCCTCGACGCCATCGTCGCCGGTCAGAAGGCCCTTATCGTCGAGGCGCTCGGGCGGCATCTGGAACAGAGCCGCCGGAACACGTTGCGTCAGGTGAAGCAACTGGCGAAAGCCGCGACCCTCTAGTCCCGCATCAGGAGGCCTGAACGGCCTTGATGCGATCGATACCGCCAACGATGCCGGCAAAGTCCTGCCAGACGCCCTGCGCACCCTTCTGCCATTCGTCGAAAGCTTCCGGTTTCAGAAGCTTGCCGCCGTTCTTCAACGACTGTTCGACGGATTTGGCCTCGTCCTCAACGATCAGCTGGTTGAAATAGGCCGCGCCCTGGCGCGACGCCTCCTGGAAGACCGCCTTGTGCTCGTCGTTCAAAGACTTCCAGAAGCCGCTGGCATAGAAGATGACGCCGGATGCCCAGATATGGCCGGTCTCGGTCATATACGGCACGACTTCATAGAGCTTGAAGCCCGCATAGGCAGATTTCGTCAGGTCCATCGCATCGGCGACACCGGTGGAAAGCGCGTTGTAGGTCTCGGTGATCGGAATACCGACCGGCGTCGTGCCGAAGGCGCTCCACAACTTGGTGTGCAGCGGGCTCTGGATGACGCGGATCTTCTTGCCCTTCAGCTGTTCCGGACGCGTGACCGGTTCCTTGGTGAGCAGATGGCGCGCACCATAATTGATGAAGTCGCCGATGACGAAATTCTGCGCAGCGAGCTTCTGCTTCAGATCGGCGCCGACATTGCCATCGACTGTCTTGCGGACATGATCGGCATCGCGGAACAGAAACGGCAGGTCGAGAAGCTGCAGTTCCGGCACCCAGCCGGACAGCGAAGAGACGGTCGAGAGGCTCGCCTGGATCGACCCCAGCCGTGCGCCCTCTGCGACTTCCTTCTCGCCGCCCAGCGCGCCGTTTTTGACGATATTGAACTTGAACTGGCCGGGGAGTTTGGCTTCCACCAGTTCACCGATCCTCACCCAGACCTTGGTCTCCGGCTTGTCGTCACCGAGCAGCGAGGCGACTGTGATGGTCGTGGTGCGGGCCGATGCCGTGCGGACAAAGGCAGGTGTCGCCAGCGCAAACCCGGTTGCGGCGGCGGTTTTCAAAAGGTGACGGCGGGAGAAGGTGTCCATGTCCAATATCCAGAAAAGGAAGCTAAAAGATGAGAGCCCCGGCGCAGAGGATCGCCAGAGATATGAGTAGAGCGATAAGATAGGGCACGACGGCCCGGAAGAGTGACGTGGCCGGAATGCGCGTCACGCCGCTGACGACGAAAATCAGCATGCCGAGCGGCGGCGTCAGGCCGTGGATCATCAGGTTGACCACCAGAATGACCCCGAAATGGATCGGATCGACGCCTGCGGCGATCGCGGCCGGTAAAAGGATCGGACCGAACAGCAGGATCGCCGCACCGATATCCAGCACGAGGCCGACGAGTAGCAAAATAACATTCGACAGGATGATGACCGCCAGCGCACTGCCGCCAAGCAATGTCACGAAATGCGTAACGAGACCGGAAACATTATCGACCGCCAGCAGGAAGGCGAAAGGCCCTGCGGTACCGATCAAAAGCCCGATGGCTGCAGCCTCCGTGGCGGCCTGCCGAAAGGAGAGGAAGATCGACCCGAAGCCGATCTTCGACCAGACGGCCAGGCCGAATGTATAGAATGCCGCAAGTGCAGCAGCCTCCGTTGTCGTCACGATGCCGACGCGGATGCCGACCACAACGATGACGCCGAGGCCGAAGGCGGGGATTGCCGCGATCGCCGCCCTCCACCGCTCCGTCGCGGTTGCCCTCGGCCGCGCCACCTGTTCGCGGACGGTGAGATGGATTGCAACGGCAAGGCATAAAGCCATCACGCCGCCCGCAAAGAAGCCGCCGACCAGCAGCGAACCGACCGAAAGATTGGTCGCGGCAGCGAGGATCAGGAAAGCGATCGAAGGTGGAATGACGTTGTCGAGAACCGAGGTCGCGGCAATGATCGCACCGGCCTGCGCAGGTGGGTAGCCATGCTTGACCAGTTCCGGCTGGAAAGTCGAGGCTCCGAAGGCGGCATTGGCGACGGAGGAACCGGAAGCACCGGAAAACAGGACGCTGGTGAGCAGCGTCGTTTGTGCCAGTCCGGCGCGGCGATGGCCGACCATCGAGGCGGCAAATCGTACAAGCTGGTTGGCAACGCCGGATGCCGTCAGCAATCCGCCGACCAGCAGGAAGAAGGGAATGGCAAGCAACAGGAATTTAGACATGCCGGTAACGGTCGTCGACACGATGGCCGGTTCCGGCAGGCTGCTGCCGAAGGCGACGGCGACATAGGCGGCTGCCAGAAAAGCATGCGCAAGTGGCGCTGCCAGCAGAAGGCCAAGGGCTGCCGTAAGCGCCAGAAACAGGCTCGGCGGCAGGTTGGTATCGATGTCGAATTCTGAAACGCAGAGATAGACCGCAATCCCGAGCGCAACAGAGACCAGCGCGCCGAGAGCATGGCCCTCCTTCATTCGGCGCAGTGAGAGGACGACAAGGATCAGGCCTCCACCGGCCCCGAGAAAGCCGAAACGGATCCATTCGGGAATGCCCAATGTCGGCGAAGTCCCGCCAAGCATGGTCATGATCTCGCTGCCGCCGAAAAGCAGGATCAAGGCGGCCAATACCGTAAAGACGTCGCCGAGCGCCTGGGTAACAGGTTGAAGCCGCTCGGGCAGCAGCCGGACGAACACATCGAGACGCATGGCGAGCGCGCTGCCGAGGCTGAGCGGAGCACCCAGCGAGATCAGTGCCACGTGCAACCAGATGCCGAGTTCCTCGGCGCCGATGAAGCCGGTCGAGAAGAAATAGCGAAGAGCGACGCTGGTGAGCACGATGGCGAGCAGAGCGGCAAGGATGAGCCCGGCCAGAACGCTCAACGCGTTCTCGATCAGCGTCAAAAGCCGCTCGACCAGACCAGCCGTCGGCACGGTCGTATCGTCAGTAAAAGGAGACTGGCCGGATGCCACGCCGCTTCCTCTTCGCCCTTGGGGTCACATGCCCCTTCTTGCTGAAACGACGTGTTTCCTCAAGCCGTATGTCGAAGAGAATTGAGGCTTTATCCGCTTCTTGCGCCAGAAAGCGAATTCGGCGAGTCAGTTAAGTCGACGCCCGGCAAGTCCTGCCGGGCGTCGAAACATAGGATGTCAGGATGCGAAAGCCGGACGCCGGGCTCCCATCTTGAGCAGGAAGTAGATCCCGCCGCCGATCCCGACACCGAAGAACCATCCATACGTGCCCCACCAGGATGGCAGGATCGACGTGAAGGTCGGCAGAATGGAGGAGAACAATGCCCCGATCGCAAAGGCGATGAAGGCACTGCCATGCCAGCCGTTCTGGAACCGGAACTCGCCGTCTTCGCGATAAAGCGCCCCCACATCGATCTGGCTGCGGCGGATGAGGTAATAATCCACCATCATCACCCCGAAGATCGGCCCCATGGTCGAACCGATGAAGTTGACGAAATGCGCCGCTCCCGTTTCCCATGGTGCAAACGGGTAAAGCACCAGTGCAATCAACGCCGCGATATAGCCGCCGCGTTTAAAGTTGATGTGCCGAGGGAAGACATTGGCGAAATCGAAGGCCGGCGACACGAAATTTGCCACGACATTGATGCCGAGCGTCGCCACCGCGAAGGTGAGCGCGGCAAGCAGCGCCAGGAACCAGCTGTCGAACTTCGCCGAGATCTGCTCCGGATGCAGCAATACTTCGCCATAGACGGCAAAAGCCGCCGTCGTCGTCACTCCAGCAACCAGGCAAAATGCCAGGAGATTGATCGGCAGGCCCCAGAGATTGCCCTTGCGCAACGCCTTCTCGCTCGTCGCGTAACGGGAGAAGTCGCAGAAGTTCAGATAAAGCGCGGCAAAATAGGTGATCCAGGTGGCCGCCACGGCAGCAAGCGCCGCAAACGAACCCGGCTCACCCGGAACGCCCGCCTCCTTGGTCTTCTCGATCAGTACATCGCGCGGGATTTCCGAGCCGAAGGAGAAGGTGCCGGACTTCACGACCAGATAGACGGCGAGGATCAGCATCATGATCCACACGGCCGGCCCCGCCCAATCCTGGAATTTGCGGACGGTCTCCATGCCGCGCTGGATGATGAGGAGCTGCAGACCCCAGACGATAACGTAGCAGATCACCTCCAGCGTCGAATGCCCGAGCATGTGGCTGTTCTGGTGAAAGGCCAGCAGGCTCTCGTTGCGGATGAGGAGAGCGACGATCGCGCCAGAGGCCGCGGCGGTCTGGGCGCCATACCAGAAGCAGGCAACGATGGCGCGCACCAGAGCCGGCACGTTTGCCCCGAACGTGCCGAACGATGCGCGGGCGAGAACCGGGAACGGCACGCCGGTGCGAACACCCGCATTGCCGACCATGCTCATCAGGACGAAGATCACCAGCGACCCGATGCCGATCGCGATGACGAAATTGATGAAACTGCCGCACAGGAGAAACAGGCTCGCGGCGAGATAATAGCCCCAAAGGCTATGAACGTCGGATGTCCACACATTGAAGATGCTGAAAGCGCCCCACCTGCGTTCTTCCGCAGGCGCAAGATCCTCGTTGTACAACGAGGGCGACGGATCACGTACAGTCATTTCCCTCTCCACTCCTCATAGAGCCTAGAAATTAGACTCACAGAGAAGCGTCCTCCCCAATTGGGCATATGACAATTATCATTCACGCCATGCACAGTTCTATTTGCGAGAACGCGCAGATACGGAATTAGGTGGCCGGAGGCACCTCGACGGCTTCGTCTCCGTCGTCTCGAATGTGCTTTTCCGGCGCTTTGCCGTTCTGTTCCGCGCGGTCGCGGTGAAGGGCCGCGCGGGCGAGCAGCATGAACGTGATCGGCGTGGTCACCGTCACGAAAATGCCGATCAGGATTTCGTGGATGGCGATCCGCGAAGACGCGACCGAGAAGAAGATCATCGAGGCCAGCATGATGCCGCCGATCCCCCAGCTCGAGCCGAGCGTCGGCGCGTGGATCCGCTCGTAGAAGGTCGGCAGCCGCACGAAACCGATCGCACCGATCAGCGCCAGGGCGGCACCGAGCAACAGGAAAAAGGCGACGATGATCGCGACCCAGAGGGGAATATCGGCGGCATTTGCGATCATTCGATCACCTCCCCGCGCATCAGGAATTTCGCCAGCGCCACACTCGCCACGAAACCTAGCATGCCGATCACAAGCGCCGCTTCGAAATAGATGACGCGGCCGGTGCCGATGCCGAAAGTGACGAGCAGCAGCATGGCGTTAATGTAGAGCGTGTCTAGCCCGATGATGCGGTCCTGCGCTCGCGGGCCGCGGAACATGCGGATCGAGGCGAGCGCCATCGCGGCGGCCAGCATCAACTGGGCGATGGCGACGGCGGTGAAGATGATGATGGCGCTCATGCGAATATCTCCATCAGCAGCTTTTCGTAACGGTTTTTGATCGTATCGCGCCAGGCGGCTTCGTTGTCGATGTCCAGCACGTGCAACAGCACGGTATTGTCGTTGGAATCGTATTCCAGCCAGGCGGAGCCCGGCGTACTCGTCAGCACGACCGCGAGCACGGCAAGCGCAAACTGGTTGCGGATTTCGAGATCGATCGTCAGAAAACCGGGATTGTGCTTTCGCGATCCGGCCCGGAGGATGACCTTTGCCACCTGCAGGTTCGAAACGGCGACATCGTAGAGCACGATGCAGAGTAGCTTAGGCAGCAGATACCACTTGCCCCATTTCGGCTTTTCCGGCCGAAGCGACGCCATGGCCCAGGAGGCAAAGACCGCAACGATGATGCCGAGCAGCAGGTGACCGAGCGTGAAGCCGTTGAGCAGTAGCCACATCACGATCAGCAGGAGGGTCAGGATCGGATAGGGAAGCATCAATGGCCCTCCGTTCCGACATCGAAATCGACGCCCGGCACGACCGCCGCGTCGCGCACCGCATCGATATAGAGCTTCGGGTTGGCGAGCGTACGGATCGTCGTGTCCATATACTGCATGGCCGGGCCGGCCTGTACGGTCAGCGCCAACGTCAGAGCCAGCAGGAACATGACCGGCACGATCTCGATCACCAAAACGCGCGGGACCGTGCCTTCGATCGAGCTCCAGAACGTCCGGATACCGGCGCGGGTCATCGAAATAAGCGCCGCGACGCCGGACAGGATGACGAGGATGATCAGTGCCCAGACGGCGGCCGTCGGCGGCACACCAATTGCGCCGGTGCCCATCATCGCCGACAGCATGGCGAATTTCGCGATAAAACCGGATAGCGGCGGCAGGCCGGAGAGCAGGATCGCACAGGCGGCAAAACAGGTGCCTAGGATCGCCATTGTGCCGGGCATGGTCACCCCATCGCCCTCTTCCGGCTCATCCTCATCGGCATCGCCATAGGCTTCCATGGTAACGGCCAGAACGTTTGCACCGGCATCTTGCCCGCGCTCCACCAGTTCGATCAGCATGAAGAAAGCACTAATCGTCAATGTCGAGCTGACGAGATAGAGAAGCGCGCCGGAGGAAACCGCACCGTCGCTAATGCCGATCACCATCAGCAGCGTGCCGGAGGAAACCAGAACCGAGAAACCTGCAAGACGGCCGAGCGCCTGCGAGGCCAGCACGCCGATCGTGCCGAAGATCAGTGTTGCGATGCCGCCGTAAAGCAGGAATGTCGACCCGAAGCCCGCCGACGGTCCTTCGCTGAAAAGCAGCATGGTCAGGCGCAGGATGACGTAGATGCCAAGCTTGCTGAGGATCGCGAAGACGCCGGCAACAGGCGCGGAAGCCGCGCTATAGGCCGTCGGCAGCCAGAAGCAGAGCGGCCACATACCGGCTTTGATGAGGAAGGCGACACCGAGCACACCGGCGCCCGCCTGCATCAACATCAGCCGATCCGGCTCGATCTGCGGAATACGGGCCGCGAGATCCGCCATGTTGAGCGTGCCCGCCGTTCCGTAGATCAGGCTGACGCCGATCAGGAAGAGAAGAGCCGCGGCAAGGTTCACGGCAATATAGTGCATGCCGGCCTTGACCCGCAGCGGGCCGGAACCGTGCAGCAGAAGACCGTAGGATGCCGCGAGCATCACTTCGAAGAAGACGAAGAGGTTGAACAGGTCGCCGGTCAGAAACGCGCCGTTCACACCCATCAGCAGGAGCTGGAACATGGTGTGGAAATGCGCGCCCACCCCGTGCCAGCGGGCAAGCGAATAAACGAGCGCCGCAATGCCGATCACCGAGGTCAGCAGCAGCATCAGCGCCGACAGGCCATCCAGCACCAGCACGATACCGAATGGGGCCGCCCAGTTGCCGAGCAGATAAACCCCTTCGAACGCGTTCGGTCCGCTTTCTATCTCGAAAAGCACGATTGAAACGAGGCAAAGCATCACGGCCGCCGCGAGGCTCACCATCGCTTTGCCGACACGCTGGCGCTCATCAATGAATAACAGGATGGCCGCTGCAAAAAGCGGAATGAGGATCGGTGCGATGATCAGGTGGTGCGTCCAGTCGTTCATTTCGGTTCGCTCCTCCCGTCCACATGGTCGGTGCCGGTGAGGCCGCGAGACGCAAGCAGCACGACGAGGAAAAGCGCGGTCGTCGCAAAACCGATGACGATCGCCGTCAGAACCAGCGCCTGCGGCACCGGATCCGCGAGAGCGGATGTAGAGACGCCGTCGACCAGGATCGGCGGAACGTTGGTCTTCACACCGCCAACGCCGAAAATGAACAGGTTGACGGCGTAGGAAAGCAACGAAAGCCCGATGATGACCTGATAGGTGCGCGGGCGCAGAATCAGCCACACGCCGCAGCTGGTCATGACGCCGATGGCTATGGAAAGGATTATTTCCATCAGACCTCCTTGGCCTTGTCCGCGTCGATCGCCCTCAGACGATTGATACGGATGGACTGGTGCGCCAACGCCACGAGGATCAGGACGGTCGATCCGACAACCAGCGAGAAGACGCCGAGATCGAACAGCAGCGCACTGGCCGCCGGCATCTTGCCGATCAGCGGCAGCTCGACATACTGGAAATGCGATGTCAGGAACGGATAGCCGAAGAACCATGCTCCGACACCCGTTGCAGCGGCAAGCAACATGCCGGCCCCCATCCAGCGCAGCGGCAGAATGCGGATGCGGTCTTCCGCCCAACGCGTGCCACCGGCGAGATACTGCAGCAGGAAGGCGATCGACAGCGTCAGGCCGGCCGAGAAACCGCCGCCCGGCAGATCATGACCGCGCAGGAAGATATAAACCGCGAACGTGATGATGATCGGGAACAGCCACTGCATGATGACGGACGGCACCAGCAGATAGTCGCGCACCGTATCGCCGGCGGAACGCTCCGGCCGCTCCTCGTCGAAACGGTTCTGGATCTGCTGCTGTTCGGGCATGTCCATGCTGTCGGCGCCAGGGCGGAAACGTCTGAGCAGTGCATAGACCGTGAGCGCGACGACGCCGAGGACCGTGATTTCGCCGAGCGTATCGAAGCCGCGGAAGTCCACCAGAATGACGTTGACGACGTTGCGGCCACCGCCTTCCGAATAGGCGTTTTCCAGGAAGTAGTTGGCGATCGCATCCGGCACCGGCATGGTCATGACGGCATAGGAAATGAAGGTCATGCCGATACCGCAGGCAACCGCCAGCGCCAGGTCGCGGAAACGGCGGAAGCGGGCGCGCAGCGTGATCGTGTCGTCGATACCTTCCGACCGCTTGGGCAGCCAGCGCAGGCCGAGCAGGATAAGAACCGTGGTGACGATCTCGACCAGAAGCTGGGTGATCGCCAGATCCGGCGCGGACAGCCAGACGAAGGTGGTGCAGACGATCAGCCCGACGCCGCCGAGCATAACGAGTGCGGCGAGGCGGTGATATTTGGCAAGCCAGGCCGTGCCGATCGCCAAGCAGACGCCGAGCGCCCATATCGCCGCGAATGCCTTGTCGACGCCAGTAAAGGCGAAGGGTCGTGTCTCGAAGCCCGAGAGATACAGCGGCAGAAGTCCCGCGAAAAAGCCGGTCGCGACGACCCAGCGCAGTTGCGGCTGCAGATTGCGCGTTCCGATGCGCTTTTCCGCCACGCGCGCCCAGCGCCAGGAAACCTCGACGATGATGCGCTCAAAGATACGCTGCCCCCGCAGCCGGCGAAAAAGCGGCGGGCCGTCTTCGCAGTTCGCCAGATAATCGCGCAGCACCCAATAAAGCGCCGCACCACCGAGAAGCGCGGTAATGCTCATCAACAATGGCACATTGAAACCGTGCCAGACGGCGAGGCTATATTCCGGCGTCTGCGCGCCAAGCACGCTGGAGACGGCCGTATGCAGGAACGGACCGATCGAGATGGCCGGCACCATTCCGACGATCAGGCAGATGACGACCAGAAGCTCGATCGGGAAGCGCATCCAGTGCGGCGGCTCGTGCGGCGTTTCCTTGGGCAGATTGGTCGGCGACGGGCCGAAAAAGACCGTGTGGATGAAGCGTAGCGAATAAGCGACGCTGAATGCGCCGGCAAGCGTCGCGACATAGGGCAGTATCCGGTCGAGGATCGAATCCGCATGGGTTTCGACCGCCTCGGCGAAGAACATTTCCTTCGACAGGAAGCCGTTCAGCAGCGGCACACCCGCCATGGCGGCACTGGCGACCATGGCAAGCGTCGCCGTGATCGGCATATATCGGAAAAGCCCGCTCAGCCGGCGCATGTCGCGCGTGCCCGTCTCATGGTCGATAATACCGGCGGCCATGAACAGCGAGGCCTTGAAGGTCGCGTGATTCAGCATGTGGAAGATCGCCGCGACGGTGGCAAGCGGGCTTCCGAGGCTGAGCAGCGTTGTGATCAGGCCGAGATGGCTGATCGTCGAATAGGCCAGCAAACCCTTCAGATCACGCTGGAACATCGCGAAATAGGCGCCGAGCAGCAGCGTGCTGATGCCAGCCGCCCCGACGATCCAGAACCACTCGTAGGTGCCGGCCAGCGCCGGCCAGAAACGCGCCAGCAGGAAAACGCCGGCCTTCACCATCGTCGCCGAATGCAGATACGCCGATACCGGGGTCGGCGCCGCCATCGCGTTCGGCAGCCAGAAATGGAACGGGAACTGCGCGCTCTTGGTCAGCGCGCCGAGGAGCACGAAGACGAGCGCCGGCACGTAAAGCGCATGGCCGCGGATGACGTCACCCGACGCAAGGATCTTGTCGAGATCGTAGCTGCCGACGATGTTGCCGATGAGCAGAACGCCAATCAAAAGGCAGAAACCGCCGATACCGGTGATCGTCAGCGCCATGCGCGCGCCGTCACGGGCTGCGGCCGTATTGTGCCAATAGCTGATCAGCAGGAAGGAGAAAATGCTCGTCAGCTCCCAGAAGACGGAGAGCAGGATGACATTGCCGCTGATGACGATGCCGAGCATCGCCCCCATGAAGGCGAGCAGGAAGGAGAAGAACCGCGGAACCGGGTCGTCCTCCGACATATAATACCGCGCATAGACGACAACGAGGGTGCCGATGCCGGTGATCAGCACCGCAAACATCCAGGCGAACCCGTCCATCCTGAGCTTGAAATCGAGACCGAGCTGAGGGATCCACTCCATCTGGAAGCGAAGCGCATCTCCCGCCGAGACGGCAGGATAGGCGGCAATCACGATCAGCAGGGAAGCGAGCGCCGTCGCCCCGGCGATCCAGGACGGCAAGACACGAGAAGACGTTTTCAGAAAAAGGGCGGAAACGAGGCTTCCGACGAACGGCAGGGCGAGCAGAACCAGAAGGAAATATGGCTCGAGCGTTATCCCAATGACCCGTTCCTTTGCCGTTGGACAGGCTTTCGATCCGGACCGCACCGGCGTTTTCACGCCCCTAGCTTTTCGAGTCAGAATGCCATATATGAATGATATTGACCAATATGGGCAGAATCAGACGATGGGTCAAGGCGACCACTGCAAGATTTTGACACCTGCCCTCTGTCGTGCGGCGCGAGGGTATCTCGACTGGACCCAGACCGAGCTCGCCGACCGTTCCGGGGTCTCCCGCAGCACCATTCGCGACTACGAAGGCGACCGGCACGACGTACATCGGGCAACGGAAGCGCAGCTGCGCCTCGCTTTCGAAAACGGCGGCATCGCTTTCGTCACCGTTGACGGCGGCGCGGTTGCGGTTTGCTCGAAACAGCTGCCGGCGGGCTGAGAATACTCCCGGAGACCGGCTACGTCACCCGATCGTTCACACATGCGCTTTTTGAGCGAGGTGATTTGGCCATCGCCCGGCCCACGGCCCGTTAGCCTTCGTCCAACCCCACTTTCACCGACCTGAATTTCGGCGCTCTCAACGACGCGATCTCAGGATCACAGATAAAGCCATTACCTGCCGTTGACATTTTGTCGACAAAGTGATGACATATTCTCTGTCAAGACGGGGATTGCTAAAGTGACGGAAGAACCGAAACAAATTCGGGTCCGCCATGAACGGGAAGAGACGCGGATGCTACGAGGCATGCGCGCGCCCGGTCGTTCACCGTTTTTTCCGGGGTTATTTGCCCTGAATTCATCCTGCATTTCGTGTTTGGTGTCTTCCACCCAACGGCTATTGTCGTTGCCAATGCGTAGGGAGCTGCCCGCATGACGCAAACCACCTCCAAGCCTCTCTTGACGGTCGAAGGCCTTTCGGTCGAATTCGGCGCTTCGCGCGTGATCGATGATCTGAGCTTTTCCGTCTCCCGGGGCCAGACCGTCGCAGTGGTCGGAGAATCCGGCTCCGGCAAATCGGTGACCTCGCTTTCGATCATGCGGCTTGCCGATATGCTCGGCGCGCAATTCCCGACCGGGAAAATCCTGTTCGATACGGCAAACGGCCAGACCGA
>CBDDGK010000027.1:0-51252 GCA_965227625.1 Neorhizobium sp. | reverse complement strand
CTGCCGATATTGGTGAGTGTCAGCCGCTCAGCCATTGGACGCCCTCCGGCCGGTCATTCGTTCCCAGAGACTATCCACCAGTCCCATCAAGCCGCCCGGCAAGGCGAGCACGCAGAGGATCAACAGGGCGCCGATCAGGAACAACCAGTGATACGGGTTGATCGCCGAGGCCACGTGCTGAACGAGGAGGAAGATCACCGTGCCGAGGATGGCGCCCGGCAGTCGGCGTGATCCGCCGACGATCAGCATGACCAGCGCTTCGCCGGATGTGTGAAAGCTCAGTGTCGAGAGGCCGACGACGTGGCTGGTCTGGGCCGCCAATGCGCCAGCAACACCGGCGAAAAGCCCGCCGATCGTGAAGGTGACGAGCAGCTGGCGATAGACATTGTTGCCGAGCGCCGCCATGCGGGTGTGGTCGGAGCGGATGCCACGGATCGTCATGCCGAAGGGAGATTCAACGATCTTGCGGATGACGAAATAGGAGATCACCAGCACGCCAAGCGAATAGAGGAATGCCGTACGGGAGAAGAGGTCGAAACGGAAGTACCCGAAGAGCGGGCTTGTCTTGAAGCCGGAAAGCCCGTCGTCACCACCGGTCAGCCAGCTTGCCTGGTTGGCGACCTCGTAGAGGATCTGCGAGACGGCGACCGTCAGCATCAGGAAGGTGAGGCCGTGGGTCCTGAGCAGCAGCGATCCCGAAAACAGTGCGAAGACGCCGCCCGCCAATGCGCCGACGGCGAGGCCCAGCAGCGGATCACTGTTGAAATGCATGGCGAACAGGCCGGCGGCATAGGCGCCGACGCCCATGAAGACGGCGTGGCCCAATGTCGCGATGCCGGCCTGGCCGAGCACCAGCGACAGCGACAGCACGAGGAGCGCGGTGATGGCGATGCGGGTCAGCAGCGCCAGATCTTCAGGGAAGAGGTAATAGGCGGCAATGCCGATCGCCAGCAACGCGATTTCCGGCAGGAATGGAATGTGGCGAGAGCGGCCGGCGGATGCCGCCGGTGCCTCGGATATGGAACGGATATCGGCCATCATGCCCCCCTTCCGAAAAGCCCTTGCGGGCGGATGATCAGGACGACGAACATGGTGAGATAGAAGGCGGTCGCGGCGACCTCGGGCAGCAGGTATTTGGCAGCGGTATCGAGCAAGCCGAGCAGCAGGGCGGCGGCAAACGTGCCCATGATGCTGCCGAGCCCACCGACCGTGACGACGGCCAGAACCAGGATCAGGTATTTCAGCGCATAGGAAGGCTCCATCGGCATCATCTGCGAGCCGAGCACGCCGCCAAGTGCTGCCATGCCCGCACCGCAGGCGAAGGCGACCGCATAAAGCCGCGAGGTGTTGATGCCGACAGTCTGGGCCGTCGATGCGTCGTCTACGGCAGCGCGAACCTTGAGGCCGAACGTACTGCGTTCCAGGAAGAACCACAGCGCGAAGGCGATAAGGACGCCGGCGCCGATCAGCACGATACGGTATTTTGCGGCGGTGTGGCCGAAAATGGTGATTGGGCCGGTCACATAGGACGGGAAGGTCAGCGAGGTAACGGTGGCGCCGAACAGCGAATTGCTGGCGGCGATGATGACGTAGACAAGGCCGATGGTCATCAGCGCCTGCTCGAGTTCCGACTTGCCGTAGACCGGCCGCATCAAGAAGCGCTCGATCGGCAGGGAGATGGCCGCGACGAAAAGAACGGCGACCACCATGGCGAGTTCGAAGGGCAGGCCGACAGCAACGAAGGCCGCGGCAGCAAAACCGCCCATCATCGCAAAGCCGCTATGGGCCATGTTGACGACGCGGATCAGGCCCATGGTGATCGACAGGCCGACCGCGATGATGAACAGGATAACGCCATAGGAAATGCCATCGACCAGGATTGCTGTCAGCATGGTCTCCCCATTCCGTTCGAGCGTTTTAAAAATTCAAACACGGCATTCTCCTCCCGCCGGCTTCTTGTTTTCAGGCGGCCATCGCCGCCTTGCGGTCTTCGATGATCAGGTCGGCGGCTTTTTCGGCGATCATCACCGTCGGCGCGGCGGTATTGCCGGAGACGAGCGTTGGCATGATCGAGGCATCGACGACGCGCAGGCCGGCGAAGCCGTGGACGTGTAGCCGGTCATCGACGACCGACATCGGATCGCTTCCCATCTTGCAGGTGCCGCAAGGGTGGAAGACCGTTGTCACGACGCGGCGCGCGTATTCGAGAATTGCCTCGCGGCTCTGCACGTCAGGCTTCGGCGAAATTTCTTGCGGGCTGAAACGTTCGAGTTCGCGGCTGCCGGCGATATGCCGGACAAGGCCAACGGAGCGCACGGCGATCTCCCGATCGAGTTCCGCATCGAGAAAATTGTTGAGGATACGTGGTGCAGCCGCTGGATCGCGAGTGTCGATATGCACATGGCCGCGGCTTTCCGGGCGCAGAATGCAGACCGAGGAGGTGATGCCCGGAAACGGATGCATCGGCCCGCCGACGCGGTCGTAGCTGGCGGCGGAGACATGGATTTGCACATCCGGTGCGGGTGCATCTTCCATCACGCGGGTGAAGGCGGCGAGTAACGTCGGCTGGCCGCTCATCGGGCCGGTATGGGTCAATACATATTGCATGCCCATCAGCATGCGGCGCAGCTTGGTGCCGGCGCGGGAATTGAGGGTTTTGGTGCCGGAGACGCGGTGCTGGACGCGGATCTGCCAATGGTCCTGCAGGTTTTCGCCGACGCCCGGCAGGTTGTGCCGTGGTTCGATGCCAAGCGCCTTCAGCCGTTCCGGCTGGCCGATACCGGAGCGCTCCAGCAGAGCCGGCGAGCCGAAGGCACCTGCGGCGAGAATGACTTCCCGGCCGGCCTGCGCCTCCAGCGATTGGCCGTTTCGAGTATAGCGCACGCCACTGGCGCGGTTGCCGGTCAGGATAACGCTGTCGACGAGGCAATCCGTCAGGATCTTCAGGTTCGGGCGATCGGTGATGGGGCGCAGGAAGGCGCGTTCGGCCGTCTGGCGCACGCCATTGAGAATGTTTGCGACGAAATAGGCCACGCCTTCGTTCTCGCCGCTATTGTAGTCCTCGGTCGCCGGAATGCCGCGATCGATCGCTGCCTTGCGATAGGCTTCGAGGATTTCCCAGCGCACGCCGGGATCGGAAATGCCCCATTCACCGCTGCCGCCGTGGAATTCGTTGCTACCGCTATGAAAGGCTTCGGATTTCTTGAAATAGGGAAGCACGTCGGCCCAAGACCAGCCGCGGTTTCCCTGTGCAGCCCAGCTGTCGTAGTCGTAGGCGTGACCTCGAACATAGACCATGCCGTTGATCACGGTGCTGCCGCCGAGACCGAGACCACGAGGCAGAGGCATTTCCCGGCCGTTCAGATGCGGTTCCGGCTCGCTCTTGTAGCGCCAGTCGTGTTTCGGGTTGCCGATGACGAGACCGAGTGTCAGCGGGATGCCGACGTAGAAACCGCGACCGTTGCCGCCGGCTTCGAGAAGCAGAACCTTGATCTTCGGGTCGGCCGTCAGGCGGTTGGCGAGGACGCATCCGGCAGTGCCGCCACCGACGATGACGTAATCGAAGATTTCACCGCTTTCGGCAGTTTCATTGCGCTGTGCAGGCATCGACATGTCTCGGCATGGATCGGGAAACTGGCCGCCCGCCTGTGGCAGGCATCGAAGCGGGCGGCCAGGAGGATCAAGCTTGGATCAGCGGAACTCGCGGCCGTAGTCCGGCTGCATCTCGTAGGTCTTGAATTCCTTGTTGATCAGCAGGCCGGAGGCGGGGTCGCGTTCGACCCGGCGCATGTAGATGTTCTGGATCAGGTCGCGGGTCTTCGGATCGACCTTGAGCGGGCCGCGCAGGCCTTCCCAGGACATGCCCTTGACGGCGGCGATGGCCTTTTCGCCATCGGCCTTGCCGCCGGTCGCCTTGATCATGGCCGCGATCAGCGACATGGCGTCGTAACCTTCCGTATGCGGCAGGCTGGCGATGGCGCCGGGGAACAGGCGCTGCAGGTCGGCGAGATACTTTTTGTGGAGCGGGCTGTCGTGAACGCCGGAATACATGAAGCCGGTTTCGAGGCCGAGTGCGGCTTCGCCCATCGACTGCAGATCGAATTCCTGTGTTTCACCGGAACCGAGGAAGCGGATCTTGGTGTTGCGCATGCCGATATCGAGATAGGTCTTCAGATAGGCATAGGTCGAGGGACCGCCCGGCAGGAAGACGAAGATCGTATCTGGATTGGCGGCCTTGGCGCGCTGCAGGAAGGGGCCGAAATCGGTGGTCGAGAGCGGCATGCGGATCGATTCCAGCACCTGGCCGCCGCGCTTCTTGAAGGTTTCGGCGAAGCCTTTTTCCTCTTCGACGCCCGGCACATAGTCGCTGACCATGGTGACGGCGGTCTTGGAACCGGTATCGATCGCATAGTTGGCGATCGGAACGGCCACCTGGTAGGTGGTGAAGGATGTGCGCAGCATGAACTGCGACTGATCGAGGATCGGCGAAGACGCGGCATTGAGCACGATCGTCGGGATCTGCGCTTCCTCGGCGATCGGCGCAACCGCCATGGCGTCGGCGGTGAAGACGAAGCCGGCAAGATACTGGACCTTGTCGCGGATCACCAGTTCCTGAGCCAGCGCGCGGGCCTTCTGCGGGTCGGAAGCCGGCAGGTCGCGGATGACGAATTCGATATCATGGCCTTCGATCTTGCCGCCATGCTGATCCATGAAGATCTTGAAGGCCTGCTGCCAGCCAGTGCCATAAAGGCTGAACGGGCCGGAAAAGGCGCCGATCACGCCGACTTTGATCGTCGCCGCCTGAGCGGTGACGGCAAACATGAGAGATGCCAATAGCGCTAACGCGCCGGACTTGATTTTCATCCAGGTTTCCTCCTCCACGATGTCGGGCACCATGGAGCGAAAACCGCGCCGATGGCTCCTCTCCCGAGCCGCCGGGACCGTCCTCCCGATCGCTGGCGGCAGCTTCCTCGCGCTGAAATTGTGCAAGGTTAAGCGAAGTTAATCAGCCGTCCTGCCATGGGTCAAATTGGAAAGAGAGCCTGATATATGCAAGCTTTGCATATATGCCGAGCCCTAAAATGCATCTTGAAACTGTATTGTCTGTGGCCGAAAACCTTTGGAGAGCGTGGCCTTGATCACCCATATGCGAACCGACTGGCATAAGTTTCTCGTGATTTGGAAAGCTGCACTCGATATCTGCGGCATTTTGGAACAAACGGATTCGGCTTGTCTGCGCTAAGAGGATAGTATCCTGCCGGAACCGTGATCGTCTGCGAGATCCGCATGACCAGACAATTAGGGCAGAACCATTTTAGGGAGCTGAAAATGAGCCTTCGTATCAACGATATCGCACCGGACTTTACCGCCGAAACCACGCAAGGGACGCTGCAGTTTCATGACTGGATCGGCCAGGGTTGGGCTGTGCTGTTCTCTCACCCGAAGAATTTTACGCCGGTCTGCACGACGGAACTCGGCACGATGGCCGGCCTTGAAGGCGAGTTCCGCAAGCGCGGAGTCAAGATCATCGGCATTTCCGTCGATCCGGTCGAAAGCCACGCCAAGTGGAAGGACGACATCAAGACGGCAACCGGCTTCGAAGTCGATTACCCGCTGATCGGCGACCGCGACCTCAAGGTTGCCAAGCTTTACGACATGCTGCCGGCCGGTGCCGGTGAAAGCTCGGAAGGCCGCACGCCAGCCGACAACGCCACCGTGCGTTCCGTTTACGTCATTGGCCCGGACAAGAAGATCAAGCTGATCCTCACCTATCCGATGACCACCGGCCGCAACTTCAACGAAATCCTGCGCGCCATCGACTCGATCCAGCTTACCGCTAAGCATCAGGTCGCAACGCCGGCAAACTGGCAGCAGGGCGATGACGTCATCATCACCGCCGCCGTTTCCAACGAAGACGCGATCGCTCGTTTCGGCTCCTTCGACACCGTGCTGCCTTACCTGCGCAAGACCAAGCAGCCGACCGCCTGATAGAAGCGGTCACGAAACAAGAAAAGGCCGGCGAGTTCGCCGGCCTTTTTGTTGTCCGCCTTTTCGTGAAGGCCGATCAATAAACGGGGTACATGCCCCAGAAGAAGCTTTCGGAATGTTCGCGTTCGAAAAGGCGGTCGGTCTCGCGTTGTTTGGCCGCTTCAGGCGCCTTCCGCTCACTGGAATCCTCGGCTCTGGCCGCGGGTTCGCGGCGGCCTAGGCCGAACAGGTCAAAACCGAACAGGGACAAACCACCACCATCGATCATTGCGAGCCTCCAGAGGTTCCACATTATGCAACTCTACTGTCAGGCCAAAGGGCTTGCCGGTCAATGTTGTCTATCAAAACGCTATACTAATTCATTGACGATTTGTAAACGATTGTGTTCGGAATGTGGCGGTTCGAGGATTGTCATTTTTGCAAGCGGCTCGGGCTTCCTCGTAGCTCGTCACGCGAAAAAGCGGTTAACGGGCCTGGGAAGGCCGAGATGTTCGCGCAAAGTCGAGCCTTCATAGTCCTCGCGGAAGATGCCGCGGCGCTGCAATTCGGGGATCAGGCGCTGCGTTACATCGTCCAAACCCTGCGGCAGGAAGGGGAAGACGACGGTGAAACCGTCGGATGCTTCACCATCGATCCAGGCCTGCATTTCGTCGGCGATCGTTTCAGGCGTGCCGACAAAGGCCAAGCCGGAGTAACCGCCATAACGCTGGGCGAGTTGGCGCACCGTGAGCTTTTCCTGTTCGGCAAGTTTCAGCACCTGGGCGCGGCCAGTCTTGCTGGCATTGGTATCGGGGATTTCCGGCAGCGGGCCATCGGGATCGAAATCGGAGGCATCATGGCCAAGCGCGATGGAGAGCGAGGCGATGGCGCTGTCATAATGCACGAGGCTGTCGAGCTTGGCGCGCTTGGCTTTGGCCTCCTCGATCGTATCGCCGATGACGATGAATGCGGCGGGCAGGATTTTCAGGTGATCGCGGCTGCGGCCGGCTGCGGTCATGCGGCCCTTGATATCCGCGTAAAGCGCCTTGGCCGAAGCAATGTCGCGCGGCGAACAGAAGACGAGTTCGGCCGTTTCCGCTGCAAGCTGCCGGCCCGGCTCCGACTGACCGGCCTGCACGATGACCGGCCAGCCCTGTGGCGGACGGGCGATGTTGAGCGGGTCGCGGACGCTGAGCTCCTCGCCCTTGTGATCCAGAACATGCATCTTTTCGGGATCGAAGAAGATGCCGCTTTCCTGGTCGCGGATGAAGGCGTCATCGGCAAAGCTGTCCCAGAGGCCGGTGACGACATCGTAGAATTCGCGCGCACGCTTGTAGCGCTCGCCGTGTTCGACATGTTCGTCGAGGCCGAAATTGCGGGCGGAATCGGGATTGGATGTCGTGACGATGTTCCAGGCCGCGCGGCCGCCGCTGATGTGGTCGAGCGAGGCGAAGCGGCGGGCCACGTGATAGGGCTCATCGAACGTCGTCGATGCGGTGGCCGCAAGGCCGATCTTGTCCGTGACTGCTGCCAGCGCCGACAAGAGCGTGAATGGTTCGAAGGACGTCACCGTGTGGCTGCGCTTCAGCGCTTCCACCGGCATGTTCAGCACCGCCAGATGATCGGCCATGAAGAAGGCATCGAACTTCGCCGCTTCCAGCTTCTGGATGAAGGATTTCAGATGGCCGAAGTTGAAGTTTGCATCCGCATAAGAGCCGGGATACCGCCACGCACCGGTATGCAGGCTGACGGGGCGCATGAAGGCGGTGAGATGCAGCGATTTTGCCATGGGAGAATCTCGGTTCGAGGGTGGCACGGGCATTTAAGGTAGGTATTCGGATTTCGAACGCTAAGGAACAATGTTCCGAGATAATCCGGGCGCGGAGAAATTCTGACCGTTTATGCCTGATCTGCGTGGCAAACCAGAAATCTGTGCTCCCGTGCCGAAAAAGAGAAAATTCACGTCACCCGATGCGTGCGAATTGAAGCTTTATTCCTTCTCCAAATGCTGTTGCCGTGGCTGAATAAGGGCTTCGTCCGGGAACAGCCCAGGAGCCAGCCATGAGCAAGGTCGTCCACTTGGCAGGAAATATTCGCGCCATTGCCCCTTATCTCGCCACCGAGGACCAGGCTCTCGATGTTGCGAAGGCGTTGGCGGCCGAGATCACGGAAGGTTCAAGCATCCGCGACCGGGAGCGCATTCTGCCGCATCACGAGATGGAGCTTGTCGCGCAATCCGGACTGCTCGGCATTACCGTGCCGGCTGAATATGGCGGCGCCGATATCTCCAATTCCTTCCTGGCGGAGGTTCTGGCTATCCTGTCCGAAGCGGATGCGTCGGTCGGGCAAATTCCGCAGACGCATTTCTCCATTCTTGAAACCCTGAGACTTTCCGGCACCGAAGAGCAGAAGAAGTTCTTTTTCGGCAAGGCGCTTGCCGGCGAGCTGATCGCCAACGCCCAGGCAGAGGCGGGGACCAAGACAGCGGGTGATATCGAAACGCGCCTCGTGGCCGATGGTCTGGGTTATCGCATCAGCGGCCGGAAATATTATTCGACCGGCGCGCTGTTTGCGGATTGGGTGGCGATCTATGCGCTGGACCCGCAGGGCCGGCAGGTGGTGGCGATCGTGCCGCGCGATGCGGAAGGCCTGCAGATCGTCGATGACTGGGACGGTTTCGGCCAGCGAACGACGGCCAGCGGCACGGTGCTGATCGACAATGTCTATGTCTCGCCGGATTCCGTCATCGGCCACTACCGCAGCCTGGAGCGGCATGCGCCGCTCGGCTCGCTTGGCCAGCTTCTGCATGCGGCGGTCGATCTCGGCATTGCGCGGGCTGCCTTTGCCGACACGGTTTCTTTCGTGAAGCAGAAATCCCGCGGCAATCGCAATGTCGGTATCGACGAAGCGGTAGCCGATCCTTTGACGATTGCCCGCACGGGAACGATTGCGGTCAAGATCGAGGCGGCGAGTGCCGTGCTGGAGCGGGCAGGACGCAAGGTGGATGTGGCGCAGATCAATCCTTCGCCCGAAACGGCAGTGGAGGCGTCGCTTGCCGTCGCTGCCGCGAAGATCCTGACGACCGAGGCCGCGCTTGAGGCGACCAATGGTCTGTTCGAGCTCGCCGGCACATCGGCCACCAGCCAGGAATTCAATCTCGATCGCCACTGGCGCAATGCGCGCACCCACACGGTTCATGATCCGGTGCGCTGGAAACATCACGCGATCGGCGATTTCCATCTGAACGGCATCGTGCCGAAGCCGAACGGGCAGTTCTGAAAGTTATTTGGCGGCGGTCTGCACGTCGTCCAGCAGCTCGCTGGAGCGCTTGGCCACCATTTGCTCAAGCGTCATCGTGTCCAGCACGGCGGCGATCGCGTCGCGGACTTCCGTCATCGCGTGGCGGATCTGACAGTCTTCCGGATGATTGCAATCGTCGCAGACCTCGAACGCCGTCTTGCTGGCGCAGCGGATCGGCGCGAGCGGGCCGTCGAGAATACGCACGGCCTGGCCGACATAGATCTGCGATGCCGGCTTCGACAGCGCATAGCCGCCGCCCGGCCCCTTCTTGGAGCGCAGCAGTCCGCCCTTGCGCAGCTCGAGCAGGATGGCGTCCAGAAATTTCTTGGAAATATTGTTCTGTTCGGCGATCTGGCTGACGAAGGCGGTTTCACCGGGCTGCAACTGAGCCAAATGCACCAGCGCCTTCAACCCGTATTTTCCCTTTTTCGTCAGCATCGAAGTTCGAAATTCCGCATCGCCGCAGGTTTGACAGCCGCAATCGGCTGGATGCCCCACCGATACAGGACGTAAGCTGAAGGTTCAATGAACTTTAGAGCCTTTCAAAGGCAATGCGGACGGGTCCAAGAAGGAGACCCGTCCGCATGATCAGGAGGAGGTCGCTCAAACTCCGCCTGAACCCATACGGCCGCCAGGGAGTGCAACCGGCCGTTTGTGGTCTTCATATTATCCATAAAAACTATGGATTAAAGCAATTTATATTGCTGGCGAGGCTGCATCCGGGAACGAGTTTTGCGATGAAACGAACCCAGCGAGGATTGCTTTTGCCTAATCCCGCGAGAGATCGCGCAAGCCGCGCGGAAGGCTGTTCATGCATTCGGTGCCATTTTCTGTCACGAGGAATTGATCCTCGATCATCAAAGCTCCGAGCCCCTGACCGTAAAATGGTGCCTCAAGCGCCACGACCATGTTCGCTTCGATCACTTCCGGATTGCCGTGGGAGAAGAACGGCCATTCCTCGATGCCGACCCCGCCGCCGACCGAGTGGCCGAAATGACCCCGGTAATATTCGGAAAAGCCATCCTTGCGCATCGAACCGAGCATCGCGGCATGCACTGCACCAAACGTATCGCCGGGGCGGATCTGTTCAAGGCCCGCGGCAAAGGCGGTTTCCAGGGCTCTGAAGACCTCCTGCGCCAGAACCGATGCCGGACCGTAGGTGAATGTGCGGGCACCATCGGAGGAATAGCCGTCGACAAGCGTGCCGACATCCGCCTTGATCAGGGCTCCGGGTGTGACGACCGCATTCATGTCGGAGAGGTCGGCACCGGCCGAGATGAAATCCCAGTGACCGCTCAGCGCAAAGCCACCTTCAGCGGCGTAGGCATGAGCGCCCGCTTTCCAGGCGGTGGAAAGCTCGGGCAAGGCTACGCCGGGTTTGATGGCGGTGGCCATGCGGATCAATCCGGCTTCGGCCGCTTTCGAAGCTCGCTGCAGCCGCTCGATCTCACGCGGCGTTTTCACCATGCGCAGTCGCCGGAGCACAGCCGAGCCATCCGTCCATGTTACCTGCGGCAGGGCCTGTTTCAGCGCTTCGAAATCCGCTGCCGGCATGAATTCCAGGTCGACGCCGATCTTTACCCGGTCGAGACCATGTTCCTTCAGAAGGTCGCCGAGCAGTCCAAACGCGGCCGAGCGATCGAACGTTTCCGGCCGTGGCCCATCGATGCCGGCGTGGCGATAGGCTGCATTGATCTGTTCGACGGTTTCGGCGCCGCTGATATCGAGCATGTCGATCCAGATGCGATGGGTGCGCAGATCGACCGAGGGTGCCAGCTTGCGGATCGTACCGGCGGCGTGATCGCTTGCGACGGCGGCAAGGTTTGCGCCGGGATCAGCGGGAACCAAAGCGATTGCCGCGCCGGCTCGTCCCCACATGGTCGCGACCCCTGCCGGGGCACCGATCGCGTAACGAAAGGCTTCCGACTGGAAGAGTGCCAGCGCGTCGAGGCCCGCCTCCCGCATCAGGCGTTCTGCACGTTTCCGATCGATATCGCTCATGACCTTGTCCAATCCTGTTTGGCCAAGGACTTAAGCCTCCCGGCGGCGAAGCGCCAGCGCTGGAACAAAATTCCTCGAAGCCTCAATTCACGCGAAGCGGATTTCCCGTGTATGCCGAAAATCGTCCTTCGGCAGCCTTCTCCCCGGAAAAGACTAGGGTATGCTCCGCCGCAGTATACAATGGCCGTAAAGGCCGACGACTAGGGAGTTACAAGATGAGCGGTTTGACGACCCGTGCGGGCGTTATCCTGAAGAGCAACCGATCGAACGTGCGCACCATCACGGCTGCAGCGCTTCTCTTCGGCGCATTTGCTGCCGGCTCCGTCCAGGCACAGGATTTCGACGCCGACGCGACGATCAATATCGGTTCGCTCTACGAGCCGCAGAACCTCGACAACACGGCCGGCGCGGGCCAGGGTATCAACGAGGCCTTCAACAACAACGTTTATGAAGCGCTGTTCCGCCTGGCTGATTCCGGTGCGGTCGAGCCGGTTCTCGCCAAGAGCTACAAGGTCAGCGACGACGGCCTGACCTATACGTTCACGCTGCAGTCGGGCGTCAAGTTCCATTCCGGCGATCCGCTGACCTCCAAGGACGTCAAGTTCTCGATCGAGCGCGTCACTTCGGCCGAATCCAAGAGCTCGCGCAAGAACAGCCTGAAGCCGATCGCCGGCATCGAGACGCCGGATGACGCAACCGTCGTCATCAAGCTTTCGTCGCGTTCGATCTCGCTGCCCTATAACCTGAGCTATGTCTGGATCGTCAACGATACGGCGACCAACCTCACCGCCACCGAAGACGGTACCGGCCCCTACGAGCTTGAAGACTGGCGCCGCGGCTCCTCGCTGGCGCTGACCCGTTTCGACGGCTACTGGGGCACCAAGCCTTCCAACGGCGATGTCGTTTTCCAGTATTTCACCGAGGCGACGGCACTGAACAACGCGCTGCTCACCGGCTCGGTCGATATCATCACCTCGGTCCAGAGCCCGGATTCGCTGAAGCAGTTCCAGACGAACAAGGACTTTACCGTCGCCGAAGGCAAGTCCACGACCAAGCTGCTGCTTGCCTATAACGACCGCGTCGCACCCTTCGACAACGTCAAGGTTCGCAAGGCGCTTGCCCGCGCCGTCGACGATTCCAAGCTGCTGAAGGCCGTCTGGGGCGATCATGGCACGCTGATCGGCTCGATGGTTCCGCCGACCGACCCCTGGTATATCGACCTCACCAAGACGGATGCCTATGATCCGGCCAGCGCCAAGGCGCTGCTGGCGGAAGCCGGTTATCCGAACGGTTTCAGCTTCACCATCGATACGCCGAATTACGATCCGCACCCGATCGCCGCGCAGTTCCTGCAGACGGAGCTGGCCAAGGTCGGCGTCAAGGTGAACATCAACATCATCACCGCCAACGAGTGGTATTCGAAGATCTACAAGGCGCATGATTTCCAGGCGACCCTGCAGGAACACGTCAATCACCGCGATATCGTCTTCTACGGCAATCCGGATTTCTACTGGGGTTACAACAACCCGAAGGTCGTCGACCTGATCAAGCAGGCGGAAGCCAGCACCACGACGGACGAGCAGACGGCGAAGCTGAAGGAAGCCAACCAGATCATCGCCGAAGACGCCGCCAGCAACTGGATCTATCTCTATCCGCAGATCGTCGTCTCCGTGAAATCGGTCAGCGGTTATCCGATCAACGGGCTGAACTCGCAGTTCTTCGCCGGCGGCATCAAAAAGGCCGACTGATTTCAGGTTCTGCCCATCGGCAAGTCCAAAATTTAAGCTATATAGCTGGCCGCCCGGTTCATTCCGGGCGGTTTTCTCGTGAAAGGTGCCGGCCATTCTTTCCTATCTCTTGCGCCGATTGATCATTCTGCTGGTCTCGATCGTGGTCGCGGCCATGGTGCTGTTTCTGTTGCTGCGCCTTCTGCCCGGCGATCCGGCCAATGCGCTTGTATCTGTCGGTGCCGATCCGGAGCAGATTGAGGCCGCCCGCCGGCAGGTGGGGTCCAACCTGCCGCTTTCCGAACAGTTTATCCGTTTCGTTTCGAGCCTCATCCGCTTTGATCTCGGCAATTCCTTCGTCAGCCATGCGCCGGTTCTGCCGGAAATCGGCAAGCGGCTGGCGGTGACCGTGCCGCTGACACTGATGTCCTTCCTGCTGGCCATCACGATCGCGCTGCCTCTCGGCATCATTGCCGCCGTGAAGGCCGATCGCTGGTATGGCTGGTTGATCTCGGTCGTTTCGCAGCTCGGCATCGCCGTGCCGGTCTTCTGGATCGGCATTCTTCTGGTCACGATTTTTGCCGTGAATCTCAGGCTTTTCCCGTCCGGCGGCTTTCCACCGCGCGGCTGGCAGCGGCCGGAAGCTGCCTTCGATTCCCTCGTCCTGCCGGTCGTGACGATCGCCATCGTCATGTCCGCTTCGCTGATCCGCTATGTGCGCTCCGCCGCGCAGGATGTGCTCGGTAGCGATTACCTCCGCACCGCCCGTGCGCTCGGCGCCAGTTTTTCGGAAGCGCTGATCAAGCATGGCATCCGTAACGGGTCAGTGCCGGTTATTTCGATCATCGGCATCGAGCTTGCCTCCACGTTGCTGGGTGCGGTCGTCGTCGAGCGGGTCTTTTCTCTTCCGGGTCTTGGCTCGATGCTACTTCTCGGCATCGAGCAGCGGGATTATCCGAATGTTCAAGGCGTGCTGTTCATCTCGACGCTGCTTGTTCTTCTGGTCGGTTTTGCCGCTGATCTGACGCAGCGGCTGATCGATCCGCGGCTTCGCAATCGTGCGGCGGGAAGCGGCCGATGACCGATACAAACCTCATCGCCGCTTCGCCGGAAGGCCGCGCGCGCCGGTCCTGGACCTTCACCATCGGCGCCGTCATCGTTGGCCTGCACGTGGTGATCGGTCTCATAACCCTCTTCTGGACACCCTACGACCCGACCGCCATGTCCGGCGGCCGGTTGGAAATGCCGTCGCTTGAGCATCTGGCCGGCACAGACCGATTGGGCCGCGATCTCTTCACGCTGATCATGATCGGCTCACGCATCGCACTGACCGTCGGTACCGGTGCCGTGATCATCGGCGGACTTATCGGCATCACGATCGGCCTCATTGCGGCTTTCGCCTCGAAGACGCTGGACGATGTGCTGGCCGCCGGTCTCGATATCCTGATCGCCTTTCCGACGCTGTTGCTTGCCATGTTGATCGTTGCCTCCAGCGATGGCGCCAGCCTTGGAACCGCGATCGTCGCGATCGGCATCGCCAATTCGGCAATCGTTGCGCGGCTCACCCGCATCCTGGCGAAGCGCGTGCTTGCGATGGACTACATCACCGCCTCACGCATTTCCGGCACGTCCTGGCTCGGCGTGGTGGCAATCCACATCCTGCCGAATATCTGGCCGACATTGCTCGTCAATCTGGCGCTGCAGTTCGGCCTCGCGGTCATTGCCGAAGCCTCGCTATCGTATCTCGGCCTCGGCGCTCCTCCGCCGAACGCGTCCTGGGGCAGGCTGCTGCAGGAAGCGCAGGGCACGGTCTATTCAGCGCCCTTCGGTGCCATCGCCCCCGGCATCGCGCTGGTTTCGCTCGTCATCGGCATCAATGTTCTCGCCGACGGCCTGCGCGACATTGCCGATCCGACCCGCAGGAGGCGCCGTTGAGCCCGCTTCTCGATATTCAAGGCCTCTCGGTTCATGCCGGCGGCAAGCCGCTCGTGACCGATGTCTCGTTCTCCATCGCGCCGGGCGAACGGCTGGGTTTGATCGGCGAGTCCGGTTCCGGCAAGTCGCTGACTGCGCTGGCCGCGATCGGTTTGCTGGCGGATGGATTGAAAGCTTCCGGTTCCATCCTGCTTGACGGCAGGCAGGTGGTCGGCGCGCGGGATCGTGATCTCGTTCCTCTGCGCGGCACCACCGCGGCCGTCGTGTTTCAAGAGCCTCTGACGGCGCTTGATCCATTGATGAAGATCGGTCGCCAGGTAGGCGAGGCGGTGCGCCGCCGTGCCAAGCGCGATGGCCGTCCGACGGATGCGACGACAATCATGAGCGAGGTGCTGAACCTGCTGGACCAGGTGGCGCTGCCGCAGCCGCAGCGGATTGCCGAATCCTGGCCGCACGAGATTTCCGGCGGGCAGCGTCAGCGCGCGGCCATCGCCATGGCGCTGGCCTGCAAACCGAAGCTGCTGATCGCCGACGAGCCGACGACGGCGCTCGATGTCACGACCCAGGCGGAAATCCTGAAACTGCTTGGAGAGCTGGTTCGGGAGCGCAACATGGCGCTGCTGTTCATCAGCCACGATCTGCCGGTGGTGGCCGGTGCCGCAGAGCGCATCATCGTTCTCCGACATGGCCGGATCGTCGAGCAGGGGCCGGTCGCGACGGTCTTCCAGCATCCGACCCACGACTATACGCAAAGCCTCGTCGCCGCGGCGCGCGCCTTCGACAACGCGCTGGAGATCGCGCCATGAGCCTCATCGATGTCCGCGACGTTTCCTTCGGATATACCGCCAAGCAGAAGACGCTCGACGGGGTGAGCCTGACGCTGAAGAAGGGCGCCAATCTCGGCATCGTCGGGGAATCCGGCTCCGGCAAAACGACGCTGCTGCGCCTGCTGCTCGGCCTCAACCGACCATCCGAAGGCGCGATCAGCGTCAACGGCATGCCGCTCGACACCCGTAATCGGGACTTTATGCGCGGCTTCCGCCGCACCGTCCAAGCGGTGTTTCAGGATCCGTATTCGTCGCTCGATCCGCGTCAAAGCGTGTTCGACATCATTGCCGAGCCGTTGCGTTCGCTGAAGATAGCCGGCGATACGAAGGTCGCCGTCGCCTCGGCGCTGGCCTCTGTCGGCTTGCCGGCGGATGCGGCGGTACGTTACCCGCACGAGTTTTCCGGCGGCCAGCGGCAGCGCATCGCGATCGCCCGCGCGATTGTTTCACGGCCGGACGTGATCCTGGCCGACGAAGTGGTCAGCGCGCTCGACCTTTCGACCCGCATCCGCATCGTTGAATTGCTCAAGGAGCTGTCCGGGGATGTGACGTTCGTCCTCGTCTCGCACGATCTCGGCCTCGTTGCTTCGCTTTGCGAGGAGACGATCATTCTGGAGCGAGGCAAGATCGTCGAGAGCGGTAAGACGCGGGCGATCCTCGTATCGCCGCAGCATGCCTATACGCGAAAACTGCTCGCCAGCATTCCACGCATGCCGGCGTGATCCCGGAGTTGGTGGGAGGTTGCCACCTCCCGACCGTTTCAGTTCTGGGAAACCTGGACCGGCTTAAACGTGTCGGCAAATTGCTGCCGGAGCACGTTCTTCTGCACCTTGCCCATGGTATTGCGCGGTAGCTCGGCCATGAAAGCAACCTTCTTCGGCCGCTTATAGGCGGCGAGGCGGCCATCGAGCGCCTTGACGACCTCCTGTTCGGTCAAGGTTGCATTGGGTTTCAGGACGACCGCCGCGATAATGCCTTCACCGAAATCCGGATGCGAAACGCCAAATACGGCGCTTTCATCGACACCCGGCATGGCATCGATCTCCATCTCCACTTCCTTGGGATAGACGTTGTAGCCGCCGGTGATGATCAGGTCCTTGCCGCGGCCGACGATATGGACATAGCCATCGGCGTCGATCTTGCCGAGATCTCCGGTAATGAGAAAGCGATCCGCGCGGAATTCCGCGGCGGTCTTTTCCGGCATGCGCCAGTATCCCTGAAAGACGTTCGGGCCGCGCACTTCGATCATGCCGATTTCCTCGGTGCCGAGCAGCGTGCCGCTTTCCGGATCGGTCACCCGCACTTCGACGCTGGGCAAAGGGAAGCCGACCGTTCCGGCAATGCGCCGGCCGTCATAGGGGTTGGACGTGTTCATGTTGGTTTCGGTCATGCCGTAGCGTTCCAGGATGGCATGGCCGGTACGTGCCTGCCATTCCTGATGGGTTTCCGCCAGAAGCGGTGCCGAACCGGAGACGAAAAGCCGGATATGCGCCGTGCTGTCCCGGTTCAGATCCGGGTGCTGCAGCAGGCGGGTGTAGAAGGTCGGTACACCCATCAATGACGTGGCCTTCGGCATGGCTTCCATGATCTTGTTCGGATCGAACTTGGGCTGGAAGATCATTGAGGCGCGGGACGCGAGCACGACATTGGTCGCAACGAACAGGCCGTGGGTGTGGAAGATCGGCAGTGCGTGGATCAGCACGTCGTTCTCGGTGAACCGCCAGCTCTCCACCAGCGACATGGCGTTGGAGAGAAGGTTGTCGTGGGAGAGCATGGCGCCCTTGGAACGCCCGGTCGTGCCGGATGTGTAGAGGATGGCGGCTATGTCGCCGCCGCCCCGCGAAGATGTCTCCGCGATCGGTTTTACCACCGTAGCCGCGTCGGTCAGCGTGCCTTTGCCGTTGGGGTCGAGCGTGAGAATCTTTGCGCCGGCCGCGGCTGCGAGCGGTTCGAGAGCGGTGAGCCTTGCCGGATCGCAGACGAAGATAGCCGGCTCTGCATCGTTCAGGAAATACTCGATCTCGGCTGGCGTGTAGGCGATGTTGAGCGGCAGGTAGATGCCGCCGGCGCGGACCGTCGCGAGATAAAGCGCCAGGGCGACCACGGATTTTTCCGTTTGGGCAGCAACGCGGTCGCCCGGCTGCAGGCCGGCCCCTACCAATGCACCTGCGAGTTTCGCGCAAAGGTCGGCAAAGTCCGCATAGCTCATCTTGCCGACCGTCTGGTCCGTCAGCAGAAGCCGGCTGTCGTCTTCGATCTTGCCAAGCAGTGCGTCGTAAAGATTGCCACCCATCCGAATTCCTCCCGCATCGTTATCGGTTTTTCGCATAGTTGCGTGATTTTCCACGGTTTTGCCAGTCGAAAGCTACGGCTGCGGAGAAAACCGAAACGCCCGGTGTTTGGCACCGGGCGTCGAGAAAAGTTCGAGGTGATCGTTCAGAACAGCGTCTTCATGTCGACCATGTCCATGTCGGTGAAGGACTGGTTGTCGCCGGCCATGCTCCAGATGAAGGCGTAGGCACCGGTTCCGGCACCGCAATGGATCGACCACGGCGGCGAAAGCACAGCCTGTTCGTTGCGGACGATCAGGTGGCCGGTCGCTTCCGGGCGGCCCATCAGGTGCACGACGAAGGCGTTTTCTGGGATTTCGAAATAGAGATAGGCTTCCATGCGGCGGTCATGCAGATGCGCGGGCATGGTATTCCAGACACTGCCGGTCTCCAGCCGGGTAAGGCCCATCAGCAGCTGGCAGGTCGGCAGGACCTTGGGGTGCAGGTATTGGTAAAGCTTGCGCTTGTTGGAGGTCGCGCCGTCGCCGAGATTATTCTCGATCGCGTCCTTGCTGCTGACGATGCGTGACGGCAGGCTCTGATGTGCGGGCGCGCTGTTGATATAGAATTTCGCAGGCGCTGCCGCATCCAGGCTTTCGAAGGTGATCTCCTTGGTGCCCTGACCGAGATAGAGCCCGTCCATCGGCTGCAGGTCATAGCTTGCGCCATCGGCGATGACGCGCCCCGCGCCGCCGATATTGATGAGACCGAGTTCGCGGCGCTCCAGCAGGTAATCGGTGCCGACCAGCTTCGCCAGTTCGCCGCCGACTTTCAGCGGAGCACCGGCGGGTATGGCGCCGGCCACCAGCATTCGGTCGTAATGGGTATAGACGGAATGCAACGTCCCCGGCTCGAACAGCGTCTCGATCATGAAGCTTTCGCGCAATTCGGCGCCGGTCATGCGTTCGGACTGGGTGTAATGGATCGCGTGGCGCGTTGCGACGGCGGTAGTCATGAGCGGTTCCTCGGTTTTTTGTGTTGCGGCACTATCGCTTGGCGGCCGTGAGAATTTCAACCCGTTCCTCGGTCTCTTCCGCGGGCGAAACGGAGGACCGCGAGGCGAGACGGGTTTCCGCATAGGCCATCATCAGCGGGCCGACGCCCTTGATGTCGTCAGGGCGGATTTCCTCCGAGAGATAATATTCGACGGTGCCGTCGCGGTATCGCCCGTTGTAACCGCCGAGGCCTGCGACGCAGCAGATATTGTGGAGTTTCATCGTGCCGTCCGCCGTGCGCGTCAGCTCTTGGCGCGTCAGCGATTGCAGGCTGGCGCGACCGAATTCCGCATAGGAAATGGGTCCGCCGAGCCGCGACAATTTCTGCAGGAAGTAGGAGAACATCGCGGTCGCCGAGCTTTCCGCATAGTTCTGCGCCTCATCCGGCCGGTCGATGACCTGAAGCCAGCGTTGATCGGATGTGCGCAGCGTCAGAAGCCGTGAGGCGAGTGCCGAGGCGCGTTTGACGAGGCTTTGCCGTGCGGGTCCCTGCGGCAGGTTTTCGATGACATCGACGAAAGCCATGGAAAGCCAGCCGATCGCACGCGCCCAATGGGCCGGCGAAAGACCGGTTTCGGCATCTGCCCAAGGCTGCTGGCGGGCCTCGTCATAAGCGTGACGGTAGAGTTCGGCCTTCTTGTCATAGGTCAGGTCGAGAGCGGTAGTGAGCTGACGAAGGGCGTTTTCGATCAGTTCCGGCCGGTCCGCGGTACGGGCATATTCGATCTTGAACGGCAGAGCCATGTAGAGCCCGTCCAGCCAGATCTGATGCGGATAACGCAGCTTGTGCCAATAGACATCGCTTCGTGTGCGCGGATGGATGTCCAGCTGGCGGGCAAGCGTATCGGCGGCGCGCATCCATTTTGCTTCGCCGGTCGTCTTGTGCAGGAAGATCAGGGAACGGCCGGCGAGGATGTTGTCGATGTTGAATTCATCGATTTCATAGCCGGCAAGCTGTCCATGCTCGTCCACCTGGCCGCTCGCCAACCGAAGGAGATGGTCGAGCCAGCGCTTGTTGCCCGTCGCTTCATAAAGCGCGATCAGGCCGCGATAGAGGCAGCCATCCTCGTAGCACCAGGCGCCGCCCTTGTAATATCGGTAGGTGCTCGCATAGGTCTCGAAATAATCTTGAAGCATCGGATTTCAGTCTTGGGCTGTAGGGAGCGGGGTTGGGTGGATTGACAGCGGTGAGAGCTGCGAAAGGCGGCTGAAGACGGTGTTTTCGGCGATGATGCCGGCATGGCGTAGCGGCGTGAGCAGCGATGCCATTTCCGGCACTTCAGGTTCCGCTTCCGGAGCATAGGAGACGCTGTAATTCTCGAACGCGATATCGTGGATCGCTGCTTCCGGCAGGCCGTAGAAGACCGCGGCGGCGGTTCGGGCGCCTTTTACGGTGACGTTTCGGACGGAGATTGAGCCGATGCTCGGCGTTTCCATCGAGACCGGCAGCGGTGCGCGGGACTGGACATAGTCCGAATGCCCGTCCGCATCGCAGAAATAGAAGGAATTGACGGCGACCGGCGTTGCGACATCGTCCATCAGGCAATCGGCGACGCGGATATTGGAAACGGTGCCGCCTCGGCCGCGCCGGGTTTTTATGCGCAGGCCGCGATCCGTGCCTTTGAAATGGCAGCGGCGGATATCGATGTCGCGGACGCCGCCGCTCATTTCGCTGCCGATGACGACGGCGCCGTGGCCGCGTTCCATCAGGCAGTTGGAGATCGTTACGCGTTCGGTTGGCCGATCAGGGACGCCCTGCGGACTGCGTTTGCCGGCCTTGACAGCGATGCAGTCGTCACCAACGGAAATCAGGAGACCAGCGAGCCGGACATCCGAGCAGCTTTCCGGGTTGAGGCCGTCGGTATTCGGCGAATGGGGATCGGCTTGGATGTTCAGGTCCGCTGCAAGCAGGTTCTTGCAGAAGGCCGGGTGGACGGTCCAAGCGGGTGAGTTGCGGATGGCGAGGCCCGTCAGCATCACGTTTTCGCAATTGGAGAGAAACACGGTCCGGGCACGGCGGGCGCCGTTGCGGGTTTCCTTCGGCCACGACCACCAATCACCACGATCGCCGCCGCCGTCGACGATGCCTTGGCCGGTGATCGTCACATTGTGGCGATCAATAGCGTTGATCAGGCTGGCGTAACAGGCTTCCGCCACACCTTCCCAGGTGCCGAGGATGCGGCCGTCCGGATGGCGGGCGGGCAGGATTGGGAAGGCATCGCGATTGGCGACCGCCGCCAGTTCCGCGCCGTCTTCGATCAGCAGAACCATGTCGCTCTTCAGGAAGATCGGGCCTGAAAACCAGCGTCCTCTCGGTATTCTAACCGTTCCGCCGGCTGGCAGGGCGTCGATTGCGCGCTGGATCGGTGCGGCGTTGTTTGCGTTTTCCGGCGCGGCACCGAAATCGCGGATGTCGAGAAGTGCGGTTTCTTCGCGGGTAGAGAACTCGAACCGGGCGCTGCCTGCATAAAGGACATAGGCCGTGCCCGGTTCGAGCTGGGGTATGGAAAAGACGACCTTGGTTGTCGTCCCTTCGGTCACGAAGCCGCCATCGGCTTTGTCGAGCCGCCAGCCGAGCGCATTGGCCCGTTCGAACAGGTGCTTTTCAGCATCTACAGCGAACGTTGCGTTGCGCGGCTCGGCGGCCAGGAGTTCGATGGCGGCACCCGTCACGGCTCAGATCCCCGTCAGTGCGTCGTTGATGCCGGCGATGATCTCTTCCGCGGTGTCCTCGGCCGATTGCTGGCCATAGGCGTAGGCTTCGAAATTGGTGTCGAAGACTTCCGTGACGCGCGGATGTTCGTTGAGCGGCGAGACGCCGGGGCTGGTCGGCTCCATGACGCGCTTATAGGCTTCCAGCTGGACCGGCTTGACCTTGCCTTCCTTGTTCAGCGTATCGAGCGCGATCTTGCTGGACGGGATGCCGCGGGTCGCGCCGAGGATCTTGGCGGCTTCCGGGTCGTTCAGCAGGCAGTTCAGTACCTGGGCGGCAGCCTTCGGGTCCTTGCTGTTCTTGGAGATCGAGAAGAGCATGGAAGGCTTGCGATAGACGCCATCCGTTTTGGCGCCGTCGATGGTGAGCAGCTTGACCGGAACCAGTTCCTGGCCCTTTTCCATCGGTGTGGCGATCTTGCCGTAGGTGCTGTCCCACTGATAGGTGCCGGCGATCTGGCCCTTCGCCCATTTCTGGTTCTCATGCAGCGGCTTGTTGCCGCCCGCAGCAACCGTCTTCCAGCTTTCGATGACGCCCTTGTCGACCAGGGTCTGGTAGAATTTCAGGCCGTCGGCAAGCTCGGCCTGGGTCCAGGCGACCTTGTTGGTATTCGGATCGATCAGGTCCTTGCCGGTCTTCTGGGTGATGCGCAGGACCACGACGAGGCGTGCATCAAGGGCAGCACCTTCGAAGGGGAAATACTCCTTGCCGAGTTTTTCCTTCATCACAGGTGCTGCGGCGATCAGCTCGTCCCAGGTTTTCGGAATCTGAATGCCGGCCTTGTCATAGGTCGTCTTGTTGAACATGAAGACGCGGCCGGTGGTCGAGACCGAGATGCCGTTCAGCTTGCCCTTGACGGTGCCGTCGTCGAGATCGGACTTCGACCACTGGCTGAGGTCGATAATGTCCTTGAACTGGTTGAGATCGGCAAAACCGTCGCCGCTCTTCGAAAACAGCGGCAGCCAGGGCCAGTTGATCTGCATGATGTCGGCTTCGGTACGGCCGGCGAGCTGCGTTGCGACCTTTTCCTGATGACCCTGGAAGCCGGTGAACTCAGGCGAGATCGTGTGGCCGAACTTGGCGCCGCAGATCTTCAGCGCCTCCTGCGTGGCGATGTGGCGGTCGTCGCTACCCCACCAGGACATGCGAAGATTGGCGGCATTTGCTGCAGAAAGGCTAAGGGGTGAAATGCTGGCGGCAAATAGAGCCGCCGTCATGATCAAGGTTTTCATTTTGGCTCCTCCCAAGTTGAAAAAGATGAATGAATTAAGCCGCCAGGCTGATGTTTTCCCCGGTCTGGCGGTCGAACAGATGCACACCCTTCGGGTCGGCTGACAGCCAGACCCAGTCGTCACGCAGCGCGCTACGGTCGTATGTGCTGGACGGTACGACGGCGATCAGGCGTTTCGGGCCGATGTCCACGTAGAGATAGACTTCGTGACCCATGAACTCGATGTGGTTGAGCTTGCCTTTCAGCGTGCCGGGCGTTTCCGCCGCCGCGATCTTCAGGTGCTGCGGGCGGATGCCGAGCGTAACCGGGCCCTGGGCGCGGTTCGAAAGCCTGCTCTGGAAACCCTCGCCAAGCGACACGAGCTGGTCTGCAGCACGGACGCTGTTTTCGCCTTCGATCACGCCATCCAGAAAGTTCATTTCCGGGCTGCCGATGAAGCCGGCGACGAAGGTGTTGGCAGGGCGGTTGTAGAGCGTCACCGGATCGGCGACCTGCATGATATGCCCGTCCCGCATGACGCAGATGCGATCGCCCATGGTCATGGCTTCGGTCTGGTCGTGGGTAACGTAGATCACCGTCGCCTGCTGGCTGGCGGCCTTCAGCTGCTTGTGAAGGTCGGTGATGCGCACGCGCATCGAGGCGCGCAGTTTGGCATCGAGGTTGGATAGCGGTTCATCGAACAGGAAGACCTGCGGCTTCTTGATCAATGCGCGGCCGACGGCAACACGCTGGGCCTGGCCGCCGGAAAGCTGCTTCGGCAGACGATCCAATAGCGGATCGATCTCCAGAAGCCCGGAAACCTGATTGGTGGCCGCCTCGATCTCGTCGCTCGGTCGGCGTTTCAGGCGCATGCTGAAGGAGAGGTTCTTGCGCACCTTCATATGCGGGTAGAGCGCGTAGTTCTGGAAGACCATGGAAATGCCGCGGTCGCCGGGCGCCTTGTCGTTGACCAGTTCGCCGCCGATGCGGATTTCGCCGCCTGTCACTCGCTCCAGCCCGGCGATCATACGGAGCGTCGTGGACTTGGCGCAGCCTGACGGGCCGACCAGCACCATGAACTCGCCATCCTCGACGTCGAGATTGATGCCATGCACGGCGCGAAGCGAGCCGTAGTCTTTTTCGAGGTTTCTCAGTTGCAGACGGGCCATATGGATTATCCTTTGATACCGCCGGACGAGATGCCGTCGATGAAGTATTTCTGGGCGACGAAGAAGACTGCGAGCGCCGGTGCCAGCGTCAGGACCGACATGGCAAGCACGCGGTTCCACTCGAAGGCTTCGGTCGTGTCGATCGACAGTTTCAGCGCCAGCGAGACGGGGTATTTTTCGACCGAGGAGATGTAGATCAGTGGGCCGAGGAAGTCGTTCATCGTCCACATGAACTGGAAGAGGCAGACCGAGATCAGCGCCGGCATGATCAGCGGGACGACGATGAAGATCAGCGTCTGGATGGTGTTTGCGCCATCGACACGAGCGGCTTCTTCCATGTCTCGTGGGATGGCGCGCAGGAACTGCACCAGCATGAAGACGAAGAAGGCATCGCCCGCCAGCGCGGAAGGCACCCAGAGCGGCAGGTAGCTGTCGAGCCAGCCGAGATCGCGGAAGATCAGGTATTGCGGAATGCGGGTCACGACATTCGGCAGGAGAAGCGTGGCGATCAACGAGGCGAAAAGGATCTTCTTGCCCGGAAATTCGAACCGGGCGAAGCCGTATGCCACTGCCGTGCAAGAGATGGCAGTGCCGATCACCTTCGGGATGACGATCCACATCGTATTGATGAAGAAGGTTCCGAACGTGTAGGGCGTCGAGGTTTTCCAGCCCTTGATGTAACCATCGATCGTCGGGTTTTCCGGCCAGAAGCCTGGATTGGCGAAGATTTCCGAATTGGTCTTGAACGACGCGCCGATCAGCCAGATCAGCGGGTAGAGCATCATCAGGCCGACGCCGCCGAGCAGCGTGTAACGCAGCACGACATTGAGGCGGTGGCGGCGCATTTCCCGGGCGCGGACGGTCGCGATGTCGCGGTCAACTGCAGAATTCTGGGCGAGGATATGTTCGGCCATGGGTCTCAGCTCCTCTTGTCGCCGGCGTAATAAACCCAGTGGCGCGAAGACCAGAAGGCGATGAGGGTGAGCGCCATGATGATGACGAACAGGACCCAGGCGATGGCCGAGGCATAACCCATGTCGAAGCGCTTGAAGGCCTCGTCATAGATGTAGATCGGCAGGAGGTAGGTGGATTTCAGCGGGCCGCCCTGGGTGATGATGTAGGGGCCGTTGAACTCCTGGAAGGCCTGGACCATCTGCATGATCAGGTTGAAGAAGATGACCGGCGTGATCAGCGGCAGGGTGATGTAGACGAAGCTCGTCCACTTGCCGGCGCCATCGATCGAGGCCACTTCATAAAGCGTCTTGTCGATGCTCTGCAGCGCGGCGAGGAAGATCACCATGGCCGAGCCGAACTGCCAGAGGCGCAAAAGCGTGATGGTGAAGAGCGCATTTGTCGGGTCGCCGAACCAGTTGACCGGCTCCATGCCGACAAGCTGCAGGCCCATGTTGACGAGGCCGACATCCGCAAAGATGTAGCGCCACAGGACGGCGATGGCGATCGAGCCGCCAAGGATGGAGGGCACGTAATAGGCCGTCCGGAAGACGTTGATGAATTTCAGCTTGTAGTTCAGGATCACTGCCATGAAGAGCGCGAAGGCGAGCTTCAGCGGCACGGTGGTGAAGACGTAGATCAGCGTGACCCACAACGACTTGCGGAAGGTGCGGTCGGCGGTGAACAGCTTGATGTAGTTGGCGAGCCCGGTGAAAACCGGCGCATCCATCAGGTTGTAATTGGTGAAGCTCAGATAGAGCGAAGCCATGAACGGCAGGGTCGTGAAGATCAGCAACCCAATGATGTAGGGCGACAGGTAGATCAGCCCGAGAAACTTGTTATCGCCGCTCATGCCGCTCTCCTCGAGCGCTTTGCATGCTGCGCAACGCAGTTGCGTGAGCTGCTGCCGATTCGGGCTATGTTGAACGAAGAGACACTTCCGTTATTGTGCATCGCAACCTCTGGCACATGTTCTGCAGATAACCGAAATTCTATCAGGTTTTCGCAGAAGACGCGTCATTTCCTCCCGTTTATGCCTTCGACATGTTGATGCGTCAGCTCCCGCGCTGATATTCTCACTTTGGCTCTCAGAGCAAATCGACGAATTCGGGGAAAAGGATGGAGAAAATCGAACATAGCATTCTGGCTGGAATCCCGATGAATGCGATGGCGCTGACGCTCACCCGTTCAACCATAAGGATGCAACACTCGCATACCTGGAGCGTCGACAAGTCCAATAGCGTGCATGACCTCATCATCTGCCTCACGGGTTCGGCGCGTTATGAGGTGGATGGCGAGGTGATCGACATGGCGCCCGGCCGGGCGATGCTTCTGCCTGCGGATACGTGGTTTTCGGGCCACTCGACGTCGCGCGAGGACTATACCGGCATTGCACAGCACTTCACGCTCGACCTTTACGGTCGGCTCGACATGATCGCCCAGATGAACCTGAAGAAGGCTGTGACGCTGGCCCGCTGGGAGATGATGGAGCCGCTGACGCGTTATTATTACGACAACGCGCCGCCCTATTCGACGACGCTGATGCAGCACCACCTGTTCATGTTCCTGCTGATCGAATTCATCGAGCAGGCGCATACCGGCTGGCGGGAGCAATCGGTTGGCAATGTCGGCAATCCCGACGCGCTTTCCTTCTCGATCATGGTCGCAGCCAGCCAGATCGCCGCTGACCCGATGAGCGAGGCGGTGGTCGAAGAGACCGTCAACGCGGCGCCCTACAATCCGGATTATTTCAAGCGGGAGTTCCGCAAGCGGATAGGTTGGACGCCGGACAAGTTCCAGGAATTCAAACGGATGGAGCGCGCCATGGGCCTGATGGCCGGCGGCTGTAGCGTCAAACGCGCGGCCGAGCTATCCGGTTATTCGGATGCCTATTATTTCTCACGCATGTTCAAGCGCTATATCGGCATCAGCCCGCAGGGCTATCAGCAGGCGGAGAAGCGTCACCGCGAGGGAGCGTTCCCGCGCGGTGAGGAGGATGGGCGGCTGATCTATCCGATTACCCGCTGATGGCGTCGCTTATTTTACGGCGCCGGCCGTCATGCCGTTGATGAACTGGCGCGACAGGATGATGTAGATCAGGATGACCGGTGCCGATGACAGCATCAGCCCGGCGAAGAGGATGCCCCAGTCGGTCGTGTATTCGCCCATGAAGGTCGTCAGGCCTTGCGGCAGGGTCTTGAGCGCGTCCTTCTGGATGAAGATCAGCGGGAAGAAGAAGTCGTTCCAGATCGGCACGACATTCTGGATGCCGGCGATGACCAGCGCGGGCCTGACCAGCGGCAGCATGATCGACCACATGATGCGCGGTTCACTGGCGCCGTCCATGCGGGCGGCATCTTCCAGTTCGTTCGGCAGGGTGCGGATGAAGCCCGTCATGATGAAGACTGTCGTCGGCAGGCCCATCGCCACATAGATGATGATCAGCGAAAGCTGGGTGTTGAGGAGGCCGAGATCGCGCATCAGGATGAAAAGCGGAATGATGGCAAGCTTCAGCGGCAGGGTGAGCCCCGCCACGAAGAACATCAGCACGAAGCCGGAACCGCGGAAATTGTAGCGGGCAATGCCATAGGCCGCCATCGTGCCGAGCGTCAGGATCAACACAATCGACGAACCGGTGACGATCACTGAATTGATCAGGTAGCGCAGGAAATTCGTCTCGGTCCAGATCTTGGCGATATTGGCGAAGTTCGAGAAATCCGGGACCGAAAACGGTGACTGGAAGATTTCCGCGTTCGTCTTGAAGGCCGCGAAGAACATGATGACCAGCGGGCCGAGCATCACGATCGTGTTGAGGATCAGGATGACCTGGATCAGCCCGTCGCGGCCGAGCATCTGCAGGATGCCGCGGCGATCGTAATAGGTTTCGGTCGCAGCGCTCATATCTGGATCTCCCGCTTTCTGAGCCGGAATGTGATGAAGCCGGCAAAAACGGCGATGAATACGAAGATCAGCACGGCGAGTGCGCTGCCGGCGCCGAAATCCTGGCCGGAGCCGGACTGGTCACCAAAGGCGGTGCGGTAGAAATACAGGCCGAGAACGTCGGTCGCCTTGTGCGGCGAGCCATCGACGCCGGCCATGATATAGGGCAGCTCAAACCAGTTGAACGAGCCGACGAAGAGCAGCGTGAAGACGACAGTCGCGCTCGGTGCTACCAGCGGCCAGACGACCTTGCTGATCTTGACCCATTCGCTTTCGGTTTCCATGCGCACCGCATCGAGAATTTCGCCCGGAATGCGCTGCATACCGGCGAGGAAAACCAGCGTCGGGAAACCGACCATGTGCCAGGCGTTAGCGATAATCAGCGACCACAGGGCCGTCGAACCTTGTCCGAGCCAGGGTTGGGCGAGGCTACCGAGGCCCATGCCGCGCAGCGAGATGTTGAAGACGCCGAACAGTGGGTGCAGGAAAAGCTTGAAGAGGAAGCCGACGATGATGGTCGACAGCACGACCGGCAGGAAGACCGCGATGCGATGGAACGCGGCGCCCGGCAGTTCGCGCCACAGGCAATAGGCAAGCAGGAAGCCGATGCCGTTCTGCAGCACCATCAGCGCGAAGAAAACCAGCACGTTGTGGGTGAATGCGTTGACCGTCCAGTCTGCATAGGGCTGCGTGAACAGGACTTTGTAGAAATTCGCGAAGCCGACGAATTCGCCGCGCGCCAGCCCGTGCCATTGGAAGAAGGCATAAGCGAAGGCGGAGATGATGGGATAAACGACGAACAGGGCAACGAAGGCGAGCGGCGGCACGATCAACGCCGTAATCCACAAACGTCGCGCCATGAGGGGCGATCCGGGCATCATAAGGTTTTGGCTTTCATATTGGCGTAGGTGCAGGTGGCCCCCTCATCCGCCTGTCGGCACCTTCTCCCCGAGGGGAGAAGGGAAGTGCCGCGCCGTCTCAGTTCCTCCTCTCCCCAGCGGGGAGAGGGTGGCCGAGCGCAGCGGGTGCGAAGCACGGTGAGGGGGCCACGCGCGATGTCGATTACTTCTTAAACGGCGCGTACCAGGCAGCGAGACCGGTCGTCAGGTTCTTGCCCACCTCTTCCGGCGTTGCCTTGCCGCCGAACAGCTTCTGGATTTCGCCCTGCAGCAGGACGGAACCGGACGGCTCGCCGTAACGGAAATGCACCAGCATGATGTAGGGGATCGAGTTCTTGTTCAGTTCTGCAACTTCGCCCAGCAGCGCGTCCTTGAAGTTCACGCCCGGCACGGCCGAGATGTTGTTCAGGTCGTCGGCGAACATCTGGCCGAATTCCTGGCTGGCGAGGAAGTTGACGAACTTCAGCGCCGCTTCCTTCTTGGTGGTCTTGGCGTTGACCGCATAACCGCCGTCGAAATACTGAGCGACCAGTTTCTGGTCACCGGCCTTCATGCCCGGCATCGCGAAGATGCCCATGTTCATCTTCGGGTTCTGCTTCTTGAAGTTGGAAAGCTCATAGGAGCCGCCGACGAACATGCCGGCCATGCCGGATGCGAAAAGCTGCTGCGAAGACGCATAATCGAGGCCGATAAAGCCGTCCGGGAAATATTTGGTGATTTCCTTGAGCTTGGTCAGCGCTTCGACATAACGCTTGTCGGTGAAGTCGGCCTTGCCGGCCATCAGGTCGTCATAAAAAGCCTTGCCCATCAGGGTGGAAGCAATGCCGCCAACCATGACTTCGTTCTGCCAGGCCGTTGCCGTGCCGTTACCGAACGGCATGACGCCGGATGCCTTCAGCTTTTCGGAAGCCTTGACGAGATCGTCATAGGTTTCCGGCTCCTTCAGGCCATTCTTGTCGAACAGGTCCTTGTTGTAGATGACCAGCATGGTCTGGCTGGCGAAGGGCACCGCATAGGTGATCTTGCTGGAACGCACCGTTTCGGCAGCAACCGCGGCCGGAGCGAATTTCTCAAGCGCCGGAACGTTGGTCTTGTCGAGCGGCAGAAGGTAACCGGCGTTTGCGACATTCTCCAGGCCGCCATAGGCGCGGGCGAACATCAGGTCGGGACCGGAGCCGCCGGCCAAAGCCGTCGACAGGATGGTGTTGTAATTGGTCGCCTCGAAGGTCTCGAACTTCACGGTAATGCCCGGATTCTTCGCTTCGAAGGCCTTGATGAACTTCTCGTACTGCGCCTTGTCTTCCTGGCGCCAGCTCCAGAAGCTCAGTTCTTCCGCCCATGCCGGCAATGCGGTTGCCACAGCTCCCAGGGCAACGATCGTGCTCAAAATCAGCTTTTTCATCGTGTTCCTTCCTCTCTGCTCTTGATCTTGTTGGAGACGAATTTTTAAATCAGGCCGCCAGCCTCTCCCGTGTCGAGCGGCTGAAATAGTGAATGGCATCCTGCGCCACCTGCACGGTCACCGGCGTATCCGGCTTGAGGGCGACTGCATCGGCGGCGCGGACGCTGACCAGCGTGCCATCGCCAAGCCGCACGTAAACGAAGGTATTGTCGCCCAGATATTCGGTATAGACCACGCTTCCCTTGAAGCCTTCTTCAGACGCATCGGTCGAGACGGTCAGCGCGTCGGGGCGGACGCCCATCACCAGCTCCCGTTCTCCGCCTGCCGGCAACCTGCCGAGCGTCAGCGAACCGGAACCCGCAAGCCCAAGGCTGTCGCCGCTCCGCTCCACATTGAGAAGCGCCATACGCGGCGAGCCGATAAAGGTTGCGACGAAAGTGTTCGCTGGTCGTTCGTAAAGCTCGCGCGGGCTGCCGAATTGTTCCACCCGGCCGTTGTTCATCACCACGATCCGGTCGGCAAGCGTCATCGCCTCCACCTGGTCATGGGTGACATAGATCGTCGTGCCGCCGATTTCGCGATGCAGGCGGGCGATTTCGAGGCGCACGTCGGAGCGCAGTGCCGCATCGAGGTTGGACAGCGGCTCATCGAGCAGCAGGACCTTCGGCTTGCGCACCAGCGCACGGCCGATCGCGACACGCTGGCGCTGGCCGCCGGACAGTTCGCGCGGCTTGCGCTTCAGCAGCGGATCGAGCCGCAACATTTTCGAGGCTTCATCAATGCGCTGCTCGATTTCGGCCTTTTCCAGACCCATCAGACGTACGCCGAAAGCCATATTCTCGTAGACGTCCATATGCGGATAAAGCGCGTAGGACTGGAAGACCATGGCGATGCCGCGACGCGACGGGGCAACCTCGTTCATGCGGCGATCTTCGATGCGGAATTCGCCGGCGCTGATCGTGTCCAGACCGGCGATCAGTCTCAGCAGTGTGGACTTGCCGCAGCCGGATGGGCCGACGAAGACAATGAATTCCTTGTCATCGATATCGAGATCGATGCCGTGCAACACGTCGGTCGTGTTGAAGCTTTTCTTGATGCCGCTCAGCGTCATTCGAGCCATGCAGGGTCCGTCCTCGTCAATTCGTGGTGTGGTCGGAAACGATTGCCTCGATCATCCGCGCCGTCTCATTCGGGTCGCGATGGTGAATGCAATGCTGCCATCCGGCCGCGCGTGCCGCCAGGATATTTTCTTCGATATCGTCGACAAAAACGACGTCTTTTCCGCTGCAGTCTTCCGCTTCAATCAGTGCCTTGAAGATCGCCGGATCGGGCTTTTCGAGGCCCATATCCTGGGAAAGATATTCCCGGTCGAAAAAACCGTGACCAAGGATATTGTCGTTGATGTAGCGCCAGTGGATCGCCTGGTTGTTGCTGAGGCACACCACGCGGTACCGGCCCTTCAGGCGGCGAGCGACCTCGATAAAACCGGGGAAACTCTGGGCGACGTAAGCATGTTCGGCCGCATAAACGGCATCGGCGGGCACGCCGAAAACTTCGGTGAGCGCCTGGACGTAGTCGGCTTCCGCCATATGGCCGCGGCAGAAATCGCGGAAGATCGCTCTCGGCACATCCCTGTAGCGCTTCGAAGAAGCGGGATCGTCAGTGCGCGCAACGGCACGATCGCGCGAAACCGGGTCGAGTTTCACGAAAACATTGCCGATATCGAAGACGAAGAGTTTTTCCCGTTTCGTCATGGCTGGCTGGCCATCTGCTCCCTGTTCTTTAGCGCACCCTATTGGATAATTCCGTAGTGTCAATGAAGTTTGGAATTTTTTATTCTTCTTCTTGGGAGCGAAACGTGGACTTTGGAGAGTGAGTTCATGACGACTGACTTTCCGCTGAGCAGGTGGGGTGCGAGACATGGCCACCATCTGGCGGGTGAGTAACAGGTGGTATCAATTTCGTATGCAGGACGATCTCGTCTCTCGCCGCCGTCATCCTTGGGCTTGTCCCAAGGATCTAAGCCATTTCAAAACATTAGGCGGTTATAGATGCTCGGGACAAGCCCGAGCATGACGTCGGAGGATTTTGCTGCCTTTGTCAAATTGGTCGCCCGCTCCAGCTGATTGATCTCAGGTCGAGCTGCTAAGACTATGATTTTCCATAGGAGTAGGTGAAGAACGCCAATTGGAGTTCCAGACGCGAAGTGGTACGCCTCGGCGTTGAGATGTTTGGAATAATTTATTCTCAATGACTACCTGATCAGAATACAGGTGAGGCGGAGGAGAACGCCAAAAACCAACGCCACCCACAAGTCATGCAGGTGGCGTTCTGTTCGATTCGTGTGGAATTGCCGATTATCCCCGGCGCAGGCCGTCCAGCGTTGCGCCTTCGTGAACCGGGCGGACGGTGCGCTGATAGACGCTGAGCCAACCCTGCTTCACCTTGGTGCCGAAATCGCGCGGCTGTTCGGCGCGGCGGGCGAGTTCATCCTCCGGCACCATAAGATCGACGGTTCCGGCGTTAACATCGATGACGATCTCGTCGCCGTTGTCGACCAGTGCAAGTGGGCCGCCTGCAGCCGCTTCGGGTGAGGCTTCGCCGACCACTAAGCCCTTGTTGACCAGGCCGGAAATCTGGCCTTCGGTGATGACCGCCACGTCGTCGATGAGCCCGACGCCGTTCAGCGCGAAGACGACCGCTGACGTGAGCGCCATGCCCGGACCGCCGATGACACCGATACCGCGCAGGATGACCACGTCGCCGGCGTGTACTTCGCCATTCTTGATCGCCACCAGTGCTTCGTCGCGACCGTGATAGATGCGTGCCTTACCTTTGAAATAGGTGGAGCGGATTTCAACGCCGCCGAGCCGGACGATGCCGCCGCCGGGCAGGAGCGAACCCTGTACGAAGGTGAGCGCGGGACGGGTCGATAGAGGGCGATCGATCGGGCGGATGATGTCGGATTGCGGTACCGGCGCCTTGGCCAGCACCTCGCCGAGCGGGCGGCCCGTAACACCAACGGCATCCAGCGAGAGAACCGGTTCCAGCCGCTTCATGACGCCGAGCGCGCCGCCGGCGGCTTCGAATTCTTCCGTCAATGTCGAGCCGTTCGGACGGACGGCGGTCAGCAGCGGTGCTTCCGAGCCAAATCTGGCAAACATCTGTCCGATCTGGACATCCACCTCCGCCTCGTTGGCGATCGCCTGCAAGTGTTTGACGCAATTGATCGAGCCGCTGATCGCCAGCACTACCTTCACGGCATTGGCGAAGGCGGAAGGTGTCAGCAGATCGCGTGGCTTCAGGTCCTGCTCGACCATTTCGACGATCCGGCGGCCGGCGGCGCGAGCGTTTTCCAGCATGCGCGGGCTGTCGGCGCGTACCGGGGCATGGCCGGGCAGTGTGAGGCCAAGCGCTTCGGAGACGATATGCATGGAATTGGCAGTGCCCATGCCGGCACAAACGCCGGAGCTTCGCACCGCGACATCGGCCATGGCGCCGAGTTCCTCGGCAGTCAGCTTGCCGGCGGCGACATAGGCCGATTTCAGGAACACATCCTCGATATCGATATGTTCGCCCTTGTATTGACCGCTTGCCTGATACCCGCAGATGACGATGACCGACGGAATGTTCATGCGTGCCGCGGCCATCAGTTGGCCGGGGGTGGTCTTGTCGCAGGAGGCGAGGCAGACCATGCCGTCCAGCAGCGCGCCCTCCACCTGCACCTCGATATCGCCGGCGATCAGATCGCGGGCGGGCAGAATATAGGCGCCACCCTTGGCGGCAGAGGTGATGAAGTCGCTTGGTGCCGCTGTGCGGACCTCGAAGGGAATCGCACCGGAAGCGCGGATCGCCTCCTTCACGGCGGCGGCGATCGGATCGAGATGATTGAAGCAGATCGCCAGTTCCGAGGAGGAATTCACCACGGCAATCTTCGGCTTCAGCATGTCCTCGTCGGTCAGGCCCATGCGCCGCCAATGGGCGCGACGACCCGCCCAAAGCGCGGTTCCCGGCTTCAGGTTGCTGCGATATTCGCGTGCCATCGCCTTATTCCCCTTCGCCGAGGAAGACGCCGTCGGCTTTCAGCCGGCTCTTCAGCTTGGCGGTATCGACCTTGCGCGGAGTGACGTTATCGGCAAGGGCGATATCTGCTGCCGTGCCGGCCGCCTGACCCATGGAGAAACAGGGGCCGGAAACGCGTGCCGAGGACTGGCCCTCATGGGTCATGCCGGCGCAGCGGCCGATGACGAAGAGGTTTTCGACATGCTGCGGCAGCAGGATGCGGTAGGGGATCTGGTTATAGCCGCGCGAACCTTCCGCGGCGAAGACGAAACGCACATCGCCCGCCTCATGCGCCTCGACCGGCCAACCGTTGACGCCGATCGAATCCTCGAAATCGCGGCATTCGAGAATGTCTTCGACCGAGAGCATGTATTCGGCGATGACCCGGCGGGTTTCGCGAATGCCGATCTGCGGCGCGATCTCGACGATATAGGCGTTGTCGAAACCGGGCGTAACGCTCTTGATGAAGGAGAAGGTCTCCCAGCACTGGCGGCGGCCTTCGATCTCGCCATAGCTCATTTCACGCGCATCGAGGCCGTTGACGGCGGTGCCATCCGGGTTCTTGATCTGGGTGAGGTTGGCGCGCCACTCGATCGGGTTTTTCTGAGGGCGGACGATCGGCTTCTTGCGCGGGAAGTTCTTCCCCGTACGGCGTTCCTCTTCCTCCATCAGCCGCGGGATATCCTCCCAGGCGCGACCGGCGGTTTGGTAGTCGACGCCGTTGATGCGATACATAGTGGTGGGGTAGAGCATGTTGCCGTGGTTGTCGCCCACCTCGTAAGGTGCGCCGGCCCAGGCGGCGATATCGCCGTCGCCGGTGCCGTCGATGAAAATCTTGCCTGTGATGGCAAGGCGGCCCTGCTTGGTTTCGACGATCAGCGCGGTGATTTCTTCCGGCGAGGCCATGACGATGCTGGCGGCGTAGGCGTGGTAGAGAATGGTGACATTCGCCGCCACCAGCAGCTCATCGACGGCGATCTTATAGGCCGAGATATCATAAGCCTGCGCCTGGATGCGCTGCTGGACGGAAAGATGCGGCGGGTTCAGCCCCTCCATCTCCTCCAGTCGGCCGAGAATGTCATCGACCACGCCGCGCGTGGTGCGGACATGTTCACCGCGAACGTTCGAATGCAGGCCGCAGAAGGTGCTGAGGCCGGCTGCCGTGCCGGCGCCGCCGAGAAAACCATAACGCTCGATGAGAACCGTCTTTCGGCCCGCGCGGCCGGCGGCGATGGCTGCCGCAATGCCGGCTGGACCACCGCCCGCCACAACGATCTCGAAATCACCGAACAGCGGTATCGAGCGGGCCGGCTCTTCGATTGTTCTCGGCATTTGGTTCATGTCTCGTCTCCTCCGATCAATGGAATGTTTTTGCCCGCACCGGAACGGCGCGATGGCGTGGCGGCGATCGGGATTTCCTCCCGTAAATCCCGAGGCCGCATTGCGTGTTAGGCACGCATCAAAATCCGATGAAAGCTATTTGAGCAGCGGGTGCTGTTGAGTCAAATTTGATGAATTGCTAGATCTATGAAAGTCTTGCATCTGGGAGGGTGGCGTGAGGATTGACGTTCTGGGGCTTCAGGCCTTCATCGCGATTGCCGACAAGGGTAGTTTTCTCGCGGCGGCGGATACGCTGAACCTTTCCCAGACGGCGCTCAGCCATCGGATTGCCAAGCTGGAGGAAAGCATCGGCGTCCAGTTGTTTTCGCGAACCACCCGCCAGCTAACTGTTACCTCCGAAGGCCTCTCACTTCTGCCGCGGGCACGGCACGCAATCGATGATCTGGAAGGCGCTTTGACCGATCTGAAAAGCCTCGGAGAACTGCGCAAACGACAGATCGTCATCGGCTGTGTGCCGAGCCTTGCCAGCAACATGCTGCCGGACCTTTTACTGCGATTCAACGAGATCATGCCGGATGTGCGGGTGCGGGTGTTCGACGGTTACGCGACGACGATCGCCACGCAAGTGCATAGCGGCCAGGTGGAGTTCGGGTTGATCGTCAAACTGGCGATCGAATCCGGGCTGACGTTCAAGCATCTGACGGAGGAGGGGTTCGTGGCGCTCTGCCGGGAGGATCATGAGCTGGCGAGCTGCCACAGTGTCACCTGGAAGGAGCTTGCGGCCTATGATCTCGTTGGCAACAGCGTCATCAACGAAGCCCTGCGCAACGCGCGTTCGCTGGTCACCTGGAATTATCTGGTCGAGAACATCCCGACGGCCGCCAGTTTCGTCAAGCGCGGGCTCGGCGTGACGATCATTCCGGCGCTCGAAACGCGGCGCCTGCATGACGAGGGTTTTCACACAGTGCCGATCACCGATCCGGTGATTTCCCGCTCGGTCGGCATCGTCACCCGTCCGGATATGCCGCCGTCGCGGACGGCAAGCCAACTTATTCAGTTGATCGAAAGCCACATCCAGAGCCTCAGCCTGACCGAACGCGCCGGCGTCGAGGCATAAGCGGTCAGCCGCGCAGTACGCCCGCATAGCGCAGAGCGATGAAGGCCATCAGGCTGGCGACGGCAAAGACATTCAAGTTGAAGAGGATTGCGAGATCGCTCTCGGTCCAGATGTGCAGGGGCGGGCCGAGATAGCTGCGCGAGAAGATGAACACGGCGAAGATCAGCCCAGCCATGCCACGCTGCCACCATTGCTCTTCCGCCTTGAAAGACAGTGCAACAAGCATGATGCAGGCCGCGAAAAACAGTTTCGTGCCGGAGTCTTGCCCGAACAGTTTTGTTTCAAACAGCGTGTCGAAAGTGCCGATCAATGGCAGCGCGAGACGAGCAATCAATGGCGAGCGTCGCGCCAAAAACGGAATCGCCAGAAAAAACGGCGCCGATATAAGCGTGCCGAGCGAAGCGATCACACCATTGCCGACCAGATACCAGACATACAGCGGATAGAACGGCTTGTTCAGGAATATCACCCAGGCAACCGTGACGGTCGCTTGGGTGAGGGGATCGAGCAATGTTCTGGTGCCGGCCATCACGCCGTCGGTGCCAGCAGGTAGTGGCCGACGCCCCAGACATTGCCATTGTCATGGCCAAACAGGCCGGCGGTGGCCAGGAAGAACAGCCGCCAGCGGCGTTGCCAGAGCGCAGCGTCCTTGCCGTACACTTCGGCGAAAATCGGCTGGATGTGGCCGATCTCTCGGTCGAAATTGGCAAGCCATTCCAGCGCGGTGCGGCGATAATGCGTGCCGGACCAGCGCCATTCCTGCTCGACCTTGAAGAGGTCGGCGAACCGATGCGGCAGGTCTTGTGCCGGCATGATGCCGCCGGTGAAGAAGTGATGGGCGATCCAGTCGGAAGGGTCGTCGTGGTCGAAACGGTAGGATCGGTCCTTGTGGGTGAAGACGTGCAGGAAAAGCCTCCCGTCCGGCTTAACCCAACTGCGGACCCGCTCCAGCAACGTGCGCCAGTTCGACATGTGTTCGAACATTTCCACCGATACGACGCGGTCATATCGCGCGTCGGTCGAGAAATCGTTCATATCGGCGGTGATGACCGCGAGATTGTGCAGCCCGAGCCGCTTGGCGCGGTTGAGGATGTAGGCGCGCTGGGAGGCGGAGTTGGAGACGGATGTGATGCTCGACTTCGGGAACTGCTGCGCGAGGTAGAGAGACAGCGAGCCCCAGCCGCAGCCGAGCTCGAGGATGCTCATGCCGTCGGTGATCGCCGCGTGTTTCACCGTTTCTGCAAGCGCATAGGTTTCCGCCTCTTCGAGCGTCGTATCGGCTGTCGGATAAAGACAGCAGGAATATTTCCGTTGGGGGCCGAGTGCGAGAGCGAAGAACTCGGCGGGCACCTCATAGTGCTGGCGATTGGCTTCGTCCGTATGGGTGGCGACTGGGAAGTCGCCCATGGTTTCGATGAAGAGGCTTTCCGCATCTGCCGTCGTCGTTGCGAGCTTGCGCTTGGTGCGGGCGCAGAGAAAATCGATGCCGGCGAGCGTCATGCCGTCGGTGAGCGGGGCGCGCTCGGCAGTGTTGATGGCGAAGGCCAGCATGTTCATTGCTCATCTCCTTGAGAATGGGATTTGCGGGGGCCGGGGAAGAAGGCGTTGACGCGGCGCTGCAGGGCGCGGAATTTTTCGCCACGCGAGCGCAGCATGTGTTCTTCGAGCGGCGGGATGCCGGAAACATGGACCAGCAACCAGTACATCAGCAGCGGTGCCAGCAAGGATAACCAGGTCCAGATCGGTGCGGTCACGGCAAAGAGTGGCCAGGAGCACCAGAAGAGCCATTCGAAGAAGTAATTGGGATGGCGTGAATAGCGCCAAAGGCCTGTTTCGCAGACTTCGGTTTTGGCTTGCGGGGTCTTGCGGAAGCGGGCGAGCTGAAGATCCGAGATTGCTTCGCCGCCGAGCGCCACGATGGCGGCGATCATGGCAAAAACATCAACGACGCGTGGAAACGGTCCATCGTTGGTCGCCGCGAGATAGACAGCCAGTACCAGAATGAAGGCGGCCAATGCCTGGATTTGCAGGAAAATGAAGAGCCGCCAGGCGGCGCTATCACCCCATTCCTCGATGAATTTGGCGTAGCGTGGATCTTCGCCGCCGCCTCTCGTTCGCGAACCGATATGGCCGCCGAGCCGAAGCGCCCAGGCGGCGATGATAATCAGGATCGCGATGCGTCGGTCGAAAGCGCCATGTGCGAAGAGTGCCGCGAGAATGCCGCCGATACCGACCGCGCCGGACCAGATCGTGTCGATCCAGCCGCTCAGGCCGGTGGCGCGCTGGATTGCCCAGGCACCGGCCATGGCCAGCGACAGCCAGATTGCGATGATGATCAGAAGAACCAGGTCCATGCATCCGCTCGCGATCGGGCGCGCATCATTGCGCTCCTGATTTTGCACTACGCAGGCAGACGCAAACCGGTTTGCCGGTGCTCCAAGATTTTCTCAGGTGAACCGAAGCGGGGGTGCAGCCGTAGTTCTTCAAAGGGACCGTTGGCGGCGAGGCGCCATCTTGGAGAATGTGCGAATGAAATGGATTTCAGCAACGGTGACAACACTTGCGCTCGATCTAGCGACTTCCGCTGCGGCCGGCGATATGAACGGCCAGTGGGCGCGCGGCGACGGTAATGCCAAGGTGCAGGTGGCGCCTTGCGGATCGGATGTCTGCGCCACCAACACCTGGATCAAGCCGGGCACGCCGAAAGAAAAGGCCGGCGACAAGCTCGTCATGACGATCAAGCCGGTATCCGACGACGAATATTCCGGCACGGCTTTCGATCCGCAACGGGATCTCACCTACAAGATCACCGTGACGGTCAATGGCGACAAGATGACGACCAAAGGCTGCGTGCTGGCCGGCATCATCTGCAAGGGCGTCGAGTGGACGCGGATTAACTAGCCGGTTTCGCCGATATCCCAGTAGAGCCCGGCCATCATGGCGAGACCTTCTCGGACGATCGAGATCGGTAGGTGTTCGTTGGCTGCGTGCTGCAGGCAACCGGGATAGGAATGCGGAATCCAGATGGTCGGCAGGCCGAGCAGGTCGGAGAAGATGTTGTTCGGCAGCGAGCCGCCGAGGTTCGGCAGGATCGCCGGCGGCGCGCCGAGCGTCTTTTTGATCGAGGCGGTGACGCGATGAACCCAGGGATGGTCAGGGTCCAGGCGGCTCGCGAGGAAGGTCGCATCCCACGGGTCCTGCACCTCGACACGATCATAACCGGCATCCTTCAGCGCTTTGCGCACCGCCGGCAGGACCGTATCCGGATCGACGCCGACCGGGAAGCGGAGTTGCACGCGGGCGCGGGCTTTGGGCGGGATGGCATAGAGCGGCTCAGCGAGATTGCCGCATTCCATCTCCATCACCTCGAAAGAACTCCAGGCGAAAACCTTTTCTTCCGGTGAAAGGCCAGGTTCGCCCCACCAGGGGTCGATCGGCGGATCGCCGGCCGCGGGCGCGATCTTGCAATCCTTCAGCGCGGTGCGGACATTTTGCGGGATCGTGCCGGGCGTCATTTCCGGCACCTTGATCTGGCCGGCGCGGCTGACCAGCGCGGTAATGGCGTGGCAGAGTTCAATGCCGGGATTGGAGAGAAGGCCGCCCCAGTTGCCGGAATGCTGAAAGCTTTCGCGGGCATTGATCTCCAGATAGAAAGACATGCCGCCGCGGGCGCCAAGGAAGATGGTCGGCCGGTCGAGTGCGAGGCGCGGGCCGTCTGAGGCGATGAAGACATCGGCCTTCAGTTCGTCGCGATGTGCCGCGCACATTTCCTCAAGTCCGAGTGAGCCGGATTCTTCGCCCATCTCGATCAGGTATTTGAGATTGAAGCCGAGCGAGCCTTTGACGGCCAGTAGCGCTTCGATGGCGGCGAGGTTCACCGCGTGCTGGCCCTTGTTGTCGGCAGTGCCACGGCCATACCAGGCGCCGTTTTTCTCGGTCATCTCGAACGGGGACAGGCCGGCATCCCATTGACCATCCAGACCGGCGACGACATCGCCATGGCCGTATTGCAGCACGGTGGTGTAGCTTGGGTCTTCGATGCGTTCGGCAATCAGGAAGGGGCCGGGCGCGAGCTCATTTTCGTAGATCTTGGTAGTGAAGCCCAGTCGCTCGAAGAAGGGCTGCATGTCCTCGGTGATATAACGCCAGAGGTCCTGTTTGTTGGCGTCGACACGGCTGGCGGAAGGGATGGCGACGCGTTTGCGCAATGCGGCCTCAAATGAGCCGTCGTCCAGATAACCCACAGCCGTGTCTATCGTCGCCTGGCGGGAGGGGGCGTTGGTCATCGGGGCATCCTTCAAATGTCAGGCGGTCTTCATTTTGGCAGCCGGTGATACCACCGAGGTATTCGACAGGTCGAGGTCGAAATGGCAGCGATAAAGTCCGCCGAGCTCGGTCGTCTTCTGCGGCGGTGCGGTGCTGCGGCAGACGTCCTGCGCGAAGGGACAGCGCGTGTGGAAACGACAGCCGGAGGGCGGAAAGGCCGGGTTCGGCAGCTCTCCGGCGATCGGGTGCAGCGAGCGGTCGTCGGTATCCATATCCGGTGCCGCGTCGATCAATAGCCTTGTATAGGGATGACGCGGACGGCGGAACAGTTCTTCCGACGGCGCTTCTTCCACCAGTTCGCCGAGATACATGACCCCAATCCGGTCCGCCATGATCCGCACGACCGAAAGATTGTGGGTGATGAACAGGCTGGTGAGATGCAGGTTTTTCTGCAGGTCGCGCAGCAGGTTGAGGATTTGCGCCTGAACGGAGACGTCGAGCGCCGAGGTCGGCTCGTCGAGGATCAGGAATTCCGGCTCGCCGGCCAAGGCGCGGGCGATGCAGATGCGCTGGCGCTGGCCGCCCGAAAATTCCTGCGGATATTTTTCCGCATCGGCCGGCGACAGTCCGACCTGGACCAGCAATTCGTCGACGCGGGTGCGGATCGCAGCGCGGCCCTTGCGCAGCTTGTGGACCTTGATCGGCTCGGCAATGATGTCCTCGATCGTCCAGCGACCGTTCAGCGACGAATAGGGATCCTGAAAGATCATCTGCAAGCGCGGCGTCTTGCCGGTGGCGTCCTTGGCGAAGGCGATCTCGCCGGAAGTCGGCGCCATCAGGCCGGAAACGAGGCGGGCAAGGGTGGACTTGCCGCAGCCGCTTTCGCCGACGAGACCGACCGTCTCGCCGTGGCGAACGGTCAGGCTGACGTCGCTGACCGCCTTGGTGCCGCCGGCTTCGGTCTTTTTCAGCCGTTCCAGAAGGCTCTGGTTGCGGCGATAGACCTTGCTGACGCGGTTTAGGGTGAGGAAATCGCTCATGCCATCTCCCTTTCCAGTGGGTGGAAACAGGAAAACGCGGTGCTTTCCTTGGACGTCAGCGGCGGGATGGTTACGCGACAGTCACCTTCCGCCTTGAAACAGCGCGGATTGAATGCGCATCCGGGCGGCGTTTTTCCGAGACCCGGCATGGCGCCGGGAATCTGATCGAGCCGCACTTCGCCGTCTGCCGAAGGCATCGGCGTCGCGCGGATCAGGCCGCGGGTATAGGGGTGTTTTGGATTGTTGAAGAGTTCACCGACCGGGCTGATTTCGGCGACGCGGCCCGCATAAAGCACGGCGACGCGATCGGCCATCTTGGCGATGACACCGAGGTCGTGGGTGATCAGCATCATGCTCGTTTTGCTCTCGCGATGCAGGTCGCGCATCAGCTGCAGGATATGCGCCTGGACCGAGACGTCGAGCGCCGTGGTCGGCTCGTCGGCGATGACCAGCGCCGGATTGGCGCACAGCGCCAGTGCAATGACGATGCGCTGACGCATGCCGCCGGAAAGCTGGTGCGGGTAACGCTTGAACTGCACGTCCGGGTTCGGCAGTCCGACCCGCTCGATCCATTCGAGCGCCTTTTTCTTCGCCTTGTCGCCACCGATCTTCAGGTGCGCCTCGATCGTATCGCAGAGCTGCCGGCCGATTGATATAACCGGGTTGAGGCTGGTCATCGGGTCCTGGAAGATGAAGCCGATCTTGCCGCCGCGCACAGGGCGCATTGCCTTGGGTGAAAGCGTATCGAGCCGCTCGCCGGCAAGGGTGATGGTGCCGCCGGTGCGCTTCAGCGGCGGCACGAGAAGGTCGATGATCGCGGCTCCGGTGATCGACTTGCCGGCGCCGGACTCGCCGACGATGCCGAGCACTTCTCCCGGATTGACGTGGAAAGAGACCCTGTCGAGGGCCGTCACCATGCCGGCATCGCGGTTGATGGTGACGGTCAGGTCGCGGACGTCGAGAAGCGGCGTGGTCATGAGCGGCCCTTCAGTCTCGGATTGTAGACGTCGCGCAGGTGGTCGCCGAGGATGTTGACCGACACGACGAAGAGCACGAGCACGAGGCAGGGCCAGACGGAAATCCACCATTCGCCTGATTGCAGGAAATTGTTGCCGTTGCGGATCAGCGTGCCGAGCGAGGGCGAGGTGACCGGAATGCCGATCCCGAGGAAGGAGAGCGTCGCTTCGGTGATGATGGCGATGCCGAGATTGATCGTCGCGATAACGAGAACCGGCGCCATGACATTCGGCAGGATATGCAGAACGATGATCGACAGATTGCTACGGCCGGTGATGCGGGCGGCCGAGACATAATCCTGGTCGCGCTCGATCATTACTGACGAGCGGATCGTGCGGGCGTACTGGACCCAGAAGGCGATACCGATCGACAGCACGACAATGGTGATGGCGGCTCCGACGCTGCGGTCGGCCCCAAGGGCGGCGCGGGCGGCGCCATCGATGATCATGGCCAGCAGCAGTGCCGGGTAGGCAAGCTGCACGTCGGCCAAGCGCATGATGAAGGCATCGACCTTGCCGCCGACGAAGCCGGCAATCAGGCCGAGGCTGCCACCCAGCACAAGGCCGATCGTGACAGACAGGAAGCCAACGATGATTGAGGTGCGCATGCCATAGGCCATGGCGGTGAACAGGTTGCGGCCCTGGTCGTCGGTGCCGAGCGGGAAGTCGGGTACGCCATCCGTCATCCACATGGGCGGAATGAACGAGTCCAGCACAGACATGCCGGCGAACTCGAACGGGTTCTGCGAGAAGAGCGGTATTATGAACGCGTAGAGGAACATCGCGAGGATGATCACTGCGCAAAGCGTGGCGCCGGGCGCCTTGAGCATGGCTCGCCGAAGGTTGGCGAACCTGCTGCGGCGGGCTGTTTGCATTGGAGTGTTGACGACTGGCGTCATGATTGCCTCCTCAACACGCGGGCGTCGATCAGCGGGTAAAGCAGTTCGACGACGAGATTGATGACCATGAAGACCAGTCCGACGAAGATCAGGTAGATGGCGATGACCGGAATATCGGCCGCTTGGATCGATTGTAGGAAGAGCGAGCCAAGGCCCGGCCAGGCGAAGACGTTTTCCGTCACCACCGAGAAGGCGATGATATTGCCGAGCTGCAGGCCGAGCATCGTGATGACCGGCAGCAGCGTGTTCTTGATGGCGTAGATATACCAGATGCGAGCTTCCGACAGGCCGCGGGCGCGGGCGAAGCGGATATGCTCGCTCTGGCCGACTTCCATCAGCTGGGTGCGCAGCATACGGATGATGAAGGCGACCTGAAAGGTTGAAAGCGTCGCCGCCGGCAAGATGATTGCCCGCCAGCCGGAGATTGAGAGAAGTCCCGTACTCCAGAAGCCGAGATTGACGACTTCGCCCCGACCGAAGGACGGAAGCAGGCCCAGCTGTACTGAGAAGACGGCGATCAGCAGTAGGCCGACGACGAAGTTCGGCAGCGTGATGCCGGCGGTCGAGATGAGCATGACGAAGCGACCAAACAGCGAATGCGGGTTGACGCCGCAATAGATGCCGGCCGGGACGCCGACCGCGATGGTGATCAGCAGGCTGACAAAGGCAAGTTCGACAGTCGCCGGCATGCGCTCGATGATGAGCTTCGCCACCGGATCCTGGGTGCGGTAGGACAGGCCGAAATCGCCATGCAGCAGGTTTCCGAGGAAGTGCAGGAAACGCGTGCTGATCGGCTGATCAAGGCCGAGCCGGGCAATCAGCTCCATACGTTCCGTGACGGTCGCATCGGCCGAGAGGAGTGCCGCCAGCGGGTCGCCGATATTGGCGACCAGCAGGAAGGCAATGAAACTGATCACGAGCAGGACGATAACCGTCTGCACGATCCGGGAGGCGGCATAATTCAGCACATCAGATCCTCTGCAGCCAAAACTTCAGAAGCCCAATTCTCAGCAACAGGTGTCGCCGAGCCGGTCAAGGAAGGCGGTGCATTTCTCCAGCTCCGAAATCGCAACCGACTCGTCCGGCTGGTGGGCATCGGCGATGTCGCCCGGGCCGATGACGACCGAAGGGACGCCAGCGATCTGGAAGATGCCCGCTTCCGTGCCATAGGAAACATAGCGGGGTTCGGAGCGTCCGAGAAGTTTCAAAAGTTCGGCATCGAGCGCCGGATCGTCGTTCGGCTTCAGTCCCGGAATGCCGGCCTGGATCTCGAAGAAGACACCGGTCGAAGGGTCGACCGCCTGCATGGCCGGATTGAGCTTCTCGGCGGCAAAGCGCTGCATGCGGTCGAACACCGCCTGTTCGCTCTCGCCCGGAATGATGCGCATTTCCCAGAAGAAATCGCAGTTTTCCGCAACGATATTGCCGTGCAGGCCACCCTTGATGACGTTGACGGAAATCGTCGAATAGGGTGGGTCGAGGCCTTCGAATGTCGGGCCGTTGCGCATGTCTTCGCGGATGCGGTTGATCTCGGCGATCATGTCGCCGGCCGCCATGACCGCGTTAACGTAGCGATCCGGCTGGGAGGAGTGGCCGGGCTTGCCCTTGACGCGACACCAGCCGATCAGGCCACCCTTGTGGGCCGCGATCATGTCCATGCTGGTCGCTTCGCCGATGACGGCGAGGCGTGGTGCGAGCCCGCTTTTGCCGACCCATTCGGCCATCGAGCCGACGCCGGTGCAGCCGACTTCCTCGTCATAGGAGAAAGCGAGATGGATAGGCTTCTTCAGGTTCTTTTTGGCGATGCCGGGCGCGGCCGCGAGACAGCAGGCGAGGAAGCCCTTCATGTCGGTGGCGCCGCGGCCGATCAGCCGGTCGTTCACTTCGCGCAGCGTCCAGGGATCGGCGGTCCAGGCCTGGCCTTCGGTCGGCACCACATCCGTGTGGCCGCTGAAGATGATGCCGCCTGCCGTTTCCGGTCCGATGGTGACGAGGATATTGGCCTTGTCGCCTTCGGGATTGTGAAAGTGCCGGACGCGCCCACCATAGGGCGCGACCTGCTCTTCGACATATTTGACCAGATCGAGGTTCGAAACTGCGCTCACCGTCGGGAAGGAGACCAGCCCGGCGAGCTGTTTCGTGATGTCTGCTCGGATCGTCATTACTTCACCGTGAAATAGCGGAGCGGGTAAGCGAGGTCGGCAGGCTGGACGACGGTCACGTTGTCCTTCACGCCCCAGAGAATGTTCAGCTGGTGGAGCGGGATGAAGCCGACATCCGCCTTGATCAGCTTGAAGGCCTGCTTGATCTGTTCGGTGCGCTTTGCCGGGTCGGTTTCCTTGCCGATGGAGTCGATGAGCTTGTCGACTTCCGGATTGGAATAACCGCCGATATTGAAGGCGCCAAGACCGGTTTTCGGGTCGCGGGTTGCCGCGATCGAAGTCAGGAAGATGTGGGCATCATAGGTGTTCGGAGAGTATCCGAGCATGGCAAGGCTGGTATTGTATTCCGGCGGATTGACCTGGGTCGCCCATTTTGCGGTCGGTTGAGCGCGCGGTTCGACCTTGATGTTGATGCGGGCAAGCGATGCGGCGACCGCAAGGCAGGTCGATTCGTCGTTCATGAAACGGTCGTTGGTGCAGTCGAGCGTTACCGAGAAGCCGTTTTCATAGCCGGCTTCCTTCATCAGTGCCTTGGCCTTGTCGACATCCGGCTTGACCGGTGCGCCGAGGGCCGCGTCGAAGCCGTTGACTTCCTTGCCGATCGGCAGGCCGACCGGGACCGAGAAGTTGCGCATGACGCGTTTCTGGATGGCGCCGGTATCGATCGCCAGTTCCATCGCCTGACGAACCTTCAATTCCTTGAAGGGGTTCTTGGTCTTTTCGCTGCCGAAAACCAGGTTGTCGCGGGCGACATCCGGCTGGATGTAGATGGTGCGCAGGTCAGGACCGGCCTGTACATGCAGCTTCGCATCGGCCTCGATGCGCTCGGCATCCTGCGGCGGTACGCCGTCGATCATGTCGACTTCGCCTGATATCAGCGCCGATACGCGGGTCGACGGGTTGGCGATGACGAAGAAGGTTGCATTGTCGATATTGCCGGTCTTCTTGTCCCACCAGCCCGGATTGGTCGCAAAGACAGTCTTTACGCCCGGATCACGTTCCTTGATGACGTAAGGACCGGTGCCCATGGCATTGCGGTTTGCAAAGGTTTCCGTCGCGTTGTTGGCGGCGCCGGGCTGCACGGCGTTGTTCGCCTCGGACCATTCCTTGTCCATGATGAACCAGTTGGTGAGCTGGTTCGGCAGGATCGGGTTCACGGCGCGGGTCTTGAAGCGAACCTTGTAGTCATCAACCTTTTCGACCGATGCGATCGAATTGAGGTTCGCCTTGATGCCGCCGGCCTGGCCGCGGGTCAGCGAAAAAATCACATCGTCGGCGTTGAATGTGTTGCCGTTGGAGAATTTCACGCCCTGACGCAGGGTGAATTCCCAGGTCGTGCCATCCACCTGCTTCCACTCGGTGGCGAGCGCCGCTTCGATCTTCTGTTCGGCGTTGCGGCGTACCAGCGGCTCGTAGACGTTGGCGAGAACCGCGAAGATCAGCGTGTTAGAAACGGCATGCGGATCGAGCGTATAGGCGTCGAGCGGGCCAGCGAACTTGAAGTCCGCGGCCCGCACGGTGGTGGCCAGCGGCGCAGAGAGGGGAACTGCGAGTGCCGCGGCCATGGTGCCCAGCAGCAGCCTGCGTTTGAATGCGGAAAATGAAATAGACATCATGATCTCCTAAGCGTGCCACGGGGAAAGAAAGGATGCGGACAACGGCAAGGCAGATATTTTAAATTTAAAATATCCGTCTGGAGAAAGCTCACGGAGTGAAGACATTGCAGCGTTCCCATCGTTGTAAAACGTGCCTACTATCGAGGCTTGGGGAAAGAATATGCGTTTTCATAAAACATGCAAGCATGTTTGATCAAATGAGCGAAACTCTTTTCGGCGGACAAAAGCGCGAAAAACGAACGTCACCCCACCGGCGCTGACCGGCAGGGTAACATGATTAATTTCAATGTGTTATCAAAAAATCGAGCAGATGCCCGTCAGGTCCGCATGAACATCGGGCCGCCCTTATGGGCCGGAAAACCGTAGCCGTTGATCATCACAAGGTCGATATCGCTAGGGCGCGCGGCGATGTGCTCGGCCAGAAGCGCGTCGCCTTCCGCGGCCATCGCCTTCAGCATCCGTTCCTGAATCTCGTCTTTCGAGAAACTGCGCGGCTGAATGCCTTTTCCGGCGCGGGCAGCTTCGATGATCGCGGTCACTTCCGGATCGACGGTTCGCTTGCCATCCGGATAGGCATACCAGCCACGTCCGCTCTTCTGGCCGAGGCGGCCGGCTTCGCAAAGCGTGTCGGCGATCTCGACATAACGGGCGGAAGGATCGCGGGTTGCGGCCTGCCGCTTGCGGCGAGCCCAGGCGATTTCGAGGCCGGCCATGTCGTAGACGGCGAACAGGCCCATCGGGAAACCGTAGTCTTCCAGAGCTGCGTCGATCTCGTGTGGCAGGGCTCCGTCTTCCAGCAGGAATTCTGCCTCGCGGCGATAGGCGGAGAAGATCCGGTTGCCGATAAAACCTTCGGTGACACCGGTGACGACCGGCAATTTTCTGAGCTTCTTGGCGACGGCGAGGCCGGTCGCCAATACATCCGGCGCCGTCCTGGCGCAGCGCACGACCTCGAGGAGGCGCATGACGTGGGCCGGCGAGAAGAAGTGCAGCCCGAGCACTCGTTCGGGATGGGCGGTCGCGGCGGCGATATCGTCGGGGTTCAGGTAGCTCGTATTGGTTGCCAGAACGGCATCCGGGCGGATGACCTTGTCGAGGCGCTGGAAAAGATCGGTCTTGACCGCGAGATCGTCGAACACCGCTTCGATGACGAGGTCGCAAGGCGCGAGGTCGGCATCCTGTGCGGTGACGGATAGCCGAGCTTTCTGGGCTTCGAAACCAGCCTGATCGAGGCGGCCGGAGGCAAGGTTGCGCTCCAGAAGGCCGATGATCCGTTCGCGGCCTTTTTCGGCAGCTTCCGGCGTCTGGTCGAGGCCGATGACCGAATAACCTGCGCCGAGCGCCGCAACTGCGATGCCGCTGCCCATCAGGCCAAGGCCGCAAATGCCGATCGTGTTGACGGTGCGGGGCTCGACACCTTCCAGTCCTTCGACCTTGGAGGCTTCCCGTTCGGCGAAAAAGACATGCCGCAGTGCTGCGGCTTCGCGGCTGTCGCGGAGGGTTAGGAAAGTCGCGCGTTCATCCGCCAGTCCCTCGGCAAGGGGGCGGGTCGATGATGTGACCAGCCGCACGGCTTCGGCCGGCGCCTTCTGACCGCGTGCCTTGGCGAGAATTTTCGAGGCGGCTTTTTCGATCTCGGCGGGATCGTTTGGCGCGATCGTCAGGGCGCCAGTACGGCGGAGCGGTTTGCCGGCAAGATTTTGTGCTGCTGAAATGGCTGTACCGACAAGATCGTCCTTGGCGATTTCGTCGATGATGCCGAGCTTCAGGGCCTCGTCCGCCTTCACCGAACGTCCCGATGTAATGAGTTCCAGTGCAGCCGGAATGCCGACCAGACGCGGCAGGCGTTGCGTGCCACCGGCACCCGGAACGATGCCGAGCTTGACTTCCGGCAGGCCGACCTGCGCTGCCGGGGAGGCAACACGAAAATGGCAGGCGAGAGCGACTTCCAGCCCGCCGCCGAGGGCCGCGCCGTTCAAAGCTGCCACCACAGGCTTGGACAGGTTCTCGATCTTCTCGATCACCGACGGCAAGGTCGGGTCTATGGCAGGCTTGCCGAATTCCTTGATGTCGGCACCGCCGATGAAGGTCCTGCCGGCGCCGGTGATGACGACGCCGACAACATCATCGGTGGTTTCAGCGTGGGCAAGCGCCTTTTCAAGGCCGCCACGGACATCCGCGGAGGTCGCGTTGACTGGAGCATTGTCGATGGTGACGACCAGAACGCCGTCGCGGGTCGTGGCTGAAACCGTGGCGGAGAAGCTGGTCGCGTCGCTCATTTGCTTATTCCGGAATAACTGCGGTGGCCTGGATTTCGATCTTGGCGCGGTCTTCCACCAGCGCCACGACCTGCATGGCGGCCATGGCCGGGAAATGCTTGCCGATAACCTCGCGATAAGCCTGCCCCAGGCCTTTCAGGTTGCCGAGATATTCGGCCTTGTCGGTGAAATACCAAGTCATGGTGGTGATGTGTTCCGGCTTTGCGCCAGCTTCCGCCAGAACGGCGACGACGTTCTGCAGGGTCTGTTTCACCTGGCCGACGAAGTCGTCGGTTTCGAACTGGCATTGGCCGTTCCAGCCGATCTGTCCGCCCACGAAAATCTGGCGGCCGGTGGCGGCGACGCCGTTGGCGTAACCGATCGGTTTTGCCCAGCCTTCAGGCTGCAGAATCGTGTGCATCTTGTCTCTCCAAATGCTGTGTCAGCGCTGCGCGCATATCGTCCGGCCAGGGAAGGGCCTTGTGGGTTTCGTGTGAAGTGACGACAAGCCTTTGCTTCGCCACCCAGAGCAAGCGATCGCCGGCCCGTATTTCGTGCTCGAGATCGACAGAGCTGTTGCCGATCCTCGTGACTTTCACGGTGAAATCCATCAGGTCGCCGTGAAAGCCGGGGTTCTTGAAGGTGAGATCCAGCGTCACCGTCGGCAGGCCGATCTTCCGCTCGTTGATCAGCTGCGGCCATGGGAAGCCGAGCTTTTCGAAGAACTCCTCGTACACCCCGACCAGAATGTTCAGGTAGGAGGGGAAATAGGCGATGCCGGAAGGATCGCAATCTCCGAAATTCAGCCGGCGGGAGGTCGTGTAAGCCATCGTCACGCCTTCAACAGTTCGCGGGCGATGATGAGTTTCTGGACTTCCGTCGCGCCCTCGTAGATGCGCAGCGCGCGGATCTCGCGATAAAGGCTTTCGGTGATCTCGCCGCTTTTCACCCCGCGCCCGCCGAAGATCTGCACAGCGCGGTCGATAACGGCCTGCGCATTCTCGGTTGCGACCATCTTCGCCATGGCGGCTTCCTTGGTGGTCGGCAGGCCCTGCACGTCGCGGCGCCAGGCGGCGCGGTAGGTGAGCAGTGCGCCGGAATCGATCTGC
>CBDDGK010000026.1:0-5898 GCA_965227625.1 Neorhizobium sp. | reverse complement strand
GCTTTTCGCGATCGCCCTGCCGCTTCTGCCGCCGAGCGGCATGGACGGGTTTGAGAGCTTCATCCTGCCAGCGGTCACCATGGGCATCATCCTGACGGCGACCAATGTCCGGCTCGTGCGCACCACCATGCTGGAGACGCTGCGCTCGCAATATATCATGGTCGCGCGTGCCAAGGGGCTGAGCGAAAACGTCGTGCTCTACAAACACGCGCTTCGCAATTGCGCGATCCCGCTGATCACCTTTTTCGGCCTGCAGTTCGGCGGCCTGCTCGGCGGCATCGTCGTGGTCGAGCGTGTCTTCAACTGGCCGGGCCTCGGCACGCTCGCCTTCGATGCGGTCGGCGCCCGCGACTATCCCGTCCTGCAGGCGGTCATCACCGTGCTCTCGCTGATGATCATCGGCATCAACCTCATCGTCGATATCGCCTACGGTCTCGTCGATCCCCGCATTCGGACGGAGTGAAAACCATGGCTTCCTCCAGTTTCCTGAGACTTGAATTCGTCCTCGGCGCCCTGCTCGTCGGCATCATCGGCACAGCGGTGATTTTCTCCGGCGTGATCTCTCCCGGCGGCGCCGAAAAGATCGACCTGATGTCCCGCCTCGTGCCGCCCTTCACCCGGCCTGCGCACGTATTCGGCACGGATCCGCTCGGCCGCGACGTGCTTGCCCGTGTCGTCGCGGGCGGCAAGATCTCGCTGCTGGTCGGCTTCGTCTCGGTCGCCGGCGGCGTCGTGTTCGGCGTCGTCATGGGCCTGATCGCCGGATACTATCGCGGCATCTGGGACATGCTGGTGATGCGTTTCGCCGATATCCAGTTGGCGCTTCCCTTCATCCTGCTCGCCATCACCTTCATCGCCATCGTCGGCGGCGGGCTGACGAACACGATCATCCTGCTGATCGTCTCTCAATGGGTGCAATATGCCCGCCTGGTGCGCGGCTCGGTGCTGACGCTGCGCGAGCGTGAATTCATCCTCGCGGCCCGTGCCATCGGCGTGAAGGACTGGCGCATCATCGTCCAGCACCTGCTGCCGAACCTGATCGGACCGGTCGTGGTGCTGATGACGCTCAACGTCGCCACCAACATCCTGCTCGAGTCGAGCCTCACCTTCCTCGGCCTCGGCATCGATCCGACCATTCCGAGCTGGGGCGGCATGCTGGCCGAAGGGCGAACCTATCTGCAGACGGCATGGTGGGTCAGCGTCTTCCCCGGGCTTGCCATTCTTCTCACCGTGCTTGGCCTCAACCTCCTCGGCGACTGGCTTCGCGACAGTCTCGACCCCACAGGCAGAACATCCGCATGACACAGATCTTCGAACGCCAGTTCGAGCGCACGCTTGACGCGCTCATCGCCCGCTTTTCCTCCAGCCAGGCCCAAAAGGTCGAGGCCTGGGTCTTCGACGACGAAAAGAGCCGCAAAGCCGCGGAAGCGACGCTGGCCGCCAAGGGCGTGGCCGCAAAATTCCGCAGCGCCTACAAGCCGATCCTGCATTTCTTTCTCGAGGACATGCAGCTTACCGATCTTTCGGCCGTGCATATCGTCTATCCGGTTCATCCGGCCTGCCCGAAAAACCGTTTCCTGCTGGAGGCCTATCCGCTTGCCGGCCTTTCCGCCGACGTGAAGATAACCTTCGAATCCGGCAGGGACGACGGCTTTTTCTATGACGTCACCCTCACCACGAAGGATGGCGCCGAAAGCGCGCATCGGATCTTCGCGCCGAACCGGGTGCATCAGGACTTCATCGGCGAGACGCTGCTTTCCCCGACAGGCTGGCTGTCGATCGACGGTGCCGCCGGCGAGCGGCTCGAAACCGACTATGAGGCACTGTTCCACTCCGCTGCCCATGCGGTGGCTTCCCATGACTGGGGCGCGACGGAACCCTATTTCGAAGAGCTGAACATCGCCGTTACCTTCCCGGCCGAAGACAGGCACCTGCCGGTCGGCGAGGAAGTCGTCAGCCTGCGCGAGGCGCTGCACGAGGATTTCTATTTCTCGCTGCTCGAAGTCTTCCAGAAGAAGTCCGGACGCCCGATCGGCGACCGGCGTCTCAGACCCGGCCAGATCGTTCCCGATATCCGCTTCGGCGAGACGGTGTCGGTCCGCGTCGAGACACGTCCTTTCAATACGTCCGAACAGGCAGCGGCAGCACAGACGCTGGCCGCGGCAACGTCGCCGATCGCCGCTGGCCAGGTTCGCGTAGAACTCGGCTCGATCGAAGGCGTGCCCTTCGAAGCGCAAGCCCGCTCCGGCCGCGCCGTCGAGGCCCGTTATCACAAGGGCAGCGACAGGCCGGTCATCATCAGCGGCGGCCAGCATCCGAACGAGACGACCGGCATCGTCGGTGCGCTGCGGGCCGCCAAGGCTCTTGCGGCAAGGCCGAACGGCCATTTCGTCATCTCGCCGCTGGAAAATCCGGACGGCTACCAGATTCACTGGCGGCTGCGCGAAGACAATCCGCTGCACATGCACCATGCGGCGCGCTACACCGCCTATGGCGACGATCTCGAATACCGTTCGGGCGCCAACCTGAACGAAAAGGCGATCCGCGTCGAAGCCGAAAAGCTGAGCGGCGCAAGGCTGCACGTCAACCTGCACGGCTACCCGTCGCATGAATGGACGCGACCGCTCTCCGGCTATGTGCCGCGCGGCTTTGCCATGTGGACGGTGCCGAAGGGCTTCTTTCTGGTTATGCGCCACCATGCGGGCTGGACGGAACAGGCGGAAGTGCTGATCGACCGCGTTACCCGCCACCTCGCCGCCATTCCGGGGCTGGTCGACTACAACGACCGGCAGATCGCGCTGTTCGAAACCCATGCCGGCGAGACGGGCTTCCGCGTCATCAACGGCTTCCCCTGCCTGATCTCGATCGACGATCGCCACACGATGCCGCTGACACTGATCACCGAATATCCGGACGAGACCATCTACGGCGACGCCTTCATCGACGGGCACACGGCACAGATGGAAACCGTGCTGTCCGCCTATGATGCCATCCAGACGATCGATGCGCCCGTCATCGCGTAAACTTTGGTACTGGCGAGGGGCGCCTGAAACGACGCCCTTCGCCAGAATCGTATCTTACTGATCCAGATAACGCTCGACCAGGCGTGCCCACATCGCCGATCCGACCGTCAGGCTCGCATCGGCAAAGTCGTATTTCGCGCTGTGCAGGATCGGCGAATCCAGGCCGTTGCCGAGGCGCAGGAAGCTGCCCGGCTTTTGCTCCAGGAAATAAGCGAAGTCCTCGCTGCCCGGGATGAGGTTGCAGGTCGCGACCTTGTCCGCACCGATCAGCTCTTCGGCCACGGTCCGAGCAAAGGCGGTTTCCGCCTCCGAATTGACGACCACCGGATAACCGCGCTCGTAGTCGATCTCGATCTTCGCATCGAAGCCTTCCGCGATCGAGCGGGCGAGCTTGGTTATGCGGGTCTCGAGGAGGTCGCGCACTTTCGGATCGAAGGAACGGACGCTGAGCGCGAGCTTGGCATATTCCGGGATGACGTTGACCGCCTCGCCCGCATGGATCGTGCCGACGGTGACGACCGCCGTCTGGGTCGGGTCGATATTGCGCGAGACGACGGTCTGCAGCGAAACGACCAGATTGCAGGCAACGACGACTGGGTCGATGGTCAGATGCGGGCGGGAAGCATGACCGCCCTTGCCCGTCACGGTGATGCGTACCGTATCCGAGGAAGCCATCATCGGACCGGAGCGCATGAGGAGCGTGCCTTCCGGGGCGCCGGGATGATTGTGCAGGCCGAAGATCGCATCGAAGGGAAAGCGTTCGAACAGGCCGTCGGCGATCATCTTCTGCGCGCCGCTCGGCTTGCCCGCCTCTTCGGCCGGCTGGAAGACGAGGGTGACGGTGCCGTTGAAGCGGCGGGTGCGGGCCAGATATTCCGCAGCGCCGAGCAGCACCGTTGTGTGCCCGTCATGACCGCAGGCATGCATCTTGCCGGGCGTCTTGCTGGCGTAGGCGACACCGGTTTCCTCGAGGATCGGCAGGGCGTCCATGTCGGCGCGGATGGCGATGCCCTTGCTGCCGTTGCCGGCGCAGAGGCGGGCGACCACGCCATGGCCGCCGACATTGCGGGTGACCTCGTAACCCCAGCCTTCAAGCTTTTCGGCCACAAATCGGGCGGTTTCCGCTTCCTCGAAGGACAGTTCCGGATGGGCGTGCAGATACTGCCGTGTCGCCTTCAGATCCGCCTCCATGGCATCGAAATCGGAAACGCGGGCGTAGAGATTGTCCTGGGAGGGCATGGGGTATCCAATCTGTTTAGAAAGAAAGGCCCCGGTCATGCGCGACCGGGGCAGCTGTTTTGTAATCAGAGGAAGCGCGACAGGAAAGCCTTGGTGCGCGGGTGCTGCGGATTGCCGATCACATCCTCCGGCTTGCCCATCTCGACGATGTTGCCGCCGTCCATGAAGACGACCCGATCGGCCGCTTCGCGGGCAAAACCGATCTCGTGGGTGACGACGATCATCGTCAGACCCTGCTTGGCAAGGTCGCGCATGGTGGCGAGAACCTCGCCGACCAGTTCCGGATCGAGCGCCGAAGTCGGCTCGTCGAACAACATGAGCTTCGGCTTGATCGCCAGAGCCCGGGCAATCGCGACACGCTGCTGCTGTCCGCCGGAAAGCTGGCGGGGATAGCTGTCGATCTTGGACGACAGTCCGACGCGCTCAAGGAGACGTTTCGCATTGTCGATGGCGTCCCTGCGGCTTTCGCCGTGAACGCCGACCGGCGCCTCGATGATGTTCTGCAGCACGGTCATATGCGGATAGAGGTTGAACTGCTGGAAGACCATGCCGATCTTGCGGCGCTGGCGGGCGATCCCGTTGGCGGAGAGCTTTTCCAGCCGGTCGTTCTTCAATCGATAACCGATCTGATCGCCATCCACCTCGATGAAGCCCTGGTTGATGGCTTCGAGATGGTTGATGCAGCGCAGGAAAGTGGACTTTCCGGACCCGGAAGGCCCGAGAATGACCACGACCTCGCCCGGTGCAACATCGAGGTCGATGCCCTTCAGCACTTCGAGCTGGTCGAAGGACTTATGGACGTTGCGCGCCCTGACGAGCGGCTTTGCTGTGGTTTCCGCAGCGGTCAATGGCTTGCCTCCAAAACGGCGGGCTCGGCGGCCACCGGCTTTGCGGCTGCGCCGTTGCGGCGGTCGCTGCGGCCGTAATAGGCCTCGATATAGACCTGGCCGACATTGAGGATCGAGGTGATGAACAGGTACCAGATGACGGCGACCATCAGCATCGGGATGATCTGGAACGTCGCGTTGTAGATCGACTGTACCGAATAAAGCAGGTCGGCCATGGCGATGACGCTCACGAGCGATGTCGCCTTGATCATGCTGATCAGCTGATTGCCCGTCGGCGGCACGATGGACCGCATCGCCTGCGGAATGATGATCCGCCACAGCGCTCGGCCACGGGTCATGCCGAAGGCTTCCGCGGTCTCGAACTGGCCCCGCTCCACCGAAATAAGCCCGCCACGGATGATCTCCGCCATATAGGCCGCTTCGTTGAGGGCAAGGCCGACGATCGCTGCCGTGATCGGGGTGATGACCGAATTGGTCTCCCAGCTCACCAGCGTCGGGCCGAAGGGAATGGTGAAGCCGAGTTCGGGAAACAGCGTCGAGAGATTGTACCAGAAGATCAGCTGGACAAGCAGCGGCGTGCCGCGGAAGAACCAGATGTAGAGCGACGCGAGCGAGCTTGCGAGCCGATCCTGCGACAGGCGGGCAATGGCCAGAACGAGACCGAGCACAATGCCGAGGATCATCGCCACGACCGTCAGGCCGAGGCTGACATAAAGGCCCTTGATCACCGTCGGATTGAAGAAATAGGCGGCCACGACCGGCCAGCCGAAATTTTCGTTATTGGCGAC
>CBDDGK010000025.1:0-111995 GCA_965227625.1 Neorhizobium sp. | reverse complement strand
TCACGCGCATGCGGGCCTTCATCGATGTGGTTGAAGCAGAAGGCTTTTCCGCCGCGGCCCGGCGGACGGGCCGGTCCAAGGCGCTGCTTTCCAAATATGTGCGCGAACTTGAGGACGATCTGGGCGCTTTGCTGCTCAACAGAACGACTCGCCAGTTCTCCATGACCGAGGCCGGACATACCTATTATCGCACCGCCGCCGACATCCTGAAGGAGATCGACAATCTCGCCGATCTGGTGCGCGAGAATAATGCCGATCTGAAGGGTCGGCTGCGCGTTTCCGTGCCGCGTACCTTCATCGACGCCGAGGTCGGGCAGTCGCTGATCGATTTCGCCAAGGGCCATCCGGAAGTCTCGCTGGAAATCGTCGCGGAAGACCGCTTCGTAGACCTGATCGAGGAGAACTTCGACCTCGCGATCCGGATCACCAAGCTGGAAGATTCCGGCCTGATCGCCCGCAAGCTGTCCGACTTTCGGGTCTACGCGGTCGCGACCACCGATTTCGTCGCCAAATACGGCCCACTCGAGCACCCGCAGGACCTGAACCGCGTTCCTTTTATCATCGACACCAATCTGCGCTGGCACAACAGTGTGCGGTTTACCGACACCGACGGCTCGACGATTTCGGTCGCCGTTGCGGGGCCGATCGAGATCAACACCCCACAGGCAACGCTGCGCGCCGCCCGCGCTGGTCTTGGCGTCGCCATCGTTCCGGATTTCATCGCGGCGAACGCGATGCAATCAGGCGAACTCGTGTCGCTGTTCGACGATTATATTCCGAAGGATCGCGGCATCTATGCCGTCTATCCCCATCGCCGCTATCTTCCGGCAAAGGTCAGAAGCTTCGTCGACTTCCTCGCCGCCTGGTTCCGACGCCAGCAGCCGTGATCACCTGGACGTGAGTCGAAATTCCGTCCCATTTGATCTTCAAAGCACGGATGGACGAAGTATAAGAATCGATGTGGAGCCCCCTCATCCGCCTGCCGGCACCTTCTCCCCGCTGGGGAGAAGGGAAGGATGCCGCAGCGTCGCCAATCCTCCTCTCCCCTCGGGGAGAGCGTGGCCGAGCGAAGCGGAGGCCGGATGAGGGGGCCATACATGCCGACATTCCGTAAATGAGCCAGGACAAAGCCGCATGCGATCCAGAATACTGACCATTGCAGCGCTGGCTTTTTGCGCCGCCCCCCTGCCCGCCCTCGCCCATCCGCATATCTTCGCTGAAGCCCGTCTCGAAGTCGTGGCGGGAGCAGACGGCAATGTCGCGGAACTGCAGAATGTCTGGCGCTTCGACGAAGTCTTCTCTTCCAGCGTCCTTCTCGACTTCGACAAGAACACCGATCTGAAGCTCGATGCCAAGGAACTTGCCGAACTCGGCGAGACCATGCGCAAGTCTCTGGCGGATTATCACTATTTCACGACGATCACCATGAACGGCGCAACAGTCGGCGTCACGAAACCGGATGTCATCCACGCAACGCTGGACGGCAACCAGCTGCTCGTCATCTTCGCCGTGAAGCCCGAAAAACCGGTACCGCTGAAAGGCCGCCTCACCTTCGGCATCTACGATCCGACCATGTACACCTCGATCGACTTCCCGACCGACAAGGATCTGATCGCAAAGGGCGCGGGTTTCGCCAAATGCCAGCACAAGGTCGTGCGGCCGGATCCGGACGAAATCATCTCGCAGAACAGTGCCAGCCTGACGGATGCCTTCTTCAACGATCCGACCGGCACCGACATGACGAAACTCTTCGCCACCCGGCTGGAAGTGACATGCTGAACAATCGCCGTGCCTTTGCCCTCGCCGCGCTGACCTTGCTGGCGGTCGCCAGCGTCGCGCATGCCCAATCCCCGCTCGGCGTCGGTTCAGCGGAACCGTCGTTTTCGATCGGCGGCCCGCTTGGCCCTTTCTTCGGCTGGATCAACCATTACCAGCAGGCCTTCTACCGGTCGCTCACCGGCGCGCTGAAGGCGATGCGTGAAGATCCTTCGGCACTGTACGGCCTGGTCGGCCTTTCGTTCGCCTATGGCGTCTTCCACGCCGCCGGGCCTGGTCACGGCAAGGCGGTCATATCCTCCTACATGATCGCCAACGAGATCGCCCTGAAGCGCGGCATCGTCATCTCCTTCATCTCCGCAATGCTGCAGGGCGTAGTTGCCATTGCGCTGGTCGGCGCCGCGTTCCTCGTGTTGCGCGGCTCCGGCATCACCATGACGCAGGCAACCCAGGCGATGGAGATCGCCAGCTTCGCGCTGGTCGCCCTGTTCGGCGCGTGGCTGCTGGTCAAGAAAATCCGCGCGCTGCGCATGCGCGTCGTCCGCGTGCCGGAAGCCGCACCCGCAACAGCCATGCTCTTCAACTCTCCCTCTGCCGGGCGCAGTTCGACGGGGCTGAAGTTTCAGGCCGTCGAAATCGACGATCATGATTATCAGGGCGAAGGCGATTATTGCGAAACCTGCGGCGTCAGCCACATGCCCGATCCGGAAATGCTCAAGGCAAGGGATTTCAGCCTGCACGAAGCCTGGTCCGCGATTGTCGCCGTGGGTCTTCGCCCCTGCTCCGGCGCGATCCTGGTCATGAGCTTTTCGCTGCTGAACAGCCTTTATCTCGGCGGCATCCTGTCCGTCTTCGCCATGTCGGTTGGCACCGCGATCACCGTCGCGATCCTCGCAATCCTGGCCGTCTCGGCAAAGGATATCGCGTTAAAGATCGCTGGCCCGAGCTCACGAAACGGCCGCCGGATCAGCCACGCAATCGAGATCGGCGGCGCACTCTTTGTGTTGTTGGTCGGGCTATCGTTGCTGGGCGCCTCGCTGCAAAGTTCAAGCCTCGGCGGCTAATGCCTCAATCCCAAGTCCCGCTTTCCCTGACGTAATCAATGAAAGCCCGCAGCGGCGCCGGCACCAGGCGGCGGCCGGGATAATACAGAAACGGCCCCGAAAACTGCTGCCACCACGGCTTGAGAACCGGTTCCAGCGCGCCGCTTTCGAAATACGGCCGCAGCCAGTCTTCGAACAAGGCGATGATCCCCGTCCCCGCTATCGCCGCATCAACAGCGAGGTCGGAGCCGCCACCGGGCTGCACCATCAGCGGCCCAGTCGGATCGACTTTCAAAACCTCCCCGTCCTTCTCGAGCTCCCACGTCGCCATGGCACCGCTTGCAAAGCGCCCTCGGATGCAGGCATGCGAGAGCAGGTCGCGCGGATGTTCCGGCCGCCCGCGCCGATCGAGATAGGCAGGCGACGCGGCGCAGGCAAAGCGCTGGATGCGAGGGCCGACCGGCAGCGCGATCATGTCCTGCTCCAGCCGCTCGTCATACCGGATGCCGGCGTCGCAGCCGGCTGCGATCACGTCGACAAAACTTTCATCGGTCATGATCTCCAGCCGGATATCCGGATAGGCCACAAGAAAACCGGGAATGATCCTCGGCAAGACCAAGCGGGCAGCAACGACGGGGACATTGAGCTTCAACGTGCCGGCCGGACGATCGCGAAAACCGCTGGCGAAATCGAGTGCCGCTTCCACTTCCGTCAGCGCCGGCCCAAGCCGCTCCAAAAGCCCCCTGCCCGCTTCCGTCGGCAGCACGCTGCGCGTCGTCCGGTTGAGCAGCCTGACCCCGAGCTGCGCCTCCAGCCGTCGAACCGCATCACTGAGACCGGAAGCACTGCCGCCGCTCACCCGCGCTCCATCGCGAAACCCGCCGGCCCGCGCGACCGCAAGAAAGGCATTGAGATCACCCAGATCGACCTTCATTGTCCGTTTCTCCGTACAAGCCGTCCGGATTATACCCTGTTTTTCTTGGGATCAATCAGGCCTATCTCTCGTTCGAAGCTGAAAAGGAGCTAAACCATGTCCAGCATCGAAAAAGCAGGCACCTACAAACTCGGCGACCGCACCGTGAAGCGGATGGGCTATGGCGCCATGCAGCTCGCCGGAAAGGGCGTGTTCGGCCCACCGAATGATTGTGACGCGGCACTTGCGGTCCTGCGCGAGGCAATCGAAAGCGGCGTCGACCATATCGACACCAGCGATTTCTACGGTCCTCACGTGACCAACCAGATCATCAAGGAAGCCCTGCATCCTTATTCCAAGGACCTTCTCATTGTCAGCAAGATCGGTGCCAAGCGCGGGGCCGACGCCTCGTGGAACCCGGCCTTCTCACGGCAGGAACTGATCGATGCGGTGCATGACAACCTTCGCAATCTCGGTATCGACGTCATCGAGGCCATCAACCTGCGTGCGATGTTCAGCCATCACGGCCCGGCGGAAGGTTCGATGGAAGAACCGCTGACGGTGCTTGCAGAACTGCAGCAAAAAGGCTTGATCAAGCATATTGGCCTCTCCAACGTCACCCGCAAACAGATCGAGGATGGCCGCAAGATCACCGACATCGTCTGCGTCCAGAACCAGTACAATCTCGCCCATCGCGAGGATGACGCTTTGATCGATCAGTTGGCGGACGAAGGCACGGCCTACGTGCCCTTCTTCCCGCTCGGCGGCTTTTCGCCGCTGCAGTCCTCGACGCTGTCGGATGTCGCAGCACGCCTCAGCGCGACCCCGCTGCAGGTGGCGCTGGCTTGGCTGCTCAAGCGCTCGCCAAACATTCTGATGATCCCCGGCACGTCATCGGTCGGCCACCTGAGGGAAAATCTCGCGGTCGCCGATATCGAACTGCCGGAAGACGCGATACAGGAACTCAACGGCATCGCCGCCAAGGGCTGACAAAAACGAAGACGAGCGGCGGCCTGTCCGCCGCTCGCTTGACTTGCCTATCTACGCCGCTGATAGCGGGCACGCAGCCAGAAGATCGCGAAGAAACCGAGCAGCAGCAGCGTTCCGACAATGACGCCGAGCGTCGGGGAAAACTGGGCGATGCCGAGCACGATGGTCGGCAGGAAATAGATGACCAGGCCGACCACGACGAGAATGACGGCAGCGGCAATCGCCTGAGATTTAGCTTCCGGCGTCATGCCTTCACCTTCGCAAGTTCGGCGCGGATATCTTCCAGCTTACGTTTCTGCTGGCCGTCGGCATCGAAATTTTCCGGCGAAAGCCAGGCTTCGAAACCCGCCTTGATCAGCGGCCATTCGCTGTCGATCATCGAGAACCAGGCCGTATCGCGGTTGGCCCCGCGCGAGATGACATGCTGGCGGAAGACGCCTTCGAAGGTGAAACCGTACCGCCGTGCGGTGACCTTGCTCGGCTCGTTCTCGTTGTGGCACTTCCACTCGTAGCGACGGTAATCCAGCCCCTCGAACACATGCTTCGCCATCAGATAGTGCAGCTCGGTCGACATCGGCGAGCGCTTCATCGCCACCCCATGCGCCACGGAACCGACCTCGATGACACCGTTCTTCGGGTCCGGTCGCATATAGCTCGCCATGCCGACGATCTTGCCGCTGGCGTTCTCAATCGCAATCACGGTGACATAGCCGCCTGTCTGGCGAACCGATTGCAGCCACTGATCGAGAGCGTCGGCTGTCGCGTAATCCTCGTTCGGGAAGTATTTCAGCAGCTCGTTGATGGCTTCCGCGCCGCCCAGCGCGTCCCAGAGACCCGCGAGATGCTTTTCCCGTTCATAGGTCTCGAGCGTCAGAAACCGGCCCTTCAGGGTGACGGGACCGGGAGCGGTAACTTTGTAGTTCTTGAGATCGCGCATGGAAGCCTCTGTTGGAAGCCAAGAGGCTTAGGACAGCGTCGCGCGAAACGCAACCGGGAGCAGGCACGCCATGCGGCGACCGATCGTCCCAATTTGCCATGGACAGCGAACCGCTCCTCTGCTTCCCTTGAAAGGCGTGACGGGAGGGTCCGATGCCAATCTGCACATCATGCGAGAGGGACGTCAGTTTCGGCGATCTGAAGGGCGGCATGTGCCGGGATTGCCGCGAGAAAGCGGAGGCTGGCCGCATGGCCTCGGCGATCAAGGAGATAGAAGCCGTTCCCACGCCAGAGGAGCTGAACGATCCGCGATTCCTGGCGCTCATCGTTTCAACGACAAATGAAATCCCCAACCGGCAGATTGACGGCATCATCGATATCGTCGGCGCCGAAGCGGCGATCGGCCTCAACATCTTCAAGGATATCGCCGCCAATTTCCGCGATTTCTTCGGCGGCCGCAGCCGCACCGTGCAGATTGCCGTCAAGGAGGCACGCACCGCCTGCCTAATCGAACTGCGCCTGGCAGCCGTCAAACTCGGGGCCGACGCAGTCATCGGCGTCAAGTTCGATTTCAGCGAGCTGTCGACCGCGGGGTCGGGCGGCGGCATCCTGTTTGTTGCCGCCACCGGAACCGCAGTCAGGCTGGTGCCTGAAGCTTAAACCCTCACCTTCGCCGCGGAGACGGTCGCGTCGATATGATCGATCAGAGCATCGTCGAGGCCGAGGCGGCCGGCGAGCAGATCGAGATAACCGCGCTCTGCGCGGGTATCCGGATCGATGGTCAGGCGGGTCGCGGCATAAAGCTCGACCTTCTGCTCTTCGGTGCGGGCGGCCGCGACGAGATCGTCGATATCGACCGGATTGGCGAGCTCGTTCTGGATAAAGGCTTCCGCCTCCGAACCGAGATCGACCGCATGCACCTTGTCCATGATGTTGGCGCGCTCGGACGCATCGATATGTCCATCCGCCTTGGCGGCGGCGATCATCGCGCGGATCAGCGTCAGGGCGAAATCGTTGGAAAGCTGCGCGGACTGCGGATGGAAAGGAGAATCGGCCGGCGGCGGCAGAAGCGGCGTATTGGCCTGCGGCGCCGGCTGCGGCACAGCCTCCGGCGATTTTCCGGACTGGTAGTTCTTGTAGGCAAGATAACCGAGGCCGGCGATGGCCGCGATTCCGCCGACGGTCGCGACATTGCCGGCAAGCTGGCGACCGGTCTTTGTGCCGAGAACAGCCGCGAGGATCGCGCCGGTGGCGAGCTTGTTATCCTTGGCAAGCTGGCCCGCCTGCCCTGCCCGGTCCTTCACCGTTCCCGACAGGCCCGGAATCTGCGATCCGAGAAACTGGTCGAGAAGCTTCTTCGCGTCGAACATCGATATCTCCCTCTAAGCGTTTTCTGCAGGAAGATAGGGATGCGATTGTGAAATTACAAAGACGGGTTGAAAATACAGTCGCGAAGCCCGTTCAAGACTTCGACATACCACTTTGGCGTGTCATTGCGGGTTCTGCTGCAGGCCATCGGCAATGTCGTAATAGTCGCCCTTGTCCGCCACGAAGATATGCATCTTCAGATGCGTTTCCGTCGGCGTATCGAACGCGCCCATCGCAACGCCCATCCAGTCGCGGTGCGGCGGATCCCAGAAAAGCGAGGAGCCGCAGGTCTTGCAGAACCCGCGCCGCACCTTTTCGGATGACTGATACCAGCCGACACTCTCGCCGCCGCGGATCGCCAGCCTATCCTTCGGCACATCGGTCGATGCGAGATAATGACCGGTTTGCTTCCGACATTTAGAGCAGTGGCAGGCATCGGGCGCCGCGAGGTCACCCTCGATCTCGAAGGTCACCGCACCGCAAAGACATGATCCCTTGTGCATGACGGCCCCTCCCCAGACGACCCAGCCGAACCAAAATTCCGGTCTGGAACTCAGCCCTTCAGCGCAAAAGCTTCCGAAGCAAGCTTGGTAATACCTGCCCAATCACCGGCGGCAACCAATTCCTTCGGCGCCACCCACGAACCGCCGACGCAGACGACGTTCGGCAGCGAAAGATAGTCATTGGCATTTTTCAGCGAAATGCCGCCTGTCGGGCAGAACAGCGTACCGGCGAGCGGCGAAGACAGTGCCTTGAGATAGGCAGAACCGCCAGCCTGTTCAGCCGGGAAGAACTTCATCACATCGTAGCCCGCCTCGCGCAGCGTCATCACTTCGCTGGCCGTCGCCGCACCCGGCAGAAGCGGAACGGCCGAATCCTTGGCGGCGGCGAGAACGCCCGGCGTGACGCCCGGCGAAACGATGAAGGTGGAGCCAGCCTTCACGGCAGCTTCCCAGTCGCGAGCATTGAGGATCGTGCCGGCACCGACATTGGCGCCTTCCACTTCCGCGGCCACAGCCTTCACGGCATCAAGAGCCGCCGGCGTGCGCATGGTGATCTCGATTGCCCTCAGACCACCGGCGACAAGCGCCTTCGCAAGCCCAACGGCCGACTTCGCGTCATCGACGATCAGCACCGGAACCACCGGCTGCAGTTTCAGGATGGAAAGCAGCTTTTCGGTCTTGCCGGTCATGGGAACGTCTCCGCTAAAACGATTGAAATCCGCTGGTGGAAATAACGTCCGCCGCCGTCATTGTCGAGAAAAAATCGGCCCTGCGCGCATATGGCTTTGCCGGAAAGGACCTTTGGACTACGGTTGTTCCAAGCACGTGCGTAAAGGGACGGAATGGCCACGGAAATCGAACGTAAGTTTCTGGTAACCGGCGACGGCTGGCGCAACGTCGCGTCGACATCCTCCCGTTTCCTGCAGGCCTATGTCGCGGCGGCCGAGGACCGATCGGTGCGGGTGCGTATCGTCGATGGCAAGCACGCGAAACTCACCATCAAGCTCGGCAAGAACCTCATCGCCCGCGACGAATTCGAATACGACATTCCGCTCGCCGACGCCGAGGAAATGGCGAAAGCCGCCACCGGCATTGTGCTGGAAAAGACCCGCCACCGCATCGACCATGAAGGATATACCTGGGAGATAGATGTCTTCGGCGGCACGTATGTCGGGCTCGTCGTGGCCGAGGTCGAACTGGAAAGCGAAACGGCACAGCCGGATATTCCATCCTGGATCGGCCAGGAGATCACCGGAGACCGGCGTTATTCCAACGCCGTAATGGCCACCGAGGATTTGAGCAAGGAACTCGTCGATGCCTTATCGCCTGCGGCCCGATAAATCCTTCGCAGCCGAAATCCGAGCGGTCGCCGAAAACCAGCTTTTGCACGCCATCCACCTGCTGGAAGATCAGCCGGATGGACCGCACAAAGCGGTTCACGAGGCGCGCAAGCGCTTTAAGCGGGTGCGCGCGCTTTATCGCCTCGTCCAACTCGACGCCAAGGATTTTCGCGCCCGGGAAAACGCCCGCATCCGGGACATGGCGCAAACCCTGTCTGCCGTGCGCGATGCGACGGCTCTCGTCGAAACGGTTGATTACCTCGCCTCCTATGCCGGTTCGCGAGAAGAGTTCGCCGCGTTGACCGTCGCCTCCAAGGCGCTGACGGAGCGCCGAGATCGTATAGCCTCGGAAGAACACGACCTACCCGCCCGAATGGCCGCAGCAGCCGATACCTGTCGCGATGCGATTTCTGCACTTGCCGAACTCGATCTCGAAGACGGACCGCACAAGGCGGCCAAACGTCTCGCAAAGGTCTGGAAAAAGCAGCGTCTGCAGGCGCTTTCGGCACTTGCCGGCTGCGAGGAACACGCCGATTCCGAGGTCTTCCACGAGCTGCGCAAATCGGGCCAAACCTATTGGATGCACATTTCCCTGTTGCGCGATATCTGGCCGTCGGCGATGCGGGCAAAACAGGCGGAAGCCAAGCTACTGGTCGAATTGCTCGGCCATGAGCATGATCTCTCGGTTCTGACGGGCCTGATCGACGAAAACCCCAACCTGTTCGGCGCCGGCGACACGCTGGCGCTCATCCTCGGCGCCATCATCACCCGTCAGCAGACGCTGCGGATCGAAGCGCTGGACAAGGCACACGACGTCTTCGCCGATAGCGCAGATAACGAGGCAGACCTGATTGCTCTCCTGTGGAAGCGGGCCAGCGCGATCCCGCGCAAGAAACGCAAGCCGATCAAGGCTGCCAAGCCACAGCTGGAACCGGAAGAAGAGCCGGCACTGATCGGATAGCGCAACCCGGCGGAAGCAGGCCCCGGTCTTACGCCCGTAATTACGCCAAAATGAAAGATGGAGCCGTTGCACCGCCGCGCATCTGGCTGTATTTCAGCGCCATGACCGAAAACCAGATCTCTCCCCGCCCGGAATCGACGGGTGCATTCCTCGTTGCCGCGCTCTACCACTTCGCGCGCTTCGAACGCTGCGAAGAGTTCCGCGAGCCGCTACAGGCATTCTGCGACGAGAATGGCATCAAGGGCACCCTGCTGCTGGCCAACGAGGGCATCAACGGCACCGTCGCCGGCACGGATGCGGCGATAACCGACCTTCTTGCCTACCTGCGAGCGCAGCCGGAACTGGCAAAGCTCGAACACAAGGAAAGCCGCGCATCCAAGATGCCTTTCCTGCGCATGAAGGTGCGCATCAAGAAGGAAATCGTCACCATGGGCGTCGAGAACATCGACCCCAACCGCATCGTCGGCACCTATGTCGATCCGAAGGACTGGAACGCACTGATTTCCGACCCGGAAACGATCGTCATCGACACGCGCAATGACTACGAGACGGCGATCGGCATCTTCAAGGGCGCAGTCGACCCAAACACCAAGACGTTCCGCGAGTTTCCGGACTGGGTGAAGAACAATCCCGGCCTGCACAACAAGCCGAAGATCGCCATGTATTGCACCGGCGGCATCCGCTGCGAAAAGGCGACGGCCTTCATGAAGGAACAGGGCTTCGACGAAGTCTTCCACCTCAAGGGCGGCATCCTGAAATACTTGGAGGAAGTGCCGGCGGAAGAAAGCCTCTGGGAAGGCGCCTGTTTCGTCTTCGACGAACGCGTCTCCGTCGAACACGGGCTGAAGGAAGGCAACCACAAGCTCTGCCACGCCTGCCGCAACCCGATCACCGCGGAAGAGATCACCTCGCAATATTACGAGGAAGGCGTCTCCTGCTCCCACTGCTACTATACCCGCACGGAAGACGACCGCCTGCGCTACCGCCAGCGACAGCTTCAGATCGCACTCGCGAGGAAACGCGGCGAGAAGCATATCGGCGGATGAAGGTCACAAACGTCCTGTTCATCTGCAGCCAGAACAAGCTACGCAGCCCAACCGCCGAGCAAGTCTTTGCCGACTGGCCCGGCGTCGAGACCTCTTCGGCCGGGACGAACAACGATGCTGAAAACCCGCTTTCCCACGAATTGATCGAGTGGGCGGAAATCATCTTCGTGATGGAGAAGGCGCATCGCAGCAAGGTTCAGCAAAGATACCGCTCATCGTTGAACGGCAAGCGACTGATCTGCCTGCATATTCCCGACGACTACGACTTCATGGATCCTATCCTTGTAGAGCTCCTGAAGGCCAAGGTTCCGCAGTATCTTTAGAAGGCTAAGCCGCCCCAACCGCCTTCGGCCACCGGCCACCTCGATAGATATCGTCGATTTCCTCGACCGACATCGGCCTGCCGAAGAGATATCCCTGCAGCTCGTCGCAACCCGTCAGCCTCAGCTGCATGGCCTGCGCTTCTGTCTCAACGCCTTCAGCCGTCACCGGGATATCCAGTGAGCGGGCGAGCGCCACGGTGGCGTTCAGCATGTCGATCGCGCGGGTGCCTTCGGACAGCGCATCCACCAGCGATTTGTCGATCTTCATCCGGTCGAAGCCGAACTGCCGCAGGTAGCCGACGCTCGAAAAGCCGGAACCGAAATCGTCGAGCGCGATCTTTACGCCGAGCTGTTTCAGCTTCGCGAGCGCCGCGCGGGCGCGTTCCGGGCTCTGGATGAAATACCCCTCAGTCATTTCCAGCGTCACGCGGGCGGTGTCCGTGCCAGTCTTGCGGAAGACGGAGCCGACATGCAGCGCGAAAGCCGGATCGCGGAACTGCCCGGGGGAAATGTTCACCGCGAGCTTCAGCTCTGGCCACATGGCAATGGTCTCACACGCCTTGTGGAGCACGAAGAGCCCGAGCTGGTCGATCAGGCCGGTCGACTCGGCGATCGGGATGAAGACATCCGGCGAGACGGGTCCGTAACCCTTACGGTTCCAGCGCGCCAGCGCCTCGACGCCGATCATCCGCCATGTCGAAGCCTCCACGACCGGCTGATAGACCACCGTCAGCTCGCGGCGCTCGATGGCGATGCGCAGGTCGATTTCCAGCATGTTGCGCTCTTCGCGCTGTGCGTCCATTTCCGGCCGGAAATACTCGGCGCGACCACGGCCGGTTTCCTTGGCATGGTACATAGCCATGTCCGCACGACGAACCAGCTCCTCGCCGCCAATCCTGCCGCGCGGCGAGATCGCGACGCCGATCGACGTGCCGATCGTCGCGACCCGCTCACCGATGATGAATGGCTCGTCGAAAAAGCCGAGAATATGGTCGCAGAGCGCATCCACTACTCTGGCGAGATCGGTCGTCGACAATGCGATGGCAAATTCATCGCCGCCGACGCGCGCAAGCACTGCCTTCTCGCCAACCAAAGCCTTCAGGCCGGCGGCGACACCGCGGATCAGCTTGTCGCCGGTGCCGTGGCCATAGGCATCGTTGACCTCCTTGAAGCCGTCGAGATCAAGGTAAAGCAAAGCCACGTGCTTGTTCCGGTGACCGCTTTCGGCCACCAGTGCGTCCAGTGCCGCGAAGAAGCCGGTACGATTCAGAAGACCGCTCAATCGGTCGGTCATCGCAAGATGCCGCGCCGCGGCCTCATCCGCCTTGAAGCGGTTCAGCGTATTGCTGCCGCTGACGAAGAGTAGCAGGAAAAACAGGCCGACCATGGCCAGCGCGCAATAAACCAGCGGCCGAACTTCCGCATAGCCCATGTCGCCGGGTAGGCGGGAATTCCAGGCAAGGCGCGCCAGCACCTTGCCATGAACGTTGCGGATTTCGACCATGTGTGCGGCGCCGTCGTTTTCCTGGACAAAACGCAGCCCGCCGATGACATAGGTTTCCGCCAGCTTGCCGATCTTTTCCTGGTCGAGATGCCGAGCAAAAACGAGGAAACGGCGGTTCTGCTGCGGCTGGTCCATCACGCCCGACTTCTGCCGGATCAGTGCGACACCGACGGCGGCGACCCCCGTTTCGGTCTGCACGAAGCCGGTCGCCTCCGGCACGCTTTCCGGCCCTGCCGAGCTTGCCCTGTCGAACAGCGTCGGCAGCGACTCGTCGAAATACCGGTCCGGCGGCCAGCTGACGGATTGGCCATCCTGATAGGCCATCAGCACGTTCTGGTGGGTGTCCATGATCAGCGCGACGTCAAACAGGTTGCTGTTGACGGTCATCTCGCCGTAATTGCTGGCGATCCAGTCCTTGTCGTCGGCATAAACGAACTGCGCCGCGTCATCCCAGGCGGCGTAATCGTTCAGCGTCGCGTGCAGCTGCTCCTCGAAGGTCTTGACGGCACCAATCGTGGTCTCCCGCGAGCGCCCGTCGTCAAGCCGGTTGGCATAATCGGCAATGCGATCGAGAGCCGTCAGAATGAAGATGGTGACGAGGGCCACCACCAGCGCGAAGGCAAGCAACATCGACGTCACTGCAGAGCGACGGCCGAGCTTGGTGGAGCGGCGAAAGCGAAACGGAATGAGCCGCATGGATGATCCCCGTAGAGGATTACATCCTTCGCGGGCATTCCTTCAGATACCGTTAAAAAGAAAGAGCCAGCCTTCGAATAGAAGGCTGGCTTACACAGATTTTCGAAAATTCGATTGTTCTTGCGAACGGCAGACGTCTTACCAGGCGGCGATCACGGCGCCCTTGAACTGGGTGTTGACGAATTCCTTCACGGCATCGCTGTGGTAGGATTCGATCAGCGTCTTCAGCCAGGCGGCGTCCTTGTCCTTCGCCTTCACGGCGATGATGTTGATGTAAGGAGCCTTTTCGCCTTCCTTGGCGATCGGATCGGTCTTCGGGTTGAGGCCGGCTTCCATGGCGTAGTTGGTGTTGATGACCGATGCATCGACGTCATCCAGCGAACGCGGCAGCTGGGCTGCGTCAAGTTCCGCGAACTCGATCTTCTTCGGGTTTTCGGTCACGTCGGCCGGGCCGATCTTCAGGCCCTTGGCAGCATTGACCTTGATCAGGCGCTGGTCGGCGAGGATGAGCAGCGCACGGCCGCCATTGGTCGGATCGTTCGGGATAGCAACGGTTGCGCCCTGCTTGAGGTCCGCAATGCTCTTCACCTTCTTGGAATAGATGCCCATCGGGAAGTTGACGGTCTGTGCGACGCTGATGAGGTCGTACTTGCGGTCAGCCACCTGGTTGTCGAGGTAGGGCTTGTGCTGGAAGGAATTGGCCTGCAGCTCGCCATCGGCCAGAGCCTGGTTCGGAACGACGTAATCCGAGAATTCGAGGATCTGGATGTTGAGGCCCTTCTTGGCCGCGACTTCCTTGACCTTTTCCATGATCTGGGCGTGCGGGCCCGGGGTTACGCCGATCTTGATGTCTTCGGCAAAGGCGGAGGTGACGGTAGCGGCCGCAAATGCAGCTGCAAGGATGAGCTTCTTCATGGATGTCTCCTTAGTTTCGTTTATTGGGTCAGTCTTGGGAGGACTGGGTTCAGTTTTTTGAGCGATCAGTTTTTACGATTGCGCTTGTCGAAGCGGCGGGCGAGGCCGTCACCGGCGCTCTGGACGAGCTGTACGAGCACGATCAGCACCACCACGACAGCCAGCATCACGTCCGGCATGAAGCGCTGGTAGCCGTAGCGAATGCCGAGGTCGCCAAGACCGCCGCCGCCGACCGCGCCGACCATGGCGGAATAGCCGATCAGGCTGACGATGGTCATGGTGAAGGCAAGCGTGATACCCGGCTTGGCCTCGGCCAGCAGCACCTTGAAGACGATCTGCAGCGGCGTGGCGCCCATGGCGCGGGCAGCCTCGATCAGCCCCTTGTCGATCTCGCGGATCGCCGCTTCCACCAGACGGGCAAAGAACGGGATCGTCGCGATGGTCAACGGCACGATCGCCGCATAGGTACCGATCGACGTGCCGGTGACCAAGCGTGTGAACGGAATGATGGCCACCACCAGGATGATGAACGGCGTAGAGCGCGTTGCATTGACGACCGCACCGAGAATGCGGTTGGCGGCCGGAGCGGGGAAAAGCTCGCCCTTGCCGCTGGTGGCAAGGAAGATGCCGATCGGCAGACCGATCAAAGAACCGACGAGACCGGCGATGACCACCATCTGAGAGGTCTGGCCGAGTGCCTTCAACAGAAGGCCGATGAGCATATCAAGCGACATAACCGAGCACCTCCGTGGTGAGACCGGTTGCGGCATAAAAACTGTTGGCACGCTGCAGGACCGCCGGATCGGCCGGATAAGCGACGACCAACGAGCCATAGGGTTCGCCCGCGATCTCCTCGATGCTGCCGGCCAGAATGTTGACCTCGGCGCCGAGTTCGGCAACCAGCCGGCCGGTGAGCGGCTTGAAGGCGGTGTCGCCGAAGAAGACCAGCCGCACCAGAATGCGGTCTCCGATCGAAGGCTGCGGCTTCAGGCTGCCGCGGATCCATTCCGGCAATTGCGTGCCGAGTGCGGCGGAAAGCAGCGAACGGGTAGTCTCATGCTTTGCGCCGGTGAAAACGTCAAACGTGCGGCCAGCCTCGACGATCTTGCCGCGATCGATCACCGCGACATCGGAAGCGATTGTCTTCACCACTTCCATCTCATGGGTGATCAACAGCACGGTCAGGCCAAGCTCGGCATTGATCTTCTTCAAGAGCGCCAGGATCGACTGCGTCGTTTCCGGATCGAGCGCCGACGTGGCCTCGTCGGAAAGCAGCAGCTTCGGTGAGGTGGCGAGCGCACGGGCAATGCCGACACGCTGCTTCTGGCCGCCGGAAAGTTCGGACGGATAACGATCAGCCTTGTCGCCAAGGCCGACGAGATCGAGCAGCGGCGCCACCTTGTCGCGGATCTGCTTGCTGCTCAGACCGGCGATTTCAAGCGGCAGGGCCACATTGTCGAAAGCGGTTCGCGACGAGAGCAGATTGAAATGCTGGAAGATCATGCCGACATGGCGGCGCAGATCGCGCAAACCGCTTTCCGGCAGCCCGCCCACTTCGATACCGTCCACCACGACACGGCCCGACGTTGCCTTTTCCAGCCCGTTGACCAGCCGGATCAGCGTTGACTTGCCGGCACCGGAACGGCCGATAATGCCGGTGATCGCGCCACGCGCAACCGTGAGGTCGACGCCATCGAGCGCCGTGAACTGGTTGCTGTCATTGCCAAAGCGCTTGGTGACCGCTTCGAAGGATACCATGGGAGTTGGAACGGCCACCGGGACCGGCGCGACTTTTGCCGCGGCTTGGGAGATCGTCATTTTCAGCTCTCAGAATTGGTCTGGTCATCCCGGCGATATGCTCGCCGCTTCACTTCATTTGGCCAGACGGCACATTCGATGACAAATGACGTTCCGGAGCATTTCGATCAGCTTTCGGCGGTTTTGCTGGAAGCCGGGCGGCTTCTTTTTGGATGCCGCATAAATGCCCGGACACGCATGCGTTTAACAGGGATGATTTTTCAATTATCCCCTCTGACAGAAAAATTCTTCTCGCATGTGCGAGATCAGCCCGGTTTGTGGTTACCCTTCGGGAATTCCGAGGCGAGATCGCGATACCACTTGCCGCTGTTCTTGATCGTCCGATCCTGAGTCTCGTAGTTTACATGCACGAGGCCGAAACGCATGCGATAGCCTTCCGCCCACTCGAAATTGTCCATCAGGCTCCAGGCGAAGTAGCCCTTCATCGGATAGCCGTCCTTGATCAGGTCGGCGACGACGTTGAGATGTTCGACATAATAATCCAGACGCGGCTGGTCATCCACCACGCCGTTGACCGGCTCCATATTGTAGCTCGCACCATTCTCGGTGATGTAGCAGTCCGGCAGGTCGTAACGGCGATAGAGGTCTTCGACGAGCAGCTTCAGACCCGGCGAATAGACCTCCCAGCCGATATCCGTCTTCACGTCACTGGCCGGCTTGGCTTCGACCGTCCACGGGAAGTCACCCTTGCGCTCCGCATCGTCGTGAACGCGATCCGGCTTGTAATAATTCAGGCCCCACCAATCGAGCTTCTGGCTGATGATCTTGAGGTCGCCTTCCTCCACCACAGGCATGCGGTCAGAGAGCGCGTCATGGAACTCCTTCGGATACTCGCCCTTGAAGACAGGATCGAAGAAAGCGCCATTGTGGAACTGGTGCGCCCGCTCGCCGGCAGCCAGATCGGCTGGGCTGTCGGAACCCGGAATGATCGAGGAGGCATTGATGACGAGCCCGACCGGCACATTCGGCGTCACATGACGGATCGCCTCGACGCCTAGGCCGTGCGCCAGATTGACGTGATGCATGGCGTGCAACGCCGCCTGCATGTTGCGCTCGCCCGGCGCGTGAATACCGTAAAGATGGCTGAGCCAGACGATGCACCAGGGCTCGTTGAAGGTCGCAACCGAGTCCAGCCGGTCGCCGAGACGCGCCATCACCACCTTGGCGTAACGCTGGAAGGCATAGGCTGTCGAACGTGCCGCCCAGCCGCCTTCGCCCATCAGCGCCAACGGCAGATCCCAATGATAGAGCGTCGCATAGGCCTTGATGCCCCGCGCCTTGCAGCCGTCGATCAGGCGATCGTAGAAATCGAGGCCCTTCTCGTTGATCCGGCCGGTGCCTTCCGGAATGATGCGCGGCCAGGCGATCGAAAAGCGATAGGCCTCGACACCCATGTCCTTGATGAGATCCAGATCCTGTTCCCAGCGATTGTAGTGATCGCAAGCAACGTCGCCGTTGTGGCCCTGATAAACCCGACCCGGCATGTTCGAAAACGCATCCCAGATGCAGGGCTTGCGCCCGTCCACCTTCGTCGAGCCTTCGATCTGATAGGCAGCCGTGGCAACGCCCCAGAGAAAATCGCCGGGGAAACGGGAAGCGAATGCCTTGGGATCAGGCGTCTTGTGATCGGGCACCTTGGGACCAGTCATGATTTGCCATCCTGTATCGTTACAGCGCCGTGAAAGCCGCTGCATTTGGCGGAGGTTTAGCCAGGGGTGGCCTTGATGTACAGAGATACTTGCCGAAACCCTGAGCTCACAGCGGCGCACATACCACGCCGTCACGACACGTCCGCGACGCACCGCCAGACCCGAATATTCACGTCAGGCCGGCCCGCGATGACACGACATCGCGAACATCACCGTCACGCCCGCGATGTAAGTAAATTATTATATTTTGAGGAGCTTAATGTGAAGACGTCGGGGGACTTCTTAATTGACGATACGCATTTCCAAGAATTCAATTCGCCTGGGCATGTATATCGAAGCAATCGAGTGCCCCAATTCGGAGTTTGATCACCGACGCTTTCTCCTGGAATCCGATAGCGAACTCAAAGCCATCCTGAGCACGTCCGCGCAGTTCATTCTGGTCAACCGCAGCAAAAGCCGCATCGATGTGAACGGGCTTCTCCGGAAAGCCGGCTCGGCCACTCGCGCTGCTGACCGCGAACAGGCTGCGCGCAGCGCCAGCCAGATGAGGGCGAACCTCCGCGATACGGTAAAAACCGCACGCCAGGGACTGAAGCTCGCCGGGTCGGACCAGTTCGATCTCGGCAAGATTGCGATCGCGGCGGACGAAGCGCTTCGCATGATCGACAGCGCCCCGGATGTGTTTCTGGAAGTCACGCGCCTCAAGACCAAAGACGAGGCAACCTACATCCATTCGATCTCGGTCAGCGCGCTGATGGGCAAACTGGCCACGCTTCTCGATCTGCCCGAAGCCGAGGCAAGATCCCTCGCCCAGGCGGGCATGCTGCACGATGTCGGCAAGCTGCTGATCCCGACCGACATATTGAACAAGCCCGGCAGTCTCAATCTCGACGAGCTGGCGATCATGCGCAACCATCCGGAACTTGGTTACCGGCATCTCAAGAACTTCGCCGACGTGCCGAACGTGGTCCTCGACATCTGCCGGCTGCACCATGAAGTGCTGGACGGAAGCGGTTACCCACTCGGTCTCAAGGCCGATGAAATCAGCCTTCCGGTGCGCATCTGCACCGTCTGCGACGTGTTTGACGCCTTGACCAGCGACAGGCCCTACAAGAAACGCTGGGAAACGGCTAAGGCGATCAACTGGATGTTCGACCGCCCTCACCTCTTCGAACGCAGACTGGTGATCCGCCTCGGCTCCATGTTTGACTGAGCCGAGGACGAAACCACCCACTAGTGTCGGTTAACCCGGGATCAGAGCTTGACCCAGGCTCCGTTCTTCTTCGAAGACGCCACGCAGGCCTCGACGAATGCCACACCCTTCACGCCATCATCCACAGTCGGGTAGATGACGGCCTTGTCGACCGCAACACCCTTCTTGTGCGCGTTGATGGCGTGGGCGGCTTCCGTATAGATCGTCGCGAAGGCTTCGAGATAACCTTCCGGGTGGCCGGACGGAATGCGCGAAACACGGCCTGCCGCTGCGCCGGCACCGGCACCGTTACGGGTGATCAGGCGCTTCTGCTCGCCGAACGGGGTGAACCACAGATAATTCGGGTTCTCCTGGCTCCACTCGATACCGCCCTTGGTGCCGTAGACACGCAGGCGAAGGCCGTTTTCATTACCCGGTGCAACCTGGCTCGACCACAACATGCCCTTTGCCCCGCCTTCAAAGCGCAGCAGAACATGAGCGTTGTCGTCCAGACGGCGGCCTTCGACGAAACTGTCGAGATCGGCGGCAAGGCTTTCAAGCGTCAAGCCGGTGACAAAGGAGGCGAGGTTATAGGCATGCGTGCCGATATCACCGGTCGAGCCGCCCGCACCGGACTGCGCCGGGTCGGTGCGCCAGACCGCCTGCTTGGCGCCGGTCTGCTCAACGGCTTCGGTCAGCCAGTCCTGCGGATATTCCACATTGACGACGCGCAGCGTGCCGAGATCGCCATTAGCGACCATCTCACGTGCCTGCCGCACCATCGGGTAGCCGGTATAGTTATGGGTGAGGATGAACAGCGCACTGCTTTCATCCGCCGCCTTCTTCAGCTTCTTGGCGTCGGCAAGGTTCGAGGTCAGCGGCTTGTCGCAGATGACATGGATGCCGCGCTTCAGGAATTCCCTGGCCGCTTCGAAATGCACGTGGTTCGGCGTGACGATCGAGACGGCTTCGATCCCGTCCTTCAACCGCGCCTCGCGGATCGCCATTTCCTTGTAGCTGCCATAGGTGCGCGAGGGATCCAGGCCCAGATCGCGACCCGAAGCGATCGCCTTTTCCGGCGTCGACGACAGCGCGCCGGCGACGAGATCGAACTGGTCATCCAGCCGCGCCGCCATGCGATGTACCGCACCGATGAACGCACCGGCGCCACCGCCCACCATTCCAAGCCGGATGCGCGGCTCCCGCGCCTGTTCGTCCTTGCCTTCGATTGCCATGATGTCTCTCCTCGGAAAATTGAACTTGCGGAGAGCTTGTTTACCCCCCTCTGCCCTGCCGGGCATCTCCCCCTCAAGGGGGGAGATTGAATCGTGGAACCGTCCTGCTCTACTGAAACAGTGGCGATCGCGGGAAGCCGGTGCGCCCAGCCAATCTCCCCCCTTGAGGGGGAGATGCCCGGCAGGGCAGAGGGGGTGCTGCAACGACGCCCCTTTAAATCCCCAGCATCCGCCGGTTCGCCGCCTCGTCCGTACCGCCCGAGGCAAAATCGTCGAACGCCTTCTCCGTCACGCGGATGATATGCGCCTTCACGAACTCCGCACCCTCACGCGCGCCGTCTTCCGGATGTTTCAGCGCGCATTCCCACTCGACCACGGCCCAGCCGTCGAAATCATTGGCGGCCATCTTGGAGAAGATCGCACCGAAATCGACCTGGCCATCGCCCGGCGAGCGGAAGCGGCCAGCGCGCTGCACCCAGCCCTGGTAACCGCCATAGACGCCCTGACGGCCGGTCGGGTTGAATTCCGCGTCCTTGACGTGGAACATCTTGATCCGGTCCTTATAGATGTCGAGATGGTCGATGTAGTCGAGGCACTGCAGCACGTAGTGCGACGGATCGTAGAGCATGTTGGCGCGCGGATGGTTCTTCACGCGCTCAAGGAACATCTCGAACGTGACGCCGTCATGCAGGTCTTCACCCGGATGGATTTCGTAGCAGACGTCGACGCCGCACTCGTCGGCATGGTTCAGGATCGGCGTCCAGCGTTTGGCAAGCTCATCAAACGCGGTCTCGACGAGACCGGCAGGACGCTGCGGCCAGGGATAGAGATAAGGCCAGGCCAGCGCGCCGGAGAAGGTCGCATGCGCCTTGATGCCGAGATGTTTGGAAGCGGTCAGCGCCATCTTGACCTGCTCGACGGCCCAGGCCTGACGCGCCTTCGGATTGCCGCGCACTTCCGGCGCTGCAAACCCGTCGAAACCTTCGTCATAGGCCGGATGCACGGCGACGAGCTGGCCCTGAAGATGGGTCGAAAGCTCGGTCACCTCAATGCCATTCTGACGCGCGACGCCGGCGAATTCGTCGCAATAATCCTTGGAGCTGGCGGCCTTCTTGAGGTCGATGAGCTGGCCGGCCCAGGTCGGCACCTGCACGCCGACATAACCCTTTTCCGCCGCCCATTTGGTGATCGCGTCCCAGGAGTTGAACGGTGCTTCATCTCCCGCGAACTGACCGAGAAAGATGGCGGGGCCCTTGATCGTCTTCATGATTTCCTCCTGAGGAATGGCTGAAATGTATCGTGCGGACATGAAAACGGGCGCGCCCTTTCGAGCGCGCCCGGTCAATGATCAGAACGGAGAATCCGGGAAGTAGAAGTTCTTCGCGTTTTCCTTCGTCACCAGCGTGGCGTCGAGGATGTAGGTGCCGCTCACCGGAACCTTGTCGTAGAAATTGCCGGCGGTGAGTTCCATGGCGGTCGCCACCATTGCCGGCGGATAAAGAACGTCGACCGGGATCATCTTGTCGCCGTCCATGACCTTCTTGACCATGTCCTTGGAGCCTGCGCCACCGACGACATACTTGATGTCGGTGCGCTTGGCCTGGGCGATCGCTTCGAGAACGCCGACGGCCATGTCGTCGTCCTGGCACCAGACCACGTCGATCTTCGGATGCTTGGTCAGGAAGTCCTGCATGACCTTGAAGGCGTCGTCGCGGCTCCAGTTACCGAACTGACGGTCGAGGATCTTCACCTTGGAACCGGCAATGCCCTTGTCGAAACCGTCCTGGCGCTGCTGATCGATCGGGATCGGCAGACCGCGGATAACGACGACCTGTGCTTCCGGGGTGTTCTTCTTGATGTATTCACCGGCGACCTGGCCAAGCGCCGGGTTGTTGCCGGCGACATAGAGGTCGCGGATCGTGCTGTCGTTGACAGAGGGTGCGCGGTCGACAAGCGCCACGAACGTGCCCTTGTCCTTGACGTCCTTGATCGAGTTGACCAGCTGGTCCGGATCGTTCGGCAGGATGACCAGTGCATCGAGGCCCTGCACGGCAAGGTCCTGCACGGCATTGGCCTGGCTCGCGGCATCCGGCGAGGTCTTGACGATGACGTTGAGGCCCGGATGCTCCTTCATCAGGAGCTTGGCGACGCGTTCGGCATGGAATACGACGCCGGCCGTCCAGCCGTGGTCGGCTGCCGGAATGGAGACGCCGATCGTGACCTTCTTGTCCTGCGCCAGGGCAAAGCTCGGGGCAATCGCCACGGAAGCAGCGAGCGCCGCAGCGGCCAGCCCGAAAGTTCTTCTACGCATTTTCTCTCTCCCACAAAGTTATTCCAGGTCTTTGGTATCAAGACCGGACGCGACCCATAAGCCCGATCAATCCCTCCGATTTCGGGGCTCCCACCCCGCGCCGGCCGCCTCCGCGGCCCGCATTATTTCCGCATCAGCGACCTCTGCACCAGCATGGCAATGATGATGATCGCGCCCTGCAGAGCCTGGATGAGATATTCGCTGACGAAGTTCGAAAGCAGCAGGATATTGCCAACCACTTCCAGAATGATCGCGCCGCAAACCGTGCCCCAGACGCGCCCGACACCGCCCCGAAGCGCCGTGCCGCCGACAACGACCGCGGTGATCGCCTGCAACTCCCAAAAGCTGCCGGTCGTGGCAGACGTCGAGCCAAGGCGCGGCACATAAAGCAGCACGGCAACCCCGACGCAGAGCCCCTGGATCACATAGGTGATGGTGCGGACCTTGTTGATCGAAATGCCGGAGTATTTTGCCACGTCCTCGTTCGACCCGACGGCCGTCACATGTCGGCCGTAGCGGGTGCGGTACAGGATGAATGCACAGATGACCGTCGTCACCAAAATGACGATGATCGGCACCGGCACGCCGAGTAGCGAGCCGGAATAGAACGGCCGGTAAAGGGTCAAGAGATCGCGGTCGCGAACGGTGATCGCACCGCCCTGGCTCAGCCAGTAGGTCAGGCCGCGATAGATGCCCATCGTGCCGAGCGTGGCGATGAAAGGCTCGATACGGCCGACGGTCGTGATCAACCCGTTCGCCAGCCCGCAGGCCGCGCCAAGCGCCAAGGCCACTCCCATGGCTGCGAGCAGCATCAGCATCGGATCGGCTATCGATCCGGAATTCATGAACATGATCATCAGGCTCGCCACGAAGGCAAGCATCGAGCCAACCGAAAGATCAAGCCCGCCGGCGGTCATCACATAGGTGGCGCCGAGCGCGATGATGGCGATGAAGGCGCTGCGGGTGACGACGTTGGAAAGGTTAGCGACCGACACGAAATTCGGATTGGCGAAATAACCGAGCAACAGCAGCAGCGCCAGCGCGATGAACGGCGCGATCGCCGCCATATCCCAATCGCGAGAGGTCTTCGGCGCCTTCACGGTTTCAGTAGCAACGGATGTCATGCTCAGGCGGCCTCCCCGGATTTGACGCCCGTTGCCAGCTGGACGATCTCGTTTTCGTTCATGTGCTCTCCCGTCACCTCACCGACGATCCGGCCGGAGCGCATGACGAGGATGCGGTCGCAGATGCCGATCAGCTCCGGCATTTCGGAGGATACGACGATGATCGACCGCCCCTCCTCCGAAAGCTTCGCGATGAATTTGTAGATCTGTTCCTTGTTGCCGATATCGATACCACGGGTCGGCTCATCGATGATGACGACCGATGGATCGAGCATCATCATCTTGGCGAGCAGCAGCTTCTGCTGGTTGCCGCCGGAAAGCTGGCCGGCAAGGATGTTCTTGGTGCCGGTGCGGATGTCGAAATCGCGGATGGCCTGATCGAGTGCCGCCGCTTCCCGTCTCCGGTCGATCTGCAGGAGACCGGTGAATTTGCTCAGCGACGCGAGCGTCAGGTTGACCAGCAGATCCTTGGCAAGCAGCAGACCCTTGCCCTTGCGGTCTTCGGAAAGGTAGGCGACACCCGCCTTGAGGCTGGAATGCACGTCGGTGAAATTGACCGAATTGCCGTTGAAGCGCACCGAGCCACGGCCAGTGCGCAAGCCGACAATGCCTTCCATCAACTCCGTGCGCCCGGCGCCGACCAGCCCGGCAAAGCCGAGGATTTCGCCCTTGCGGAGCTTGAAGGACGCGTCCTGCGCATAACCGGGCACGTTGAAATGCTCGACATCCAGCACGACCTCACGCGCTTCCGTCGCGTGGCGGTCCGGATAAAGCTTTGCCACATCGCGCCCAACCATCAGCCGCGCCATATCGGCGGGCTGCAATTCGGCCGCATCATGGGTTGCAATCAACCGGCCGTCGCGCAGCACCGTCACCCGGTCGGCGATCTCCTTCACCTCCGGCAAGCGGTGGGAAATGTAGAGCACGCCGACGCCCTTGGCCCGAATGTCCTTGATGACCTTCAGCAGCGCCTCGGTCTCGTGCGGCGTCAGCGACGCCGTCGGCTCGTCGAAGATGACGATGCGATGCGGGACCAGCAGCACGCGGGCGATCTGCACCAACTGGCGCTGGGCGATTGAAAGGTTGGCGACGATCGTCCGCGGATCGAGATCGCCACCGAGATCACGGATCGCTTTCGCCGCACCCTCGTTCATGATGCGGTCGTCGAGCGTGAAACCCTTGCGGATTTCTCGGCCGAGATAGATGTTCTGGGCGACGGTCAGATCAGGCGCCAGCAGGATTTCCTGGTGAACCAGTACGATGCCGCGATGCTCCGCATCGACCGGTCCGGAGAAGCTCACCACCTCGCCGTCCATGCGCATCTCGCCACGCGTTGGCGGCTGGTTGCCGGCAAGAATCTTCATCAGCGTCGATTTGCCGGCGCCGTTCTCGCCGATAATGGCGTGAACCTCACCTGCGCGAACGGTGATATTGATGTCCTTGAGGACTTCGACGACGCCGAACGTCTTGGAGAGGCCCGCCGCCTCAAGCAGCGACGCGGACACGGGAGTTTCGGCCGCGCTCATCGCCGCGACCCCGCAAACTCACAGGCATACGCAGTCCGACCCCGGACCGCCGCAAGACCGACAGCACGTATGGTAACGATAGATTGCACCCGAACTCCTCCCGGATGAAACGCTAGCCTAGTTTCTGAGGTACGTAAAGCAAATTTGCGTGAACGCCTGCAATCAGCGGGCGAAAATTCCCATTTCTCCTTCAATAAAACTTCAAATTATGCAGACGAAACAATACGCGTGTGCCTATACTCAAACATCGCGGTTTCATCTCGGGGGAGTTTTCATGCGCGGATTGACGGAACAAGAGGCGCAGGATTTGCAGGAAAAAGTCGCCGCGACCACCATCGCCAACCAGGCCGTGCTTCGCTGCATGATTTTGGGAATGCCCGTTACGGTCGATAACGTGATTTTGTGCGTCAGTGACTTCGTGGATCCCACTGACTGCCGGTTCGGCAGCCTTATCGAACATGTCCAACATGCAATCGACGTCACCGTCAACATGACGCCCTATTCCAAGCCTCGCGCATGCCGAAGTGACGCCTAGGCGGGCGGCAAATGCCGGGCATCTCTCACGCTTTGGAAGCTGACCGGGTGTGCCGATCCGTAGAATACGTAGGCGGATCAGAACTACGGAAAATTCGAACACTGTGTCATGTTAATTCCCTAAATTCTTAGGGTAGACAATGACTTATCCACCGTTCGTTCATTTAGCGTTCGCTAAATCAACTATTAATATTAGAAAATACTGATATAAAGATATGCGGTAATCGGGTGCGGTTGCCGCAAGACCCGGCGCCACGGATCACACGAGGCTGGTTTCCGGGACATTCGAAAATACCGAGCCAGAGTGGAATAAGGAAACGGGCAGCCAGGCTGCCCGTTTCCGTTTGTCGATCTCGTCGTCTGGCCTGCGGATCAGACGTAACGGTTGACGACGTTTTCCAGATATTCCTGGCGGCCGGAAACCGGCTCCGGGTTGATATTCTGCTTTTCAACCCAGGAAGCGATGTCGTCGAGCTTGTACTCGCCGCGCAGCATCTTCTGGTATTCCGGGCTGTCCCACTTGGCGTAACGGGCGTCGAGCGGAGCCTTCAGCGCACCGTCGTCGATCATCTTCGCGGCAGCCTTCAGGCCACGGGCGCAGCAATCCATGCCGCCGATATGGCCGATCAGCAGATCCTGCGGATCGAGAGACTGACGGCGCAGCTTCGAGTCGAAATTGGTGCCGCCGTTCTTGAAACCGCCACCCTGAAGGATGTGGTAGAAGGCAAGCGCCATTTCCGGAACGTTGTTCGGGAACTGGTCGGTATCCCAGCCGGACTGCATGTCGTTACGGTTCATATCGATCGAGCCGAAAATGCCGAACGTGTTCGCCATGGCGATTTCGTGCTCGAAGGAATGGCCGGCGAGGATCGCATGGCCCTGCTCGATATTGACCTTCACTTCCTTGTCAAGGCCGTTCTTCTGCAGGAAGGCGTAAACGGTCGAGACGTCGTAGTCGTACTGGTGCTTGGTCGGCTCCTGCGGCTTCGGCTCGATCAGGATCGTGCCTTCGAAGCCGATCTTGTACTTGTATTCGACGACGAGGTTGAGGAAACGGCCAAGCTGGTCGAGTTCGCGGGTGAAGTCGGTATTGAGAATGGTCTCATAACCTTCGCGACCGCCCCACAGAACATAGTTCGCGCCGCCGAGGCGCTTGGTGGCATCGAGGCAGGTCTTTACCGTCGCAGCCGAGAACGCGAAGACATCCGGGTCCGGATTGGTCGCAGCACCGGACATGAAACGGCGGTTGGAGAAGAGGTTCGCCGTGCCCCAGAGAAGCTTGGTGCCAGTCTCGGCCTGCTTCTTCTCGAAATAGTCGACAATCTCGTTGAGGTTCTTGGTGTTCTCGGCAAAGTTATTGCCTTCCGGGCGCACGTCGGCGTCGTGGAAGCAGTAGAACGGTGCGCCGAGCAGTTGGAAGAATTCGAAAGCGACATCCGCCTTCATCTTCGCCGCTTCCATCGTGTCCGAAAACCACGGACGCTGGAAAGTCTGGCCACCGAAGGGGTCGCCGCCCGGCCAGGTGAACGTATGCCAATAGGCGATAGCGAAGCGCAGATGATCTTCCATCCGCTTGCCGGCAACGATCTCATCCGGATTGTAGTGACGGAAGGCCAGCGGATTGGTGCTGTCCGGGCCTTCATATTTGATCTTCTGGATGTCTCCGAAAAAGCCTGTGCTCATGGTGTAGTCCTCCTTGGGATTTTGAGTTGTTGTGCAGTGTTTGGAGCCCCCTCATCCGACCCTTCGGGCCACCTTCTCCCCGAGGGGAGAAGGGGACGGAGGCGCCGCTGCGATTCTCTTCTCCCCAACGGGGAGAAGGTGCCGGCAGGCGGATGAGGGGGCCTCAAACTCAGTGAGCCAATGCCCTGATTGCCGGATAAGCCGCCCGATACCGTGCATAAGCGGCCTCATAAGCACCGCTCAGCGACGTCACCGGATCAATCGTCTCCTCAGTCTTCGGTTGCGAGCAGACGGCAACCGGATCCGCCCCCGTCGCAGCGATCAGCCCGAGCCTTGCGGCACCAAACGCCGCACCGAAATCGCCGTCCGCCGGAATATCGACAGGCACGCCGAGCGAAGTCGCGATCGACGCCAGCCAGTAGCGCGAACGCGAACCGCCACCGATCGCCGTGACGCGCGAGATCGAGGTACCAGCAGATTTCAGTGCTTCAAGATTGTCACGGATCGCGAAGGTGACGCCTTCGAGCACCGCCTGGGTCAATACCGCACGGTTGCTCTCATGTTCGAGGCCGATGAACGAACCGCGGATGACCGCATCATTATGCGGGGTGCGTTCGCCGGAAAGATACGGCAGGAAGGTAACTCCGGTCGGCGCCTTCAAGGCATCGCCCAACTCCTGCGTCAGTTCAGCGGCCGACTTGCCGGCGATGTGCGAATACCAGTTCAGCGCATCGGTGGCCGACAGAATGACGCCCATCTGGTGCCAGGTTTTCGGCAACGCATGGCAGAAGGCGTGCACCGCGCTTTCCGGCTTCGGCAGATAGGACGCGTTGGCGGCAAACAGCACGCCCGACGTGCCGAGCGATACGAAAGCGTGACCTTCCGCCACCGTGCCCATGCCGCAGGCCGAGGCCGCATTGTCCCCTGCCCCACCAGCAACGACGACGTCGCCGGAAATGCCCCAGGAAGACCTGAGTTCGCCACGCAGCTTGCCGGCCTGCTCCGTGCCCTCGACCAGCGACGGCATCTGCTTTTCGGAAAGCCCCGTCGCAGCAAGCAGTTCGGACGACCATTTGCGGGCGCCGGTATCGAGCCAGGACGTGCCGGCCGAGTCCGACATTTCCGAAATGTGCTCACCCGTCAGCCAAAGGCGCAAATAATCCTTCGGCAACAGAACCTTGGCGACCTTCGTAAAGATCTCCGGCTCGTGTTTCGCCACCCAGGCCAGCTTCGGCGCGGTAAAGCCGGGAAAAACGATATTGCCGGTAAGCTTGCGGAAGATCGGATTGGCGTCCAGCGCCGCCGCTTCCTCGTAGGAGCGCGTGTCGTTCCAGAGAATGCAGGGCCGCAGGACCTTGTCGTCGGCATCGAGCAGCGTCGCGCCATGCATCTGGCCGGAAAGACCGATACCCTTTACGGCGGCAAGCTCCTTCGGGAACTTGGCCTTCAGACCGGCAACAGCCTCTTCCGTCGCGCGGATCCAATGCGCCGGCTCCTGCTCCGACCAGCCGGAATGCGGACGCGAGACATCCAGCGAACCGCTCGCCGAACCGATGATCTTCTGATCGCCGTCAATGAGCATCGCCTTGACGCCGGACGTGCCGAGATCGAGACCGAGATACATGGTGTTACTCCCTATTTCTGCGTTTCAAGGCAGATTGTCTTTCAAGAATATGTCGATGCGGATGCGCTCCTGCGCGGCGAGCACAGGCAGTCCATCCGCCTTGGCCTTCAGCACGCGGATGGCGCTGCGCACTTCGTGACCGGCGTCCTGGTTCAGAACCGCATCGATCACCCCATCCGCCAGTGCCGAACGCGTCGATGCGGTCAGTTCATGGGCGATAACGATCGGGCGCCTTGCAATGCCTGCCTTCTGGATCGCGCGGATCATGCCTCGGTTACCAGCGCCGAGGCTGTAGATACCGGCGATGTCGCCGTTTCGACGAAGCGCATCCGAGATCATCGTCTCGGCCAACGCCGGATCGTCACGACCTTCTAGGACCGGCAGGATATGGATGCTTGGAAAAGCCTCGCCGATTGCCGCCGAAAACCCTTCAAGGCGTTCGCGATGGTCGCGCACCAGCATGGAGCCGGCCAAAACCGCAACCGTTGCATCACGCCCGCTCAAAAAGCGGCCAAGCAAACTGCCGGCGGTGCGGCCGGCGGCGATATTGTCGATGCCGGCATAATGATCGCGGGACGAATCCGGCAGGTCGGAAACCAGCGTCACCATCGGAATACCGGCCGCTCTCAAGCGCGCCACTGCTGCCCGCACTTCCGGCGCGTCGATCGCCACGAAAGCAACGCCGGCCGGCTTTTCCAGGAGCACCAGCTCCAGCGCCGCAACCAGCGCCTCCGGATCGAAAGGCGGCACGTCGACGATGCGTACATCCGTGCGCTCGGCGCTGGAACGGGCAATCGCGCCGCGCACTTCCTCATGAAGACCGATCATGAAGGAGTTGTCATTGGCCGGCAGAATGAAAGTGAAGGAATAGGTGCGGCTTTTGGCGAGGTTCGCGGCGGCGAGATCGCGCACATAGCCCAGAGAGGAAATCGCCTCCTCCACCTTGCCCTTGGTGACCGCGCGCACGCCCGGCCGACCATTCAGGACCCGGTCGACGGTCGCAAGGCTGACGCCCGCGATTTTCGCAATGTCGTGGACAGTGGGCTTCATGAACTCCTCCGAGGAAGGTCGTAGCCCAATTTTTGAGGTACGTAAATCAGAATTTGCGGCACGTCACTCAAAACGGAGGAAAAACATGCCGCAACAGAAAAAGGCCGTCGCTTGCGCGGCGGCCCTTTCGGCGGTGGATAAGTTGAAATGGTGTCAGTGGCCTCCGCCACCACCGCCCTGTCGGGCAGGCTTGGCGATCATGAAAACAAAGAAGATCAGGCTGCCGAACAACACCGTCAGGATGAGGAAGACATCCATGAAAGACAGCAACCAGGCCTGCTGGGTGATAATCCCGGAGAGCTTCTGCAGCGCCACCGTCGAGCCGTCGAGGCCGAAGGAATTGTAGTTGGCACCGACGCTATCCAGCCAGTTCAACGCAGCCGGATTGCCGTAGTTCACATGCTCTGAAAGCCGGGCATAATGCTCGTCGGACCGCTGGGTCAGGATCGTGTTGATCACCGCAAGGCCAACGGCGCCACCAAGGTTACGCGTCAGGTTGAAGAGACCGGAAGCTCCCTGGATGCGCTGCGGGGCCAACGTTCCGAGCGCGATATTGCTGATCGGCACCATGCACATCATCATGCCGAAACCGCGCAGGATCTGCGGCACGAACAGTTCCCAGAAATCCCAATCCGAGGTGATCCCCGTCATCAGCCAGGTGCCCAAAGCGAAGGAGCCGAAGCCGACCGCCATCAGGACGCGCAGATCCACCTTGGTCGACAGCCGCCCAACGATTGGCGCGGAGACGAACATGGCAATACCCGAGACGAACATGGTCTCGCCGATCATCAGCGCGTCGTAGTGACGGATGCGGCCGAGATAGAGCGGATAGAGATAGGTGAGGCCGTAGAGACCCACGCCCATGATAAAGGAGAACAGCGAGCCGAAGGCGAAATTGGCATTGCTGAATGCGCGCAGGTCCACCACCGGGAACTCAACCTTGAAGGCTCGCCAGAAGAACACGACCGCACCGACAACGATAAAGACGGTACCGATGACGATATGTTCGTCGCTGAACCAGTCCTTGTTGTTGCCTTCTTCCAGCACGTATTCGAGCGAACCGAGGAAGAGAGCCATGGAGGCGAGACCCCACCAGTCGAACCGCTTCATCAGCGACAGCTGCGGCTTGTCGAAATCGATCATCGAGAATGTGACGATCGTTACCAGAATGCCGGGGATGATGTTGACCAGGAACAGCCAGTGCCAGGAAAAGGCGTGGCTGAGATAACCGCCGACCGTCGGGCCGATGGTCGGGGCAAGCGTGGCGACAAGGCCGATGATCGGCGAAACGATGGCGCGCTTGGAAGGCGGGAAGATCGTAAAGGCCGCTGCAAAGACGGAAGGGATCATGCCGCCGCCGATAAAGCCCTGCAGCGCGCGGTAGACGATCATCTGCTCGATATTCGTCGCGGTCGCGCAGAGCGCGCTGGCAAGCGTGAAGCCGGCGGCGCACATGGCGAACAGATAACGGGTCGAGATGATGCGCGCCAGCGTGCCTGACAGCGGGATCATGATGACTTCCGCAATCAGGTACGACGTCTGCACCCAGGCGATTTCATCCGAGCCGGCGGAAAGGCCGGCCTGGATTTCGGCAAGCGAAGCCGAAACGATCTGAATGTCGAGGATCGACATGAACATGCCGAAGACCATCGCGAAGAACGCGATGAGCTTGCGGCGATCCATTGGCGGATCGATCGGCACGGCGCCAGATGAAGCGCCTGCTACGGCCGTTGCAGATGCCATGGCCGTTCTCCTTAGTTATGTCGGACGACCGGCTGTTTACTTTGCGGCTACGGCGCTGGCGCCGGGAGCCGTGCGGGTATCGACATCGACGACGACGGAGAGACCGGCGCGCAGATGCTCGCGCTCCAGAACGTCCTTCGGGATCGAGATGCGGACCGGCACGCGCTGGACGACCTTGGTGAAGTTGCCCGTGGCGTTTTCCGGCGGCAGCATCGAGAACACGGCACCGGAAGCCGGCGCGATCGAAACGACCGTGCCTTCAACCGTGTGATCGTCGAATGCATCCACATGCACGCGGACCTTGGAGCCCGGCTGAAGATGGCCGATCTGCGTTTCCTTGAAATTCGCCTCGATATAAAGCTCGGTCAGCGGAACCAGCGAAGCCAGCCGCTTGCCGACCGAAACGAGGTCGCCGGTCTGGACGGCCAGATTGCCGATGACACCATCATAAGGCGCCTTCAGCACGGTAAAGTTCAGGTCGCGCTGGGCCTGGTCGCGGGCAAGTTCCTGGGTGCGAATCGTGTTGACCGCTTCGTCTCGCTGCGCATGCAGGAGGCCAATATTGGCCTGCGCCGAGGAAACGGCGGCCTGACCGGCGACGAGGTTGGCACGGGCCTGCTCCAGAGCGATCTGGGCGCTGTCGAGCGAGGCGGCGGTGCCGACGGCGCTCTGCTGCAGGCTGGTCGCGCGCTTCTGGGTGATCTCGGCACCGCGAACGGCTGCTTCGAGCGCACCCTGCTGGGCCTGCGACTGCTTGACGGCAGCCTCGCCGCCGACGATCTGCGCATCGATACGCGAAACGGCGAGCTTGGCGGACTCGATTGCAGCTTGAGCCTTGCGGAGCGCGAGTTGATAGTCACCATCATCGAGCGTGACGAGCGGATCGCCAGCCTTCACGGCCTGGTTCTCGACGACGTTTACCTTGGCGATGTAGCCGGAAACCTTCGGCGAGATGACGGCGATGTCACCTTCGACATAGGCGTCATCCGTGGATACCATGAAGCGACCATCGACCCACCAGTTGTAACCGTACCAGCCGGCGCCACCGAGCAATGCTAGCGCGATGATCGGGAGGAGAAAACCACGCTTCTTTTTCTTTTCCGGCTCCTTGGCAGCTGCTGGAGCTGCGACCGCTTCAGCAACCGCCGGCGCTTCGGAAGCTGGCGTGGTCTTGCGTGCTTCGGCCTCTACTGGACCAGCATTATCAGTCGTCACGGCGCGTAGTGCGCCCGCATTTTGGGAGGCCGTCATTGTCTTGATACCGTCTTGGGAGCGTCAGGTTTCATCGAACCGATCGGTTCGTTGGCCTTGACATAGACCTTTCCATGGCACATATCAAGAGCAATCGAACCGCTCGGTTCGAAAAGGTTAAAAAAGGCATCACCATGGGTAGGCAGACACGCAAGCTGGAAAAGGCGGAGGTAGCGCCCGCGGGCCGCTTTGCCGCGGGCGAAGACCCCGTGAAGCGGGAGCAGATCATCGACGGTGCCAAGGCCGTCTTCATGAAGCTCGGCTTCGATGCCGCGAGCATGAACGACATTACCCGTGAGGCCGGCGTCTCCAAGGGTACGATCTACGTTTATTTCCAGAACAAGGAAGACCTCTTCCAGGCGATCGTCGGCCGCGAGCGCGAGCGCATCACATTGCGCATGCGCGATATTCTCGCCGGCAGCGAGGAGGTGGAAGACGGGCTTTACAGTTTCGGCATGGGCTTCACGACGCATATCACCGCCCCTTCGGTGATTGACGCGATGCGCACCGTCATTGGTGTCGTGGATCGCATGCCCAGCATCTGTCGGCATTTTTTCAATTCACCATCGCACAATGTGCGCACAGTTCTAGAAGATTTCATTAAGAGCCATGTTGAACTCGGCAATCTGAAGGTGGAAGATACCGATCTCGCCGCCCGCCAGTTCATCGACATGGCAAGCGGCACCTTCTTCAAGTTTCGCCTGTTCGGCGACCTGCAGGATGTCCCCCCGCAGGAAGAGCTGGAACGGACAATCAAAGGTGCGATCCGCGTTTTCATGGCAGCCTATGGTGTTCATAACGCATCCGTGATCGCAAAAAAGATGGAAACGGCCTGACTCCCGGTCGCTTTGGCCGCAACCTTCTCTTGTTTTTGAAGGGTCGCATCTTAAATGCGGCCAGCAATTACGCGTTTGGATTGAAAACAGGAGATATGGATGGACATTGCAGCGCTCGTAGCAGACCCGGCGGCCTGGGTAGCGCTCGTTACACTTGTGGTCATGGAGGTCGTGCTCGGCATCGACAACCTGATCTTCATCTCCATCCTCACCAACAAGCTTCCACCTGAGCATCGCGAACGCGCTCGCAAGATCGGTATCGGCCTGGCGCTGATCATGCGTCTCGGCCTGCTCGGCACGGTCGCCTGGATCGTCCAGCTCACCAACCCGCTGTTCACGGCGTTCGGACACGCGTTCTCCTGGAAGGATCTGATCCTGATCGCCGGTGGCCTGTTCCTGGTCTACAAGGCGACCAAGGAAATCCACCATTCGGTGGACGTGGTCGACCACAAGGAAGACCTGGTCGGCGCCGGCAAGGAGGTCGTGAAGATGACTTTCTCCGCGGCGATCGTTCAGATCCTGATCCTCGACCTCGTCTTCTCGATCGACTCGATCATTACCGCTGTCGGCATGACCCCGCACCTGCCGATCATGATCGTCGCGGTTCTTGCAGCCGTCACCGTCATGCTGCTGGCTGCGACCCCGCTCGCCAACTTCATCGAAAAGAACCCGACCATCGTCATGCTGGCGCTGGCCTTCCTGCTGATGATCGGCGGCACGCTGATCGTCGAAGGTTTCGGCGTCCACGTGCCGAAGGGCTACATCTACGCCGCCATGGCCTTCTCGGCTGGCGTCGAAGCGCTCAACATGTTCGCCAAAAGCGCCCGGGCCAAGAACAAGGCAAAGGGCGGCGGCACGCTGCACTGACATGAAATGCAAAAGGGCGCCTGAGGGCGCCCTTTCTAATTTAAGCCTTCAGCTCCTTCTCCACCGCCTCGACCAGCCGGCTATCATCCGCCGTCACATCCGGCGCGAACCGGGCCTTGATCTCGCCATCGCGGCCGATCAGGAATTTTTCAAAATTCCAGAGGATTTCGCCATCGTCTTCGACGGCCATGCCGAAATTCCGCAGGCGCTCCTTCATCGGGCCGTCGCCGGTGGTCGGCACGCCGGAGCATGTCAGCTCCTTATAGAGCGGGTGCTTGTCCGCGCCCTTGACGGAAACCTTCGAAAAGATCGGAAACTTCACGTCATAGGTCAGCTGGCAGAACTCGACGATCTCGGCGTCCGTACCCGGCTCCTGATCCTTGAAATTGTTGGCCGGGAAGGCGGTGATGACAAAACCCGCACCCTGCTTGTCCTCATAAAGCTTTTCGAGGCCTTCATACTGCTTGGTCAGGCCGCACTTGGAGGCGACGTTGACGACGAGCATGACCTTGCCCTTGAATTCGTTGAGCGAGGTCTCGCGACCGTCGGCCAGTTTCACCGGAATGTTCAAAACAGCGCTCATCGCAAATCTCCTCGGAATGCAAAATAGATTGGGCGGCCCAACCTATTCCCGCCGCTTCGTTTGTCCAGCCATGTTATCCCACTGTTGGCCGGAACTTTGAGACCACGCCGGGATTGATCCGTCGCGCCAGCGCTACAAGTATTGCCTCAAGAACCTCTCACGGCGGGTATTCTTCCGTCGGTCTCTCATAACCAGCGGAACCGCATGACAACCCAGCAGATCCTCGCCTTTTCCGTCATCGCGCTGATGATGGCGGTCTTTATCTGGGATCGGTTCCGTTACGACGTGGTCGCCTGTTGCGCCCTCGTTCTGGCAGTCGTGGTCGGCATCGTGCCGCCTGACAAGGCGTTTTCCGGCTTTTCGGACGATATTGTCATCATCGTCGGCAGCGCCCTGATCGTCTCGGCCGGCGTCGCGCGCTCCGGCATCGTCGATACGGCGATCAAGAAGTTCTTTCCGAACCTCAGCTCGCTGCATACGCAATTGGCGCTGTTGATGATCGTCGTGGCACTGCTCTCCGCCTTCATCAAGAACATCGGCGCATTGGCGATCATGATGCCGGTCGCCTTCCAGTTCGCCAAGAAATCCGGCGCTTCCCCATCGAAATACCTCATGCCCATGTCGTTTGCCGCCCTGCTCGGCGGGCTGATGACGCAGATCGGCACCTCGCCGAACATCGTCGTCTCCCGCATTCGGGAGGAGTTGACCGGCACCTCTTTCACCATGTTCGACTTTACCCCGATGGGCGCCCTACTGACCGTCGTCGGCATCACCTTCCTGATCTTCTTCCACTGGCTGGTGCCGAGCCGCACCAAGCAGCACAGCTCGATCGAAGAAGCCGTCGAGATCAAGAACTACACATCCGAAGTCGGCATTACCGCCGAATCCACCGTCCTAGAAAAGCCGATCAGCGACCTGCTGAAACTCGGCGACGGCGAGGTAATCGCCATTGCGGTCCTGCGCGGCACGGCCCGCATGTCCCCCTTCCCGGACCTGAAACTGCGCGAGGGCGACGTCGTCCTCCTCGAAGGCCCATCAAAGGCGCTCGACCTCGTGGTCTCCGGGGGCAAATTGCAGCTCTCCGGCAAGCCGCTGAAGGAAAACGGCCAGGATCAGGTGGACGTGATCTCCATCGAAGCGATCATCAGCCAGGAATCCCAGTTGAAAGGCCTGTCCGCCAAGGAAATGGCGCTCTCCTATACCCGCGGCGTCAACTTGCTCGCCATCAGCCGGCACGGCGAACGGGTCAAGGAACGCCTTGGCAGGCTGACGCTTTCCGCCGGCGATGTGCTGGTGCTGCAGGGCAGCCGCAAGAACCTGACGGCCGTCATGCAGGATTTCGCGCTGCTGCCGCTCGCCCAGCGGGAAGTCCTGCTCGGCACCCGCCGCCGCGCCCTCATCCCGCTGGTCATCCTGGCGCTCGCCATGGCGACGACAGCCGTCGGCCTAGCGCCGGTTCCGGTCACCTTCTTCGCGGCAGCGCTCGGCATGGTCGTCTTCCGCGCCATTCCGCTCACCGATATCTACAAGTCCGTCGACGGCCCGATCCTCGTGATGCTGGCGGCGCTGATCCCGGTCTCGGATTCGCTTCGAACCTCCGGCGGCAGCGACCTTATCGCCGGCTGGCTCGGTCAGGCGGCGATGAACCTGCCGGCCTGGGGCGCACTCGGCCTGATCCTCGTCACCGCCATGGCCGTCACACCTTTCTTGAACAACGCCGCGACCGTGCTCGTCATGGCCCCGATCGCCGCGACGTTCGCCACCAATCTCGGCTTCCGGCCGGAGGCCTTCCTGATGGCGGTGGCGATCGGCGCCGGCTGCGATTTCCTCACCCCCGTCGGCCACCAGTGCAACACGCTGGTCTTCGGCCCCGGCGGCTATAAATTCTCCGACTATCCGCGCCTCGGCCTCCCGCTTTCTTTCCTGATCATCCTCGTCAGCGTGCCGGCACTGCTCTATGTCTGGCCGGTCAGCTAGTCTTGCGGGGAGGTTTCAGCCCAAAAATCTTGACGGTGACGGCTGAATATGGCCTAAGCCTGCGCCAATCCGCATTGTCAAAACTGGCTTGGCGCCCATCTGCGCGCCGCAAGATCGAGAATACCGATGATCAACCCGACCCCGCGCGTCCGCATCGCTCCGTCGCCTACTGGCGAACCCCATGTCGGCACCGCCTATATCGCCCTTTTCAACTACCTCTTCGCCAAGAAGAACGGCGGCGAGTTCATCCTGCGTATCGAGGACACCGACGCGACCCGCTCGACCCTCGAATTCGAGCAGAAGGTTCTGGACGCGTTGCGCTGGACGGGCCTGACCTGGGCGGAAGGCCCGGATGTCGGCGGCCCGTATGGTCCATACCGCCAGTCCGACCGCAAGGACATGTACCAGCCCTACGCGCAGGACCTGCTCGACAAGGGCCATGCCTTCCGCTGCTTCTGCACGCCGGAGCGCCTGGAGCAGATGCGCGAAGGTCAGCGCGCCGCCGGCAAGCCGCCGAAATATGATGGTCTCTGCCTTAGCTACTCGGCCGAGGAAGTGACCAACCGTATGGCCGCCGGCGAAGGCTCGGTCATCCGCATGAAGATCCCGACCGAGGGCAATTGCGAATTCACCGACGGTGTTTACGGCGACGTGTCGATCCCGTGGGATTCGGTCGATATGCAGGTCCTCATCAAGGGCGACGGCATGCCGACCTATCACATGGCAAACGTCATCGACGACCATCTGATGAAGATCACCCACGTCGCGCGCGGCGAGGAATGGCTGGCCTCCGTGCCGAAGCACATTCTTCTCTATCGCTATTTCGGCTGGGACCAGCCGGTGTTCATGCATCTTTCCCTGATGCGCAATGCCGATAAGTCGAAGCTTTCGAAGCGCAAGAACCCGACCTCGATCAGCTACTATTCCGCGCTCGGCTATCTGCCGGAAGCGCTGATGAACTTCCTCGGCCTCTTCTTCGTGCAGATCGCCGAAGGCGAGGAACTACTGACCATGGACGAGCTGACGGCAAAGTTCGATCCGGAGAACCTCTCCAAGGCCGGCGCGATCTTCGACATTCAGAAACTCGACTGGTTGAACGGCCGCTGGATCCGCGAAAAGCTGTCTCCGGAAGAATTCGTCGCCCGCACGCTGGAATGGGCCATGGAAAATCAGCGCCTGACGGAAGGCCTGAAGCACTCGCAGAGCCGTATCTCGAAGCTCGGCGAACTGCCGAACCTCGCCGGCTTCCTGCTGTCCTCCGACATCGGCCTGACGCCGGCCTCCTTCGCCAGCCTGAAGACCAGCCCGGCCGAGACGCTGGAAATCATCAACACCGTGCAGGCCGATTTCGAGAAGATGATCGAGTTCAACACCGAGTCGATCGATGCGGAACTGCGCGCCATCGCAGACAAGCTCGGCAAGAAGCTCCGCGTCGTCACCCCGCCGCTGTTCATCGCCATGTCCGGCTCGTCGCGCTCGCTGCCGCTGTTTGATAGCATGGCGATCCTTGGCCGCTCGGTCGTAAGGCAGCGGCTGAAGGTTGCGGCGACGGTGGTTGCCTCGATGGTGGGCGACGGAAAGTAATAATCGAGTGCTGCCGGCAACGGCGGCATACTGAAATACCCCCCTCTGCCCTGCCGGGCATCTCCCCCACAAGGAGGGAGATTGGCAAGTGGCAAGGCATCCGCCCTCCCTCAGCGCCGAGTGCTGAGCTGGCAGTGGTTGCAGTTGGAGTGGGGAGAGTGCTCCAATCAATCTCCCCCCTTGTGGGTGAGATGTCCGGCAGGACAGAGGGGGGTGACCGCAACGAACAAGGCCCGAAAAAGGCGACACACGATGACCGACAACAACACGACCGAAACCGCCCTCTCCTCCGACGCCACGCAGGTGCGCGCCCAGAAGCTTGCCATCCTTCGCGAGAAGATCGGCGACGTCTATCCGGCGCATTTCCACCGCACCATGACGAACGGTGAACTGGCCGAGAAATACAAGGATCTCGAAGCCGACGTCGAGATGCAGGACGTGGTGACGGTCGCCGGCCGTGTCTATTCCTCGCGCAATTCCGGCATGTTCATGGACATCCATGACGCCGGCGGCAAAATCCAGATCTTCTCCCACAAGGACGTCACGCCGCAGGAAGCGCGCGATCTCCTCTCGCTGATCGATATCGGCGACATCATCGGCGTCACCGGCACCGTGCGCCGCACCAAGCGCGGCGAGCTGTCGATCAACGCCCGCGAAATCATCATGCTGACCAAGTCGCTGCTGCCCATGCCGGAAAAGTGGCACGGCCTCTCCGACGTCGAGCTGCGTTACCGCAAGCGCCACCTCGACATCATGACCAACGAGGAGTCGAAGCTCCGCTTCCAGCAGCGTTCGAAGATCGTCTCCGGCATCCGCCGTTTCATGGAAAACGACGGCTTCATGGAAGTCGAGACGCCGATGCTGCACTCGGTCTATGGCGGCGCCACCGCCGAGCCGTTCAAGACGCATCACAACACGCTGAAGCTCGACATGTACCTGCGCATCGCGCCGGAACTGTTCCTGAAGCGCACGCTGGTCTCCGGCCTCACCGACAAGGTGTTCGAGATCAACCGCAACTTCCGCAACGAAGGCGTTTCCACCCGGCACAATCCTGAATTCACGATGATGGAGTGCTACTGGGCCTATGCCGACTACGAGGACATCATGGACCTCGTCGAGCGGCTGTTCGGCCAGCTCGCCATGGCGATCCACGGATCGACCGAGTTCAAGTTCCAGGACAAGCACCTGTCCTTCAAGGGCCCGTTCAAGCGCGTCTCCATGCCGGACTCCGTCAAGGAAGTCACCGGCCTCGATTTCCGCGCCATGAAGACCGACGAGGAAGCCCGCGCCGCCGCCAAGGCCGCTGGTTTCGCAGTCGAGAAGGACTGGACCTGGGGCGAATGCCTCGCCTTCATCTTTGAAGAAAAGGTCGAGCCGACGCTGATCCAGCCGAGCCACGTCATCGACTTCCCGAAGGACATCTCGCCCTTCGCCAAGGAAGTGCCGGGCGAGCCGCGCCTCGTCGAACGTTTCGAGACCTATTGCAACGCCTGGGAACTGGGCAACGCCTTCTCCGAACTCAACGATCCGGAAGAGCAGCGCAAGCGCATGGTCGAGCAGCTCGAGCAGGCGCATGCCCGCGGCGAGAAGGACAAGCAGCTCGACGACGAATTCCTCGATGCGATCGACCAGGGCATGCCGCCGGCCGGTGGCCTCGGCATCGGTGTCGACCGCCTCGTCATGCTGCTGACCGACTCCCCGTCGATCCGCGATATCATTCTCTTCCCGGCCCGCCGCAACAAGCAGGACTGAGGTCGAGAAACACCATCATGCAAAAAGGCGGCCCTGGAGCCGCCTTTTTCATTTCGGGATTATCACCGCGCGAAAAACGTCAGTGTATGGGCTTTGCGGGTTTGGCCGAAGCTTCCTGATCCGGCTTGGCCGGTTTTGCAGGTGCGGCGGCAGCAGGAGCCGGTGAAGCGGCGGGTGCAGCCGCGGATTGGCCGCGCATCTTGGCAAGCCAGGCCGCGCCGGCCGCATCGGCAGCCGTGGAGCCGTCGGTCGCCAGCGGTGGGCCTTCGACATTCACCGGCTTTGCGTCGGCTGCCTTCGCATCGGGCGCTTTCGCGTCGGCCGGTGCGCCTTCCGCGTGGACCGCATCCGCATCTGTGGATTTCGACCAGCGCTTGCCGCCCTCTGCAGAAGTGCGCGGCTCGGGTGCCGGTTCCTTGGGCGCCGTGGCGGCCTGTGTTTCGGCAGGCTTCTCGGCCTTGTCTCCACCGAAGATCATGCCGGTCAGGGAGGAGAGAAAACCGCCCTCTTCCTTCTTAGGCTCAACAGCTGCCTGTTCCTTGGCTGGCGCAGGCTTTTCGCCATGATCACCGGCGGCGGAAGCCTTGGCCGGCGCAGCTGCCTCGGGCGCAGCAGAAGCGGGTTTGTCTGCGCCGTGCGCGGCGGCAGCGGCCGGTGCTGGCGCGGCATGTTCGGCGGCGGGTGCATCGTGCCCGCCCGCAGGAGCGGCGGCATGCTCGGCAGCGGGGCCTTCAGAGCCATGGCCTTCCGCCGGCGCTTCTTTCTTGGAACCGAAGATCATACCGGTGATCGAGCTCAGGAAACCGCCACTTTCCTTGGCGGCAACTTCTTCACCGTGACCTTCGGCCGGGGCCGGTGCATCGTGTCCGCCCGCAGCCGGCGCTGCGCCGTGACCGGAAGAGGCCTCGCCATGGCCGGAGCTTTCGCCATGACCCGAAGGCTTGGCATGATCGCCACCCTTCTTCGGCTTTTCGCCATGGCCGCTCGGCGCACCGTGCTCGCCGGCAGGAGCGGCAGCAGCCGGATCAACGCAATCTGCCTTGTCGGTCAAGCGCGCCGTCAACGCCTCGACGTCTTCAAGCGGCAGGTCGATGCGCATGCCGTAAAACTCGCCGTCCGGCGCAGCACTGCCGTCGAGATAATAGGCGGAATAGGTCTGATTGCTGGCACCCTGCGGCGCCTTTGCGAGATCGGGAATATAGACCACCTGCGCGCCGATCGTGCGGCCGCGCATGCGGGCGCGATCCGTCGGGCCGGATTTATCCAGCATGGCAACCTGCACGAGATCGGCATGTTCCTTTTCCTGCACCGCCTTGGCGACACGAAGCGCCGTGCGGATGCGCGCCATGCCGTCGCCGGGGGCGTCGCTCACGACATATTTGCGGACCCAGTAGCGCTGGTCCCGTTTGATCTTGACCGTGTCGAGCGTGGTGCAGGCAAGTCCGTTGGTCTCCAGATAGGAGGGGCCGAGAATCTTGTCAGTGCCGATGAAAACTGCCGCAGCACCGCTGCCGCCGCCGAGCACGACCACGCTGCCCATCATCAGGAAGATGAGCTTCTTTGAAAACCGGAACTTGAGACCCTTCACAAGCCGAACTCCGGCATGGTCAACTCCATTTACGCAAAACAACAGGATGGAATATCGCCCGGATACTCTCTCATTCATGTTGAGGAAGCTTTAATCGGCCGCCCGCTTTTACTGCTCCCTGGAACATTCCTTGCCGCCAACCCGTGCCATTTCGATCCTAGCGAGTTTTTGCGAATGAGTTGCAATAGCATTGACAGCTCGAAAAACGCCGTTAGATTAAATTGCGAATGAGTTGCAACAAGGGATCTGACAGCGCATGCCTTTCCGGAAAATCGCAAGCCTCGCCGTCCTTCTGATCGGCCTGCCGGCCGCAGCACTGGCCCAGGAAAAGCCAAAGGTGGTGACGACCTTCACGATCATTGCCGATATGGCGCGCAACGTGGCTGGCGATGCGGCAACCGTCGAAAGCATCACCAAGCCCGGCGCGGAGATCCACAATTACCAACCGACGCCAGGCGATATTTTGCGCGCCCGCGATGCGGATCTGGTGCTGCGCAACGGCCTCAACCTCGAACTCTGGTTCGAAAAATTTCTGGCAAACCTCGGCAAGGTGCCGAGCGTCACCGTCACCGATGGCGTCACCCCCATGGCGATTTCCGGCGGCGCCTATCAGGGCCGTCCCAATCCGCATGCCTGGATGTCGCCGGACAATGCGGTGATCTATGTGGAGAACATCCGCAAGGGTCTGGCGCAGGTCGATCCCGCCCATGCGGAAGTTTATGCCACCAATGCCAAGGCCTATACGGACAAGATCAAGGCCATGGTCCAGCCGATCCGCGACCAGCTTGGCAAATTGCCGGAAAACCACCGCTGGCTGGTGACGAGCGAAGGCGCGTTCTCCTATCTCGCACGGAATTTCGGCCTGAAGGAGCTTTATCTCTGGCCCGTCAATGCCGACAGCCAGGGCACGCCGCAACAGGTGCGCGCCGTCATCGACGCGATGCGCGAACATCAGGTGAAGGTCATCTTCAGCGAGAGCACTGTTTCCGACAAACCCGCCAAGCAGGTCTCCTCGGAAACCGGCGCCAAATACGGCGGCGTGCTTTACGTTGACTCGCTCAGCGAAGCGGACGGCCCGGTTCCGACCTATCTCGACCTGCTGCGCGTCACAAGCGAGACCATCGCCAAGGGGCTGGCGCAATGATGATGGGCAAGGCCAAGCCCGCAACCTCGGGCTTAACGCTGGACAATGTTACGGTCGCCTATCGCAACGGCCATACGGCGCTGCGACAGGCGAGTTTCACAGTCCCCAAAGGCACGATCACCGCTCTGGTCGGCGTCAACGGCGCCGGCAAGTCGACCCTGTTCAAGGCGATCATGGGCTTCGTTTCGCTGAACCAGGGTTCGGTCGAAATCCTTGGAATGCCGGCGAAGGAAGCGCTTCGGAAAAACCTCGTCGCCTATGTGCCGCAGGCCGAAGAGGTGGACTGGAATTTCCCGGTCCTGGTCGAAGACGTGGTGATGATGGGCCGCTACGGCCACATGAATTTCCTTCGCATTCCCTCCCGCCGCGACCGTGACATGGTCACCGACGCGCTGAAGCGGGTGAACATGCTGGAATACCGCAAGCGTCAGATCGGCGAGCTTTCCGGCGGTCAGCGCAAGCGTGTCTTCCTTGCCCGCGCGCTCGCGCAGGAGGGCCAGGTCATCCTGCTCGACGAACCCTTTACCGGCGTCGATGTGACGACCGAGGAGCAGATCGTCGCGCTCCTGAAGGCACTGCGGGACGAAGGCCGTGTCATGTTGGTCTCGACCCACAATCTCGGCAGCGTGCCGGACTTCTGCGATCGTACCGTCTTCGTCAAAGGCACCGTCATTGCCTATGGCAAAACGGAGGACACGTTCAACGAGGCCAATCTGGAAAAGGCCTTCGGCGGCGTTCTCCGCCATTTCATCCTGAGCGGACCGGAACTGCATGACGATGCCGATACACGCCGCGTCAAGGTGATCAGCGACGACGAACGGCCCTTCGTCATCTATGGCGAGAACGGCAAGGAAAAGAGTGGCTCGAAAAGCGAGATCAAGTCAGATGCTTCAGACCCTCGTTGAGCCTTTCACCTATGGCTATATGCGCAACGCCATCATGGTCAGTGCGCTCGTCGGCGGCGTCTGCGGTTTTCTTTCCGCCTACCTGATGCTGAAGGGCTGGTCGCTGATCGGCGATGCGCTGTCCCACGCGATCGTGCCCGGCGTTGCCGGCGCCTATATGCTCGGCCTGCCCTTTTCGATCGGCGCCTTCATTTCCGGCGGGCTGGCGGCCGGTGCCATGCTCTTCCTCAACCAGCGGACACGGTTGAAGGAAGACGCGATCATCGGGCTGATCTTCACCTCCTTCTTCGGGCTTGGCCTGTTCATGGTCTCGCTGTCGCCGACGGCGGTGGATATCCAGACCATCGTGCTCGGCAATATCCTCGCCATCACGCCGGAAGACACGCTGCAGCTCGTCATCATTGGCGGCGTCAGCCTCGTCGTACTTGCGCTGAAATGGAAGGACCTGATGCTGACCTTCTTCGACGAGAACCACGCCCGCGCCATCGGCCTGAAGCCGGACCTGCTGAAGATCCTGTTCTTCACACTGCTTGCCGCCTCGACCGTTGCAGCCCTGCAGACGGTCGGTGCCTTCCTCGTCATCGCCATGGTCGTGACACCCGGCGCGACCGCCTATCTGCTGACCGACCGCTTCGAACGGCTGATCCTGATGGGCCTGGGTATCGGTGCCGCAACGAGCTTCATCGGCGCCTATCTCAGCTATTTCCTCGACGGCGCGACCGGCGGCGTTATCGTCGTGCTGCAGACTGCCCTGTTCCTCATCGCTTTCCTCTTCGCGCCGAAACACGGCATGCTCGCTGCACGCCGCCGCATCCGGGCCTCTTTGGAGGAAAATGCATGAGCGAGTTTTTCGAACTGGCCCTCTTGCCCTTCCAGCTCCCCTTCATGCAATTCGCCTTCATCGTGACGCTGATGATCGCGGTGCCGATGGCGATCCTGTCCTGCTTCCTGGTGCTGAAAGGCTGGTCGCTGATGGGCGATGCCGTCTCCCACGCAGTCCTGCCGGGCGTGGTGATCGCCTATATGCTGGCCATCCCGCTTTCGATCGGCGCCTTCGTCGCCGGCATGGCCTGCGCGCTGATGACCGGTTTTCTGAAGGAGAACAGCCGCATCAAGGAAGACACGGTACTCGGCATCGTCTTTTCGGGCATGTTCGGCCTCGGCCTCGTGCTTTACGTCAAGGTGCAGGCTGATGTGCATCTCGACCACATCCTGTTCGGCGACATGCTCGGCATCGTGGCCTCGGATCTCGTTGAGACCGGCCTGATCGCACTCGCCGCCACGCTTTTCCTCGTCATTCTGCGCAAGGATCTGCTCGTTCATTCCTTTGATGAACAGCACGCCAAGGCAATCGGCCTTCCCGTACGGCTGCTGCATTACGGCCTTCTCGCCGTCCTCTCGCTCACCGTCGTCGGCGCGCTGAAGGCGGTCGGCATCATCCTCTCGGTCGCCATGCTGGTCGCGCCGGGCGCCATCGCCTTCCTGCTCACCCGCCGCTTCACCGCGATGCTGCTAACGGCCATGGCAATTGCCGTAGGCTCGTCCTTGGCCGGCATTTACCTGAGCTTTTTCCTCGACAGCGCCCCGGCCCCAACCATTGTCTTACTGATGTCCGGCCTGTTCGTCTTCGCCTTCATCAAGACATCGCTCGCCACCCGCACCGCATCCTGAATTTTCGGCACCCTCTTGCGCCAATCGAACTGCGGGTATATACCCGCGACATGCCAAATGATACGTGCCACTGCATTCTACTGCGCAAAGCCTCCCGAAAGGTCTCGTCCTATTATGACGAGGTCCTGGCGCCGCTTGGCGTGAATATCGGGCAGTTCAGCTTGCTCAGGAATATCAACCGCACGGCGCCGGTGTCGCTCACCGATCTGGCTGTGAGGGTAGAGCTCGACCGCTCGACGGTCGGCCGCAATTCCAAAGTGCTGGAACGCATGGGCCTGATCACGATCGGCCATGGCGAGGACCAGCGCGAGGCGATGCTGGAAGTCACGCCGAAGGGCCACACGGTCCTGACCGAGGGCGCCCCGCTTTGGGATAGCGTCCAGGACGATATCGAAGCCCGGCTTGGCGCCGAAAAGACAAAACAACTGCAGGAACTGCTCGCAGCTCTCTGATTTTTTGAACCAAACGCGGGTATATACCCGAAATGAGATGCCGCCGCTGCGGCGACGATCAGGAAAGGGACTTCCATCATGCTCTCCACCGCCGCCGCGCGCTTCATGGCGCGTAGAAACATCCATTACGGCTGGGTGGTCGTCACCGCCACCTTCCTGACCATGCTGGCGACCGCCGGCGCCATGGGCTCGGCCGGCGTAATGATCCAGCCACTGCACCAGGAATTCGGCTGGGATATCGCCGATATCTCCTCCGCCATGGCCGTTCGTCTCGTGCTTTTCGGCCTGCTCGCGCCCTTTGCCGCCGCCTTCATGAACCATTTCGGCATCCGCCAGGTCGTCGTCACCGCACTGGGGCTGATCCTCGGCGGTATCGTCGTCTCACTGTTCATGACCGAGGTCTGGCAGCTTGTGGCGCTCTGGGGCATCGTCATCGGTGTCGGCACCGGCATGACCGCCATGGTGCTTGGCGCGACCGTCGCCTCGCGCTGGTTTTCGCAGCGCCGCGGCCTCGTCATGGGCATGCTGAGCGCCAGCAACGCCACCGGCCAGCTGGTTTTCCTGCCTCTCCTGGCCGATCTCAGTGAGACCTATGGCTGGCGCACCGCGCTGGTGCTGACGGCCGGCGCCATCACCGCCGCGATGCTGCTCGTGCTTGCCCTGATGCGTGACCATCCTGCCGATCTCGGCCTGCCGGCCTATGGCGAAACGACGGTCAGCAAGTCGCCGAAGCAGGACCACAAGTTCCTCACCACGCTGGTTTCGCCGCTCATCACCCTGAAGAGCGTCTCCGCCAGCGGCACGTTCTGGGTCCTGTTCGGTACATTCTTCGTCTGCGGCCTGTCCACCAACGGCCTGATCCAGACCCATTGGATCTCGATCTGCGGCGATTTCGGCATGGCGCCGGTCGCGGCTGCCGGAACGCTCGCCGTGCTCGGTATCTTCGACTTCTTCGGCACGATCGCCTCCGGCTGGCTGTCCGACCGCTACGACAACCGCGTCCTGCTCTTCTGGTATTACGGCTTGCGCGGCCTGTCGCTGATCTACCTGTCGTTCTCAGGCTTCAGCTTCTACGAATTGTCCGCCTTCGCCGTCTTCTACGGCCTCGATTGGATCGCCACCGTGCCGCCGACCGTCAAGCTGGCTGCCGACAAGTTTGGCCGCGAAAAGGCCGGCATGGTGTTCGGCTGGGTCTTTACCGGCCACCAGCTGGGCGCTGCAACCGCGGCTTATGGCGCAGGTTACTTCAAGAGCAGCTTCGATACCTACATGCCCGCCCTGCAGATTGCCGGCGTGATGTGCATGATCGCCGCCGTATCCGTCATGCTCCTGCGCAAGCCGGGGTCGGCCAATCTCGTGCCGCAGCCGGCCTGATCCGAAACGATCTTTGTCGAACATTGCAATCTCGGCAGCCAGATTGGCTGCCGAGATTTTGCATTTGTAAAACTGCCAAACAGAGGGAATATGACCTCCCGGATATCGCGGCAAAAGCATGCCGGATCACGTGGAGAAAAGCCGTGTCGTCGATCACCTCGGGCAATGCCGCGCAATATTCCGACAGCAGCAAACTCGCCGCACGCGGGCGGCTGAACCGGGAATATACGATCGCCGAGATCGGCTGGTTTCCCTGGGTTGCGCGACAACTTCCGCTGAAGCCCGGCGGCCATGTCCTCGACATCGGCTGCGGCCCCGCCTGGTTCTGGGCCTCGGTGACGAAGGATATACCCGAAACGCTGCATCTAACACTCGCCGACCAGTCGTCAGGCATGATCGACGAAGCAGTTACGCGCTGCAACGCCCTGCCCTTCGCATCCGTTACCGGCAAACAGGCGGATGCAGCCGCCCTCCCCTTCGAAGACGCCTCTTTCGATACCGTCATTGCCATGCACATGCTCTATCACGTCGCCGACCAGAAAGCGGCGATTGCGGAAATGCACCGCGTCCTGAAGCCGGGCGGCAGGCTTGCGGTCACCACCAACGGCATCGGCAATATGCGGGAAATCTACGCACTCACCACCGTTCTCGGCAGCCCGCCGGAAGATCCGAGCGCCATCGCCTTCGGTTATGAGCGGGCGGAAGAGCTGATGCGGGCGGAGTTCGGCAATGTCGCCTTCGCAGCTTATCCGGCGCATATGCGCATCACCGAACCGGAAGACGTCTTCCTTGCCCTGACATCCTACCCGCCGGGTGATGGCGCGAACGAAATGCAGCTCGCGTCTTTCCGCCAGGCCATTGCCACCGCCTTCGACAACAGTGGTGGCGTTCTGGAAGTCAGCAAGGAGACTGGCCTCTTCCTCAGTAAGAAAGAGGCCTGATTACCGGCGATCAAGCCACCTTGCGCGGCGCGCTGACGAGGATGCCCGTGCCCGGCTCTCGGATGACGGCGCGGCGGTTCAGCTTGAAGCGGTTGACGAGCTCCGCAAGCTGCGAGGCGCCGGCGGCCAGTTCCTGGCTGATCTGCGTCGTGTTCTCGACCATGCTGGCATTCTGCTGGGTCATGCGATCGAGCTGCGAGACGGTGTTGTTGATCTCGGAAAGACCGACGGACTGCTCGGTTGCGGCGGTCGCCAGAGACTGCATGTTCTTGTCGATCGAAGCGACGAACTGCTCGATCTCGTGCAGCGCTTCGCCGGTCGCATCGACAAGGCGAACGCCTTCCGTCACTTCCCGACCGGAATTCTCGATCAGGCCCTTGATCTCCTTCGCGGCCTTGGCGGACCGCTGGGCGAGCTCGCGAACTTCCTGCGCGACGACCGCAAAGCCTTTGCCCGCTTCGCCGGCGCGCGCTGCTTCGACGCCCGCATTGAGCGCAAGCAGGTTGGTCTGGAAGGCGATCTCGTCGATGACAGAGATGATCTGGGTGATCTCGGCGGAGGCGGATTCGATACGCTGCATCGCCGTGATGGTTTCCTGCACCACCGCCGAGGAGGTGGTGGCCGATTGCAGGGCGCTCTTGACCAGCTTGCGGGTATCCTCGGTGTTGAGCGTCGAGGATTTCACCGTTGCGGTCACTTCCTCAAGCGCGGCAGAGGTCTGCTCCAGCGAGGCCGCCTGTTCCTTGGTGCGCAAGGAAAGCTGATCGGCTGCCCCGTGCATTTCCTGGCTGCTGCCGTTCAGCGCGTTGGTCTGTTTCAGAACGTTGACCAGCGTTTCCTGGAAAGCGCCGATCGACGCATTGAAATCGCGCCGCAGCGGCTCGAACTCAGCGATGAAGGGAACGTCGATCGTCTGGCGGATGTTGCAGTCGGACAGGCGGGAAAGACCCGCGCCAAGTTCCTTCACCACCTTGACGCGCTCGCTGACATCGGTCGCGAACTTGACAACCTTGAACACCTTGCCGGTGTCGTCGATGATCGGATTGTAGGAGGCCTGGATGAAGACCTGGCTGCCATCTTTCGCGACACGTGTGAACTGGTCGGCGGAGAACTTGCCAGCCGCGAGATCGCGCCAGAACTGCTGGTAGGCGGTCGAGCGGGCATATTCCGCCTCGCAAAACATCGAGTGGTGCTTGCCGACGATTTCCGACAGCGAGTAACCGAGCGTCTTCAGAAAATTCTCGTTGGCGGAGATGATTTCGCCGGTCGGGGTGAACTCGATGACCGCCTGAGCGCGAGACAGTGCTTCGAGCTTGCCCTTGTCTTCCATCGCCTGCTTCTTGGCGGCGGTAATGTCGGTCGCGAACTTCACCACCTTGTAGGGCTTGCCGCCGCGCATGATGGGATTGTACGAGGCCTCGATCCAGATTTCGCGACCGCCCTTGCCGAGACGCTTGTACTGCCGCTGATCGAACTTGCCGGCAGCCAGCTGGCGCCAGAAATCCGCGTATTCCTTGGATGCGGCTTCCGCCGGCTCGACGAAGAGGCGGTGATGCTTGCCGACGATTTCGGAGAGCGAATAACCGACCGTCTTGCAGAAGTTCTCGTTGGCGTCGAGGATCATCCCGTTCAGGTCGAACTCGATGATCGCCTGCGACCGGCTCAGTGCTTCCAGGATTGCAGCATTCGACATCATGCGGGCAAACGGCACACCGGCCATGGCAAACTCCATTGCTCCCGCGCGGGGGATCGACGGGATATTCTCCTAAAACTACGAATTTGTTTTGAATTTTCAGTTAACCATAAAACTGACGATCGTCAGCCGGTACAAAACCGGGCAACAAAAAAGCCCATCTCGCGACGGGCTTCGATGTATCGGCGGTGGATCGCGATATCAGGCGGCAGCGGCCTGAAGTTCCTTGCGGACCATCTCGCGCAGCGCGTTTAGATCCTTGGCGAAGAGGCGGATGCCATCGGACAGCTTTTCCGTCGCCATCTGGTCTTCGTTGAGCGCCCAGCGGAAGGCCTTCTCGTCGAGCGACTTCGCCGGCTCGGCCTTGAAGGTTTCCGGCGAGAGCTTGCGCTCCAGCTTGCCATCGGCCTTGTCCAGCTCGTCGAGCAGGTTCGGAGCGATCGTCAGGCGGTCGCAACCGGCCAGTGCTTCGATTTCGCCGACATTGCGGAACGAAGCGCCCATGACGATCGTCTTGATGCCGTTCGCCTTGTAGTAGTTGTAGATGTTGCGGACGGAAACGACGCCCGGATCGGTTTCGGCAGTGTAATCCTGGCCGGAAGCCTTCTTGTGCCAGTCGAGGATACGGCCGACGAAGGGCGAGATCAGGAACACGCCGGCTTCGGCGCAGGCGATTGCCTGGGCCTGGGCGAAGAGAAGCGTCAGGTTGCAGTCGATGCCTTCCTTCTGCAGCACTTCCGCGGCGCGGATGCCTTCCCAGGTGGAGGCGAGCTTGATCAGGATGCGGTCACGCTCGATGCCGCGCTCCTTGTAGGCAGCAATGATCTGATGCGCCTTGTCGATCGAAGCCTTGGTGTCGAAGGACAGGTCGGCATCCACTTCCGTCGAGACGCGGCCCGGAACCAGTTCGGAAAGAGCGGCACCGACGGAGATTGCAAGGCGGTCTGCAACGGCGGCGACAACGGCGTCCTGCTGGCCACCCTGCTTCTTGCCCCAGGCAACCGCTTCCTTGAACTTGTCGGCGAAAACAGGCGTGCCGATCGCCTTCAGAACGATCGACGGGTTGGTGGTGCAATCCACCGGCTTCAGGCGGGCAACCGCCTCGATGTCGCCCGTATCGGCGACGACCACGGTCATGGAACGAAGTTGCTCTAGTTTCGACGTCATCCGAATAGTCCTCGATTGAGAAGCATTAAAGCTGGAACGCCCGGCGTGCGAATTGGCTCCTCCATCTCGCACCTAGACGCGTTGGAAGGGACTATCGACCCGCGATGGTTAAGAAGTCAAGACATTTGTCCTCCCGAATTGACATATGTTTCAATCGGAACAAATATTGGGAAATCGTTCACCATGCCCCGATGCAGCAGAACTGGAGAGGCTTTTGGCAAGGCTCAGACGTGAGACCCACACTGCCTATTCCGATGCCGCGTCCTTGAGGCTACGCGCCGCGTGGCTCTATTATAATCAGGGATTGACGCAAAAAGATGTCGCCGAACGGCTCGGCATCAGTCGCTCGACAGTGATCCGCCTTCTCGACGAGGCGATGAAGCGCTCCGAGGTGCAGATCTGGATCAGCGAGGGCATCGACAGCTGCGTCGAGCTCGCCACGCACCTGGAAAAGGCTTATGGACTGGACGAAGCCCTCGTCGTGCCGACCCCGCGCGACAACGGCGCCACCGCGCTCGCAAGCGCCGTTGGCCTGGCGCTCGGGCAGTTCCTCTCCGAAGTCATCCAGGACGACATGACGATCGGCGTCGGCTGGGGCCGCACCATGACCGCCTCGCTTTCCAGCTTCCGCCCGCCGCGGCGGGAAAACTGCAAGGTCGTCTCACTGCTCGGCGGCATCGTCGCCGTGCACCAGACCAACCCGATCGACTATACATGGCGCTTCGCCGGTCAGCTCGGTGCGGAATGTTATATGTTCCTCGCACCGCTTCTGGTCGACTCGGTCAAGACCAAGCGGGCGCTGATCGAACAATGCGGCCTCAACGCCATCTATGACCTTGCCGAGAATCTGGACCTCGCGGTCGTCAGCTGCGGCGATATCGGCCCGCACTCCACCTCGCTGTCGGAAGGCTTCATCTCCAAAGCCGAACTCGACCGCCTGATCGCCGCCGGCTGCGTCTGCGACACCATGTTCAACTTTCTCGACGAGGAAGGCCGGTCGGTGGATCAGAAGCTCAACGAGCGGGTTATGTCGGTGGATCTCGATACGCTGAAGAAGGCCAAACACATCGTGCTGTCCTCCGGTGGGGCTCACCGGGCCGTGGCGATCCGAGCCACGATCCGGCGTGTGGGATGCAATACATTGATTACGGATGAGACGGCGGCGCGGGAATTATTGCGGCTGGCGGAAGGCGGATAGTAGGTCTCACCTGCGCGCAACGTTAGATGCTGGAGCGTTCCAGCCCCCCTCTGCCCTGCCGGGCATCTCCCCCTCAGGTGGGGAGATCGGCTGGGTGCACCGGCTTCCCCAAACAATGAATAGTGATACCCGGCACACCGCTTGCTTGTCGGAAAGGTCGAGCCGCGAGTCAATCTCCCCACCTGAGGGGGAGATGCCCGGCAGGGCAGAGGGGGGTATCAACACGGCAGAACGCCAAGATTAAGCCGCCTCAAGCATTCCCCGCTTCCCAGCCCAGAATCGCCCGCTTGCGCGTCAGCCCCCAATGATAGCCCGTCAGCGCGCCGCTCTTGCCGAGAGCGCGATGGCAAGGCACCACGAACGAGATCGGGTTTGCCCCGACCGCTGCCCCCACTGCACGGCTCGCCGTCGGCTGGCCGATATCGGAGGCCACGTCGGAATAGGTCACGGCCTTGCCGAAGGGGATCTTCAACAGGCTCTGCCAGACGCGCACCTGGAAATCCGTGCCGATCAGCACGACCTTGAGCGGCTGGTCGCAGGACCATTGCGAGCGGTCGAAGATACGCCGGATATAGGGCGCGGTGGCCTCCTGATCCTGGATATATTCGGCATTCGGCCAGCGCCGCGCCATATCTTCGAAGGCCGGCACTTCGCAGCCGAGATCGGCAAAAGCGAGGCCGGAAAGGCCGCGATCGGTCGCCATGACCAGCGCCTGACCGAAGGGCGACGGATGGAAGCCGTAACGAATGACCAGGCCGCCGCCCCGCGCCTTCCATTCGCCGGGCGACATCGCCTCATGCGTAACGAAGAGATCGTGAAGACGACCGGGGCCGGAAAGCCCAAGCTCATAGGAGGCCTCCAGCAACGGCAGCTCTTCCTTGCCAAGCAGCCGCTTGGCATGATCAAGCGTTACCGCCTGCAGGAAAGCCTTTGGTGACAAGCCCGCCCAGCGGGTGAAAACCTTCTGCAGCTGCGTCGGCGACTGACCGAGCTCGGCGGCAATCGTCTCGAGCGAGGGCTGGTTGCGGTAATCAACCGTCAGCATCTCGATGACGCGACGCACGGTTTCGTAGTCGGAGCCATCCGGCGTGATGTCGATGGCGGGGGTGATATTTTTGGCAAAAGCGTTCATGGCTTGTCTCTCCTCGACAGCGCCTTGCGCCGCATCCGACGCTCTTCTTTGGCTGTTTCGTTCATGCGCCATAAATGCCCCTTCGGCTTTGCCGAAACCACCCGTTTCTTGCAGCTTTCCGGCTATTTTGCCCGAATATCAAACCCGTTGCTTGACGGTCGCCAGCGCGCGCTTGAATGCCTTGGCGAAACTTTCGCGGTCATCCGGGTTGAGGAAGGAACCGATATCCGTTCCCCTGCCCTCGCCCGTCACCGACATACGGATGATACCGAACTCGTCATGCCGCTGAACGAGGAAGCGCGCCCAGAACGGATTGAACCGGTGCTCCACCATCTGCCCCGCCGGGGAGAACTTGCGGATCGAAAGATTGGTGCGCGATACCGTCACCTCCTCCCGCTGCCGGCCGGAGCGATAGCTCAGTTTCAGCGCGATATAGAGGCCGAGGAAATCGAGCCCGAAGAAGAAGCCGATCGGATAGGCGCCGGTGATCAGAAAGAAACCGCCATAGATCGCGCAGATCGCCCCACAAAGGATCAGCACGACGCGAAAACCCGTCTTGCTCAGCGAGCGATAGGGCGTCAGTTCGGCCGCGAAAACCGGCTTGTCTTCGATCAGGTCCCTAGTCAGGTCCACGTTGCTTTCCTTCACGGGGAATGCCTATACAGGCATATGGCGACTCCGAAACCGAAATCCAAAACCTCCCCTTCGCAAAAGTCAAATCGCGTCTCCGGCACCGGAGCTGCGAAGAAGCTGAAGCGTTTCAAATCTGCCTATTCGAAAGAGGAAATGGTGGAGATTTTCCGCCGTTTTTCGATCCAGCGACCGGAGCCGAAGGGCGAGCTGGAACACGTCAATCCGTTCACGCTCGTCGTCGCGGTGGCGCTCTCCGCTCAGGCGACCGACGCCGGCGTCAACAAGGCGACGCGCGCTCTTTTCAAGATAGCGGATACGCCGGAAAAGATGCTGGCTTTAGGCGAAGAAGGTGTCACCCAACATATCAAAACGATCGGCCTCTACCGCAACAAGGCGAAGAACGTCATCGCGCTCTGTCGCATGCTGATCGACGAATTCGGCTCCGAGGTTCCCAAAAACCGCGAGGAGTTGATCCGACTGCCCGGTGTCGGTCGCAAGACGGCCAATGTGGTCATGTCCATGGCCTTCGGCATTCCGACGCTGGCGGTCGATACCCACGTCTTCCGCATTGCCAACCGGTTGCTGATGGCGCCCGGCAAGACGCCCGACGAGGTGGAGGAAAACCTGCTGAAGGTCATCCCCGACCAATACCTCTTCCACGCCCATCACTGGCTGATCCTGCACGGCCGTTATTGCTGCAAGGCCCGCAAGCCGGAATGCGAGCGTTGTGTGATCGCGGATATCTGTCGCTCGCCGGAAAAGACGATGGACATCCCCGCTCCGCTCGTCGAATTGCCGCAGCAGCTAATCGGCGAGGCCGTCGATTAAGGTCGCGATGGCCGCCTCGTAGTCCGCCCGGCTACCCCCGCAATCGATGGCGATTGCCGCCCGCTCGAACGCGGAGGAGATCAGCACCGTCAACGGATCGAGAAGCGAAAGCTTAGGCGAACCGGCCATCAGATGCGAAAGCCCGATCTTCAGACCCGACTCCGCCGGGTCCTCTCCCTGCCCGGAATCGATCGCAAACTGCGCCGGCGCCTCCCGCAGCAACAGCCGCACCCGCCCCGGCACCGCCATGGCATCGAAATAGGCCGAAGCACCTTGCAATAGCGCTTCCCGCGCCGAAGAAGCATCGGCGGAACGCGCCTCGATATCCTCCGCCACCAGCCCGGCCTCGCGTTCGACCACGGCCCAGAACAGCGCCTTCTTGTCTGGAAAGTGGTGATAGAGCGCCCCGCGCGTCACCTCGGCCTTTGCAACGATCTCCGGTGTAGCCGTCTCCGCATATCCCTTGTCGATAAAAAGCGCCCGTGCAGCATCCAGAAGCGCGGTACGGGTGGCATCGGTGCGTTCGCGATTGCTACGCGGCATCTACATCCCCATTTACATACAGACAGAATGTATCTATACAAAAACATACAGACTGAATGTATCTTGAATTCTCAAGGAGCGAAAGCCATGAAAGCGACCAGCTACTACCCCGTCATCATGACCGAAGACGTTGCCGGCACGGCGGCCTTCTATGTCGAGCATTTCGGCTTCGAGGCGCTGTTTTCGGCGGACTGGTACGTCCATCTACAATCGAAGGAGAGCGAGAATGTCACGCTCGCCATTCTGGACGGCAGCCACGAGACCATCCCGGAAGCCGGCCGCGGCAAGGTTTCCGGTCTGCTGCTAAATTTCGAGGTGGAGGATGTGGATACGGTCTATGGCCGACTGAAGGCCGCCGGCCTGCCGATCCGCCGCGATATCCGCGACGAGGACTTCGGCCAGCGGCATTTCATCACCGCCGACCCGAACGGCGTGCTGATCGACATCATCAAGCCGATCCCGCCGAGCGCCGAATTCGCCGCGATGTATGAAGCCTCGGCGCTGCCGGCTTAAAGCTTGAACCCCGGATCGCGCTTCGAGACCGCCTTGTGCAGATGCACCATCAGGCCGGCGGCGAAAAGCGGCGTCAGCAGGTTGACGATCGGGATCGCCAGGAAACAGGCAATCAACAGGCCCGCGATGAAAACGGTCGATGAATGTTTCGACCGGAAGGCGCGGGCCTCCGCCGGCGAGCGGAAGCGCATTGCTGCGAACTCGAAAAATTCCCGGCCGAGCAGATAACCGTTCACCATGAAGAAGGCGATCAGGTTGATCCCGGGAATGAACAGCAGAAACAGGGCGATAATGTTGCCGACGACGACCACGCCCAGGAACTGGATGGAGCCCAGGATCGCCTGCCCCATCGGCAGCGCCTTGCCGGGCGCATCGTTGGGATAATCGCGCTTCTCGATCACCTCCGCCACATCATCAAGGAAGAGACCGGCAATCAGCGCCGTGATGGGCGCGATTAGCAGCGCCAGCGCGAGCGCCAATCCTATGCCGGCGGCAATCGCGGCGAACAGCGTCAGCCATCCCGCCCATTCAGGCAGATCCGGAAAGAATGCCGCGAACCACGGCCATGCATAGAGCACGAAAACTTCGCGAAGACCGAACCAGATGCCGATCAGGACAAGGACTGTCAGCCCCAGCGTCTTCCAGAAGACGGAGCGCGTCTCGGGCGCGAAAAGGTTGATCAGCGAAAGGCGTGCGGCGTCGAGGATCATCGGCGTCTCCAGTTGTGCCGCAAAGATGTAGGTTTTCGAAGAGGCCGGAACAAGCCGGTCTCGCAGATACCGGCTTGACTCATTCATAGCCATTCAGCTATACGTCAATTCATAGCCGATGAGGTATGAATTGACGTGACAAGCACACGCGACGAAATTTTCAAGACACTGGCCGACCCCACGCGGCGGGCGATTTTCGAGCGTCTCTGCCGCGAGGGCGAGAAAACGGTCACCGTATTGACCGCAGGCGCCGGGGTCTCTCAGCCCGTCGTGTCAAAACACCTCGCCAGCCTGAAACGGGCCGGCCTCGTGCGCGACCGCGCCGACGGTCGCCAGACCCATTACAGCGCGGACTATGCCGCGCTAGCCCCCTTGATCGACTGGGCGCATGAAATGACCGGCTTCTGGGAAAAGAAGTTCGATGCGCTCGAAGACCTGCTGAACAGGATGGACCAATGACCGACGCAATCAACGCCCCACAGGCCGAAACCCGCACCGTTGTGGTCGAGCGGGAAATGCCGCATCCGCCGGAAAAGCTCTGGCGCGCGCTCACCCAGCCGCATCTCATCTCCGAATGGCTGATGAACAACGACTTTTCGCCCATCGTCGGCCACCGCTTCAACCTGCGCGGCGAATGGGGTGGCGTGCTGGATTGCGAAGTGCTGGTGGTCGAGCCTAACAAGCGGCTCTCCTACACCTGGAACCATGTTCACGAGGACCGCGCCTACAACCTGCGCAGCGTCGTGACCCTAACACTGACACCGACCGCCAAGGGCACCCATCTGCGCATGGAACAGGCCGGTTTCCTTGCCGATCAGACCCAGGCCTTCCACGGCGCCCGCCATGGCTGGCAGGCTTTCCTGGAAAAGCTGGATACGCTCACAGCAGGCCTCGATTGAGGCCGCCTTTCCCACCAAAACGACGTTCAACCCGCTTTGGGAGACATATTCATGACCCTGAACAAATCCATCCGGCAGGCTCATCGCTGGATTTCGATCATCTTCACGCTCACCGTCATCGCCAACTTCGCCACCATGGCCGTCGGCCAGCCGCCGGCCTGGATTGTCTATTCCCCTCTTTTGCCGTTGTTTCTGCTGCTGTTCAGCGGGCTCTATCTGTTCGTGCTGCCCTATCTGGCAAGGCGTAACTAACGAACCTTGAGCCCCAGCTCGGCCAGAATATCCCCGGCCTGCTGCCGCGAAATCGTAGCGCCCTTGAATTTTTTGGCATCGATCAGCCTCAGCCCGCCAAGGTCTGCGCCCCGCAAATCCGCGCCTTCGAACCGGGCATCGACCAGCCCGGCCTCACGCAGACTGCAGCCATCGAACACGGCATCGCGAAAATCGCATTTCGAGAGGTCAGCCATCGCAAAGTCGACCCGCTCGATCCGGGACTTGCGAAACGACATTGCGGGAAGTCTTGCCTGGGCAAGGATCGTCTCCTTGAAGGAGAGGCCCATCGTCGCGACCCGCGTGAGATTGGCACCCGTCAGCTTGCAGCCGACAAACCGGGTGTCGTTCATCTTCGCTTCCGTGAACACGGCGTTGTTGAAGTCGCACCCCTGCAACGACGCCTCCGCGAGGTTCGCGCCGGAGAAATTCGCAAACGCTCCTCTGCATCCCTCGAACTTTGATCCTTCGAGGTTGGCTGCGCGAAAATTCACCGTCATCATCCGGCAGTCCCGGAACTCCCAGCCCTGAAGCTCAAGCCCCGACATGTCCGCATCGCTGAGCGTACAGTCCTTCAGCACGACTGCCTTGCCGGCAGTAATCAGTTCCAGCACGTCCGCGCGCCCGATCTGCCGTTGGGAAATCTCGACCTTGTCGTGCTCTGACATCGCTTTACCTCAAGCTGCGCCCTCGAACCCGATTGATCAGAGATTCGGCATGGAAACAATCTCGGCCGTGAAGCTTGCGCCGCCGTGCTGGGAAAGGCTTCAGAGAAGCGCGTTCAACTCATCCCGATGCCGCACCATCGCGAGGAACCGCCGATAGTCCCGGTCATATTGCGCCGCGCGAGCCACATCCGGCAGTCGCTCCACACCGCCACCATCCATCGCCTGACCGGCGTCGAAGGCCGAGATATAGACCCCGCCGGCAACCGCAGCGGCCATCGCGGTGCCAAGCAGAACCGCGTCACGATTTTCCGGCACCAGCACTTTGCGGCCCGTCACATCGGCATAAAGTTCGATCAGCAGCGGGTTGTTCACATGCCCGCCGGTCACGTGCAGTGTTTCGAACCGGTAGCCGTAATCCGCAATCACATCGAGAATGTGCCGGATGCCGAGCGCGATCGAAACGCAGGTGCGCCAATAGAGCCGGCACAGCCCGTCGAAGGACGTATCGAGCGTCAGGCCGCTGATGACGCCGGTCGCATGCGGATCGGCAAGCGGCGAGCGGTTGCCGTGAAAATCCGGCAGAACGTGCAGGTTGGGGGCGATATCGCCCTCGTGGTTCGCCCGCAATTCGCCGACGCGGGTAATGATGCGGGCATGCAGGTCGGTGGTCGGCTCGCCGCCTGCAGCGTGCATCCGCACGATGTGATCGAGCAGCGCACCGGCTGCCGATTGCCCACCCTCCACCAGCCAGCGATCGGGAAAGATCGCGTCGTAATACGGGCCCCAGAGGCTGCGGCCAGGGCGCGGCTGCTTGGTGAACGCCACCACGCAGCTGGATGTGCCGCCGATCAGCGCCACGCTGGTTTCCAGCCTTTCGCCGCCCGACACGCCACCGAGAACGCCGAAAGCTCCGGCATACGCATCGATCATGCCGGGTGCGACTTCGACCTCCATGTCGAGGCCAAGTTCCTGCGCCGCCTGCGCGCTCAGCCGCCCCATGCTCTTGCCGGGGCCGACCGTCTCGTCCGAAAGCCCGCCTTTTTCGGCAAGGTCTTCCAGCCCGGCCAGCGCCCAGAAATCGGCGCTCCAGCCCGGCGTCTCATGCGCCAGATAGTTCCACTTGGCCGTCACCGTGCAGCGGGAGCGCGCCGGCGAACCGGTCGCTTTCCAGGTGAGGAAATCCGCAAGATCGAAGAAATAACCCGCCTTCGCCCAGCTTTCCGGCAAATGTTTCTTCAGCCACATCAGCTTGGGCATTTCCATCTCGGGCGACAGCGAGCCACCGGAGAATTCGAGCACCTTGTGGCCCGTCGCGGATAGCTCGTCAGCCTCCTTGATCGCTCGATGATCGTGCCAGACGATCGTATCTTGGTTGGCTTTGCCGGTCAGCGAAACAGTGAGCGGTCGGCCTTCCCGATCACGCGCCACCAGCGAACAGGTCGCATCGAAACCGATCGCGGCGACGCTGGAGGCCGCGATACCGGCTTCCGCCATCGCCTCTTTCACCGAGCGGCAGGCAGCCGCCCAGATATCTTCGGAATCATGTTCGGCGTGATTTTCCTTCGGCCGAAACATCAGGATCGGATGTTTCGCCTTGGCGAGCAGATGCCCCTTGCGATCAAAGACGCCGGCGCGGGCGCTGCCCGTGCCGATATCGACCGCAACGAGGTAATCACGCATTCGGCTCTGTTTCCTGTCCCTCAAGTCCGCCTGTCCCCCGCCGGCCTTTAGGCCTGACGCGAAAGGGAGCCGCTGCGGCCCTCTATATGTTTTCGGACAAGGTGGAGCAAATCCGGCATCGCGTCAAACACCACTTCGGGTGAAAGAGCATCGATCCGTTCGCGATATCCGGGCACCGTGGCATGCGAGCCACCGACGAAGGCAAACACCGTCATGCCGGCCCGATGCCCGGCCTCGATACCGGCAGGGCTGTCCTCAATAACGATGCAATCAACCGGATCGGCACCCATTTCGCGCGCCGCATGCAGGAAAAGATCCGGCGCCGGTTTACCCTTCTCCACCATGGAGGCGGAAAAGATATGCGGCTCCAGCTTGTCGATCAGCCCCGTCAGCGTCAGCGACAGACGAATGCGTTCCGGCTGGCTGGACGAGGCGACGCAGCGGCGCATGGCGAGCCCGTCCAGTGCATCGGCAATGCCGCGTATCGGCTGTAGGTCGGTACGGAACCGGGCGTAGAGGTCGCGGCGCATTTCTTCGAGAAACGCGTCATCGGCTTCGATGCCGAATTCCTCGCGCATCGTCTTCGTCACGGTGCCGAGGCTGCGGCCGAGGAAGCGGCGATAGGCCTCCGCCTCGTCCATGGAAAGCCCGCGACGGCCAAGCGCATCGACCAGAACACGGACGGAAACCGGCTCGCTGTCGACGAGAACCCCGTCGCAATCGAAAATTACCAATGGTCCCGCCGCCTGTGCCACGTCACTCTCCCGCCCGCTATTTGACGAGCTTATCTGCGAGATAAAGCTCGAGCGTTTTTTTCGTCCCCTCGGTCCAAAGCGTCTTCAGGGCATGCGCGAAGCGTTTGCGGAAAAGCTCGGATTTCGAAACTTCGCCGAAGATCTCATCGAAGACAAGGAAGGCATCGGGGTTATCCTTGGCTTTCAGCGCCGCCTCGTGAAGCTTGTCGGCGCTCGCATCGTTGAACACGATCTTGCGGCCGCTATCCGACGTGCCCGCGAAATAACGGCACCACAGCGCAGAGACCAGCGACAGGCCGACAATGTCCTTGCCCTGCGCCAGACGATCGCGCGTCGAAGGCAGGATGAACTTCGGCTGGCGGTTGGAGCCGTCCTGCGCCAGACGCGGAATGGTGTCGCCGATCTTCGGGTTGAGAAAGCGTCGCTCGATCAGGTCGAAATAGGAATCAAGCTTCGTATTCGGCACCGGCGGCACGATCGGGATGATCTCTTCCTTCTCGAGCTTGGCCAGGAAGGCGCGGATCAGCGGATGCTCCATCGCCTCATGGACGAAGTGGATGTCCAAAAGCTCGCCCGGATAGGCGATCGTCGCATGGCCGCCGTTCAGGATGCGGATCTTCATCAGTTCGTACGGCGCGACATCGGACACGAACTGCACGCCGACCTCTTCCAGCCGCGGCCGGCCGGAGGGGAACTTGTCCTCCATCACCCACTGCTTGAACTCTTCGCAGAAGACCGGCCAGTTATCGTCGATATCGAAATCTTGTCTGAGAATATCGACTTCGCGCTGACCCGTTGCCGGCGTGATGCGATCCACCATCGAATTCGGGAACGCGACGTTCTGGTGGATCCAGGTTGCAAAGGCCGGATCGGAAAGCTTTGCGAGACCGACGACGGTATTTTCCGTCACATGCCCGTTTCCGGGAATGTTGTCGCAGGACATGATGGTGAAGGGCGGGATGCCCCGCTCGCGGCGAACCTTCAGGCCCGCCAGGATCAGGCCGAAGACAGTCTTCGGGCTTGCCGGGTTCTTGCTGTCCTCGACCATGGCCGGATGCGCCGGATTGAAATGGCCGGCGGCGTCGATGAAATAGCCGCCCTCGGTGATCGTCATCGAGACAATACGGACAACCGGATCGGCAAGCATCTCGACCAGCGCCGCAGTCTCGCCCGGCGCGATGATGTCGATCATCGGCGCGGTGATGCGGGCAGCGGTCTTGTTGTTGTCCTGCTCAACGACGGTGGTGAGAAAATCCTGCGCCTTCAGCTTGTCGCGCATCGCGGCATCGGACGGCATGACGCCGGCGCCGACGATCGCCCAGTCATGCGCCTTGCCGGTGTTGAACAGGTCGTCGAGATAAATCGCCTGGTGGGCGCGATGGAAATTGCCGACCCCGAAATGCAGAATGCCGGGAGTCAGGCTCTTCGGATCATAGGCCGGCACGGCTGCGGTGCGCGCCACGTCTTTCAAGCTCGCCAGCGAAAGTTTTACCGTCATTATCTTTACTCCAGTGCGACCCGAGAAACCTCAAGCCAATAATTCAGACCAAAGCCCCGACCCGATCTCAAGGCTTTGGATTTGCTAGAACGTTGCACCCCTGCCGCCGTCATCCTCGGGCTTGTCCCGAGGATCTGTCCACGCCCAATAGAGGTTGTGTGTGGGTTGACCGGCTTAGTTTCTCGGGACAAGCCCGAGGATGACGACCGAGAATGAAGCTCCCCGCACAATCTCAGGCCTTGATCGCCAACCCCTTGTCGTCGAACCGATGTAATTTGCTTTCATCGGGGGTCAGGAAAACCTTGTCGCCATGATGGGCGCCGAACTCGCCGTCGGCACGCGCCGTGATCGGGCCGATGCCGTCGACATCGAGATGCAGGAACGTGTCGGCGCCGAGATGTTCGGCGACCTTCACCGTGCCCGTCCAGATGCCGCTGTCCTTTGACAGGCCGAGATGTTCCGGCCGGATGCCGGCGGTCTTGGCATTCTTCGATTGCGCATAGGCGCCCTCGATCAGGTTCATCTTCGGCGAGCCGATAAAGCCGGCGACAAAGAGATTGCGCGGCGTCTTGTAGAGCTCCAGCGGCGAGCCGACCTGTTCGATATTGCCGCGATTGAGAACCACGATCTTGTCGGCCATGGTCATGGCTTCCACCTGATCGTGGGTGACGTAGATCATCGTCGTCTTCAGCTGGTTGTGCAGATCACTGATCTCAAGCCGCATCGTGCCGCGCAATGCCGCATCGAGGTTCGACAGCGGTTCGTCGAACAGGAACGCCGACGGTTCACGGACGATCGCCCGGCCGATCGCGACGCGCTGGCGCTGACCGCCGGAAAGCTGCGAGGGGCGGCGCTCCAGGTAATCGGTGAGGTTCAAAACGCGGGCGGCATCCGTCACTTTCTTGTCGATCGCCGCCTGTTCCATCTTCGCCATCTTCAGCGGGAAGGCGATGTTCTTTCGCACGCTCATATGCGGATAAAGAGCGTAGGACTGGAACACCATGGCCAGGCCGCGGGCGGCGGGGGCTGCCTGCGTCATGTCCTTGCCGTCGATCATGATCTGGCCGCCGGTCACGTCTTCCAGGCCAGCAATGAGGCGTAGCAGCGTGGACTTGCCGCAGCCGGACGGTCCGACGAAAACGACGAATTCGCCGTTGTTGATTTCGAGGTCGATCGAGGGGATGACTTTCGCCTCACCAAAAACCTTCGACACTTTTTTGAGCGTGATGCTGCCCATGTCTTTGTTCCTTACTTAACCGCGCCAAAGGTGAGGCCGCGAACGAGTTGTTTCTGTGAGAACCAGCCGAGGATCAGGATCGGCGCGATCGCCATGGTCGATGCTGCTGAAAGCTTGGCCCAGAACAGGCCCTGCGGACTGGAGAACGAAGCGATGAAGGCCGTCAGTGGCGCCGCATTGGTGGTCGTCAGACGGATCGTCCAGAAGGCTTCGTTCCAGGCGAGGATGATGTTGAGGAGCAGCGTCGAGGCAATACCGGGCACAGCCATCGGCGTCAGCACGTAGACGATCTCCTGCCAGAGCCCTGCCCCGTCCATCCGCGCCGCTTCCAGGATTTCGCCCGGGATTTCGCGAAAGTAAGTGTAGAGCATCCAGACGACGATCGGCAGGTTGATCAGCATCAGCATGACGGTGAGGCCGATGCGGCTGTCGAGAATGCCGAAATCGCGGAACAGCAGGTAGATCGGCACCAGAACCGCGACCGCCGGCATCATCTTGGTGGACAGCATCCACATCAGGATGTCCTTGGTCCGCTTGGTCGGCGAAAACGCCATGGCCCAGGCGGCCGGGATCGCCACGATCAGCGCCAGGATGGTGGAGCCGACCGACAGGATGACCGAGTTCATGAACGGCGTGAAATAATCCCGCTGCGTCTGAACCGTCACGTAGTTTTCGAACGTGAAGGATGGAAAGAGGCTGAAGCCCGCGATCGCTTCCGGCTCGGTCTTGAGGCTGGTGATGATCGTGTAGAGGATCGGAAAGAAGATGAGGAGTGCGACGATCCATGCGAAGATCGTGGCGGTTATCTTATGCTTTGTCGTAACTGTGCGAGCCATGATCTTCTCCTACCGGTCCAGGTTCTTGCCGACGGCGCGCATCAGGAAGAAGGCGACGATATTGGCGAGCACGACTGCGATAATGCCGCCTGCCGAAGCGCCGCCGACGTCGTAACCAAGAAGCGCCGTGCGATAGATCAGGAAAGCGAGGTTGGTGGAGGCGTAACCGGGGCCGCCATTGGTGGTGACCAGGATTTCCGCATAGACGCCGAGCAGGAAGATCGTCTGGATCAGTATGACGACCGTGATCGCCCGAGCCATATGCGGGAGGGTGAGGTAAATGAACCGGTTGAAGAAGTTAGCCCCATCCATTTCCGCCGCCTCCTTCTGCTCGCCGTCCAGCGATTGCAGTGCGGTGAGCAGGATAAGCGTCGCGAAGGGCAGCCACTGCCAGGCGACGATTATGACGATCGACAGGAGCGGAAACCGCGCGAACCAGTCGATCGGCTGGGCGCCGAAGAACATGGCGATATCGGCGAACACCCCGTAACTGGGGTTCATGATCATGTTCTTCCACACCAGCGCCGCGACCGGCGGCATGACGAAGAAGGGCGAGATCACCAGAATGCGAACGATCCCCTGGCCGAAGATCGGCTGGTCGAGCAGCAGTGCGATCCCGATCCCGCCGATGACGGTGATCAGCAGCACGCCGCCGACGATGACGAGCGTATTCCAGATCGACTGGAAGAAGGCCGGATCGGTGTAGAAATACTGGTAATTGAAGAGGCCCGCAAAGCTCACATTGCCGGGGTTGAGCAGATTGTAGTTCTGGAAAGAGAACCACAACGTCATCGCCAGCGGGACGATCATCCAGACCAGTAGAAGCAAAACGGAGGGCGCCATCATCAGGCGCGCCAACGTTTTGGTGTTTTGCGTTGCCATTATCGACGCCCTCCCTGAAATCGCTGCGCCTTTTTCTTTGGGGAAGGAGACGCGCGCAGGATGCTGTTCTTATTGTTATCCGTGAATAATCCCGTCCGCCCCGGAAAAATCGACGAAACGGCGGGAGAAATCGGTCGCCCGGCCCGGAGAGTGACCGGGCGACCTCTGCTCGGGAGGATTACTTGATGTAACCGGCGCGGGTCATTTCGCGCTTGGTGGCCGACTGTGCCTGTGCAAGCGCGTCGTCAACCGAGGACTGGCCGGCGATGACTGCCGAGAAGAGCTGGCCGACATTGGTGCCGATCGCCTGGAATTCCGGGATCGCCACGAACTGACCGCCCGTGTACGGAACCGGCTTTACGGTCGGCTTGGTGATGTCGGCAGCCTGCATGGCGGCCAAAGTCGGAGCCGCGAACGGTGCAGCCTTCTGGTAGTCCGGGTTCTGGTAGAGCGAGGTGCGCGTGCCCGGAGGAACGTTAGCCCAGCCTTCCTTGGAAGCGACGAGCTGCGTGTATTCCTTGCTGGTTGCCCAGGAGATGAATTTCTGCGCCGAGTCAGCCTTCTTGGAAGAGGCCGGAACGGCGAGGTTCCACGACCACAGCCAGTTGCCATGGTTGGTCATGTTGCCCTGAACCGGGAAGATCGCATAACCGACCTTGTCGGCAACCGTCGAGTCCTTCGGGTTGGACACGAAGGACGCGGCAACGGTCGCATCCATCCACATACCGCACTTGCCCTGCTGGAACAGCGTCAGGTTTTCGTTGAAGCCGTTCGACGACGCACCGGACGGGCCGGCATCCTTCATCAGGTTGACGTAGTAGGTAAGCGCATTCTTCCATTCCGGCTGGTCGAACTGCGGGTTCCACTTTTCATCGAACCAGCGACCGCCGAAGGAGTTTGCAAGCGCGGTGATGAACGCCATGTTCTCACCCCAGCCGGCCTTGCCACGCAGGCAGATGCCGTTCAGGCCCGTCTTGCGGTCGGTGATCTTGCGGGCAGCTTCGCCGATGAAGTCCCAGTTCGGGTTGTCCGGCATTTTCAGGCCGGCTTTGTCGAACAGGTCCTTGCGGTACATGATCATGGCGGATTCGCCGTAGAACGGTGCCGCATAAAGCTTGCTGTTGACCGTCAGACCGCCGCGGATCGCCGGCAGCAGGTCGTTGGCGTCGTACTTATCACCGAGCTTGTTGAGCTCGAGCAGCCAGCCCTGCTTGGCCCAAATCGGAACTTCGTAGTTGCCGATCGTCAGGATGTCGTACTGACCGCCCTTCGTGGCGATATCGGTGGTGACGCGCTCGCGGAGCACGTTTTCTTCCAGAGTGACCCAGTTGATCTGGATGTCCGGATTCGCCTTGGTGAACTCCGACGTCAGGCCCTGCATGCGGACCATGTCGCCGTTATTGACCGTTGCGATGGTGAGAGTTTCCGCAGAAGCGGCGGTGGAGAAAATGCCGGCAAGGGCCAGCGCCGAGCAAGCGCCCAGCAAAACCGTCTTCAATGTCATATCTTCCTCCCAGAAGATGAATATCGAGCATTCGCTTTGCCCGTGAGCAATTACCCACAAAACAGCGCAAAAAGTCAATCGCCATTCGTCGCTGCATTGCAACGGACATAGGTCATCACATTGATTTGGCTATGATAATTTTTTGCTCAGCGAGAGAGCAATTGCCCCGCAGTTGCCTCATCGGTGATCAAACCGTTGATGAGATTGCCCTTGAGGGCTGCAGAAATCGCCTGCAGTTTCTTCCGGCCCTGAGCTATCCCGATGACCGATGAAGTCTCCCGCGACGGGATAGGCACGCTCGCGACGCGACCATTGATCCAGTGGTCGAGAAGCTCGCCCTTGGCATCATAGACCCAGCCGCAGATCTCGCCGACGGCGCCGACGTGGATGAGTTTCTGCATGTCGTCCTTGTCCAGGAAGCCATCCACGAGCAGCGGGCCATCCGGCCCAAGCTCGCCGATTCCAACGAACGTCACATCGGCCTGCGCGCCGAGCGCCAGCGTCGAACGCACCAGGGTCTGGTCGTGCAGCGTCTCCCGCTCCTCCGCAGACGAACAGAGAACCGGCAGCGGCATCGGGAAATGCCGCGCCTTGATGGCGTCGGCCATCGAGAAGATGACGTTGTAGAAGGCGGCAGAACCGTCCGGCCCAATATTACCGGTGAGCGACACGATCCGGTGCTGCGGGCACTCCATTGGCGGCAACTGATCGACGGCGGCTTTCAGCGTCCGGCCCGTTCCGATCGCCACGATGATCGGCTCCTGCCGTTTCAGCCATTTCTCGATTTCGGCGGCCCCGGCTTCGGCGATACCGACCGTGGTCGAAACGCCGGCCGGATCACTGGGGACCACTTCCGCATGTTTGAGATCATACTTCCGCTTCAGCCCCTCGGCGAGCTCCAGGCAGGCGGAAATCGGGTGGTCGAGCCGCACCTTGATGAGACGTTCGGCAACGGCGAGCGACACGAGCCGCTGCGCCGACTGCCTGGAAATACTCATGGCCGCCGCGATCTCATCCTGCGTTCGGCCTGCAACATAATAGAGCCACCCGGCCCTCGCCGCATCATCGAGCCGTCCCTGGGTGTCAGACCGTTTTGCCATGTCAGAAATTCTCCTCCGCATGTTGCTGCCACGTTTTCCGACAGTCTGTCAAACGGCTGGAACATTGGTGGCAGGTTCGGAGCGCAACAACTGGCTGACTTGTGTTCAGCGCCAGTATTTTCCGCAGTTTTCAGCTTTCCAGAAGCGCGTCACCGATGAGCTTCGCCATCAGATCGTAACGCGCAAGATGCGCCTCTTTTGAGGCCTCGATCCATCCGACGGCGTGAATTTTTGTAAGGTCGAGCGGATGTCCCGCCTGCTCGGCAAGCTGCTTGAGATAGTGCATTTGCGTCCGGCCATTGCCCTCACGGAAAGGGTGGACGTAGTTCACATCGCCGATGATGTTAGCCGCAGCCGACGCAAATGCCGATCGTTCGAGGCCCTTCAGGAAATTCGATGCCACGAGGCGTCGATGAACGTCGGCCATGCCCGTTTCGATATATTGCCGGAACTGGAATTGGCTGCCGCCTTTAGAGATTTCGACGATGCGGACTTCTCCGGCCCAATCGTAGATATCTTGGAATAGATGACGATGAATCTCCTTGAGGTGCTTGAGATCGAAATTGCCTTGGGGAATTCCTTGGCGACTTCGGATCGTCGCGTATCGACGCTCGGCATAGTCCAGCTCTGCCGCGTCCGTTATATTGAATTTGTTTCGTAAGACTGGTGTTCCCGCAAAGACGTAAGGGTCATCGCTCATCTGAGAAAATGAACTATCGCCTGCTCACGGCCGACGGAATGGCGAGCTTTTCGCGCTCCCTTGCCCGCCTCTTCAGGTCTTCGGCAACGTAGGCAAGCTGCTCCTCTACTGAAAAGCCTTCGCGATCGAACATTTCGAACATTGCCAGATCATCCGCATCGAGAGGATTACCCTCGATCGCCTGCAAATGCACCGCCTCAAGCGTTCTTTGCCGGATCGTGTCCTTATCGCTCATGCGAGACTCTTCCCCACGTCGAAAACGGCGACCGCCCGGACTTCGGGCACCTCGAAAGATACCAGAAATCCGGGCGGCCGGCAAATTCAGCGGCTCTGAAAACCTCAAGCCACCTGCACGAGATGCCCCGCGCTTACCTCGCGGTATTCCCGCTGCGGTGGGACGTAACCGACCGGGCGGATCGGGCTCTTGATCTCGTCGGTCGACATGTTGCGCTTGATGCGTCGGCGCGACGGATCAGGTACCGGCACCGCCGACATCAGTTTCTTTGTGTAAGGATGCTGCGGGTTCTCGAACACGGCCGCACGCGGCCCGATTTCGACGATTTCGCCGAGATACATCACCGCCACGCGATGGCTGACGCGCTCCACCACCGCCATGTCGTGGCTGATGAACAGGAAAGCCAGGTTGAGGCTCTGCTGCAGGTCCAGAAGAAGATTGCATACCTGCGCCTTGATCGAGACATCGAGTGCCGACACCGCCTCGTCCGCAACGATGACCTTCGGGTCAAGCATCAGGGCACGCGCAATAGCGATACGCTGACGCTGCCCGCCGGAGAACTCATGCGGAAAACGCTTCATCATATCGGCGGAAAGGCCGACTTTTTCCATCAGAGCGGCAGCCTTCTCGCGTGCCTGGTTCTTGGAGCCGAGGCTATGCTCGACGAACGGCTCCATGACGGCCGAACCGACGCTCATGCGCGGGTTCAGCGAGGCGAACGGGTCCTGGAAAACCATCTGGATCGACCGGCGCATTTTTCTCAGGCTCGGCTGATCGAGCTTCATCACCTCGTATCCGTCGATCATCACGTCACCACTGGTCGGCGTGATGAGGCGCGTGACGGAACGGCCGGTGGTCGATTTGCCGCAACCGGATTCGCCGACAAGCGACAGCGTCTCGCCTTCGAACAGGTTGAAGGAGACCTTTTCGACCGCATGCACGGCGCCTGATTTGCGGCCGAGCAGACCGGAATGGATATCGAAACGGGTCGTCAGATTCTTGACGTCGAGGATCGGTGTCTTGCCTTTGGCGACCGTGTCGGTGACATCGGCAAGCGGCTGCTGTTCGCCGGTCTTGACGTCGATGATCGGGAAACGCAGCGGCAGCTTGCGCTCGCCCATCGAACCCAAGCGCGGCACGGCAGACAGAAGCGCACGGGTATAAGGGTGCTTGCCTCGCTTGAAGATATCGTCGGTTTCGCCGGTCTCCACCGCATCGCCGCGATACATGACGATGGTGCGGTCCGCGACCTCAGCCACCACGCCCATGTCGTGGGTGATGAAGAGAACGGACATGCCCTCCTCTTCCTGCAGTAGCTTGATGAGGTCGAGGATCTGACCCTGGATCGTCACGTCGAGCGCCGTCGTCGGCTCGTCGGCGATCAGCAGTTTCGGCTTGGAAGCCAAAGCCATCGCGATCATCACGCGCTGGCGCATGCCGCCCGAAAACTGGTGCGGATATTCGTCGAACCGGTTCTTGGCGTTCGGAATACGCACCTTTTCGAGCAGGCGGATAACCTCCGCCTTGGCATCCGCCTTGCTGATATCCGTATGCACCGTCAGCGCCTCGGAAATCTGCTTACCGATCGGGAAGATCGGGTTCAGCGAGGTCATGGGCTCCTGAAAAATCATCGAAATATCGTTGCCGCGCACCCGGCGCATCTGCTCTTCCGGCAGCGACAGAAGCTCGCGGCCGTTGAGGAACACCTGACCTTCGATCCGGCTCGAATTCTTCGGCAAAAGCCGCATGATCGAGAGCGAGGTGACCGACTTGCCGGAGCCCGATTCGCCGACGATCGCCACGGTCTCACGCGGCGCGACGTCGAAGGAGATATTGCGCACGACGGTGCGCCATTCGTCGTTCACGCGGAACGAGGTGGAAAGATTGCGGACCGAAAGGACCGGAGAAACCGATCCGCCGCCCGTTTCCATCGAATTACCCGAAAGCAGCATGTGAAACTCCTAGGGGTTTGAGAAATCAGGCGGAAAGTGCGGTTTCAGCGAGCGTCACCCAGTAGCTGACGCCGAATGGGATCGCCTCGTCGTTGAAGTCATAGGCCGCGTTGTGCAGGCTGGCCGTATCGCCGTTGCCGATGAAGATGAATGCGCCCGGGCGCTTTTCCAGCATGTAGGAGAAGTCTTCTGCGCCCATATGCGGCGCCATGCCGGTGTTGACGGCCTTGGGACCGACAATCTTGGAGGCGATTTCGACGGCGAAATCGGTCTCTTCGTCATGGTTGAACGTGACGGGATAACCGCGGCGGTAATCCACCTCCGCCGTCGCGCCATGTGCGAGAGCGGTTGCCTGGGCCACTTCCTTGAGGCGCTTTTCGGCAAAATCACGGGTTTCCGGCAGCAGCGTGCGGACGGTGCCGCCGAGTTTGACGAAAGCCGGAATAACGTTGTTCGCCTCACCGCCATGGACCGACGCGACGGTGACGACGAGCGACTTCAGCGGGTCCATTTCGCGCGAAACGATCGACTGCAAGGCGACGACGACATGCGAGGCGGCGAGCACCGGATCGATCGAATTATGCGGCTGGGCGGCATGGCTGCCGCGGCCGTTGATGGTGATCTCGAACGTATCGGCTGCAGCCATCACGCCGCCCTTGCGAGTGGCGAAACTGCCCACCGGAAGCCGCGGCTCGTTATGCATGCCGTAGACTTCCTTGATGCCGAATTTCTCCATCATTCCGTCGTTGATCATGGCAAGCGCGCCGGCGCCGCCCTCTTCCGCCGGCTGGAAGATCACAGCCACGGAACCCTTGAAATTGCGGGTTTCCGAAAGATATTGCGCGGCTCCGAGCAGCATGGCGGTGTGCCCGTCATGGCCGCAGGAATGCGCCTTGCCCGGCGTCTTGGAAGCCCAGGGCTTGCCGGAGGTTTCAAGGATCGGCAGGGCGTCCATGTCGGCGCGGAAACCGATCACCGGGCCGTCGCCCTGGCTGCCCTTGATGATGCCGACGACACCCGTTCTGCCGATGCCGGTCTCGACCACGTCGACGCCGAAGGCTTTCAGTTTCTCGGCGACGAATTTCGAGGTCTCGTGAACGTCGTAGAGCAGCTCCGGATTTTCATGGATGTGGCGCCTCCACTCCGCGATTTGATCCTGCATTTCAGCGACGCGATTGATGACCGGCATGACGATAACCCCGTTGATTTTCTAATATTTCCACCCTGTCCGAGGGCGGTTGCCGGGCGGATATTGCGATGCTCGGACAGGTTTTTGCAAGCTTCAATTTTCGGCCTTGAACGGAAAATAGGCCTATGCTTAGATGGCTCAAAATTTGGTCATGCTCGCTCTAGGCGACACGATGAAATACGTTCTTAAGCATGTTTTCGAGGAGGAAAAGACGGAAATACCCTGCAAAGTCATAGAGTTGAGGAACCTTGCTTTGCAGCACAATGAGGCACAATAAGCCGGCATGACCGGCAGCCGACACACAACTCATAAGAGAACGAATAAGGGGAATAACTGCATGAAAAACCTCAAACTCCTTCTGGCCGGCACCGTCGCGGCGATAGCCTTCACGGGCTCGGCCGCTTATGCCGACCGAGGCACCGACGGGGATCTGAAAATCCTCTTCTGGCAGGCCGTATCCACGATGAACCCGTACCTCTCCGGCGGTACGAAGGAAGTCTATGCCGCCTCGATGGTCATCGAGCCGCTCGCCCGCTACGACGAGAAGGCAAACCTCGTTCCGATGCTCGTCACGGAAATCCCGACGCTGGAAAATGGTGGCGTCGCCAAGGACATGCTCTCCATCACCTGGAAGCTGAAGTCTGACGTCAAGTGGTCGGACGGCACGCCGTTCACCGCCGACGACGTGATCTTCACCTGGAAATATTGCACGGCACCGGATGGCGGCTGCGCCCAGAAGGCTCAATACCAGGGCATCAAGAGCGTCGAGGCTATCGACAAGAACACCGTCAAGGTCTCCTTCGACGCTCCGAAATATTATCCCTACAGCGCCTTCGTCGGCGCCCAGTCGCCGGTCATCCAGGCAGCGCAGTTCAAGGATTGCGTCGGCGCCAAGGCTCCGGGCTGCACGGCTGCAAACTTCGGCCCCGTCGGCACCGGCCCGTTCGTCGTCAAGGAATTCAAGCCGAACGACGTCATCACGCTGACCGCCAACACCAACTATCGCGATCCGAAGAAGCCGGCCTTCGCCTCCGTTACGCTCAAGGGCGGCGGTGACGCGGCTTCCGCAGCTCGCGCGGTTCTCGAAACCGGCGAATTCGACTACGGCTGGAACATGCAGGTCGAGCCGGAAGTGCTGGCCAAGATGGTTGCCGCCGGCAAGGGCAAGCTCGAAACCGCTTTCGGCACCCAGGTCGAACGTATCGTGCTCAACCGCTACAATGCCGATCCGTCGCTCGGCGCCAAGCGTTCGACCAAGGAAGCCGGCCCGCATCCGTCGCTTTCAGACCCGGCCGTCCGTCGCGCCCTGTCGCTCGCCATCGACCGCACGACCATTGTCGAAGCCGGTTACGGCGCTGCCGGCAAGGAGACCTGCAACATCGTTCCGGCTCCGGCCGCCGTTGCTTCGACCAAGAACGACAGCTGGTGCCTGAAGCAGGATGTCGCGGCCGCTAACAAGCTGCTCGACGATGCCGGCTGGAAGAAGGGTGCAGACGGCATTCGCGCCAAGAACGGTGTGAAGCTCAACTTCCTCTACTCGACGTCCACCAACTCGGTTCGCCAGGCGACCCAGGAACTGGTGAAGGCGTGGTGGGCGGAAATCGGCGTCGGTGCTGAACTGCGCAACGCCTCGGCCTCCGTCTTCTTCGGCGGCGATCCGGCATCTCCGGATACCTTCCAGAAGTTCTATGCAGACGTCGAAATGTACACCAACAACTTCGACGGCACCGACCCGGAAAAGTATCTGGCGGAATGGCTTTGCGACAAGGCACCGAGCCCGTCCAACGGCTGGCAGGGCCAGAACATCCCGCGTTACTGCAACGCAGACTATGACAAGGGCGTAGCCGAGCTTTCCAAGACCGGCGATCCCGCCAAGCGCGCCGAGCTTGCAAAGAAGCTCAACGACATGCTGACCGAAGAAGGCGCGCATATTCCGCTCGTCCACCGCGGTCAGGTTTCCTCGCATTCCCTGAAGCTCGCGGGCGTCCGGATGAATGGCTGGGACTCTGAACTGTGGAACGTCGCCGACTGGTCGCGCGTGAAGTAATGACGATCGCCGGGCCTGCCTCGCGCAGGCCCGGCGGCCGCATTTTTCTTCTCCCGCGTAGCCCGGAGACTATTGAATGTTCACATACACTTTGCGGCGATTGCTGTTTGCAATCCCGACGCTGCTTATCATCAGCTTCGCCATTTTCGCGCTGCTAGACCTGGCACCCAACGATCCCACCGGCGACCTGCCGTTGACAATACCGCCGGAGGTTCGCGAGCAGATCAGGGCCTCGCTTGGCCTCGATCAACCCTTCTTCATTCGCTATCTGTATTGGCTGCAGCAGTTCTTCATCAACGAACCGCTCAACATCCTCGAACGCCTCACCGGCTGGCAGTTCGGCGATGGCGACCGCATGCGCGTACTTTCCTGGGCAACCCGCAGCCCGGTGGTGGACCTGATCGTCCAGCGCCTGCCGCAGACGCTTTGGGTCGTCGGTCTCGCCTATCTGTTCGGCGTGATGATCGCCATCCCGATCGGCGTCATCTCCGCCTACAAGCAATATTCGATCTTCGACCAGGTCGGCACGTTCCTGGCGATGGTGGGCTATTCCGTCCCGACCTTCTTCACCGGCGTGCTGATGATCGTCATCTTCTCCTCCTACCTGCAATGGTTCCCGTCGGTCTATGACACCAATCTGGTGGTCACCGACTTTTCGACCTTCCTGCAGCAGGTGAAGCAGATGGCATTGCCCGTAACGGTGCTGGCGCTGTTCAACGCCTCGCAGATCACCCGTTTCGTGCGTGCGTCGATGCTCGACAACCTGCATCAGGACTATGTCCGCACGGCGCGTGCCAAGGGCGTCAAGGAAAAGGCCGTCCTGCTCATCCACGTTCTGCGCAACAGCCTGATCCCGGTCGTCACGGTTATCGCGCTCGGCGTTCCGACCATCTTTTCGGGCGCCATCATCACCGAGCAGATCTTCCGTGTGAATGGCCTCGGCCAGCTGCTGATCACCGCCGTGCAGGGTGCGGATATTCCGCTCGTGCAGACGCTGACCTTCATCTTCGCCGTGCTGATCGTGCTCTTCAACCTCATCGCCGACGTACTTTACGGCATTCTTGACCCGAGGATCCGTTATGACTGATGCAGCCATTTCCACGGCACCTCCCGCCAAGGCGGCTACACCTGTCCGATCCGCGTTCGCCGATATGTGGAAGCAGTTCCGCTCCCACAAGGGCGGAGTAGTGGGACTAATCGTCTTCACATTCATCGTGCTGGCGGTGTTTGTCGGCCCGTACATCCACCGTGTGGCGCCCAACGCCATCAATATCCGCGACAAGAACCAATGGCCGTCGCTGGCGCATCCGTTCGGCACCGACAATCTCGGCAAGGACATGCTGGCGCAGGTTCTCGCCGGCGGGCGTATCTCGCTCGCCGTCGGGATCACCGCCATGCTGCTGGCGCTCTTCCTGGGAACACTGGTCGGGGTTCTCTCCGGCTATTTCCGCAGGCTCGACGGCCCGCTGATGCGTGTCACCGACCTGTTCCTGGCGCTGCCGCTGCTGCCGCTGCTGCTCGTCATCCTGATGTTGTTCCGCGACACGTTGCGAGCGGCATTCGGACCGGAAACCGGCATCTTCATCCTGATCGTCTTCGTGATCGGGATTACCAGCTGGATGCACACTGCCCGCATCGTTCGCGGTGACGTGCTGGCGGTCAAAAGCCAGGAATTCATTCTGGCCGCCAAATCCAGCGGTATGCGCGAATACCGGATCATCCTCAAGCATATCCTGCCGAACGTGCTGAGCTCAATCATGGTCTCGGCAACGCTCGGCATCGCCGCCGCCATCATCACGGAATCGGCGCTGAGCTTCCTCGGCCTCGGCTTCCCATCGGACTTCCCGACCTGGGGACGTCTTCTCTTCGACGGCGCAAACTTCATGCAGCTCACACCCTCTCGTGTGCTGTGGCCGGGCCTTGCGATCTCGCTGACGGTTCTCAGCGTCAACTACATGGGCGACGCGATCCGTGATGCACTCGATCCGAGGGCGCTGAAACACTGAGGCATAGGCCATAAAAATCGACATGCAGAATGGCGGCTTCGGCCGCCATTTTCATTTCCGGTGGCTGCAAAAAATCGATGTGAAAAAAATGTCATTTTTTTCGGAACCAGCTGGAACCTATTTCTGAACCACTCGTTATGTCAGTGTTCGAAGGCGACCCCCCGTCCCCCGCCCTACAAAGCCTTCGGACATACTCTTCAATCCCCCTCGAAGAGACGAACTGGGTCGGTACCGTAGACACGGAACCGACCCAGCTCAGTTTTGGGCTATCGAAACCTTCCAAATTACCGACATCAAGCACCGGCGCGGCCGCGGAACGATCACGCGCGCAAATATTCTACGATCTGAATTTGAGGGGTTACTCTCCGCCGCTTTCCAGCGGGAAAACGAGCCGATAGCTGATACGGTCGTTGGAGATGACGTAGCTGGCCTTGCCGTTGACCGAAGCCGGCACGACGCGCTCCAGCACCGTGCTGCCGAAATGCGCCTTCAGCGCCTCGTCGCCTTCGGGCGAGGCTTTGCCGCCGTCCAGCGTCTCGTCCCAGACCAGTTCCAGGGAATCGTAACCGTTCATATGCATTCGGGTGCAGGTGACGTTGATCACCCGTCCGCTGCGAAGCAGCGAGCCGTGGCTGACGGCATTGACGATCAGTTCGTGCAGCGCCAGGCCGAGATGCAGCGAGGCATTCGGCGTGAGCAACAGGTTATCGCCTTGGATGCGAACGAGATGCTTGTTTTCCGGCAGATATTTTTCGGTCTGCTGCTGCACCAGTTCGAAGAAATAGGCTCCGCGCCAGCTGGAATCCGTGATCAGATCCTGGCTCTGCGACAGCGAATAGAGACGACCACGAAATTTGTGCAGGAAAAGCTCAAGCGAACCGGAATAACGCGCGGTTTGAAGCGCAATGCTCTGGATGATCGCCAAAAGGTTCTTCGACCGGTGGCTGACCTCGCGCAGCAGCGCTCTCAAGAGCCGCTCGCGATGGCGTTCCTCGGAGCGATCGACGATGGTCGTGACGAAATGCAGCCCGCCATTGGCGAATTGAACCGTCTGGACACGGAATTCGAAAACCTGCTCGGTCCCGACGGTGATTTCGGTATGGTTCTTCTTGCCCGGAATGGTGATGCTGTCTTTGAGCAGAGCAAGCTTTGCGCCGACTTCCTCGCCGAACAGCAGAACATCGGTCGGCGTCTTCACACCATCGACCGACCAGGCATCCGGAAGATTCGTAACGAAGAGATAGTTGCGATTGGCATCCTGAATGATGATGCTCGCCCCGAGATCGACCAGCGCCGGCACGAAAAATTCGCGTAGTTTGTCATCGCTCTGACCAGCTTGTTGCCATGTCAGCGGATGCACCAATTTCCATACTCCGTCGCGGGCTTTCGGGGGAAACCGGGCGCCTGCTGAAGAGACCCCCGGACTATGAGCAAGTCACCTCTTATAAGATGTCACACGCGCGGGAACAACCCGACGACGAGCGATATCAGCAGCAAGGTGAACAACAGGAAGAACAATATCTTGGCGCTTCCGGCCTCCGTTTCGGCAATGCCGCCGGCATTGGCGGAAACTGCCACGAGAGAGCAAAGACAAGATCAGAATACAACATTGCTTTTCCTTGCGGAATGATGCGGCTCAAACGCCGCCACGCTATATTTGTTCCTGTCTTTTCCTCTTCGTTCGCTCTCCGCCGCTGCCGATCGATCAGGCTGCGGCCTTGACCGCTTCGTTGAAGAACAACGCCTGGCTGATCAATGCCTTCACCATATCGGGATTGAACGGCTTGGTAACGAGGAAGGCCGGCTCCGGACGTTCACCCGTCAGCAGGCGCTCGGGGAAAGCGGTGATGAAGATGACCGGAACGCTGGAGGACTTCAGAATCTCGTTGACCGCGTCGATGCCCGAGCTGCCGTCGGCGAGCTGGATATCGGCGAGAACCATCTTCGGATGCGATGAATTGAACAGCGAGACCGCTTCCTTGTGGGTGCGGGCAATGCCGGTGACATTGTGACCGAGGTCCTGCACCATCTGCTCGATATCAAGCGCGATCAGCGGCTCGTCCTCGATGATCATGATGTCGGTTGCGACCTGACGCGAAATTTCACGGGTGGCTTCGTCCAGAAGACGGTTCACTTCGGTGACGCCGACATCCAGCACTTCCGCGGTCTCTTCGACGGAAAAACCCTCGACTGAAATCAGCAGGAAGGCATGCCGCGCCTGGGAGGGAAGCGAGGCCAAATTCGCCGCTGCGCGCTGTTCCCAGGCGAAGGGCGAGTCGATCGGGCGGATCTCGATGTTGGTGGAACCAAAGATTGCGACAAAGAGTTTATAGAGCGAAACACGGTCCTTCGACGATTCCGGGAAAATGGAAACGTCGGCGATCAAAGCTTCCAAGACCGCAGCGACATACGCGTCTCCCGAAGTCTGCGATCCGGTGACGGCGCGAGCATACCGACGCAGATAAGGAAGGTGGGACGCAACGCGTGTGGTGAGTGACATACAAATTCTCCCCTGATGCCCAACGGGCAATTGACCTGTTATGAACGTGGGGGTGCAAAAAAAGTTCCGCAAGAAGGGAACTTTTTTTGCGCCTGCGAATTATCCCGACTGACGATATCGTAACAGGCTGCCTGCGTGATGAGTGACGACAACCGAAAAAAAGACGAGATGACCCCTATTCAACCCGAAGTCAGACCTGGTGCGGTGCAGCCTAACGCATCCATTTCACGCAAACTGCGCGAATTCTATGACGCTGTACAGCATGAGGGCATTCCAGATCGTTTTTTGGAATTGCTCGAACGCCTGGACCAGGCTGAAAAGAATGCCAAAGCGGTGGATGTAAAATGAGCAAAGAAGGCGAGATCGACGATCGCGGCTTCAAACGCGACCTGCTTGCGTCCCTTCCGAACCTTCGCGCCTTCGCCGTGTCTTTGACCGGCCGGCACGACAAGGCGGATGACCTTGTGCAGGACACCATCATGAAGGCCTGGGCAAACCAGACCAGCTTTACGGCGGGCACCAACATGCGCGCCTGGCTCTTCACAATCCTGCGCAACGAATTCTACAGCCAGATGCGCAAGCGTGGCCGTGAAGTGCAAGATAGCGACGGCCTGTTCAGCGAGCGTTTCTCCGTTCACCCGGAGCAATACGGCCGGCTGGACATGCAGGACTTCCGCAAGGCGCTGGATAAGCTGCCGGACGACCAGCGCGAAGCGATCGTTCTGGTGGGCGCCGCGGGTTTTGCCTATGAAGAGGCAGCGGCGATCTGCGGCTGCGCGGTCGGCACGATCAAGAGCCGCGTTTCCCGCGCCAGAACCCGCCTGCAGGAACTGCTCGGTGTATCCGGCGAAAGCGATTACGGCCCGGATGCCGGTGACGCAGCGATTACCGCCCGCGCCTTCGGCAGCTAACAAGAGAAATGTCGCCTGAGTTTTTAACGCCGCTCGATCAATCCCGGGCGGCGTTTTTGATTGCGTCGATCAGCCTGCCATCCTGGAACGGCTTTGATACGACGGCAATACCGGGCCATTCCGGAATACCGGTAGCAGCCTCTTCGTTCATCAGCGTAGACAGAACGATCGCGGCTTCGGACATCTGCAGCCGGCGCACGGCTTCCGGGCTCCGCGCCAGACTTGCGTGGATCAGCACGACATCGAAGCTGCGGTTTTCCAATATGTCCGGGTAGTCCCGCGGCATCGCGATCTGCACGTCGCAATTCAGGCTCTCCGTCAGGATGCGCTCCGCCTCCATAGCCACGAGGTATTCGAGGTCGACGACGAGAATGCGCAAAAGCGTAAGGCCTGCTTAGAGTGAATTAATTGTCCTAGACCACCGAAACTATGCATCGTCATTTAAAAATGACACAGACGGCCTGAAAACAGCCGACTATGGTTTCGCTCAATTCAGCTTTCTCATTGAGTCCTATGGCGAATCCCAAATCTGTCGTGCCTACGCGCATACCCTGCGAACAATGTCCCCTGCGCCGCAGGCTCAACTTTCGGGATTTCTCGCAGGAGGAGCTCGCCTTCATTCAGAGCCTGAAGGTCGGTGAGATGGTGGCCGAGCCGGCCATGTCGATCATCGCCGAAGGCGAGCAGACGCCGCAACTCTATACCGTCCTGACCGGTTGGGGTTTTCGCTACAAGACCCTGGAAGACGGCCGCCGGCAGATCCTGAACTATGTCGTGCCGGGTGATCTCGTCGGGCTTCAGGGCAATCTCATGGGAGAAATGCAGCATTCCGTCGAAGCGCTGACCAAAATCACGCTCTGTATCTTCGAGCGCGACAAGCTGCCGGTCCTGTTTCAGATGCACCCGTCGCTTGCCTTCGACATCACCTGGCTCGCGGCGCGGGAAGAGTCGGTGCTTGATGAGCATCTGCTCAGCATCGGCCGGCGCAGTGCGCGCGAACGTGCCGCCTATCTTCTGGCTTTTCTGGATTCTCGGATCCGCGCGACGAGCGATGCGCCGCCGGAAAAATCCTTCACGTTGCCGCTGACACAGCAGCATGTGGCGGATACCCTCGGCCTGTCGCTGGTCCACACCAACAAGACACTTCGCACGCTATCCGACCAGGGATTGATCCGCTGGCTTGACCGAGGTTGCGAAGTGCTGGACGCACAAAGGCTTTACCGCGTTGCGGAATGGCGGCCACCCGCCGAAGGCAGGCGGCCGTTCATTTAGGGCAAGACTATTACTCGGCCGGCTCGTTGTAACGTGTCGCCGAGCTGCTGTTTTTCATCACCAGAAAACCAAGACCGGCCGCGACCGAAGCCAGAAGCAGCGGACGCGACTTGATGATGATGGGCAGAGCCGAAAGTGCTGCCGTCAGCATCAGGGCCTTGCTGCTGTTGGCCGCAGCCGCCTCGCGCTTGCGCCGTTCTTCCGCACGGTTTGCCAGCGCGACCCAGATGAACATGAACAGGCCAAGCACTAAAGCGCCTCCGGCAACGGAGAGCAGGGCAATCGGCAGGCCCCAGATCTGGCCGAGATAAACGGCAAGCGCTGCCACTGCCAGCGCGTAGGCCGTCAGCAGGAAGACCAGCGCAAATGCATAGAGGATCGCGTTCCGTTTCAGCTTTCGCGTAAACGCCGCGACATCCATCGCGGCGAACGAAGCCAGGAGCGGGCCTAATCCCGTCATCATTAGCGGCGCGTCAACAGCGCGAACAGGAAGCCGACGCCGGCGGCGATGGCGACGGACTGGATAGGGTTCGTGCGGATCTGACGTTCCAGATCCCGCTCATAGGAAAGCGCCTGCTCCCGCGCGGCTTCGACCATCTGCAGCGAGGCATCGGCGGCATCGTTGGCGGCCCGACGAGCCTTGCCTTTGACTTCGCTGGCCTTTTCGTTGCCAACCGCAGCAACGGTCTTGGCAAGATTGGCAATATCTTCGCGCAGCTGCTGCAGTTGCGTTTCGATATCGCCCTGCGGTGTCGCGCCATTGCGGGTGCGATTGAACTCGGCCTGGGTGCTGGAGGTAGCTGCCATGTCGGTCTCCTTTTGTTGGATCGGTTCTGGGCGCATGGACAAGCGCCCGCATTGCGAAAAATCAAACCAGGAAAGGCTTGGGCGAAGGCGGGCGAACGGGCTCGGATAACCGAGCCGAACAATGACACCCCACGTCCCTAACCTTTCATGCAGGCACACAATCAGCGCACTGCAAATCAAGCTTCGGACCGTGAACGCGACAAAGGCGCGATTGTTCCCGCAAGGTCGTGACCGAACTGAAAAATGCTCGGAAATTTCGCCGTCAATTGGCAGGCGGTTCGGGCCAATGCGTTACGCCACCGGTCCATTGCTCGAAGGCGCGCGACAGCTTCAGCACCAGAAGGTCGCCGAAGCGCGGGCCGACGATCTGCAACCCGATCGGCATGCCGGTTTTCGAAAACCCGCAATTGATCGACGATGCGGGCTGCTCCGACATGTTCCATGGCACGGTGAAGCCGATATGCTCGAACGGCAGCGCCGGATCGTTGGTGGGCGAAGCCCATTCCGCCGGGTAGGAAACGATCGGATTGGTGGGCGACAGAACCGCATCGACGGTCGAGAACAGCTTTCCACAGGCCTTGCGCATCTCGATCGTCTGGTTGAAGCCCCGCACCGCCTCGACGCCGGAAATGTAGGTGCCGCCCTCCGCCCACTGATAGATATAGGGCAGGATCAGCGCGCGCCGCTCCTCCGGCATCTTCTCGATATCGCCCCAAAACCGCGACCGCCAGAAGTTGTCGAGCCCGTCCAGCATGACGCGGGTCAGCACCGGCCCGACCGGAACGATCTCCGCCCCCGCCTGTTCGAAACGCTTGGCTGCCGCCACCACGGCGTCGCGAACCTCAGCATCGACCGGCAGACCGATGCCGGCATCGAGCATCAGCCCGATCTTCATGCCCTTCACATCGATATCGAAATCCAGCCAGTCGAAATCATTGGGCGGCAGCGACGTGCCGTCACGCCAGTCCGGCCGCGACAGGGTGGCCATCGAGATCGCCGAATCCTCGACGGTGCGGGTCATCGGCCCGGCACAGCGGCCGACGAAATAGGGATCGACCGGAATGCGCCCATGGCTTGGCTTGAAGCCGAACAGTCCGGTCCAGCCGGCCGGAAGACGCACCGAACCGCCGATATCCGTGCCGATATGCAGCGGGCCGAAACTCGCGGCACCGGCAGCGGAGGCCCCTGCGCTGGAGCCGCCCGGATTCTGGCTCAAATCCCACGGATTGCGGCTCAGATGATGGAAACTCGACAGTCCCGACGAGAGCATGCCGTAATCCGGGCATGTCGTCTTGGCGAAGATCACGGCGCCATCCTCCCGCATCCGCGCCGCAATCGGCGCATCCTCGGCGGCCGGCACGAGTTCCACGGCCGCCGTGCCGAGCGGCACCGGATCGCCCTTGGTGGCGATCAATTCCTTCAATGTTACCGGAATGCCGTCCAGCATGCCGAGCGTCTCACCCCGCATCCAGCGATCGGTGGAGGCCGCCGCCTGGGCGCGGGCGCTTTTCGGATCATAGAGATAAAGCGCTTGCACATGCGGCTCGAATGCCGCGACGCGGTCCTCGACAACGGACCAGTATTCCAAGGGCGAAAGCTTTTTCGCGGCAAAAAGGGAGATCAATTCGCGGATCGTCAATTTAAGAAGGTCGTGCATCGGAATATCTTCGTTGTCGAAATCATGAATTATCGCGGGGATCGAGCAGGTCGCGCAGGCCGTCACCCAGCATGTTGAGCCCCAGCACGGCCAGCGCGATAGCCGTGCCCGGCAGCAGCGCCAGCCACGGCGCCTGCCCCAGAAACGTCTGCGCGTCGGCGAGCATCCGCCCCCAGGTCGGGTTCGGCGGCGGCATGCCGAGACCGAGGAAGGAAAGGCCAGCTTCGGTCAGGATCGCCAGACCGAGCTGGATCGTTACCTGCACGATGATCTGGTTGGAAATGTTGGGCAATACGTGGACGAGCGTGATCTTCGCCTTCGACCGCCCCATGCCGATCGCCGCCATGACATAGTCGCGGGTCCAGATCTGCAGCGCCGCACCCAGCGTCAGCCGCGCAAAGACGGGCACCATGAACGTGCCGATCGCGATAATGGCCGTGAACCGCCCCGAACCGATAAACGCCCCGAGCATCATTGCCGAAAGGATCGGCGGCACGGCGAAAATGATATCGCAGCCGCGCATCACCACGAGTTCCAGCCAGCCCCGCCGCATCGCAACGATGACGCCCACGGCCGTACCCACCGAAGCGCCGAGCGCCACGGCGAGGATCGAGGTCGACAGCGAATTCCACGCACCGACCATCAACATGGACGCGACGTCGCGGCCGAACTGGTCGGTGCCGAGGAAGCCGAAATCGAGCGGCGCCTTGAGCTTGTGGATGATATTCATCTTCGCTGGCGGAAAAGGCGTCCACACGAGCGACAGCAGCCCCACGGCAAACAGCGCCAGCGTGATGACAAGCCCGATGAGAAAGACGGGACGACGCAGCATTCTCGTCATTGGGCATTCGCCCTCAGCCGCGGATCGATCGCCAGATAGGCGAGATCGACCAGGAAATTCATGATGATGACCAGCGCTGAAAAGAACAGCACGACATCCTGCATGACGATGATATCGCGCTGCGACAGCGCCTGATAAGCGAGCCGCCCAAGCCCCGGCAGGTTGAAGACATTCTCCACCAGCACCGCGCCGGCAATCAGGAACGTGAACTGCAATCCAAGCATGGTGACGACCGGGATAGCCGCATTCGGCACCGCATGCCGCCAGATCGCAACCCCATCGCTCAATCCCTTGGCACGGGCGGTGCGCACGAAATCCTCGTTCATCACCTCCAGCACCGCGGCGCGGGCAACCCGCGTCAACACACCCGCCTGCGGCAGCGCCAGTGCGATCGCCGGCATCAGCAAGGCCTGTAATCCGGCAAGCAACCCGGCATCCCAACCCGGAAACCCACCCGCCGGCATCCAGCCCAGCATGCTGGAAAAGGCGATGATCAGCAGCAGCCCGACCCAGAAGGCCGGCACCGCAATGCTGACATAGGAGAATATGCCGGCGACGAAATCAAACACGCCATTATGCCTGCGCGCCGCCTGCACCCCGAGCGGCACGGCAATCAGCACCGACATCACCACAGCCATCAACGCCAATGGCAGCGTCACCGCCAACCGCTCCGCGATCAACCCGGCGACCGGGACACCATAGGTATAGGATTGCCCAAGATCACCCCGGAACATGCCCGCGAGCCAGGCGAGATATCGCACCGGCAGTGGCTGATCGAGGCCAAGCTGGGCGCGCAATGCCGCCAGCGTTTCCGGGCTGGCCGAGGTTCCAAGCATGATCGATGCCGGGTCACCGGGCAACAGGTTCATGACGGAGAAGATCAGCAGGGAAACGACGAGAAGGGTGATGACAAGGGAGAGGATGCGGCGGATGAGGATGGAGATCATTGGCCACGAACTCCCATTCTTCCCTCTTGTGGGGAGTGAGGAGCGGTCAGGCGCAGCCTGAGCAATCGATCCAGTGGATCGATTGAAGCGACGAACGCCCAGAGCGTAAGCGGAGGGCTGGGCGACGTAGCTGACAGATGGGGGCGGTGCCACGAACCCGACGTTAGAGGGTGTTGAACCACCCCCACTCTGCCCTGCCGGGCATCTCTCCCCGCAAGGGGGAGAGATGGGAGGTCGCTGCACCCCTGCTGCTCAATTTCACCGGCAACGGCACGGCATACACGCACCTCCCCCTTGAGGGGGGAGGTCGCCGCGTAGCGGCGGGAGGGGGTGATACGCCACAAGCTCAGAGCTTGAAGCTGCTGAAGCGGGTCACCCCACCCCGGAGCTTTGCTCCGACCCTCCCCCTCAAGGGGAGGGTGAATTGCAGCGGTCACCCCATTTCCATTCATCACTAAACCGTCACTCTGCCCAGGAAACATCCGTCAACACGTTCGACGGAATCGGCTCATTCTCCCAAAGCCCCTTCACCTTCGCATCCCACACACCCAATTTCGGCATCACGAAGAGAAACAGCGACGGCACATCGTTGGCGAGAATGGTCTGCGCCTCGCCGTAAAGCTTCTCCTGCTCGGCAGGATCGGACGTCGCCTCGACCTTGGCGAGGATCTCATTGAACGCCGGGTTCTTGTAATTGAAGTAGTACGGATCGCGGGCGTAGATATCGATATCCATCGGCTCCGCATGGGCGACGATGGTCATGTCGTAATCGGCGGCCTTCAGCACGTCTGCCACCCACTTCGCCGGGAATTCGGTCGTCTCGATATTCATCGTCACGCCGATTTCAGCAAACATTGCCTGCAAAATCTGGGAGGAGCGCTGCGCATAAGCCATCTGCGGCGCCTTCATGGTGAAGGTGAAACCGTTCGGGAAACCGGCTTCCGCCAGAAGCGCCTTGGCCTTGGCTGCATCGAACGGATAGACGCCGGTCAGATCCTTGTAGCCACGATCGTTCGGCGTGTAATGGCTGCCGATCGGCGTGCCGTAGCCCGACCATGCGCCCTCCACAACGGTGGCACGATCCACCGCCATCATCAGTGCCTGTCGAACCTTCTTGTCGGAAAAGGGCTTGCGGGTGTTGTTCATGCCGGCAACGACCTTGAGCTCGGTATTGCCGATCACGGTCGCGAGCTTCTTGTCGCCTTCGAACGACTTCACGAGTTCCGGAGCGCCGAATTCCGGGAAGGCATCCACGTCACCTGCCTTCAGTGCCGCGGCCTGCGCCTGCGGATCGGCGATGAAGCGGAAGGCCGCCGTATCAAGCTTCACGGAAACGGACTTATTCCAATAATCGGCATTCTTGGCCAGATCGACCTTGGAACCCTTGGCCCAGGACACGAACTTGAACGGCCCGGTACCGACCGGGGTCGTCTTGTTGTCGGCCGCCGATTTCGGCTCGACGATGACGGATGCGGGCCAGCCGAGCCAGTAAAGCAGGCTACCGGCCGGCTGCTTCAGCTTCAGCACCAGCGTATTGGCATCCGGGGTCTCGATCGTGTCGATCGAGGCGAAATAACGCTTCTGCGGATTGACGCTGTCAGCACCGCGGGCGCGGTCGAGCGAGAACTTCGCGACTGCGCTGTCGAAGGCAACGCCGTTATGGAATTTCACGCCCTGGCGCAGCTTGAAAGTGTAGGTCTTGCCGTCCGGCGAGATCTGCCAGCTTTCGGCTAGCTGGGGCTGCACCTTGCCGGTCTTGTCGATGGTGGTGAGGCCCTCGAAGACGTTCTGCCAAGTCACCTGACCAATGGCCACCGGCGCCGCGATCGTCGGGTCAAGCCCGGTCGGCTCTACGGCCATGCCCACTGTCACTGCGGTTTTCGGCGCGGCTTGCGCACCCGTCACTGCTACGAACACCCCGGCCGCCATGGCGAGACCAAAGGCGGCCCCCTTCAGCGTGGTGGCCGAACCCCAGAACGTCATCCTGCCCATCAAAATCCCCTTTTTGGAATACGACCCAGCCTGATCGGCACCTGCGGGATCGGTGATTGCCAAAAGTGTGTCATTTCGCAGGTGCACACACAATGCAGAATTTTGTGTTCTCTGTGTAGCCGAAAACGCTACACAGAATGCATTTATTCGGCAGCCTTGCGACGCGAGGATTTCCGCGTGTCCGCACCGCGCATGAAACCTTCGATGAAGTCGACCAGCTTGCCGGCCGCAAAGGAAAGCTGCCGATCCGGCGCGACGCAGAGATCGATCGGTGTGCGCACCGCCCTGCCCGAGATAACCGGAACCGCGGCAAGCTGCCCCGCATCGATTTCCCGCTGCACCGCGAGCGACGGCAAAAGCGTCACGGCCGCGCGGCGCAGCACCAGTTCCTTCAGCATTTCCAGCGAACCGGTGACGAAAACCGGATCGAGCGTCAGCCCGTCCTTGGCGAACACGTCCTCGAAAGCCTGGCGTGCGCTGAAACTCTTATCCGGCAAAGCCAACGGCATCTGCACGAGATCACGCAAGCTGAGTTCCTTCGCGCCGGCCGCAGGATGATCTGCCGCCATGATCACGTCATAGGTCAACTCGGAGCGCACCCGCACCTTCACGCCGGAAATCTTAGGCGCAAACAGTGTCACCACCAGATCCGCCTCGGCCGCAGCCAGCGCCTCCACGGCCTCACGGGCACTGGTGATCGCCACTTCGAACCTGAGCTTTGGATACCGCAGGCTGAATTCCGCCAGAACCGGCGCCAACAGGTTCGCGACCGTCGCGCCATTGGCGAAGATCACCACCCTGCCCCGCTGCAGACCCTGCAGGTCGTCGATCAGCTGATGGACATGCTCCAGCTCCCGCAGCGTCCGCCCCGCCCGCGCCGCCAAAAGCTCGCCGGCGGCCGTCAGCTTGATGCCGCGATTGCTGCGTTCCACGAGCGGCGTGCCGAAATAATGCTCGAGATTCTCGATCTGACGGGAAACGGCGGTGGCGGCGACATTCAGATTCTCCGCCGCCGCCCGCATGGAATTCGTCCGCACGAGTTCATCGAAATACATAAGCGCGCGAAGCTGCATGCGATCTTTCTGCCTGAACTTTCTCGGAAACGTCTTCAGCGTTTTTCGGTCAGGCGCTACCGAAACGCAAGTGGGCTGAGCTGAAACGGGCGCACTTCCCTTCTCCCCTCGGGGAGAAGGTGGCCCGAAGGGTCGGATGAGGGGGCCAAACCCTCGAAGCAGACCAGAAGCGTCCTGCCGTGCAGCCCCTCATCCGCCTGCCGGCACCTTCTCCCCGATGGGGAGAAGGGAAAGCCAATCAGCCGCGACGAAAACCTTCGCTGGCGACAAGCAATTGGCGCGTATAATCGGCGGAAAACTCGCGATTTTCCAGCGCTTTTCGCGGCACAGTCTCAACGACCTCGCCATTCTTCATCACCGCCAGCCGTTCGCACATGTGGCTGATGACGCCGAGATCGTGGCTGACCATGACGAAGGTGAGGTTCCGATCGCGCCGCGCCTGTTCCAGAAGGTTCAGGATTTCCGCCTGAATCGAGGCATCGAGCGCCGAAGTCGGCTCGTCAAGCAGCAGAATTTTCGGCTCCAGGATCAACGCGCGGGCAATCGCGATACGCTGCCGCTGACCGCCGGAAAGCTGGTGCGAATACCGGAACCGGAAACCGGAGCCGAGCCCGACCTCGTCCAGCGCGCGGCTGATGCGCGTCTCGACATCGGTAAAGCCATGGATCACCAGCGGTTCCAGCAGCAGCCGATCCACCGTCTGGCGCGGATGCAGCGAACCATAAGGGTCCTGAAACACCATCTGGACGGTGCGGTAGAATTCCTTGTCCCGATGACGGCCGGAATAGGAACGGCCGCTGACACTCAGCGTCCCTTGCTGGAAGGTCGCAAGACCTGCCACGGCGCGCAGAAGCGTCGATTTGCCGGAACCGGATTCACCGACGATGCCGAAGGATTCGCCCTGGCCCACATCGAGGCTGACATGGTTCAACGCATTGAACTCGTCATAGGTCACGACCATGTCGCGGATGGAAAGGGCAGACGTCATAGCGACCACTCCGGCTTACGGTCGAGGACGGGCAGCGGATGCCGGTCGGAACCGATGGTCGGCAGGCAGTTCAACAGCCCGCGTGTGTAAGGATGCTGCGCCTCGGCGAGGTTTGCCGACGATAGCTCCTCGACGATCCGCCCCGCATACATGACGATGACGCGGTCGCAGAAGGACGAAACGAGACGCAGGTCGTGGGAGATGAAGATCAGCCCCATGCCGCGCTCGGAAACCAACTTGTCCAGAATGCCGAGCACTTCGAGCTGCACGGTCACATCCAGCGCCGATGTCGGCTCGTCGGCTATCAGCAGTTCCGGGCCGCAGACCAGCATCATGGCGATCATCGCCCGCTGGCCCATGCCGCCGGAAACCTCGTGCGGATAAAGATCGAAGACGCGCTGCGGATCGCGGATCTGCACCGCCTCCAGCATGGCGAGCGCCCGCTGTTTCGCCTCGGAACTGGAGACCTTCTCATGCGTCTTCAGCGTCTCGACGATCTGCCGGCCGATGGTCATGACCGGGTTGAGCGAATATTTCGGATCCTGCAGAATCATCGCGACCTTCTTGCCGCGCAGAGCCCGCCGCTCGGCGGCAGGCATGTTCAGGAGATCGCGGTCGCCGAAGGCAAGCTTCTTGGCGGTGATCTTCGCATGTCCCGGCGTCAGCCCCATGATGGCGCGACCGGTCTGCGACTTGCCGGAGCCGGATTCGCCGACAATGCCCAGCCGCTCGCGGCCAAGCGCGAAGGAAACACCGCGCACCGCCTGCACCTCGCCGGTGCGGGTCGGGAAAGTGACGCGAAGGTCTTCGACGGTGAGAAGCGCCGTCATTGGCCTGCCTCCTTCGGATCGAGCGCATCGCGCAACCCGTCGCCCAGCAGGTTGAAACCGAGGCTGACGATCAGGATCGCCACACCCGGCATGGCGGCAACCCACCACTGGTCAAGAATGAAGCGGCGGCCGGAGGCGATCATCGCGCCCCACTCCGGCAGCGGCGGCTGTGCGCCGAGACCAAGGAAGCCCAGGCCGGCGGCGGTCAGGATGATACCTGCCATGTCGAGCGTGACGCGCACGATGAGCGACGACATGCAGAGCGGCATGACATGCCTGAGCACGATCCGCATCGGTGACGCGCCCATCAGTTTCACCGCCGAGATGAATTCCGAATTGCGGAACGTCAGCGTCTCGGCACGGGCGATACGTGCATAGGGCGGCCATGAGGTGACGGCGATGGCAAGAATGGCGTTCTCGATGCCCGGCCCAAGCGCCGCGACCAGCGCCAGCGCCAGAACGAGCTTCGGAAACGCGAGAAAGATATCGGTGATCCGCATCAGCACCGCATCGAGCCAGCCTCCGGCATAACCGGCAGCCGTGCCCACGATGAGCCCGATCGGTGCGGCGATGATCGCCACCAGCACGACGACCAGCAGCGTCAACCGCGAGCCGTAGATCAGCCGCGAAAGAATATCGCGGCCCTGGTCATCGGTGCCGAGCAGGTAGCCTTCGGAGCCGAGTGGCAGAAGACGCGAATTGCGCAGGTCGCCGACCACCGGATTGTGCGGCGCCAGCACGTTCGCAAAAGCAGCCACCAGCACGAGCAGGACGATAATGCCAAGCCCCAGCAGAGCCAGCCGGTTTTCGGCGAACCGGCGCCAGATGATGTAGGCGCGGCCAAGCCGGGCCTGCTTGCGCGAGGTCGGCCGGTCGGACAGCAGCCATTCGCGGCTATAGGGCTTGAGGTTTTCACCCATATTGATCGATTGAGGGCTCATCGGCTACGCGTCCTCGGGTCGAGTGTCCGATAGAGAAGATCGGAGAAGATGTTGATGCCGACAAAGACGGCCCCGATCACCAGCGTGCCGCCCAGAACCGCATTCATATCGGCATTCTGCAGCGAATTGGTGATGTAGAGGCCAAGCCCCGGCCAGGAGAAGATGGTTTCGGTCAGAACCGAGCCTTCCAGCAGGTTCGCATAGGAAAGCGCGATCACCGTCACCAGCGGCACCGCCGCATTTCGCAGCGCGTGGAACCAGATGATCCGGGCCTCGGAAAGCCCTTTCGCCCGCGCCGCCACCACATATTCCTGGGAAAGCTCGTTCAGCATGAAGGAGCGGGTCATGCGGCTGATATAGGCGAGCGAGAAATATCCGAGCAGCGAACCGGGCAGCGCAATATGCCGGAACAGGTCCCAGACGACCTCCCACTGCCCCTGCACGGCCGCATCGAACAGGTAAAAGCCCGTCTGCGGCGTGAAACTGTATTCGTAGACGATGTCCACACGGCCCGGAAACGCGACCCAACGCAGCTGCGCGTAAAACAGCACAAGCGAGAGAAGCCCAAGCCAGAAGATCGGCACCGAATAACCGATCAAGCCGATGACGCGCACCACCTGGTCCGCAAAGCTTCCGCGCTTGACCGCGGCCAGCACACCGAGCGGAATACCGAGGATCGCGCCGATCAGGGTACCGATCGTCGCAAGCTCCATGGTCGCCGGGAAGACCCGCTTGATATCCTCCAACACGGGATTGCTGGTCAGCACCGATGTGCCGAGATTTCCGGACAGCGCCTGCTTGGTATAGATCCAGAACTGCTCGTAAAGCGGCAGATTGAGGCCGAGCTCGATGCGCGTGCGCTCATAAAGATGGGCAGGCGCGCGGTCACCGACGATCGCCAGGACCGGATCGATGGGAATGACCCGGCCGATGAAGAAGGTCACGAGCAAAAGGCCGAAAATGGTCGTGACCACCGTCACCGCGAAACGCAGGATGGAGGCCATTGCCGACGAAGCACGGCGCCTATTGCGCCGTGTCGCCACGGAAGTATCGGTCAGAGCCAAGGAAAACCTCTTGGAGTGATGGCGACGGGCGATTTGGCGCCACCTAATCTGTACGCCGTCATCCTCAGGCTTGTCCCGAGGATCTATCCACGTCAGTAGGAAGCGACGTCGAGCCTGCAGAGCCTTCCGCAGATCCTCGGGACAGGCCCGAGGATGACGGCGGCAAGCAACGCCGCCGCCCCTCGCTATCGCCTGTCTTAGTCCTTGGAAACGTTGAACACGTAGTTCGTATCGAAGGTCGGCCCCAGCTTGAAATCCTTCACGCCCTTAGCCACGCCGGCAACTTCCGTCTGCTGGAAGATCAACGCAAACGGACCGGTGGTCAGAAGCTTCTTCTGCAGGTCCTGGTAGATCGCAGCGCGCTTGCCCGAATCCCGCTCCAGGAAGCCAGTCTTGGTTTCCTTCGTCAGTTCCGGAATATCCCAGGCATTACGCCAGGCCAGCGTCTTCGACGTGCCGTCATCGGCATTGTTGACGTTCGACGTGAAGGTTTCCGCGTTGGAGTTCGGATCCCAATAGTCGACACCCCAGTAGCCGATATACATGTCGTGCGTGCGGGCGCGATATTTCGTCAGCGTCTGCTTACCATCACCGGGGATGATTTCCATCTTGATGCCGGCCTGGGCGAAGGTCTGCTGGATGGATTCCGCGATGCCGGTGGTCGGCTGGTTGTTGCGCACGTCCATGGTCACCGAGAAGCCGTCCTTCAGGCCGGCCTTGGCGAGCAGTTCCTTGGCCTTGGCAACGTCGAGCTTATAAGGCTTGTCGTCGATTGCGCCGAGCAGGCCCTTCGGCAGGAAGGTCTGGTGAATTTCGCCGACACCCTTGATCAGGGTCGCGCCGATCGCGTCGTAATCGACGAGATATTTCATCGCCTCGACGACTTCCGGCTTCTTCAGGTTCGGGTTCTTCTGGTTCATGCTGAAGTAGAAGACCGAGCCCTTCGGGGTGCTAGTGACGGTCGTACCCTTCTTGGAAACAGCATCGATATCGTTCGGCTCGAGGTTGCGGGCAACGTCGATGTCATTGTTGTCGAGTGCGAGGCGCTGAGCCGCACTTTCCTTCATGTGGCGATAGATGACGCGGTTGAGCTTCGCCTTTTCGCCCCAGTAATTGTCGTTGCGCTCCATGACGACCACTTCGTTGGCGCGCCATTCGCGGATCTTGTACGGGCCGGAGCCGGCGAAATTGGTCTTCAGCCAGGCATTGCCGTAATCGTCATTGGTAACGTGCTGCGAAACGACCTTCTTGTCGACAACGGCCGCAACGGTTGCGGTCAAGCAGTTCAGCACGAAGGACGGCGCATAGGACTGGTCGACGGTCAGCACGAACGTGCTCGGGTCCTTGGCGACGGCCTTGGTGGTGATATTGTCTTTCTTCAGGCCGAACTGGTTGAGAATGAAGGCCGGCGGGCCATCGATCTTGACCGAGCGCTCGAAGGAATAGGCGACGTCTTCGGCGGTGATCGGGTTGCCGGAGGCGAATTTCAGGCCCGACTTGATCTTGAACGTATAGGTCAGGCCGTCATCGGAAACGGTCCAGCTTTCGGCGAGGTCCGGCTTGACCTTGGACGTATCGGCAATATCCAGGCGCACGAGACGATCATAGGAATTGCCGTTGATTTCGCCGGCCGAGAATTCGAAAGCCTGGCCCGGATCGAGCGTGATGATGTCGTCGAAGGCGAGGCCGATGACGAGCGTGTCCTTCGGCGTGACCGCGAAGGCCTGCGGTGCGGCAGCCATCATGACCGCCAGCGCAACACCCGTCGTCAGCAGACGGATTCGTCCCTTGAATGAATGAAGCATAGTCTGTCTTCCCCTTTGGTTCTTTGGACCAGTTCTTGGAACTCCGGGGAAAACCGACCCTTATTCGTGCCAGGCCTTCCCCAAAACTCTGAGCCAGTTTTCCCGGCATAGCTTTATTAGCTCTGCGTCACCGTATCCCGCGTTTTTGAGCGCCGCAACCAGATTTTGATTTCCTGCAGCATCATGAATCTCTTCGGGAATCGAGGCCCCGTCGAAATCCGAACCGAGCGCTACGCAGTCGATCCCCATGCGCTCGACCATGTAGTCGATATGGCGCACCATGTCGGAAAGCGGCGTCGAGACATTGTCGCGGCCATCGTCGCGCAGCATGGTCACGGCATAGTTCAGGCCAACGAGACCGTTACCTTCCTTGATTGCATCCATCTGCTTGTCGGTGAGATTGCGGGCGACCGGCGTCAGCGCATGCGCGTTGGAATGGCTGGCGATCAGCGGCTGGTCTGAGGCCTTGGCAACGTCCCAGAACCCCTTCTCGGTGATATGCGCCAGATCGATCAGGATGCCGAGCCTGTTGCAGGCCTTGACCAGTTCGAAGCCCGCATCGGTGAGACCCGGACCGGTATCCGGCGACATGGGATAGGCAAACGGCACGCCGTGACCGAAAATGTTGTGGCGGCTCCAGACCGGACCGAGCGAACGCAGGCCGGCGGCATAAAACACTTCGAGATTGTCAAGATCCGGATCGAGCGCCTCGCAGCCTTCCATATGCATGACGGCGGCGAAAATACCCTCGTCCATCGCCTTGCGGATCTCCGCCGTAGAGCGGCAGAGCCGCCATGCATCGGCCTGATCGAGACGCAGCGCGATCGACGCCTTTTCGAGCGCGATCGTCAGCGACGGAAGATGGTCGAGCGGCTTGGAAAGCGGCGTGACGTAATGGCCGTTCGCATCCGGCTCCTTCAGCACCAGCTCGCCGGAGGGAATGTAGATGGCGCAGAGACCGCCGGCGAGACCGCCCTTTTTGGCGCGCGGACCGTCGATATGGCCGCTTGCAATGCCGTCCCTGAACTCGGCGATCGGGTCGCCGCCCGATTTCGCATTCCGCCAAAGCCGCAGAAGCACGTCGTTATGGCCGTCGAACACCAATTCCATGAAACTATTCCCGATTTTATGATTGTTCCCGAGGTGAGTTATCCGGCGATCCTAACCGGACGACCACCTTTCGCAAGGCTCAATTTGCCTCAGGCAGCCCCTTAAGCCGTCCAGGCCCCCTCGCCCGCCTTCTTCAGCATCGGCGTTTTGAACACGCCGGCAACCCGCTCCCGCCATTGCGGGCCGAAAGCATCGAGCTTGGCGTGCCAGCGTTCCGATTGCAGCATGGCGGCGCCGATGACGACCGGCTCGATATCGAGAGAGGCCATCAGCGTCAGGCCGGAAACGATGGACGTGCCGGAGGAGATGACATCGTCCACCAGCGCCACACGCTTGCCCTTGATCAGCGGCAGCATGCGGGGATCGACGTAAAGACGCTTCTGCTGCTCGGGCGTGGTGATCGACGAAAGCGGCACGGAAAGCGTTTCGTCGTACCAGAATTTCTTGGAGGTCCCGAGCGGCACGTAGCGTATGAAACCCAGCGAGCGCGCGACGGCAGCGGCAAGCGTCAGCCCCAATGTCGGCAGGCCGACGATGACTTCCGGGCGGTATGCCGCAAGCTTCGGCGCCAGATCGGCGGCAAGCGCATCCTGCACATCGAAACTCGCCTGGTTGATGATCAGCGAGGCCAGCGCATGTTCGCCATCCGCAAGCGGCCGGATCGGCAACCGGATTTGGCTGCCGTCATCGAGGCTGGCGGGGTAGAAGCCGGAAAACGGGCCTGCCCGGTCAAACGTGCCGGCGGGGTGAACTTCCTGCCAAAAATCATGCGGCTGCATGCAGCCTCCTATTCGAGAACCTCAAGAATCGGAGACTCCAATACCGTGCCCTTGGCAACATCCGCAATGCCGCGATCGGTCTGATGCGGGCCAGGATTGCAGGCCAGCGTCGCGCCGAAACAGGCCTTGAAGATCAGATAGGGCGGCTGCCAGTCGGCGACCTTGTCCATCGTGGCGCGGATCCGTCGGAAACCTTCGGCCACATCTTGCATCGGCGCTTCGGAGACGAGGCCGGAGAGCGGCAGCGGCAGAAGCTCCACCACCTTGCCGCCGATCGCCACCGCCATGCCGCCGCCGGCCTCGATCACCGCATTCGCGGCAGCGGCCATATCGGCCGGCTCGGACCCGAAGACGGTCAGGTTATGGCTGTCATGCGCGAGTGTCGTGGCGAATGCGCCCTTCCAGGTACCCCAGCTGGTGAGGAACCCAAGACGGGTGCGGCTGTCGACACGGCCGTGGCGGTGGGTCACGGCGATCAGCGTCGCGCCCTCCGGGGGTACCACGTAGCCATCAACGACATCCGCATCCGTCTGCCCCCAACGCGTGAAACGTGGGCGATCTATGGTCGCGAGGCGAACCTTTTTGCCTTCCGAACGCAGCCTGAAGTCATCGGCCGAAAGCGGCTTGAGCTTGACGGAATTTTCCAGGAGGCAGGGATCGGTCTTGGTGAGCTTCACCACCATATTGCCTTCGCGGGCAATCGGCGTGCCGCTGGCAATGACGTGGCGCGCACGAAAATCCTTCAGATCCTCGAAGAGGACGATATCGGCACGGCGCCCGGCGGCGATCAGGCCGAGATCGGGCCTGCCGATACGAACCGAGCCATTCAGCGTCGCGGCCTGCAGCGCCCATTCGGGCTTCAGACCATAACGCACCAACCGGCGCACCACGTCGTCAAGACCGCCGCCCTGAACCAGGTCATCCGGGAAAACATCGTCGGTGCAGAGAGTGACAGTCTGCGGCAGATGGCCGAGCGCATTCAAAGCCTCGACGAATTCCGGCAGAAGGTGATCGTGCGAGCCGCGCAGCTCGATCGTCAGGCCGGCGCGCAGCTTGGCCATCAGGTCGTCGCCGGATACCAGTTCGTGATCGGAGGTGATGCCCGACGCCATGAAGGCCGCCAGATCCGGGCCGGCAAGGCTGCGTGCATGGCCGCAGACCAGCTTTTCGGAGACGAGCGCCGCTTGAACGATACCGCTCATGCGCGGATCGCGGTCGATGACGCCGCGCATGTTCATGACCTCGGCAAGGCCGCCGATCTTCGGCCAGAACAGCATTTCCTCGATCGTCGCCGCATCGAAATCGGCGCCGGCAACTTCCAGACCGGGAGCCGACGGCACGCAGGACGGCGCCAGCACGACGGCGCGCAGCGGCAACGGCTTCACCGCCTCCAGCGCCCAGGCGACACCTTCGGTGCCATGCACGTTGCCGAATTCATGCGGGTCCCAGACGATGGTCGTCACGCCGCGCGGCAGCACGGCACCGGCATAGGTCGCGGGCGTCACCATCGAGCTTTCGACATGCATATGCGTGTCGATCAGGCCGGGGGAGATGAAGGTACCGGTCGCGTCGATTGTCTGCGCAGCATCGGAACGGCTGCCGGCCTCATGCACACTGGCGATCACCGGGCCGACAAGACCGATATCGGCGGCGCGCAGCTCGCCGGTCACCATGTCCACCAACGTGCCGCCGACGATCAGGATGTCGAACGGCGCATCGCCACGAGCAGCAATGACGACACGGTCGCGAAACGAGGGCTCGGTAAATTCCTGAACCGTTGAGATAATATTCTTCACCAGCTCGCCTCCGCACGCAATGTCTCAAGAATGACCGCTTTCGCCTTGTCGACGTCGATATCGGCGCCGTAGGCGGCATTAAATTCTGCCCGGCCAGGCCGCGCTTCAACCACGGTGCGGCCACGCGTCAGACCGCCGGCAAGCTCGACATCGATGCGCGCCTCGCGCCAGGTCACGTGGTCGGGATAGGCAAAGGCAACGGCGGCGACAGCATCATACAACGCCATGGCCGGACGGCCGCGGCTTGTGGCGATCGCAACGAAACCGGCCAGAAGATCCGCCACCAGTTCCGCATTGCGGCCACCGGCCTCGCGCACCGGAACGACGTCCGCCGGTCCGCAGAGAACCTTGCGGCAAAGATCGAGATCGACCATCCGGAACGGGATATTGTGAGCGAGAACGATCGCCAGCGCCTCTGGATCGGCAAACGCGTTGAATTCCGCCGATGCGGTGTGATTGCCGGCCGTCAGGCCGCCGCCCATCCAGGTGAGGTCGGTGATTTTGGCCGCAAGGTCAGGGCGTGCCAAGGCGACGGCCGCAATATTCGTCAGCGGCCCGAGCGCCATGATGCGCCTTTCGCCCTCACCCTTTCCGAGCCAGGCACAGAGCGCTTCAAACGCATCTTCGTGAAACGTATCGGCAGCCTCCGGCAGCGTCTTGCCGACAGTCGGAATGCCGGTATCGCCCAGCACATTCGTTGCCGTCTGCAAATTCCCGAGCACCGGCGCCGCACGTCCGACATGGATCGGGAACGGCCAGACGAAGGCCGAAGCCGCGCCCGCCGCATTGCGGCGGATATGCTCCAGCGGCGCGTTGCCGAAGGACAGAGAAACGCCGTCGATCACCAGTCCCGCATGCGCCGCGGCCATGATCGCCGCGATATCGTCGAAACCCATATCGGTATCGATCCAGATGCCCATGTCAGCGGCTCCTTACGCAAACCGCGCCAGCGGCGCGGCCTTGTCGGCCGGCAGGTCGAAGGACAGTTCGGCGCCGAGAGCATGCGCTGGCTGGCTGGCCTCGACTTCCGCCTTGATCGCACCGAGCGACGTATCCAGGAGATATTCGCGGCTGTCGCCTGCGAAGGATGTGCCGCGCACGGTACCCCGAAAAGGACCTGTCCCCAGGGTTACCATACGCGGCCGCCAGGCCAGACCCGCCGCTGAAGGAGGCTGGCTGGAAAGATCGATAAGGCCGCCGCTCGTCTTAAGCTTTCCGCCTTCCAGCGGGAAGATGTTTTCGAAGCCGACGAAATCGGCGACGAAGGACGAGGTCGGGCGATTGTAGATGTCTTCCGGCGAGCCAATCTGCTCGATCTTACCGGATTTCATGACGACGATGCGGTCGGCCAGCGCCAGCGCTTCTGCCTGATCGTGGGTAACGAAGATCATCGTCACGCCGGTCTCCTTCTGGACACGCTGCAGCTCGGTGCGCATTTCCAGGCGAAGGCGGGCGTCGAGGTTGGAGAGCGGCTCGTCGAGCAACAGTACCTTCGGCTCCATGACCATGGAGCGCGCCAGCGCCACACGCTGCTGCTGGCCGCCCGAAAGCTCGGCCGGGCGGCGGTTGGCGAAATTCGACAGGCCGACCGACTTCAGGCCGGACTGCACCTTGGCTTCGAGTTCCGCACCACGCATGCCCTTGAGCTTCAGGCCGAAGGCGACGTTTTCGTAGACTGAGAGATGCGGGAAAAGCGCGTAGGACTGGAAGACCAGACCGACGGCCCGCTTGTTGGCCGGCACGCGGGTAATGTCGGTGCCATCCAGCCGCACATGGCCGGACTTGACCGGCATCAGCCCGGCAATCGCCCGCATGGTCGTCGTCTTGCCGCAGCCGGAGGGGCCGAGCAGCGCGATCAGCTCGCCCTTGCGGATATCGAGATCGAGATCCGGCACGGCGGGGCTATCGCCATAGGTCAGCGTCAGCTTGTCGAGGGAGAGGTAGGTCGCATCAGACATAGCGGGAGAATCCAAGGAAACGTTCGGCGGCAAACACGATGCCGATGGACATCAGGGCAAGCAGCGAGGAAAGCGCGGCGACGGACGGATCGAAGACGATTTCCATATAGGCGATCATGTCGATCGGCATGGTCCTGACACCGGGGCCGGAAAGGAACAGCGACACCGGCACCTGGTTGAACGAGGTGACGAAGCCGAGAATGAAGGCAGAGAGAATACCGCCGCGAATGTTCGGCATCACCACCCGGAAAAAGGCGCCGAGCCGCGAGGAGCCGAGCAGGACCGCTGCTTCCTCGATATCGGAGCGCAGGTTTTCAAGGCTGGCCGAGACGACCCGCACCGCATAGGGCAGGATCAGCGCGGTATGGGCAAGGAACAGCGCCAGCGTGATGCCGATTTGGAAGGGCACGACGATGTAGCGCAGCAGCGCCAGGCCGACGATGATGCCGGGCACGATGATCGGTGCGGAGACGACGGTGCGGACGATTTCCGCGCCCGGCAGCTTGTAGCGGGAGAGCGCGTAGGATGCCGGGATGCCAAGCACCAGCGCTGCCAGCGTGCCGCCGATCGCCAGGAACATCGACATGCCGAACGACGCGCGAAAACTTTCGACCGTAAAGACCTTGGCGATCCAGCGCAGCGAAAAGCCCTGCGGCGGGAAAGCCAGCGTTTCGCCGGCCGAGAACGAGGCCGCGACGATGATCAGGAACGGCCCGATCAGGAATGCGATCACCAGAAACAGGATGAGCGGAATGAAGAGGCTGCGCGCGGCACTCATGCGGCGGCCCTCCGCTGCTTGTTGCGTGCGGTTGCGACGCGCTTCAGGAGGATGTTGGCGGCAAAACTCATGACGATCAGGATGAAGGCGATGACACTCGCCGCGACGAAATTGTTGGAGACGGAAACCTGCTGGTACATCAGCGTTTCCAGCATCAGCACCTTGGAACCGCCGAGAATGGCCGGCGTGATATAGGCGGTGAGACAGCCGGTGAAGACCAGCGTTCCGCCGATCACCAAGCCTTCCTTGGTGAGCGGCAGGATGACCTTCCAGAACACCTGGAACCAGTTGGCGCCGAGCACGCGGGCGGCCGGCACAGCATCCTTGGGCATGTTTTCCAAGGCCGAGATCAGCGAGATGATCATCAGCGGCAGGAAAAGCTGAAGCAAGCCGATGAAGATCGCCGTTTCTGAGAAGAGAATGCGCAAAGGCGCATCCGTCAGCCCAATCGCCCGGAAAGCCTCGTTGACGATGCCGGTGCGGCCGAGAATGACGATCCACGCATAGGTACGCGCCACCGGCGAAATCATCAGCGGCAGCACGACGAGGCCCGTCACCTTGCCCTTCATGCCGGGCTCGAGATTGACGATCGCGAACGCCGCCGCATAACCGATCACCGCCGAGACCACCGTCACCAGCGCGCCGAGCTTCAGCGTGCGCAGAAACACGGCCTGGTTCAGCGGGCTGGAGAAGAAGTCGATATAGGCGGAAATCGTCCAGCCGCCGGCCGGGTTGCGAAACCCGTCGGAGAGCAGGATCACCACCGGCACGAGAAAGACCGCCGCCGCGAAGATCGCGGCAGGCAGCGCAAGTGCAAGCGCCTCGGCCCTGTTTTGAAACATCCTGGGTAATTCCGTTCTCTGATCGAAAGTCGGGATGCGGACGGGCATTCGCGCGACGCCCGCATCCCTTAGCCTTGGGAGGCTATCTCGGTGTTACTGGCCGACCTTTTCGTTCCAGCTCTTGATCCAGCCGGCACGCTGGTCGAGCGCGGTGGCGGACGGGATCAGCTTCAGGCTCTTTGCCGTTTCCTCGCCATAGGTGAGGTTGTTGGCGATTTCGTCGGAAACCTTGACGTCCTTGTTGGCCGGGCTGTCGATGAACTTTTCGGCAAGCGCCTTCTGGATGTCGGTGGAGAGCCAGAAGTCCATGAACTGCAGCGCGAGTTCGGACTTTTTGCCGCCCTTCGGAACGATCATGACGTTCATGCCGCCCGTCTGGCCTTCCTTCGGCGTCGCCCAGGCAACCGGCAGGCCGAGCTTGGTGAAGGGAGCCCAGGTGAAGCGGCCGATCGGCGCTGCCCAGATTTCTTCCTGCTTCATCAGCTGCACGAGCTGCGAGGACTTTTCATAGAAGGTGACGATCTCGGCCTTCTTGGCGCCGACGGCTTCGATTGCAGCCTTCAGGTCCGGCGTGTCCTTGCCGAGCGCCTGACCGAGCATGTAAAGCGCAGGCGGGCCCTGGTTGGTGGTGACATTCGGCCATGCGATGTGGCTGGCATATTCCGGCTTCAAGAGATCGGCCCAGGACTCGATCTTCATCTTGTCGGAACGGTAGGCGATCGAGGTTGCGTAGAACGTGTAGCCGACGCTCATGCCATCCTTGTTCGGATCCTTGGCGACGTCATAGAGCTTGTTGAAATTGGAAAGCTTCGACGTGTCGATATTGTCGATCAGGCCGGCACGCGAAGCGGCCAGCGCATCGGCCATGGAAACGACGGCCATGTCGATGACCGGGTTCGCCTTGTTGGCTTCCATCTTGGCAAGACGCTCGACGCTGTTGCCGGTCTCGACGACCAGCTTGCAGCCGCAGATCTTCTCGAAGGGATCGTAGACGAGCTGCTTGTATTCGTCCTGCGCCAGCGCATAGACGGAAATCGTCAGCGTCTTTTCCTGTGCGAGAGCCTGTGCGGCACCTATGGTGAGCATCAGGGCGGTGCCCGATGCGAGAATGACCTTGTTCATGATTTGAGTTCTCCTGCTGTCGGTTTATTGGGCGGTCTGCTTATTGTGGGCATGCGAATTCGAAGCGGTGCCTGCGGACGGCACGCCTGTGGACTGGCGAATGATGAGCTGCATCGGCACGCGGTCGGTCTCGGACACCACCTTGCCGGCAATCACTTCGTCAGCCTCGCCATCCGGCTCGATAACCCGGATCAGCGCCGCGATCGCCAGATCGGCAATGGTCGCCATATCCATCCGCACCGTGGTCAGCGCCGGAGTGACGACCGGCGACCAGATGAGGTCGTCGAAACCGGTGACGCTTACCATTTCCGGCACGCCGATGCCGCCGCGCTGCAATTCCGTCAGAACCCTGAGCGCCGAAAGATCCGAGAGCGCCGCAAAAGCGGTAAAACCTTCCGCCGCCTTTTCCACCAGGCCAAGCGGGCAGCCGGCACCGGAAACCGCCTCGACCTTCTCGATCCACATCACTTCGCAATCAGCCTGATTGCCGAGACCGGCCCTCAAGCCCCCGATGCGGTCGTTTTGCACGTTCGAATTGGGATTGCCGCCGATCAGCAGCACCTTGCGATGCCCGAATTCCGCCAGATGCCGCCCCATCTTCGAGCCGCCATCCCAATGGTCGGCAGCGACCGTGTTGCCGGGTGTCGAAGGCGTGTCGATGACCGCGACCGGACAGCCGACATCGGCGATGCGCGTGCCGCGGCGGGGAACGATGACCATGCCATCGACGCCGCGCTCCAGTAGCCGATTGATTGCTTCCGTCTGGGTGGCGATATCGCCGCGGGAGTCGGCGATGAGCACGCCATAACCGGCAGCCGAAGCCGCGTTTTCGATCGCCTGTGCGATCTGCGGAAAGAGCGGGTTGGCGATATCCGGCAAAACGAGGCCGAGAACGCCGGTGCGACCGGTGCGCAGCGCGCGCGCCGCAAGGCTCGGCACATAACCGAGCTCGGCCGCCTTTGCCCTGATGCGCTCGATGAGTTCCGGTGATACCCTGCCCTTGCCCGAAAGCGCGTTCGACACCGTCGCGGCCGATACCCCAAGGGCAGCGGCGATCGCGCTCATGTTCGGTCCGGAACGGGGAATGGCCATTTGCAACTCTGCTTAATCGTTTAAGCAAAATACTTTGATCAAAGTCCTTTGTCGAGTCGTTTGTAATCGGCAGGCGACATATCCCCACATCACGCCTTGACTTCCGTCAAGCGGAGAGATGGAAATCCGCAGCACAAGCGGAGGACAGAATATGCAGGATGATGAAATTACGGGGCTTTCCGCCACGGCGCTCTCCGAGGCGATCCATGACGGACGGGCGTCCAGCATGCGGGTGATGCAGGCCTATCTCGATCGGATCGAACGCCTAAACCCCGCCATCAACGCCATCATCAGCCTGCGCGATACCGAATCCCTTCTGGCCGAGGCTGCTGCCTGCGACGCTGAACTTGCCGCCGGCACCTCGCGCGGCTGGATGCACGGCATGCCGATCGCCATCAAGGACCTCTGCGAGGTGAGAGGCATCCGCTGCACCTACGGTTCGCCGATCTTCGCCGATTTCGTGCCGGAAAAGGACGAGCTGATGGTGGAGCGCATCCGCGCCGCCGGCGCCATCATCATCGGCAAGACCAACACGCCCGAACAAGGCCTCGGCTCGCAAAGCTACAATCCGGTCCACGGCACCACGAAAAACCCCTATGACCTGACCAAGACCGTCGGCGGCTCCAGCGGCGGCGCGGCGGCAGCCCTCTCCGCCCACCTCCTGCCGATCGCTGACGGCAGCGACATGATGGGCTCGTTGCGCAACCCCGCCGCCTTCAACAATGTCGTCGGTTTTCGCCCGAGCTATGGCCGTATCCCGGTTTCACTGAAGCTCGAACTCTTCATGGGCCAGCTTTCCGCCCTCGGCCCCATGGGCCGCACGGTGCGCGACACGGCCGCCCTGCTCTCCACCCAGGCCGGTTACGACCCGCGAGACCCGCATTCGCTGGCGACCGAAGACCTGACACCCGACGAAAACCGCGACTTCTCCGGCGCGCGCATAGCCTGGCTCGGCGACCTCGGCGGCTACCTCCCCTTCGAGCCGGGCGTGCTCGACCTCTGCCGCTCCACCCTCCCCGTTTTCGAAAAGCTCGGCTGCACGGTGGATGATGTCGTGCCGAATTACGACATGGCCGATGTCTGGCGCTCCTGGACAACGTTGCGCAGCTGGCTCACCGCCAACGGCCAGCGCGACAACTACGACGATCCGACGAGACGCGCCCTGCTGAAGCCCGAAATGGTCTGGGAAATCGAACGCGGCCTCGACATGACCGCCCGCGAGGTGCATTTCGCCTCGAAACGCCGCAGTGCCTGGTATCAGGCTCTATTGGCGCTGTTCGAACGCTACGACTACCTGATCCTGCCCTCCGCCCAGGTCTTCCCCTTCGATGCAACGACCCATTGGCCGAAGGAAGTGGGTGGGCGGACGATGGATACGTATCACCGCTGGATGGAAGTGGTGATCCCGGCCTCGATGGCCGGCCTGCCCGTGGCGGCAATGCCTGCGGGGTTCGGGGCGAATGGGCTGCCGAATGGGATACAGATCATCGGACGACCGAGGGCGGATAAGGCGGTGCTGGAACTGGCGCTGGCTTATGAGGCGGCGACGGATTGGTTGGGGATGAGGCCGAAGGTTTGAGGCGAGGCGGTGCGGCACCCACCCTTCTTCCCCCTTGCGGGGAAGATGTCAGCGGAGCTGACAGATGGGGGTGGTGCCACAAACCCACGGTCGAATGTGCTGAACCACCCCCACTCTGCCCTGCTGGGCATCTCTCCCCACAAGGGGGAGAGAAGGGAGGCTGCGGCACCCTCACCACCCCACAACCTCCTCCCCATACCTCCCGACCTCTTCCAGCAACCACGCCCGAAACGCCACCACCGGCCGGAAATTCGCCTTGCTGGCCGGCGCAACCGCATAATACGCGCTCGGGCTACGCACTTGATGCGGAAACGCCTCGACCAACTGCCCACTCGCCAATTCCGAGTCGATCAGAAACAACGGCATCAGCGCCACCCCGAGGCCCGCAATACAGGCCTGCGCCACGCTACCAAACTGCTCGAACCGCATGCCCTGCGCCGGCGTGCCCGTCACCCCGAGGCTTTCGAACCAATGCCCCATGCTCCGGGCCGCGAAGCCATGTGCAGCAACGGCAGGCGCAACAGGTCCTCGCCCTTGCCGATCGGATGCGTCTTCAGAAACGCCGGCGAGGCAACCGGCGCCACCATCTCTTCCATCAGAAACGTACACTCCGCCCCCGGCCAATCCGGCTGGCCTATGTGGATCGCCATGTCTATCCGTCCCGATCGAAATCGAAGACACCGATGCGGGTGGCGAAATTCAGCGTGATTTCCGGATGCCGCGCGACGAATTGCGGAATGCGCGGCATCAGCCAGCGGGTACCGAAGGTCGGCAGGATGGCGAGGTTCAGCTGGTCGCTATGCCGTTTGGTCATGACCTGCAACGAAGCGGAGCGGATCTGTGCCAGCGCGCCGGCCACCGCCTTGGCATAGTCCTCCCCCGCTGCGGTCAGCATCACACCACGGCTCGTTCGGTCGAACAGCGCAATGCCCAATTGCTCCTCCAGCCCGGAAACCTGCCGGCTGATCGCGCCCTGCGTAAGCGAAAGCTCGTCGGCCGCGCCCGAAAAACTGCCGAGCCGGGCGACGGAATCGAAGGCGGCAAGTGCCGATGTGGAAGGGAGCAGTTTTCGCGAAAGGCTGACCATGCCCTATTACTATAGATCATGGCCGATTGAGTAAACGGTGCTTGCTCTCTGCGCGCCCGTGGAGATAATTCCTTCAACCTTAAAATTGCCGCCCAGCACAGCGGCTCAGCGCGCTTCACAGACCCATGGCCTTTTCCTGGAGTGACCCCTTCCTGCTGGACGACCAGCTCTCCGAAGACGAGCGGATGATCCGTGACTCGGCAGCCGCATTCGCCAAGTCCGAGCTTCTGCCGCGCGTCCAGGAAGCCTATCTCGAAGAGCAGACCGACAAGGAACTCTTCAAGCTGATGGGCCAGACCGGCCTCCTCGGCGTCACGCTTCCGGAAGAATACGGCGCCGCCAACGCTTCCTACGTCGCCTACGGCCTCGTCGCCCGCGAAATCGAGCGCATCGATTCCGGCTATCGCTCGATGATGAGCGTCCAGTCCTCGCTGGTCATCTATCCGATCTTCGCCTACGGCTCCGACGAGCAGAAGAAGAAATACCTGCCGGGCCTCGTTTCCGGTGACCTGATCGGCTGCTTTGGCCTGACCGAGCCGGATGCCGGCTCCGATCCGGGCGGCATGAAGACCCGCGCCGAAAAGATCGAGGGCGGTTATCGCCTGCGCGGCTCGAAAATGTGGATTTCCAACGCGCCGATCGCCGACGTCTTCGTCGTCTGGGCAAAGTCGGAAGCCCATAACAACGAAATCCGCGGTTTTGTGCTCGAAAAGGGCATGAAGGGCCTCTCCGCTCCGAAGATCGGCGGCAAGCTGTCTCTGCGCGCCTCGATCACCGGCGAAATCGTCATGGACAGCGTCGAAGTCGGTGAAGATGCGATCCTGCCGAACGTTTCGGGCCTCAAGGGCCCGTTCGGCTGCCTCAACCGCGCCCGCTACGGCATTTCCTGGGGCGTCATGGGCGCCGCCGAAGACTGCTGGTTCCGCGCCCGCCAGTATGGCCTCGACCGCAAGCAGTTCGGCAAGCCGCTCGCCGGCATGCAGCTTTACCAGAAGAAGCTCGCCGACATGCAGACGGAAATCACGCTCGGCCTGCAGGGTTCGCTCCGCGTCGGCCAGCTGATGGACCAGCACAAGATGGCGCCGGAAATGATCTCCATCGTCAAGCGCAACAATTGCGGCAAGGCGCTCGATATCGCCCGCCAGGCACGCGACATGCACGGCGGCAACGGCATCCAGATCGAATTCCACGTCATGCGCCATTCGCAGAACCTGGAAACGGTCAACACCTACGAAGGCACGCATGACGTCCATGCGCTGATCCTCGGCCGCGCGCAGACCGGCATTCAGGCGTTTTTCTGAGCCGAAGCCCTGTAAAGCATCGACACACAAAAGCCCGGCCGCAAAAGCGCGCCGGGCTTTTTGCCTCCTGCACCGCGATTGCGGTTCTAAGCTTTGGCGCCCAAGGCGCCGAGAAGCCCGTCCAGCTGTCCGAACTGCTCGGGCATCGCGCCTTCCATGCCGGCGCAGGATTCCTCGCACGCTTCCTTGGAAGGATAGAGTTCGTGCAGGGCCAGCAGCGTACCGCCATCCTTCTCCTCGAAAGTGACCGTAGTGACGGAGCCGTTTTCGCTTTCGTCATTGGTCCAGACGAGGCGCGAGGGCGGCGACACTTCGAGATATTTGCCGAAGAAAGTCATGGAGTTATCGGCGTCTTGCCCAAACGTGACGCTGTAGCCGCCGCCGGTGCGCACATCCATCTCGCAGGCCAGAAGCGGCACCCCGCTGGATTTCGGCGCCCACCATTGCTTGAACAATTCCGGCTTGGTCCAAGCGTCGAAGACGAGGCGAACGGGGGCGTTGAAGCTGCGCGTCACGGTGAGTTCGCGCTCGGACTTCCGTTGGACTGAGGTGTGGCCGCCGCTGATTTTATTGTCCATCGACTTTCTCCTTAACCCCGCCGGGCGGCTTCGATCGTCGCAACATCGATCTTCTTCATGGTCATCATAGCGTCGAAGGCGCGTTTTGCTTCTGCGCCGCCAGCCGCCATCGCTTCCATGAGAACGCGCGGCGTGATCTGCCAGGAAATGCCCCACTTATCCTTGCACCAGCCGCATTCGCTTTCCTGGCCGCCATTGCCGACAATCGCATTCCAATAGCGGTCGGTCTCTTCCTGGTCTTCTGTCGAGATCTGGAAGGAAAACGCTTCGTTGTGCTTGAAGACCGGGCCGCCGTTCAGGCCGATGCAGGCCACGCCCGCCACGGTGAATTCCACCACGAGCACATCGCCCTTTTTGCCGTCCGGATAATCACCCGGAGCATGGGTGACCTTTCCGACCGAGCTATCCGGAAACGTCTTAGCATAGAAGCGAGCAGCTTCCTCGGCATCCTTGTCGTACCAAACGCAGATCGTGTTCTTTGCCATTTTCCTTCTCCCTTTTCATCCTGATGACGAGGCCGTCTGTCACGGCCACTCCTTAAAGACGTAAGCGCTTCCGGTGATCCGACACCCGACCGAAAAAAATCTCGAAGCAACCTATACCAACGGATATCGCCTGGCCCCTTGGGTATGGATTGAGACCGAACCGCCCCGACGGCAATGTTCCCAGCGAGCAGAACGAGCGTCCTGCTCAGCCACGACCGCCTCCCCCGCGCCCGCCGCCAGATCGAAGGACGAAACCATGAAAGTTCTAAACCGACAAGATCCTTTCCCAATCAGCCTATTCTCACGAAATCGATATTCCCTTCGAGCAGGTCGACATCGCCGACTGGCTTTTCAATCTTCCGGAAGCCGAATATCGGCGCTGCTGCGCGCCCGATCATATCGCCGCGGGCACCACGACCACGGATGACGGCCGGCGCATGTCGATTAATGTGGAAAAGATCGGCACCGGCCTCGTCGTCCAGCATTATGTCGCCGACGAAGCGACGCCATCCTATTGCCGAATGAATTCGATTTCCGACGTTTTCACCCCGACAGGCGAGCGCACGCAGGTCAATGTCATCTGGGAACTGATCGCCCAAGCCATCGATGGCAATCGCACGCGTTATACCAACCGCGTGACCTCCTATCCGACCGACGCCTTCATGGGCTTCATCGAAGCGCATGGCCAGACCTTCGAACAGGCGGCCGCCGCCCGTCAGGCCGCAAGCGGCGACCACAACAGCCGCGAGACCCCGCTTTTCGCCGAAAGCATTGCCCGCAAGGCGCACGCGAAAGCCGCCGGCAACTGAGAGGACTGCTCGTGAGCGACCCGGCACGGCGGCATGCTCCATCGCGCCGGGGCGTCGTGTCCGGGTTCGCGCCGGATCGCCTCGTCGCGGACCAAACAACGGCCATCTTCACCTTAAAGAGATATTTACCTTTCCTTCACGTTCCGTTCCTCTTTTCGTCATTGGCGAAATCGAAGCGTTCGTTGTATCAGGGCATGTAACGAAGGAAGAAGAAGGTCGTTTCCGCGGATGCAGGCCCTGCAGCAATCGGCGCATAATGCCGATGAAGGTTTCGACGTCGGCGAACGGCTTCGGCTGGTCCGCCAGAGCCATGGCCTCTCCCAACGGGCGCTGGCGATGAAGGCAGGCGTGACCCACTCGCTGGTGTCGCTGATCGAAAAGAACAAGGTCAGCCCCTCGGTCGCCTCGCTGAAGAAAATCCTCGAAGCGATCAACTACCCGCTGACGGATTTCTTCGCCCTCACGCTGCCGCCCGTCGACCAGATCTTCTATCGCGCCGACGAGCTGACGCCGCTCTCCACCGGCGCGCTGACGCTTTTGCAAGTAGGCGACGCAAAGTCCCACAGCATCCAGGTCTTCCACGAGTTCTACGAACCTGGCGCCGATACCGGCGAGACCATGCTGAGCCACGAAGCGGAAGAAGGCGGCGTGGTCGTCGCCGGCGAGCTGGAACTGACCGTTGGCAACCAGACACGCATCCTGAAGAAAGGCGACGCTTTCCTGTTCGACAGCCGCCAGCCCCACCGCTACCGCAATGTCGGCACCGAGCGTTGCGAAGTCGTCAGCGCCGTCACCCCCGCCTTATCTCTGATCAACATCTCCGGCCGCCTTTAACGCAAAAAATTCGCATTAAAGGCCGTGTTGGCCGTTGATCTCCGGCGACAGATATCCTAACTCAAGGACCGGAATTCCCCGCGCATCTGCCGGCGGCTCCAGAAGCACCTTTCGGTCGTCTTCGGCCCGCCCCTCCGCGATTTTTCAAACCGAAAGTGGATCCCATGCAGACCTATCCCGACGTCAAGCTTCTCATCAACGGCGAATGGCGCGATGCGCATTGGCGGCGAGACCATTCCGGTTATCGACCCGGCCACCGAAGAGGTGATCGGCAAGATCGCCCACGCGCGCAAGGCCGATCTCGATCTCGCGCTGGAAGCCGCGAACAAGGGTTTCAAGGTCTGGCGCGACACCTCGCCGCTCGACCGCTCCAAGCTGATGCGCAAGGCCGCAGACATCCTGCGTTCGCGCGTCGAAGAAATCGCCTTCATGATGACCCGCGAACAGGGCAAGCCGATCGCCCAGGCGAAGATGGAAGTCATGGGCGCCGCCGACACGATCGACTGGTTCGCCGAAGAAGCCCGCCGCACCTACGGCCAGATCATCCCGTCGCGCTTTACCGGCGTTTCGCAGCTGGCAATCAAGGTTCCGGTCGGCCCTGTCGCCGCCTTCACGCCGTGGAACTTCCCGATCAATCAGGTCGTCCGTAAGCTCTCCGCAGCGCTGTCGACCGGCTGCTCGTTCATCGTCAAGGCTCCGGAAGAAACCCCGGCCTCGCCGGCTGAACTCATCCGCGCCTTCGTCGATGCCGGCGTTCCGGCAGGGTCGTCAACCTGGTTTACGGCACTCCGGCCGAAATCTCCGAATACCTGACGGCAAGCCCGATCATCCGCAAGATTTCCTTTACCGGCTCCACCCCGGTCGGCAAGCATCTTGCAGCGCTCGCCGGCAAGTACATGAAGCGCGCCACGATGGAACTCGGCGGCCACGCACCGGTCATGATCTTCAACGACGCCGATCTCGAAAAGGCGATCGAAGTCACCTCGATGGCCAAGTTCCGCAATGCCGGCCAGGTCTGCGTCGCGCCGACCCGCTTCCTCGTGCAGGACGGCATTGCCGACAAGTTCACCGAAGGCTTCGTCAAGGCTGCCCAGGCTCTCAAGGTCGGCAACGGTCTTGAAGACGGCATCACCATGGGCCCGCTCGCCAACGAACGTCGCATCCCCGTCATGGAAGACATGATCCACGACGCGGTTTCGCTCGGCGCAGAACTGAAGACCGGCGGCAAGCGCATCGGCAACAAAGGCTACTTCTTCGAGCCGACCGTGCTCGCCGACGTGCCCACCTCTGCCAAGATGATGAACGACGAGCCTTTTGGCCCGCTCGCCATCGTCAACCGCTTCTCGACCTATGAGGATGCGATCGAGGAAGCCAACCGCCTTCCCTTCGGCCTTGCCTCCTACGCCTTCACCGGCTCGGTCAAGACCGCGCACCTGCTCAGCCGCAATGTCGAAGCCGGCATGCTGACCATCAACCACAACGGCCTCGCCCTCCCGGAAGTGCCGTTCGGCGGCATCAAGGATTCCGGCTACGGCACGGAAGGCGGCTCGGAAGCCACAGAAGCCTATCTGGAAACCCGTTTCGTTTCGCAGATGAGCTGATTTGGTTTAGCTT
>CBDDGK010000024.1:0-18486 GCA_965227625.1 Neorhizobium sp. | reverse complement strand
AAGGCAGCCGTCGAGCAAATTCAGGGTGATCTGCACGCAGGATTCAACGCGAAGCTCACCTCGCTGCTGCCGACCTTCGACTTATTCGGTTATCCCGGTCTTTCCGACCCCGGCCTCGTTACAGAAACGAGTTTCGACGTCGATAAGCTGCTGAACGATCATACGAAGGTCCGCTATGTCGGCGTCAATGGGATGACCTTGCCAGAGACCTATAATGGTCTCGGCGTTCGCAACCTCGTTTACATGCTGCTCCAGCTGTTGCGGTTCTTCCGCGAGTTCCAGGCCGCCCCGACATCGGCCGGCGTGCATCTGATCTTTATTGAGGAGCCGGAGGCGCATCTTCATCCACAGATGCAGGAGGTCTTCATCCGGCAGCTGGATCAGATCATCAGCGCGTTTGTTTCTCAGCTTAATGAGAATAGGCCTTGGCCCGTCCAGTTTATTGTGAGCACGCACTCCCCGCACATGGCCAACGAGGCTCGGTTCGAGGCTATGCGCTATTTCCTTTCTGTGCCTGATGGCGATGGAATGCGCCGTTCCGTTGTAAAGGATTTGCGCAGAGGAATGGGCGGCGCGCCAGAACCGGACCGCGAGTTTCTCCACCAATATCTGACGCTGACGAGGTGCGATCTATTCTTTGCCGACAAGGCGGTGCTCATTGAGGGCACAGCAGAGCGCATACTACTCCCCGAGATGATTCGTAAGACCGATGCCTCCGCGGTAGGTGAGCCGCAGCTCGGAAGCCAATATCTTACGGTCATGGAGGTCGGCGGGGCGTATGCGCACCGTTTCTTCGATCTGCTTACCTTCCTCGAATTGCGCACCCTCATCATCACTGACATCGATTCTGTGACGCCTAACGGTAACGGAAAGCGGGTCGCTGTCCCGGTGGCGGAAGGCACGTTCACGAGCAACGGATGCCTTAAAGCGTGGTTCGACGCCGATGTGTCGCCAGCCGCGTTGCTCGGGAAATCCGAGGCAGAGAAGACGACTGGCGGCCGGCGGCTTTCCTTCCAGGTGCCGGAGGTTGATGGAGGGGCGTGCGGCCGGAGTTTCGAGGACGCCTTCATCCTCGCAAATCCTGTTCGCTTCCCGCTTGGCGACGGTGACCGGGCATTGGCCGCCTATGAGTTGGCTGGCGATCACAAGAAATCGACCTTCGCCTTGGAGCATGCGATCGTACACACAGACTGGATTGTGCCACGCTACATCAGCGAAGGTCTGCGCTGGTTGGCGCAGGGCAATCCGGCGCCAGTGCAGCCGGCACCTGCGGTTGCTGTTGAGATCGTCGCGGGCGTTGCTGGGGTAGCGGTGAACGTCGCCGAGGTTGCCGATCATGGTTGAAGAGGCTGAAAATCCTGCGGATGCCGCTGGGCGAATTGCACTCGAACGGATGTTCTCCTGTCTCGACGACGGCAGCAGCTTTCGGCTTGAGGCTGGCGCTGGCGCCGGCAAGACCTTCTCGCTCGACAAGGCGCTCCGCCGTCTGATCGATCGGCGGGGTGCGGAGCTTCTTCGGGCTGGTCAACAGGTTGGTTGTATCACCTATACCAATGTCGCCAAGGACGAGATCATTTCGCGTATTCAGGCGCATCCCGCTGTGCGCCCTGAGACAATCCACGGCTTTTGCTGGTCCCTCCTAAAGGACTTCCAGTCGACGCTTCGGACACTTGTTCCCAATCTCGACGGCTGGGCTGAGCGGCTGGATCCTGTCGGCGGCATTGGCGCGCGACGCGTCCACTATGAGTTGGGATATCCGAGCGTCAGCGACCACCAGGTCACCCTCCGGCACGACGACGTGCTGGCGCTGATGATTGAAGCGTTGAACTATCCCAAGTTCCGATCAGTGCTTACAGCCCGCTATCCAATTCTCCTAATAGATGAATATCAGGACACCGATGCAGGCTTCGTCGATGCGATCAAGGCGCAATTTCTCGAAGGGGGACATGGTCCGCAGATTGGCCTCTTCGGCGATCATTGGCAGAAAATCTACGGAGAGGGCTGCGGTTTGGTCGACCATCCGGCGCTGGTGGTGATCGACAAGAACGCGAATTTCCGGTCGACCCACCCAATCGTGCAGATGCTCAACCGAATGCGACCAGCGCTCCCTCAAATGGTTCGCGATCCCGCGTTGCCGGGTGAAGCTCGCCTGTTTCATACCAACCAATGGCCTGGTGCTCGCCGTACCGGGCAAGGTGGTGGTCACTGGACGGGCGATACGAGTCCAGAAGCGGCGAAGGCGTATTTCGCGCATATCAAACACCGGCTAGCTGGCGAGGGATGGGACTTCGCGGTCGAGAAGACCAAGATCCTCATGCTCAGCCACAGCGTGCTTGCTCGGGAGCAAGGCTATGCGAACATCCCGCCGATCTATGGCCAGTTCAATGATCCCTGGCTCAAGAAGGACGATCCACACATCAAGTTTCTCGCAGATCAGCTCGAACCCGCATGCGCAGCGTTCGAGGCCAGGCGATACGGTGAAATGTTTGAGTGCTTTGGGATCGGGGCGCCGAAAATCCGCAAGCATGCTGATAAAGTCGCTTGGACGAATGCCATGACCGCCTTACTCGCTCTGCGCATGTCGGGCACGATCGGCGAGGTTGTCGATTACATCGCTGGTCAGGCGCACATGCGTCTACCGGAGACTGTGGAGGAAGCGGAGAAAAGGCTGGCTGATGCTGGCCCTGAACCGATCGAAGGGGAGTCTCGGCGGGTCACTAGGCTGCGGAAGCTTCGCGCCGTTCCCTACATTGAGCTGATAGCTCTCGATCGGTTCATCGACGGGCACACGCCCTTCGCGACCAAGCACGGCGTCAAGGGTGCCGAGTTCGAGAACGTATTGGTGATCGTTGGCCGCGGTTGGAACAAATATAATTTCGGTCAGATGCTTGAATGGATAGAGGCGGGGCCGCCCGCCGATAAGGTCGAGTTCTTTGAAAACAACCGCAATCTTTTCTATGTGGCGTGTTCTCGACCAAAGGTGCGGTTAGCCTTGTTGTTCACGCAGCTGCTCAGCGCTGATGCCATGGTGCGGCTGAGTGCGTGGTTTGGCGCGGACAACATAGTCGCGCTCCCTGCTGATCCGGGGGTGGCATGAGCATCGCGCGAGATGAAGGCCGGCTCGATTTCAGTGGTTTGAGCGATATCGACGCTCGGAATGTACAAAAGGCGATCGCGCGCGGCGACAATTTCCAAGGCTATATCCCTTCGGAAGCACTCGGTTTCATTGTTCGCAATTATCTGGAGCTTGCAAGGCTTCGATCCTTGGATCTCGCTGCGAGTAAATGAAGATGGAGTGATTTGGGATGGGAACGTGGGGTCTAAGACTGAAGCCGGGTAGGGTGGATCAGGTTATTCCGCTCCTGTCGGAAAACGTGATTGCGATCGGTTGGAGCGACTCCGACCAGTTGCTGAATCGACCGCTGTCTAAAGACGACTTCCGGGCAATCCTGAAGCGTGACTACCCGGATGAAAACCTCGCAAATGCTCTGGAGCACACTTGGCGTTTCATACGCGAGATCGCGCTTGGCGACGTCGCTGCCGTTCCCCATGGGGATGACGTTTACTTCGTGCAGATCGCAGGTGACGCATACTCCGAGCCCGCGGGGGCCGATACGGACACGGTGATACGCCGGCCAATCATCCGACTTCTAGACGGCAAGCCACTTGCTCGCCATGGTCTCCCCCAGTCACTTCAAGACAAGCTTGCTTTTCCAAAGACAAGCGCCAATTTGAAGGCCGTCGAAAGTGTTGTCTCAGTGGTGCTAAAAGCCGCGGGAAACTCGGTGGAACCGCTCGCCGCCATCGAGACCCGCGGTGGTACGGCGTCAGCTATGAGCGCTTGGCGAAAGGCCTTCAATAAAGTCGGCCGGACCGACCATGGCTTTTCCGAGCGAACGGTCTGGGTGGAAGAGCTCAACATCTGGCTGACAGTTGGCGGTTGGGAGCGAAAAGACGAGCATCGCTACTGGAACGGGCTCGGCGATAAGCTTGGCTCCAACAAAACCCGAAATCTGATCGTCGAAGTCAATCCGCCTGACGGAGGACCGCCGCGGCGCTGGCAAGGTCTGGCGGCGAGCGACGAGAACGGAGGCGTCTGGATCTTGCATTCGGGCGAGATGAATGTCGGCGGAACAAGGGTTCAACTATCTGATCCGCAGCACAAGGTTCGCCATCCAAGAAAACTCGTCAAACTCAACACCGGGGAGATCGTCCCTTATTTCGTTGTGGCGCAGATCGGTTCCGACCATATGAATGTAGTGCGCCAGACCGCGCGCTTCATGCAAGCCTGCGCAAGAGTACGATCGCGTGTTACCGAAACGGCAGTCCCGGAGTTCATCGAGGCACAGGAAGCAGCACTTCTCCTGGAGGAATCGATCGGCATCACCACGGTCCCGGCGCAGCCGGCCAAGGCGATCGAACGCGTGCATGCCAGGATCTGGCATGCCGTCCGCAAGGATCTTGAAGGAAAGGGATACAGGGTTGCTAACCAACGCGTCGGTTCGCTCGGCCCCGACCTCTATACGATCGGCCGCGGCACCCGGTATCTGATCGAGATCAAGACTGCCGTCAGTGCCTCAGACTACTTGAAAGCCGTCGGCCAGCTGCTTGTCTATGAAAAGAGACTGAAACGTGATTATCGTAAAATCCTCATCCTTCCGAAGGGCATGAGAGCGACAGCACGAGACGTCCTGGTCTCCCTCGACATTGCCATCGTGGACTATGATGATCTTCGTTCGGGGGTCATATTCCACTGGGGAAGCGCGCTTGATCAATAAGCCTCCGCGCCGCACTCTGAACCGGTGCGGGTCGCCGCACCTCTGTCTGAGGCTCGGCGATTCGCACGTAGAGGAGGCCAAAGCCAAAACGAGACTGGCAATTTGATCGTGATTTCCGCGACTTACTATGTACCGGTTAACTGGTCCACGGTTCATATCCTTTCACATCAGGTTTTTTGTCAATCGTTCATCCGAGTGGCATAGAATTTCTCCTTGGTGAGCGGATCCTCGGTCTGAGCCCATAGCAATTACCGGCCCGGTTCTCGGGCCTGTACAACCTCACATCCGGTCGCCGCTCTCAGCGGCCGCACCACTATCCCGCATTCGACGGGCACGGGCTCAGGAGAACGGGACCAAACTCAAGATCGGCGTTTGGAGGCCAAAAGGATTCCCGGTCCGTCCACCTGGATCCGTCAGGACTGATCAGGTCCTGAGGATAAGGTTTTTCGTTTGACAGGCATTTCCGGTTTCAGGTGGCTTTCATGATTGCACCTTCGATCACGACGCCGGAGGTGACATACTTCCAGAGAGCCACGAGCAGCTTGCGCGCGAGCGCCACGATCATCGGCGTCTTTAAGCGACCGGCGTTCCGAGCGATGCGATCTTTGAACCATAACGTCAGCGTCGATTTTGGTTGATGGCGCAACCATAGCCAGGCGAGCTCAACCATCGTCGCTCGTAAACGCGGATTTCCGGCCTTGGATACACCCTGTTCGCGGTTGACGTTACCGCTTTGCCAAGGGGAGGGGGCAAGGCCTGCGTACGAGGCGATTTGGCGTCGGTTGTCGAAGTGTCGGAACAGCCCTTCGGTGTAAAGTATCGTAGCGAATTCCGGCCCTATTCCCTTAATGCCCAAAAGAGCGGTCGCTTCCTTCGGTGTCTCCGCCGTCTCACGGACGATCAATGCATCTCGCTCGGCTTCTACAGCCTTGATTTGTGTGAGCAACAATTCGAGGCGATCGAGTTCTCTGCAGATTTCGGCCTTCAGGTGTTTTGATAGCGGATGGCCATCGCCAGTTCGAAGCTCGTCCAGACGCTGCCGTCGATCTCGATTGACGGGTTCGTACTCCCTGATTCCTTGCGTGAAGAGCAGTCCCTTTATGCGATTGACGTGGAAGACGCGCTCGGCAATCAGGGTTTTCCGCTCCCGCCCAATCCGTCGGTTGTCGTCTTCCTCGGGTGTCAGAAGCTTGACCATTGAGCATGCACGCGGCTCGCCGCGTTTCCATGCCATCAACGCGCGGATCAGCGTTTCGCCATCGATGCGATCGGTCTTCGCTCGGCGATGCCGGCGCGGCATGGCGATCGATGCAGCCTCCACGATGTGGCTTTCTATCCAGGCTTCTTTGCTCAGCACCCGCCCAAGCCAGAAGCCATCCAGCCCGGCTTCTTGAATTACGACCAGTGGGTACAGTCTGTCCTTCCGCCGTTTTGCTTTCTGGCGAAGCGCTGCGAAGCATGCAAATAAGCCGCCGATATCACCTCCCGCGACGGTGTGGCGGGACATCTTCTCACTACCAGGCAACAGAGCCGTCACCAGCCATGTCGATTTGCTTAATTCCAACGAGACGAAAATTGCGCCAAGATCGATGAGAGTAGCGGTCTGAGCTTGAGATTGATCTGCTGTTATCGGCATGGTTGGCCTCCAGAGAGTTTTCTAGCGACCTCACTCTGCCACGGTGCAGGCCGCTACTCACCCCTGATGGGATCTCAAGAGCCCACGCCTTCACCTACTTCAAACAACCTGATGAACCACTTTCTCGGCGCAGATTGCCACGCTCGGGGCGTAGCCGGACGGGCTCTCGTGGCTATACTTCCTCCGCTTTCAATGACCGCTTTGGGGGACCGCTCGCCTGGCCTTCACGTTTGATGGCCCCATGGATCAGCCTTCGGAACGTGGGGCATTCCATATGCGATGGGGCCGGACAATCGGCGATATGACGCAGTGTCTCGCGCAGCGCCGTCAGCTCCGCGATCTGTTGATCGATGTGCTGGGCCTTTCGACGCAGCAAGTCGCGGGGCAGATCCGGTAATCCATTCCGGCCGAACATGCCGGCGATCTCCTCCAGCGAGAAACCCGCCGATTTCCCCATGGCGATCAGCTTGAGTTGCAGCAGCACCTCGGGCGGAAACTGCCGGCGCAGGCCGTGACGCGATACCGAGGCGATCAGACCCGCTTCCTCATAATAGCGCAGGGCCGACGGCTTGATCCCTGTGCGCGCGGCAACCTCACCGATATCCAGGAATTTCATGCTTAACCTCAAGTTGGCTTGAAGTGGCAGCTTGCTCCTCAGTTAATCATTCGACAAGAGGAAACGACATTGGACACCATCAATTCACCCCGATCGCTGACGGGTAGAACCGGCATCACGATCGCCCTGTCGCTGGCCACTGGTCTGGCCTCGCTCGGCACCAGCATTGCCAACACCGCCTTGCCTGAATTGGCAACGGCCTTTGCCGCGCCGCTTCCGCAGGTGCAGGCCGTCACGGTGGCCTATCTCGCCAGCCTGACGGTCTGCGTCGTCGTCGCCGGCCGTCTTGCCGATCGTTTCGGTGCCAAGGCGATGCTCGTGCTGGGCCTGGTGCTGTTTGCGTTGGCCACCGGGCTGTGCGCCGCCGCGCGGACCTTGTCGGTGCTGATCGTTGCAAGGACGTTTCGACGAGCGCGGTACCGAGGCTGTGATCCCCCGCCATGTCGAAACCGCAAGGTCCAGTACGAGTACGACCGCGCCGTTTACAAGCAGTGCAACGTCATCGAGCGTATGTTCTGCCGTCTCAAGGACTGGCGTCGCCTCGCCACCCGCTTGATCGCAACATCAAAAACTTCATGGGTGCCGTCGCTCTCGCCGCAGCCGTCATCTGGTGGCTGTCGTGAGTCCAGACCCTAGACGCCGGCCCATTACGGCATCTAGGGTCCCCAATCTAAGACAATGAACGGCTCAGCAATGTCGCGTTGCATGATGCCGGCATAGAGCATTTCGGGCGCCCCGGGCGTCGCCCGATGGATTAGGCCATCGAGCGGGATTCTGTCTTGGGCGAGCCAGGTCAGGGCGCGGGAGAAGCCGCTGAAAATCGAATGCGGCGCATTGTTGTAGCCTTCCAGCAGTTCCTCCCACAGGAAACTCCTGCCGTGCATGGGCAATTCCCATTCCCAGCCCGAACGAAGCGTGACGTGCTTGAAGAACACGGCGTTGGTAATGTCATGCGCCGTGAGGTCGGTGTATTTCCGCCACGGTACGCCGACAAGGACGACCTCCCCCATGCGGCGGACCATATTGCAGCCTTCCAGCACCGCGCCCTCATGACCTGAACAATCGACGACAAGCGCCACCCGGCCCTGGATATCCGGATCGTCGAGGGGCATCTGCGCGCGGGTGTCGGCGATGCCGCTCTGTTCGAGTTGCCTGCGCCGCAGCGCGTCGGGATCCACGACCGTAACGAGGTAACCGCCGATCCGGAACAGGTGAGCGGCGAGGAAGCCGACGGGACCTGCGCCCGTGATGACGACGCGATCGCCCGGTCGAGCCCTGGTTGTCATCAAGGTCGTCATGGAAACGCCCATCAGGCGCGCGATGACCGCGGTGTCGGGCGCCATGCCCTCCGGCAGGAGAAGCGTGTTCTCGGCGGCATGGGTCTGCGTCGATCGATGATAGCCCATAGCAAAGCGCCGCTCGCCCGGCTTCACGCCCGTAACGCCCTCGCCGATCTCCTCGACTTCGAAGACCGCGGCATAACCTGGCCGGACGGGGAACGTATCGCCATTGGCCCAGCCGATCTCCGTGCCCTGGCTGATCAGCGTGCAGAGCGTTCGCCCCCGGATCTCGCCGGGCTGGAGCAGGAGATCGTCATAGGATCGGAGTTCGAAGGTCTGGCGGGCGGGAATGATGATTTCTGATGGCATATCGAGACTTTCAGGAAAGGAGCGTGGCGCCGGTCGCCGCATCGAAGAGATGCAGGCCGGCCGTGTTGAAGGCGATGTGAACCGACGCGTCATTTGCCGGGCGGCTTGCCGCGGAAACCTGCGCGATCAGTTCGTGAGGACCGACCCGCAGATCGAGGAGCGCGTCGTCGCCGAGATATTCGGTCACCTCGACGGTGGCGCGCAGGGCGCCGGGCGCATCCGCAGACACCAAAGTGACATCCGAGGGACGGATGCCGATCAGCACGGCCTGACCCTCCGTCAGGCGACCGGTGAAACGGTCGGGCAGGGGGAGGGTGAAGGCCTCGGCTTGCAGCTTTCCGCCCATCTGGCGCGCCGGCACGAGATTCATGGCCGGGCTGCCGATGAAGGTCGCGACGAAGGTATTGGCGGGCCGGGTATAAACGTCTTCCGGACTGCCGACCTGTTCGACATGGCCATCCCGCATGATGACGATTTTGTCGGCCAGCGTCATGGCTTCAACCTGGTCGTGGGTAACGTAGAGCACGGTGGTGCCAAGCCGCTTGTGCAGCTTGCCGATCTCCCATCGCACCTGGGTGCGCAGCTTTGCGTCGAGGTTGGACAGGGGTTCGTCGAACAGGAAGACGTCGGGGGTCCGGACCATGGCGCGGCCCATCGCGACGCGCTGACGCTGGCCGCCCGACAGCGCCGAGGGTTTGCGCGCCAGCAGCGCGTCGAGGCCGAGGATGGCGGCGGTCTCGCGAACGCGGCGGTCGACTTCGCCGGGCGCGAGCCGCAATGGACGCAAGGCGAATTCCATGTTCTGCCGAACGGTCATGTGCGGGTAGAGCGCGTAATTCTGGAAGACCATGGCGATGCCGCGATCTTTCGGGGCCACGTCGTTGACGACGCGGCCGCCGATCGAGAGCGTTCCGCCGGAGACGTCTTCCAGCCCGGCCACCATGCGCAGGGTCGTGGTTTTCCCGCAGCCGGAAGGGCCGAGAAGCACGACGAACTCTCCATTTTCGATCGTCAGGTCGATGCCGTGCACGACCTCGAACGCGCCGTAGCGCTTGACCACTTTTTCCAGTGCGATGGACGACATGCGTCTCTCCTTACTTGACTGAGCCCATCGTCAGGCCGCGCACCAGCCAACGCTGGCAGGTCAGCACGAAGACGACGCCGGGGATGAGGATGATGAAGGAACCGGCCATGATGCGGCCCCACTGGACCGCGTCGGACGACCAGAAGGACATGACGGCAACGGTCGCGGTCTGCGCCTTCGAGCCCGTCAGCATCAGGGCGAACAGGAACTCGTTCCAGGAGAAGATGAAGCAGAACACCGCCGAGACCGCGAGTCCGGGTGCCGCGAGCGGCAGCGTGACCCGCCAGAAGGTTTCGAGGATGCCGTAGCCGTCGACCATGGCCGCCTCCTCGAGGGCCGAGGGGACCTCGTCGAAGAAGCCCTTCATCAGCCAGACGACCAGCGGGATGTTGGCGGTGGAATAGACGATGATCAGGGCGAGCGGTGTATCGAGCAGGCCGGCGGTCTTGAAGATGATGTAGTAGGGGACGACCACCGTGATTGGCGGGAACATGCGCAGCGACAGGATCCAGAAGGCGACGTCGTTCATGCGTCTGTGCCGGATACGGCTGATCGCATAGGCGGCGAGCGATCCGAAGACGAGGCTGATGGCCGTCGAGCCGAGGGCGACGATCAGGCTGTTGCCGATGAACTTCAGGAAGGGTCGCGCCGTGAAGAGCACGTGATAGTGCTCCCAGGTCGGGGTGAAGAAGAACGCCGGCGGTTTCTGGAACATGATCGGTGCGGGTTTCACCGATGAGGACGCGACGAGATAGATCGGCGTCAGAAAGACGATCAGCACCACGGCGAGAAGCAGATAGACGAGAATGGCCTGACGGGTAGAGGGCTTGTTCATGGGACTACTCCGTCGCCGCGCGGTCGCGGTTCAGCGACTTGAAGAAGAAGGTGACGAGGATGGTGATGATGGCCAGCGAGACGAAGGAGGCGGCCGCGCCCGTGCCCATGCGCCAGAAGGTGAAGGACTCGCGGTAGATGAACATGGAGAGCACTTCGGTGGAATCGCCCGGACCCCCCTTCGTGAGCACGAAGATGACGTCGTAGATCTTGAAGGCGTCGATCGCGCGCAGGAACATCAGGCTGACCAGCACCGGCTTCAACTGCGGCAGCGTCACCCGCCAGAAGACGTCCCAGCGCGAATTGCCGTCGATCAGGGCAGCCTCGTAAGGCTCCGGCGACAGCGAATGCAATGCAGCCGCGGTGCCCATCATGATGAAGGGCGTCCATTGCCAGATATCGGCGATCGCGATCGCCCAGAGCGCCCAGTTGGTGGTGGTGATCCAGCCGACGCCGGACAGGCCGACGAGGCCGAGGAAATAGTTGAGGTAACCGAGTTCCGGGAAGTAGAGGAACAGCCAGACGAGCCCCACGATGACGGGCGAGATCATCATCGGGATCAGAAGGAGGGTTCGCGCAAGACCCATTCCGGGCAACCGCTGGGTAACGAGAAGCGCAATGCCGACGCCGAGCACAAGCTGGATGGAGAGCGTCATCACCATCAGTTTGAGGGTCGTGGCAAGCGCATGCAGGAACGGGTCAGAGGACAGAATCTCGGCATAGTTCGCCCAACCGACGAAGATGCGCGGAATAAAGGGCTTGGCGAGGTCGTAGTTACGGAACGACAGCCATCCCGCATAGAGCATCGGATAGATCGTCGTGAGGAAAAGGACGGCGACGACGGGCAGCAGGAAAAGAAGGAAGATGCGCCTGTTGCGCGTTGCTTGATAGGCCATGTCGGAACTCCGGCGGTGAGGGGCGCCGCCCCAGGGGGCAGGGGGCGGCGCGGCGAACGTGCGCGTCAGTCGGCAAGGACTTTCGCGGGCACGTCGTCGATCCAGCGCAGAAGCGTTTCCTTCGGGAACATCTTCAGACGGGAGTTGACCGCGTTGCAGGCCGTGGTCAGGGCTTCCTCGGCGGTCGCGGTTTCACCCGCCATGAACTTGTTCAGTTCGACACCGAAGGTTTCTTCGACATCCTGGTAGAACGGATGGAAGATCCGGCGCTTCGCGTTGACCTGGCTGTCGAGCAGAACCTTGTAGTAGGGGTACTTCTGCTGCAGTTCGGGGTCGGAGAGGATTGCCTTGCGGAACTGGCTGACGCCGTTGCCTTCATTGGCGAAGCGCCGCATCAGCTCTTCACTCGTCGACCACTTGATGAAGGCCCAGGCGGCTTCCTTTTCCTTGTCCGAAACCTTGGCGTTGATGGCGAAGGAGAGCGCGCCGGTATAGGTCGGTTCGGCCTTGCCGCCATCGGTCGGGTTGGCCGCGAAGCCGGCCTTGCCGATTTCCGCCAGCTTGGCTTCGGCGGGATTTGTCAAACGCACCGAGCGGACCGACCAGTAGGCGGCCTGCGCCGCCTCGCCGCGCTCCATGTAACCGGACTGGATATCCCACATCAGGCCGAGATAGTCCGGCGGATTGAAGGGGATCAGCGATTTCATGTATTCGGCCGCCTTGATGTGCGGTTCACCCGTCATGGCGCAGAGGCCGGTCGCGGGATCCCAGTAGTCGCCGCCGAACGAACGCATGAACGGAAAGTAGTCATGCGTGATGGCGCCCTGCACGCGGCTGTAGGACTGGCTGACGCCATAGAGGTCGTTTTCCAGCGGCTTGCCACCGGCATTCGCGCCCTTCTTGCGGGTGAAGAATTCGGCGATGTCCCGGTACTGGTCCCAGGTCGTCGGAGCCGCGAGGTCGTAGCCGTATCTTGCCTTGAACGCCGCCTGCTCCTCGGCGTTTTCGAAGAGGTCGGCCCGGTACTGGTTGAGCCAGGTCATGCCGGAGGCCGGGAAGGCGAGAAGCTGGCCCTGCCAGGTATTTTCCTGCAACTGGATGGGGATGATGTCGTCGAGCTTTATTTCCGCGGCGTCGCGCTTGGCGAAATCCGTCAGGTCGACGAGCGCGCCGGCTTCGCCGAGCATGCCGACCCAGGGGCTGTCGACCCAGAGCAATTGATAGGAGGGCGAGTCGGAACTCGACTCGATGATGATCTTGTCGACAAGACCCGGATAGGGGAGCATGTCGATCTGTACCTTCGCGCCGGTGAGCGCTTCGAATTCCCCGACGATCGGGGCCAGGCGCGTAACCGACGTGTCGCCGATACCCAGCATCTTGAGTTCGACGCCTTCGAACGGCTTTTCGGCCATGGCCGAGCCGGCGGCCCCGATGCAAAGGGCCGTGGCGTAGGCGAGAGTTCGTATGGTTCTCATTCTTTCCTCCTCCGGAATCCCGCTGTTGAAACGTTTCACCAAATTGTAAAACGGCGCGCGGTGCGGGGCCGCACGCGGCTGGATCAGTTGATTGCGGGTGACCACTGTGCCGGGCTGCCCGCGCGCTCGGCGCCCAGCGGTCCGTCCATGCTGACGATTTCGAGGAACTGCCCCCAGGGTGCCTTCAGGTAGCACCAGGTCAGTCCCTCCATCGGGCCGACATCGACATAGGTCGGCCCGTCCAGCACCTCGACATTTTCAGCGCGAAGCCGATCGGCGGCGGCGATGCAGTCGTCGACCTGGAAGGCGAGATGGTAGCCGCCGGGCTGGCTGTTGCGCTTCAGCGGCGCATCGGGTTCGGCATCGCCGGAATAACGGAAGATTTCCAGATTGGTGCCATTGCCGACGCGCAGCACCCGGATATCCTCGATGCGTGTATTGCCCGCCACGCCGAGGCGTCGCTGCATATACGCGTCATCGACGTCGACGAGGCCGGTCGACAGGCATTCCACCGCACCGAACAGCTTCGTGAAGAATGCCACGGCTTCATCGAGATCGGGCACCGTGAAGCCCACATGCTGCATTCCGTAGACTTTCATGAATTCCTCCCATTCCTTTAAAAAATTGGCCGTCGAAAAGTCGGCCATTGAAAAGTCAGGCCATTGTCCGTTGCGGCATTGCCTCTTCCTTCAGGTTGGCCGCGGGCAAAGGTGGTCGGCCGCGAATGAGGTCGCTGGCCTTTTCGCCGATCATGATCGTCGGCGCATTGGTGTTGGATGAATTGATGCGCGGCATGATCGATGCGTCGCAGACTCTGAGCCCGCTTATGCCGCGCACGCGCAATTGCGGATCGACCACCGCCATGTCATCCGTTCCCATGCGGCAGGTGCCGACGGGGTGATGGTCGGTCTTGGCCATGCGGCACGCGTAGTCGAAGAGCGCTTCCCGGTCCTTCACCCCTTCTCCCGGCAGGACCTCATGGCGCAGATACGGGCGCAATGCGGGCTGGCGCAGAATGTCGCGTGCCATTTCCAGGCCGCGCAGCGACATCTCCCGGTCGTATGGATCCGACCAGTAGTTCGGATCGATCAGAGGTGCGGCGGCAGGATCGGCGCAAGCAAGCCGCACGGTCCCGCGCGAGCGGGGACGCATGAGGGCGGAGTTGAGGGTTATCCCCCAGCCGTTGATGGTGGCGATGCCCTTTTCTATGCCCGAGCCTTGACCCAGGTGAAACTGCATGTCCGGCCATGCGGCATTCTCATCGGCATACCAGAAGCCGCCGGTCTCGAAGAGCGAGGAGGCGACCGGCCCCGACTTCAGGGCGAGATATTGCAGGCCGGCGGCGATCATCCGGTCAGGCCGCAGGACGCCGTCATAGGAATGTGGCCCGGTGCATTCGGCCAGCACGCAGATGTCGATGTGGTCCTGCAGATTTTCGCCGACGCCCGGCAGATGGTGCCGTGCCTCGACGCCGACATTTCGCAGATGATCGGCCGGCCCGATGCCCGAAAGCATCAGAAGACGCGGCGAACCGATAGCCCCTGCCGTCAGGATCACCTCTCGGCGCGCATGACGAACCGTCCCGTCCATCATCTCGACGCCGATCGCCCGGCCTCCGGCAAGGATGATCCGGCGCACCTGGGCGTCCGTCTCGACCGTGAGATTTCGGCGCGGCTCTGCGTCACGAAGATAGGTTCCTGCCACGGAAGACCGGCGGACGTCCCGTTGCGTCAGTTGATAGAAGCCGACCCCGGCCTGATCGCGCCCGTTGAAATCGGGGTTGTAGGGCATGCCCCATTGCTGCCCGGCACGCACGAAGGCCTCGCAGACCGGCAGCGTGGCGCGCGGCATCGACACGCCGAGTGGACCTTCCGTGCCGTGAAAGGCGTCGGAAAACCGTTCGTTCCCTTCGGCGCGCTTGAAATAGGGAAGGACTTCGCGATAGCCCCAGCCGGTGCAGCCGTGTTCCTCGGCCCAGCCGTCATAGTCCCGACGGTTCCCGCGGGTGTAGATCTGGGCATTGATGCTTGAACCGCCGCCGATCACCTTTGCCTGGGTGAACCAGAGCACGCGATCCTGCAGATGCTTCTGCGGCACGGTGGACCAGCCCCAGCTGGCAATGCCTTTCGTCATCTTGGCAAAGCCCGCCGGCCAGTGGAACAGAACCGAGCGGTCGCGTCCGCCTGCCTCCAGCAGGAGAGCCGTCGTGCCTGCATCTTCCGTCAGCCGGGCGGCAATGACGCAGCCCGCCGATCCACCGCCGACGATAATGTAGTCCGTCTCCATCGCTCGCTTCCTAGTATGTAACTAGTCCGTTACTTGAAACGATTAACCAAACGCGACGCGCAGTCAAGGGGCTTCATGCAGGCGAACTGCAGATTCAGGGCGAGATGACGGAGTTGCGACGGACGAGCAACGGGTCGAGCCTGTGCCGCGGCTCGGGTTCGCCGAGCCTCGGGGCCTTGCGAAGCGCGATTTCGGCGGAGGTGCGGCCGATGAGTGCCGGCCGGATGTCGACCGTCGTCAGTTCGGGTTCCAGGATGCGGCCTTGCGGGATGTTGTCGAAGCCGACGATGGAGATGTCGCGCCCGACGGTCATGCCCAGCTTGCGCGCCGCACGATAGGCCCCGGACGCCTGGTCGTCATTGAAGCAGATCACCGCGTTCGGCAAAATGCCCTGAGACGCGAGCGTAAGCATCTTTTCCTCGGCGAAATCCGGGTGCAGGAGGCCCGGCAGCATCCGGCAAGCCGCTTCGGGCATGTCCCTGTCGGCGAGCGCCCGGCGAATGCCGGCGCAACGGCCATCCCATGTCGTGGTGTGCGGGTAGCCCCCGATGAAGACCATCGATCGGTGTCCCGCCGACAGCAGGCAATCGGCCGCGAGATAGCCGGACTTTTCGTCGTCGACGCCGACGAAGGCGGCCTTGCTGCCGACGACGTCGCGAACGCAGACGACGAGCCGCAAGCCATGCGCGAGAACGGGGGTCAGGTCTTCGGCGGTGCTGCCGTGAACCGGAGAAAGGATGACGCTGCCGACGCCTTGCGCCACCATGGACGCGAGGAGCCGTTCCTGCCGCACAAGGTCGTTCTGGGCTGTCGCGAGGAGTGTCAGGCCGCCGGCTTCGTAGACCGTTGCTTCAAGGGAGGCGACGAGTTCACTGAAGAACGGGTTGACGATGTTGTTGAGAATGACGCCGACGAGATTGGATTTCCCGGTGCGCAGGCGCGCTGCGGAAGCGTCGCGGATGAACCCGAGCGCATCGGCCACTTCGAGCACGCGCTTGCGTGTCGCTTCGGAGGGCCGGCCGGTTCCCGACAGCACATGGGAGGCTGTTGCGACCGATACCCCGGCCGCGGCCGCGACTTCCTTGATCCCCGAGCGCTTCATGGCATGGTCTGCCGACCGGTCATGTCAAACCGTGACGAGCCGCATGATCGTCTCGATGTTGAACTGGATGCGCTGTTCCAGCGCGTCCTTCGCCATGAGGTCGCGCTCATAGATGATCGTCCCGGTAAAGCGGTTCGTCAGATAATAATAGCCGACGGCCGCGATGGTGATGTTGAGCTGCACGGGATCGACGCCGTCCCGGAATACACCTGCTTTCACCCCGCGCTCCAGGATGGTCGAAACCATGTTGACGAGCTTGCGGCTTGAAACCTTGATGATCTCCGATTTCTTGAGATGCTTGGCGCGATGGAGGTTCTCGCTGTTGACCAGGGTCAGGAATTCCGGGTTCTTCAGGTAATATTCCCAGGTGAAGCGCACCAGTTTTTCGAGCGCTGCCTTGGGCTCGAGATCTTCCAGATGCAGTTTCTGCTCGGCGCTGCGGATGTCGAGATAGGCGTCTTCGAGAACCGTCTGGAACAGGCCCTCCTTGCTCTCGAAATAGTGGTAGATCATGCGCTTGTTGGCTTTCGCCTTGTCGGCGATGTCATCGACGCGTGCGCCGCCTAAGCCATTCTTCGCAAATTCTTTTTTGGCCGCGTCAAGGATACGCGCCTTGGTGGCCTCGGCGTCGCGAATGCGGGGCTTGCGCCCCGGTTTTTCTGTCTGTTCGCCGGTCATGTTTTCAGCCTGTCCTTTGGCGCAGTCGGGATGTCTTTCCTGCAACTCATACACGCACGCATTGCCATCCGTCAAAGCCGACCGGCGCGATTGCCTGTTGCCATCCTACTGAAAACCACTTGACTTGCGCGAAACTAAAGAAGTAACTAGTTAGTGCGTTAATTGCGGTGGGAGGCGCGCTGCAGCGTCTCGCCCGAGGGGAAGGTTCTCCTTGCTGGCAGTCAGGCCGGCGGTAACGCGGGACGCGTTTCAATCGGGGATTTGGGAGGAAAGAATGTCGACCTTTATCAAGGATTTCATCGAGCGCGAGACGGTTAGCCGCCGCAATTTTCTGTTTGCCGCTGCCGCCGGCATGGGCGCTGCTGCGGCGCCCGGCCTGTTCGGCGGTGGAAGCGCCCGCGCCGCGCTGACGGATCCGGCGATTGCCTGGAGCTACCGTGACCGCGCTTCGGCCTACTGGAACTCGGTCGTTTCGGGCGGTGAGGCCTTCGTGGAATCGCTCGGCAAGCCGAAGAGCGCGCTGGTCAGCCTGATCAACGAGGGCTCCACGGAAAAGTCGCTGGCCGATATCAAGGCCTTCCTTGCCAAGAACAACGGCAATTGCGCCATTGCCTGCGATGCCAATGACAGCCCGAACGCCCGCCCCGTCGTCGAGGCCGTTCAGGCCGCCGGCGCCTATATCTCGACGATCTGGAACAAGACCGACGACCTGCATCCCTGGGATTTCGGCGACAACTATGTTTCGCACATGACCTGGTCGGACGAGAAGCCGGCGGAACAGACCGCGCGCATCCTCTTCGAAGCCATGGGCGGCGAGGGCGGTGTGGTTCACCTCGGTGGCATCGCGGCCAACAATCCCGCCGTCGAGCGTCTTGCCGGCCTCAAGAACGCGCTGAAGGATTTCCCGAAGATCGAACTGCTCGACGCGCAGCCGGCCGACTGGGATACCCAGAAGGGCGCAGCTCTCATGGCTTCGTTCCTCACGCGTTACGGCGACAAGATCAAGGGCGTCCATTGCGCCAACGACAACATCGCCTATGGCGTCATCGAGGCGCTGCGTGCCGAAGGCATCGAGAACATGCCGATCGTCGCCTATGACGGCAATCCGGAAGCCGTGCAGATGGTCATGGACGGGCAGCTTCTCGCCACCGTCTTCACCAATCCGCATTGGGGCGGCGGCATCAGCGCGGCGCTTGCCTATCATGCCGCCATCGGCACGTTCAAACCGTCGGAAGAGCCGAAGGAACACCGCGAATTCTATGGCCCGACGATCCTCGTGACGGCCAAGGACGCGGCGGCATTCAAGGCGAAGTACCTCGATTCCGTGCCGGCCTACGACTGGAAGGACTTCTGGGGGCCGTCGAACGGCCAGATCCAGTACAAGGCCTGATTGGGCACGGCGGCGGCCATATGTGCTGCCGCCACATCTCCTGCGAACTTTCATGAGAGGGG
>CBDDGK010000023.1:0-24229 GCA_965227625.1 Neorhizobium sp. | reverse complement strand
GGGGCATGGGGGTCATTCATCGAAATAGCGGTGATAGTCTCTAGCCGCATGCAGGGGGCGGATCAATTCGATACCCGCGTCAGAGCGGGGCCGAAACCCCGCTCTGGTAAAGCATCAGTAGATCACGACCGAGCGGATCGATTCGCCGCCATGCATCAGCTCGAAACCCTTGTTGATGTCTTCGAGCGGCATGGTGTGGGTGATCATCGGGTCGATCTCGATCTTGCCTTCCATGTACCAGTCGACGATCTTCGGTACGTCGGTGCGGCCGCGGGCGCCGCCGAAGGCGGTACCCATCCAGGTGCGGCCGGTGACGAGCTGGAAGGGGCGCGTCGAGATTTCCTGGCCGGCGCCGGCAACCCCGATGACCACCGATTTGCCCCAGCCGCGGTGCGACGATTCGAGTGCCTGGCGCATGACCTTGGTGTTGCCGGTGCAATCGAACGTATAGTCGGCACCGCCGATCTGGTCGGCCCCGCGCTTGGTCAGGTTGACGAGATAGGGCACGATGTCTTCGCCGGCTTCCTTCGGATTGACGAAATGGGTCATGCCGAAACGTTCGCCCCAGGCCTTTTTGTCGTTGTTGAGGTCGACGCCGATGATCATGTCGGCGCCGGCAAGCCGCAGACCCTGGATGACGTTGAGGCCGATACCCCCGAGGCCGAAGACGATGGCGGTGGCGCCCATCTCGACCTTGGCCGTATTGACGACGGCGCCGATGCCGGTCGTCACGCCGCAGCCGATGTAGCAGACCTTGTCGAAGGGAGCCGCCGGGTTGATCTTGGCGACGGCGATTTCCGGCAGGACCGTGTAGTTCGCGAAGGTCGAGCAGCCCATGTAGTGATGGATCTTGTCCTTGCCGATCGAGAAGCGCGACGTTCCATCCGGCATCAGGCCCTGGCCCTGGGTGGAGCGGATCGCGGTGCAGAGATTGGTCTTGCGGGACAGGCAGGACGGGCATTCGCGGCATTCCGGCGTGTAGAGCGGAATGACATGGTCGCCCTTCTTGACCGAGGTGACGCCCGGGCCGACATCGACGACGATGCCGGCGCCTTCGTGGCCGAGAATCGCCGGAAAGAGGCCTTCGGGATCGGCACCCGACAGGGTGAAGTCGTCGGTGTGGCAGATACCGGTCGCCTTGACCTCGATCAGCACTTCGCCGGCACGCGGGCCTTCGAGCTGAACGGTCATGACTTCGAGCGGTTTCCCCGCCTGTACGGCGACGGCAGCGCGGACATCCATGGTGTCTCTCCCTGGGTTTTGGAATCTATCTTTGAATACGGGCGGACATTGCCACGGCAGGGCTGCCCGGCTCAAGCCGGAACCGGACCCGTGGCGTCGCTTTTGGGTTTGCCGTGCCCGGCAGGGTCAGGGCTGGATGAGCGGAACGTGCGGCGAGGCGGAACGCGGCACGATGCCCGTCAGCCGCGGATCGTCCAGCACCTCGACCATCAGCGCATAGGGCTTGAAACCGGAGCGCTGGTAGAAGGGTAGGGCCGCCGGCGAATCGAAATGGCAGGTATGCACCCAGAAACGGCGGATCGGCCTCGACCAGGCCTTCTCGATCGCCCAGTTCATCAGGAAACGGCCGCCGCCCTTGCCGATGGCAGCAGCGACGAGGCCGAAGAAGACGAGTTCGCATTCGCCTTCCTGGCGGAAATCGAGTTCCATCAGGCCGATCGGGCGGCCGCCATCCGTCAGGCGGTAAATCTCCATCTGCGGATCGTTGAGGATAGCCGAGAGCTCGTCGTCCCCCATCTCTAGGCGCGATACCCACATCCAGTCCTGGCCGACGGCGCGGAACAGGGTTCTGTAGTCTTCGGGCGACGGGCGAAGCCAGCGCTCCAGCGCCAGCGTGTCCGGTGCCACCGCCGGTTTGCCCGGCGGGGGTGCGAGCATTTCCAGGCAGGTCACGACGGTCGCGATCTTGCCCGCGGGGACGGCCGAATAGCCGGAGGGAAGCGGAGGGTTCTCGGTCTGCATAGGCGCCTATGGAAACGGTTCCGGGCGTGAAGTCAACCGGCTGAATCTAGTTGAACAGCCGGTCGCACGCATAGACCAGACCGTGCGCGTGAATGGCGACGGCGGCATAGAGTCCGAGACCGGCCATCAGCCTTTCGCCGCCCTGCATCGGCTCAAGGCTCTCGCGCGGTTTCACCGTACTGATGCCCATCAGGCTCATCAGCAGGAAGACGGAAAGCGCGGCCATCAACGCCAGCGGCGAAAGGCCGATCCGCCAGCCGACCCACAACATCAGCAGGGTGATCGCAAAACTCCCGACCAGGAGCATGCGGCGGCCGGGGAAGATCTGGCGCAGCACCTGGCCGCCATCGAAACGATACATTGGCAGCAGGTTGAGGAGGTTGAAGGCACCGAGGATCAGCAGGAAAACCAGGGTCGGGCTTTTCAGCATATGCGGCATGCCGCCGCCGGCGGCGAGCTCGTGAACCGCTATCGCGACCGGGACCAGGAAGGCTGACATGCCGGTTCCCATCAGCGCGCAACAGGCCAGTTCGAAGCGGCTGGCATAGGGCCGGCTGCCTACGGCAATTCCGCCGAGCAGCGGCACGAAGATCATCCTCACCCGCTCGTGCCCGAAGGCACGGTAGGCGGCCATATGGCCGAGCTCGTGCAGGACGATGACGACGGTGAGCGTCACGGAAATCGTCAGGCCGGCCGCACTGAAACCGAAAAAGGGCCAGAGCGCGAGCGTCGAGATGACCGCCAGCAGGACCTGTGTGAGAGGATGTTCGAGCAGGCCGCCACGCGTCGGGGCATCGCCCTTCAGCCATGCCGTCAGCGACGAGAGCTCACGGCGCAGCATGAGGTAACGGAAGAGATAGACGGCAAAGCCCTTGTAGGTATCCGTCTGGGCGACTGTCAGGCTTGCGCCGCCGGACGTTGCCGAAACGGTGCGGGACTCCTCGAAGTCGCGCCAGAAGGCGATATCCAGCGCGCTGTCGTCGACGACGCGGAGCCGGCTTTCGTAGTGGTGGTGGTCAGGATCCTCACGGTCCTCGACGGCGAGAACCCGCCGGATCGGCTCGCCGTGGCGGTCGGAATGGCGATAGGCGACTTCGATCCGGTCGGCACGACCCTTTCTCGTGCTCGACAGGATGGCGGGGTTCCAATCCGTCTCCTCGCCGCCCGGATGGACCGCGGTCCACAAGCGCTCGGGACAGGTCTTGATATTGCGGCGCAGAGTGATGGTGCGGCGGCCGACCGGCGCCGCCATCATCAGCCAGACAAGACCGAGGTTGATCGTCAGAAGCGCGAATATGGAAATGGCGGTTGCCATGGCAGTCTCCCGTCGGCACCACGGCACCGATCCTTTACGCCAGTATCAGCCGATTGATTTTCCATGCCGTTTATCCAATTGCTAAAATACGGCCTTTGAAGCGATATGATCTCGACACACAACCATCGGGCGCTCTCAGGCAGCAACGCCGAGAGTGCCCTGGTCCCGCTGACGGTCATGGGTGAGCATCCACGGGCTGCTGCGGAGGCTTTCCCTCGGCCGCTCCAGAAGAACGATCGCGGCGATCGTGTCCCGCCAGGCGGCGTGATTGGCCTCAGGCATCGCCAGCCGGTCGATCTCTCGCAGCACCACCGCCTCGAGCGGCGAGAGCATCAGCCGGCCACGATCCATCGCGCCCCGCAGGACGCGCCAGACATAGGCAAGGTCATGGAGGTCTATGCCATCCGCTTCAGGCCGTCCGGCAAGGTAGGCGCCGCGCGCCTCCGGCTCGAGCGCCAGGCGGATCTGGTCGAGCGCGAAGGCCGACAGGCTTTCGGGCACTTCCGAGGCCATCTCCATCGCATGCAGCATGAATTCCAGCTCCAGCCGCGTATGGACTGCGCCGTCGGTGGCGATGGTGCGCATCAGCCAGCCGGCCTTGGCCTCGTCGATCAGACCGGCCGGCTGGCTGTGATGGACAACGAAAGCTGCCATGCTTTCGACGAAATAGACATCCCATTCGGGGTTATGTTCGGGGCAGGCATCGTTCAGCGCAAGCAGCGCAAGCGCATCTTCGCAGGTACGGATTCCGGTCGGAAACGCGTATCTGCGCAGCGTCAAAATATCGTCGGACAGAATCCGACCCTTCCCGGCTATGACACATGCCGGAAAAGAAAAGCGGAAACCGCCCATCTTTTTTCTCCGTTTCATCATGAAACTGATCTGGGTCATAAAATGGAGAAGTTGAGGGGCCGCAAAGGAGTGCGGTTAACCGGCCGTGAAAGGACCGTTCAGGCCGGCTCGACCTGTTTCGATTTGGAGCGTTCGCGCCAGATGATGAACAGGCCGGACCCGACGATGATGACGATGCCCAGCCATTTGGACGCCGTCGGGAAGTCGCCGAACAGCGCGTAACCGAGCACGGTCGCCGAAATGATCTCGAAATACTGGAAGGGTGCGAGCAGCGACAGCGGTGCCATCCGGAAGGCCCTCACCACAAGAAGGTGCATGTAGCCGGAGATCGAGCCGAGAGCGATCAGCAGGATCAGCCCCAGCCAGGAGGCGGGCAGGGAGGGGGCAAAATCGATACCGCCCAGATCATGGCCGAGGCTCAGGGCGGCGCCCATGAACAACGTGCCGCCGATGCCGGCCATGGTCTGCATGACGAGCGGCGAATCGCCGTCGCCCACGGCCCGGTTGAGGAAGAGATATAGCGTGTAGAGAAAGGCGCAGACGACGGGCAGCAGCGCCGTCCAGCCGAAGATCGCATAGCTCGGCTGGATGACGATCATGGCACCGCCGAAACCGATGACGATTGCCATCCAGCGCCGCCAGCCGACCTTGTCGCCCAGAAAGATCGCCGACATCATCGTCAGCATGAAGGGCTCGACGAAATAGATGGCGAACACGTCGGCAAGCGGCATGTATTTGACCGCGACGAAGAACATCAGGCTTGCCGCCGCATGCAGCACGCCGCGCAGAATGTTGATCCATGGCCGCTTCGCGCGCAGCAGCGCAGCACCGGTGAAGATCACCAGCGGCAGGGTACAGACGAGCTGGAAGAAGAACCGATAGAAGGTCACCTGCGCCGGCGACATGCCCTCGAAGGTCGCCATATATTTGGCGATCGCATCCATCAGCGGCAGGATGACCATGCAGCCGGCCATGATGGCCATGCCTTTGAGCGGATTTTCTGGCGTTGACGGAGGCATGCGCACGCTTTCGGAGAACAGGGCTCTTAGAACCACAGCCTCGGGTTTGGTTCAAGAACGGATATCCGGGGCGAAGGCGAAGGAGGAAAGCAAGAAAGCAGACGTCAGCGTGGGACCCTGTTCTTGCCGGCTCTTTCAAAAACAAAAAACCCGGCCGGAGCCGGGTTCTTTTGGTGCGGTCGAGAAGACTCGAACTTCCACGTCTTGCGACACAGCGACCTCAACGCTGCGCGTCTACCAATTCCGCCACGACCGCATCGTGGTAGATGCCGACTTGCGCCGGCCGGGGAGCATGTAGCAAAAGGATTCCCTGGGCACAAGTGCGGCGTGACAGATTTTTGAAGGATAAAAATCGCCTGTGGAAACACCTATATAGAGGATGCCCCAAAAGCCCGGCTTGCCGGCGGTTTTCTTATTTGCCAGAAGAACTTCCATGCTGACACGTACCGATCTGACCCTTTCCATGCTGCCGCAGTCCGGCTCGCCCCCGGTGCGCTGGCGGATTTCCGACGGGCTGGTGCCCTATGAGGATGCGGTTGCGGAAATGGAGCGCGAGGTCGCCACCATTGCCGACGGCGCCGACGAACTCGTCTGGCTGCTCGAACACCCGCCGCTCTACACGGCCGGCACCAGTGCCAACTCGGCCGACCTGATCGAGCCGAACCGATTCCCGGTGTTTTCCACGGGGCGCGGCGGGGAATACACCTATCACGGCCCCGGCCAGCGGGTCGGCTACGTCATGCTCGACCTCAAGCGCCGGCGCCAGGACGTGCGCGCCTATGTGGCGGCACTGGAGGAAATGATCATCCGCACGCTCGACATGATGAACGTGCGCGGCGAGCGGCGCGAGGACCGCGTCGGCGTCTGGGTGAGGCGGCCGGAAAGACCTCTTCTGCCGGACGGATCGATGAGCGAGGACAAGGTCGCAGCCCTTGGTATCCGGTTGCGCAAATGGGTGAGCTTCCACGGCTTCTCGCTCAACGTCGATCCGGACCTCACACATTTCTCCGGCATCGTTCCCTGCGGAATCAGCGCCTATGGCGTCACGAGCCTCGTCGATCTCGGCCTTCTGGCAATGATGCCGGACGTCGATATCCGGTTGCGGGAGGCTTTCGAGGAGATTTTCGGGCCGACCGTGTCGGAGCCTAGAGGATAAGGCGATGGTGGAGCTGAAAGTTAAGACCCGTCCGATCGGCGCGACGGCGGTACTCGGAAGGCTCGGTCACCCGGAGGTGACAAGCGAGACGGGCGGGCAGATCGGTATCGTTACGGGAGCTTCGGAGGCCGGCTTTAACCCGCTCGACCTGATGTTCTCGTCGCTTGCCGCTTGCCTCGTGCTCAGCGGGCGGATCGCCGCCAGCAAGCTCGGTCTGATAGACAGACTTCGAGAGGTTAGGGTGCATGTCACCGGTGAGAAATCCCATGACGAGCCTTACCGGATCGTGCGTTTCATGATCGACATGACCATCAACGGCGATTTCAACGACGATGAAAAGGCGGCCATTGCCCATATGGCCGAGGACATCTGCACCGTCAGCAATACGCTGAAAGGGAATGCGGATTTCGCGTTCGAAATCCGCTAGTCGCTGCCGGGCGAAATCCGTTAGTCCTCGTCGGGAATACCGCTGTCGACGCCTGCGAGCCGGAGATTGTTGATTACCATCCGAACGCCGGGAACGGCACGCACGGCGCGAACGATTTTGCCGGAAGTCGGAGCATCGTCCACCTCGCCCTCGATCGTGACCCTTTTATCGTCCACATGCACGTCGATTGACGCCATGTCGACGATCGCAAGATCGTCGAGCGCATCGGTGATTTTTTCTTCCAGATCGTCGGCGTCTTCGAATCCTTCGGTCGTTGGGCTGACGTCGTCGACCAGCCTCTCTTCCAGTCCCGAAGCATCCGCTTCGTCGATTCGATAACCTTCGTTGCGCTCGCTGTCGAAATTGGCCTTTGGCTGGCCATAGGCGGCATTGTCGACCTCCCGCGAGCCGGCGCCCGACGCATCTTCGTAGGGCCAGCCTTCGTCGATATTGCGGTTGTCGTAGTCGCGAAAATCTTCTTCGCGGGAAATGTCACTCGTCTTGCGTTTGGCCGGCATGGAATTCTCCTGTCATGTGGAAACTCGACCCGGCGCGCCGCCCGGGAGGGGAAGGGAGGCAGCGCGCCGGGCGATATTTGCCTAGTTGCCCGTGGAAGGCCCGCCGTTCGGCCCGGACGGAGCTATCTTGCCCGTCAGGGTCAGGTGGCTTTCGACGTCATGGACGCCGTCCGCGGTCTCCGCGCTCAGCACCGCCTTGCGGGCTGAAAACACGGTATCGACAGAACCCTCGAGGATCACCTTGGTTCCCTCGGCATGCGGTTCGATTTGGCTGACATCGACGTCGGGCAATCCGGCCAGACGTGCGGTGACCTTCCGTTCGAGCTCGGCTGCGGTCTTGCCTGCTTCTGCCTTGCCTGCTTCTGCATTCACGGTCGTAGCTCCTCGGTTGCGTTTCGCATGGGTTGCAGAAAGACAACGGAGCAGACCGGTTTTGGTTCTCGGGATCCGGATTCGCGCCGGGATTATTTTGCCTTTTCCCACTTGCGGACGAGCCGGTCGCGCTTCAGCCGCGACAGGCGCTTCAGCCAGAAGATCCCGTCGAGCTGGTCGATCTCATGCTGAATGCAGACGGCGTAGAAACCTTCGGCCTCCTCCTCGTGGGGACGGCCGTCGAGGTCCTGATAGATGAATCGGACCTTTGCCTGGCGCTCGACTTCCTCGCGGGCGCCGGGCATCGAGACACTGCCCTCCTGATGACGGATGGTCTCGGCCGAGAAGATGAGGATTTCGGGATTCACATAAAAGCGCGGGCCGGTCTCCTTCGACAGTTCCAGCACCACGACCCGCACCGGCATGCCGATATGAGCGGCGGTGATTCCAACCCCGGGCGCGGCCCGCATCGTGTCGAGAAGATCGTCGCAGAGAGAGCGTAGCCCGGCGTTGAAGACGGAAATCCGATCGCAGCGAACGGAAAGCCGCGGATCGGGGTATTTGAGGATGGTACAGACGGTCATTCACGCTTCCTTCGGCGGGTATTTCCCGGTCGATCGCCGGGTCCGGACTGGACCGGCAACGGCAATTGTTCTAGCACGAAAAGCGACGGCATTAAGCATCGCGCCGGGTAGGGCTATCCGGTTGTTGACAATAAGTTTTTTGCCGCCATTGTCGATTTCGGCAGGCAAAGCGGCAAGGGCGTCAGATGAGCGATATCGACGAAGACGAGCGCCTGCGCACGAAAGCCGGCGAGACCGGCGACGACATCTATTCCGAAGACGGTTCGATCCGTGCCGATTTCCTGGCCATGGTGGGGGCGGCGATCGCCGATCGCGACACTCTTTTCCTGCGCAGCCATGTTGCCCGGCTGCACGAATCGGAACTCGGCGACCTTCTCGAAGCGATCCTGCCGGACCAGCGCCATGCGCTGGTCAAACTGCTCGGCAACGATTTTGACCTGACCGCGCTGACGGAAGTCGACGAAGCGATCCGCATGGAGATCGTCGACCAGATGTCGAACGCGCAGATCGCCGCGCAGATCGGCGACCTCGATTCGGACGATGCGGTCTACATTCTCGAGGACCTCGACCAGGAGGACCGGGAAGAGATCCTCGCCCAGTTGTCCTTCACCGAAAGGGTGCGGCTGCGGCGCGCGCTCGATTACCCGGAGCAATCGGCCGGCCGCCGCATGCAGACGGAATTCGTCGCCGTGCCGCCGTTCTGGACGGTCGGGCAGACGATCGACTACATGCGCGAGGACGACGACCTGCCGGAGAGCTTTACGCAGATATTCGTCATCGATCCCACCTTCAAGCTGCTCGGGGTGCTCGATCTCGACCGCCTGCTGCGCAGCAAGCGGCAGGTGAAGATCGAAACGATCATGCGGGAGACGAACTATCCGATCCCCGCCGACATGGACCAGGAAGAGGCCGCCCAGCTCTTCGAGCAATACGACCTTCTCTCCGCCGCCGTGGTGGACAATAACGGCCGCCTCGTCGGCGTGCTGACCATCGACGACGTGGTCGACGTCATCCAGGAAGAGGCGGAAGAAGACATCATGCGCCTGTCGGGCGTCGGTGACGAGGAACTGTCGGACTCGGTCCGGGAGACGTCGCGCTCGCGCATTCCCTGGCTGCTCGTCAACCTGTTCACCGCCTTCATCTCCGCCTCGGTCATTTCGCTGTTCGAAGCGACGATCGAGGAGGTCGTGGCGCTGGCGATCCTGATGCCGATCGTCGCCGGCATGGGCGGCAATGCCGGCTCGCAGACGATGACGGTGACGGTGCGCGCACTCGCGACCCGCAATCTCGACATCCACAATGCCTGGCGCGTCGCACGGCGCGAAGCGGGCGTCGGGCTGATCAACGGCGTGGTGATCGGCAGTCTCGTCGGCATGGTCGCAGGGCTGTGGTTCCACGACATCCATATCGGCATGCTGATCGCTACCGCCATGATGATCAACATGTTCGCCGCCGCCATGGCGGGTATCCTGATCCCGCTCCTCCTCGACCGGGCCGGCGCCGATCCTGCCGTTTCCTCGGCGGTGTTCGTCACGGCGATCACCGATACGACGGGTTTCTTTTCCTTCCTCGGACTGGCGACGATCTGGCTCATCAAGTGAGTGCTTCGTTCCCGGCCTGACTGCGAAAATTGACTGTTACGTAAAAGTCAATTATTTTGCCTGGCACGGTAACAGGACATGGTCGTGAACAAATATTACAGCATCACGGAGCTGACGCGGGAATTCGGGGTTTCGACCCGTACGCTGCGGTTCTACGAGGACGAAGGCCTTATCCATCCGGAGCGCCGGGGCCGCACGCGACTTTTCCGCACCGCGGACCGCAGGCTCATCCAGGAAATCCTGCGCGGCCGCAGGATCGGTTTCACGATTGCCGAGATCCGCGAGATCATCCAGGTCTACAAGGAGCCGCCGGGCGAAATGGGCCAGCTCAAGCTGCTGATGAAGCGCATAGACGAGAAACGCGAAGAGCTTCGCCAGAAGCGCAAGGATATCGACGACACGCTTATCGAACTCAACAATGTCGAAGAAGCGTGCCTGACGCGGCTTGCCGAAATCGGCGTCGGGACCTGACGGCCAGATTATTTTGTCGGCTCGGCACTCATCGAGCATTGCCGGGTGATCTGCTGGACCCGATCCGTTTCGCCCACGGTCAGTGTATTGCTCATCAGCGGCACCAGCAGCGATTGCCTGGTGAGCTCGTCGGCGCCGCAGGTGCAGTAGCTCTGGCAGAAACCCTTTTCATAGCCGTCCTGGGCGCAGTACTGCGTGCAGACGCGGGTGTAGCTGACGCGCGGATCCGGCTTCGGGGCGGGGTAGACGAGCGAGGCGAGATAGACCAGCGCGATCAGTACCGGCTGGTGGACAAGGTAGAATATCAGGCTGTGCCGCCCGGCCTTCGACAGCAGGTTCGGCCGGGTCTGGATGGCGGCGAGGCGCGGCAGCCAGTTGAACGACATCGCCGCCCGGGCGACGGCGATACCGGTCAGCAGCGCGGCGATCCAGGGAAACAGCGAGACATAATCGTTAGAACGCGGCGGAACATGCGCAAAGCCGAGCCAGGCCAGCCAGCGGGTATCGAAGATGGGCGAGTCGAGCAGGCCCGGCACCATGCTGTAGTCGAGAACCATCGCGGCGATGATGAAGACCACGACCGCAGCGGTCGCGGCCGGCGGCAGCCCCACGAAGGCGAGGCCGATCAGGCTCGACAACGCGATATTGTGCAGGATGCCGAAATAGATCCATTCATCCGGGAAGATGAAATACGTGGCGATGCTGATGATGGCGGCCGCGCCTGCCACCATGGCAAAGCGCTTCCAGAAGGAACGCCAGCGGATCTCCGGAAAATGCGCCAGAACAAGGCTGAGGCCGGCGAGAAACAGGAACGTGCTGGCGATCGAGCGGGCATAGATGCGGAAGAAACCTTCCGTCGCGGTGCCGGATTCGAGATAACCGAAGAACTCCAGGTCCCAGGTGAAGTGGTAGCTCGCCATGGCGATCAGCGCCACGCCGCGCAGCGTGTCGATCAGCGTGATACGCGGCGTGCGCAGCGCGGGATTGGGGTTTTCGGCAATGGTCACAGGCTGTCTTTCCCGGCGGGTTGCTTGACCGGCGGCGGCAAGGCGCTGATGTCGGGCAGGTCGTTGTCCATCAGCGCCAGCCGCGCCTCGGAGAAATACTGGCGGCGCGTCAGCACGAAGACCACGACGATGCTCATGGCCATGAACATATAGGGCCCGGCAAACCAGCCCAGGTAACCGACCGACAAAAACAATGCCCGAAGGCCCGAATTGAAATGGCTGGCGGCGATCGAGTTCATCCGCACCACCTGATCGGCGGCGCGCTCGGCGGCGGCGCGGTCCAGGTTGGTATCGTGCATCATCGGCAGGGCGCCGAAGAGAATGGTGCAGTAGTTGAACAGCCGGTAGGACCAGCCGAACTTGAAGAAGGCGTAACCGAACAGACAGGTAAGCCCGGCGACCTTGAGTTCGAAGGCGCTGCGGCCGCCATAGGAGACGAGTTGCAGGCTGCCGAACACCGCCTCCACCTTGTCGGTGGCGCCGAGCAGGGCGAAACAGCCGCCGATCGCGAAGATCGAGGTCGAGGCGAAAAAGGCCGTGCCGTTCTGCAGGCCGGCCAGGATGGACGTGTCGATCATCTTCAGGTCGCGGCGCAGCGAATTGTAGATCCAGCGCTTGCGGCGCTGCGCCATGACGCGGTTCAGGCTCAGTCGCGGAAAAAAACGAGCGCCGGAGCCGGCCGTGATCCAGGAATAACCGGCCCAGAGAAACGCGAAGAGAGCGAGCGCTATGTAGTCGGCTGTTATCATGGGCCTCCCAAGGCCTGTCCGGACGCAGGAATCGATCTTTCATCCCGTCATGCGTCGTTTCGGGTGCCGCGGCAAGATGGAGCAGACCGCCCGGCGCAGGATAGGGCCGGCACGCATCGATTTTTTGACGGCGGGGCGATTTCATTGCCTCGGCATGGTATTCCCAGAGCAGGGTTTCTATCTTAATCCATATCGCGCTTGAAGTTATGTCGCGGCCGTCAAAACGGATGTCGGGCAATCGCCCGGTTCATTCGTCGGCATGGCCTAGCTTGTGCATTGATTTCCAATTGGTCCGGATTGCTATGTTCCTCTCCGTCTTCGACGTCTTCAAGATCGGTATCGGCCCCTCCAGCTCGCATACGATGGGGCCGATGTCGGCCGCCAATCGTTTCCTCGAGCTGATCCTCTCCAACGACTGGCCGCGGCCGGTCGGCGCACATGTCACGTCGCTGAAGGTCAGCCTGCACGGATCGCTCGCCTTTACCGGCATCGGTCACGGGACGGGCAGGGCGGTGATCCTCGGCCTGGTGGGCGAGGAGCCCTCCGCCGTCGATCCCGACAGCATGGACGCCATCATCGCCGAGGTGGAGCGCAGCGGCCATGTGACGCCGCCCGGCCATCCGGCATACGAGTTCCAGCCGAAGACCGACCTGGTCTTTGACAAAAAACAGCCCCTGCCGGGCCATGCCAACGGCATGGAGCTTTTCCGCCTTCGATCGCGACGGCCGGCTGCTCCTGAAGCGAATCTATTATTCGATCGGCGGCGGTTTCGTGGTGACCGATACCGAGCTTGAGGCGATGCGCACCTCCAAGAAATCTGCCTCCGATTCGCGAGTTCCCTATCCCTTTTCGTCGGCCAGGCAGATGCTCGACATGTCGCGCGGCTCCGGCCTGACGATCGCCCAGATGAAGCGGGCCAACGAAGAAACCAGGATGAGTGCCGCCGAACTCGATGCCGGCATCGACCGCATCTGGGACGCGATGAAGAATTGCATCGACCGTGGCCTGAAGGTCGAGGGCATCATGCCCGGTGGTCTGAAGGTCAAGCGCCGCGCCCGCGCCATCCATGACAAGCTCAACGAGGAATGGCGCAGCAACCGGCTGAACCCCCTGCTCGCCAACGACTGGCTCTCCGTCTATGCCATGGCCGTCAACGAGGAGAATGCCGGCGGCGGTCGTGTCGTGACGGCCCCGACCAACGGTGCGGCCGGCGTCATCCCGGCAACGGTACGTTATTACCTGCATTTCCACGAGGATGCGACGCAGGAGGATGTCCGCAACTTCCTGCTGACTGCGGCTGCCATAGGCGGCATCATCAAGCACAATGCCTCGATCTCGGGCGCCGAAGTAGGCTGTCAGGGCGAAGTGGGCTCGGCTGCCGCCATGGCGGCCGCAGGCCTTGCCGCCGTCATGGGCGGTTCGCCGGAGCAGATCGAGAACGCCGCCGAGATCGCGCTTGAACACCATCTCGGCATGACCTGCGACCCGATCGCCGGCCTGGTGCAGGTGCCGTGCATCGAGCGCAATGCGCTGGGCGCCGTCAAGGCAGTCACCGCCGCCTCGCTTGCCATCAAGGGTGACGGCACACATTTCGTGCCGCTCGACGCCTGTATCGAGACGATGCGCCAGACCGGCAACGACATGAGTGAGAAATACAAGGAAACCTCGACCGGTGGCCTCGCCGTCAACGTGGTCGAGTGCTGATCCGATCGTCGCTGTGGAGTGGCGGCGGAAACGCTTGACGCGCGACCCCTTTGGGTCTTGAACCGGATCATGTCACTTCATCTCATCAAACTCTGCGTTGGCGCGGACTCGATCCAGGATCTTCAGGAATGGGTCGCGGAGAAGTCTCTCAACGCGATTGCCGCCGGGCTTGAGCCGCACAGCGTTCATACCACCCGCATGGCGCCGAAACGGCTTGAGGAACTGCTCGACGGCGGATCGCTTTACTGGGTGATCAAAGGGCAGGTAATGGCCCGCCAGAAGCTGCTCGATATCGAGACGTTCACGGGCGGCGACGGGATACAGCGCTGCCAGCTGATGCTCGGCCCTGAAGTGATCGAGACGGCGCCGCAGCCGAAGCGGCCGTTCCAGGGATGGCGTTACCTCAAAAACGAAGAAGCGCCGCAGGACCTCGGCAAACTCGGCGAGGACGTGGCGGCGCTTCCGGAATCTCTTCGGCGGGAACTCGCCGAACTTGGTCTGCTCTAGGAAATTACCAGCTCAGCGAAACCTGATACGGACCGCCGAGCGGCCGTAACGGATGCCCACATGGAGGTGTATGTTGACCTCCGGCTGGGAGTGACGCCAGGCGCGGGCGCCGTGGCTCAGTAGCATTGCGACGAGGTCGCGGGTCTTGCCCTTGGAGCGGCTGAGGCCGATGCCTGCAAGCCGCATCGCCGCCTCATGGAGCGGGTTCAGGGCGACACCCTTGGCTCGCGTCCTGTTGATAGAATTCAAGGCGAATTCGGCGCTGTTTTCGTTCATACCCATCGGAAACCCCGTCTACGCGTTACTTTCGAGATTCCACCGCGCCGGCCAACCGGCGCGGGTCTTCCATTCAGATCCTCCCGTACGTCGCTCATTGGAGAGACGCCCAGCAGCTGACACCCTTTTTCTTCAGCACGTTGCAAGCATCGACTGCCGTTTTCTGGTCGTCGAAGCCGCCGAAGCGGGCGCGATAGATCTGGCCGCCGCCTGTAGAGAAGGTGACCGTGAAAGGTTTGGCGGAACGCAATACCTTGCCGCCTTTATCCTGCGCATTCTGCAGGAGATCCTGAGCCATTTTTTCCGTGGGCGACGCACCGATCTGGATCACCCAGCCGCTAGGGCCGGAAGAGGCCTGACTGGACGCGCTCGCGACTTCGCGGGAAGCCTTGCCGGCGGGCCGGGTCGAAGCGGTGGTCACGTCGTCGACCGTACCCTTGCCGGAGCGGTGCGCCGTGGCGGGCTCCGGGCGTTCCGGCATGTATTCGGGAGCCGGTGTCGGGATGGCCATAGCCGTGTCCATCGCCTGGCTTGCGGCCTTCCGTTCAGCCGATTCGGAGGTGTAGGCGGACGCTGCCGCCTGGGCGACGACCGGTTCGTTGTAACGGGGTGCCCGGCTTCGGCGCGGTGCTCGGCAGATCGAAGGCTGCCATCTCGCGGACCGGAGACTGGCTTGCGGCGACCCGCGGCATGGAACGCACCGGCGTGGAAGGCGTCGGCGCCGTCACCGGAGCGGGCGCCTGGGCAACCAGGGCGGAATTGCCGCGCTGCGAAGCCTGCGGAAGATATTCGGAGACCAGCCTGCGCATCGTGCTGTCACGGACGGCGCTGGTGCGGCCGCCGAGGATGACGGCGACGATCGAGCGGCCGTCAACCTGTGCCGACGTTGCGAGATTGCTGCCGGCAGCGCGGGTATAACCCGTCTTGATGCCGTCGACGCCGCGGATGGTGCCGACGAGGCGGTTATGGTTGCCGATGACCTGCCGGCCGAAAGTGAAGCTGCGGATCGAGAAATAACCGTAATACTGCGGGAAGTGCTGGCGCAGTGCGATGCCGAGACGGGCCTGGTCGCGTGCCGTCGTCATCTGCGCGGTATTCGGCAAACCGTTGGCATTGCGATAGGTGGTGCGCGTCATGCCGAGCGCACGGGCCTTGCCAGTCATCATCTGGGCGAAACGATCTTCCGAGCCGCCGACGAGCTCGCCGAGTGCGGTCGCCATGTCGTTTGCGGAACGGGTTACCATGGCGCGGATCGCCTGATCGACCGTCACGGCACCACCCGGGCGGACGCCCAGCTTGGTCGGAGGTTCGGAGGCTGCATGAACGGAAACCGGAACGAGCGTGTCGAGCTTGATGCGACCTGATTCCAGCGCCTCGAAAGTGAGGTAGGCGGTCATCATCTTGGTCAGCGATGCGGGATAGCGAAGACCATCCGGATCGTCACTATAGAGAACCTTGCCAGTCTTGGCGTCCACGACGATGCCTGCATATCTCGGGGCCGACTGCGCGTGAGCGGCGGTGGCGACCGAAAAAGTCAGCATCAAGGTGAAAAGATAACCGAGAATTCGTCCCGGAACCATTGCGCCATCCCTGGGGAAGGAAGCAGAAAACATTGCTTTCGACACTGCCGCACTCATCGCTTGCATCAAGTTATCTCGTCCGGACGCTCCCCCGTCGCGGCCGTTGCAGCCAATTTAGGGGAACAGCGTTACCAAGAGGTTTATGCTAAACAGCGGCTTGCCAGGCTCTGCCGCATTTTAGACATGTGGACGCCCCGTCCGGACGGTTATTTCACCAGCCGGTTTTCGACAAAGAGGCGAACTGAGGCATCAATATGTTGCCAGTCGCGCAAAAGCGCGCTGGAGAATCGGTAGAGCACCGTCAGGTCCTGGCCGATGTGGATATCGCGCTGGCAATCGCCGCTGTTGGGCGCTTCGCCCGGGCCGGGAAGCAGGCAGCGAACCACGTAGTCCGGCTCCCCTGGACGGGAAGCGGTCAGCACGACTTCCTTGCCATAACCGGAATCGCCACGCAGACGATGCAGTGTCAGCCCGAAATTGACCGGCTGCGGCTCTCCGTCGAACAGCTTGGCATAGATCGGCTCCAGTCGTCCGGACATGTCGCGTGACATGGTGCTCTGGGACAATTGCAGGAAAATCAACGAGGAGGACTGGCCGACATCGTCGAACCGCTCCCGGTCGGCGGCGGCATAACCCTGCATCTGCGGCCAGGTGAGATAAAGATCGGCGCGTTCGGTGGTGCCCGGCTGGCGCTGTTCGCGGAAGCGGATTGTGTTGGCCGCGAGCATGAGCTTGTCGAGGCCGATCTGGACCTGGAACTGTTCGCGGCTGTCGGTATGGCCGGCAAGCGCGATGCGCTCTCCGAACCAGCGGCCACCGACGCTGATCGCCACCGTCAGAAGGGCGAGGACCGCGACAACGATCGTCAGCCTGTAGACGAATCGGCCTGAGATCAGCGGCACCTCATGGGTTGCCGTGGGAATTGAGGCAGAACCTGCCATGACGCGCTCCATCATATCCGAAAGGATGTTCGCCATGCGCCGATACGGGACAAACGCGACTAGGAACGCGGGCAGGCGATGTGGAGCAGTCTTGCAAAAAGAAGGTTAACGATCGGTAAACTCGCATCCCGACAGCATGACGGCCACGCCGCCGGGAGGTGTACTACCGAGGGCCGCAGTCGTCACCGCAGCGAAGCGCCGCGGTGACGACGGATAGCGGATCATTTGTTGACCGAACTGACCGTGACGGCGCGGCCGTCCTGGATCTTGACCCAGCGGGCCGGGTCGTCGTTCGACTGGCGCTTCAGGTAGGTATATTCGGTGTCCGACCAGAGCATGACCTTGTTGCGCATGTTGTCGAGCACGAAGTCGCCGCGATCGGTTCGGACCGTCAGCACCGCATGGCCTTCGCCGCTCGGCTGAAGCACCACGGTGATCAGCAGGTCGGAGGGCGAGAGGCCCTTGGTCATCAGCATCTTGCGCTTCAGAAGGACGAAGTCCTCGCAGTCGCCGACGGTACGCGGATAGGCCCACCGCTCTTCGACGCCGTAGATCTCCATGTCGGTCATCGGCGTGATGGACGTGTTGACCGTGTAGTTGACGTCGAGGATGGTTTTCCACTTTTCCTCGGTCAGAGCCAGCGGGCCAGCGTCCGTATAGGTCTTGGCGCATTCGCTGACATAGGTCTTACAAAATTCGTAGTGCCCGATCGGCTGGTTCGCATTGCCGATGACACGCATCGTGCCGGGCGGCATCGCGAAGGATTCTTCTGCTGCGAATACCGCCGCAGCAACAGTGATGGCGAGGCCCAGTCCCTTGCTGTATTTCATTCTTATGTCTCCCCGTTGTTGGGAGGACACTGCCAGAGAGGGCTTGAGCGACCGCAAAATATCGCATTAAAATCAATGCCTTATTTGATTTGAATTCGACTAGGATACGAGTCAAATTCACATCGAACTTTGCTAAAACACAGGGAAAATTAACGCGGTATTTTCATAAAATTGCAGCAACCGGATGCTTCCAGACGCTGCGGATAGCCATTAGGCGCTTGAGAATATTGACGTTTTTGCGCTCTCCTGGCGGAGCGCAGTTTTAGCAAATGCCATCTTCAGGAGCGGGGTCGAGGTATCCAGCGTAACAAACGCGGAGGTCCAACCACGTTCGCGCAGGCGCCAAACAGCCATTTCAGCGCAAATTTACCGCATAAAAAAAGTGCCGATGCGGCACATTTTTTTCGAGGGAAGTCTGCTTTTGATACAGGAGATATATTTCGGGACGCTCGCGTGCATCTCCGAAGGCTTCGCCTAACGCCGATTTTCGGCAATAGGACAGGCCCCGACCGTGACGATCAGAGGAATTCCGTCAGGGTTTCGCGCGACTGGACGGCGTTGAACTCGACCGCGACGCCCTCCATGAAATGGCGGACCACGCGGCCACGCATGTTGCCGAGGCGGACGGGCGTGCCGAGCGCAGGACGGATGTCGATATCGATCGCGGCGCCGGACAGCGAAAGGTCCATGATGCGGCAGGCATAGCGGCGTCCGTCGTCGAGCGTGATTTCGGAGCGCGTGTTGCGCGGGGCCAGACGATCATGGCGGCGATCCTCGGGCAGGCCGAGTTCGTGCTTGTTGGCGATCCAGGTCAGCTGGGCGGCAAGCTTCTCGCGCTTGCGGTCCGTGGCGTTGATCGACATTGCAAAGCCGCTGCCCGACAGGGCGACCACAGCACCTTCGAGCCGCCCGAGATGATCGAGGTAAGCGATGACACGCTCACCGACGGCCGGACGGCCCATGCAGGAGAAGCTCACGTCGCCGGGCGACATGTCGATGACCTCGCAGGGAAACTCCTCTTGGGTGGCAAGCATCAGGCGGCCGGTGACATTGACCGACACTCGCTGAAACGACCGTTCGTTCGGTACGCTCTGTCTCGGTGTCGGATTGGCCGCCTGAAATGAATACATTTGAAGATTTTCTCTGGGAGAAGGTCACAACCGTGATAACGCGCGGCGGTTAACAGAAGGTTGGGGAGAGGCCCCGCGGCCGGTTTGCGTGCTGTCGGGACGCCGAATCTACGGCCTGAGGTTTTTCGGCAGAAGCCGGCGCAACCCATCCGACATGTCGCGCCGGTCCGGCACCACGGGGACGCCGAAATGCGAATCACTGCCGGTCAGGAAAGTCCAGCTTTCCAAGGCGAGTTCCGTCAGCGGAAATTCGATGGCCGGGACACGCCCGTCCTGTGGCAGCAGGCAGCCGATCAGGCGATCGCTGCGCTGGTCGATGGCCGAGCGCAGCGGCAGAAGCAACATTTCATGCGAATGGCGAGACCGTGCATTGGAGGCCTGGACGTCCAGAAAGGCCGGCTGCTCGTGGCGGATGACGTTTTCCGCGATCGATACCGGCTGGCGGCGCTCGGACGGTGCCCAGATTTCGGCAAAGCCCAGACCGCGGAATTCGCGGCCGAACAGTTCGCAGATCCGTGTTCCGGCGAGCCTGAAAACGAGCGTCCCCATATGATCGTCGGCAAGGATAAAAAGGTCGGGAAGCAGATGCCGAAGTGCTACCGGCTCGATGGCACTGCGCAACGGAGCAAGGTCATTGCCTTTCAGATTGATCCAGTAATCGAAGACCGCGCGGGTCGCCTGATTGTGCATTCACCATAACCTGTCACGTCGTGATACAGATCGCGCCTCATGCGCGACCGTTCAGGTGTGCGGTGCGAAATTCATGCCACGGCGAGCCTGTTAGAGTTAACGGCCTTGGGAAATCGGGAGTTGGCGAAGCTGTGACCCGGGGCTGCTTTCATTTGTTCCGGCGCTCCTATATGGCTGTCGCCACATTCACGCGACATATCGAAGGACAGGCATGAGCGACGAGTCGGATTCGGCTTTGGAACGGCAGGAACCGGAAGACGGAGACCACCGCTCGCCGCCGATCTTCAATCTGCCCAACATCCTCGTGCTGACACTCGGTTTTCTTGCGATCCTGTATGTGGTCCAGGAATACCTTCTCGATGAAGATACGCGCGCCCGCTTCATCGTCGCGCTCGCCTTTTCGCCGTCCCGCTACGTCTTCTCGCTGGCGGATCAGGATTTGGAATGGCTGTGGACGCCGCTGACCTATTCCTTCGTGCATGGCAGCATCGAGCATATCGTCTTCAACTGTCTCTGGCTCATGGCGTTCGGCGCGCCGGTCGTGCGGCGCATCGGCACGATCCGCTACGTGATCTTCTGGATCCTCTCGTCGGTGGTCGCCGCCTTTTTCCACGCAGCGCTCAACTGGGGCGATCCGACGCTGCTGATCGGCGCTTCGGGCGTCGTTTCGGGGCTGATGGGAGCGGCCTGCCGTTTCGCCTTTCCCGGCCGGCGCGGTTATGACCGCAATTACGGCCATCTTTATCCGCGGCAATCGATCGCCGGCGCCTTCCGCAACCGTACCGTCGTCACCTTCACAGCCATGTGGCTCGTCGGCAATATCCTGATCGCCTTCGGCATAACGTTCATCGGCGACAATGTCGGTCCGATCGCCTGGGATGCGCATATCGGCGGTTTCCTGTTCGGGTTCCTGCTGTTCGATCTCTTCGATCCACTGCCGCCGGCAAGCATGCCGCTCACGGAACCTTGATATGTTTTTGATTTCACCCTAAAATTCGAGGGGCGCGGGGTATTCGCCCCGCGTGCGGAAGCTCTCGCCTCGAGGGGGAGGCGGCGGCTGCCGGGCCACTCTGGTTGTGAGGAGAAAACCATGGCAACTATGGTCAAGGGCATGCTCGATGCAAAGGGTCGCGACGTGGTCACCGTCGCCCAGGACAAGACGCTTCTGGAAGTCGCCGGCATATTGCATGAAAAGAAGATCGGCGCGGTGGTGATCACCGGCATGGAAGGCCGTATCTCCGGCATCTTCACCGAACGCGACCTGGTGCGGTCGATCGCCAGCAAAGGGCCCGGCGTTCTCGACCAGCCGGTCAAGTCGGCGATGACCACGACCGTGACGCGCTGCAAGGAAGACAACACGGTCGACGAACTGATGGGAATCATGAGCGCCGGCCGCTTCCGCCACGTTCCCGTCGAAAAAGACGGCAAGCTTGCCGGAATCATCTCCATCGGTGACGTGGTGAAGTCGCGCATGCGCGAAGTCGAACTCGAGGCCGAACAGATGAAGGCCTATATCGCCGGCTGAGACCAGGGCCTCAGGAGCGCAATCCCATGCCAAACCAATCTTCCGGCGAAAGCCGGAAGAGATCCTCAGCGTGCGAAAACTTCCTGCATCCGCCTTCAGCGCGGAAATCTGGGCGATCGCCTCTTCGTAACCGCGGTCGATGGCTTCGCCGGCCCGGTGGAATTCCGACAGGCCGATATCGGCAAGACGCGGATGGAGCGCCAGGTCCGGCGGATCGCCGGCAAGCCGGGCCCGGGCGATGCGCTCCTGGATGATGTTGAAGGCCTGCACCATCGTGCCGGTGACACCGACCCTCACATCGGCGGGCTCTCTTGCAGCCGTCGTCGAACGGCTGGGACGCTGGCATTGTGCTTGATCACCGCCGAGCGACCGAAGACGTCTTAATTGAGGTTGACCGCGACGACCAGCGGCTGCTCGTAGGCGCGGCAGACCGAGGTCGGCACGGGATTGACCAGGGCGCCGTCAACGAGCGTGCGGTTGTTGCACTTCACCGGCTCGAAAATGCCGGGCAGCGCATAGGATGCGCGCCAGCGCCGTGATCAGCGAGCCGCTGGAGATCCAGACTTCATGGGCCGTATGCAGCTCGGTCGCGACGGAAACGAAGGGCCGGTCGAGATCCTCGACGTTCAGGCCTTCCAGATGTTCCTGCATGCGCTTGGTCAGCCGCATGCCGCCGAGCAGGCCGCCGCCGCCGATCGTCAGGTCCAGAAGACCGGCGATCCGCCGCATGGTGAGCGAGCGGGCGAAATTCTCGAGTTCGTTGAGCTTGCCGGCAAGGTAGCAGCCGCCGACCAGGGCGCCGATCGAGGTGCCGGCGATCATGCCGACTTCGATGCCGGCCTCGTCGAGCGCGCGCAGCACGCCGATATGGGCCCAGCCACGCGCGGCACCACCACCGAGGGCGAGGGCGAGTTTTGCTTTGGGAGGGGCGGGGACGATGGGCGGCTGGAGAGGTGGCTTGACCTGCGTTCCGCCGAGGTCGGCGGCAGGCGCTGCCTGCGGATCATGACGATTCCAACCCCAGTTCAGCATCGACCAAAACCCTCCACAGCTGAACAATACCCCGTCGGACGATTAAACGCCCCAAGGAGTTTCGAAATCGTTTATTCGGTGGCTGTGTGGCGAAAAACGAGGCAGATGCCTAGTTGGTTCCCCGGCCGGAATAAACGCTCTCCGGATCAAAATGACGGTGGTCGTCGGTAATTTCAAGGACTGATTTGCCGTCACTTTTCGTGACCGTCCGATAGAAACAGGAGCGCCGGCCGGTGTGGCAGGTGGCGTCGTGGCCGGCGACCGAAACCTTGAGCCAGACGGCATCCTGATCGCAGTCGGTACGCAGTTCGTGGACGGTCTGGAGATTGCCTGAGGATTCGCCCTTCTTCCAGATCGATTGGCGCGAACGGCTGTAATAATGGGCAATGCCAGTCTCGACGGTCAGCGCCAGCGATTCCGCATTCATATGCGCGACCATCAGCAGTTCGCCGGTCGCGGATATCCGTGACGACGGCCGTGACGAGGCCATTGGCATCGAAGCGGGGCGTGAAGGCGCCGGCGCCTTCCAGGACCGCCTTGTCGGCGGAAGGCTTTTCAAACGAGATCGACATCGGGCTCTGATTTCAGCGGTTGCGGGCGAGCGTGAAGAAGCGGGCCTGTTCGGCAGCGTTCGACTTGAACTCGCCGGTAAAGGTCGTCGTCATCGTATGCGAGCCCTGTTTCTGCACGCCGCGCATTTCCATGCAAAGGTGCTCGGCTTCGATCATCACGGCGACACCGCGCGGCTTCAGCGTCTCGTCGATCGCGGTAGCGACCTGGGCCGTCAGGTTTTCCTGCGTCTGCAGGCGGCGACCGAAGATTTCCACGACGCGGGCGATCTTGGAGAGGCCCAGCACGCGGCCCTGCGGCAGGTAGGCGACATGCGCCTTGCCGATGATCGGCAGCATGTGGTGTTCGCAATGGGAGAAGAACGGGATATCGCGCACCAGCACGATATCGTCGTAACCGGACACTTCTTCGAAAGTGCGGCCGAGCACGTCTTCCGGAGACTGTTCGTAGCCGGCGAAAAGCTCGCGGTAGGAGGCGGCGACGCGCTTCGGCGTATCCAGCAGACCTTCGCGCGCCGGATCGTCACCGGCCCAGCGCAGCAATACACGTACGGCTTCTTCGGCCTCCTGCTGGCTCGGGCGGGCCTGCTTTTCCTTCGAAGCCGGGAAGTTCTTCACAATGGCATCCATCTTATCGTCTCCCGATGCGGTTCAAGGCCGCATCCGACTGGCTATACTCATGCAGACCGACCGTTGCCGAGGCCAAGACATGATCAGGGCCAAGGCTGAATTTTGGGCAATCCGGGGCTATCTGATCCCTGACGGACGTTTTTACAAGATATCCTATTCCGTTTTCGATAGGATTTCGTGAAAACATCCATTCCCGATGATGCTTGATGATCCCCGCTTCAGACCTCATATAATTTGCAGAAACCCTTTAGGGTAGTCTGTGGAACTGGACGCTGTGTTCAGGTTCCGGACCATATAGACTGCAAGCGAGCCGCCATGGACGACATCTACAACAGCAAGATCCTCGAATTTGCCGGCAATATCACCCATGCGGGCGTGCTGCCCGATGCGGATGCCTCATCCGAAAAGCATTCGAAACTCTGCGGTTCGAAAGTCCGGGTGCATCTGAAGATGGACGGCGACCGGGTGAGCGACTTCTCCCATGAGGTGCGTGCCTGCGCGCTCGGCCAGGCCTCGTCCTCGATCATGGCGCGGCATGTGATCGGCGCGACGTCGGCCGAAATCCGCAAGGCGCGCGCGCAGATGATTGCCATGCTGAAGGAGGGCGGCGAGGGGCCGGACGGTCGCTTCGAGGAAATGCGCTACCTGAAGCCGGTCAGGGACTACAAGGCCCGCCATCCCTCGACCATGCTGACCTTCGAAGCCGTGGTCGACGCGATCGACCAGATCGAGGCGAAGGCCCATGCCGAAACGGCAGCCGT
>CBDDGK010000022.1:0-246149 GCA_965227625.1 Neorhizobium sp. | reverse complement strand
AAGACGAAGGTCGCCCAGACGGCGAACATGACGATCATTGGAGGCGGGCGGAGGCGCAGCACGAGTTGACCGAGCAGGAATCCGAAGACGTGACCAAGGTCAACCAGCAAGCCGACAACGAGTTCTTCAAGGGCAAAGAAACAGAATCCGCTAGTGACATAAGGCCGCCGTCAACGGTCAGCCCGGACTAAGGGAGCCGCCATGAGCAAGAACCTGAAAAAGGGCGAAAAGGTCACTTGGGAAACCAGCCAGGGGAAAACCGAAGGCACGGTCGTCAAGAAGCAGATGTCGGACACCAAGATCAAAGGCCATACGGTGAAAGCTTCAAAAGAAAATCCCCAAGTCATCGTGGAGAGTTCGAAAAGCGGAAAGCGGGCTGCGCATAAGCCCGATGCGCTCCACAAGGCATAACGGGGACAATGGAGGGGCTGCGAAGCCTACCGCGTTTCAGCGAGAGCTTCTAACCACTGTCACGACTGCCATAATCGACCGCACCGTGCTCCAGAGAGATAACGGCTCGATAATCAAAACTCGCCCAACGATTTGCGCTCTCGCGGCCGCGGTCGGACAATGTAGTCGAGCGACCGGACAGGTTCCGAAGACGGAAGCAGACAAGAACGTGTGTGTAGTACGGGTTTTTTAGCGGGTTGTAGGAATGCCCGCTGGCAGTGTACGCTAGCCGCGCTTCGCTGACATCAAGAGGATTAAATGGCGACTGGTACTGTAAAATTTTTCAACCAAGACAAGGGCTTTGGCTTCATTACCCCCGAGAATGGCGGTCAGGATGTCTTCGTCCATTTCTCGGCCCTGAAGAGTGGCGACTCCCTCCGTGAAGGCGACAACGTTAGCTACGAGGTCGGCCAAGACCGTAAGACGGGCAAGTCGAAGGCAGAGAACGTTTCTGTTCTCTAGTTCATTTTTCCGCCAGCCCTGTATGGGCTGGCGGAATTCTGAAGGCGCCGAGACTTAAAGTAACTATCGATCGCACCTGCGGCTTTGCTCGGTTTGCATACCAGACGCGCACTTTCGATCGTCTGCCTTCTTAGTCGTGGAGACGGTTGATGCCGATCGCTCCGGGGCGCAAAAATCCCCCCTCAGAGGCGAAGGTGTAAACCGCGAAGATCGGCGAGCAGTAACGCTTTCCCGCCAAGGTGCGAGCTTTGGGGTTCTGGATCTCTTCGTTGGACCATGTCTTGAATTTCATTTTCTTGCTACCTCAAGCTTAACTGGCTCAGATTACTGTCTCGGCTTCCCTTAGGCGGACGGGCTTTACGTAGTCTACAGTTGCCGTAGAAGCCGCGAGAAACCGTGCGTCACCCGACGAAGAAATCTGGATCGCGGAAAGCGTACCGGTGTCGTAAGCTCCCGTGTCGATCCCGATGCGACGGGAGGCGAGCTCGCATCGGCCCGACTCTGTGGGAGTGTGCCCGTGAACGACCGTCTTCTCGAACTCGTAACCGGAAGAGAGAAACGGCTCCCTCATCCACATCAGGTCGCGACGGCTCTGCGAGGGGAGGGGAACGCCAGGCATAAGGCCCGCGTGGACAAGGATGTGCTTTTCGAGCTCGACGTAGGCGGCGGCATTCCGGAAGAGATCGAGATGATCGGCCGGAAAGCGGCTTTGGAGGTCTTCGACGGAAAACAGGTCGGGATCGAACCCATACGAACGGAGCGTCGTGTCGCCGCCCAGTTTCCACACCCAGTGATCCAGCGCCATTTCGCGGTGATCGCCTTCGAGCTCGTCGAGTATTCTGATCGGGAACCAGTCGTGGTTCCCGAGGATGAGAACGGACCCCGGGACGGACGAGACAGTATGCTTTACCAGCTCGACAGCGTCATAACTTGAAGGCCCCCGATCTATCAGGTCACCGAGAAAAACTATCCGGTGTCTGGCTTTTTCTTCCAACGCGACGGATGCGATGGCCGTCAGCATGATTTCGAGCAGATCTGCCCGGCCATGGATATCACCGATCGCGAATGTGAGGTCTTTCATTACGCTTACTCCCTATCCGGCGCAAAAAGACCACGTCGGGATTGAGAAAGCTTTGCCACTTATGGTTTAGGTTCTATTTGTGCGGTCTCAAGTACTCGGACATCATTGACACCTGTAACGCGAGCAATCCCTGATCGCCCTGTCCGACAACGGCGGGCCCTGCGAACCGAGCGTGCGGCACTTCGAAAGGACGCCGAGAATAGAGATGAATGACTCTTATCATTCCCGTCGTGGGCGGAGCGGTGCGCGACATCCATCGGATCAACGTAGCGCTTGGCCGAGAGCCGCCCGTTTTGACTAACCGCTCGAGGGGCGACACGTCCGAGATGGAACAGTATCTTGGTAACCTCGGAAATTCGGACACGAGGCCGTTGTGCTGTTCTCTGAGGTTCTGCCGCCTTACTGAGGACCGCGACCCAGAATCTCCGTCAGGGCGGCACCTACGAGTGGGGCACTGCCGCGCGACAGTGCGTGCTTGCAGCGGCAGGTCGGAGGGGCGTTGATTCCGGCGCCAACCAGCTTTCAAACGAAAAGACGGCGAGAGATCCCGGTTCTCGACCCCAATTCATCGAGGATCGCTCCCTCTGGAGTGATCATGAAGGGAAGCGTGACCCTAAAAACCAATCGGTCACCCCGCTTTTCCGAACCTGAGATGTGGATAGCGATGACGGACCGCGCACGACCACTTCACGAAATTGAGAAATTGTTGGCGGCGCCCTTACGTCTCGCCGATGAGACGTAAGGGTGATCTAGGTATCAAATATGAGACGTAGCCAAACGCGGCAACCGAGCCGGATCGAGCCGCTCGTAGGTCGTTAATCAGTATTCAGTTTATCCTCAAATCGCATGGCAGAAGCTAGCGGCATATCCCTCAAAGATGACCAACAAAACTTGGCACCGAAGGCTCGCATTTCTGATTGTCATCGTCCGATGACCAATCCCCTCTCGAAAATAATCTCCTTGTCGAACGTGACGGGAGCGGACGGTTTCAGGCTGTCAACAGCGGCGATCCGCGCAGGATCTGTTGATGATTTTCCGATTTTACCTAGACATTGCTGTCCTTGATTTGGAGTCTCAGAAGACACACATTCACTCGACCGCAGTCTTCGGCAGAACTTTCACAAGGCATTCGATGAGCTCTTTCTTTGATACCGCTCAGGGCATAACGACGCTTGGAGCATTCGTGGGCGCAGGTATTTTCGCGGCGGGTGCTTTCGGTCCTGCGGTCCTGCGCCGGGTCGCCAACTCTTCAATCCTGAAGGACAAGGCGGCTGATCGCCGAACACTCGCGATGCAGACCGTCCTCGCGTTGGATGATTTCGTCGGAGCGTGCTATGCCGCGGTCCACGATATCCCGGAGTTCAATCCATCCGATGTCGAGGAATTTTCCTTTCACGAGCCCGACCCGGTCCTGATCCTTCCGAAGGATGGCGCGTGGTCACTATTCGATACGGAACTGGCGGATCAGGTGCTTTGGCTGTCGAACCGAGAGAAAAACCTTTCCCGAGCGCTCGATACGATCGACCTGTCAGAACCCGCGTACGGTGGCTTCTTCGAGCGGCGACAGGAAGGCTATGCTCGGCTCGCTGCCAGTGCATTGGATCTGATAGCCCGGCTGCTGAACGAGTTTGACCTTACGATGCCCGAAAAACCGGACTACTACAAGCAAGCTGAAGGCTTTGCCGAGATACTGCGGAAGGTCGAAACCGGACGATCGAGAACAACTGCCAAAGTGGCGGCCGTAGAAACAGGTTCTAACGTAACGCAACTTTTTCCGGTCGCTTGAGCAGGCGGTTGGTGCAATGGGGGCCTAACCCCAAGAAGCATCGGCGTTTCTGGCATGCGCGACCCTTGGTATGGATCAGATACCGTCGCCACTCATATCTGCCAAGTAGTCAAAATCCCGGACCAATGGGAGGCGGATTTGAGGTCGCTTTCGAGAGCTCTACTGCCCCCTATGAGAGAGCAGCGCAGCTTGGTAGCAGTCGGAAGCTTGTGAGATACCGTCCATACTTTGCCACGCAAGCTCCGTCGGACTTGGCATAGTGATGTCTCGGCATCGAGAAAATCGGAAATTCGATCGGAAGGATTGGCTCCAGTTCTCTTAGAGGTGGCTCGGTTTGTCTGAACAGTTCCGGGCGTTTTGTTAAGTGGATATCCGCCTCGATTATGCCGCCACCATCATTGGCGTCAGCGCGTTGAAGTAAGCCTGATCCGGCGTCTGCCGGTCAAGGGATGAATGTGGGCGTCGGGTATTGTAAAAGGTCATATAGCGGCCGATGCCAGCGCGGGCCTCGGACACAGTCTTGTAGGCATGGAGATAGACCTCCTCGTATTTGATCGACCGCCAGAGCCGCTCGACGAAGACGTTGTCGCGCCATGCGCCCTTGCCATCCATCGAGATGGCAATCTCAGCCTTCTTCAGCACGGCTGTGAAGTCGATGGAGGTGAACTGCGAACCTTGGTCGGTGTTGAATATTTCAGGCCTTCCGTAGCGAGCCAGCGCCTCCTCGACCGCTTCGATGCAGAAGTCTGCCTCCATCGTGATCGACAGCCGCCACGACAGAACCCTCCGGCTGAACCAGTCCACGACGGCGCAGAGATAGACAAATCCTCGCGCCATCGGCACATACGTTATGTCCATTGCCCACACCTGGTTGGGCCGGGTGACCGCCAGCTTGCGCAGGAGGTAGGGATAGATTTTGTGCCCAGGTGCTGGTTTGGAGGTGTTCGGGCGGCGATAGATCGGTTCGATGCCCATCTTCTTCATCAGGGTGGCGACATGAAGCCGCCCAGTTTCCAGACCTTCTCCTCTCAAGAGCCCTTGCAACATCCGACTTCCGGCAAACGGGTAATCGAGATGCAGTTCGTCGGTAACCGCCCGATTGGCACCGCCTGCCGCTTAACGACCTGATCGACTAAGACACGTGTTTAACGACGTCGTTAGCGACGTGTCTTATGCGGGTATTGCGATGCGGGTCGAAATTCTTGGGCGAGAGCGGCGGCGTCGATGGCGCGACGATGAGAAGCTCGCAATTGTCATGTCGGTTGGGGATGGTGGAGCGACGATTACAGAGGTTGCCCATCAGCACGATATTACGCGCCAGCAGATTTACGCTTGGCGTAGTGAGCTGAATAAGAAGGGTCTGCTCTCGGCGTCGTCTGATGCATTGTTCATCCCGGTCGACATGAAAGCGGTGCAGATGGATGTCGCTGATGACCGGGAAAGGTGCTCCGAGCTCGTCGAACTGCGATTGAGCTGCGGCCGCACCCTTCGCTTCGGCAGTGCGGTCGATACGGCCGCCCTGACGCAAATCATCCGGGCAGTGGAAGCAGCATGATCGGGCCTGGGACGGGCGTTCGGGTCTATCTTGCTTGCGGGATCACGGACATGCGCAAAGGAATAGAAGGCCTGGCAGCCCTTGCACAGGATGTCCTGCGCCAGAAGCCAACGGGCGGCGCGGTATTTGCCTTTCGGGGCAAACGAGGCGATCGATTGAAGCTGCTGTATTTTGATGGCCAAGGCTTCTGCCTATACTACAAGATCTTGCAGAAAGGTCGATTCCCATGGCCTTCGGCGTCCGACGGGACGGCGCGACTGACGTCGGCCCAACTGGCGATGTTGTGGGAAGGGATCGATTGGCGTCGTCCGGATTGGGGAGCGCCACCGGCTCGTGTCGGGTGATTTTATCCCTCTGAAACCACTCGTTTTTATGGCAATTCGCCCTGACTTGTGGTAGTCAGGATCATGTCAAACGCAACGGCAAATCTTCCGGACGATCCAGCCTTTCTCAAGGCAATGATTGCCGCTTTGCTGGCGGATAATGCGAAGATGTCGGCGACGTTGCAGGCGCACGACCAGTTAATCCAAACACTGCGGCTACGCATCGCCAAGCTGAAGAAACAGGTCTTCGGCAAGTCTTCCGAAAAGATCGAGCGTGAAATCGAGCAGTTGGAACTGGCGCTTGAGGATCTATTGATCGCCGCCGCTGAGGGCAATACGTCCCCGATCGATGAAGCCGATGAGACGGCGTCTGTTGTGCCCCTGGCGGATGCGTCGGAAAAGATCATGCGCCGACGCCCACGCGTGTCGGACACGGCGGTCCGCGAGCGCCGAGAACTCGATCCTGGCTCCTGCTGCCCGGAATGCGGAGGTGAGTTGCGTCTTGTCGGTGAGGACGCCAGCGAAATCCTCGACATGATTGCGGCTCAGATGAAGGTGATCGAGGTCGCCCGATTGAAGAAGTCCTGCCGCTGCTGCGAGAAGATGGTCCAGGTGGCAGCACCCAGCCGCCCGATCCCTGGCAGCATGGCCGGCGCTGGCCTCTTGGCCTACATTCTGGTCTCGAAGTTCGACGACCATTTGCCACTGTACCGTCTGAACGAGATCTTCGCCCGCATGGGCGCCGACATTCCCGACAGCACGATGGTCGATTGGTGTGGTCGTGCCATGCAGGTGCTGCAGCCTCTTATCGAGAGGATCGAAACGGCGGTCATGGCAAGTGACCTCCTTCATGCCGACGACACCCCGATCCGGGTGCTGGATCGCTCGTTGCGAGACAAAGGGTTGGGCAAGGGTGTGAAGAAAGGTAGGATTTGGACATATGTCCGCGACCAACGTCCTTGGGCGGGCGTTTCCCCGCCTGGTGCAGTCTACTATTTTGCTCCCGACTGGAAAGAAGAGCACGTCCACCGTCACCTCAAGCAATCAAGCGGCATCCTTCAGGCTGACGGCTACAAAGGATATGGCAAGCTTTACTCGCCTGGAGCGGATGGGCTTCCTCGCTTCAAGGAGGCGGCCTGCTGGGCCCACTGGCGACGCGACTTCCACGATATCTGGACATCGAACAAGTCCGAGATCGCGCGCGAGGCGCTGGATCGTATCGGAGCGCTTTACGACATCGAGCGAGGCATCAACGGCCAGCCTCCTGAGATCCGGCTTGCCGCACGTCAGATGCAGAGCAAGCCCAAGGCTGAAGCATTCCGCCACTGGGCTGAAGCTCAACTGACCCGCATTCCTGGCAAAAGCGATCTGGCTGCTGCGTTCCGATACGGCTTGAGCCGATGGTCCTCGCTCTGCCTGTTCATGGAAGACGGTCGTGTCGCGATCGACAACAATGCTGCCGAGCGGGCTCTGCGTCCGATAGGCGTTGGAAGACGCAACTGGCTATTCGCGGGAGCCGACACAGGAGCGGAAACGTTGGCACGCGCCATGACGATCATCGAGACGGCCAAGATGAATGGTCTTGACCCGCAAGCCTATCTGGCTGACGTGCTCGATCGTATCCACGATCACAAGATCAATCGGTTAGACGAATTGCTTCCATGGAATTGGGCCCCTATTACCGCGATCCGCGCTGAAGCTGCCTGATGGCCACCATCACATATGTCTTTACCCTCAGCCATGTCGCAGAGATGCTCGGCGAGGACTTGGAGCTTCTGCAGGCGATCGTCTCGAACTCCGACAATCTGACATATGGGAGCATCATCAGTGTCATAGAAGGCGACGATGCGTCGGTGAGCGCATTGACCGACGATGGCATTGACGAACTCACACACATGCTATCAGAGGCACGCAGTTCTGCTGCCACCTGGGCTGACTTCCTGGATGATTTTGAAATCTTGGCGGATCCAGATGCGATCGCTCGTATCAAGGCAAAATCTACGCGGTAACAACCGGGCCGTTACGTTCGTCGATCCGCCGCATCAGTGCAAGATCGCCGTCAGGCACTGGACGAGGCAGATAATAGACACTGCCACGGCTGAAGCCGAGTAACTTGGCCTGGCGCACGACGGATAGCTTATGCTGGCGGTCGATCATTTTTTTCCGCCCAGCAATCCCGCCTTGCCGAGCGCTCCGGCTAAAAAATCGTTTTCCAGCGTCAGCTCCCCGATTTTGGCATGCAGCGTTTTGACGTCCACAGTTGGGCCTGCCGGTTCCGTCTTCGCTTCATCACCGAAAACGCCTGTTGCCCCCTCAAGGAGTTGGTCTTTCCACTGTTTGATCTGGTTGGCGTGCACATCGAACTGCTGGGACAATTCCACCAGCGTCTGTTCGCCCCGTATGGCGGCAAGTGCCACTTTCGCCTTGAAAGCCGGGCTGTGATTCCGGCGCGGTCGTCTCGTCATGGTATCTCCTGTTCCAGGCATCTAAGCCGAAGTCAGGCAGAAATTCCACTTATCCCCGCTGTTCAAATTTCCCGAGCCACCTCTCTTGTTCTCAGCGCTTCGCGCAGCTGGGATGTTACAGGTGAGGCAAGGGTGACGAAGTCGTCGTCGGGTATTTCCGTGCCTTCATCTCCGGATTGAGCGACGATCGTTTGGCCGTTCGGGTCGGTTGCGACATGCATCGAACCGACCTCGGCGGCGTACATTCGACACGCCTCCGAGAAGCAGGCAAGCGGATCAATCCCCGTTTTACTGAATGTTCCGTAGCAATCTTCCAGATCTCTGGGATCGGCCACAGGACTGAAAATGCCGCGTCTCAATTTGTTCAGCATTGAGGCCACGGTCCTATCGCCGCTAGAATGACGGGGTCTGTGGCTGTGTTTAGTATCGCCTACCATATATGTGCCTCTATTCATGATAATTATCCGCAACTGTGAAACTTGTTAATCAAGTGTGCTGCGGGATTTTGGCTATGGCAAGAGGAAATAAGGTAATTATCGCTCAATACGCACGTGCAGCAAATCAGGAGGTCTTTGATGACGCTAGAGTTTATTTGTTACGCTATATAAGTTGCCGAAGTCATCGATCAGAATGGTTAAAATACACGGCCAACGAGTTCGTTGCCTTTTCAGTCGACGCCAAATATTAGTTCGATTTTTCCCGAAAGGTCTGCTGATCCCTGGACGGATCACCACCGTTCCCGCTTAATTCCGCGTCAAGTTTGCGCATAACCGTTCCCCAGAGCCGAGACGCGTTCGACGTTCAGAGCAACGATGATTTGCCTTGTTATTGATGAGGTCGGTTCTGCGGCTGCCAACAGATTTTGATGTCCTGAATTCGTATCTTCTTAATTGAAACTGACGTCAGGAGAGCGGTGTGCCAAGAGGAAAAATGCATTAGGAATTTTCAATCCGGGCGCGTCGCAACTCCGCCAAGACATCTCGCTCCTTCCCATTATGGGTCCGGAAGGCCCCTGGCGGGAAATCCAAGGATACCAAGTTTGTTCGCCGCAGCGCGATGTAGAGCCTCGCGACCGCGCTTCCCCGTGGCCATCAACGCGGTACCGTTTGACGGCGACTTTCCCTGGCTGCCGTCAGGCTTCAGAAATTTTAGCTTGGGGGTAAACAGCACTGCATCAGTCCTTTGCCAAGCGTATTGAAACCAGGGGGCGCTGGTTCGGTCTGGCACCAGCGCCACGCCGTTTCCATGTTCGAAGAATTTTTCAAGCCAAGGCACCAGTCCATTTCTCCCGCCGAAAGGCGGGTTCATCCATACGAAGCCATCCCAAGAAGAGGCAAGGCTGTTTGTAGTGAGAAACCGACGAGCGGGCACCGAGGTAGGCGTGGGAGGGGCGGCAACGTCGAGGTCGAAGGCGCATTCGAGAGCATCGAATACATGTTTTGGCGTGTACCATTCGTCGGATTTACCGTGGCTTTCCCAGAAGGACATTTTGCTAATTCAGATGAATAGCCAATGCTAACTCGGAAAATGACCCCTGTTATTTCGCCGGCTAACAAGCCGCCTTCGCTTTCCCACCACCTTGCGCTCGATGTTCACGGTGCGTCGGCATGAAGGTTATTTCCGATGTCCAACTGCACACAGTGCAATGGATATGAAGTCGTGAAGTCGTTGGGAGGGGCGCGGATATTCCCGTTGGAAAATCTCGTGGATGAAAAGAACGGTGGCCCGGTGACGATGGCGATCTAGCTATCTTCTGTCGCCTTTCCTGTATGCGGGATCTGAAGAGGCACGTCGGTCGGTTAAAGCACGGAACCGAACCGCTTTGGTCCTCCAGGAGCGCAAGAGCGTGTAAGCGACATCGCACAGACGGCTATAGCGCAACGAAGATTGCTAGCCAACTTTGCATAAGTGGGCAATCATCGTTAGCGGCAATGCGCGACAGCTTCTTCGAGTTACCTTTACCGTCAAAGATGCGAAATCTTTCCGTTTCCGAGACAGCCCGAGTCAGGGCAAGTCGACAAAGAAATAATGTCCGGCCGCAATATTTTTACCCTTGGCACCTTTCGTTTTCGACGTCACCATCGATGAAGAAATCACTTGATCAGGAGATCGAAAAATGGTGGCAACTATAGGAACGGCCTCGCTCAGAGCAAAGCAAGTCATTGAGTCGGTTGATGTCGACGGGATATCGGCGGCGGGCAGCAAGGTTATGCATGACTTGACAAGGGAGTTGATCAGAAACGGGGGAGATCCGACTAAAATATCGCCAGCCTTGCTGGAAAAAATCGAGGCCGCGACCGGAAATTTCTGCGAGATGCGTAAACAGCTTGCGGCCTGGGTGGACAGCGAATTTAGAATCTACCTAGACCTGTTTGATCTGCTGAGTGACCACTTAGTGCAAGGCCCGGACGTCTACGAAACCGCAATCGGAAAAGTCGCGAACAAGTTGAGCGACGTATTCGAACCGTGTTGAACTAGGGCAAGCTCCCCAAGAAATGCTTGCAAGGGCTGACCGAGCAAGTGTTGAGGCGCTAACGTGGATAGCGGGACACGTTGGGTTGAAGGCCCGAGCTACGAAACGAGATGGCCTCTGATCTCAAAGATTTGCATATAATCCGCGATGTGTTCGAAAAGGTCCCCGCCTCTCCTAGTGCCCCGTTGGCGAACTCGGTCTCTCTGATAACCGAAACATCGTCACCAAGTCTGGAACGTAGTTTAGCGAAAGCGGTTGTATTATTTGAAGCAGTGGCCATTGTCCATTTGGCGAATGCTATCATGTTGATAGAAAGGCTCGCTGAACCAACCCGGGGAGCCTTTCGCTTTTCACGTTATCCTAATGTTAACCGTAATGCTCAATCCTACAAGAGCACCAGCATGTTACCCTAAGTCGGTGCAATGTTACACGAAGAGCCCGCTGTATTCCATCCGGCGGGCTTTTTGTTTTTTGTAAGAATGGCCCGCCCGCAGCTGTAGACGGTGACCTTTGCACAGATGATCATGCTGCGTATTCGACGACTGGATGATCCTTTGAACGGGCTGCTTCATTTGCCAGACGGCCCCCTTTTTAGGAAATTGAGTGCCGTCAGTGGGTCGCAAGCGACGGCGTGAGGTCGCTACTCGAGAGACGTCCCGGGTCAGTCCGTTTTGACTTGCTACTAGGATTTGGCGAGATGCGCTGGCACCGAGTACCTTGGCTTTGGCCGACCAAATTTCTCGATCTCATCTCCAATTAGGCCAATGGCACGCGGGAAGTTAGGTGCCGAGAGGACCTCCGGGTCGCCACTAAACATCTTGCCTGCGAGGACGGGTGGAAGCGGCATCCAGAAGGGAATATGGCCGACGGCCACCCGAGAGCCGATTATTAAAGCATCCCCATAGCTGAGATGGCTCATATCCGCCCAAGCTGGCTCGTCACAGACAACCGTCACCTCGACACCGATTGTACCTTCCTGCGCAACCTCACGCGTATAGAAACCGTCGATCCTCACGCCCGGATTACCCTGCAGATGAAGGTCGGCAGATTTCGCGAAGGTGAAAAAGCAGACCCCTGGCGGTACGTCGTCGAGATAGATCATCTCGGATAGAACGCTGTCGTGTATACTTGCATCCGATACATGCCCGACGCGCTGACCGTCCGCATACCAGTCGGCCATGAGTGCTTCGAGGTCGTCGGCGCGCTTTTGAAGCCATCTGAACTCTCGCTGGGAAAGCCCAGCCATCTCGTGGCGCGGCAGAATCAAGCTGCAATCTGAAGGCATGGTCATCGCTCGCGACAGCGCTTCGAGGCAACGAAGTTGAGCGCTCATCGCCTTAGCGTAGCGGACTGGGTGAATTTCAGACATCGGGAGCTCCTCCATTTACCAGAAGGCTGGCCCTCATGCTTGCAAGGAAGAAGCGCTGTTTGAGGTTGTCGAGCTGCTCCGAATCTGTTGGTGTGCGTGGAGATGCGCTGGAGGTCGGCGAAGACGGGCTAGCGGATTGAGAGCCGAGTGAAGTATACCTAATGATGTAACTGAATATATTGAGCGCTTATCGTGGGCGGGATGATCTTATTTTAACAATCGTAAGTTTATATACGCCTTAAATATTTATGAAACTTCCCGAATTGACATAAGAAGCGACTTTAATATGCGATAAGCAGTGATTTTATATTTGAAGCTTAGCGAGGATATGGATTTTATATTAGAGTCATGCTCAGTTGTTGCCTTTGCATTTTGCTTTTTTATTCGGTCATCGTTGTGTCTCTGGGTCATTGAGCGTGGCTGACTACACTTTAAAGCTAGGGAAACCCGGAGGTCACCGATCAAGATATTTTGTGGAATACAACGCTAGCCAAATCCCGCTCTGCGAGATATTCAAAGAAATATCCCGCTTAAGGATTTGGAGAGGAAAATCATGATCATCAACCGCCGTTCCTGGCTTGGCGCTGTTGTCGCGACCGCGGCCGCCGCCTTCCTGTCGCTTGCCGCGCCTGCTGCCGCGCAGGAAAAGGTCACCGTTTTTGCTGCCGCGAGCATGAAGAATGCTCTCGATAACGCCAACAAGGCATGGGGCAAGGAAGTTACCGTTTCCTACGCTGCAAGCTCGGCGCTCGCAAAGCAGATCGAAGGCGGTGCCCCGGCCGATATCTTCATTTCCGCCGACCTCGACTGGATGAAATACGTTTCCGACAAGAAGCTGGTGAAGGAAGACACCAAGACCAACTGGCTCGGTAACCGTATCGTCATCGTCGCCGCCAAGGACAATGCCAAGCCGATCGACATCAAGCAGGGCTTCGATCTCGCCGGTCTCCTGAAGGGTGGCAAGCTTGCCATGGGCGAGCCGAATGCTGTTCCGGCCGGCAAGTACGGCAAGGCCGCACTTGAAAAGCTCGGCGTCTGGGCTTCGGTCGAAAAGAGCGTCGCAAGTGCCGAAAGCGTGCGTGCCGCACTGGCACTCGTTTCCCGTGGCGAAGCCCCTTACGGCATCGTTTATGCAACGGATGCGGCTGCCGATCCGGGCGTCGTGGTTGTCGGCAAGTTCCCGGAAGACACCCACCCGCCGATCATCTACCCGATCGCCGTCCTGTCCGAATCCAAGGCCAAGGATGCCGCTGCCTATCTCGAATTCCTGAAGTCCGCCAAGGCCGCTCCCTTCTTCGAGAAGGAAGGCTTTACGGTCCTGAAGTAACAGGGTTTAAGGTCATGGCTCCCGCTTTTGCGGGGGCCATTTTCATGGGGTGACGTTTGGACTGGCTGCATCTGAGTGACGAAGAATGGACTGCGATCAGACTTAGCCTGTGGGTGTCCGGTATCGCCATGGTGGTCAGTCTGCCCTTCGGCATTTTTGTCGCTTATCTGCTGGCGCGCGGCAAGTTCTGGGGCAAGTCGATCCTGAACGGCCTTGTCCACCTGCCGCTCATTCTGCCGCCTGTCGTCACCGGGTTTCTGCTGCTCGTCGTGTTCGGCCGCAAGGGCGTGGTCGGCGGCTTTCTAGACCAGTATCTTGGTATCGTTTTCTCCTTCCGATGGACCGGCGCGGCGCTCGCCTGCGGCATCATGGGCTTTCCACTGCTGGTCCGCTCGATCCGGCTGTCGATCGAAGCCGTCGATCGGAAGCTTGAAGAGGCGGCCGGCACGCTCGGCGCGAGCCCCGCATGGGTTTTCACAACGGTCACGCTGCCGCTCATCCTGCCGGGCGTCATCGCCGGCATGATCCTGTCCTTCGCCAAGGCAATGGGCGAGTTCGGCGCGACGATCACCTTCGTGTCCAATATCCCGGGCGAAACCCAGACATTGTCGGCAGCCATCTACACCTTCACACAGGTGCCGGGTGGCGATGCTGGCGCCATGCGGCTGACACTGGTGGCGATCGTCATCTCCTTCGCCGCGCTGCTTGCATCTGAATTCATGGCCTATCTGGTCGGCAAAAGGGTCAATATCGAATGACCCTGATTGTCGAGGCGAGACAGACTCTCGGAGAGTTTTCGCTGGAGGCGGGATTCACGTCGGAGGGAGGCGTCACAGCCTTTTTCGGGCGCTCAGGCTCCGGCAAGACATCGCTGGTGCGGGTGATTGCCGGCCTGTCCAAGCCCGATCAGGGCCGATTGATGATCGACGGCGATGTGCTGCTCGACACCCAAAACCGCATCTTCGTGCCCAAACACCGGCGGCGGTTTGGTTACGTTTTCCAGGAAGGCCGGCTGTTTCCCCATCTGAGTGTTCGCCAAAACCTCAATTATGGCCGCTGGTTCGCCGGCAAGGGCGCGCGCGACGAGGATTTCGATCGCATCGTCGATCTGCTCGGCATCGGCACGTTGCTTGACCGGCGGCCAGGAAAGCTGTCCGGCGGAGAGAAACAGCGTGTTGCGATCGGCCGGGCACTGCTTGCCGCGCCACGGTTGCTGTTGATGGACGAACCGCTTGCCGCGCTGGACGACCAACGCAAGGCGGAGATCCTGCCTTACCTGGAGCGCCTGCGCGATGAAACGGCGACTCCGATCGTCTATGTCAGCCATTCGGTCGCGGAAGTCGCGCGTCTTGCCGACAAGGTGGTGATGATGAAGGACGGCCGCGTCGAGGCGGTCGGAACGCCGTCCGAGGTGCTCGGCGGTTCAGCCTTCCTGTCCTCCGATCGGCGTGATGCCGGTGCAGTGCTGACCGGTCGGGTCGAAACGATCGATGCCGCGCATCGACTGGCGACGATCAGACTTTCGGCAGCAGATATCATTGTGCCGAATGCGCGTGTGGAAGCCGGCCGCACGGTGCGCGTCCATATTCCCGAGCGCGACGTCATGGTGGCGACACAGCGCCCGGAAGGGCTGAGCGCGCTCAACATCCTCGAAGGCACGCTTGTCGCGATCGAGCCGGATGAGGAGGGGATGATGAGGCTGCGGATCCGCAGTGGCGAAGACATGCTTCTTGCCCGCATCACCGCGTTGTCCGTCGAACGGCTTGAACTCAAGCTGGACAAGCGGGTTTTCGCCGTCATCAAGACGGTGGCGCTGGAGAGGTAGCGGATTTGATCGCCAAACGCGATCAGACGCGAAACGCCTGCATCGCTTCCCGCAGAGGCCGGCTCAGATGTTTGTCGCGGCGCACCACCATGCCGAGCGAACGGTCAAGCCGCGGTGACAGGGAGCGGACCGTGAAGCGTGACGCGTCTTGCGGCTGTCGGACGGAAAGTCGCGGCAGGATCGCCCAGCCAAGCTCGGAAGCGACCAGTTCCTTGATCGCCTCGACGCTGCCGAATTCCATTGCCGGCTTTACCGGCTGGCTGACTGCCCGGAACCATTCGTCGATCGCCTTGCGTGTATGCCCGCCTTCGTAAAGCAGAAGGGTGCGATTGCGGAGAAAATCGGCGTCGAGCGCATCAGGAGCGTTAGCCTCCCGAGCAGAGGCGACGGCAACCAGTTCGTCCTCGGCGATCTTTTCCACCTCAAAGGCGCGGCCGGGGGCGGGCAGGGTGACGATTGCAAGGTCGAGACGGTTGGCCTCGAGATCGCGCAGGATCTCCGGCGTGTTTCCGGTGCGAACCGTGACTTCCAGCCCGGGTATACGCTCCTTCAATCGCGCGATGACGCCAGGCAGGAGATAGATGCAGGCCGTGGCACCGGAGCCGATGCGGATGCGACCGGCAAGTCCGCTACGGTGCGGCGCCATCGCCTCTCTCGCATCGGATACCTGTTTCTCGATCAACGCCGCATGGGCAAGCAGATCCTCACCGGCCAGCGTCGGCTGCGCTTTCCGGCCGATACGCTCGATCAACCGGACGCCAAGGGATTTTTCGAGCTGGCGGATCTGCAGGCTGATCGCTGGCTGCGTCAGGCCGGCACGCTCGGCAGCTGCGGAAAAGCTGCCAAGTTCGGCGACGGCGGCAAAGGACCGGAGCTGTTCGAGATTCATGCTTCACCAAAGTTATTCTTATGCTTTGCATGAGAAGCATAAGCTTTATTTTTGCGCCGATAAAGGTGATTATCCTCCCATAGCTTTACAGGATTTCCCCATGAATGCCCTTCTGCATCCCGCGCCCATCACTCTCCACGCCTGCGAAACCAACGACATTGCGGAAATCGTGGCGATCTACGCAGAAGCGGTCACGCACGGTACCGCAAGTTTCGAACTGGAACCGCCGAGCGCCGATGACATGCTGGCGCGGCGTGCGGCGCTTGTTGATGCAGGGTATCCTTATCTTGTCGCCAAGGTTGGCGGTGTCGTAGCGGGTTATGCCTATGCCGGCGCTTATCGGGCGCGCCCAGCCTATCGCGGCACGGTCGAGAATTCCGTCTATGTCCATCCGGAGATGAAGGGGCGTGGCATCGGCGGCATGCTTCTGATGGCGTTGATCGACGAGTGCGCCAGGCTCGGCTTCCGGCAGATGGTCGCGGTGATTGGCGACTCGGGCAATACCGCCTCGCGGCGGCTGCATGAAAGCGTCGGTTTCGAACTCACCGGAGTGCTGAAATCGGTGGGCTGGAAGCATGGCCGGTGGCTGGATACGGTGCTGATGCAGCGTGAGCTCGGCCCCGGCGACAGCCTGCCGCGATAAGGTGATGATCGGCACCGGCACGATCATTCTGCTCAGCCTGTCGCAGTTTTTATGCTGGGGCATCGGCTATTTCATGATCGGCGTCTTCGGCCCGGCGATTGCGGCGGAAACCGGCTGGACGCTGCCGGTCGTCTATGGCGGCTTTTCCGGCGCGTTGATCGTCATGGGCCTGTCTTCCGGTCCCGTCGGGCGAATGATCGACAGGCATGGCGGGCGGTCGGTGATGACCGGGGGCTCGGCCTTGCTGGCGGCAGGCTTTTGCGGACTTGCCATGTCCGAGTCACTCCTCGCCTATTGTTTCAGTTGGTTGCTTCTCGGGCTGGCGCTTCGAATGACGCTTTACGAAGCGGCGTTCGCAACGCTCGCGCACCTTGGCGGTAGTGCGGCCCGCGCGCCGATTTCTCGGATCACTCTGCTCGGCGGGCTTGCTTCCTCCGCGTTTTGGCCACTCGGTAATCTGCTGGTCGCGGAAATCGGCTGGCGGAGCGGTCTGCTGGTCTATGCCGTGCTCGCCCTCGTTTCGATGGCGCTCCATTGGCATATTCCCGCAACCAACCAAAACTACCCGCGGAAACAGGCAGATTTGTCGGTATCAAGCCGCAATCGCTCCGATCTCCGCACCGCGGCGCTGCTTTTCTCCGTGATGAATACATTTTCGGCCTTTCTCAATTCCGGCCTCTCGGCACATATGGTGGCGATCATCGGCGGCTTTGGGTTGGCGGCGGGCGTGGCTGTCGGCGTTTCATCTTTGCGCGGCATAGGCCAGTCTCTTCCCCGCCTGGCGGAAATCGCCGCGGGCAGCCGTATCGACTCCTTTCTGCTCGGGACAATCGCCGCGACGGCGCTGGTCTTGTCGATCGGCATCGCGCTTTGGGAAGGTGTTGCCGCAGCGGCAGTCTTTTCCTTTCTCTACGGCGTGGGGATCGGGCTTCTCACCATCGTCCGGGGCATCCAGCCGCTGACACTCTTCGACCCGCAAAGTTACGGTCGCTTGTCGGGATGGATGTTGATGCCGGGTTTCATCGCTTCGGCTTTCGCTCCGGTCGTTTATGCAAGCATCATCGAAAGCCAGGGCCACAAGGCTGCAGTCGTGCTGTCACTGGTGCTGGCGATCAGCACGCTTACCTGCGCGGTGGCCATGCAACGGATCTTCCGCAAGTCGTAAGCGGCATATGTCCTGCAAGCGGTGCATTGACCCGGCGCGTGTCGGGGGCAATGTATAGGAGGCCCGTCCGGGTCCCTGACATTTTGCCAAGTGAACTGCATGCCATCTGATGATCGCCCACCCGCAGACCGCAAGAAAAGCCGCATAACGCTTCTCGACGTGGCGCGGAGAGCCAATGTTTCGCGCGCCACCGCCTCGCTCGTGATCCGCAAAAGCCCTCTTGTCGGCGCCGAGACCCGCGCCAGAGTCGAAGAGGCGATGCGGGAACTCGGTTACGTTTACAACATGGGCGCGGCGCGGCTTCGGGCCGAGCGCAGCCACACGGTCGGCGTTGTCGTTCCCAATCTCACCAACCCGTTCTTCGCGGAGTTGCTGTCGGGCATAGAATCCGTCATCGAGGAGGCTGGCATGGTGGTGATCCTGGCCAATAGCAGCGATCTCGCCGACCGACAGGACACAGTGATGCGCCGCATGCGCGAACATGGCGTCGATGGCGTCATTCTGTGCCCGGCGGCGGGCACTGGCGCGGAATTTCTCGATCGCGTCGACGAATGGAACCTGCCGTTGGTGCAGGTGTTGCGTCACATTTCAAGCGATATGGACTATGCAGGTGTCGATTATGCCGCCGGGATAGGCCACGCTGTCGATCATCTTGCGGCGTTGGGACACCGGTCGATAGCTTTCGCGGTGCATGGGCCGATCCATTCCGCCTATCATGAGCGCGTCGAAGGGTTTCGTGAGACGATGCAGGCGCGCGGCTTTAAGGCGGACCTGATCATCCGCGTCCCCGACCAGACCGCGGAGATTCCCGCCGCAGCTCCGCTTCTGTTCGAGGGCGCGGAGAAACCGACGGCGGTCATCTGCTTCAACGACGTGATCGCACTCGGTCTGACGGCCGGCTTGCACGATCTCGGCCTGAAGGTCGGCGAAAACTTCTCGCTGATCGGCTTTGACGACGTCGCCGAAGCGGAGGTGATCCGGCCGCGACTGACGTCTGTGTCGACGGCGCCGGTCTCGATCGGCGCGAATGCCGCAAAGCTTCTGCTCGATCGCCTCGCCGATCCGCTTTTGCCACCTCGCAGGGTTGTGAGAGAAACCCAATTGAATATCCGCCAGTCCTGTGCACCCATTGCGGGATCGGGCCTGTAAGAATCTGTTAATTTGATGTTGACGGCATGCTGAAAAGCTTTTAGATCGATCTAAATTGATGGCGAGGCAGAGGAGCCGCGCCGTTCAGGACATCATTGGGGAGGTCCCAAGTTGTACAAATTCAATTTCGAGCCGGTACTCGCCGGGCTCGACAAGCTGCTTTATGGCGCGTGGCTGACGGTTCAGCTTTCCGTTGCGGCGATGATCATAGGCCTGATCGTCTCGATCGTCTGTGCTGCGGCCAAGACCTCGAATGTCGCGCCGCTGCGCTGGCTGATCAATGCCTATATCGAGATCATCCGCAACACGCCCTTCCTGGTGCAGATCTTCTTCATCTTCTTTGGCCTGCCGTCGTTGGGTCTTCGCCTGACGCCGAACGGTGCCGCGCTTCTGGCGCTGGTGATCAATTTCGGTGCGTACGGCACGGAAATCATCCGCGCCGGCATCGAGTCGGTCCAGAAGGGACAGGTAGAGGCCGGTACAGCGCTTGGCCTCTCGAAGCTGCAGGTCTTCCGCTACATCATCATGAAGCCGGCGCTGCGCACGGTTTATCCGTCGCTGACCAGCCAGTTCATCTATCTGATGCTGACGTCCAGCGTCGTCTCGGCCATTTCCGCCGACGACCTCGCCGCGGCCGGCAATGACCTTCAGTCGGCGACTTTCGCCAGCTTCGAAGTCTATATCGTCGTGACGCTGATCTATCTCGCCATGTCTGTCGGATTCTCGATGGTCTTCGCGGCAATCGAGAAGGCAGCTTTCAAATATCCGTTGAGCCGGTGAGGGGAGACTGAACCATGCCTCTTATCAGACCTTTCGGTATCAACGAATTCTGGATCATCGTGCTGGCTGCCCAGTGGACGATCGCGCTTTCTATGATCGCGTTCGCCGGCGGCGGCGTTGGCGGGCTTTTCATCGCACTTGCCCGTGTTTCCGACACGAAATGGCCGCGGCTGCTGGCGACCGGCTTCATCCGGCTTTTCCAGGGTACGCCGCTTCTCATGCAGCTTTTCCTGGTTTTCTTCGGGCTCAACATCTTCGGTTTCGGCATCAATCCATGGTTTGCCGCGGCGATCGCGTTTACCCTGCATGCCAGCGCCTTCCTAGGTGAAATCTGGCGCGGCTGCATCGAAGCGGTGCCGCCGGGGCAGCGGGAAGCGGCGACCGCGCTTGGCCTTCGCTACTTCAACCGCATGCGCTACATCATTCTGCCGCAGGCGTCGAAGATTGCAGTCGCACCCACGGTCGGTTTCCTCGTGCAGCTCATCAAGGGCACCTCGCTCGCGGCGATCATCGGTTTTGCCGAGCTCACCCGCCAGGGCCAGATCATCAACAACGCGACCTTCAGCCCCTTCCTGGTCTTCTCCACGGTGGCTGCGGTCTACTTTGTTCTCTGCTGGCCGCTGTCGCTGCTGGCCGGGCGCATGGAAAAGAAATTCTCCCGGGCGACGACGCGCTGACGGGACCCGCGCCGGAGGGAGGTTAACCCGGCACAACGAAAGGGTAGGAAAAATGAGCATTTCAAGACGTATGATGATGGCCGCGATCGGTGCCGGCCTGATGGTGGGCGCGATGGCTTCCACGGCCGCTGCACAGACCGTCGACAGCATCAAGGCTGCCGGCACGCTGAAGGTCGGCATGCTGGTCGACTTCCCACCCTTCGGCATCATGAACACCTCCAACGAGCCGGACGGCTATGACGCCGACGTTGCCAAGCTGTTGGCCAAGGAATGGGGTGTGACGGTGCAGATCGTTCCGGTCACCGGCCCGAACCGCATTCCGTATCTGCAGAGCAACCAGGTCGACCTGCTCGTCGCCTCGCTCGGCATCACCGAAGAGCGCGCCAAGAGCGTCGACTTCTCGCAGCCCTATGCCGGCATCTCGATCGGCGTGTTCGGCGCCAAGGACACCAAGGTTGCCAAGCCTGAAGACCTTTCCGGCAAGACCGTCGGCGTTGCACGCGCTTCCACCCAGGACACCGGTGTGACCAAGGTTGCCCCGGCCGACGCCAAGATCCAGCGCTTCGATGACGATGCGACGGCCGTTCAGGCGCTGCTTTCCGGCCAGGTCCAGTTGATCGGCGTTTCCAACGTCGTTGCAGCCCAGATCGAAAAGGCCGCTCCGGGCCGTTTCGATCAGAAGCTGCAGCTCAGCCAGCAGGTTCAGGGCATTGCCGTTCGCAAGGGTTCGACCGAGCTTTTGACGGCCGTCAACGCCTTCATCGACAAGGCCAAGTCCAGCGGCGAACTCAACAAGATCCACGAAAAGTGGCTCGGCGCTCCGCTGCCGGATTTCGTTGCTAACGCCAAGAAGTAATAACAAGACTTGAAAGGGAGTTCCCCGCATGACTGAGGTACAGACAAACGCATCGGCCGCGCAGGGAACTTCCGATCTCGCCGTCCGCATGGACGGCGTCAACAAGTGGTATGGCGAATTTCACGCGCTCAAGAATATCGAACTGTCGGTGAAGCGCGGCGAGCGGATCGTTATCTGCGGCCCATCCGGTTCCGGCAAGTCGACCCTGATCCGCTGCATCAACCAGCTCGAGACGATCAAGAACGGCAGGATCGTCGTTGATGGTCATGATCTGACTGCCGGCGGCAAGAATGTTGATATTGTGCGGCAGGAGACCGGTATGGTCTTCCAGCAGTTCAATCTCTTCCCGCACATGACGGTTCTCGAAAACTGCACGCTGGCACCGATGAAGGTACGCGGCATTTCGAAGGCGGAAGCGGAAAAGACCGCGCGCAAATTCCTGGAGCGAGTGCGCATTCCCGAACAGGCGGAAAAATATCCGGCCCAGCTTTCCGGCGGCCAGCAGCAGCGCGTCGCGATCGCCCGCGCGCTCTGCATGAACCCGAAGATCATGCTGTTCGATGAGCCGACGTCCGCGCTCGACCCGGAAATGGTCAAGGAGGTGCTGGACACGATGATCGATCTGGCCAAGGAAGGCATGACCATGCTCTGCGTCACCCATGAAATGGGTTTCGCGCGCCAGGTTGCCGACCGCGTCATCTTCATGGATCGCGGCGAAATTCTCGAAATGGGCACGCCGGACGAATTTTTCGGCAACCCGAAGAACGAACGGCTGAAGATCTTCCTCGGCCAGATTTCCTGACAGCTTTCAAAAAGACGGATGCCTTCCATGAAGCCTGATATCCTGCTTGTCGAAAAGATGATGCCCTATGTCGAGGAGCACCTCGATGCGGCCTACACGGTTCACCGCATGTACGATCCGGCGGCAAAAGCGGCACTCGAAGCGGCGCTGCCGAACATTCGCGCGGTTGCGACCGGCGGCGGTACCGGCCTTTCCAACGAGTGGATCGAGAAGCTTCCGTCGCTCGGCGTCATCGCCATCAATGGCGTCGGCACCGATAAGGTGGATCTTCCCTTTGCCCGCGCCCGCAATATCGACGTCACGACCACGCCCGGCGTGCTGACCGATGATGTCGCCGATATGGGTATCGCGCTGATGCTTGCATCGCTCCGCCATATCGCCAAGGGTGATGCTTTCGTGCGCGCGGGCCAGTGGGGCAAGGAAGGTTTTCCGCTCGGCAACAGCCCGAAGGGCAAGCGCCTCGGCATTCTCGGTCTCGGCCAGATCGGCAAGGCCTTCGGCCGCCGCGCTGAAGCCTTTGGCATGGATATCCGCTTCTGGAACCGCTCGCCGGTGAAGGATACGAGCTGGAAGGCCTGCGCGTCGCCGGTCGCGCTTGCCGAAGACAGCGACGTTCTTTGCGTCATCGTTGCGGCAAACGCCGAAACCCAGAATATCGTCAATGCCGATGTGCTGAAGGCGCTTGGGCCGAAGGGCATCCTCATCAATATCGCCCGCGGCAGCGTCGTCGATGAGGACGCGCTTCTGGCCGCCCTGACCGATGGCACGATCGGCGGCGCTGGCATCGACGTTTATCTCAACGAACCGCGCATCCGCGAAGATTTCTTCACTGCGCCGAACACGGTTCTCGCTCCGCATCAGGGCAGCGCCACGGTCGAAACGCGCGTTGCCATGGGCAATCTCGTGCTGGCTAATATCGCAGCGCATTTCGCTGGCGAAAAGCCGCCGACCACGGTCAACTGAGGGTTATCCGATCATGATCATCCGTCAGGCCTTTTTCGAAGGCACGATCCATGCTGGCCGCGAAGAGGCATTCAAGGCCTATGTTGCTAAAAAGCTGATGCCGATGTGGCTCGCCTTTCCCGGCATCAAGGAAGTGCGCGTCCTCTACAATATCGAGCGCGATGAAGGCGCACCGACCTATCCGATGGTGCTTTCCACCATGTACGAGAGCCGCGAAACACTGGCTGCGGCTCTGGATTCTCCGGTGCGTTACGAAAGCCGCGAGATGACCAAGGGTCTGCTCGAAATGTTCGACGGCCGCATCCACCACCACGTTTTCGATCTGGCACTGAGCTGAAACAATATCCGCCGCCCCGATGAGGGGCGACGGATATTCTTCGTTCGTCAGCGATCAATCGTCGTCGGACGAAGAGTTCGACGACGAATTCGAGCTCGAATTGCTGGACGAGTTGCCAGACGAATTCGAAGAGCTGTTCGAGCTGGAATTGTTCGACGAGTTCGAGCTGCTGTTGGAATTGCTGTTCGAACTGCTGTTGGAATTCGAGTTGCTCGACGAGTTGGAATCCGAATTCGAGTTCGAATTGCTGGAAGAATTGGACGAGCTGTTGGAGTTCCGGTTGGAATTCGACCAGCCGCCAAGTCGGCCGCCGTCATCCCCCCGCCTTGCTTCGTTGTAGCTCGCCTTGCTGTTGCGCGCCGAACGCTCCAGGAAGCGGGTCAGCGGGTCGTCCGCCACGGCAGGCGCCGGCGGCAGCGTACCGACCGCGAGCATGGCGCTGAACATTGCGATGATCTTCTTCATGGTGTTTCTCCTTCTATCTTCGCAGTCTTCCCGACTGCTTGGGAGAAACGGGCCGGAGTGATGCTTATTCCGGATTTTTCAAAATAATTTCAATATCTTATCCGGCGACTAAACGACAAAGCTCCGCCGCCGGCATGGTCTGTCGTGCCGGTGACGGAGTCCTGTCTTTTCGAGTGTTCAGCGCTGCGCGCGGGCAAATTTCCGGTACCAGCCATCGGCTGCGAGCGTCTTGCGCAGGATCGATTTGCGTGTCGCACGCTCGTCCTCGCTTTCGCTGCGGATATCGCCGTCGAGATCGGTCGTCTCACGACGGAAGGGGATGACCTGGACGATCGGTGTGCCGCGCTCAAGCACGTGCAATCCGTCCTCGCCGGTCGCGAAGAACGGAAAATGGATTTCCGATTGGTATGTATCGGTATCCACGACGCCCGCCACCACTTCGAACACGCCGTTCGGTCGGTTGAGCGGCGGTACGAAAAGGCAGCTCCAGCCCGGCGGCGTGCGGATGGTCCAGTAATTGTGGAACTTGCAGGGCGGCAGCGGTTCGCGGGGATTGCCGGCCACCTGATGGCTGGCATGATTGCTGACCAGCGTCCGGTCGAAATCCCAGCCGCAATTGACGGTCTGGCCCTTGTCGAGGATTTCCATGCGGACTGTGGCGGCAAGGCCGATCACCCAGCCGGTGGCCATGGCGTCGAGAAACGGCATGCAACGCTTGACGGTGAGGCCGCTGTCATTGGTCGAGACGCGCGCTTCGGTAACAGGCGGCAGTTTGCGAAACCAGTCGGGCAGGGCAGTCTTGGCCCGAACCGGTGCCGGAATGATGCCTTCATCCTCCTTGCGGCAGAGGAAGGTGACCTTCGGTTGCGGCCTTTTCAGAATTGAGAGGTTCATGGCGGTCTCCTCGCTGTTGTCGAGGAGAAGAACGGTGCCCTTTTGGTTTTATTCCCTATGCTCCGAAGAAATCAGCGGAGTGCTGAAAGCGCCGCACGCTCTTCCTCTGCCGACATCGGCGCATCAGCGTGGATCGAGGCGAGATAGGCATCGATTGTCTCCTGAGCGGAGGCGGGCGTATAGCCCTCGGTGCGCGGGGCGGAAAGCGCCAGATGGGTAACCCAGCCGCCGTTTTCCCGGCAGGAAATCGACACGGTGCTCGCACCCTGCTGCTTCAGGTCATATTCCCGGCATAGATCGCCTTGTTCACTACGGAAGGTCGATATGATCTGCACTGTGTCGCCCGTTGTGCCCAAGGCAACATCGCGGCCGGAGGCTTCACGATCAAGAAGCGCCGCCAGTGCGGCATTACCGCCGGCCGGTGCGGTCGAGCCTATGTCCCGACCAAGCATGAAGCCGCCGATGCCGGCGGCGACTGCGACGATGGAAGCCGCGATGGGCATGAGCCATGCCTGACGTGCCTGCGGCTTCGGCTTGCGCTGCTGGCCGAATGAGACGACATTCTCCGGCTGCCTTGCGCCTGAAGCCATACGCTGCACGGACGCACGCAGTGCGTCCGGAACCGGCTCGTCAATCAGCGGCTTCAAGGCAGAGGCGACGGCGATCCGGCTTTCCAGAAATTCGGCAAGACGGATCGCAAGCGTTTCGTCCGCCTCCATCGCGGCTTCCAGCCGCGCGGCGGTCGTCTCGTCCAGTTCGCCGTCGGCAAAGGCCATCAGCGTCTCGTCGTCGAATTCCTGCTTGCTCATGCCAGATTGCCTTTGTGATCGGAGCCTTTCATATCGGACGAACGTTTCTCGTCGCCACTTATTCCCGTCATTTCAGCCAGCGCCTTTCGCGCCCGCGCCAACCTGCTCATCACGGTACCGATCGGAATGGCGAGAACTTCGGCGGTATCGCGGTAGCTGAGTTCCTCGACGCAGACCAGCACGAGCACTTCTCGCTGCTCCTCGGGCATTTTCTGGAGCGCTTTTGACACTTCCATAAGCGCCATGCGGGCATGCGATGCGGCCTCTCCTGAGGGAACCGCGACGTCATGCGCCTCCTCGATATCCTCCTGCGGTCCAGCCGTCTTCCGGCGGCGCAGGTGATCGATCCACAGATTGCGCAGGATGCGGAACATCCAGGCGTCGAACCGCGTGCCGGGAACGAATGTATCTGCCGCAAGGATGGCGCGCTCACAGGCGGATTGCACGAGGTCATCCGCCAGTTCCCGCGAATGACAGAGCGAGATCGCAAACCGCCGCAGGTTCGGCAGAAAGGCGACCAGCCGGTCCGGAACGGAGGTGGCGTCGTTTGTCATGCGGATTCCTTGGCACGGCGCGGAATAATCTGTCGAGTCAAACGTATACTCGGGGTAGCATGAACAACATGACAAGCTCTCTATGACGCCGAATTTCCATCGGAGATAGAATATGCGGCATCTGCTCGCAAGATATACACGCCGCTTCGCGATCCTGCTCTGCCTTGCCGTCACAGTTGAGGCGGCGCTGCCCGTTTTGCAGGTGACGAGCCCATTCCCTCTCGTCCATTCCGCTCATGCGGATGACGACGATGACGACGGAGGAGGGGATGACGGCGGCGGCGGGCGGAGTGGAGGCGGAAGCGGTTGGGATGGCGGTGGACGAGGAGGTCGGGATTTGCGCGGCGACCTTCGCCGGCTGTTCCGCTGGCCTTGGCAGGAGGCGCGGCGTGCTCCGCGTCGCGAAGTCCGCGTGCCGGATCGTGCGCCGAACGAGATCGTCGCCGTCGGCTTGAACGAAACCTCTATTGCAAGCCTCACCCAGAACGGATTTCAGGTCGATGATCGGCTACCGGTCGGATTGACCGGCGGCGAGCTGGTTCGTCTCGTGATCCCGCAGGGAATGACATTGGAAGCCGCACGCCAAGCCGTAGTTTCCGAAGCACCGAGCGCATCTGTCGATTTCAATCATTTCTATCAGCCGGAGCAGGCAAATTCGGCACCCTGTGCCGAGAGCGGCTGCGCTCTGGTGCGGCATATGGTCGGCTGGCCGTTGGTAGATGCCCGCAGCGCCTGCGCCGCGCCGCAGCGAATTGGCCTGATCGACACGGCGATCAATGCCGATCACGCTTCGCTTTCTTCCGCGCGGATCGAGGTGTTGCGGTTGAGCGAAGAAGCGCTGCCGCGCTCCGGTGAGCAACATGGTACGGCAGTAGCGGCGCTCCTGGTTGGCGCGTCGGGTAGCCGTGCACCAGGGCTCCTGCCGGGATCGGAACTGGTGGCGGTCGATGCCTTTCGCCGTTTTGGTAGTGTGGCAGATATCGCCGATGTCTATGACTTGGTGAGGGCGCTCGACCTCATGGTCGGGCGCGGCATCCGCGCGGTCAATCTCAGCCTCACCGGCCCGTCCAATCTCCTGCTCGAGCAGGCCGTAAAGGCTGCGATCGCGCGGGGAACCATTCTCGTCGCTGCTGCAGGCAACGATGGGCCGAATGCCGAGCCGGTCTATCCCGCCGCCTATGAGGACGTGATCGCGGTCACGGCCGTCGATCGGGCGAAGAAGCCCTATCGGAGGGCGGTACGTGGCGTGCATATCGATATCGCCGCCCCCGGCGTCGGCGTCTGGACCGCGGCCTCGATTTCCGGTGCGCGACAGAAGAGCGGTACATCCTTTGCCGCGCCATTCGTCACGGCTGCCGCGGCGGTCCTGATCGCGGCCCGCCCGGAAATGACCCCGCAGGAAGTCGAAAAGGAATTGGTGGGGAGCGCCGAGGATATGGGGGCTCCCGGCAAGGACGCGATCTACGGCTGGGGCTTGCTGAATGCGCGGGCGCTCTGCTCCAGTTAGCAGATCCTTCGCAAAATATGAGAGACGAAAGCGTCACTTCTGCTTAAAAGATCGGGGCCATCAGCGAAGCAGGGTGTGAGCATGACGAAAGAGCGTATCGGGATAATCGGCCTCGGCCGTATGGGCGCCGCCATGGCGGAGCGACTGGCACGACAGGGATTTGAGGTTTCTGGTTGGACGCGAAGCGGCATTTCCGCGGAAAAGGCAAATGATCTCGGCATAGCCGCCGCAGATGATATTGCCGCGCTGGTGGACGCATCCGACATCATAATCCTCGCGCTGCTCGACGATGCCGCGGTGCATTCAACGCTTGAAGTGCTCGCTACATTGCCCGTTGCCGGCAAGCTGGTTGTCGATACCAGCACTGTCAGCCCGGAAACCTCGCGTGCCCATGAGGCTGCGATGAAGGCAAAGGGCGCTGCGCTGCTCGATGCCCCGATTTCCGGTGGACCGGAAATGCTGCTGTCCGGCACGGTCGGGCTTTATATCGGCGGTGCGGAAGCGGATTTCCGCAGGTTCTCGCCGGTTGCCGAAACGCTTTCGAACCGCATTCACCATGTCGGCCGTCTTGGCGATGGCGCCGCCGCAAAGCTCGTCAACAACATGATGCTGATGGGGCTGTGGCAGGTCATGAGAGAGGCAATCAAGCTTGGCGGATCGGCCGGCCTCACCCGTGAAAAGATGATCGACATCATCTCCGGCAGCCCCGCAGCCAGCCCCGCTATGCGGTCCCGCATGCCGGTCATTCTCGGCGAGACTGAAGCTGTCGGTTTTCCCGTTTCCGGCGTGCTGAAGGACATGGGCGTCGTCTTCGATCTTGCCGGCCATCTCGGCGTTGAGACACCGGCAATCCGTGCCGCACAGGCAAGTTTCAAACAGGCGGCCGACCTCGGGTTTGCGGATGCCGATCTCGGTACCGTGGTGCGGCTCGCGCTGGAAGGCCGTACCTGAGCGCAAGCGCGCGAATGTAGCAACAAGTCTGGCAAGTGATGATGCGGCAAGAAACTGCGGCAGCGGTTTTGTTCGCCTCGTCGCCGGCGCGATGTTCGCGCACCTATCCTCATTGACCTGGGCGGATCGCAAAAACGTCAGCCGTTTTAGCCTCCAAAAATCGCATTCTCATAACCAGCATCATGAAGGGTGTCTGCTGGTCATTACGCTGACATAAAACTGTTGACAATTTACATTCTACTTAATACACCTCTCACCAAGAGGAGAGGTTAATGGTTTTGAGCGCCGTCGAAATCTTGCGTTCGCAGTCCCTGCCCATGGTTCTGGAGCAGGAGATCGAACGCGTTATCCTGAGCGGCGAGTTCTCTCCAGGCGATCGCATCAACGAGAAGGAACTGGCGGATCGCTTCGGCATCAGCCGTGGGCCGATCCGCGAGGCGTTGCGCTCGATGGATTCCTCCGGTCTCGTCGAGCAGGTGCCGAACCGCGGCTTCTTCGTGCGGGAACTCAGCGCGGAGCAGGCATGTGACGTCTATGACGTGCGTGCCGTCTTGTTCGGCCTTGCCGGCAAGCTTCTGGCAGAGCGGATCACCGGCGAGGGGATCGAGAAGCTGAAGGCAATCGTCGCGGAGATGGATGCGGCGAATGCGATCGACGACTTCGAGCGCTACGTGAAGATCAATTTCCGCTTCCACGAATTCATCGTGATGAATGCCGGCAACCCGACCCTCGCCCAGCAATATCTGGGCCTCGTCAAGCAGCTTCGACTTTACCGCACCCGCAACCTGATGCTCGGCGATTCCATGCACGCCTCGCATCTCGAACATCTCGCCATGGCGGCAGCCGTGATCGCCCGCGATCCGGCAAAAGCCCTTGCCGCCCATACGCGGCATGTCGAAGCCGCCAAGGAGCGGCTGATGGCGACGGTGGCAGAACTCAATAAAACTCAGGGAGACTAACGCGTGACAAACCAATCCGACATTACGGCCCAGGCCATACGTTTCATCGAGCGCACGACCTATGCCGACCTGCCGGATGAGGCGCTGGCCATCGGTCGCCGCTGCATGGTCGATACGGTCGGCCTTTATCTGGCCGGCAGCCAGGAACATTCGGTCCGTATTCTCGTCGAGGACGCGCTTTCGCAGGGCGGCCGCGGTGATGCGCCCCTGCCGGGTGCCGGTTCGGCCAAGGTGCCGGCCGCGCTCGCAGGCCGTGTCTGGGGAACCGCGGGCCACGCGCATGACTGGGACGACACGCAGGTTTCACACGATCCGGCGCATGTCTACGGTTTGCTGACGCATCCCTCCGTGCCGCCGCTGACCGCGGCTCTGGTCATCGCCAGCCAGCTCGGCAATGTCGACGGCCGCGATATCATGCTCGCCTTCCAGGTCGGCTTTGAAGTCGAGAGCAAGATTTCCGAGTGGATGACGCCGCGCCACTATCGCCGCGGTCACCACACCAGCGGCACGGTCGGGACGTTCGGCGCTGCTGCGGCTGCCGCCAAGCTGCTCGGCCTGAAGGGCGAAAAGCTCGCCCATACGCTCGGCATGGCGGCAAGCTTCGCCGCCGGCATCCGCTGCAACTTCGGCACCATGACCAAGCCGATGCATGTCGGCCGCGCCTGCGAAAACGGCATCACGGCCGCTCTGCTCGCCGCGCGCGGTTTCGATGCGGATCCGACCGCACTCGACGGCACCTGGGGCTTCTTCTCGGTCATGGGCGAAGGTTTCAGCGAGGAGAAGGCCAAGGCCGGCTTCGGTTCGCCGCTCACAATCGTGTCGCCGGGCGTCAGCGTCAAGCCTTATCCGTCAGGCATTCTCACGCACCAGTCCATGGATGCGATGCTCAAGTTGGTTCTCGATCACGACCTGAAGGGCGAGGAAGTCGAGCGCATCCGCTTCTATGCCGGCAAGAACATTATCGAGCCGATCCGTTATCCCATCGCCAAGAACCACCTGCAGGCCAAGTTCTCGATGCCGGCGTTGCTGGCCATGATCGTGCTGTGCCGCCGCGCCAGCCATCACGAATTCGAGGATGCCTTCGTCGCCGGTGAAGCGATGCAGGATCTGCAGGCGCGCACCGAAGTGATCAACGATCTGGAAATCGACGCCCAGGGTTACGACAAGATCCGCTCGCGCATCGAAGTCATCACCAAGGACGGCCGCACGCTGGTGCAGTGGGCGGACGAACGTTACCGCGGTGGCCCGTCCAACCCGATCGACGATGTTGGCCTCGACGCGAAATTCCGCATGTGCGCCGAAGGTGTCGTTGATGGTGCCCCGCAGGAGGAGCTTCTCGCCCTGGTGCGCAACATCGACAAGGGCGCCGATATCACGCGTCTCGTGTCGCTGATCAGCGGCGCGCACGACAATGCCAAGGGGATTGCAGCCGAATAAGTTCAACCGGTCAACACCGCTCCGGGAGAAGCGGTGATCTAGAGGGAGAGAGAAATGAGCATTATCAAGATGATCGGGAAAGCAGCCACGGGCCTTGCCGCCTTGGCGCTGCTTTCCTCCGGGCCGGCTTTCGCAGAACCGGCCGCCTATCCGGTCAAGGTCGTGACGCTGGTCACGCATTCGAGCCCCGGCGGCGGCAGCGACGTGTTCCTGCGCGAGATGACAAAATATCTCGGCAAATACATCAATGCCACGTTCGTCGTCGAAAACGTCCAGGGTGGCAGCGGCGCGAAGGCCATGGCGCGCGTTGCTTCTGCTCCGGCCGATGGCAGTGTGTTCTACGCCACGACGCCCACCTACATCTACACCTCGCTGATGAGCAAGCCGCAGTCCACCTACAAGGACATGCAGCCGCTGGTGAATTTCTTCCTGGATAGTGAAGTGATCTTCACCCGCACCGATGGTCCCTTCAAGACGCTGAAGGATGTCATCGACCATGCCAAGAAGGAACGCGGCAAGTGGGGTGCGGCAAACCCGGCCTCGCTGGAACGCCAGGCGGCCGAGCAGCTGAAGCGCGCCGCCGGCGTCAATGCCGCGATCGTCACGCATGAGGGCGGTGGCGACATGATGCTCAACGTCATGAACGGCACGCTCGATATCGGTATCGGCGAAATCCAGGAACTGCGGTCGCAGCTCGATGCCGGCAAGATCAAGCTTCTCGCCACGTTCAATCCGGAACGTATTCCGGACAAGGCGGACGTGCCGACGGTCAAGGAATCCGGTTTCGACGTGACGCTCGTCAAGTTCCGCGGCCTTGCCGGCCCGAAGGGCCTGGCCGACACCACAGCCGCGATCTGGGACAAGGCCGTCAAGGATGTCCTGAACGATCCGGACTACAAGAAGGCATATTCCGCCGAAGTGCTGGTCGCCAAGCCGATCGACCACAAGGAATATCCGGGCTTCGTCAACACTTTTGCGACGACGACGGAAGAGTTCCTGAAGACCACCGGCGCCATCAAGTAAAGCTCGCGCTGCTTCGGGATCGCGCATTTTCGCGGTCCCGAGATACCTTTTTCCCCATGAGGATGTTCTCATGAACAAAGATCTTCTCAGCGGTGCGGTGCTTCTGGCCGTCGCCGGCACTTATTATACGTGGTCCACCCAGATTGCCGACAGCACGCTTTCCGACGAGATCGGTGCCGATGGCCTGCCGAAAATGCTGGCGATCATTCTCGGCATCCTGGCCGTCTGCCTGATCGGCCGCGCCCTGCTTGCGATGGGACTTCGTCCTGCAACAGCACCGGCGGCAAATGCGGAAGAGGAAGAGGATGACAACGCGCCCATGCCGCGTGCGCTTGGCTTCCTGGCATTCGGTGCCGCCTATGTCCTCCTGCTTCCTTTCGTCGGTTACATCATCGCCACCGCGCTCCTGATCGGCGCCATCGCGATTTACGAAGGCGCTCCTCGCCGCAGCTGGATCGTGCCCGTGGCCGCCATCGGCGGTGGCCTGTTTTACTGGGCGATCTTCGTGAAGCTGCTCGGCGTCAACCAGCCCATCGGTTCGATTTTTCAGGGACTGTTCTGATGACCACATTCTGGGACATCTTTCATCTTCTCACCGAGACGCCGATCTTTTTCGTCGCGATCATCGGTCTCACCTGGGGCATCATGGGCGGCGCGCTGCCCGGCATCTCCGCCTCGATCACCATGGCGCTCGTGCTGCCATTCACCTATGCGATGGACCCGGCACAGGCGATCGCGCTGCTCGCCTGCGTTTATATCGGCGCCGAATATGGCGGCTCGATCCCGGCGATCCTGATCCGCACGCCCGGCACCAATTCGTCGGCGGCGACCGTCATCGACGGTTATGAAATGAACCGCCAGGGACGCGCCGGCGAGGCGCTCGGCATCTCGCTGATGTCCGGCGTGGTCGGCAGCCTGTTCGGGCTTGCCATGCTGATCCTGCTCACCGAGCCTCTGTCCTGGTTGGCGCTTGCCTTCACGCCGGCATCCTATTTCGGGCTTGGCGTGCTCGGCCTCAGCGTCATCGCCTCGATGAGCGGCGGTTCGCTGATCAAGGGGCTTTGTGCCGCGACCGTCGGCCTGATGATCTCGACCGTCGGCACCGATCCGATCTCCGGCGTCACGCGCTTCACCTTCGATATCCCGGACCTGATCGGCGGGATCGAGCCGGTGCTGGTCATGGTCGGGCTGTTTGCGCTCACCGAGCTGATGAGCCAGTCTGGTTCGGTCGGCCTTGCAAAGCTCAATGCCAGCATCCGCATCAAGCTGCCGAGCTGGTCGATGATGAACAAGCTGAAGCGCTCGCAGTTCATCGGCTGCATCCTCGGCTTGTTTGAGGGCCTGACGCCGGGCGGCGGCGGTTCGATCGCGGCCTTCATGTCCTACAATGAAGCCCGCCGCTGGTCGAAGACGCCGCAACTGTTCGGCAAGGGATCGGAAGAGGGCGTCGCAGCACCGGAAGCGGCCAACAATGCGGTAGCCAGCACTGCGATGATCCCGCTGCTCAGCTTCGGCATTCCGAGCTCGAACTCGACCGCGGTCCTGCTCGGCGGCCTGCTGATGCACGGCCTCATTCCCGGTCCGCGCCTGTTCGAACAGAGCGCCCAGGTCATCGACAGCATCTATGTCGGTTCGTTCATCGCCATCATTGCCCAGATCGGCGTCGGCATCATCATCCTGCCGGCCTGCATCTGGCTGGTGAACCGGCCGCGCCATTATCGCTCCGGTTTCATCTTCGCGCTGATCTTGTCGGGCATCTACACGCTGAACAACAGTCTGTTCGATCTCGGTATCGCGCTCGGTCTCGGGGTGGTCGGTTACCTGATGCGGCTTGCCCGCTTCCCGGTCCTGCCGATGATCCTCGGCGTCGTGCTCGGGCATATGGTGGAATCCAGCTATCGCCGGTCGCTGGTGCTGTCCGGCGGCGATCTCAGGGTCTTCCTCGAAGATCCGATCGCGGTCGCGCTGCTGTCGCTCGCCCTTATCTTCATCGTTTTCTCGCTCGCTCGCGAAATCCGCGATGCCCGCAAGGCCAAGCTCAAGGAAATCCACTCATGAATGTCGCCGTTTCCTCGTCGACGCCGGTCGCAGTGAAGCTTGCGACCTTCGCGGCCGAAGCTTCTCCGCCACCCGCGGCCTCCGCCACCTGCCGCCGGCTGATCTTCGACATCGTCGCATTGGCAATCGCCGCACGTGACACGGACTACGTCCAGGCGGCGCTGAATAGCGCCGTCGACGAAGGCTCCTGCACCGCCTTCGGTCATGGCCGCAAGCTCGGGCTCTATGATGCAGCACTGGTCAACGGCACCGCGGCGCATGGCGAAGATTATGACGACACGTTCGAAGGTGGTCCGATCCACGCCGGTGCAGTCATCGTTTCCGCTGTGTTGGCGATCGCCGAGAAGCGTGGCTTGGACGGAAAGGCGATCATGCGCGGCATTGCCGTCGGCACCGAACTCATGTGCCGCATGAGCCTCGTCGCGCCGCAGGCAACCCACAAGGCGAGCTTTCATCCGACGGCGATCTTCGGCGCACCGGCGGCTGCGGCAGCGGTTGGTGCCGCGATTGGTCTTGACGCCAATCAGATCGCCCGCGCCATGGGCATCTCGGGCAGCCTTGCCTCGGGCATCATCGAATATCTTGCCGACGGCAGCTCGACGAAGCGGCTGCATGCCGGTGCCGCGGCGCAGGCCGGTATCCGCGCGGCCCTGCTGGCGGAAGGCGGATTTACCGGCCCGCTGACCGTCTTCGATGGCACTAATGGCATGTACAAAGCCTTCGCGCCGTCCAAGGTCCCGGATTTCAGCCACCTTGTCGATACGCTCGGCAAGGAGTGGATCCTGGAGACGCTCGCCTTTAAACCCTATGCCTGCGGAACCATGACGCAGCCCTTCATCGACTGTGCGATTGCGCTGGCGAATACGGGCGTAAAGGCCGATGATATCGTCTCGATCAGCTGCAATGTGGGCGAGGGGACGGTGCACCGGCTCTGGGAGCCGCTTGCGGACAAACATCGCCCGCCGAACGGTTATGCCGGCAAGTTCTCGACGCCCTATTGCATGGCGGTCGGTTTTACTGATGGCGAGGCGGGTCTCGGTCAGTTTACCGACGAACGGGTGCTAGATCCGGCGCTGCGCGCCCTTGCCGCCAAGGTCTCTTACGTGATCGACCCCAATGATCCCTATCCGCGTAATTTCACAGGTCATCTGAGGGCCGTATTGAAGGACGGTTCCGTGCGGGAAATCCGTCAGCCCTATATGCGTGGTGGCGCGCATGAGCCCTTGCCGGATGACGAGATGCAGGCGAAGTTCGAGGCGAACCTGAAGTTCGGTGGCTTTACGACTGAGCGGATCGGTGCGCTACGCGACGCTCTTGGCCGGATTGCCGATGGTGAGCGCATCGATCTTTCGGCAGCTAGGGTATAGGCGGCATACATGCAGGATATGGGTCTCAAAGGTCGGGTGGCGCTTGTCACAGGCGCCTCCCGCAATATCGGCCGCTCGATCGCGCTGGCTTTTGCCGATGCCGGTGCTTCTGTCGCCATCGTTGCCCGATCGGATCGCGAGGCGGCAGAAGCTGTCGCCCGCGAGATCGAAGCGAAGGGCGTAGCTGCGGCTGTATTGTTAGGAGACGTCGGCAAGGAAGAGGATGCAGTGCGGCTTGTCGGTGAAGCCGTCGAAAGACTCGGCCGATTGGATATCCTCGTCAACAATGCCGCAATCCGCCGCGAAGCGCCGATCGGGTCGCTTTCCTTTGCCGATTGGAAGGACGTTTTCAGCGTGACACTCGACGGCGCTTTCCTGATGAGCCGGGCTGCAATCCCACATCTGAAGGCCGGCGGGCAGGGGGCTATCATCAATATCGGCGGGCTGACCGCCTATACGGGTGCGATCAACCGCGTCCATGTCGTTGCCGCCAAGGCTGGGCTCGACGGGTTCACCAAGGCGCTTGCTCATGAACTTGGAACGGAGGGGGTGACGGTCAATCTGGTGTCGCCCGGCATGATCGATACCAATCGTCAGCATGCAACGACAAGCGAGGCTGCACACCACAAGACCACCCGTACGCTGGTCGGGCGTCGTGGCACGCCGGAGGAGGTGGCCGCCGCCGTATTGTACCTCGCCAGCGCCCAGGCGCGTTACACGACCGGGCAGACATTGCATGTTAACGGCGGAGCATTCCTGCCCTGATTGAAGGCGAATTGCGTTGATCGGGCGGTTCAGGAAAGCCGCTCGACGGCCATGGGAAGGGGTGAGGGCCGGTCTTCCCTGGCGCACGGATCTATATGCAGACGCCGTGGGTTGAATGAGGCACCGCTTAAGTTCCCGGTGGAACAAGGCGGTATTCCCTTGCGTCATGGAGCGATTGCGTTAAAGACGAACTGTTGTTTGTCGACAGATTTCGATTGAAATGCCGGGATATGCTCGCGAACACATTGCAGTGCCGCGCTTTACCCTTACACGGCTTGAAGATGTCTGATCCGAACAACCTCTCCGCCATCGATTTCCTGCGTACCCGTTCGCTGGCGAATGTCGTGCAAGCGGAAATCGAGCGCATGATCATTGACGGCGAATTGAAGCCGAACGAGCGGGTCAATGAAAACGGCCTGTCGCAGAAGCTCGGTGTCAGCCGCGGGCCGATCCGCGAGGCCTGTAGTGCGCTGGCCGCCATGGGCCTGATCGAGATCATCCCCAACCGGGGCTTCTTCATTCGAGCGCTGAGCGAAGAGGAGGCGCTGGATCTTTCCGAGGCCCGTGCCGGCGTATTCGGTTGCATTGCCATGATGCTGGCCGAACGCATCAAGGATGAGGATATCGCCATCCTTCGCGATCTGTTGGCCAAGATGGATGACATCGCCAACGGCGGCGACGTGCACATCTATTATCCGGTCAATCTCGAATTCCACAAGCAGATCGGCCGCATGGCCGGCAATAGCCGGCTGGAAGGCGTCTATCAGAGCTTCGTCCGGGAATTGCATATCCAACGCTACAAGGCGCTGTCCACGCCGGATATCCTGCACACGTCCAACCAGGAACATCGGGAAATCGTCGATGCGCTCGAAGCGCGCGATCCGATCCGTAGTTTGATCGCCGCACGTACCCATATTCTGAACGGCATCAGCCGAGCTCGTCGGGCGAGCCATTCAACGAAATCCTGATGAACCAAAAGGCACGCAAAACATTTTAGAGTGCCGTCAATAATTGTTGACAATCTACAATCTTCAATTCAGTGTCTGCCTATCCGGTTTGGAGGGGCTGGATGGCTTTGGTGCTGCGCCTCTCTTTTCGACCCCAACGGCATTGCGAATTGAAAGGACTGCATGAAATGACCAGCCATCTCGTTCTCGGGATCTTGAATGGCGACGACATCGGCCATGAGATCGTCCCTGCCGCCGTGGCGGTGACCAAGGCGGCAGCGGCAAAGACCGGACTGGAAATCGACTGGCGTCCGATGCCCATCGGCCGATCGGCGCTCGATACGCACGGCTCGACTTTCCCCGAGGGAACGATGGAGACGCTGGCGAAGATGGATGGGTTCATCCTCGGCCCGATCGGCCATCAGGCCTATCCGAAGGTTCCAGGCGCGATCAATCCACACCCGATCATGCGCAAGGGATTCAACCTCTTCGCCAATGTGCGCCCGACCAAGTCATTCCCCGGTCTCGGTGCTATCCACGAAAATATCGACCTCGTCATCGTCCGCGAGAACAACGAAGGCTTTCAGCCGGATCGCAATGTGGTGGCCGGTTCCGGTGAATTCCGACCGACGGAGGAAATGACGATTTCCGTGCGCGTCATCACCCGCACCGGTTCGTCGCGCGTCGCGCGGGCGGCGTTCGAAATTGCGCGGCAGCGCAAGAAGCGGCTGACGCTGGTGCACAAGAACACCGTCTTCAAGCTCGGCTGCGGCATGTTCGTCGAGGAATGCTATCGCGTCGGCAAGGAGTTTCCGGATGTGACGATCGATGAGGTCATCGTCGATACGATGGCGATGCGGCTGATCCGTGATCCCCAGAGCTTCGACGTGATCGTCACGACCAACATGTTCGGTGATATCCTGACCGACGAGGCGGCCGGGCTTGTCGGCGGTCTCGGCATGGCGCCCGGGCTTTGCATCGGCGAGGGTAATCTGGCCATGGCCCAGGCGACCCACGGCTCGGCCCCGGATATTGCCGGCAAGGGGATCGCCAATCCCTTCGCGATGATCGAATCCACGCGCATGATGATCGAGTGGCTGGGGCACAATCGCGGTATCCCGCAGGCGGTTCAGGCTGCGGCCATCATGGAGAAGGCGATCGCCACGGCGCTCGCCAACCCGGCAACACGCACCCGCGATATCAAGGGCACGGCTGACACGAAGGGCATGACCGAGGGCATTATTGCGGCGCTACACTGAAAGCGGGAGTTCGCGAGAAAACGACATACCCCGCCATGGGACGCGGCGGGGTATCCGCATAGGACTTGAATTCGCTCAATCGAGCTTGATGCCGGCCTTCTTGATGATCGCGCCCCAGCGGTCGATTTCCAGAGCGATGTGATCATGGAACTGTTTGGGTGTATTCGTCCAGACATCTGCTCCTTCGAGCGCCAGCCGCTCCCTGACTTCTTCACCGGCCAAAGCGGCAACAACTTCCTTGTTCAGGAGATCGATAACGTCCTTCGGCGTGCCGGCGGGCACAAGGATGCCATACCATTGCGACGCCTCGAAGCCCGGGAAGCCCTGCTCAGCAACGGTCGGCACGTTTGGCGCTGCCCGAAGACGCGTGACGCCCGAGACGGCCAATGCGCGCAATTTGCCTGCATGGACGTGTTGGATGAGGTTCGGAGCGCCGGTAAAGGTCAGCTGGATTCGCCCGCCGAGCAGATCGGTGACCGCGGGTGCCGTTCCCTTATACGGGACATGGGTCAGTTCGATGCCGGCGCGATCCGCCAGCGCGACCATGGCCATATGCGCGGCGCTGCCATTGCCGCCGGAGGCATAGTTCATAGTGCCAGGGTTCTTCTTGGCGTAATCGATCAATTCCTGCAGCGTCTTGGCCGGCACGTCCGGGTGGACGACGAGCATGTTGTGGACCTGAGCGATGCCGCTGACCGGATCGAGGCTCTTCAACGGATCATAGGGCAGTTTCGGATAGAGGCCGGGAGCGGCGCCCAGCGTGCCGATATGGCCCATAACCAGCGTGTGACCGTCCGGCTCGGCGCGTGCAACCGAGGCGACGCCTACCGTTCCGCCAGCGCCGGCGCGCGATTCCACGATGACCGAGCGCTTCAGGACGGTTTCCAATTTCTGGCCGATGACGCGGGCGAGAATGTCGGTCGATCCGCCTGGCGTGAACGGCACCACAAGCGTGAGGTTCTGGGTTGGATAGGCGAGCGCGTTCGCCTTCGAGAAGCTCGCGGCTGCAAAGCCGAGTGCGGAAGCTCCGATCAGAATCTGGCGGCGGCTCAACGGCAGTTTCGATGTGTCGGTCATTGGCATTTCTCCTCCTCCAATGCGTTGGACAAGTGGTGGGACGATGCGTCAGTTGGCCTGCGGGGGATCCTCTTTCCCAAACCGGCCTGCACTCCCAGCTTGCATGGCAAGCAGAGATCGCGCATATTTCGTGATGAAACAAACGAATTTTATGGACCATCAGATGAATCTGCTTCATCTCGATTCGAGAGTAAAATCGCGTGAACTATAGTTCGAGAATCGACTTTTTGGGTTTGCACGCTTTCGTCGCGATTGCCGATCGCGGCAGCTTTCGGGACGCGGCCACGCATCTCAACCTTTCGCATACGGCGATCAGTCACCGGATCAGGAAGCTTGAGGAGGAGTTGGGTCAGAAGCTGTTCGTCAGGACCAGCCGGGAGGTCAGGCTCACCCAGGCGGCGGTAGATCTGCTCCCGAAGGTGAAGCAGACGCTGGCTCAGCTAGCATCATCGATGGATGAACTGCGCCGTACGGGTGAGGGAAGACACAACAGGCTTTCCATCGCCTGCCTGCCGACGATCGCAGCGGGCCGCCTGCCGAATATTCTCCGGCGGTTTCATGAAGCGCATCCGGAGGTCTTCGTCCAGATCTACGATCAGTCGGCCTCCGAAATATCCGATCTGGTCGAGCGAGGTGCTGTGGAGTTCGGCGTCACGATCAACACCAGCCATCGCTGGGATTTCGATACGGAAGTTCTGGTGGACGATCCTTTCGTGCTTGTCTGTCCGACCGGCCATCCCCTTACGCACAAGGACAAGGTGGAGTGGCGTGACCTTGAAGGTTACCCGCTGATCCGGGTGAGCCAGCATTCCGGCAACCGCATGATCATCGACGATGCGCTTGCCGGCAGCTGCGACCATCTGGTCTGGCGATACGAGGCGCAACATCTGCAAACGGCGATTGCCATGGCGCAGGCGGGAACCGCACTCGCCGTCGTGCCGCAAATGGCCTTCGCTTCGGCTGACGAGGAGGGGCTGGGTCTGCGGCAGTTGCATAACCCGCAGGTGACCCGGCAGATCGGCATTGTTTCAAGACGCGGCGTGCCGCTTTCGACGACGGCGACATTGTTGCGAAATCTCGTGCGGGAGGCGTTTCGCTGAACGCGATAGTTGCGTAAAACGCAACAGAACGGGCAATATTTTCAATTTTTGAAATGGCGACCGGGCGCTAAAGTGAGCTTGTATCTGGGAGGATTCTCAATGACCAAGTTCAAGCGAGCCGTTGGCTCGACCCTTTTTGCTATTACGCTCAGCCTTTCGCTTTCCACCGCCCCCGCTTTCGCCAAGAAAGCGGATGATACCTTGCGCGTGGCGATGGCCGAGGAGGTTCTCAACCTCGACTACAATTACACGACCAAGCGCGAATACATCATCCTCGCGCAGATGACCGATGCTTCGCTCTTCGACGTCGATCCGAAGACGCAGGAAATCGTCCCGTCTGTCGCGAGCGGCTATAAGTTCATCGACGACAAGACGCTGGATGTGACGTTGCGCTCGGACGTCAAATTCCACGACGGCTCGACCCTGAATGCGGAAGACGTCGCCTATACCTATAACTGGATCATCGATCCGAAGAGCGAGTCGAACGCGACCGGCATTATCGGCCGCTGGCTGGACCGTGTCGAAGTGACTGGCGCCAATACGCTGCGCTTCCACATGAAGGCCGTTTATCCGCTGGCGCTGCGCGACATGGCCCAGCGCATCATGCTGCGCAAGAAGGATACTTATAATCCCGGCGGCGTGGTCAATAAGAATGCCATGGCCCAGAAGGTGAACGGGACCGGTCCGTACAAGGTCACCTCGTTCAAGCCGGGTCAGGAAGTTGTGCTTGAACGGTTTGACGGCTTCTTCGGCTCGAAACCGGCGATCAAGAAGATCATCGTCCGCAACATTCCCGATATCGGCACCCAGCAGGCGGAGCTGATGGCCGGCGGCGTTGACTGGATGTTCAACGTTCCGCTCGATCTTGCCCAGAGCCTCGGTTCCACACCGCTCGCCAAACATCTGAGTGGCCCGGACCTGCGCGTCAGCTTCGTCGTGCTGGACGCCGCAGGTTACACCGATCCGAAGGGGCCGCTCACCAACGTCGAGGCTCGCCGCGCCATCAACCACGCGCTGAACAAGGACGAGATGGCGAAGTTCCTGATCGGTGGCTCGGCGGAGGGCATCCATACCGCCTGCCATCCGGCTCAGTTCGGCTGCGACCAGAAGGTTGCCGACTACGCCTACGATCCGGCCAAGGCCAAGGCGTTGCTGAAGGCTGCCGGTTATCCGAACGGTTTCCCGCTCGATCTCTGGGCTTATCGCGAAAAGCCAGTTGCCGAAGCTGTCGCCGCGGACCTCACTGCCATCGGCATCAAGGTGAACCTGCGTTACGTGAAGCTGGAATCGCTCGATCAGGCCCGCGCCAACAAGCAGATCTCCGCCTATATCGGCACCTGGGGCTCTGGGGGTACGGCGGATACCGCGGCGATCGCCCGCATCCACTTCTCCGCGGAGACCGACCGCAACCTATCCGGCGATGCGCAGCTCAACAAGGATGTGCTGGCAGCCGAGCAGATCAATGATGAGGCGAAGCGTCGCGAGCTTTACACCAAGGCGATCGGCCGCATTGCCGACCAGGCCTATTGGGCTCCGCTCTTCACCTACTCGGCCAATTATCTGGTCTCGCCGGAACTGAACTTCCCGCTCGACCCCGATGGCCTCCCGCGCCTCCAGAACGCAAGCTGGAAGTGACCGCGAAACGGGCGGCGGATAAGATCACAGCCGTCGCCCGTTCCTCAGGAGAATACCGATGCTCAGATACATCCTTTTGCGCGGAGCGCTGGCGCTCGCCGTCGCGTTCACCGTTTCCCTCGCCGCTTTCCTGCTCTTGAACGTCGCGACCGATCCAGCCCGCGCCATCGCCGGCGAGGATGCCACGCCGGAAGTCGTGCAGACCATCCGCATCCGCTACGGTCTCGACCAGCCCATGCCGGTTCGTTATGCCCAATGGCTCGGCGGCGTGCTGAAGGGCGATTTCGGCGAGAGCTATTATTGGCACAAGCCGGTCGCGGAGCTGGTGGCAGAGCGGGCAGGGGTGACGATCGCGCTGGCGCTGGCCGCCATGGCCGTGACGATCCTGATCGCCATTCCGCTCGGGGTGCTCGCGGCGCTCAATCCGAATTCATGGATAGATCGAACGGCGCTCGGGGTGGCGGTCTCGGCCCAGGCCGTGCCGAACTTCTGGCTCGGGCTCATCATGATCATCCTTTTCTCCGTCACTTTCCCCATCTTCCCCGTTTCGGGGGATGCGACCTGGATGCATTTCGTTCTGCCGGCCTTTGTGCTCGGCGCCACTTCAGTGCCCGCCGTCATGCGGCTCACCCGAACCGGGCTGATCGAGGTGATGGGCGCCGATTACATCCGCACCGCCCGCTCCAAGGGGTATCGCGGGGCAAGCCTGCTCTGGCGCCATGCGCTACGCAACGCGCTCTTGCCGGTTATCTCGGTGCTGGCCGTCCAGCTCGGCCAGAAGTTCGGCGGCTCGGTGATCACCGAAAGCATCTTCGCGCTGAACGGGCTGGGACGGTTGGCGCTGGAATCCATCCTCGGCGCGGATATTCCTACCGTGCAAATGCTCATCTTCGTCTTCGCTATCGTTTTTGTCGCGATGAACCTGCTCGCCGATATCCTCAATGCGGCGCTCGATCCCCGGATCCGGATAGGATGACGCCCATGAATATCGGCATCGAACCCAACCTCGTGGCTGCGGAAGAACCCGCGCCGCTCACCCCGCAGCAGATCATGCGCCGCCGCGCGCGCAAGCATCGCAGCCTGATGATCGGCTCCGGTATCATTCTCGTGCTTGCCTTCATTGCGCTGTTCGCGCCGCTGCTTGCGCCGCATGATCCTTTCGTGCAGTCGCTCGGCAAGCGCATGCTGCCGCCCGTCTGGGCGCAGGGCGGAAACTGGGATTATCTGCTCGGCACCGACCAGAACGGCCGCGATTACCTGAGTCGACTCATCTACGGCGCCCAGGTCTCGATGATCATCGGTATCGGGGCCGCCACGATCGGCCTGCTGATCGGCGTGACGCTTGGTGTGCTTGCCGGTTATTTCGGCGGCTGGGTCGACCATGCGGTGAGTTTTCTGCTGACGGCACAGCTTGCGTTGCCGGGTCTGCTGCTCGCCATGGCGCTGGTCTTCATCATCGGCCCATCGGTCTGGGTGGTGATCGGTATTATCGGCGTGCTGCACTGGACCTATTATCTGGTAGTCACGCGCTCAGCGACGCAGCGCATCCGCCAGTTGGATTTCGTGGCCGCTGCATCGGCCTCTGGCGCCACGCCGCGTCAGATCATCTGGCATGAAATCCTGCCAAACCTCGTGTCGCAGATCATCGTCATCTTCACTTTCGAGCTTGGCATCGCGATCCTGGCGGAGGCGAGCCTCTCCTTCCTCGGTGTCGGCATCCAGCCGCCCATGCCCTCCTGGGGCCTGATGATCGCCGAAGGCAAACAGGCGATGTTCTATCGCCCCTGGCTCGTCATCCTGCCCGGCATCTCTCTTTTCGTGCTCGTCATCGGCGCGAACCTGATGGGCGACGGCCTTCGCGACATTACTGCGCCGGAAGGGAGGAACTGATGGCCCCGCTTCTCGAAATCCGCAATCTCTCCGTCTCGCTGGAATTGCCGAATGCGCGGCTGCATGCTGTGCGCGGTGCGACCGTCAGTCTCGATCGCGGCCAGACGCTCGGCATCGTCGGAGAAAGCGGCTCCGGCAAATCGATGACGGCACTGGCGCTGATGCGGCTTCTGCCGCGCGGCGCGGAGGTGAATGTCGACCGGCTCGCGTTCGACGGACAGGATCTGACAAGCGTTCCGGACGCTGCCTTTGCTCGCGAAATTCTCGGGCGTCGCATGGCGATGATCTTTCAGGAGCCGATGACCTCGCTCAACCCGGTCTATACGATCGGCCGACAATTGACCGAGGCATCGGTGCGACAAGGTGTGCTGAGCGCCAGGGCGGCGCATGACCGGGCGTTCGCACTTCTTGACCGCACCGGCATTCCCGATCCCGTCGGCCGCATGTCGCAATATCCGCACCAGCTTTCCGGCGGCCAGCGCCAGCGCGTGATGATCGCCATGGCGCTGATGATGGAGCCGGAACTGCTGATCGCCGACGAGCCGACCACGGCGCTCGACGTCACGGTCCAAGCGCAGATCCTCGAGCTGCTTGCCGGTCTTCAGCGCGAAATGGGCATGGCGATGATCCTGATCTCGCATGATCTCGCGGTCGTCTCCGAACATACGGACCGTGTTGCGGTCATGTATGGCGGTGAGATGATCGAGGAGGGCAGGGCGCCTGAGGTGATGGCCGCGCCGAAACATCCCTATACGCAGGCGTTGCTCAAGGCAATTCCGCGCATGGATGGCCCGCCGGTGAAGCTTGCCGCTATTCCGGGCACGGTGCCATCAGCCACCAGCATTCCAAAAGCCTGCATCTTCGCCTCCCGCTGCGACCTCGTCCGCGATGTCTGCCGCAGCGAGCGACCGCCGGTGCAGGGATCGGATGAGCATTGGCGCCGTTGCGTTCTGGGTGAGGCCGAACTGAGCGCCGTGCGTCAGGCAGCCCCGGCGCAGGCAATCATCCGCACCGCAGTTGCGACTTCTACCGCTCCGGTCATCGAGGCACGAGATGTCTTGCAGGTCTTCCAGTCCCGCCGTGGTCTGTTCGGGCCGAAGAAGGAAATTCGCGCTGTCGATGGCGTGAACCTCACCCTGAAACGTGGCGAGACACTGGCACTCGTCGGTGAAAGCGGCTCCGGCAAATCGACCTTGGCGCGCATCATGCTTGGCCTCAGCCTGCCGACGTCCGGCAGCGTGCTGATGCGGGGCAAGGCGATCGGCTCGATGTCGCCGCGCGAGCGAGCCGCGCTGGTGCAGCCGGTTTTCCAGGATCCGTATTCTTCGCTCAATCCCCGGCGCACGCTGGCGGAGATCATCGTCCGGCCGTTGGAATTGCGCGGTGATGGCACGTCTCAAACGCGGCTGGCGCGGGTGCGGGAGGTGATGGACATGGTGCGGCTGCCGCAGCGGTTGATCCATAATTATCCGGCCCAGCTTTCTGGTGGCCAGCGTCAGCGTGTGGCGATTGCCCGAGCGCTGGTTACCTCGCCGGAAGCGCTGGTCTGTGACGAGCCGACCTCGGCGCTGGATGTTTCGGTTCAGGCACAGATCCTCAATCTGCTGACCGACCTTCAGGCCAACCTCGGCCTGAGCTGTCTGGTCATCACCCACGACATGGGCGTCGTTCACCAGATCGCCGACCGCGTGGCGGTAATGCTGAAGGGCAAACTCGTCGAGGAAGGTTCGACGGATGCGGTGCTGAACCATCCCTCCCATCAATATACCCGGACGCTGCTGGCGGCAGCACCTCGCTTCCGGGCAGAAGAAACCCGCCTGGAGCTTTCCGGACATGAATGAAATGCCCCGTCCGTCGCTGACGCCCGAAACTTTGTTTGCCCGTGATACGCTTTGGCAATCCTGGCTGGATGTGGAGGCGGCACTCGCGCGTGCCCAGGGAAAGCTCGGCATGATCCCGGAATGGGCAGCGACGGAAATCACCCGTGCCGCGGATATCCGCAAACTGGACCGCGAAGCACTGGCCGCGGATGTGGCGCGCACGCTGGCACCGATCCTGTCGATCACCCGTTCTCTGGCTGCAGCCTCTGGCCCCGCCGGCGACTTCGTGCATTGGGGCGCGACGACCCAGAACGTCATGCAGACAGGGCAGATCCTGCTTCTGCGAGAGGCCGATCAAGCGATCCGCGCACATCTGGCCGTCGCGGTCGAATATCTCGGCCGGATGGCGCAAACCCATGCCAGCACGCTGATGGCCGGACGCACCAATCGCCAGCATGCTCTGCCGATGACATTCGGTTTCAAGGTGGCCGGCTGGATCGAGGAAATGGACCGCGTCGAGGAGCGGCTTTCCACCTCCGCGCAGCGGCTTTTTTCGTTGCCCTTCGGCGGCGCCGTCGGCGCCATGCATGCTTATGGTGCACAAGGGCGCGAGTTGAATCGACAGATGGCGAGCGATCTTGGCCTGCGCGAACTGCTGGTGCCGAGCCGCACGGTCAACGACCTCTTCGTCGAATATCTCGTGCAGCTGGCGCTGCTTGCCATGACCGTCGAGCGTATCATGGGCGAGCTTTATCGGTTGATGATGGAGGAGGTGGGCGAGATCGTCGAGCGGCTGGACGAGGGCACGGTCGGCTCCTCCACCATGCCGCAGAAGATCAATCCGAAGCATGTGGTGAGGGTCATCTCGCAGGCGATAGAGCTGCGCGGCATGGCGGGGCCGGCGTTGGAAAGCAGCCGGTCGACCCACGAGGGCGATGCGGTCGCCAACCAGCTTCTGTCTTCTCTCGTCGAAAAGGCCGTGCCGCTGACCTGGAAAATGTCGGAGGGTTTTGCCAAGACGCTCAACCGCATCATCGTCGTGCCGGAACGCATGCGGGAAAACCTCGACCGCAGCGGCGGCGCGATCGCTTCGGAGAAGTTGATGATGGTGCTGGCCCCGCTTGTCGGCCGGGCGCAGGCGCATGATCTTGTTCATCACGTGCTGGAGCATGCGATGGAAGAAGGTATTTCGCCACGTATGGCGATCCTCGCAGACGCTGAAATCGGCAAACACCTGACCGTGCAGGAGATCGAAGCCGCGCTCGATCCGGCATCCTATGTGGGTGACAGTGTCGAAATCGCCGAAAGCGCCGCGGAGCTGGCGTTGAAACTCTCCCGGCGGTTTCGCCGGGCCTAGAGCCGTTCCTTGTTAAATGGAAGCGGTTCTGCCGGAGCAGGTTTTCGTCGGGGCAAGGGCGATTGGCGAAGGGCATACCTGTTGGTACGTCCGAGCCGATCGCCTTTGATCCTGGCGGAAAGATGCCCTGCCCTGCGGGTTGGCTGAAACGGGCCGCCTGATGGCCCGGCCGGCCAGTGGGCGCCCTTGGGCCGTAAAACTGGGCTACGACGCGCGCCAGCCGGGCGACCATCCGACTCCGTTTGAGCCAACAGAACCGCTTCCATTTAACAATGAACGGCTCTAAATCAGTTCCAGCATCTCGGCAGCCTGCGGGTCGCGTTCCCGCAGGTCCTCGATATGGGCAGAGATCGCATCGAGGAACCGCTCCGAAAGCGGCGCGCGCGGTCCACGCGGATGGAGCGAGGCATAGGTGATCCAGTAATCACCTTCCAGCGGACGCAGAACCAGCCCGCAACCCTTCCAGAGTGTTACGCATATGCGGTCGATCAGGGTTATGCCGAGGCCTTGGCGCACCATTTCCACCGTCACCAGCGTCGAACCTGTCTCGAATGGCGCCTTCAACGTCTGTCCCTTGTTGCCCATCAGTTCAGAAAGCCGGTCGCGCCAACGCTGGCCGGGTGCGAGCGTCGCAAAGCTCTCGCCCGCGATATCTGCGATCGACAACATATCCCGAGAGGCAAGGTGGTGATCTTCCGGCAAAAGAATGCCGAGCCGCGATCTCAGGAACGGCACGACGTCGAGCTCGATGATGGCGTTTTCGACCGGCAACGAGATGAGGCCGAGATTATAGCCGCGCGCGGCCACCTTGCTCTCGATCTCGAAGCGGGTTTCCACGTTGACGGTGCTCTGGAATTCTGGGCCGCTCCTCCGCATCTGGGCAAGCCCCGGAATGGCAAGGCCGTTGGCGAGCGGCGCGGCTGTCACAATCGACAGCCAGTCCTGCGTTCTGCGGCGGATATCGGCAGAGACGGTGCGGATTTCTTCAATCCCGATCAGCGTATTGGCGATCTGCCGATAGAAAAGCTCTCCTTCCTCCGTCAGTTCCAGCTGGCGTTTGGCGCGCGAAAACAGCGTGAGCCCGATCTCGGCTTCAAGCTGCGAAATGAGCCGACTTGCCGCCGACGTGGACATGTTCATGCGCTCGGACGCTTCCGAAAGGGCGCCGGTCAGCACGATATGCCGGAAGAGTTGGAGCGCGCGCAGGTTCAACGTATCTATCCAGAACAGAAGGATGAGGTATCGGGCAGTAAGCTATTGAAAGCGCGAGATAACATCAAGGTGGCGCTTGCAGGTCCAGTGCAGAAGCGCCCTTGCGGATGAGTTCGATGAACTTGCGGACATGCGGATCGGCGCGTCGCTCGGGCAGCACGTAGATACCGAGCAACCAGCTGGGCAGCATTTCTTCGCTGTCGATCTCGATCTGCGCCAATCCATGCAAGGCGAAGGAGGCGGCGAGAAGATCGGAATGGATCAGTACGGCATCCGTATCGCGAACGAAGTCCATGCAGGCCCGCATCGAGTTGGACGTGAAGGCATGCCCGAACCGATCCGGCTGCGGCACGGAGACGGCACCATCGATGAGCAGGCGCTTCTGGCGGGATTCGGGCGGAAAAGCCATGGTCGTCGGATAGGTGAAGATTTCGGCAACGCGGCGGGGTTGGCCGAGCAACGGGTGATCAGGCCGCACGAAATAGCCGTCTTTCGCGAGGCCGAGCGGAATGAAATCGATATCGACCTCACGCGCCAGGTTCTGGATCTGGTGGCCGATGAAGAGTGAAATATCGCCTGACCAAAGCTGTTCCATGCAGCGCATGGCGTTGCCGATACTGACATTGATCGGCGCATTGGGGTGGTCGCGAAAATGCGCGACGACGAAATCCTTGAGGAACAGTGTCCAGGACGAATAACCCGTGCCGATGCTGATGCCGTGTTCATGTTCGGATTTTTGCCGCTCGATCGTCTCCAGCGCGTTGGCATAAAGACGGCGCATGATCAGCGAGTTCTTGTAGAGCGTCTCTCCATAGGGTGTCAGCCGCACGCCGCGCGATGAGCGTTCGAACAGCCGCACGCCTAGGCTCTCCTCCAGCTTCTTGATGCTATAGGTCAGCGCTGGCTGCGATACGAAAAGCCGCTCCGAGGCTGCGACGAACGAGCCGAGCTCGGTCACTGCCATGAATTGTTCGAGCGATTTGTCCATTTTCGATCCTCCCAACCTCTCGCCTTCTATAAATGAATTTTATAAAAGGCGCCAATTTTTGTATTTGTTTTGAGGTTTCGAGAATTGTAATTTTCCTGTCATCGGTCAGCCGGACCTTTCGAGGAGACGACAAGGGGTTTCAGGCCGAAACGAAATGCGTGCTGCTGGGAGTCGGCACGAACAGCACGCATCACGTCGTTCCGTTCAATTGGGAGGAATTCATGAGCAATTTTATGATGGATCGCCGTCGTTTTCTCGGCGCCGGCGTTGGCCTGGCATCCATGCCGCTTTGGGGCTCGGTGCCTGGTTTCGCTGCTGACGGCGCTCAGCTGCGCATGGTCTGGTGGGGCTCGGAAGAGCGCGCCCGCCGCACGAAGGAAGCGGTCAAGGCTTTCGAAGGCGCCAATGCAGGCGTGACGGTCGCAAGCGAATCCATGGGGTGGGATGATTACTGGCCGCGTCTTGCAACGCAGGTCGCCGGCGGCAACGCGCCGGACTTCATCCAGATGGACTACCGCTACATGTTCGAATACGCGCGGCGCGGGACCATTCTGCCGCTCGACCAGTTCATGGGCTCGGCCCTGAAGATCGCCGATTTCGGCGACGTCAATCTGAAGAGCTGTTCCGTCGACGGCAAGCTTTACGGCGCCAATGTCGGCGTCAACGCTTTCGGCACGATCGTCGATACGGCCGCCTGGCAGGATGCCGGCGTTGCCGCACCGACCTACGGCACCAACTGGGAACAGTTCGCCGAGAAGGCGGCTGCTTACGGCAAGGCGGCCAAGGGCAAGAAGAAATACGCGTCGGCAGATGGCAGCGGTAACGAAAACCTCTTCGAAGGTTGGCTGATTGCGCGCGGAAAGTCGCTCTACAAGGACGACGGCAATCTTGGTTATGACGCGGCTGACGCTGCTGAATGGTTCAAGTTCTGGGCGAAGATGCGCAAGTCCGGCGGCTGCGTGCCGGCCGATGTGCAGGCACTCTACAAGAACACGATCGAAACCTCGCCGCTGACGCTGGGCTATACGGCTTCGGATTTCGGCTTCTCCAATCAGTTCGTCGGCTTCCAGAAGATGAACAAGCCGACGTTGGCGCTGACCGCCCAGCCGGTCGTCGCCAATGGCAAGCCGGGTCACTACCTGAAGCCGTCGCAGATGTTCTCAATCTATGCGAAGTCCAAGGCGCCGGAAGTGACGGCGAAGCTGATCAACTTCCTGGTTCGCGAGCCTGCCGGTGCCCTTCTTCTTGGTGTCGAACGCGGCGTTCCGGCATCGCCGGCCATCCGTGATGCGCTGATCCCGCAGCTCGACGCACCGAGCAGCGAAGTCGTGAAGTTCATCTCGGCGCTGACGCCTTATGTCGGCGCGCTGCCGCCGGCCCCGCCGCAGGGAGCAGGTGAAATGAACGCGGCGCTGATCCGCATCAGCCAGGAAGTCTCCTTCGAGGCTTCGACGCCGGAGGCCGGCGGCGCAAGCCTGATCGCCGAAGCCAAGTCCGTCCTGAAGAAGGGATGAACCGAATGTCGGTCAGTGAGCGGTCAGCCGCTGCGACCGGGAAGGGCGAGGGCTTAGCGCTCGCCCGTTCCCTTCGCAGGGCGCTTCAAAGAAACGCGCCCGGTTATCTTTTCCTTGCCCCATGGCTGATCGGCTTTCTCTGTCTGACGCTCGGCCCGGCGCTGGTGTCACTATATCTTTCCTTCACGGATTTCGATCTGCTGCAGGCCCCGAACTTCGTGGGGCTGCAGAACTACATTCGCATGGCAACCGCCGATCCTAAATTCATCGCGGCGATGCGGGTGACCTTCCTCTATGTCATCCTGTCCGTGCCGCTGAAGCTCGCTTTCGCGCTGGCGGTGGCGATGATGCTCAATCGCGGCCTGAAGGGATTGCCAATCTATCGCGCGGTCTTCTACCTTCCGTCGCTGCTTGGCGCGTCCGTCGCGATTGCCGTCCTCTGGCGTCAGCTTTTCGCGGCCGACGGCATGGTCAACAGCGTGCTGGCCGTATTCGGCATCGAAGGTCCGAGCTGGATCTCCAATCCGCGATATTCGCTTTATACGCTTGTGGTCCTGTCGGTCTGGCAGTTCGGCTCGCCGATGATCATCTTCCTCGCTGGTCTCCGCCAGATCCCGACCGATATTTACGAAGCAGCAAGCCTCGACGGCGCCTCGTCTTCCCGGCAGTTCTGGAAGATCACGCTGCCGCTCCTGTCGCCGGTCATCTTCTTCAACTTCGTCATCCAGACGATCGAGGCCTTCAAGGCGTTCACGCCCGCCTTCATCGTCTCAGGCGGCACCGGCGGTCCGATCAATTCGACGCTGTTCTACACGCTCTACCTCTATCAGGAGGCGTTCGGGAATTTCCGCATGGGCTATGCCTCGGCGCTTGCCTGGGTACTGGTGATCATCATCGCGATCTTCACCGCCTTCTCGTTCCTCTCGACACGTTACTGGGTGCATTACGATGAGTAACGCGGCAAACGTACTTCCCGGCCAGGGCAGCGATCATCCCTATCTGCGATCGGCTCTCTCGCACTGTCTTCTGATGGCGGCATCCTTCGTGATGCTCTACCCGATCCTGTGGATGCTGGCGGGGTCGCTGCGGCCCGCCGAGGATCTGTTCGGTGGTGGCGCAGGCCTCATCCCGTCGCAGGTTACGATCAACGCCTATCCGCAGGGCTGGTTCGGACTGCAGGTGAATTTCGGGCACTTCTTCGTGAATTCGCTGCTGATTTCGACGCTCGCGACGATCGGCAATGTCTTCGCAGCATCGCTCGCCGCCTATGCTTTCGCGCGCCTGCAGTTCTTCGGGCGCAGCTTCTGGTTCGCGCTGATGCTGGGCACGCTGATGCTGCCCTATCACGTGACCCTGATCCCGCAATATGTGCTGTTCCTCCAGCTCGACTGGATCAACACCTGGCTTCCGCTGATCGTGCCGAAGTATTTCGCGGTCGATGCCTTCTTCATCTTCCTGATGGTCCAGTTCTTCCGCGGCATTCCGCGCGAGCTGGACGAGGCAGCGCAGATGGATGGGTGCAGCGCCTGGCGCATCTACTACAAGATCATCCTGCCGCTTTCGCTTCCCGTCCTCGCGACCGCTGCGATCTTCTCGTTCATCTGGACCTGGGAGGATTTCTTCGGGCCGCTGATCTACGTCAGCGACATGAACCTCTACACCGTCCAGCTCGGGCTGCGCTCGTTCGTAGACTCCAGCGGCACGTCGAGCTGGAACGAACTGTTCGCCATGTCGGTCCTGTCGCTCATTCCGATCTTCCTGATTTTCCTCTGCTTCCAGCGACTGCTGATCGAGGGCATCGCGACGACGGGGATGAAACGATGACGGCGCGCGGCGAAGCTCTCGCCGCGACTGCCCGACGCTGCGCTCTTTCAAGTTTGCCCAGTCTTCAAAATTTACTTGGTCGCCGGAACGGACGCTCGGCCGCGACGAACAACCAGTGAGAAAATGCATGTCCACCAGCATTCAATTGAGAAAAGTCGTGAAGCGGTTCGGAGCGATCGATGTCATCAAGGGCATCGATCTCGATATCGAACCGGGCCAGTTCACCGTGTTCGTCGGCCCCTCCGGCTGCGGAAAGTCAACCCTGCTGCGCATGATCGCCGGCCTTGAGACCATTTCGGGCGGCGACCTGATGATCGGCGGCGAGCGGATGAACGACGTGGCCGCCGCCAAGCGCGGTATCGCGATGGTCTTCCAGTCCTATGCGCTTTATCCGCACATGACGGTCTACAAGAACCTTGCCTTCGGCCTGGAAACGGCCGGCCTGAAGCGTGACGAAATCGATCGCCGCGTCAAGGAGGCGGCTGCGACGCTACGCATCACCGAATACCTGCAGCGGCGACCGAAGGCGCTTTCCGGCGGCCAGCGCCAGCGCGTCGCGATCGGCCGCTCGATCGTGCGCGACCCGAACATCTTCCTGTTCGACGAGCCGCTTTCCAACCTCGACGCCGAGCTGCGGGTGCAGATGCGCGTCGAGATCTCCAAGCTGCATGAGCGGCTGGGCAATACGATGATCTACGTCACTCACGATCAGGTCGAGGCCATGACCATGGCCGACAAGATCGTCGTGCTGCGCGGCGGCGAAGTTATGCAGACCGGTAGTCCGCTCGAACTCTACAACCGGCCTGCAAACCGCTTCGTTGCCGGCTTTATCGGCTCCCCGAAAATGAATTTCCTCGAAGCCCGGCGCTCCGGCGCGGAGGCGGTCGAGGTGGCGGGCCGGTCTCTCCTGCTTGCACCGGATCAACTCGGCCAAGTCGCGACCGATGTGCCGATCAGTTTCGGCATCCGGCCGGAGCACGTCGTCCTCGGCGGTGAGGCGGGCCAGTCACTGGGCGAGGCGAGGGTGGATCTCGTTGAGCATCTCGGCGGTAGCACGTCGGTCTACGCGACCACGTATTCCGGCGCCAGCCTCACCATTCTGGCCCCCGGCCAGCTCGCCATCCGGCACGGCGAGACCGTGCCGCTGCGGATCGACGCGGCGAACTGTCATGCGTTCGGGCCTGACGACCAGACATTGCGCAAGTGAATTGGGCGCAAATGAATTGATTTACCGGCGGCTCCCAACGCCGGCCCAGGAAGGACAGGATTATGAAATACGCTATCGTTGGAACCGGCTCCCGTCACAAGATGTTTCGGCGGGCCGTAGCGGATACCTATAGCCGCGAGAATACGCTGGTCGGCCTTTGTGACATCAACGAACATCGTCTGGCGCTGTCTGCCGCAGCGGTTTCCGCGAAGGGTAACGGCATCGCCACCTATCGCGCCGAGCAGTTCGGGGAAATGATCAAGGAACAGAAGCCGGATACCGTCATCGTCACGGTTCCGGACTATCTGCACCACGAATATATTGTCGAGGCGATGCGGGCCGGCTGCAACGTCATGACCGAAAAGCCAATGACGATTGACCTTGAAAAGCTGAAGGCGATCCTGGACGCGCAGGCGGAGACCGGCCGCTCGGTGACGGTTACCTTCAACTACCGCTACACGCCGGCCCGCACGCAGTTGAAGGACATTCTGATGTCAGGCGCGATCGGCGAAATCACGGCGGTCGATTTCACCTGGTATCTCGATCGGGTGCATGGCGCGGACTATTTCCGCCGCTGGCACCGTTACAAGAACCAGTCGGGCGGCCTGCTGGTGCACAAGTCGACCCACCATTTCGATCTCGTCAACTGGTGGCTCGGTTCGTCTCCGGTCTCGGTCAGCGCAGACGGTCGCCGCGCGTTCTACAAGCCGGAGACGGCCATGGCTCTCGGGCTGTCGGAGCGCGGGCCGCGATGCCACACCTGTCCCAGCGCGGATCGCTGCGATTTCAAGCTCGATCTGGAAGGCAACGAACCACTGCGGGAGCTATATCTCGACGCGGAGGAGTCGGATGGTTACATGCGCGACCTCTGCGTTTTCGACGATGATATCACCATCGAAGACACGATGCAGGTCCATGCGCGTTACGCCAACGGCGCGAGCCTCAACTATACGCTCTGTGCCTACAGCCCCTGGGAAGGTCTGGAGATCAAATTCCATGGCACCAAGGGCGAGCTTTCCCACCGCCACGTGGAAGTCCATGGCGTGTTCGGCGGCAAGCAGGACAAGGCCCATGGCTCGGAATCCATGACCACGACGCTGCATATTGCCGGCCAGGCACCGCAGAATATCGAAGTCTGGGCCGGCGAAGGAGATCACGGCGGCGCCGACCCCGTCATGCTCGCGCATCTCTTCGATCCATCCGTGACGGCCGACAATTACGGTCGCGGTTCGAGCTATATCGATGGCGCCTGGTCGATCCTGACCGGTATCGCAGCGAATACATCAATCGAAACCGGCGAAACGATCCATATCGAGCGCTTCCTTGCCGAGCATGGCATTCGCCTGCCGCAGAAGAAGTGGTGACAGCGGGATAAAGCCCGAAATTCAAATGGAGGGACCCGCTCGGACCTGAGCGGGTTCTTCACGAAGAAGCGGCGTCTCCCGCTTCGCTCTCTGGCTGGCTCAATGCGGCTTCCGCCCCGGCGATGGCCTTGTCAAGGAGAGCCAGAAACGCCTGTCTTTCCCCAGGCGAGAGATTGCGGAGAAGATCCGCCTCGTGCTCCGGCGTCGAGGCTTCGACAAGCGCAGCCGTGTCACTGCCCGCCTGTGTCAACCGCAGTTCGTAGACGCGACCATCCTCCGCCGAGCGATCCCGCTCGACGAGACCCTGGTTGACCAGAGGGGTGAGCGATTGCAACAGCGTCGGCGGTTCGATCCGCAGGCGCCGTGCGAGCGCGATTTGGCTGATGCCCGGGTAGCGGCGAATGAGCAGCAGCACGCCACCCTGCACGGGGGTGACCGACAGGCCACGGGCACGGAACCATCCCTGCCAATGGCTGCCGAACAGCGCCTGCAGCCGCCGGATGCGAATGCCGACGACACCGTCGAGAAGGACCGGCGCCGGGCTTTTGGCGCCGCCCTCCTGTTCCGATGCCTTCGGGCCGAGGCTCATTTCTTCGCCCAGTTGTCGTAGACCTTCACGTCCATCGAGCCGATGCCTTCGAACGTGCCGTGCAGAACATCGCCGGCCGCGATCGGGGCAACACCTTCCGGCGTGCCGGTCATGATCACGTCGCCGGGATGCAGGGTGTAAGCCTTTGAGGCAAATTCGATCAGCTTCTGGACGTTGAAGATCAACATCTTCGTGTTCGACTTCTGGCGGGTCTCGCCGCCGATCGTCAGCTCGAAATCGAGATTGTTCGGGTCTGCGATCTCATCGGCAGTCACCACATACGGGCCGAGTACGCTGAACGTATCGAGCGACTTGCGATAGCTGCGCTCCTCTGGCCCGCGGATGGTGATGTCGTAACAGATCGCGTAACCGGCGACATAATCCAGCGCGTCGGCTTCCGAAATGCGGAAACCCTTTTTGCCGATGATGACGGCAAGTTCGATCTCGTGGTCGGTGCGGCGGTCGTTCCAGTCGACGACGATGCCTTCCGACGGGCCGATCAGCGAGCTGGTGGCCTTCAGGAACACACCGGCTTCGGCGATCGGCTTGATCTTCATACCATGATGCAGCTGGTCGCTGTCCAGTACCTCGTCGAGGTGCAAACGGTAATTGACCGGCGCGCCGATGATCTTGCCGGGGTTGGCGATCGGGCTCAGAAGCGCGACATCGGCAAGCTTCTTCGACGGCGCGGTCCTGGCCATCTCTTCCATGGCCGGGCGCAGCTCGGCGAAATTCACCATCAACTGGTCGCCATGCGGGAAGGGGTAGCGATAGTTCGGCAGGCGGTCGAGCACGGCGGTGACATCCTTCACCTCGTCGCCGACAACCACGCCCAGACGATTATCGTCAAAGCGGCAAAAGCGCATTTTTCTCTCCTGGAAGTTCTTGGAATGGATGGCGGATGGCTCGCGCTTAGGCGCGAGCGCGGTCCTCGCGGAAATAACCGAGCTTCTCCTGCGCGACGCGATCGGAGAAGCAGAAGACGACGACATCTTCGTTGGCCTTGAACGAGCGCCACGCCCAGCCTGGCACGACGATGACGTCCTTAGGGCCGAAATCGAAAGTCTTCGCGCCGACCGTGATCGTGCCGGTACCCTCGGCGATGCACATGACGATATGATCGGTTGAGCGGATCTTCGCCGTTTCCATGCCCTTCGGGAAATGGCTCAGCCAGGCGGACATGGTCGGCATGGTCCAACCGCCGTCGAGCGGATTGGAGTAACGGAGCGTCGTGCCGATATGCGCGTCAATCTTCTCGCCGCGGGATGCGCGGTACAGCGCTTCGCGGCTGCGCTCATAGGGATAGTTGAAGATCGGCGTCGTCTGGCCATAGGGGCTCGTGCCGCCGATCGGCAGCATGCCGGAGCCGAAACGGGCGAGGCTGTCGCCTTCCGGGCGCAGCAGTTCCTGTTCGGTCTCGCCGGAATCCTCGCGGAACACCGCTTCGAAGAAGGCGATCATCGGCACGTCGAGCCCGTCCAGCCAGGCGGCCGGATCGGAACCGTCATTGCCGTGGTCGTGCCAGGCCCAGACCGGCGTGATGACGAAGTCACCGAAGGCCATGCGGGTTCGCTCGCCGCCGACGGTCGTATAGGCGCCGGTGCCTTCCAGCATGAAACGCAGAGCCGACGGTGTGTGGCGATGGGCGGGTGCTACTTCGCCCGGCATGATGATCTGAATGCCGGCGTAAAGCGTCGAGGTGGCCCGCGATTGGCCGGGGAAGGCCGGGTTTTCGAGGATCAGCACTCGGCGCTCGGCCTCTTCGGCGGTCAACAAGCTGCCGGATTCAAGGATCAGCGGGCGGATTTCGTCGTAACGCCAGCGATGCGCCTGCGCCTTCGACGTCGGCTCCGGCGGCAGCATGCCCTTCATGACTTCCCAGAGCGGGGCCATGTTGTGGGGCTTCAATCGTCCGTAAAATTCTTCGCGTTTGGCGACGGTGGATGCATCGATCCCGTGCATGAAATCCTCCTCTTCAGCTCCTCCAGCTGTAGATCGTAAGGTATACTAATTATCTTGCTGCGGTCAACGGGATGCGCAGTAGCGGGATGTCGCAGGATCACAGTTGGTTCACGGAGGCCCGTTCCGCGCCAAGGAAAGCCGTGCAGATGACGCGGTGGCCAGCGTCGTTGGGATGGGTGAGGTCAGGGGAGGCGAGCTTGCCGTCGCCCTCGGCCTTCATTCTCTCATAAACGGGAGCATAGTAGAGCGAGAAATCCTGGGCTAGACGGCGTACCGCCTCGACATAGTCCTCGAAGCCTGCTCTCGTCTGTCCGGTAAAGCCCGCGCTACCGGCGGAGAAACCTGCGTCCGGAATATAGGGCGGACTGCCGATTGCGATCCGGTCCGTATGCCCGGCCTTGATCAGGTTTTCCAGCATTCTGGCGTAATCCCTCGAAAAGTTTCGGACATTCATCGTCTCGGGTGCGCCGGTGTATCGGGCGTCGTTATAGCCATAGAGGATCAGGATTGCGTCGCTATGCGGCGCATCGAGCAGCGCGTTGGCAAAGCGGCCGATACCGTTGTCGGCGCGCGGTTTGCCATCGGCAAGGCGTGAGGCCTGAAGCACCGTGCCGGGGATGGCGTGATTGCGGATCGGGAATCCGTCGATCTCGGCTGCGAACAGCGCCGGCCACGCAAGGTGCGGCTGGCTGGCATTAAATCCGGCGGTGATGCTGTCGCCGAAAACCCGGATGCCGGAAATTCTCTGCGATTTCAAATGCTCCCCGAATTGCATCGGTCCTCCCGTATTTTCCGGCTTGACAGCAGGCCGCCTGATCTTGTTTATACGCATTAGCAGCTAATACGCATTAGCAGTCAAGAGGAGATAGGGAGGATGTTGCGTGGCGGGCACTAAGCGCTTGACCCAGCACGATATTGCGAAACTTGCCGGCGTCAGTCAGGCGACCGTTTCGCTTGTGTTGAATGGTGCGCCGACAGCTCTGGCGCGTATCCCTCAGGAAACCCGCGAGCGCGTCCAGCACGTTATCCGCACCACCGGTTACGTGGCCGATCCGATTGCCCGTCGCATGGCCAAGGGCCTCAACCGCATTCTCGGCGTCTTCACCTACGAGCCGGCTTTTCCAAGCGCGCAGGCTGACTTCTTCACACCCTTCCTGCTCGGCATCGAGGAAGAGGCGCAGGCCCAGAATTACGACCTTCTGCTTCTGACCGGCGCGGGCGTTGGCCGCGAGCGCAAGATCTTCGCCGATGGAAACCGGCTGCGGATCGCTGACGGCTGCCTCGTGCTCGGCCGGGAATTCGATCGGGCCGAACTGAAGCGATTGGTTCTCGGCGATTACCCCTTCGTGGCGATCGGCCGACGTGAGGACGCTGGCGGACCCGTTCCTTACGTCGGCGGCGATTATGCCAACGGCACCCGCGCTCTGGTCGAAAAGGCGAGGGCGCTGGGTCACGAAAAGCTCGCCTATGTCGGCCCGAGCGGGTCGGCGGAATCCGTCGTCGACCGCTGGCGCGGTTTTGCCGAGGCGATCCCCCAGGGTGCCGAACTGGTCCTGCATGTGGACGAAGTCGGGCGGCCACCGGGCGAGACGCTGGATGCGATCGTCGCAAGCGGCGCGACCGCCGTCTTTTTCGTCGAACTGGCCGACGCGGTGCGTGTCGAAGCAGCCGCGCGAGCGCGGGGACTATTGGTACCCGAAGACTTTTCGGCCGTCGTGCTCGGCAGCCATATCCGCGCTGAACGCAGCCATATGCAGTTCACCGCTTTCGACATCCCCCGCGAGGAAATGGGCCGGCAGGCGACCGCCATGCTGGTGCGACGCATCGAAGGCGATGCCCCTATCGAACAAATTCTTCTGACCTGTGAACCGGTCGAGGGGCAAACCCTCGCAAACAAACGGACGTGAGTGAAATGCCTGCAAAAGAGATGCGAGCGGATATTCTGGTGGTTGGCGGCGGCCTTGGTGGCGTGGCGGCGGCCCTCGGTGCATGCCGGGCCGGCAAAAGCGTCATCATGACCGAGGAATTCGACTGGATCGGCGGTCAGTCGACCAGCCAGGCGGTGCCTTCCGACGAACATACCTGGGTCGAGCAGTTCGGCATCACCCGCTCCTATCGCAAACTACGCAGCGGAATCCGCCAATATTACCGCGACAACTATCCGCTGACCGAGGGCGCCCGCGCCTGGGGTGACCTCAATCCGGGTGGCGGCTGGGTGAGCCGCATCTGCGCCGAGCCGCGCGTCAGCCTCGCTGTCATGGAAGCGATGCTGATGCCGTATCGCGGCGCCGGCCGCCTGACGGTGTTGCAGCCCTACCGGCCGGTCGCGGCTGATGCGGATGGCGATATGGTTCGCTCCGTCACTGTTCGCCATCGCGATACGGACCGGGAAATCGTCATTTCCGCCGACTACATTCTCGATGCCACCGAACTCGGCGACCTCCTGCCGATGACGGGCACGGAATATGTGAAGGGTTTCGAAGCGCAGTCCGATACAGGTGAGCCGAGCGCGCCGTCCGTCGCCCAGCCGGACAATGTGCAGGCGGTTTCCGTCTGCTTCGCGGTCGATTGCGTCGATGGCGACCAGACGATCGACAAGCCGGAAAACTACGATTACTGGCGCAAGTACCAGCCGCATTTCTGGGGTGGGCCGTTGCTTGGCTTCACCGCGCCGCATCCGCGCACGCTGGAATTCACCACCCGTTCGTTCACGCCGAATGTCGGTGACAATCCGTTGCTCGTCGATGCCGACCAGCGCAAGGGCGGCGGTGACGAAAACTTGTGGCTGTTCCGTCGCATCGCTGCCCGCGACAACTTCCAGCCCGGCTTCTATTCGTCCGACATCTGCTTCGTGAACTGGCCGATGATCGATTATATGGACGGCACGATCATCGACGTATCAGAGGAAGAAAAGGCGCGGCATCTGAAGTCGGCGGCCGATCTTTCCTACTCGGTCTTCTACTGGCTGCAGACGGAAGCGCCGCGTGTCGATGGCGGGCAGGGGTATCGTGGTCTTCGCTTGCGCGGCGATATTACAGGCACCGAACATGGTCTTGCCATGGCCCCCTATATCCGTGAAAGCCGCCGCCTGAAGCCGGTCACCCGCATTGTCGAGCAGGATATGTCCGAGGCGGTGCGCGGGACCAAGGGCGCGGTGAACTACCGCGACAGCGTCGGCATCGGCATGTACCGCATCGACCTGCATCCCTCGACCGGCGGCGATAATTACATCGACGTGCCGTCCTGCCCGTTCGAAATCCCGCTCGGCAGCCTGCTGCCGCAGCGGATGAAGAACCTCATCGCCGCCGGCAAAAATATCGGCACCACCCACATCACCAATGGCTGCTACCGCCTGCATCCGGTCGAATGGAATGTCGGTGAAGCCGCCGGCATGCTCGCGGCCTACTGCCTCGAAAAGGGTCTGAAGCCCCATCAGGTACAGGCCGACGACAAGCATCTGGCCGATTTCCAGCGTGAACTGACCCGCGAGGGCATCGAGATCCGCTGGCCGCATATAGCAGCATACTGACCGGACAACCAATCTTTGGAGGAGGATAAGGGCATGAACTATCACAGCAAACTGAAATCGGCAGTGGCGGCCTTGGCCATCGCCGTTCCGCTCGGCTTCGTTGGCATTGCGAATGCGCAGGACGCCGTCAACCTGCGCATGACGATCTGGAGCGCCAACGAGGCGCATCTGAAACTGTTCAACGAGATCGCTGCCGGCTTTAGCAAGGACCATCCGAATGTCAAGGTGACCTACGAGTCCCTGCCGTTCGACACCTATACGACCGCGCTTACCACCCAGATCGCGGGCGGCAATGCGCCGGATATGGCCTGGATCTTCGAGACGGCGGCCTATGACTTCGTCAATTCCGGCGCGCTTTATCCGCTCTCGGATGTGTTGAAGGCCACCAAGGGCTACAACGCCGAGGAGCTAAGCGCGACGGCCGCAGAACGTTGGACGAAGGACGGCAAGCTCTACGCCTATCCGTTCTCCACCTCGCCGTTTGCAATGTTCGTCAACAACGACATCATCAAGGCCGCCGGCGCAAAGACGCCCGCCGAGATGATCGCCGCCGGCCAGTGGACCTGGGACAATGCGCTTGCCACGGCTTCAACCGTAGGCCAGACGCCGGGCAAGGGCGGGTTGATCGTCCGCGACTTCAATTACCAGATCTGGCAGAACCTCGCTTCCGTCTGGAACGGCTGGGGCGCCTCGCCGTGGAGCGCCGACGGCAAGACCTGCACGATGACCGAAAAGCCGATGGTCGATGCGCTGACCACCATTCATGACGCAATCTTCAAGAAGAAGGCGATCCCAGGGCCGGGTGAAAACGTCGATTTCTTCGCCGGCAATGCGGCGATGACCATCACCCAAATCAGCCGTGCCTCGCTGCTGCCGAAGGACAAGCCGTTCGCCTGGGATCTCGTGCCGTTGCCCAAGGGGCCGGCCGGTGACTATGCACTGATCGGCCAGGCCGGTATCGGCGTCATGCAGGCCGGCAAGAACGCCAAGACGGCTGCCGAATTCGTCGCCTATATGACGAACCCGGAAAACTCGGCCAAGCTTAGCCAGTTCTTCCCCTCGGCTCGCAAGTCGCTGCTCAACGCCGAAGTGCTGAAGAAGACCAACCCGCTGCTCAGCCAGGAACAGATCGACAAGGTCGTGATCGGCGGGATTGCGACCGGCAAGGTCATTCCCGGCCATACGGGCTTTGCGCAGATCCAGCAGGCGGTGCGCTCCGGTCTCGATGCGGTCTGGCGTCCGGATGCGGATATTGCCGGCTCGTTGCAGAAGATCTGCGGCCAGATTAGTCCGCTCCTGAAGCGTTAAGGGGATAAACGGATGGCTGTCGCGCAGGATCACGCAAACCCGAAGGGCCGCTCCTCATCGCCCTTCTGGACAATTGCCCGGCGCGACAGCCTCGCCGGTTTCCTCTTCATCGCCCCGCAACTGATCGGGATCATCACCTTCGTGCTGATCCCGCTCGGGCTGGTCTTCTGGTATTCGCTGCATGAGTGGAACGTGCTGGCAAACACTTTCACCTATACTGGCGCACAGAATTACCAGATGCTGCTCGAGGACACGAACCTCCTCGAAGTGCTGGGCGCAACAGGCATCTTTTCCGCCGGGCTGGTGGTGCTGAACATGTCGCTGGCGCTCCTGCTTGCAGTTCTTCTGAACCAGAAGCTCGCCGGCATCACCATTTTCCGCACGCTATTCTTCTCGCCGGTCGTCGTGTCGCTGGTCGCCTGGACGATCGTCTGGGGTTTTCTTCTGCAGAAGAATGGCGGCATCAACGGCGTGCTCCAGGTCTTCGGCATCGAAGGGCCGAACTGGCTGCGCGAGGAGACGACTGCGATGATCTCCGTCATCGTCGTGCAGGTCTTCAAGAATGTCGGCCTTAACATGATCCTGTTTCTGGCGGCCCTTCAGGGCGTGCCGAACGAGCTTTACGAGGCCGCCCGCATCGATGGCGCGCCGCGCTTCAAGCAGTTCCGCCGTATCACCCTGCCGCTGATCAGCCCGACGATCTTGCTCACCTCGATCATCACCATCGTCGGCTCGTTGCAGGTCTTCGCGCAGATCGCGGTGTTGACCCAGGGCGGGCCGGGTATGTCAACGACGGTGCTGGTCTATTACCTCTACCAGCAGGCATTCCAGTTCCATCTCTTCGGCTACGGCTCGACGCTGTCGATCCTGCTGTTCGTCATCGTCGCCGTGCTGACCTTCGCCCAGTGGCAGATGCGCAAGAGGATTGTCTTCTATGAAAGCTGAACTCTCCCCGCGCCTGAAAACCGCTGTCTACGGCCTGATGTGCGTGCTGCTCATCCCCTTCGTCTTCCCGACCTGGTGGATGGTGACATCCTCGGTAAAGCCGATCAGCGATATCTTCGCCTTCCCGCCGCAGTTCATCCCGCAGAGTTATGACTGGACGACCTATTCCAAGGTCTTCGAACTGCAGCCCTTCGTGAAGCAATACTGGAACTCGGCCTATATCGCGGCGGTCGTGACAGTCGGCACGATGATCGTCTCGTCGATGGCGGGCTACGCTTTCGCCCGGATCAGGTTTCCGTTCGCCAATACGATCTTCATGATCGTGTTGCTCGGCCTGCTGATCCCGTCGGAAGTGACGATCGTGCCGCTTTTCCAGATGTTCCTGAAGGCCGGGATGGTGAATACCCACTGGCCGCTGATCCTCGTGCCGATCTTTGGGGCGCCGAGCGTGTTCGCCACGTTCGTCATGCGTCAGTTCTTCGTCACTCTGCCGACCGAGCTGGAAGAAGCTGCGCGCGTCGATGGCCTCGGCCGCTTCAAAATCTTTCGCAAGATCGCATTGCCGCTTGCCAAACCGGCTTTGGCCTCGGTGGCGATCTTCACCTTCCTGCATTCCTGGAACCTGTTCCTCGAACCGATCGTGTTTCTCTCCAGCGCCGACAAGTTCACGCTACCGCAGGCGCTGACCCAATATACCGACGCCTATGGCGGGCCGATGTGGAACATCCAGCTTGCCGCCGCGACGCTCACCGCGCTGCCCGTCCTCATCGTCTTCATCATCGCGCAGAAGCAGTTCGTCGAAGGGCTCGCGCATACCGGCCTGAAGGGCTGAAGAACCGGATTTCTCAATGGCTGAAGTTACCCTTTCGAATGTCCGCAAGAGTTATGGTGCCGTCGACATCATTCATGGCGTAGATCTTGGCATCACCGACGGCGAGTTCGTGGTGTTGGTCGGACCGTCCGGCTGCGGTAAGTCCACGCTGCTTCGGATGATTGCCGGGCTGGAGACGATCACCGGCGGCGACATCAAAATCGGCGGCCGGGTGGTCAACGATCTCGATCCCAAGGATCGCGACATCGCCATGGTCTTTCAGAACTATGCGCTCTATCCGCATATGACGGTTGCCACCAATATGGGCTTTTCGTTGGAGCACCGCGGCGGCAGCAAGGCGGAAATCGCGGAGCGGGTCAAATGGGCAGCGGACATTCTCAGCCTGTCGCCTCTGCTCGAACGCTACCCGCGCCAGCTTTCCGGCGGCCAACGGCAGCGTGTTGCGATGGGGCGGGCGATCGTCCGCGATCCGCAGGTCTTCCTGTTCGACGAACCGCTGTCCAACCTCGATGCGAAACTGCGTGTCGTCATGCGCGGCGAGATCAAGAGCCTGCACCAGAAGCTTAAGACAACCACCGTCTATGTCACTCACGATCAGGTCGAGGCCATGACCATGGCCGACAAGATCGTCGTGCTCAATGGTGGCCGCGTGGAGCAGATCGGTGCACCGCTCGATCTGTACGACCGTCCGGCCAACCAGTTCGTCGCGGGCTTCATCGGTTCTCCGTCGATGAATTTTCTGAGTGGCACGATCACAGCGGAAGGTTTTGTTGCGGCAGGCATCGTCCTGCCTCTGCCGGAAGCGGCACGTGAGTTGGGCGATCGAAAAGCGGTCTATGGCATCCGTCCCGAGCATTTCGCCGTCGATGAGACCGGCGTGCCGGCGGAGATCATCCTGGTCGAGCCGATGGGTTCGGAAACCCAGGTGACGATGAAGCTCGGCGGGACGCAGGTGACCGGCGTGTTCCGCGAGCGCGTCGCGCTTTCTCCGGGCGCGACGATCCGGGTGCGCCCGGACTTCGCCAATATCCACCTCTTCGCGGCCGATGGCGGCCAGCGCCTGAATTGAGGTTTCCCCATGCCGATCTATCCCGAGACCAAACTCACCAAGGCGCTGCGTGGCGGCGAGTTCCCCGTCATCGTCTCTCTTGCGCGTCACGACCTTGATCTTGCCAAGGCTGCGATCGGGGCAGGGGCGTTCGCGATCAAAGTGCATCTCAACGCCTATCACCGCGCCACCGGCACGACCTTCGGCAGCTTCTCCGAGGAACGTCCGTTCTATGAGAAACTTGCAACTTTGGGCGCACCGCTGCTGGTAATGGCCGGCCAGGAAAAGGTGCCTTCGGCGGAAGAAATGGATGCGCTCGCCGATCTTGGATTCGAAGGTTTCAATATCTATTTCAGCGACTTGCAGCCGCATCTTCTCAAGTCGCGGTTGCGTCCCATGCCGGCGCTTGGCGAAAAGAGCACGGACGAAGACCTCGATAGGATCATCGCGATACCAGAAGCGATGATGGAAGCCTCCGTCGCCTCCTTCGCCGATTACGGCAAGCCGCTCAACGAGACCGATCTTGCCCGATATCGCGAGATCACTACCAAGGCCGGCATCCCGGTGATCGCGCCGAGCCAGAAGCGGTTTACGCCGGACGACATGCCGAAGCTGAAGGCGGCAGGCATCGCAGCGCCATTGCTTGGCGTCATCGTTACCGGCACCACGGTCGACAGCCTGGAGGCCGCGGTCAGGGCCGATCGTAGAAAGCGCGAAGCGCGCGAGTTAAACCGTCTTTCAGCCGCCCAAAATGCAAAAGCCTGTCGCGGATTGCGACAGGCTTTTTTGATTTGGTACTTTAAGTCGATACCGGGCCGCTTTAGCGCGAGCGCGGATCCAGCGCATCACGTAGGCCGTCGCCCAGGAGGTTGAACGACAGAACCGTCATGAAGATTGCCATGCCGGGCCAGAGCGCCATCCAAGGCGCATTGCTCAGGAAGCGCTGCGCCGAGTTCAGCATCGAACCCCAGGAGGGTGCCGGCGGCTGCAGGCCTAGGCCGAGGAAGGACATGCTGGCCTCGGCGATGATGGCGGACGCGATCGTCAGCGTCGCCTGAACCATCAGCTGCGGCAGGATGTTCGGCAGGATGTGACGAACTGCAATGCGCCATTGCGGATTACCGACTGCGCTCGCCGCCTCGATATACTCTTCCGCCTTGATCGACAGGACCTGACCGCGGGTCAGGCGGATGAAGAGCGGCGTGGCGGTGATGCCGATCGCCAGCATGGCGTTCGTCAGGCTCGGGCCGAGGAAAGCGGCGAAAGCGATCGCAAGGATCAGGAACGGGCAGGCCAGCATCGCATCGGTGAAACGGCTGATGAAGCCATCGATGATGCCGCCGAGGAAGCCTGCTGCCAGTCCCAGCGGCACGCCGATCGCCATGGCTATCGCAACCGACGTGAGGCCTGCCAGCAGCGAGGCGCGGGCGCCCCAGATGATGCGGGAAAGCATGTCGCGGCCAGCTTCGTCCGTGCCGAACCAGTGCGCCATGGACGGTGCCTTGCGGACCAGGGTCCAGCTTTGCGCTGCCGGATCGTAGGGCGCCAGCAGCGGTGCAAAGACGGCGACGAACACCATCAGCAGCACGACGGCGAGGCCGACGAGCGCGCTCTTGCGCTTCGACAGCCGCCGCCACAGGCGGCCGCGGAAGAAGTTGCCGATGGGGTTGCCCTTGGGAGCGGCAACGGCGGGTTTAGTTTCCGAGATCGTCAGCACGGTCAGCTTCTCAGTCTTGGGTTGACAAGGATGTATCCGATGTCAGCCAGAAGGTTGAGGATGATATAGAACAGCGAGGTCACGAGCACGACGCCCTGAACCACGGGATAGTCGCGGGTGAAGACCGCATCGACGATCAGCTTGCCGAAGCCGGGGATCGTGAAGATCTGTTCGGTGAGGACCGCGCCGGAGAGCAGCGCGCCGAATTCCAGTGCGCCGAGCGTGATGATCGGCGTCAGCGCATTGCGCATCGCATGTTTGAACACGACCACCCATTCGCTGAGACCCTTGGCGCGGGCGGTGCGGACGTAATCGCTTTCCAGCGCCTGCAGCATGGCGCCGCGGGTGTGGCGCATGATGACACCGGCAATGCCGGTGCCCAGCACGAAGGCCGGCATGATCGTCGTGGCAAGGTTCATCTTCAGGTCTTCCCAGGGGCTGACGAAGCCGGAGGCCGGCAGCCAGCCGAGATTGACCGAGAAGAACATGATCAGCATGATGCCGAGCCAGAAGTTCGGCAGCGAGATACCGGCGAGCGACACGACATTGGTGGCGTAGTCGACCGGGGTGTTCTGGCGCAGCGCCGAGATGACGCCGCCGGCAATGCCGAGCACGAGGGCTACAGTAATGCCCATGACCGCGAGCTGCAGGGTGACCGGCAGCTTGAGCAGGATGAGTTCGAGAACCGGGCGATTGTGGCGCATGGATTCGCCGAGGTCGCCGACGAAGACGCCCTTTACCCAGTAAAGATACTGGACGATCAACGGCTGATCGAGATGGTACTGGGCGCGGATGGCGGCCAGCGTCGCCTCGTCCGGGTTTTCGCCGGCGAGCACCAGCGCCGGATCACCCGGCAGGAGGTGCTGCAGCGAAAAGATGATCAGCGACAGCAGAACGACCGTCGGAATGAGCTGGAGGAGGCGGCGTGCGAGAAGCGATGACATGGGTTCAGCCTCCTGTCACGGTCTGGGCCGGACGATTGGCCGCGTTGACGGCCATGGCCTCGAAAGCTGCAAACAGCTTTTCGAGCTTCGGGTTGCGCGGCTCGCGGGCGATTTCGGTCGCGTCCTGAGCCGGCAGTTCGCGCCAGAAGGCGCAGGCATTCGCATGGCCGTTGGCTTCGACATCGAGCTTCATGCTGACGCTGTTGCATTCCGGCCGCGCATGCGGACAGCGGGTGTGCAGGCGGCAGCCTTCCGGTGGCGAAAGCGGGCTCGGCAGATCGCCATGCAGACGGGCGGCCTTGGCGCGCTGGTGGCTAGGCGGCGCGGCGACCGGAATGGCTGACAGCAGCGCCCGCGTATAGGGATGACGCGGCGCGGCGAAGATTTCGTCCGCGGTTCCCATCTCGACGACCTTGCCGAGATACATGACGGCGACGCGGTCGGCGATGTGCTTCACCACGCCCAGATCGTGCGAGATGAAGACGAAGGCGAGACCAAGCCGCTTCTGCAGATCCTTCAGTAGGTTCAAGACCTGCGCCTGGATCGAGACGTCGAGAGCGGAAACCGCCTCATCGCAGATGATCGCCTTCGGCTCGGATGCCAGAGCACGGGCGATGACCACACGCTGCCGCTGGCCGCCGGAAAATTCATGCGGATAACGGCTCGCCTGTTCAGGGCGGAGGCCGACCATTTCGAGCAGTTCGGCAACGCGTTTGGCACGCTGGTTGGCCGGTACCACGTTGTGCAGCATCAGCGGCTCGGCGATCGTCTGGGCGATCGTCATGCGCGGATTGAGCGAGGCATAGGGATCCTGGAAGATCAGCTGCACATGCCGGCGCTGTTCGCGCATGGCTGCGTGGCTGATGTTCGTGACGTCCTGGCCATCGATGAAAACCTCACCGGTCGTCGGCTTGATCAGCCGCATCAACAGGCGGCCGAGCGTGGACTTGCCGCAGCCGGATTCACCGACGATGGCAAGCGTTTCCCCCGGCATCAGCTTCAGGGTAACGTCTTCGACGGCGCCGACGGAGGCCAGTGGCCGGCCGAAAACGGTGCGTTTCACGACGAATTTCCGGCCGAGCCCGCGGGCTTCGATGATCGGGGTTTGGGAATTCTGGATCATGGGACGAGGTCCTGCATGGGCGCGCGCCAACAGCGGCTGAAATGGCCGACAGAGACTTCCATCAGTTCGGGCATCTCCGCGCATTTTTCGACGCGGAACGGACAGCGAGCCTGGAAACGACAGCCTGACGGCGGGTTGGCCATGTCCGGCACGGTACCCGTAATAGCAACGAGCTGTTCGCGCTTTTCATCGAGCCGCGGCAGCGAGCCGAGCAGGCCGACGGTGTAAGGGTGCTGCGGGAAGGTGAACAGCTCCTCGACGGAACACTGCTCGACGACCTGGCCCGCATACATGACGATCACGTCGTCGCAGGATTCTGCGACCACGCCGAGATCATGGGTGATGAGGACGATGGCCGTGCCGGTCTTCTGCTGCAGTTCGCGCATCAGTTCCAGCACCTGCGCCTGGATCGTTACGTCCAGCGCGGTGGTCGGCTCGTCGGCGATCAACAGTTCCGGATCGCAGGCGAGCGCCATGGCGATCATCACGCGCTGGCGCATGCCGCCGGAAAGATTGTGCGGATATTGGTGATAACGGGTTTCGGGCGAGGGAATGCGCACCAGCTTCAGCATGGCGATGGCGCGTTCGGCCGCTTCCTTCTTCGACATCTGGCGATGGCGAAGGATAACTTCCTCGATCTGATCGCCGACCGTATAGGACGGGTTGAGCGAGGTCATCGGCTCCTGGAAGATCATCGCTAGGCGATTGCCGCGCAGGCTGCGCATGCCGCTCTTCGTTTCGTCGAGCAGCTGGCGGCCGTCGAAATTCACGCTGCCGGAAATACGGGCGCTATGCTCGGGCAGAAGCCGCATCACGGCGAGCGAGGTTACGCTCTTGCCGCTGCCGGATTCTCCGACGATCGCAAGCGTGCGGCCCTTCTTGACAGAAAAGCTGACGCCGTCGACGGCGGTGACAGTGCGCGTGTCGCTTTCGAAAACGACACGCAGGTTGTTGACCTCCAGCACCGACGCAGACGCGTCGTCAGCCCGAATGGATCGGGCTGACTGGGTTTCAAGTGTATGTTGAGACGTGCTCATCGAAGCCTTTGTATCAGCTTGGCTGTTACTTGCGGCTGACGCCGGCCAGACGGATGATGCCGTCCGGAGCAGGCTTCATGCCGGTGATGTTGGAGTTGTGCGCGAAGATCCACTGCGAGTGATACAGGTAGACGATCGGCAGATCCTTCTGGAGGATTGCGATGGCCTTGCTGTATTCCGCCTGGCGTGCAGCAACGTCACCGATCGAACGAGCCTTGTCGAGCGTCGCGTCGAGTTCCTTGTTGCAGTAATGCGCATCGTTGGTCGGGGCGCCGCAGGACAGCATCGGGGTGATGTTCAGGTCAGGGTCGACACGACCGCTCCAGCCGACGAGGTGGGACTGGAACTTGCCCTGGCGGGCGATGTCGAGCAGCGTCATCAGTTCGGTCGGCTTGATCGAAACGTTGATGCCGATTTCCTGCACCATAGCCTGGATCAGCGTTGCGACCTGCTGACGCTCGGCGTCGGTCGGAACCAGAAGCTCGAGGTTAACGGTCTTCACGCCGGCTTCCGCCATCTTCTTCTTGGCGGCATCCAGATCGCGGGCCGGAACCGGGAATTTCTTGTCATAGAACGGGCTGGACGGCGGGAACGGCTGGTTGCCGATCGAGGCCTGGCCGTCGAACACGACATTGCTGATCGCTTCGCGGTCGATCGCAAGGCTGAAGGCTTCGCGGATAGCAGCCTTCTTGCCGGCGTCGAGGTTTGCGCCTTCGCCGTCAATGCTGAAGGTGATGCCGTAATAGCCAAGTCCGACGACCGGATCGACGGCAAGGGCCTTGTCCTTCTTGACGGCTTCGACATCGGTTGCGGCAAGACGCTCGATGAGATCGAGCTGGCCGGAACGCAGGTTGAGCAGGCGGACGTTGGAATCCGGCATGCCGCGATAGATCAGGCGGTCGAAGCTATACTTCTTGGCGTCGTAATACTGGGCGAACTTTTCGAGGACGATGCGGTCCTGAACGACGCGCTCGACGAACTTGTACGGGCCAGAGCAGACCGGAGCGTCGGTAAACTTCTCGCCGAGCTTTTCGCCAGCCGCCGGGCTGATGATCATGCCGGCGCGGTCGCTGAGCGCTGCGAGCAGCGGAACGGACGGCGACTTGAGATTGATCTGAACCGTGGTCGGATCGACGACGTCGACCGTGTTGATCGCGCTGATTTCCGGCTTGCGGCGGGAGAACTTCGCGTTGAGCGCACGCTCGAGATTGTACTTGATCGCGGCGGCGTCGACCTTGGTGCCATCATGGAAAACGGCGTCGTTGCGCAGCTTCAGCGTCAGCGTCTTGCTGTCGGCGCTCCACTGCCAGCTGGCAGCGAGCATCGGAATGATCTGGCCGTTCGCGTCGATATCGACGATCTTGTCGCAAAGCGACTGAAGAACGTGGCGGCCGACGAAGCTCCAGTTGGTTGCCGGGTCCAGCGTATCCGGATCGTCCTGCAGACCGATTTTCAGCACCGACTGTGCAGCAGCCGGTGCTGCGGTGGCGGCCATGCCGCCAAACGCCAGCGTGGCTGCAAGTGCGAGGTAAAGTGGTTTCATCGAATTCCCTCTCTTGTTTAGAACTCTTGTTGCCTCGGCGGCATCAGCGCGCGACCGCATAACCCTGCACGCCGCGCGGGTTGGAGCCGGCCTTGATCAGCTGAACGTCGCCGTCCATTTCCCGTGCAACCGCTGCGAGGCGCCCCTCGGACCAGGCATCGGCGATGGTGATCTTGTGGCCGCGGGCGGTCAGATCCTCGCGCACCGCTTCGGAGAAGCGGGATTCGAGCGTGATCGCGCCATAGCTGATCTCGCGCGGCCAGAAGGAGGACGGCAGATGGTCGGTATGGAAGGACGGTGCGTCGATCGCCTCCTGCAGGTTCATGCCTTTGTGGATATGGCGCATCAGCATGATGAGCTGCCACTGGTCCTGCTGGTCGCCGCCGGGCGTACCGAACGCCATGTAGGGCTGGCCGTCGCGGAACATGGTGGATGGCGTCAGAGTCGTGCGCGGGCGCTTGCCCGGTGCGAGCGACGAATTCAGGCCTTCTTCCAGCCAGAACATCTGGCCGCGGGTCGTCAGGCTGAAGCCGAGGCCGGGGATGACCGGGCTCGACTGGAACCAGCCGCCGGATGGCGTCGCCGAAACCATGTTGCCCCAGCGGTCGACGGCGCTCACCTGCACGGTATCGCCGCGCTGCGCGCCTTCGCGGGTCAGAGCCGGTTCACCCTGCTTGTCGTTCGGTAGTTTATGCTCCTTGGCAACGGTCGGCTCGCCGCCGCCAAGACCCGGCTGGTGAATGGTGCCTACGGTGCGCAGCGGCGGCATGTTCGGATTGCGGCCGTCCGGCGTGCCGGGGCGTACTTCCATGGAGGCCGTGCTGTTGATCAGCGCACGGCGGGTATCGGCATAACCTGAGGAGAGCAGCGCCGCCATCGGTACATCGGTGCTGTCACCATACCAGGAATCACGGTCGGCCATCGCAAGCTTGGTGGTCTCGACGATCAGATGCACGAAATCGGCACTCATCGGGTCGAGATCGGCGATGTCCGTGCCCTTGAGGATGTTCAGCATCTGCAGGAGAACCGGTCCCTGCGACCACGGTCCGCACTTGAAGACCTCGTAGTCGCCATAGGTGGTGGAAACCGGTTTTTCGATCAGCGGCTTGTAATCGGCCATATCCTGGGCGGTGATCAGACCCTTGTGGCGGCGACCGGAAACGTCCCACACTTCTTCGGTGGCGCAGAACTGCTCGATCCGCTCGGCAACGGGACCGCGATACCAGAAATCCAGCGCCGCATCGATGCGCGCTTCGCGCGTCTTGGCGGACTTGGTCTGGTCGATGATGTTCTGGTAGAGGTCGGCGATATAAGGGTTGCGGAAAAGCTTGCCGGATTGGGGCGCAACACCGCCGGGCAGATAGATTTCCGCCGAGCTCGGCCAGTGCGTTTCGAAGAGCTCGCGCATGGAGGCGATCGTATTGGCGATGCGCGGCACCAGTGCGTGGCCAGTCCTTGCATAATAGATGGCAGGCGCCAGTACGTCTTCCAGTTCGGCCGTGCCGTAATCACGCAGCAACGTCAGCCATGCGCCAAATGCGCCGGGGATACAGGCAGCAAGAAGGCCCGTTCCCGGAATAATATCGAGGCCAAGTTCCTTGAAATACTTTATCGTGGCCTTGGACGGCGAGGGGCCCTGGCCGGAAATGACTGTCGGGGCCGTCGCGCCGGCCGGCGTGACGATGATCGGCACTTCGCCGGCGGGGCCGTTCAGGTGCGGTTCGACGACCTGGAGCACGAAGCCGGTCGCAACAGCTGCGTCAAATGCCGTATGGCCTTTTTCGAGGATAGACATGCCGACTGTTGAGGCAAGCCAGTGAGTCGAAGATACTGCTCCGAACGTTCCCCTGAGTTCCGGTCTCGTTGTGAAGGTCATGGTAATCCCCCAATCCCGTCGCCTGCCTCCCGCCCTTCAGCCTCTTCACAGAGGTTGGCGGCTCGGACAGCATCTCGGCGCTGGATTATATACAAGTCTCAGTGTTATGTGCCGCATCGCATGCGACAACCTCTCTCTGTGGACATACTGTATATTTGTTGCCGACATTGCAAGGGAATTGTGTAGTATGTTGCCGATCGGGTGATCAAAACGAAACGGAACGCGTCGCCCGAAAACTGGGAAGAAGGATTACTTAATGCTCGAAACGCCGGCTAACGCCAAGAAAAGTCGTAGTGATTTCGTCGCCGAACAGTTGGAGGAAGCCGTTATCAACGGTGATATCCCGGCCGGTTCGCGTTTGGACGAAGCATCGATCGCGGCGCAGTTTGGTGTATCGCGCACCCCGGTACGCGAGGCATTGCATATTCTTTGTGGCCGGGGACTCGCCGAACGCGAGCCCTACAAGGGCGTCATCGCCATCCAGATCTCGGCGCAGCGCATCGATGAAATGTTCGAAGCGATGGCGGAACTCGAGGCGACCTGTGGTCGCTTGTCCTCGCACCGGATGACGATGAGCGAGCGGGCGGAACTCGAAAGCATGCATCGGGAGATGAATGCGCTGGCCGAAGAAGGCGACCACGAAGCCTATAACGAGATCAACACGCGGTTCCACAGCCTGCTCTTCCAGGGCAGCCACAACAGCGACCTGATTTCCGCCGCGCAGACCTTGCGGCTGAAGCTCGCGCCGTTCCGCAAGTACCAGCTGAAAGACAAGGGTCGCCTCAAGCGCTCCTGTCATGAGCACCAGCAGATCGTGGATGCCATCCTCGACCAGGATCCGAAGGGCGCGGAAAACGCCCTGCGCCGGCATCTGGTTTCGGCGGCACAGGAAGTTCTCCTCAAGCGGCAGCGACAGGAAGATGAAGCTGCCGCCAAAAGCAGCGTTTGAAGAAAGCATACGAAATGTCTGATGCACTTGAGAAAGATGCTATTCGCAATGTCATCGCGGAGATGCAGGCCGCCTGGAATCGTGGGGATTTTCACGGCTACATGGCCGGATTCGCCAACCCGGATGTGATCTTCGTTTCCCGCGGCAAGATCCAGAAGGACTGGCAGGCGACGCTTGACCACTACATCGCCGATTACGGCGGTGCTCCGGGCTCCCAGGGTGAGCTTGCTTTTTCCAATATCCGCATCGAAATCCTGGCACCCGACGCCGCCCAGCTGATCAGCGACTACAAGCTTGTCCGCGCGGCCGGCAATCAGACCGGCGTCAATACGAGGTTGATGCGCAAGCGCGACGGCCGATGGGTTATCGGGCTGAACCACGTTTCCCAGATCGAGAGATAAGCTTTTCTCTCAGCATCTACCGGAAATGTAGAACAACCGGCGTGCCGTCGATCGAGACGACCGGCATGTCGAAGCCGAAGATGCCGCGTAGGGTGTCCGGCGTGAGAAGATCGGCGGGCGTGCCGTCCGCGACGATGCGGCCGTCCTTCATCGCCACGATGCGGTCGGCATGCGCAGCGGCCTGATTGATGTCGTGCAGGACGATCACCACCGTCTTGCCGGCCTCATCCGCAATCGTCCTCAGCGAACGCATCAGCTCGCGGGAAAAAAACATGTCGAGATTGTTGAGCGGTTCGTCGAGCAGCAGGTAATCCGTGCCCTGGGCGAAGGCCATGGCCACCAGAGCGCGCTGACGCTGCCCGCCGGACAGCGTCTCGAGGAACCGGTCGGCGAGATCGGTGAGGTCGAATTGCTGAAGCGACTGGTCGATGACCGCGCGATCTTCGGAGGTCAGCCGACCCCTGCCGTGCGGAAAACGGCCGAAGCCGACCAGTTCGCGCACGCGCAACCGGCTCGTCACGATCGAATCCTGGCGCAGGATAGCAATGATCTTCGCCATCTCGGCATTCGGCGTCGTGTCGACGGGAAATCCGTCGATGCTGATCCTGCCGGTTTGCAATGGCTGAAGCCGCGCGATCAACGACAGCAGAGACGACTTGCCGGCGCCGTTCGGGCCGATCAGCGCGGTAATGCCGCCCTTCGGGATCTCCAGCGAAATATCGTGCAGGATCGGTGCGGAACCGTGTTTCAGCGAGACGTTTTCGACCCGGATCATCTTCGGCTCCCGAGAACGAGGAGAATGAGAAAGGCGAGGCCACCGGCGAACTCGATGACGACGCCAAGTGTCGAGCTGTTGCCGAGGCCATGTTGAAACAATGTCTGGCCGCCGACCAGAATGACGGTGGCGGTCAGCGCTGCGGCAGGCATCAGCAGGGCATGGCGGCGCGTATCGACGATCCGTTCGGCGACGGCAACGACCAGCAGGCCGAAGAAGGCGACCGGACCGACGAGGGCGGTCGAAACAGCGACGAGCGCCGAGACGAGCAGAAGAAGTCCGGTGACGGTTTTCGTCCAGGTGACCCCGAGCCCGGTGGCGCTGTCTGCCCCGAGTGCCACGATATCCAGCATGTGCCGCGCCCGCCAGGCGATGACCGTGGCAATCACGGTGAAGACGGTTGCCAGGATCAGAAGATCCGTGCGGACATCGTTGAAATTGGCGAAGCTCGCGCTTTGCGCCACGGCAAAATCGTTCGGGTCGACAAGGCGGGCGAGGAGCGATTGCAGGCTACGGAACAGCACGCCGAAAATGACGCCGGCCAGCAACATCAGGCCCATATCGGTGCCGCGCTTCAGCATCGGCAGCAACAGGCCGGTCGCAAGTGCCATCAATAGCAGCACTTCGCCGCCGAATTTGAGCTGAGCATCAAGCGCGGCGTAACCGAGGCCGCCGAGCGCAAAGACGAGCAGAATCTGGCCGAATGTATAAAGCGCATCAAGCCCCATGATCGATGGCGTCAGGATGCGATTGTTGGTGACGGTCTGGAAGATCACGGTGGATATGGCGATCGAGACGCTCACCTGCAGCAAGGCGACGAGTTTCGTGGCGCGAAGCGTCAGTACAAAGCCGATATTGCCGCGCAATCCGATGGTCATGTAGGCGGCAATACATAGAACTGCCGCTGCGCCGAGACAGAGAAGCCGGCGATCGATCCGATACTCCTGGCTAGCCATGGGCAGGCCGCCGGAACAGGAGCCAGAGAAAGATCACGCCACCGACGCAGCCCATCACCGTTCCGACCGGAATTTCGTATGGATAGCGGATCAGCCGGCCGAGTATGTCGCAGCCGAGCACCAGAATCGCACCGCTGAACGCCACGACGGGCAACGTGCCGCGCAGGTTATCTCCTATCAACCGTGACACGATATTCGGCACGACGAGGCCGACGAAGGGGATCATGCCGACTACGACCGTACTCAAGGCCGAAATGACGGAAACGATGACGAGGCCGAACTGAAGCATGCGCGCATAGTCAATGCCTAGCCCCACGCTGGCATCTCGTCCCATGGCCATGATCGTCAGCCGGTCGGCGATTATCCAGGCGACAACAAGCATGGCCGCGCCGATCCAAAGCAATTCATAGCGTCCACGCAGCACGCCGGAAAAATCGCCGTTCGTCCAGACCGAGAGATATTGCAGCAGATCCGCCTGCCAGGCGACGAAGGTCACCGCCGCGCCGATCACGCCACCATAAACGATGCCGAACAAAGGCACGAGAAACGGCTGGGTCGGCGGCAACCGATGCGCCGTCATAAGGAAAATCGACGTGCCGAGAAGCGCCGTTCCGGTCGCGATGATGCTTTTCAGAAAGAGATTGGCCGAGGGCCAAAGCAATGTGACGATCAGCACGCCGAGTTCAGCGCTCTGTGCCGTGCCGGCCGTGGAGGGCTCTACATATTTGTTGCGCACGAGCGTCTGCATAATGAGCCCGGCGATCGCGAGGCCGGCACCAACAAGAAGCGCCGCCAATGTGCGCGGCAGGCGACTGACCAACAGCAGTTCGAATGCGGCGGCATCGGAAAAGACGCGGTCGAGCGGCATGTCGCTGACGCCGACGCAGAGGCTCAACACGAAAAGAACTGCGAGCACCAGGCTCGCAGTCCAGATCACCGGCGATGTTGGTTTCAGGACCGTGCTGCTCATTTCGCGGCAGAGAAAGCCTCTGCGATCGTTGCCGTGACACGCTGCATTGATCGGACGCCTCCGGCGGCGATATAGAATTCCGCGGCCGGCAGGTACACGACCTGTCCCTTCTTCCAGGCGGTCGTCTGGGCGACGAGTTCGTTGTTCAAAGTCGCCCTGGCGCCCTGTTCCTTGGAACCGATCGCAGCCGCGCGGTCGAGCACCAACAGCCAATCGGGATTGGCCTTGGCGATAAATTCGAAGGAGACCGCCTCGCCATGGTTGGCCGCCTTGACGTCCGGCACCGCCGCCGGCAGGTCGAGGGCGGCATGTACCCAGCCGAAACGGGAGCCGGGGCCATAGGCCGTCACCTTCGGCCCGTTGGTCATGACGATCAGGACCTTGCCCTTGCCGGCAACGGCCGCCTTGGCCGCCTTGATCTGGTCGTCGAGTTCGGCGGCGGCCTTGGTCGCTTCCGCCTGCTTGCCGAACAGCGCGCCATAGGCTGTCAGGCGTTGTTTCGCCTGCACGATCAGGTCGTCGCCGTCCATGGTCATGTCGATGGTCTGGGCGACTTTCCCTGCGGCGTCGGCCTTGGTGGAAGAACGTCCGCCGACGATGATGAGATCAGGCCCGAGTGCGCTCAATGCCTCCAGATCAGGCTCGAACAGGTCTCCGACGATTTCGGCCCCCTGCTTGAGGGGCTCGAGCTGTGAAAGATAGAGCTTTTCCGGCACGCCTGCGGGCTTGACGCCGATCCGGTCGAGCGTGTCGATCGCGGCGATATCGAAGACGGCCACCTTCGCAGGCGTGTTAGCGATGTTGATCGGCCCTTTCGCGGTCGCAATCTCCAACGCTTGCGCAGCTATCGCCGAAAAAGCAAAAGCGGCCACGGCCGCGATCGTTCTGATGCTCATCGTCTACCCCGTCTTGATCTTTGCGAGCCGCCTCAGGCGGCGCGGTTTTCGCCCTGCCAGTGCAAGGCTTCCAGGTTTTCGCGGAACGCAAAGCGCACCAGATGCCGTTCGATAACCGATTCCGTCTCGGCAAGCTGATCAGGTTCCGTCGCGATGGCGGTGATCTTCAGCCCCTCGTCATCCGCATCGAGAACGGCCGTGCCGCAGGAAAAACGGCATTCGCCGTGATTTTCCGAATAAGTGACGTCGATCTTATGGGCGAAATGCTTGCACAGCTGCACCAGATATTTGCGGCCATGCTCGGTCCGCCATTCTGCGATTGCCCGGATCAAGGGACGCTCCTTTAGTTGATTTTTTTATTCCACTTATCCCGACGCGGATGTGGCGGCAACCCGAAAGGTTACCGCCACACGCCGACGTGAACATGGGTAACGTTCGTCAGAACGTCGCTTTCGCGGTCAGCAGGAAGGCGCGGCCCGGCTCGTAAAGTGGATTGACCGTGCTGAATTCCTGACCATAGGTGGCCCGGCTGGAATAGGTCTCGTTGAAGGCGTTCTTCAGTTCTGCCCGGAAGCTCAGGTGCTGCATGGTCTCAGGCTTCCACTCGGCAAAGAAGTTGACGACTTCATAAGCCTTGTAGAGCTGGTACTTAGGTGCGATTTCGATATCGCCACCAACCGTCAGTCCCCAATCGACAAAGGTGTGGGCCGCGGTGATCGTGAAGATGTTGCCGGCAGGAGTTGCAAGGTAGTTACCAGTGTCGGAATCCACGCGGGCGCCATCAACCTTTACGTCGGTGTGCGCATATTTTGCCTTCACATAACTATCGGTCCACTCGTAGCCTAGACTAATCTCGAATCCCTTCGAAATGAGATCTCGATCGACAAGAGACCCGTTGATCGGGACTCCACCTATCACGGTATTGCCGTAACGGGCGCCACGGGCATTATCGATGTCGGTGTAGAAGATGCTTGCTTCCGCGAGGAAGCCTTCATGGCGAGCTTCGAGACCAACCATGAAATTGTTCGCGGTGACCGGATCGGGACCATTGGTGCCGTAATCCCAGGCGGGGTTGATGATGAAGTTTTCCGCGAGCGGAATCCCTGCCCAGACATGCGAGTAGCCTGCCTTCGCGGTCAGGAAATCGGTCAGGTCGTATTCACCCGAGATGTTGGCGCTGAGGCCACCATTGTCGAATTCGGCGCCGTTGACGCCGGTGAACCACTGGTGATCGGCCCGCGCGCCGAACGATAGGCGGGTCCGTTCCCAGGGCTCCAGGCGTGCCTGTGCGTAAATGCCGACATTAGTGGCCTTTTCGCGTCCGGAATCGGAAAAACCGAGTGCGGTGCTGGCTGCATCCAGGTGGGCGCGATCACGATAGAAGTCGATACCTGCTACGACGTTGCCGATATCGAAAGAAAACTTGTTCTCAAACTTGCCATTGAAACTCGAGGTCTCACCGATCGTCGGAAAGTCGTAAACAATTGCTCCAGGAGGGCATCCGCGCGGGCACGCATAACCAGTCGTGTCCACCTCTGTCTTGCTATAGGCGAGCATGAAGGTTGGGTCCCACCAGCCTTCAGGAGATGCATCCGTGTAGGTGAATACGGTATTCTGGCGTTCAATACTGATGTCGCGGTAACGTGGCTCCCAGGTGGGGCGGCCCGGAATGGACGCCATGTTCGATCGGAACGGCCGCTCGGCATCATCGACGACGCGATCATGGCTGATCTCGAAACGGTGTCCTTCCTCGGTCTCGTAGGAAACCTTCCCTAGCCCGCTCAGGAGATCGGTTTTGGTACCGCGCACATGCTCGCCGGTCCCGCTAATGAACTCGTCACCCTTGCCGAAGGTGAACGCGCCGAGGAATTCCAGCCCTTCATGCTTGCCGTAGAGGGTGAGGCCGGTCGTCACCGTATCGCTGTTGAAGTTATAGGTGGAGGTCACAAAACCACCGATCGACTGGCCGGGTGCCAGGAGGTCGGCTGCGTCCTTGGTTTCGTAGTTGATCGCGCCTGCCAGCGCGCCAGGGCCGGCGTCAGCCGGAGCGATACCGGCATCCACATCGACCGCCTTCAGGATCGACGGGTCAATCAGGGTCGTGGCGTTGTGGTGGAAGACCTTGTTATTCTGCCGGGCGCCATCGATGCTGACGGCAAGGTTGGTTTCTTCGACGCCGTGAACATAGACCTTCTGCGACATGGGCAGCGAGCTGCCGACCTGCACGCCCGGTTCTTCACGGAACACGTCGGCGATGTCGCTGGGATTGATGCGTTCCAGCTGCTGCGCGCCGATGATCGTCTCGCCGATATCGCCTTCCGCGCCGGGCTGGCCATCCAGCACGATCGGGCGGAGCGTCGTTGCGCCTTCGCCGGTTGCCGCGCCATTGGCAGTTGCCGGTGCGCCGATCACGGCGGTGCCGTTGTTGATCCGGTAATTGACGCCAGTGCCGGCGAGCATCCGGGCGAGAGCCTGGTCAGGCGTGAGGTTGCCGCTGACCGGCTGCGCGTTGACGCCGCGCGAAGTGGAGGCGGCAAGCGTCACCTGCAGGCCGGACTGGCGGCCGAATGCGTTGAGGGCAGCGGCAAGCGGCTGGGCAGGAATGTTGAAGCTGCGGGTGGCGGTCTGCGCCAGGGCGGGGTTGCCGATAATCGGGCCTGCCACGATCGCCGTTGCGGCAACCGTCGCCATCAGGCCCAGTGCGAAGGCCCTGCCTCTGCCCTTCGGCTCCACGCCACGCAAAACTCCACTTACCGGCAAGCTCATTCGCCCCGTCTCCTGATAAAGCAATCTGCACGCCAAGCCCCCCGGCCGGCGTTTCAGGGTAGAGACGACTGCACTCGGCGGTTTTTTCACCGCTCGTGAAAATTTTCAGGAAAATTTAACGGCCTTAGAAAAGCGCCAGCACACGCAGGTAGGGGGAAATGCGATGCATCTTGCCACCATAGGGCTGCACGAGGGCTTCCAGTGCGCGGTCCGGGTTGGACAGGTCGTAAAGGCCGGTCACCCGCCGCGCCGCCAGATCTCTGCTCGGAATGCTGATCCAGGCGGGATGATAACGCTGCAATTCTGCGACGACGGAGGCGATGGACACATCGTTGACGAAAAGCTTGCCATTTCGCCATGCGGCGATGTCGTCCGGCGAAAGCCGGCTGCGCGATATCTTGCCGTCGGCACGCGCGACGGAGACGGAATCGCCGGGAGACAGTTCGATCCGGTGCGAGGTGCCCTCCACGGAAAGGCCGACCAGCCCGCGCACCAGTTCGACCGTGGTATCCTCCGGCCTCATATGCACGTCGAACGCCGTGCCGAGCACCGTAACCTTGACGCCGGCGGCATTGACTACGAACGGCCGCGCTGGATCATGCTTCACGTCGAAGAAAGCCTCGCCGGCAAGCAGGGTGACATTGCGCCCGCCACGGGAGAAATCCGCATCGATCGCGCTCTTCGGCCCAAGCTCGACCACCGTGCCGTCGTCGAGCGTGATCTTGCGCAGTTCGGCCGTCTCCGTGCGAAAATCCGCCTGATACCGGAGGAAGAGGGAGGGGCCGGCAAGAGCCAGCACAAGACAGGCTGCCAGCGCAAGCGCAACGCCGACACCCCAGGCGCGGCGACGGCGTCGAAGAATGACGGTTTTAGTCTGCGTTGCCGATCGCCAGAGATCCTCATGGATCGGCGTCGTCTCGCCCATCAACTCCCAGGTCTTGCAGGCCTTCAGCCACGCATCGCGATGGGACGGCGAAACGTCCAGCCACCGGCCGAACTCCTGTTCGTCGCCGGGCGTGCGCGATGGCTCACGCAGGCGCAGGAACCAGTCCATCGCCTCTTCCAGAATGCTTTCGTCCGTTTCGCCCTGCCGTGCCAAGTCTTCAACCTGCTTCGGATATCCCGATATTTCTATCCGAAATTTCCCTTTCATGCGTAGGAACGATTGAACAGCCCGGATTTTTCGCTTTTTGTAACGATCAGGCATTTTTCCTGTCGAGCGCGGTCGCGATCTTCACCATGGCGGTGCGGACGTGGCGATGGGCGGTGGCAACCGAGATGCCGAGATGGTCGGCGACGCCTTCCAGCGTATGGCCGCCGAAGCGGTACATTTCCACGGCAATCCGGATTTCGCTTGGCAATCCATCGAGTACGGCGGCTGCAACGCGCACCTCGTCGGAATACATCACCGCTTGTTCGGGACTGTCTGCCTGTTGCGGCACGGTCCAGAATGGCGGGTCCTCCGAATGGCCGCGATATTCGATCTTGCGGCGCTTCAGCACGTCGAAAGCGAGGTTGCGGACGATCCGGTAAAGATAGGCCGGGCCCTGGCGTGCCGATTCGCTTGGCGCTTTGCCTGGCGCGAACCGCAGATAGGCTTCCTGTACGATATCTTCGGCCGCCTCGCGGGAGCCAAGGATACGCGCAGCATAGTCCACCAGCGCGGGGCGGTGGGTCAGGTAGAGACTGTGCCGTTCTTCCGCGTCTGTGGTCATATGATCGAGAGGGCGAAACTTGGTTCACGAACCCGAAAGCCGGAGGCGACGACGCCTGCCGGCTGAAGGGCCGAATGGAATTGCACGTCCGAATTGCTCATCATGCCGGACGTCTATCTATCATCAAAAAGTTGATTGCAATAGTCATATTACGATGACTGCGGCGCGGAGACCAAAATCCGTGCCGCTTCACATCGCCAATTTTGGTCCCGCCAGCGCCGGATAAACCTATCCGGCCACCCTTTTCAGCGGCATGGCCGGCACCTTTTGCTCGCACCAGAGATCGAACACTTCGCCCAGCCGCGCCTTTAGCTTGAATTCCAGCCGATCGGCTTCGTCGAGGCGCTGGAAGACTGCCGCCGCGTGCGACTTATCGGTGGTTTGGCCAAGCTTCATGCAGGCGTAGTGCAGGTTCTTGAGCGCCTGAAACAGCGCCTCGATCTCCTCGCACCAGCGTTCGAACTCGGCCGACGGCAGTTTCAGCGCCCGCCAGAAGAAGGCGAAGCCGTGCTCATAGGCGTATTTGCGAATGGCGATGATCGGCAGTTCGCGGACGGCATGTGTCAGCCCCGCAAGCGCCAGCCCGGCGCGTTCTTCCAGATGGGCGGTGACGATGCTGCGGACTGCATCGGTGATCGGATTGCGGTCTGGCACGAAGCAGGCTTCGAAATAGGCCTTCAGGTCCTCGGGCGCCGGGTTGCGGGCCAGGGCATTGTCGAAGACGTAACCGCCGCCGACTGTCGGCTGCGTGATGGCGTTGATGACCGTCTTCCGCTCGATCTCGCCTTCCCAGCGGTAGTCGGGATCGTGGACGGACCATTTTTCCGGATCGGCGGTTTTCTGCAGCATCAGGTAATGCGGGAAGGGGTTCTGGTTGAACTTGTTCTCGCGCTCCGGCAGGTGAAACATGTCCAGCATGACCATGACCGAGCCGGTTTCCGGACGGTTCTCGACGAGGTCGATCAGCGTCGCGAGATTTTCCTGCTTGGATTTTGCCGGCTCAAACCATTGCTGGATCGGCACCCGGTAGAGCTGGGTAAACCAGTCCCGGAAGAAATCCTGTTTGATGTCCGGGGAGTGATAGAGCAGTTCGAAACTGTCGCTGACGGTGAATTTTGCGTCCCAGACGCCAAAATAGAACGGCCGCTGGTCCAGTCCCTGCCGCTTCAACCCATCGCAGACGCAGCTGACGAAGCAATGTACCTTGATGTCGTAGTAGGCTTCGCCATGAACGCCTTCATCCATCGTGCCACCCGTCATCGGAAAAGCGGGAACGGCGAGTTTCGGCACGTAAAGGGCGACAAGGTCCTCCACCGTTTCCAGTTCTTGTTTGGCGATCGCTTCTTCCGGCATGGCGAGGTTATAGTCCAGTTCCAGATTGAGCAGGATCTGCAGGATCAGCACGGAGTCGAGATACAGGTCCTCGTTCAACCGCGCTTCCAGGGCAAAACCCTGCATGTGCGGATGCGCCATCTGCTCGGTCAGCAGGGTGCGGAAGGCGTCGAAAATTTCGTCGCGGGTCATGAGGCGGCTCCTGCGGCCAAGGTGTTGAATTCGCCCGCGGCATGCCGGGCGGCGACTTCGCGGCGGCTGATCTTGCCGTTCGCCTGGCGCGGAATTTCCGCCACCTCGATCATTTCCATCGGTAACTGGTGGCCGGCGAGATGGCGGCTGCACCATTCGCGGATATCCTGCGGCGTCACCGGCTGGCGGGTGCTGTAAAGCAGCGCCACGCGTTCCCCGGCAAAGCGGTCGGCCTTGCGGAAGGCGACCGCATCGGCAATCGCCGGCATGGCCATGACGGCATCCTCGACATCTCCGGGATAAACGTTGAGGCCGGAAACGTTGATCATGTCGTCCATGCGTGACAGGAAGACCAGCATGCCGTCTGCGCGGCGATAACCGAGATCACTTGTGTGTATCGCCGGGCCGCCGTCGTCCTGCACCACGATCTCGCCGGCATCGTCGGCGCTTGTTCCCGTCGAAAGCGCGTGATGCGGCAGCACGAAGCCCATGTCGCCGGCCGCCTGCATATCCGGATTGATGGCGATGCAGCCGGATTCCGAGCAGCCATATTGCTGGAACAACCGTTCGCTCTTGGCGCGGATCTGGGTGAACCAAGGATCGGGCAGAAGCGTGCCAGACGTCATCGCGGCATAAAGCTTCTCACCGTCTGGCAGCAGGCGCGAGAGCGTGTGGAGGATGGCGGGCGAGGAATAAAGCAGCGGGCGTTCGGTCTCGCGCAGCACCTTCAGCAGGTATTTCGGATTGCCCGTCTCGACGATGACCGGAACCTGTCCGCGCTTCAGAGCAACGAGAATTCCGCAGATCAGGCCGTAGGAATGGGTGGTCGGGCAGGCGATGACCGGCGTCATGCCTTCCGGCTCGCGGAAGGTCGCGACATAGCTTGCGACTTCCCGGTCGATCTCGCCCCAAGGGCGGGCGATGGATTTGGCGGCGCCCGTGGTGCCGGAGCTCATATGCAGGAGGCGGCCTGGGCCTGGCGCCTCTTCCTTCGTTTCCAGAACCTCGGCCGTCAGGCTGTTATAATAAAGCCGATCGCAATTGGCGGTGATCGCCAGCTTGCGCGCGGCGGCATAAGGCGTGCCGGGGTGGATAGGCAATACGCTGGCGCCCGCCTTGCGGATGGCAAAAAAGAAGGACAGCCATTCCGGCGTATTGCTGAAGCAGACGGCGTAGCGGTCCTTATTGCCTTCGTTCAGGCCCACTTGTGCGGCGATGCGGCTTCCCGCGTCGTCGAAATAAGCACGGTCATAAAGCTCTCCGTCGATGCGGATCATGGTTTTCTCCTTCGTTCGGATGCCGGCGCGGCCAAAGCATTCGGAACCTCGTGATGATATTCCGGCTTCAGCGCGAGCAGCTTTCGGGTGATGAGGGATTCGGTGAGGATGAGCGGCCGGTCGTGGCCGAGTTGGGCCTGACGATGCTGCATACCGCGTTCTTCGGCATAGGTGCTGATCAGCGCCTCGACCCGTTGCCAGAAGCGGAATTCCGGCAGGCCGTAGCAGAGATCGAGAAGGTGGGATATTTCGCTCAGGTTGAAGACGAAAAGCGTATCCATCACCAACTCGCGCAGAGAGTCGAGATTGTCGGTCCAGTAATACTGGTCCGGCTCGGCCTCACGGTAGATCGGATTGAGCGACAGAAAATCCGGGGCCTTCTCCGGCTCGCGCAGAAACGCGGGAGAGAATTCGATGCTCTCGTGGAAATCACGCAGGATGAGCCGTTCCGGCCATCCGTTGGTATGGACGAGCAGCATGTTCTGCCCGTGTGCCTCGACCGCGATCCCGTGTTGAACCAGAAGGTGCCAGACGGGAAGAACCGCGACTTCCAGAAGCCGGTTCATCCATGGCATCAGGCCGAAACGCTCGATCCACTCATCGGCAAACGGCTTGCCGTCTGCCTCGATCATCATCAGGGCGTTGAATGGAATGATGGCTTCGCCGGGTTTCAGGGTCGCTTCGGCGCTCTCCCGCCATATTGCGCCGATCTGGCCCGAAAGGGGACCTTCGCGGTCAGCGATGACGCCGGCATATTCCTGCAGGATGGTGAGCGGATAGTCCGTCCCGAACAGCGGGTCGCTTCGGACGATGCCGTCGATCCAGGCGGAAAGTGCCGGCGCGGTGCAGACGGAATGCGGCTCGAGTATCCGGCGCGATGACGTGCTGACGATGTTCATCGGCAGCTTGATGCTGGCCGCAAGCGGACGGTCGATGTTGAAGAGCGTGCGCACAGACTGGCTTGCGACATAACGATCGCCATGCTCGCCGATATAGTGGGCGTCGCCGGTCGCGATCCAGTCCTTGAGCGAGGTCTCGGCCAGTGCCGTCCATTGCCAGGGATGCAGCGGGACAAGGCCGAAATCCTCAAGTGAAAGATCAAGGCTTTTCAGATTTCCTTGGAGCACCCTCAAAGTCGTCCCCCCAAGTTCCTTCGTCCAAAAGGTCTCGTCCTGCTGGGGAAGCACTTGATTCAGGTGTTTGCGGGCAATCACCAGCCAGCCGAGCCGGAACGGCCTGCCGGTCTCCGGCCCGTAGGTGGCGTGATCCTTCAGCGAAAAGCCGGTACGAGCCTTGAAGCAGGGGTGGTAAGGATGCCCTTCGTCGATCGCTCCTTCAAGCTGCGTGAAGCTCATGAGGCGTCGGCTTTCGCGGACAATATTGTCGTGGTTCCAGTCGCAGAGAGCGATGGTCTGCTCCAGTTCGGCGAGCAGTTTGCCGTGGGAAATGCCGGTACCCGGCAAGGCCGCGACGATCGCACCCAGAGGCGCCTGCTCCCACAGGCCGTTCTGGCCGAGGATCTCGACCGAGCCTTCAGCGATGCGGATCCGTCCGAACGGCCCGGCATCACCTTTGCAGCGAAACTCCCGGCCGTCGAGCGACCACATGAAGCGGCCGGCATTCTCCGTAGCGTCCAGAACGCCCTCGAAGAGGAGAGCCGCCACAAGCTGACGCAAGACACGGTCTCGGGCATCGCCCGGCGTTTCAAGAGGCAATGGCATGATCTGCCCTCGGAGTGGCGAGCGCCATCGGCACGCGAAGCGGGTTTGGAACCGGGCGGTAGAGACCATGGCTGCTGGTGGATTGCAGCTCATCCACGTCGAAAAGCCGTGTCGTCAGGTTCGCCTTGGAGGTGATCGTCGGCAGGTCGAGCACGTGGCGGGCAAAATCCCGGCCGGTACCGCTCATCGCCTCAGCGCAGTCTTCCAGATGCGCCCTGAGCGCCATCAGGAGAATACCCTCGTCGCACAATCCGTCGTGGCCGATGCGGCTGATGACGGAAAACACCTGATTGACGATGAGGTAATAGGCGAACCGATCGCGGATTTCCGCATCCAGGAAATACAGCGAGGAAATGGTCTCGGTTTCCGGCACATGCGCGGCTAGCCGGCTGCGGTGACGTTCGGAGAGATAGAAGCCCTGATTGTCGCGATAGTAGCTGGCGGTCGGATAACCGGCGCGGACGTTCAGCAGACTGTTCTGCTGATGCGCTTCCAGCGCCACGCCGTGCTGGTCATAGAGCCGGATGAGCGGCTCGACCGCGCAGGCGAGGTAGTGGCGAAACCAGTTGAGGGCCGTATTGGAAATGCCGTCGCCGCTTCTGGCGGCAAGCTTGCGGATGATACGTTCCAGCCGTGACAGGTCGCCGGGCAGCGGATCGGCGGTCAGCGCGGCAAGCGTCACGATGCCCCTGGTGCAATCGCCCCGGAAGGGGTTTTCGCGCAGGATGACTTCGAAGCCACTTTCCTCACGGCCGGGAATGTCGAGCGTGATGTAGGCGGAGTCCTCGATGATCCGGAAATTCTTCGAGCGCGCAGCGAAACCGATGTCCCGCATCAGTTTCGCCATGGCCACGCCCGCTTCCAGCTCCGGCCGGCGATTGATGCGAACCGAATTGGTGATCCGCACCGGCAGCGAGAATTTCAGCATCCAGTCGGATTCGGCGCTGTAGACCGTGCGGACGGAGGAAGTCGCCGTAAACAACACTCCGGCGGGGCCGAGATGACGCAGTTTGCCGGCGCGCTGCTTCGCCTGCACATCCGCATCGAGAAGCAGGGCTTCCGCCTGAAGCGGGTGCATTGGGATCAGGCATTCGTCCGATGCGAGGTCGAACTGCTCGACGGAAGCGCCGAGACCCGAACGGACGATCTCTTCCGCCTGCTGGCGCCCCGCGGAGGCCTGACGAATATCCGCCGCCTTTGCCGCAAAGTAATGGAGCTGAAACTCACCGCGCAGCTCCGGCGCATAACGTTCCTGCTGCCAGAAGGTCATGCCCTGCCGGCTTTTAGGTGTCGGGTGCTGCCAGTGGCCGAAGGCGAGCGATTGCTCCGCTTCGATAAAATGGCCTTCATCCTTGGGCGCGGGAGCAACTCTTTCGAGGTAAAGCGCCATGTGCTGGTAGCTGTCGAGAACGCGAACCAGCAATTCCAGCTCGAACGAGCGCATTATGTCGGTGCGACTGTCGTCGATCTGCCGATAGGCCTCATGGATAAGAAGCTGGAGCGCCGATAGCGGCTCGTTCGGCCGCCATGTCGCTTCGGAGGCGGATTTGACCCAGAGCCGACCGAAATGCTGTGGGCCGCAGAGGGACGCGGAGGTGACTTCCGCCCGCAGGGTGAGTTGCTGGCGGGGCAGTGCCCATTCGATGCCGTTGACGGGGCCGCCCTGTGTCCGGTGGATGACCGGCGTACCGGCATCAACCTCACGCAGGTAGCAGTTTGCAAAACTCTGAAACGTCGCCGTTTCCGCCGCTTGCCTTGACGATTGCATTTTTCCATCCCCGTTGCACGAAGCAACGAATTCATTTGCGCTATTGCGGATCGCCGGGCGAAAGAACGCCTTCGCCAGCGTCAAATGCCGGCAATCACCGACAGTGGGCGGAAGTCAGGAACATTCTCTGGTGATGATTGGAAACAGCCGTCGCCGTCTCCGGCGTGAAGCGCCGAAGCCATGCGGGAGAGGGCGAATTCGTCGAACGTTCGGCCTGCCCATTGGCATTTCGAACGGGAGTTACGTCGAGTTGGAACTTCATGCGTAGGTCTCGCTGCGACAATCCGGTAACGCGCCGGCACTCGGCGCATTCAGGATCAGAGACGACCGGCGCTTCCGATCTTTTCATCAGCGCGCACTTTTTTTGAGCGAGCCCGGCCGGCGAATTGCCCGCGATCGATCTTTGCTGGATGAAAACCGTTGGAAATCCACGTCATCCAATAAACGAGCCGGACGCAGGAAATGCAGCCCGTCACCCTGGTGAAGGGAATGGCAAAACTCGGCTTCTAACCGGTGTTTGGTGCGAGAGCGGCACCGAAGGCGTCAGCGAACCATTTCACGCAGCGCCGTATAGTCGATCTTGGAACGATGACGGCGGTCGAGCGGTATTGCGGCGAGCTGGCGGACTTCGGTTATCCCGATCTCGGCCGCTTTCGCTTGCCAGAGGCCCGTGGCGGGTTCGTCGCCCTCCAGCGCCAGTACCGGCGGAGCGATCTTCGGGACGAGAGCGGCGCGGCGGACGCCCGGCCAGGTGCGGGCCGCGACCTCCACTTCGAACGGATAGAGGTGGCCAGCTTTCGCCGACAGCCGGCCGCGCAACCACAGTCGGCCCTTGTCGTCCAGCCTTCCCGCGTCGCCGGTCCGGTGCCAGATCTCGCCGTCGATCCGCAGCTTGTTTTCTTCGTCGCCGCGGCCTTCGAGATAACCCTTGTTGACGTGATCGCCGGTGACGACGATTTCGTCGTCGATGATGCGCAGTCTGGTCTCCTCGATCGGATGGCCGGCGAGAAGGCCGTGCCCGGCCTCCATCATCTGCCAGTCGTTGGGGGGAATATCATCGACCTGCTGGTGAGCGATCGGCTCGGCTTCCGTCGAGCCGTATACGGTCATGACCGTCGTCTCCGGCATTGCCTGTCGCATTGCCCGCATCAGGTCCGGAAAGATCGGCCCGCCGCCGGTGAAGATGGCTTTGAGGCCGGGGTCGATGCCGCCATGGGCAAGCGTTTCGCAGATCACGGGTGGGATCAGCGCGCGGGTGACTTTTTCCCGCGCCACGAGATCCGCTAGGCCGGCGGCCGTTGCCTCTTCCGGCCGCTTCAGTTTCCAGTTCGGCAGGATCGAGGTGATGCCGAGCGCCATGTTGGCGATGACGAAAACCGGGAAGGCGACAAGATCGCGTTCTTCTGCAAGCGATGTCGCCAGCATTTTCGCGACGCAGGCATTCTGGGCTGCGAGAAAGCCATGGCTGCGGGCGATGCCTTTCGGCAGACCGGTCGAGCCGCTGGTGAAGGAGATGAGCGCCGGGTGGTCGCTATCGACCGTTTCGACGGAGTTTCGGGTTTTTCCCGTCGGGGATACGGTGAGACGCTTGGGGATGCGCCATAGCGCGGGCACGACATAAGGCATCAACCGATACCAGCCGAGGGTGACGACAGCTTTAGGCTCGGTCATGCCGACGGCATGCTTAAGCCCGGGCAATCCCAAAGCCGGTTCGGGAAAGACGATTGTCGCGCCGAGCCGCCAGAATGCGGCAATCGCTACGTAAAGATCGATGCCGACAGGCATGGCGATCAGCACCCTGTCACCCTTGCCGATGCCACGGCGAGACCACGCGTCGGCGACGTCCCCCGAGCGGCTGGCGAGCGCGGCGAAGGTGATGCGCTTGCCCGACCCTTCGACGATGGCGGTCCTGTCGCCCAGCCGGTCGGCTGTCTCGATGAAGGTGGAGATGAGGTTCATGGCCGGTCGGAGAGCTTGAGGCCCATCAGCGCATAACGGCGGAAAATCCGGGCGCCGTGCATTTCACTGCGCTGCCGGGATGTATTGTCTTCGTGGATCAGCGCGTGGATGACCCTTTCGAAGCCGAGCTCGAGCGCACGCCGATGGTAGGTATCGGCCAGAAGGTGGCCGACACCGCGCATGCCGCTGGCATAGGTCTTCAGGATCGCCGCGGGCTTGCCATCCTTGGCAAAGTGGTCCGGCGTACCGAACAGAAAACCCTTCAGGCTGCCGTCGTCCCCGTGGGCGAAAAGCACATGGCGGGGATCGATTAAGGGCATGATCGGTTTGTAGATATCCATGAAGGCATCGAACCCGATCGGCGTAAAGAAGCGATTGCGGGCAAATGAACCGCTCGACATGTCGAACAGGTGGCGGATCAGCTTCTCTCCATCCTTGCCGTCCCAGGAACTTACCGTCACGCCTTCTACAGTAACCGGCTCTGGGCCAATCGTGTCCTCCAGCCGCGCGGTGGCCGAAATGTATCGAGAGACGGCGGTGAAACCTGCCTTCTCGAAGACTGCAAGATCGTGCGGTCCGCTGGTCGGCTCCATCAGAAAGGGCGCGGAACCATCGCTCTCGGTGATCAGGCGGTAGCTGTGCCAGGTGTCGCCGTCCAGCGGACCGATCAGTGCCTCGAAACCTTCATTGCGTGCCTTGCCGATGATGCTTTCGAGAAGCGCCAGCCCTGCTTGCGGTTCGGAAATCCTTACGCCGCCGATCGCCATGGCCTTCAGGCCGTCCAGCGTAGGGCTCTCGCGGTAGATGCGGGCGGACGCGCCGTCGATCGTGATCAGTTCGGGTTTGTTCATTTCAGCACTCCATCGACGACGAAGAGGATAACGGGCAGGATCAGTGCGATGCCGAATGCTTTTGGTGCACGCCATTTGAGAAACCAGTTTCTCAGCGCAAAGCCCGCGGCCAAGGCAATGACGATCTCGGCAACGATGGGCGGCCAGGCGGGATCGTACCATTGCGCCGCAGCCGAATTGGCCGAGAAGACACCGACTGCCACCAATGCAACGGCGATAACGAAAGGCGCCAGCGCAAACAGCCAGCGGCGGCTCATGCAATCGCCGATCAGGGCAAGAACGGCCAGGATCGCCGCGACACCGGCGAAGGTCAGGTTGAACAGGGTGATGACGCTGGTGCCGAGCGCGCTGCCCGCAAACAGCCAAAGCAGGCTGACACCGGTCGAGGCCGCCAGAAGATCCAGATCGGGCGTCTTGCTGCGGCAGGGGTTATTCTTGCGTGCCAGAACATGCATCACGATGACGATCAAAGGCAGGATGGCATTGAACGGCGAGGTGACCGCCAGAAGCAGGAAGAGATTGATCGTGTAGGCGCGCGCCGCATGTTTCGAAATCCCGAGCAGCCGGGAATAACGAATGGCGAGCGCGACTGCGATGACGAAGGCGATGCTGACCACGAGAAGCATGATCGGATCTGTCCCGAGATGCCGGGCAAGCAACAGATGCGCGCCGATCGGGACAAAGAGATTGTCCAGCCCCCGCCAGGAATCGGCCTCCACCAGCGCGCAGAAACCGGCGATCAGGAAAGACAGAACAATGACGTTGAGGCGCGCCGTATCGCTCATCAAGAGCAGCACGATCATGCCGCAAATCCAGGTCACCGTGAAAAAGGCGATGACGCCTTCCCAGCTCTTTGATCCGTCGGAGACTGCAAAACGCATGCGGCCATAGCTCGTGCCGACCAGCGCTGAGGCGGTATCCGACAGCGTGATCACCAGAAGCGGCAGCACATAAAGCACCGGGGCACCCTGCGACATCAGGAACAGAAATGCGACCGAGAGCGCCAGATAGATTTCGCCATAGGACGGTCGCTTGACCGAATGCAACACGTCGCCGAGCCCTCCGGACCGCTGACCGGACCATCGGAGCCAGAGCATCACCGCGAGCGCGCAGAGGATCAGCACGATCACGGGGCAGGGGGCCGGAAAACACCAGCGGAAAAAACAGCGACGACGTGCCGACAGCGACATGAATGATCTTGCGCTGCATTTCGGCGGAAAGCGAAAAGCTACGCGCAACCTGGCGGACGATCGCCATCAGCGCCAGGATGGCGAGAATGACGATCGGAACGAAGCCGATCTCCCACCAGTTGACCGGCGCGCTCTGGATCACAGCACCCGCTCCACCACGAAGTCGGAATAGAAGAAGGCCTTGTCTGCCGCCTTGCCCTTCGCCTCGACCGATGCGAGCTGTTCGACGCGGTGCGCATGTTGCTTCGGCATGCGGCGCGGAACCATCATGTTCCAGTAGACCAGCCGGGCATCGGGGTTGGAGGCGGCCAGGATCGAGCCGTAGACATCGGCGAAGATGCGCTCGTCCATGTACTCGAAAATATCCGAGAGGTTGAACCCGTCCGCTTTCTCGCCCGACGCAACGAAACTCTCCAGCGCGCCGCAGCGTATATCGAGCCGGTCAAGCCGGGTGCGGATCGTATCGAAATGCTCAGGCCTCCAGGCAAGCGGCAATGCCGCTCCGTGGTGCCCTTTCAGGATATAGTGGAGATAGGGATTGTCGGCCGGATCGAGATCCACGCCGGCATGCCAGAGCCGGCTTGAGACATGGTCGGCAAGCGATCCTTCCACATGGTCGAAGAAAGCTGGATCGCGCCCGAGCCTGCCCATCACGAAATTGGAGAAGAAGAATTTAAGCAGCAGTTTCCAGCGCCAGTTGTTCCAGCGGTTTTCGAAAAAGGCGGCACGTGCCGCCGGCGGCTTCGAACGGAACACTTCGTCGATGGTCGAACGGGTTTGAGCCAGCGGCAGAAGTTTCGTCTGGAAGATACGGAAATAACGTTCGAATTTGCCGACGCCACCGATCCCGTATGTCTCGACATCCGCACGCCGCGCCGTCCAGAACCTCGCGGTATCGGTATCAAGCTCCCGCGCCACCCGGTCCAGCAATTCGCCGCGCCGCGCTGATGGCCGTGCGCCGAGTAGTTCCAACAAAGCCGCATGGTCGAGGGTGCGATAGGCGGCGATGCGGATCGCGAGACAGGCGATCTGTGCCGGCGACAGGTCGATCGCCACGACGCGGGCCGGATCGAGCGTTAGCATGGCAAGCGCGTTGTCGCCGGCCGAGCAGATCGAAACCAGGGTCTTGCCGTGCTGGTCGCCGAGCGCGTCCACAAGAACGTCGGCATCCTCCCAGAGCTGCGCGTAGCGGATGTCGTCGAAATTCGCCCGCTTGGCGATATCCGCGCCGCTCATGCCATCCTCCTCACGCGGCCGGTCCCGCCATCAACTTCGATCGTTTCGCCATCGATGACCCAGTCCATCGCGCCCTTGATGCCGACCACGCAGGGAATGCCGAGTTCCCGCGCGACGATGGCCGAATGGGACAGTAGGCTGCCGCGCTCGACGACGATGGCGGAGGCATTCGAGAACACCGCGATCCAGCCCGGATCCGTGTGATGTGCGATGAGAATATCGCCTTTGGCAAGCGCTTGCGTGCGCGGATCGCGGATGACGCGGGCACGCGCCGTGACCACGCCGGCACTGCAGCCGGTCCCTGTGCGCTCGGTTGCCACATCGCCTGTCCCGAGGCTGGCGGGTGGGGAGCTGTCCACCCCACGGCTTGCTCGTGCCGCGCCGCGAACGGTCAGTCGCCGGCCGGGATCAGGCCGCTTGGCAGCCTCTTCCATCTCGGCACGTCGCAGCCGCACGATCCCGGCGAGGTCCGTCGAAACTGCAAATCCTTCGATCGTGCCGAGGATTTCCTGAACCGTCAGGAAGTAGATGTCGTCGGCATCCGCGATCAGTCCGTAGGCCTGGAACTGGCGGCCGACGGCACGGAACAGGTGGCGGGCGCGGCCGAAAATGCGGGTGCGCTCAAACCGCAAGTTCTCGCGGCCGCTGACCCGCGCCTTGGTCCAGGAGATGACATGCCGGGCAATGAATTTCTTGACCGGTCGGTCCGCCAGCAGCGTATCGATCGCCTCCATGCCTCGGCTGACCATCGCATGATGGACACCGCTGCCGGCGGCAATAGCACGGTAAAGCGGTGTAGGATCGCGGTCCAACGTCACCGATTCCAACTTTAGCTCTTCCGTGCAACGATCTGAAAATTTTGAGAGATATGCCTCTATTTCATGTAATAGTTGAGGATGCGAGGAAAGCCTTTCATCGCTACCGGTCGCGAGCGTGGCGCGAAGCGTGTCGTGACCTTCCAGCAGAGCCGCCATACGGCGGATGCGCTGGGCGGGCTCGGCGGAGATGATGTCTCCCTGGCCGATCATGATGTCGTTGTGCAGCGCCAGCCCATCCGGGCCGCACCACCGTTCCAGCATCTTTCGCGAGCCGCCGAAGGCGATCATGCAGAGGAAGTCGTTGATAAGAGGCGCATCCCACCGGTCGAGGAGTTCCGCCTCGATCCGGCGGTATTCGCGCGCCAGCGCCGTCAACGGCATCGCCTCCAGGGTCGCAGGCGGTGCTTTCAGCGAACTGTCCAGTCGGCGATAGAAGTCGCGCGTCGTCGATTTGATGCGGATAGCTTCCCAAAGGAGGCGGCCGGCGGATCGGCTGACGCTGAGCCACGCCGCGACCAGTCCCAGACCCTTTGCCGGCGGTGGGCCGATCTTGGTTGATATCTCGGCCGGCAGCGGCTCGTCGACACCCATCATGGTTTCCATATGGGCACGATTGATCGAGAATCCCGGCAGCAGCGCCAGCGCCCGATACCAGTTCACCAGATTGTAGTAGATGCGGCCATCGATGCGGGCAAGCATGTTGTCGAACACGGCAGCGTTTTCGGCGATGGTCTGTTCGTTCACCCCAAGCAGACGGACGAAGGCGCGATAGACGCGATCATAGGCATATTGCGCGAAGGAATAGGTAAGGGGCGAAACGAGACCCGGATAGGACTCGATGATGTTGGAATTGTCGAAGACCGTCAGCGTGTCGTCATCGATGATATCAGGCGCCAGCGCGGTGGTGATCGGCCGGGCCTGGAGGAGGTAAAGTCTCTCCCCCTCGAACGCCCATTCCATATCCTGCGGACTGCCACAGGCAGCCTCCACCTTTTCCGCGAGATCGGCAAGCGCTGACAAATCCGTGTCGCTCAGGACGTTCCCGCCTTCAGGCTTTTCGAGGACCTGGCCGGTGCGATCGAGAATATAGGTTTCGCCATCCTCTTCGCCGCCGACCAGCCGGTCTCCGAGCCCAGCGATCGCCGAGATGACGATGCGATCGCGCCTGCCGCTGACCGGATCAGCGGTGAAGGCGACGCCGGCCACACGCGCATCCACCATCTGCTGCACCAGCACGGCGGTACCGCCGCCTTCGCCGGAAAGGCCATGCTTCTCCCGGTAGCCGGCGACGCTGTCGCGCTTGCCGCTTTCGAAGACTTTTGCGCAGGCGACAGGCAGGCCCACCGCATCGAGGTTCAGGAGCGACAGGAATTGACCTGCATGGGAGTGTTTGTCGCCATCCTCTTCCATGGCGGAAGAGCGTGCCGCAAACGGGCCTGTGCCGATCTCCGATAGGGTTACCATAAGCGCCGTTTCCGCATCCGGCTTGATGCCGGTTCCGTCGAACGCCTCGGGCGGCAATGCGGCAAAGCGTGGCACGTTGAAGCCCTGGTCCGCCAGCCGCATCAGCGCAGCGGCCTTGCCGCCGACACGTTGTGCCGAACCGATATCCTGCATCCGCACGATCATGCAGCCACCCAATGTTTCAGAAGCGGCGCAAAGCCCGCAAGGCAATAACAGACGAAGACCCAGAGACCGGCAGCAGTATCGACCGCCTTTTGCCGCACCGGTGTTGGGTCGGCGACAAAGGACTGGGCCACCCAGGCGACTGCGGCAAGCGCCAGGAGGCCCGGGCCGGCAACGATGAACAGCGCACCGACGAAGTGCCCGACACCGGCCAGCAACAGCCAGGCAAAGGCGCACAGCGCCAGCCAGATCGAGGCGGCGCGGCGCGGTCCAAGCAGCGCGGAATAGGTCTCGACGCCCTCACGCTCGCTTTCCGGCGCCCAGACCTTGCGGCCGATTTCGAGCACGCAACCGTTGGTGAAGCTCAGGAGCAGGAAGAGCCACAGGCCTTGCGGCGGCGAGAAGCCTGCCGGCAACCATTCCGCGGCCGTCACGAAAAGATCGATCAGCGGCATGATCGCCATATGCGAAACGAGATAGAGGAATGGCCGCTTCTTCAGCCAGTCCGGCGCGAAGAACTCGAAGGTCATCAGCGCCAGCCAGACCCAGACGATGGCGAGAAACAGGAGGAGCCCGCTCGCAACCGATGCGGTCAGGGCGATCGCGATAAGTGCCGCGCCGGTGGCAAGCGAAAGCACCAGCCGCAGCGAAATCAGGCCACTGGGGATCGGCCGCTCCGGCCGAAAGCGGCGATCGTCCTCCAGATCCTTCCACTCGTCGCAGGCCCGCATCTGGAAAAATATGATGACGGTAACCAGCCAGATGGCGAGGAACGTCAGCAGCGACGGCAGGGGCCTGGCAGCAAGCTGAGCCGAGACGCTGATGCTGGCGGAAGAAAAGACGGCGAGCAGGATCGCCGTTTTAAACAGCGGAAAGCGCTCGGCCTGATAAAGCCAGAGCCGCCTGACGAGAGGCGCATCCGCCTGTGGATGCTGCGCGGGAACCGTCATCTGAACCGCGCCAGCTTCTGGTGCGCGCGGGTGAAATGGCCCGACGCGATGGCGGCGATGATGGAGATTTCGCCGCAAAGGCAGACGGCCGCGGTGACTTCCGCCAGCGCTGCCGCCTTGCCGGCGCCTTTCAGGCCCATGATCGACAGCGCCGCCGATTGGCTCGGCAGGCCCGTGCCGCCACCGACCGATCCGACGAGAATATTCGGCATGGTAACGGAGAAGAACAAGGCACCGTCACGCGGCTCCATGCGGGTGAAGCCGACGGCCGATTCCGAAACACAGGCAGCATCCTGCCCCGTCGCGAGATAGACGGCGGCAAGCCCGTTGGCATAATGCGCCTGCGCGCCGAGCTGGCCGCTCAGAACCGCGCCGAGGCCTGCCACCTGGCCATAGGCCAGCATCTTCTTCGGATCGGCCCGCAGGTATTTTCGCAAAAGATCGTAAGGAACTGTGGCGCTCGCGGTCACCTTGCGGCCCCGGCCCGTCTGCAGGCCGAGATAGGAGGCCTTCTTGTCACCCGAAAAATTCGCCTCGATGAACCAGTGGAGGGCTGGGACCGGCATATGTTCGACGATATAGCGGCACATGGCCTCGGTCGCGACCGTCACCATGTTCTGGCCGGCCGCGTCGCCGGTGGAGTAACGGCAGAGCAGGAAGACGACGTTGACGTCCATGAACGGCTCGATGGAGATCAGCTTGCCGTAACGCGTCGTCGTTTCCGCCGCAGCCTTCAGCGCATCGGTATTGTCCGCCACCCAGTTCACGAACAGGCCGCAGGTCAGCATGTTGTCGAACACGAAAGCCGGCGTGCGGAGTACACCTTCCGAGACGACTGCTGCCGTCACGCCGCCTGCCGCCGAGACGAGTTCGGCGCCGCGGCCATAAGAGGCGACCAGCGCGGCCTCGCTCGTCGCCATCGGCACGAAATAATCGCCGGCGGCATTGAGGCCATTCACCCGCAGGGGGCCAATCAGGCCGACCGGGATTTTCACCGTGCCGATATAGTTTTCGATATTGGCACCAAAGACCTCAGCCCGTTCGACCGAAGCCGCGTCGGCAAGTTCAGCCTCGACGGCGTCGTTCGCGCATCCGTCTTCGCGCAGGCGTTCCCAGAAGCCCGCGACGCTCGCCGCGTCGGTGGTCTGCCGCGGCCGCAGGCGCCGTGCCGGCGGCGCAGTGTTGCCGAGCAGCCTTGCCGCAAAATCTGTCGAAATGGCGCGTTCCCGAAGCGATTCCAGCATCGCGCGGACATTGGCAGGTAGTAGGTTCACGGATGCATCCACCATCGTAAGGTTGCATGTGTGCTTAGCCGCCCTGTCTTAAAAATTGTTCGCAGAACAGCGCGGCTTCTTAATCGATTCCCATTGTTGTTCCAGCCGAGCTTATCGGCAAGTCGGCGCGAGCCCAAGAGGACCGACTTGGCCTCTGCGGGGCTTGTGCGTCTATCGCTTTGCATTTTTTATGGGCCGCCTTATCAATTGGTCTAGATGCCCTGCGGTTTCCTCCGGGAGTGCAAGGCGCTAAGTAATGCCAAGCGAATGCCGGGAGTGATCATGCGCGCAGTTCTGGGTGAAGTCGAAAAACGGCGGGCCGAAGCAAGGCTCGGCGGTGGAAGCAAGCGCATCGACGCGCAGCATGCCAAGGGCAAGCTGACCGCCCGCGAGCGCATCGAGGTCCTGTTGGACGAAGGTTCGTTCGAAGAATTCGACATGTATGTCACCCACCGCGCGGTGGATTTCGGCATGGCCGAGCAGAAGGTCGCCGGCGATGGCGTGGTGACCGGCTGGGGCACGATCAACGGCCGCCAGGTCTATGTCTTCTCCCAGGACTTTACGGTTCTCGGCGGTTCGCTGTCGGAAACCCATGCGCAGAAGATCTGCAAGATCATGGATATGGCCGTGCGTGTCGGCGCCCCGGTGATCGGCCTCAATGATTCGGGCGGCGCCCGCATTCAGGAAGGCGTGGCCTCGCTCGCCGGTTACGCGGAGGTGTTTCGCCGCAATGCGGAGGCATCCGGCGTCATCCCGCAGATTTCCGTCATCATGGGACCTTGCGCCGGCGGCGCGGTCTATTCCCCGGCGATGACCGACTTCATCTTCATGGTGCGCGATAGCTCCTACATGTTCGTCACCGGCCCGGATGTGGTGAAGACGGTGACCAACGAGATCGTAACGGCCGAAGAGTTGGGCGGCGCCCGCACCCATACCCAAAAGTCCTCCGTCGCCGATGCGGCCTTTGAGAACGATATCGAGGCGCTGGAAGCAGTCCGCCAGCTTTTCGATTTCCTGCCGCTCAACAACCGCGACAAGCTGCCGGTGCGGCCGTTCCACGATGACCCGGCGCGTATCGAGAATCGCCTTGACAGCCTGATCCCCGACAGCGCCGCCAAGCCTTACGACATGAAGGAGCTGATCTACGCGATCGCGGACGAGGGGGATTTCTTCGAGATCCAGGAAGCCTATGCCAAGAACATCATCACCGGCTTCATCCGGCTGGAAGGCCAGACGGTCGGCGTCGTCGCCAACCAGCCGATGGTGCTGGCTGGCTGCCTGGATATCGACAGTTCCCGCAAGGCGGCGCGTTTCGTGCGCTTCTGCGACGCTTTCTCGATCCCGATCCTGACGTTGGTGGACGTGCCGGGCTTCCTGCCGGGCGTGGCGCAGGAATATGGCGGCGTCATCAAGCACGGCGCCAAGCTGCTGTTCGCCTATTCGGAAGCGACCGTGCCGATGGTGACGCTGATCACCCGCAAAGCCTATGGCGGCGCTTATGACGTCATGGCGTCGAAACATATCGGGGCCGACTTCAACTATGCTTGGCCGACGGCGGAAATCGCCGTGATGGGCGCCAAGGGTGCCACCGAAATCCTCTACCGGTCCGAGCTTGGCGATCCGGACAAGATCGCGGCGCGGACGAAGGAATACGAGGAGCGCTTCGCTAATCCGTTCGTCGCGGCCGAACGCGGCTTCATCGACGAGGTGATCATGCCGCATTCCTCGCGCCGCCGCATCGCCCGGGCGTTCGCCTCGCTGCGCAATAAGCAGGTGACGACCCATTGGAAAAAACACGACACGATACCCCTATGACCTCACAGTCGTCATCCTCGGGCTTGTCCCGAGGATCTAATCACGTCGATGCAAACCGAACGGTGGTTAGATGCTCGGGACAAGCCCGAGCATGACGGAAGAGAGCTTTGAGCAAATCCTGTTGGAAGTGACGGATCGAATGATCAAGAAAATTCTCATAGCCAATCGCGGCGAAATCGCCTGCCGGGTCATCAAGACGGCGCGCAAGATGGGCATCAAGACCGTCGCGGTCTATTCAGATGCGGATGCCCAGGCACTGCATGTGCGCATGGCCGACGAGGCGGTGCATATCGGCCCGGCGCCGTCGAACCAATCCTATATCGTCATCGAGAACATTCTCGATGCCATCCACCAGACCGGCGCCGATGCGGTGCATCCGGGCTACGGCTTCCTGTCGGAAAACGCCGCGTTTGCACAGGCGCTGGAAAAAGCCGGCGTCGCCTTTATCGGTCCACCGGTCGGCGCGATCGAGGCCATGGGCGACAAGATCACCTCCAAGCGCATCGCCGCTCAGGCAGGCGTCAGCACCGTGCCGGGCCATATGGATCTGATCGAGGATGCGGAAGAGGCCGTGAGGATCTCGTCCTCGATCGGTTATCCCGTGATGATCAAGGCATCTGCCGGCGGCGGCGGCAAGGGGATGCGCATTGCCTGGAACGATGCGGAAGCGCGCGAGGGTTTCCAGTCTTCCCGCAATGAGGCGAAAGCCTCGTTCGGCGACGACCGCATCTTCATCGAAAAGTTCGTGGACCAGCCGCGTCATATCGAAATCCAGATCCTTGGCGACCAACACGGCACGACGCTTTATCTCGGCGAGCGCGAATGCTCGATCCAGCGGCGAAACCAGAAGGTCATCGAAGAGGCGCCATCGCCCTTCCTCGATGCCGCCACCCGCAAGGCCATGGGCGAACAGGCCGTGGCGCTGGCAAAGGCGGTCGGTTATTTCTCCGCCGGCACGGTGGAGTTCATCGTCGACGGCAAGCGCAATTTCTATTTCCTGGAAATGAACACCCGCCTGCAGGTGGAGCATCCGGTGACCGAACTCGTCACCGGCATCGATCTGGTGGAGCAGATGATCCGGGTCGCGGCCGGAGAGAAGCTCTCCTTCGGTCAGGACGATGTGAAGCTCAACGGCTGGGCGATCGAAAGCCGGCTTTATGCCGAGGATCCATATCGCAATTTCCTGCCGTCGATCGGCCGCCTGTCGCGTTATCGCCCGCCGGTGGAAGGCAGACGAGCCGACGGCACGATCGTGCGCAACGATACCGGCGTCTTCGAGGGCGGCGAGATATCGATGTACTACGACCCGATGATCGCCAAGCTCTGCACCTATGCGCCGGGCGAGGGGACGTCAGCCCGCATCAAGGCGATCGACGCGATGGGGGCGGCACTCGACGACTTCGAGGTCGAAGGTATCGGCCATAACCTTCCCTTCCTTTCTGCGGTCATGGAGCAGGAGCGGTTCCGATCAGGCCAGTTGACCACCGCCTATATCGCCGAGGAATTCCCGGATGGGTTTGGCGGGATACAGCCAGATGCGCAGGCCGCCCAAAGGCTTTCCGCAATCGCGGTTCTGGTCAACCAGGTGATCCAGGAACGCGCGGTGCAGATCTCCGGCACGATCGGCAATCACCGCCGCATCGTTGGCCGCGAATGGGTGGTGACGCTTGCCGGCTTCGAACAGGCCGCGACGCTTGAAAAAGGCCCGGATGGGTCGGCAGTGGTCTTCGCCGACGGCAAGCGACTGTCGGTCGCCAGCGGCTGGGTGCCGGGCCATAGCCACGCATCCTTCCATATCGCCGGAGAAACCATGGGCGTGAAGGTCAATCTCGTCGGCCCCGCCATCCGGCTTCGTTGGCGCGGCCTCGACGTTACCGCCCGCGTCCGCTCCCCGCGCGTCGCCGAACTTGCCCGCCTGATGCCGAAGAAGCTGCCACCGGATACGTCAAAGATGCTGCTCTGCCCCATGCCGGGCGTCATCACCTCGATCTCGGTCAAAGTCGGCGACACGGTGGAAGCCGGCCAGCCGCTTGCAACCGTCGAAGCGATGAAGATGGAGAACTTGCTGAAGGCGGAGCGCAAGGGCGTGGTGAAACGCGTTGCCGCGACCGCGGGACAGAGCCTGGCGGTGGATGAGTTGATCATGGAGTTCGAGTAAAAAAGGGTATGGCGCTCAGATTGTTCTCAAGCGCGCTGTCATATGGCGTTGGTGATCCTGACCGCCGTAGAAGACAGCGAGGACTTGGACGGCGAGATGTTCTTCGTCAATCTCGAAATAGAAGATCGCTTGCCTTTTAGTAACGTGGCGCAGGTTCGATCTGAGGTCGCTCTGCAAAGTTCCCTGATAAGGTGCGAGTGATAGGGATTTCATATCGCTTTTGACAGCTGCTACGCGTTTTTCGGCCCTGCCGAACGCATCTTGTAATGATTCTCCAAACGTCAAGTATGTTTCCACAAGGTGGTCAAAGATCAGTTCGAGATCGTGGTCGGCTTCTTCAGATAAGATGACCTCATAGGCCATAGGCTTTTCTCTTTGCCTCGATCATCGCGTCAGTGCGCCGATCGCTCTCTTCCATTGTTATGAATTTGCCGTTGGCGCGGCGATCCAGCAGCTCTTTCAGCGCTGCAAGCTCTGCATCTTTCAGTTCCGTCTCTTCCCGGAGAAGCTCCAATCCGCGCTGCACGACCGCGCTCAGGCTGGCATAGCGACCATCCTCGACAAGTTTGCGGGCAAACGCATCCTGCTGGTTCGAGATCGATACCGAAGCTTTCACTGTCATGGCATATCTCCTTTTGATTGCTGAAAATACTACCGGGTAGCACTGTAGTCAATTTTCAAAAACAGGCATCCCGGTACTCGCCACGCCAATCCTAACCTTCGTCGGACTTGACCCGATCGCCAACAACGGTACCTCTTGGTGTGCGTGGAAGAAGCCGCATGCCGAGGAAAAATTGATGTCCGAGAAGACCGCCAAGGATTGGGAACAGTTAGCGGAAAAAGAGCTCAAAGCTTCGCCGGAGACGCTTGTCTGGCACACGGCGGAGGGCATCGATATCAAGCCGCTTTATACGGCCGAGGATACGCGGGATATCGATCATCTCGACACGCTGCCCGGCATGAAGCCGTTCGTGCGCGGTCCCCGCGCCACCATGTATGCCGGCCGGCCGTGGACGATCCGCCAATATGCCGGCTTCTCGACGGCGGAGGCTTCGAACGCCTTTTATCGCCGCAACCTCGCCGCCGGCCAGAAAGGCCTGTCGGTCGCCTTCGATCTTGCCACCCATCGTGGCTACGATTCCGATCATCCGCGTGTCGAGGGGGATGTCGGCAAGGCGGGCGTGGCGATCGACAGTGTCGAGGACATGAAAATCCTGTTCGACGGCATTCCGTTGAAGGACATGTCGGTGTCGATGACGATGAACGGCGCGGTCATTCCCATCCTCGCTTCCTTCATCGTTGCCGGCGAGGAACAGGGCTGTTCTCGCGCCGAGCTTTCCGGGACCATCCAGAACGACATCCTCAAGGAGTTCATGGTCCGCAACACCTATATTTATCCGCCTGAGCCTTCGATGCGGATTGTCGCCGACATCATCGAATATACCGCGAAGGAAATGCCACGCTTCAATTCGATCTCGATCTCCGGCTATCACATGCAGGAGGCCGGCGCGACGCTGGTGCAGGAACTGGCCTTCACGCTGGCGGATGGCCGTGAATATGTGCGTGCAGCGCTCGCCAAGGGCTTGAATGTCGACGAGTTCGCCGGCCGGCTGTCCTTCTTCTTCGCGATCGGCATGAACTTCTTCATGGAGGCGGCAAAGCTGCGCGCCGCCCGTCTTCTCTGGTCGAAGATCATGGAGGAGTTCCAGCCGAAGAAGGCCTCGTCGCTGATGCTGCGCACCCATTGCCAGACATCCGGCGTCTCGCTGCAGGAGCAGGACCCCTATAACAACGTCATCCGCACGGCCTATGAGGCTTTGTCCGCGGTTCTGGGCGGCACGCAATCGCTGCACACCAATGCGCTCGACGAGGCGATGGCGCTGCCGACGGACTTCTCGGCGCGCATCGCCCGCAATACCCAGCTGATCCTGCAGCACGAGACCGGCGTCACCAAGGTCGTCGATCCATTGGCCGGCTCCTATTATGTCGAAAGCCTCACCAATGAACTCGCTGAAAAGGCCTGGGCTCTGATCGAGGAGGTCGAGGCGATGGGTGGCATGACCAAGGCAGTCGCCGAAGGCCTGCCGAAGCGGCTGATCGAAGAGGCTGCGACGCTACGCCAGGCCAAGGTCGATCGCGGCGAGGAGATCATCGTCGGGGTCAACAAATACCGCCTCGAAAACGAAGACGAACTCGATATTCTTGCTATCGACAACACCGCGGTGCGCAAGGCGCAGGTGAAGCGGCTGGAAGACGTGCGGCGCAGGCGGGACTCGAAAAAGGTCGAACAGGCGCTTGCCGTCCTCGCGGAGGTGGCAAAGTCCGGACAAGGCAATCTGCTGGAGGCAGCGGTGGAGGCTGCCCGCGCCCGTGCGACCGTCGGCGAAATCTCCGATGCGATGCGCAAGAGCTTCGGCGATCATTCCGCGGTGCCGGAAGTGGTCAGCGATATCTATGGTGCAGCCTACGACGGTGACCCGGAATACAAGACGATCGTCACCCGGCTTGCCGACTACGGCAAAGCTGCCGGCAAGAAGCCGAGGATCATGGTCGCCAAGCTCGGCCAGGATGGTCACGACCGCGGCGCCAAGGTGATCGCGTCCGCTTTCGGCGATATCGGCTTCGACGTATTGGCAGGCCCGCTGTTCCAGACGCCGGATGAAGCAGCCGATTTGGCGGTCAGGGAAAAGGTGCAGGTGGTCGGCATGTCCTCGTTGGCGGCCGGCCATAAGACGCTCGCGCCGCAGCTCGTCCAGTCGCTGAAGGACAAGGGTGCTGAGAACATCGTGGTGGTGGTCGGCGGGGTCATTCCCCGGCAGGACTACGACTACCTGATGGAAAACGGGGTTGCCGCCGTGTTCGGGCCTGGCACCAACGTTCTCGATGCCGCCAACTCGATCATCGATATTCTGGAAGGTAAAAGACGGAATATTTAGCGTCTACGACTGTGTGGTCGTCTGGCGGATGACGAGATGCGTTTCCAGCACGTATCGCACATCGCGAATGGCGCGGGATTGCAGCATCTCGAGCAGCAGCGAGACGGCAACGCGGCCGGCTTCCGTCGAACGATTCGAGACGGACGTCAGCGCCGGATAGGTGACGGCGCCGAGAACGTCGTCGCAGCCGATCAGGCTGAAATCGCCGGGGACGGAGACCTTCCTTTCGGCAAGCCCGGCCAGAACGCCCTGCGCCGTCAGGTCGTCGAAGGCGACGGCCGCGGTGGCGGAGGTGGCGAGGATGGCGCTCACGGCATTACGGCCGGAACTGTAGCTGGCGAGTACCGCTGGCACGGTTTCGACCTGAAGGCCAAGGCTGGAGGCGGCATTGCGGATTGCGGTTCGCCGCTGCTTGTTCGACCAGGAATTCGAGGGACCGCTGACATAGACGATCTTGCGATGTCCGAGCTTGGCAAGATGCTCGACCGCCTGCCGCACGCCGGAGCCGCTATCGATCAGCACACGCGGGATACCGTCGATATCGCGGTTGATCAGCACAAGCGGCAGCTGCGCGGCATGGGCGCGGATACGTTCGTCGGAAAGACGGGAGGAGGCAAGCACGAGGCCTTCGACCTGACCGGCGAAACGCCCGACCAGCTTGTCTTCCTGCTTCGCGTTTTCCTCCGTGTTGCCGAGGAAGATGCAAAAATCGGAACGATCCGCCTCGAGCTGGGCAGCTTGGATCAGCGGCGGAAAGAAAGGGTTGGCGATATCCGGTACGATCAGCCCGACATTGCCGTGCCGGCCGGTGCTGAGCGCGCGGGCCGTGTGGTTCGGCACATAGCCCAGCGCTTCGGCGGCCTTCATGATCCGCTCGACCGTTTCGGGCGACAACATGTCCGGTCGCGTGAAGGCGCGCGACACGCTGGAACGCGCCACACCGGCCGCATCCGCGACCTGGCTTATGGTGACGCCCTTGGCCCGTTTGATCATGGTATCTGGAAACTCTCGGCTCTCGGCCCCGCTTACCATGAAGTCCACAGCCTCATCAATCGATGCGTAAAACTGACATTCATCCGCTTGACATGCAACCGGTTGCATGAAAATCTTCCGTCAACAAGAACAAGGGGAACTGCAACGGATGCGGCCATGAAACATGGCCCTGCGCCGCCGGTTTCCGCATGGGCAAAACTGCCTGGAACATGGAGACCGCATTGAGCCTCGCAACCGCCCTTCGCCCTTCGCCGAAAACCCGGCGGACCTTCGACCGGCTTGTCGTCGAAAGCTTTGCCACGCGGGCCGAAATGGGCGCGGCGGCGGCCGTCGATGTCGCCGCAGCGCTCGCCGAACGTCTGGCTGCGCAGCCGAATGTGCGTATGGTCTTTGCCGCCGCTCCCAGCCAGGCGGATATGCTTGCAGCACTTGCCGCCGTGCCGGGTCTCGATTGGAGCCGGGTGACGGCCTTCCATATGGACGAATATATCGGGCTCGATCCGGCATCGCCTGCGCGGTTCGCCAACTGGCTGGATGCGCATGTCTTCAACCGACTGCCGTTCGCCGCTGTGCATCGCATGACGCCTGAGCCGGACGCGGAGGCCGAAGTTGCGCGTTATGCCGATCTCATGAACGAAGCGCCGATCGATTTCGTCTGCCTCGGCATCGGCGTGAACGGCCATATCGCCTTCAACGACCCGCCGGTTGCCGATTTCAACGATCCGCTGGACGTCAAGATCGTCGAGCTGGACGATATCTGCCGTCAGCAGCAGGTGGATGATGACTGCTTCCCGGATCTGGCCTCCGTTCCGCATCACGCCGTAACGTTGACCGTGCCGCGGCTGATGCGCGCCGACCGCCTGTTCTGTGTCGTGCCGGGCGCCATCAAGCGCGATGCGGTATCGAAGACGCTGTATGGCCCGCTCGGGACCGACTGCCCGGCCAGCATCCTGCGCAATCACGAGGCCTGCACCCTCTATATCGACAAGGACTCCGATCCAGATGCCTGAGACCCAAGTCATCGATGCAGATGCGCTCTGCGAAGGTTATTTCGCCTCCACCCAGGCCTTGATGCGCCGAGTTCTGGAGGAAGAAAAAGCGTTTCTCGATCAGGCGGCTTCAAAGCTTGCCGACCAGATTTCCGCCGATCGGCTGGTTCACATCTATGGTCCGGGCGGCCATTCGAACCTTGCTTCGCAGGAAGTCTTCTTCCGTGCCGGCGGGCTGATGCATATCAGTGCCATTCTGGACGAAGGCACGCTTCTCTCCAATGGCGCCCTTCGCTCCATGGCGATCGAGCGCACGCCGGGTTACGGCAAGGTGGTGATCGCAAACCAGCGGCTCGGCGAGACCGACCTGCTGATCCTGGTGAACGCTTACGGCATCAACGCGGCATTGATCGATGCGGCGCTGGAGGCGAAACGGCGCGGCGCATTCCTGATCGGGGTCAGCTCCCGCCAGCATGCGGCCAACACGTCGCCGGATCACCCGGCCCGCCACCCGACCAAGCAGAACCTGCACGACATCGTCGATATCGCGATCGACTGCAAAGTGCCGATCGGTGATGCGGTCGTTTCCGTGCCGGGCATGAGCGAAAACATCGCGGCGATTTCAACCTTCGCCAATGCCTTCTCGCTGAACTGCCTTGTCATTCGTACGGTCGCCAAGCTCGTTGAGCGCGGCATCGAGCCGCCGGTCTGGCGCAGCGGCAATGCGCCGGGCGGCGACGAAGCGAACGGCCGGTTCATCGCCAATTTCCAGGGACGGGTAAAGGCGCTCTGATGGTGACAATCGACGGCATCTATCCCCACACCGGCAAGGGCATCTCTATCGAGATCGCCGACGGGACGATTGCCGCCATTCGCGCGGCCGAGACGACGAGTACGGCCTACCTGTCTGCGGGTCTGATCGACCTCCAGGTCAACGGCTTCCGCGGCCTCGACTTGAATTCCGGCGAAGTGACGCCGAACATCATGCTGTCGCTTTGCGAGGAGTTGCTCAGCGTCGGCGTAACCACCTGGCTGCCCACCCTGATCACGGCTTCCGAAGCGTCAATCCTTCAGGCGCTGACGGTGATTGCCGAAAGCCGCGCGGGTCATCGGCTGATCGCGGAAATGGTCCCCGGCGTGCATGTGGAAGGCCCATCGATTTCGGACAAGGACGGCCCGCGCGGTGCACATCCGCTGGTGCATGTACGATCGCCGTCGATCGCCGAGTTCGAGCGCTGGCAGAGGGCGTCCGGCAATCTCGTTGCGATGGTGACACTGGCGCCCGAGCACGAAGGCAGCGTCGATTATATCCGCGCGCTCAGCGCACAGGGTGTTCTCGTGGCGCTTGGCCATACCGCGGCAACACCGGACGAGATCCATGCGGCGGCCGAGGCCGGTGCCAGATTGTCTACGCATCTCGGCAATGGCGCAGCCGCCATGTTGCCCCGTCATCCGAATTTCATCTGGGCTCAGCTTGCCGACGATCGGCTGACCGCAAGCTTTATCGCCGATGGCTGGCATCTGCCGGGCGATACGTTCAAGGCGATGTTGCGCGCCAAGGGCATGGAGCGTGCCATCCTCGTCTCCGACATGGTGGCATTGGCCGACATGCCGCCGGGGCTTTACGAACAACCGGTCGGCGGCAGCGTTGAAGTCTCTCCAGAAGGCCGCATCAGCGTCGCCGGTACACCCTACCTTGCTGGTGCCAGCCTGCCGCTCTCCGCCAATGTCGCGATTGCCGCCGATATGGCCGGTATCCCGCTGGCGGATACGCTCCGGCTGGCGACGGAAAATCCCGGTCGTTTCGTCGGTGGGCGCGGGCGGCTGGAAGTCGGTGCGCGGGCCGATCTCATTCGGTTCGATTGGTCGCAAGGTGATCGAGCCATCAAGGTTCGCGAGGCCTGGGTCCATGGTGAAAAGGCGTTCTGCCGATGATCCAGGCCGGGGCCGCCATTGTCGATATCACACCCACGCCGGGCCTGCCCATGTCCGGCTTCGCAGCTCGCAGCCTGCCTGCCGAAGGCGCGCATGATGCGCTGACGGCCCGTGCCGTGGTCATTGGTGGCACCGCGCTCGTTGTGGTCGACGTCATCGGTATCGACGCGGCGATGAGCGCCCGTGTTCGCGAACGCTGTGTGCTCCCGGCCGAGAACGTCGTGGTTGCCGCACTTCACAATCACGGCGGGCCGGTTTCGATGGCTGGCCGACTGAGCCTTGCGGCCGATCCGACCTATCTGGAACGGTTGGAGGATGCCTGCGTCGCCGCGATCGACAAAGCGGCTGCCCTGCGGCGTCCGGCGAAGATTACTGCAGGGCAGGGGAGCGACCCGGGGATAGCGCGCAACAGGCGCCATCCCGGCGGACCTGTGGACGCTTCCCTGCCAATTCTGCGCATTCGCGGCGAAGACGGAGGCATGATCGCAGTCGTCACAGCCTATGCCTGCCATCCGGTCGTGTTGGCCGCCGATAACCTGCTCTGGACGGCGGATTATCCGCATTTTGTGCGCGAGACCCTGGAAGCGGCGTATCCGGGCGCAGTCGCGTTGTTCATGCCCGGTTGTGTCGGTGACGCCAATACGGGCCATTCGGCACATGCCTCGATCACGCTTTCCGCAAATCCGGACCGGACTTATGACGCTGCGGAGCGTATCGGGCGCAAAGTGGCAGAGGCCACTCTAACGGCCGGCGAGACGTCGATTTCCGACCACGTCGGTGCACGAAATGCTTCGGTTCAGCTTTCCTTCGAGCGCCGTGAGACTGATGCCCCTGCCGTGTTGGAAGAGCGCTGGCGCAGCGAGGTTCCGACTGCCGATCTCGCCCGCAAGAGCCTGCTCGGTTACTGGGCGGACTGGGCAAGGGACATCGCGCCGATCCTGCCCGAACCGCTGGCCGCCCGTGTCACGGTTCTGGACTGGGGCGGCGTCCCGGTCGTGGCCTTGCCGGGAGAAATCTTTGCGGAGACGGCGCTATCGATCCGCGCTGCACTCGGTGGCGACAAGCCTGCCTTCGTGATCGGATTTGCGGACGACAATCCGGGCTACATACCGCCGGAGAGCGAGTTCCGGTTCGGCGGTTACGAAGTCGATGAGGCACACCGGTATTACGGGCTGCCGATGACGTTTGCGCCGGGTTCCGCGGAAGCGCTTGCCGCGTGTGCGATCGCGCTTGCGACCGGCGATTGAGGAGAAAAACAGCATGATCCGCAACATCATCGAAAACCATCCGATGCTTGACACGCAACCGGTTGCATGAGAGCTTTTTGTGAACAACAACAAGGGAACAGGGATATGAAAAACGCATCAGTGAAGACCAGAATTTCGACCCGCGCGCTGCTCATGAGCGCGGCGTTTGCCGGCACGCTTCTTACCGGCATCACAGCGGCTTCCGCCGAGACGCTGACCGTCTGGAGTGGCTACCCGGAAATGGCGCCGTTTTATCAGCACGTCGCGGAAGGCATGAAGGCTGCCCATCCGAAGCTGGAAGTGAAGGTTGAAGCGATTGCGCTGCGCGAGCACGAAAAGCGCGTCGCGCTCGGCCTCACCGGTGGTGGCCAGGATGGCGTGACCGTTATCGAGCTTTCCGGCTCGACCGCAACCCGTTACCTCGAAAACGACCTCCTGCCGGAAGCGCCGGCCGACATTTCGACCTTCGTCAAGGACTCGAAGAATTTCGACAAGTTCTTCTCCGATATCGCCAGCAGCGACGGCAAGGTCTATGGCGTGCCGCTGTTCCGCGGCCAGGGCTCGCTCTTTCTACAATACCGACATGTTCAAGGCTGCCGGTCTGACTGCTCCGCCGAAGACCATGGAGGAATATTCCGAATATGCCAAGAAACTGACCCTGCGCGATGCATCCGGCAAGGCGACCGTCTCCGGCTGGAGCCTGCGTCTGTCCGGCGGTGGTCAGGGCATTGCTGAAAAGTTCTGGACCAACATGCATCAGTTCGGTGGAGCGATCCTCGTGCCGGCCGGTGACGGCAAGTGGAAGACAAATTTCGCCAACGAAGCCGGCCGCAAGGCGCTGAAGCAGTATCTCGATCTCGTCTTCACCGCCAAGGCCGTTACCCCGGAAATGCCGGCGGACGCCGACGCTTTCGAACGCGGCCAGACGGCGATGTTCATCCGCGAATCCTGGGTAATCGGCGATATCGCCAAGAAGGCCCCGGACTTGAAATATGCTGCCGCGCCGCTTCCGACCGGCTCGATCGCGCTGCCGACCAACCTCTACGTCGGCCGGCGACGAGGATGATGCCAAGATCGGCTGGGAATTCGCCAAGGCGGCCAATTCGCCGGAAAATCTGGTCTGGCTGCTGCAGAATGTCGGCTGGCTGCCGAACCGTTCGGGCATCGATTATACGCCCGTCACCTCCAAGCAGCCGGCGTTTGCTGCTTTCGTCAACTATCCGCAGGGCTACAAGTTCTTCACCCTGCCGTCGATCGGCCCGATCGAGGAAATCCTCACCCGTGTCGCCGCCCAGCTGGTCGTCGCCTTTGGTGATTCCTCGATGGCGACCGACGATGCGAAGATCGATGCCTTCCTGAAGAAGACCAGCGACGAAGTGAACACCATCCTCGACCGCGAAGGCCTGCTGGCGAAATAATTCGCCGGGCACTCGCCAACATCATCGACCCGGGGCACAATCGCGCATTGTCGCGCCGGGGCACTTTCCGAGGATCAGGGTCCGACCCGCATGGCGGCCGAACCCGTTTGTCTACAGGTTACACGCATGCTGAAGCGCAAAAGATTCGTTTTTGCGATGCTAGCGATCCTGCCGACGCTGGCGATTTTCGCCTATGTGCGGCTTTATCCGATCGCTGATACGTTGAGGCTCAGCCTTTTTCAGTGGAATATCCTATCGAAGAACAAGCCGTTCATCGGCTTGGCGAACTTCCGCGAACTGATGGGCGACCATCTGTTCCTCGATGCCCTCGTCAACACGACGATCATCGCCTTCGGTGTGCTGTTCCTGACGATCCCGATGGCACTCGTCATCGCGGCGCTGATCTTCCACCGCACGCGCTCGAAAATGGCCGGATTCTACGAGACCGCCGTCTTCATCCCGCATGTCGTGTCGCTTGTGCCGGCCGCGATGGCCTGGAAGTGGATATTCGACGCCCGGCTCGGGCCGCTCAATGCGCTCCTGAATTTCTTTGGCATTCCCATGCAGAATTGGCTGTTCGATCCGGTTCTCTCGGTCATCTGCAGCATCATCCTCTGCTCCTGGCAGGCGCTGGGTTATGCCGTGCTGATCTACATCGTCGGTTTCAAGAACCTGCCGGTCTCTCTCTATGAAGCCGCCAAGCTGGATGGCGCTTCCGGGCCGCAAAGTTTCTGGCACCTCTCGGTCCCGATGCTGAAGCCGATCACGCTATACGTCTCGGTCGTCACGCTCGTCTCAGGCTTCAACGTCTATGCCCAGGCATTCGTGCTGGCGTCGGACGCACAGGGCGCTCCGGGCAGGCAGGTGCGGGTGTTGGTTCTCGATATGCTGGAAAACAGCTTCCGCAATTATCGCGTCGGTTACGCGGCGTCCGAGGCCGTCGTGCTGCTGGTGATCGTGCTGGGGCTGACGCTGATGCAGTTCTCCATGCTGCGGGAAAGGGGCAAGGCATGACCATCGAAGCCGCCGTAAATCAAAATACCGCGCATATCGAGCCCACCGCCGAAGAGCTTGCCGAAGGTGTGCGCCTGCGCCGCAAGAAGCGGTTGACCAATCTGGCGATCGACATCTTCCTGATGATCGTGTCGATCCTGATGCTGTTGCCGCTGGTCTTCCTGGTGGCGAACGCCTTCAAGACACCGGCGGAAATGTTGGCATGGCCGCCGACCATCGTTCCGCGCGACCCGACGATCGCCAATTTCTCCGCGGTGCTCGGCGATACGCCGCTGTTGCGCTGGATCGGCAACAGCATCGCCTTTGCCGTGATGTCGACCGTCGCCATCGTCATGACCTCGGCGATCGCCGGTTATGTCTTCGGCAAATTCCGCTTCCGTACGATGAACATCTTGTTCGCGCTGTTCCTTGCGACCGCGATCGTGCCGTTCGAAGTCTACATGATCCCGCTCTATTTCCAGGCAAAGAGCCTCGGCATCCTGAACTCGGTCTGGGGTCTGCTGCTCGGCTATCTGGTGATGAGCTTCGGCATATTCCTGATCCGCCAGAACGTCATCCACTCCATTCCGGATGAGCTTCTGGAGGCCGCCCGCATCGATGGTGCCGGCGAATTCTGGATCTTTTTCCGCATCGTCCTGCCGCTCCTGCGCGGTGCGCTCGGCGCGCTTGCCGTGCTCGCCTTCTTCCAGGCTTGGACTGCGTTTGCCTGGCCGATGATCGTTGCCACGACCCGCTCCAGCTACACGATCGAAGTGGGTCTGGCACTGTTCCAGACCGGGTTCACCGTCGATCTTGGCCGCCTCAGTGCCGCATCCGCCACCGTGCTCATTCCGTCCATCCTGCTCTTCGTGCTGCTCCGCCGCAACTTCGTGCAGGGCGTCGCCAGCACCGGCTTGAAGGAGTGATGTGATGGAGTTTTTCGAAGAGGCACGCAGGACCTATGCCGCGGCCAATGCCGGCACGCTCTACTGGATGCTGCAGCGGCCGGCACTTGGCGGCGGGTTTCTCAATACCAAACAGAACAGCCTGACCCTTAAGGATTACGGCGCCGAGGACGGCGTACGCGGTCCGGACTACACCTATGGCTGGATTCAGGGCAGGGGACTTGAGGCGCTGATCGGCCACGCGGAGTTCTTCGCCCGGGAGCTGCCGCCGCTTGCGGATAAGCTGGATGCCGCCGGCCAGCGTCTGTACGATCTGCTCGCTGCCCTGCAGAAGCCGGATGGCCACGCCTATTTCTGCTACGATCGCGATATGAACGCCGTCTATGCTGACGCTGCCGGGACGGTTCACACCCAGGAAAAGCCGGCGCTGATCTACTCCTATTCGGACGCGTTCGTTGCCAAGGGGCTGGTCGCCGCGGCAAGCCGTTACGGTCTGCCCGGCCTGACCGAACACCTCACCTATTTCGACCGGGTGATCATGGCGATTGAGACCGGGCGGTTCCAGATGGACGAGCGCCGCCCGCTGTCTCTCGATAGTCTTGCCATCCAGGCCGATGACTTCGGTCCGCGGATGATTTTGCTCGGCGCGGCCGGCATGCTGAAGCGCTTCGGCCATACGGCGCATCTCGCCTATGCCGACCGTTTCATCGCCCATGTCATCGACCGGCATTACGACCCTGAAACCGGTATGCTGCGAAACGTGCCGGGCGAGGACAGCTGCAATGTCGGCCACGGCATCGAGTTCGTCGGCTTCGCGCTGGATTATCTCGATGATAACGCCGATCCGGCGCTGATCGAGACACTTGAGCGCATCCTCGTTTCCTCCTTCGACAGAGGTTATGTCGGCCCCGGCATCACGCTCACCGTCTCGATCGCGTCGGGTGACGCGCGGAGCCCCTATTGCCCGTGGTGGTCGCTGCCGGAAACGATCCGGTCTGCCGCGCTCGCCCATGCCCGGACTGGGAGCGCCGATACTCTTCGCGTCTGGAAAGCGGCCCATGCAGCCTTCTTCGAACGCTATTGGCGCGGCACGCCGCCGATCGCCTATCAGACCATGACCAGGGATGGGCCGGTGGATTTCGTGCCGGCCACACCCGATCTCGACCCCGGTTACCACACCGGCCTCAGCCTGCTCGCAGCCATCCACGCCGCAGACTGGTTGATGCCGACCACTCGTATTTCAGGATAAGAACATGGCTTCCGTTGAAATCCAGAATGTCCGCAAGGCCTATGGCGACTTCGAGACCATCAAGGGCGTTTCGGTCGAAGTGCCGGATGGCGCCTTTGTCGTGCTCGTCGGCCCCTCTGGCTGTGGCAAGTCCACGCTGCTGCGCATGATCGCCGGCCTTGAGGAAATCTCCGGCGGCACGATCCGCATCGATGGCCGCGTCATCAACGATGTCGAGCCGAAGAACCGCGACATCGCCATGGTCTTCCAGAACTACGCGCTCTACCCGCATATGACGATTGCCGAAAACATGGGCTTTTCGCTCAGGCTCGCCAAGAAATCCAAGGAAGAGATCGCCGAGCGGGTGAAGGATGCGGCGCGTATTCTCGGCCTGACCGACTATCTCCAGCGTTACCCGAAGCAGCTTTCCGGCGGCCAGCGCCAGCGCGTTGCCATGGGCCGCGCCATCGTTCGCAATCCGAAAGTTTTTCTCTTCGACGAGCCTTTGTCGAACCTTGATGCCAAGCTGCGCGTGCAGATGCGCGCCGAACTGAAGGACATCCACGCCCGCATCAAGACGACAACCGTCTATGTGACGCACGACCAGATCGAGGCGATGACCATGGCCGACCGCATTGTCGTCATGCGCGACGGGATCGTCGAGCAGGTCGGCGCGCCGCTCGATCTCTACGATCGGCCGGTCAACACGTTCGTTGCAAGCTTCATCGGCTCACCGTCGATGAACTTCCTCTCCGCAAAGATTGCCGATGATCGCAAGTCGGCCGTCACCGAAAACGGCGTTCGCCTGCCGCTCGGTTCGGAGACTTCCGTGGCCCCCGGCGGCGCCGTAAACTACGGTATCCGACCGGAACATCTGACGATTGCGGCGGGCAGCGACGGCATCCCCATGGTGGTCACCAATATCGAGCCGACCGGTTCGGAGACTTTCGTGCAGGGAACGATCGATGGGCAGAAAGTCTCCGCGCAATTGCGCGAACGGCTTGTCATCAAGCCCGGCGAAGTGCTCAACCTGACGCTCCTGCCGTCAAACAGCCATCTCTTCGACGCCGCCACCGGCATGCGGCTCTAATAAGGTAATACGATAATGGAACAGACCTGGCGCTGGTTCGGACCGGACGACACGGTGAAGCTTTCGCATGTGAAACAGGCGGGCGCCACCGGCATCGTCAGCGCACTGCATCACCTCAATGACGGCCGAGCATGGCCGGACGACGAGATCTTGAAGCGCAAGGCGATCATAGAGGGGGCGGGCCTCACATGGTCGGTGGTGGAAAGCATCATCGTCCACGAGGACATCAAGACCCGCACCGGCGGGTACTTGGAGCTGATCGAGAACTACAAGGCGTCTATTCGCGCTGTCGCCAAGGCCGGGATCAAGACGGTCTGCTACAATTTCATGGCGATTACCGACTGGACGCGCACCGATCTCGAATACGAGATGCCACATGGCGGCACGGCGCTGCGTTTCGACGTGATCGAATTCTGCGCCTACGATGTGTTCATGCTGAAGCGCCCGGGTGCTGAGGCCGCCCATCCTGCCGACCGCATCGCCAAGGCGGAAGCATGGCTCAAGACGGCGAGCGAAAGCGATCTCGCCCGGTTGGAGCGCAACCTCATCGAATGGGTGCCGGCCCGCGAATTCGTCTACGACCGGCAGAGCCTCAACCGCATGCTGGATATCTACAAGGAGCTGCAGGAAGGCGGTTTCCGCGAAAACCTCTTCACGTTCCTGAAGGAAATCATTCCGGTCGCGGAAGAGGTTGGCGTGAAGATGGCGATCCATCCCGACGATCCGCCGTTCCCGCTCTTCGGCCTGCCGCGCGTCGTCTGCAAGGCATCCGATGCGCGCGCATTGCTTGCGGCCGCCAAATCACCGTCCAACGGTATCACGCTCTGCACCGGCTCCTATGGCTCCAACCCTGAAAACGATCTCGTCGCCATGGCGAAGGAGTTCGCGCCCGATATCCATTTCGCGCATCTGCGCAACGTCACCAAGGAAGGCAACGGCTCGTTCCACGAGGCGGAGCATCTGGACGGCGATACGGATATGGTGCGGGTCGTGATGGCGCTGATGGCCGAAGAGAAACGTCGCAAGGCGGAAGGCCGGGCCGACTGGCAGATTCCAATGCGTCCGGACCACGGTCACGCGATCGTTGACGATATCGGCAGACAAGTGAACCCCGGCTATTCCTGCATCGGTCGTTTGAAAGGCTTGGCAGAACTGCGCGGCATCATGCGTACGCTGGACGTTCTCGAAGTCTGATAGATGGCGCGGACGCCGTCTCGTCCAAACGAATAGAGCCGCTTCGATTGAAGCGGCTCTATTGTTATTGGTGAGGCCCTTATTGGGCCGGCTTTACGCCACGCATGCGGATCATGCCATCCGGATAGGCCTTGAAGTCGGCGACCTTGGCGGAAACGGCATAAACCAGCGGCGAATAATAGGTGTAGATGATCGGCAGTTCGTCCTGCAGGATCTTCATCGCCTGCGAATAGAAGCCCTTGCGCTTCTCAGCGTCCGGCGTGCTGCGCGCCTCGTTCAGCAGACGATCGACTTCCGGGTTGCAATATTTCGGGTCGTTCTGGGCACCCTTGCAGGTCACGAACTGATGGATATTGCCATCCGGATCGATACGGCCGGACCAGCCGTTGAGCGATGCCTGGTAGTTGCCCTTCTGCATTTCAGCGAGCATGGCGGTGAAGTCCATCGGGCGCAGGGTTATCTTGAAGCCTGCTTCCGCCGCCATGGCCTGGATCATCTCAGCGAGAGAGGCCGTGATGGTTGTGTTGCCGAAGGACAGTTCGAAGGCGACTTCAGGCTGCTTTGCCTCGGCCAGCAGAGCTTTCGCCTTGGCGACGTCGCGCTTCGTGACGGGGTAGTTCTTGTCGTAATAGACGCTGGCCAGCGGGAACGGCGTCTGTGCCGGCTCGAACAGGCCGTGGCCGAGGACATCATTGATGATATCGCGGCCGATCGCCGCCTGCAGCGCCTGGCGCACCAGCTTGTTCTTGCCAAGCGGCGTTTCAGCACCGGAACCGGCGCCAACGTTGATCGAGATGTTCTGGTAGCCCAAGCTCGAAAGCGAAATGAATTTCAGCTTCTTGTCGGCCTTGACCTTGTCGGCATCGGACGGGTTGAGCCGCTCTACGAGATCGAGGTCTCCCGCCTGCAGGTTGGCCAGGCGCACCGTCGTATCCGGGATCGGAAGGAAGATGAGCCGGTCGTAGAAGAAGTCCTTGGCATCGCGATACTTGGCGAATTTCTCCAGCACGATACGGTCGTTCTGGGTGCGCGAGACGAATTTGTAGGGACCGGAGCAAACCGGCTTGGCGCCGAGCTCGCTGTTGTTGAATGTTGCCGGCGACAACATCATGCCCGCGCGGTCGCTCAACTGCGCCAGAAGCGTCGCATCGGGTCGCTTCAGCTGCAGGACGACCGTCGTCGGATCAACGACCTCGACGCGATCGACGGACGCGATCTCGCTCTTGCGCAGGCTGTCCGGCAGGGTCATGGCGCGGTCGAGATTGGCCTTTACCGCCGCGGCGTCAAACTTTGTGCCGTCGTGGAATTCGACATCGTCACGCAGCTTGAAGGTCAGCGTCTTGTTGTCAGCGCTCCAGGACCAGGAGCTCGCCAGCTGCGGGATGATCTCCAGCTTATCGCTGACATCGACGAGCTTGTCGCAAAGCGAGGTGAACACAAAGCGGCCGACCGTGGTGCGCGCTTTATGTGGATCGAGGATATCAGGATCTTCCTGAACGCCGATGCGAAAATCGGCAGCGAGAGCCACTTGGCTGGTGAGCACGCCCACTGCCAGCGCCGCGAAGAACTTACGATGTATCACAATTAACCCCTCTTATTCTTTCGTATTATTTGATCAATTTATCATCTGCATTTTGACGAGTGTCAACTCACAACGCAGCTCTGGCAGCCAGGCGAAAGTCCTCTCCGAGGCTTCAGAGAAGAGTGGCCGTGATAGGGACCGGATCGGAAATCTGCTGCGGCTGGCCTTCCCCGACCGCGAACACCAACCTCACAACGTCCATGCCCTCGACCACCTGACCGAATGCGGCAAAGCCCTGGCCGTCGGGGTTGCGAAGCCCACCGTAGTCCAGTTCGGGCTGGTCCCCGATGCAGACGAAGAAAGCCGGTCCCGCAGTGCCTGGCGCAAGCCGCGCCATCGACAAGGTGCCATCGACATGGCGAAGCCCGGTCTGCTCTGTTGTTTCGTGGGCGATCGGTGGCGGATCGCCATCCCTCGGCTTATCGGAGGGATAACCGAACTGAATGACCTCGATCTTGGCCGGCACTGTATCGGTCTGATTGGCGAGGTTGACGATGCGGTAGATCGTCGAGCCGAAGAAGAGCCCGGTTTCGATCCGCATGAGCAGGTTGCCGACGGAGATCGGCGCTCGCTCCGGATAGAGCTGGACGACAAACCTGCCGAAACTCGTGTCGAAGGCGATCATCGGATCGGAAGTCGTGGGCATTCGGAAAACATCCTTTGCTGGGAACGATACTGTCGCGCAGCGGAAACCTATCGCTCCCCGTCCGCGATGGATAGTAAAGTTTGCACCGATGCTTGCCTGTTTGCTCTGCTTCCCGCTTTGCGCTTTATCGCATTGGGATTTATGGATAAGCACATTGTTCTTGTCAGTCCGGCGGCCCCTGGGGGCGAGGTTTAAATGAAGCGGATCGTCCTGTTTTCGGGTGGCAGCGCTTGCCGCACCATCAATATCGCGCTGAGCCACCGGCAGGTGCATCTGACCCGCATCGTGCCGGCCTGGGACAGCGGCGGCAGCTCGAAAGTCATTCGCGAAAAGCTCGGCATCCTTTCGGTTGGCGACATCAGGCAGGCACTGATGACGATGGCGCATGGGGAAGGGCGATCGGGCGACGTCGTGCGGATCTGCAATACGCGCCTCTCCGCCAATCGAAGCGTTGAAGAGGCGTCTGCCGAATTCCAATATTACGCCGAGGGGCGCCATCCGCTGCTGGAGCGCATGGAAGCGGGATTGCGCGGCGCGATCCTCAATTATCTGAAGACGTTTTCTGCCACGGTGGGCAAAGACTTCGATTTCCGCAATGGCAGCATCGGCAACTTCATCCTGACCGGCGCCTGCATCGCCCATAACGGCGACGTCAACACCGCGATCTTCGTCTTCCGCAAGCTTTGCGGCATCACCGGCAATGTCTGGCCGTGCTCTCTCGACAGCGACCTCGTACTGTCTGCGACGATGAAGAACGGTGGCCAACTCGCGCCGCAGGATGCCATTACCAAGATGTCGGACACGGACTCCGAGATCGGCATTCGGGCGATCGAGCTCGGTCGTGAACAGGGCCAGAGGCCGTCCGCCAATCCTGCCGCGCTGGAAGCCATCGAGCGCGCCGATCTGATCGCCTTCGGGCCTGGCAGCTTTTACACCAGTATTCTGCCGCACCTGCTGGTCGACGGTGTAATGGCGGCGGTCGAACGTGCGAACTGCCCAAAAGTGTTTATCGGCAATATCCTGCAATGCCGAGAGACGATGGGGATGAGCCTTGGTGATGTCGTATCGGCCTTTGCTGCGCCATGGCGGCAGGCGAGGGGCGCAGCAAGGCCTCCCTTCCTGCACATCCTCGGCAACCAGCTGCTTTTTCCCTTCGAGAAAACGGTCGGCGTATTTCCCTATCTCGCCGACGAACTCTCGGAGAGCGGTGATCACGTGTTGATGCGCGAAGAGCTCGAAGATGCCTGGAATCGCGGCCAGCACGATGGCGATCTTGTTGCGGACCAGCTGCTGGCGATCGCTTCGGCCGTTGAGGCCCGTGCATGAGTGATTTGATCGCGCGGATCGACGAACAGCGTCGAGCACGAGGATTTTTGACCGTTGCTGAAACGCTGATGCTTTCCGAGCAAGGTGTCACGGTCATGGATCCGTTTTCGACGCTGATCTCGGGCCGGGCCACGCTTTCGGCCGGGATCCTGATCTGGCCGAACGTGACGATTGCGATCGGCGAGAGTGGCCGTGTCAGCATCGGCGCGGAAACCGTGCTTCATAGCGGCGTGCGGATCGAAGCCGGCGCAGGAGAGATTCGCATCGGTGCAGGCTGCGATATCGGGCAGGAAGGCGGCTTCACGCTGTTGGCCACCGGTCGCGACGATGTCGTGACGATCGGCGACTGCGTCCGCCTCAATGGCGGAGGATCAGTTGCGATCCGCGCCGAGATCGGTGACGGAGCCCAGATAATCGGGCCGATCCGCGCCCAGCATTGCCGGCTTGGGGCCGGTGGCAGCTACCGGGAGCCCGATCCAGATAGGCGCGGCGGCGTGCTGAAGGGCACAGGCGTTGCCCGCAATCTCGACGTTCCGACCGGAATGGTCATCCAGGCATTCGGCATTTTCGCCGACGCCCCATTGCGCTCCCAGACGTATTTTCATCCGAAGAATACCGCCTAAGACACCCTTCCCCCCTTGATTCAGAGGCCGTATCAGCGACGGCGGCGAGTTGTCATTCGCCGCTTTTGCGCGGATTCCGGCTGCGTTTCGGTGTGAAACGAAACCAACCCAAACCAATCGATTGACACATGTCGTAAGACATCATATCTCTTATGTGTCTATTTCTTGCCGGGAGGAGAACCGGCAGTCCAAGGGAGGGTCGGCCATGAAGCCGCTTATGAAGATTATGGTGCCGGCATTGCTCGGTTCCGCACTGTTTTTCCAGCCCGCTTATGCCGAAACTCCGCCCACAATGCTGGTCGTCGGTTTTTCGATGAACAACATCCTGACGCTCGATCCTGCCGCAATTACCGGCAAGGAGACCGTGCAGGTTCTCGCCAATATATATGACAATCTGGTTGCGCTTGATGCCGTCAATCGTGCTCAGGTTGATCCGCAGCTCGCCGAAAGCTGGAAGGTCGCTGACGACAACGGCTCGATCACCTTCAAGCTGCGCAAGGGCGCGACCTTCGCCTCCGGCAACCCTGTCACGTCGGCCGATGTCGTCTGGTCCTTCAAACGCCTGATGAAGCTGAACCTCGCGCAGGCGTCGTTCCTCAAGACCCACGGCTTTTCTGCCGCCAACGCGGATGCCAGCTTCACGGCGCCGGATGAAGGCACTGTCGTCGTCACGCTGCCGAAGAAGGTCGATCCTGAAATCATCATTCAGACCCTCGGCATCGTCGGCCCCGGCTCGATCCTCGACATGAAGACCGTCATGGCGAACGAGAAGAATGGCGACCAGGGTGCGGCATGGCTCACCAACAATTCCGCCGGTTCCGGTCCGTTTACACTCGGGTCCTGGCAGTCCAACGAGCGCGTCATCCTTGAGCAGAACGCCAAATACTGGGGCGAAAAGCCGGCGATGCGCCGCATCATGATGCGTCACCTGGCGGAATCCCAGAGCCAGCGGCTGATGCTGGAAAAGGGTGACATCGACATCGCCTTCTCCATGTCGGCAGCCGATTTGAAGGCGCTGGAAGCAAACAAGAACGTCAAGATCCAGACGAACGGCGGCAGCGGCTTCTACTATCTCGCCGTTTCCATGAAGGACGAGAAGTTCCAGAAGCCGAAGGTTCGCGAAGCTTTGCGCTACCTCATCGACTATCAGGGCCTGAACGACAGCGTTCTGCCTTATTTCGGCAAGCTGCGCGATCGTCCGGTTCCGCAGGGCGTTTTCGGCGCGCTGCCGAATGCTGGTTACAAGCTCGACGTTGCCAGGGCGAAGGCGCTGCTGGCGGAAGCCGGTTATCCGAACGGCTTCTCGACGACGCTGCGTGCGATTTCCGACGTGCCGTTCATGAGCCTTGCGACCGCCATCCAGGCGACGTTGGCGCAGGCCGGCATCAAGGCCGAAATCGTCACCGGTTCCGGCGACCAGATTTACGGTGCGATGCGCGAGCGCAAGTATGAACTCGTCGTCGGCCGTGGCGGCGGTGGCCAGCTGCCGCACCCGGACTCGAATTTCCGGGCCATCGTCTACAATCCGAACAATGCGGATGAGGCGAAGCTGACCAACTTCCAGGGCTGGCGCACGTCCTTCTACGACGAGAAGATCAACAAGATGATCGATGATGCTCTCGTGGAAGGCAACAAGGACAAGCAGGTCAAGGAATACCAGGATATCCAGAACTACTACGCGGATATGATGCCGGCGATCCAGCCCTTCTCGGAAGTGGTCGACAGCGTTGGTTACCGCGCGGATATCAAGGGTCTGGAACTGAACCCGTCCTGGTCGACCCAGCTGCGCACGGTCAAGAAAGAACGATAATCGTCTCTCTCCGCGGCGTGCTTTCCGGCGCGCCGCGGCGATTGCGGCGATCCTGAGGAAGCACCATGAATAACGAGCGTCTCACCGCTTTCACGCGGCAGGCCGGCACGATCCTGGCAACCCTGATCGGGCTGCTGATCCTGACCTTCTGTATTGGACGATTGATGCCGGTCGATCCGGTCCGCGCCATTGTTGGCGAAGAGGCAGATCAGGCGACGTATAACATGGTCGCGGAACGGATCGGCGCCAACCTGCCACTCTGGCAGCAGTTTTTCCGTTATGTCAGCGATTTGCTGCACGGCGATTTCGGCACCTCGATCCGTACCGGCCAGCCGGTCATCAATGACATCCTGCATGTCATGCCGGCGACGATCGAGCTTGCGACCTTTGCAATTATCGTCGGTGCAGGTCTCGGCATTCCGCTCGGCATTCTTGCCGCCGTGCGCCGCAACAAGCCGGTCGATCACGTTATCCGGTTTCTCACCCTGATCGGCCATTCCATGCCGATCTTCTGGACCGGCATGATCGGCCTGATCATCTTCTACGCTGCGCTCGACCTCGTTGGCGGCGGAGGGCGGTTGTCGGATTATTACATCGGCCTCGTGCCGGAAACGACCGGCTTCCTGCTGATCGACGCGCTGATTGCCGGCGACATGGAAGTCTTCCGGGATGCCGTGAACCATCTGCTGCTGCCGGCGAGCATCCTCGGCTATTCGTCGATGGCCTATATCACCCGCATGACCCGCAGCTTCATGCTGGACCAGCTGAACCAGGAATACATCACCACCGCGCGGGTGAAGGGCCTCTCCAAGGGCCGTACCATCTGGCACCACGCGTTTGCGAACATTCGCGTGCAGCTGGTGACGATAGTCGCACTTGCCTATGGCAGCCTGCTCGAAGGCGCCGTGCTGATCGAGACGGTGTTCTCCTGGCCGGGTTTCGGCCAATACATCACCAACAACATGCTGATCGGCGACATGAACGCGGTCATGACCTGCGTGCTTCTCGTCGGCATCATCTTCATCGCGCTGAACCTGTTGTCTGACGCGCTCTACAAGATCTTCGATCCGAGGACGCGGTGATATGGCAGTTCAATCTCTTTCCATGCAGGATAGCGTTATGTCCGGTCGTCGCTCCAATCCCAATTCGCTGGTCAACCGGTTCCTGGCGATCATCCGCGAACTGCTCTCCAACCCGTCCTCGGGTTTCGGTCTGGTGGTCATCACCATTCTGCTCCTGACCGCGATCGTCGCGCCGCTGATTGCGCCCTATGATCCGAACGTCATCAACCTCGGCAACACGCTGAAGCCGCCAAGTGCCGCGAATTGGTTCGAACCGACGAGCTCGGTCGCGACATCATGAGCCGCATCATCTACGGCACGCGCATCAGCCTGACGATCATCACCATTGTGTCGGTCATCGTTGGCCCGATCGGCCTTCTGGTCGGCACGACCGCCGGTTATTTCGGCGGCTGGTACGATACGATCATGATGCGTATCACCGATATCTTCCTGTCCTTCCCGAGCCTCATCCTGTCGCTTGCCTTTGTCGCGGCACTTGGTGCCGGTCTGGAAAACGCGATCATCGCCATCGGCCTCACCGCCTGGCCGCCGATTGCTCGTCTCGCCGCGCCGAAACGCTGACCTTCCGCGGTGCCGACTATATTTCGGCATCGCGCATGCAGGGCGCTTCGTCGCTGCGCATCATCATCAAGTCGATCATGCCAATGTGTCTGCCGTCGGTTCTGGTGCGCATCACGCTCTCCATGGCAACCGTCATCCTGGCCGCGGCAGGCCTCGGCTTTCTCGGTCTCGGCGCGCAGCCGCCGCTTCCCGAATGGGGTGCGATGATCGCCACCGGCCGGCGCTACATGCTGGACAACTGGTGGCTGGTTGCCTTCCCGGGCGGCGCTATTCTGCTCGTCAGCCTCGCCTTCAACCTTCTGGCGACGGCTTGCGCGATGCGCTCGACCGAAACAGCACTAGGATTTCGGTCATGGACAACACTCTTCTGAAAGTCGAAAAACTCCGCGTCAGCTATCGCAGCGGCAAGGGCTACAATACGGTCGTCAAGGGCGTCTCCTTCGATCTCGGCCGCGAGCGGCTCGGCATCGTCGGCGAGTCCGGATCGGGCAAATCGACCATCGGCCGCGCGCTTCTGAAGCTCTTGCCATCGGCAAGGATCGAAGCCGACAAGATGGATTTCAGCGGTACCGATTTGCTCTCCGCAAGCGAAAGAGAGATGCTGACGATCCGTGGTCGCCGTATTTCGATGATCCTCCAGGACCCGAAATTCTCGCTGAACCCGGTGCATCGCGTCGGTGACCAGATTGCCGAAGCCTATCGTGTTCACACCAAAGCCTCCGCGCAGGTCGCCAAGCAGAAGACGCTGGAAATGCTGGAGGCGGTGAAGATCCGCGATCCGGAACGGGTCTTCGGCCTTTACCCGCACGAGGTCTCCGGCGGCATGGGCCAGCGCATCATGATTGCCATGATGCTGATCCCCGAACCGCAGATCATCATAGCTGACGAGCCTACCTCGGCGCTTGATGTCACGGTGCGCATGCAGGTCCTGAACATCCTCAACGAGTTGGTCACCAACAAGGGCATCGGCTTGATCATGATCAGCCATGACCTGAACCTTGTGCGCAATTTCTGCGACCGCGTTCTCGTGATGCGCCATGGAGAGGTGGTCGAGGAGCGCGCCGCCCGCGACATGAAGAACTGCACGCATCCCTATACGCAGGGTCTGCTCGCCGCTCAGCCGCATATCGGTGGCTCCCGCAAGCCGCTTCCCGTATTGAACCGAGAGCCGCAGATCACGGAGGTAAGCGCATGACCGCCATCGACGTCCGCAACCTGTCGATCGACCTCGGTTATGGTCTCGCCAAGAAGCGCATTCTCGGCGATGTCTGTTTCTCGGTCGAGGCTGGGGAATCCTTCGGCCTCGTCGGCGAATCCGGCTCCGGCAAATCGACCATCCTGCGCTGCATCGCGCGTCTCCTGAATGCGTGGGACGGCGATATCAAGCTTGAGGGGCGCTCGGTTTCCGACATGCCTTTTGTCGAATATTGCCGCATGGTCCAGATGGTTTTCCAGGACCCTTACGGCTCGCTCCACCCGCGCCAGTCGATCCGCACCGCGCTGCAGGAACCCTTGCGCATCCACCGCATGGACCGGCAAGTCGAACGGATGGAACGAGCGCTGATCGACGTCGGCCTCAACCCGGATTTTCTCTCCCGCTATCCGCACGAACTTTCGGGCGGCCAGCGTCAGCGCGTTGCGATCGCCCGGGCGCTCATCCTCGAACCGCGCATCCTGCTGCTCGACGAGCCGACTTCGGCGCTCGACGTCTCGGTACAGGCCGAAGTGCTCAATCTGCTCGCGGATCTGCGCGCAAAACGCAACCTGACCTATCTCTTTGTCAGCCATGATCTTGCGGTGATCGACCATATGTGCGAGCGCCTTGCAGTGATGCAGCATGGTCGCGTCGTGGAAGTCATGAGCCGCGATGTACTGGCGACAGGCGAAGCCAAGGATCCGTACGCCCGCGAACTGATCCAGGCGAGCCTCGAATACGACCAGGCCGTCTAACGTTGAAAAGGGCAGGGAGGTGCCACGATGACACTTGAAGCCGGAAAGGTAATTTTACCAACCGCCCCTTTGGCCCGCCGCGAAACGCTGAGCTCGCAGGTCGTGCGAGCGATCACCGACCGCATCAAGGGTGGTGATTATCCGCGCGGCTCGAAACTGCCGACCGAAAAGGCGTTGATCGACGAATTGGGGGTTAGCCGAACCGTCGTTCGCGAGGCGATCGCAAACCTGCGCGCCAGCGGCCATGTCTCCATTCACCACGGCATCGGCGTTTTCGTCCGCGAGGATGCGGGGATCACACCCTTCCGCCTGACCGATGAAAACATGATGCGGATCGAAAGCGTGCTGAAGGGCCTGGAGCTGCGTATCGGCATTGAATCGGAATCCGCGGCGCTTGCCGCCGAGCGCCGAACCGCCGTTGATATCGCGGCCATGCATGCGGCTTTCGAATCCATGGATCGTTCGATCCGGGACCTGGATCGCAATACGCAATCGGACTTCGAATTTCACTGTGCCGTGGCCGCCGCCAGCCAGAACGAGCACTTCATCGGCATCTTTAATTATCTCGGTGAAACCCTGATGCCGCGCATGCGCATGCAGGCACATCAGGTCGATGACGAGACCTTTGTCGGCCATCTGCGGCGCGTCAACGATGAGCACAAGACGATTTTCGCAGCGATCGAAAAGCAGGATGCCGAGGGCACCCGCGCGGCCATGCGTAAACACCTATCCGATAGCCGCGACCGCCTGATCGCGAGGTCCCGGATCACGCCATGATCGATGGCGAAAATATGTCGAGCCTCGCCAAGAGGCTGCGCGACAACCTTTCCTTTGCGTGGAATTTCAATCCGCTAGTCGACAATTTTGAATCCTGGCAGGAGGCAACTCGTGCAAAGGTTAGGGCCGCACTCGGTGTGGAGCGCATTGCGCCGGCCGGCGCGTCTGTGGTGGGCGAGTGGCGCGAAGAGGGCGCCAGGGGGCAGGAACTTCGGCTCGATTTCTCCAACGGGGAAACCACGCAGGCCTATCTGCTCCGCCCGGATACGGATGACGCGACCCCCGCGGCTCTTTTGCTGCATGACCACGGTTCCTTCTTTTCGATCGGCAAGGAAAAGCTGATCCGCCGTCCGGGCGAGGCGACGGACGTCGCCGCCGATATCGACCATTGGACAGGCAAGCTCTATGGCGGCCGGCATGTCGGCAACGAGCTCGTCCGGCGCGGCTATACGGTTCTGTGCGCAGATGCGCTTGGTTGGGGCAGCCGCAAGGGCAATGGTTACGAAGCGCAACAGGCGCTGGCGGCCAATCTCATGCAATTCGGTGTTTCTTATGCTTCGGTCATCCTCAGGGAAGATCTCGAGGCCTTGGCATTGCTGTGCGGATTGCCGGGCGTTGACCGCCGACGGGTTGCGATCTTCGGTTATTCCATGGGCGGATCGCGTGCCTGGCAGCTGGCAGCGCTTTCCGAGGACGTGAAGGCCTGTGTTGCCGGCGGCTGGATGGGTACGCTGCAGGGCCTCATGCAGCCGGGCAACAATCAGCTGCGAGGGCAATCGGCTTTCACGATGCTGCATCCTGAGATCGCCGGGAAGCTGGATTATCCGCATTTTGCGGGTCTTGCTGCGCCGAAGCCGGCTTTGATCTTTAGCGGCGCTGAGGATCGACATTTTCCGCAGGCTGTGGCGTTGGCGGCGCATGGGCAGGTTCGGGATATCTGGAATGCGGCAGGTGCCGAGGGGCGTCTTGAGACGCGGCTCTGGCCGGGGGAGGCACATGCCTTTCCTGTGGAACAGCAGGATCATGCGATGGATTGGCTGGCAAGGGTGATGTGACGCGGTGGCGTTCCATGATGAGGAGAGGCTCTGCGATTTTGCCGCGCCTAGCCAAGATATCTGATGTCTTTCCGTGTGACACCCCCCTCTGCCCTGCCGGGCATCTCCCCCACAGGTGGGGAGATTGACTTGTGGCACCTCCTTCCCGCTGCATCTACTGCCTAGTGTGTTGCGCGGTACATGTGGTGATCGATACAGAGGCTGCAGCCGCAACGTTCATTGTTTGGGGAAGCCAGCGCTCCCAGCCAATCTCCCTCCTTGTGGGGGAGATGCCCGGCAGGGCAGAGGGGGGTATCACGGGGGATGCTGGAACAAATTTCCCAAACAAAAACAAACACCCCATCCGCCAATCTTCCCCGCCCTATCGCTCTACCCCTACAATTCTCTCGCTTCCGTTGCCGGAGTGTTTCGCGAGACGTTCGCGGGCAGGCGGAGGCTGGCGCTTTCATTGGAACCGTAACGTGCGGGGAAGGTGAAAGAGGTGAAAGCCATGGAGCGCATATCCGAAAGGATGTGCACTCCTATCAAGCGTCCCCCTGGCCGCCGGGTCGGGTTCGGTTTGAGCCGTGCAAGTGGCAGAGATGCCATGCAGAGAAGGCGAGGCAATCACCTGTAGGGGCCGGAAGCCCCGAAAAGACGCCGAGGGCCACGCGAATGCGGAGCCACATTACTAAACTAAACTGAGGTTCCGCATTCGTGTGGGCTCTCCGATATTTGACATGGCCACGGCGGGAAGTCGCGCGTGGGCGGAGAGGCATGCGCGGAAGATAGCGGGGCAAGAAAAAGCCCGACCTCATGGAGACCGGGCTTCTTCCACCGCTTGGGAGGCAGATTGGCTTAGCCGACAAGATTGGCGTTGATGAAATCGAAATTGATGTCTTCGCCCATGCCCGGCTTGTCCGAGATATGGACGAAGCCGTCCGAGTCCATCGGGTCGACTAGGGCGTTCAGGTATTCGAAGCCGTCATCGTATTCGAGGAAGGGGTGCAGCAGGCCGCGTTCGTACCACTTGGCGTTCTTGGTGCAGGCAGCGACGATCAGGTTCGGGGCGCCATTGCCATGGATCTCGCAATTCATGCCGAAGGATTCGGCCAGATGCATGCACTTCATTGCCGGGCTGATGCCGCCGACGTCGTGAACGCCGGTGCGCAGGATATCGCAGGCCTTGCTGGTGATCCATTCGGCGCGGCTGAAATGCTTGCCGCCGGCGCTTTCGGGCCCGAGCACCGGAATTTCGAGGTTTTCGGCAAGCCAGGCGTAGGAGGCCGAGCTGTCCTCGTCCATCGGTTCCTCGATCCAGGCGAAGCCGAGCTTTTCGAGACCCTTGCCGAGTTCAAGCGCGTCGGTGCGGCTGTACCAGTGGAAAGCGTCGATCATCAGGTGGATATCCGGACCGACCGCTTCGCGCACGGCGGCGCAGGCCTTCAGGTCCATCTTGACGTCAGGCGCCCAGGAAACCGGCGGCATCCAGGTATGCAGCTTTATGCCCTTGTAACCCCGCTTGACCAGCGTTTCGCCGAAACGACCGTAATCTTCCGGCGTGGCAAGACCGTTCTCCAGCTCGTCGCCGCACATGATCGAGCCATAGGCCGGGATTTTTTCACGGTAGCTGCCGATCAGTTTGTGAACCGGCATGTTGAGCTTGCGGCCGGCAAGGTCCCAAAGCGCGCAGTCGACGATGGCGAGTGCGCGGTCGGTGAGCTGCATGGCGCTGCCGCGCTGCCAGTGGGCGAGGTCCTGCCACAGACGCTCGCGGGCAAACGGATCCTCGCCGATCAGCACCTTCTTGACGAACTTGTCGATGACGTGAGGGCGGATGACTTCCGGCGGCGCGAAGCAATAACCTTCCGTGCCATCGTCGGCGACGATCGTCAGAATTGCCAGATTGACCTTGTGTGGCGGGCCGGGATGGGCGTGACCGGCGGTATCCTGATGGCGGCGGGTGGTGTGGGAAAATACCCGAACGTTGACGTCTACGATCTTCACGAACTTCCTCCTGTCGGAAACGAAGGCGAGCCTTCGTCATGTCATGTCGGCTATCTGGACGGTATCCGAGCCGCCGCGTGGCGGCCTCACGAAAGTCCCGATAGCTCAACTTATTATGTCATCATACATCATAGGTCGTCATGGAGCGCGGGTCTAGTGTTTTGTGTTCATAAATTTTCATAAGGAAAATCATCGATATTTCAGCCTCTTGGCGCCATGTTGCGGGCTCGCAATAAGTTGTAATACCGATATTGACACTTATAATACAAGTTGATAACATCTCAAAAATCGAACTAGGAAGGGATTTTAGCCATGTCGATGGATCCAATTGAATTGAAGCACGCGCTTGGTGCGGGCCTCCTGTCGTTTCCGGTCACGCCGTTCGGCCAGGATGGCCTTTTCAACCGCAAGGCCTATGAGCAGCATGTTGGCTGGCTGGCCGGCTTTGATGCGACCGTTCTTTTCGCAGCTGGCGGCACGGGCGAATTCTTCTCGCTTGGACCATCCGAAATTCCGGAAATCATCACGGCCGCCAAGGCGTCCGCCGCCAAGACCCCGATCGTTTCCGGCTGTGGTTATGGCACGCGCATCGCAGTCTCCATCGCCAAGTCTGCCGAAAAGGCCGGCGCTGATGGCATCCTGCTTCTTCCCCATTACCTGATGGATGCAAGCCAGGAAGGCCTCTACCAGCACATCAAGACCGTCTGCCAGTCGGTCGGCATCGGCGTGATGGTGTATAACCGTGACAACTCGATCCTGACGGCCGAAACGCTTGCTCGCCTCTGCGACGTCTGCCCCAACCTTGTCGGCTTCAAGGACGGTTCCGGCGATATCGGCACTGTGCGCAAGATCACCGCGATCATGGGCGACCGCCTGACCTATCTCGGCGGCATGCCGACGGCGGAACTCTTCGCCGATGCCTATCTCGGCGCTGGCGTCACCACCTATTCGTCCGCGGTCTTCAACTTCGTTCCGGCGCTTGCCCAACAGTTTTACCGGGCGCTGCGCGCCGGTGATACGGCTGCGACGAACAAGATCCTCATCGATTTCTTCTATCCGTTCATGGAAATCCGCAATCGCCAGAAGGGTTATGCAGTCTCCGCCATCAAGGCCGGTGTCCGCCTGATGGGCTTCGATGCCGGCCCAGTTCGCGCACCGTTGACCGATCTGACGGCCGAAGAAGTCAAGATGCTGGAAGCTCTTTGCGAGCCTTACCGCAACATTGCTCCCGGAGCGCAGGCGGCTGAATAGGCGTCCTCCTCTTCAATCCTCACTTCGGAAGCAGCCGGCAGGTTCTACCTGCCGGTTTTCGTTTTTCTGGAGGGCGAGCGTGGTGGAAACGTGATCGTTTGCGGTAAGCGCTTCGGGAACCAATCGGCGTAATCCGAGGTTGTCGGAACTTGGATCAAGAAGGATGCCTACCCATGCGTATTCTGTCCGCAGCAGCACTGATTTGCGCGTTATCTTCGGCCTCCGGAGCTTTTGCCTCCGAAGAGGATTTCCTGAAGTCGATCGAGGGACAATGGACCGGCGGCGGCAAGGTCCTGACGAAACTCGGGGGTAAAAATGTCGACGTATCGTGCAACATGAAATCCGACGCCAATGCCGCAAGTTTCTCGATGAACGGCTCGTGCCGTGCGCTTGTCGTGGTCTCGCGCAGTTTCACCGCAAACGTTACCGCCTCCGGAGCGAAATATGCCGGAAACTATGTCGGAGTTTCCGGCAAGTCGTCCAAGCTCGCCGGTGCGCGCAACGGAAATACGATCGATCTGGACGTTACCTGGGCGAATGAGATCTACGGTGACCGAAAGGCCAAAATGACGATCCAGAAGGTCGGAGACAACGGGCTTCGCATCCGCACCGTCGACAGGGATCCGTCGTCCGGAAAGTCGGTCGTTACGACGCAGCTTGATCTGCGCCGGAGCTAGAGCCGCACCACTCAGGCTGTTTCGGGCGATTGCCGGTGTGGCGCGATGGATTGGCGGCCGTAATCAAATACGGCGATTGCCAATGCCGCGACACCGCCGTGAAACCAATAGGCGAGGCCATATCCGCCAACGCCAGTAAGCCAGCCGGCGACGACATTGCTCAGCGATGCCCCGATGCCTTGAACTGTCATGACGGAGGCGAGGCCGACATTGAAGCGGCCGGTTCCGGACAGGATTCTTTCAGCCGCCAGCGGCGTGGCGATGCCGATCAAGCCGGCGCCGACGCCATCGAGAACCTGTACCGGAAAGATCCATTCGAAGCTGGTGAAAGTGCCGGCGATAGCGCCGCGGATAGGAAGTGCCGTCAACGCGATGATGAAAACCGAAGACAGGCCGAAGCGGCGGATCAGCCACGGCGTGGCGACGGCCGCCGCGATCATCGCAATCTGCGATACCCCGGTAATGATGGCGGTGGTACGGAACGGAGTGCCGAGTTGTATAGAAAAGTCCTGCGCGACGAGGCGGCTGATCGGGGCATTGCCGAAATGAAAGATCATCAGCGTTATTGCCAGCAGGATCAGACCGCGGTTGTTGACCAGGACCGATAGGCCGGATGGGCCGGGTGCGCCGTCGTCGTGCTCCAGACCTCGGGCAACCTTGTGGTCAATCGCATCGGGATCGATCATCAGGACGGCAACGATCGTGGCCACTGCCGTGATGATCATCAAGCCGATGATGCCGCTCATTCCGAAAGCAAGCGTGGCGGCGTAGATTGCCGCAAGCGATGCGACATTTCCGACGTGGTTCCAGAACTCGTTGGCGGACACCTGCCTCGTAAACCGCTTTTCACCGACGATGCCAAGCGTGACGCCCATGAGTGCCGGTCCAATCACCGCGCCGACGATTGCCGTGGCTGACTGTCCACCGAATACGGAAAGGTTGCCGGGAGCCGCGAGTGTCCAGAGAGCGGCAGCGGTGACCAGTACGACCGGAATGATGATCAGCAATCTCTTGTAGCGCGAGCTGTCGACCCAGGCGCCGAACAGCGGCGTGGCAATCATGCCGAGGACGCCACCGAGCGTGGCGACCACCCCAAGGGTCATCGGGGACCAGCCGTGCGTGGCGAGAAAGCCGTCGAGGAATGGCCCGAGGCCATCGCGTGCGTCGGCAAGAAAGAAGTTCACAAAAGCCAGCGCAAGGATCGATCGGCTGACAGCAGAGCTGGGGAGCGGCATCGGCAGCGTATGTCCGGTGAAGAGTGCCCTTCAACGGACGAACCGGCTCCTGGTTCCGCTGCAGCGGATGCTCAGTCGATGAGGCGGCGGCGGTTGCGGCGGAGCTTGCGGCCGGTCTTCTTTTCAAGCGCCTGTTCGAGTATGCCGAGGCGACGTTCGGTGATCTCGGAAATCCTCTCCGGATCACCGGATTCGATTGCCTGCATCATCGTCTCGACAAGGTCGAGCGACAGGGTGAGATCGGCACGGCTCTGCAGCGTTCCGTGACGCATCGGCTCGACCCAGCGCAGCAGAAGCTCCATCAGATGCAGAACAAGACCGTTGCGCGTCGCCTGAGCGAGGGCAAGATCGAACCGCATGGTGGCAATGATGATCGAGCTGATCGCTTCGGCGCTGATCTTATCCGCGTCCGGTGCGGGAAGCGCATCGCGGCCGAAACGGATTGCCTCGCGCATCTTCTCGAAGTCCGCTTCCTCGGCATATTGAGAGGCGATCTGCGCGACCCAGGGGAGGATCAGCCGGCGCACCTCGATCGCTTCGTCGAAACTGGTCGGCTTGATATCCGGCGCGGTGACGATGAAATCGAGTGGTACCACTTCGCTCGCGACGAACGTGCCGCCACCTGCGCCCGGCCGGACGGTGAGGAGATTGGCCTCGACCAACTGTCTCACGGCTTCGCGCACCGTCGGGCGGCTTACCTGCATCTGTTCGGCGATGCTGCGTTCGGAGGGAAGGCGGGAGCCGATACGGAAAAAGCCGGTCCTGATCGCATCGGCAAGTCTACGCGCGACCTCCTCGCTCGGAAGCAGCACCTTGACTGGCTGAAAATGTCGGTTCACCGGCAAATCTCTATATCGTTGATCGAGGCTTTTTTCCCCGAACGGTTGCCGTTACGCAACCGGTCAGGCCCCGAGATAAGCTTTTTCAATCGCCGGATCACGCGAAATCTCGTCACGCGTGCCCTGGGCGACGATCTGGCCGAGTTCCATGACATAGACGTAGTCGGCAATCCGCATCGCCTGTTCGGCATTCTGTTCAACGACCAGGAATGTCGTTTTCTCGCGGCGCTTGATCTCCAGGATCGCCGAGAACATCGCCTCGAATATCAGCGGTGCCAGTCCGAGCGAAGGTTCGTCCAGCAGGATGAGCTTTGGCCGCGCGACAAGCGCGCGGGACACCGCCAGCATCTGCTGCTCGCCGCCGGAAAGAGACCAGCCGAGCTGGTTCTCGCGTTCCTTCAGCCGCGGGAAAAGCTCATGAACTTCCCGAAGAATGGCATCGAAGCCGCCCGGACGCTTCTTCGTCTCGGCGGTACGCGCGACAAGAAGGTTTTCCTGCACGGTCAGGCCGGGAAAGATGCGCCGCCCCTGCGGCACGTGGCTGATGCCGAGCGAGACGATCTTTTCCGGCTGCAGCCCCTGGATCGGCTGGCCTTCGAAGGTCACCGCACCGGATGCCGGTTTCAGCAGGCCGGAGAGCGTGTTCATCAACGTCGTCTTGCCGGCACCATTGGCGCCGAGCACCGCGACGATCTGCTGCGGCTTCACCTCCAGCGAGAGGTCGCGCAGCACGGGTACGTCGTTATAACCCGCGTAAAGCCTGTCAATTTTCAGCATGTCGCTTCTTCCGCCCGAGATAAGCTGCAATCACGTCCTCGTTTTCGCGGATAGAGCGCGGATCGCCCTCCGCGATCTTGCGGCCGAAATTGAGCGCCACGATATGGTCGACGAGACCCATGATGAAACGCATGTTGTGTTCGATGACGATGACCGCTGTGCCTTGGGCCGATACGGTGCGGATAAAGGCGGCAAGCTCGTCCGCTTCGCCTTGGCTGAGGCCCGCGCAGGGCTCGTCGAGCATCAGCACGGACGGCGATGAGGCGAGCGCGCGGGCGATTTCCAGAAGCCGGCGCTGGCCGTAGGAAAGCATCGATGGCGGTTCGTCCATGAAGCGCTCGAGACCGACAAGCGACAGCAGGGAGCGCGCCTGTTCCTTGGCCTCACGTTCCTCTTTTCGAGCGAAGGGCGAGCCGAATATGCTGCCGACCAGTGTCGATCCCATGCGGCAGGTGCGGCCGACCATCACATTGTCGCCGACCGACAGACCCTGGAAAAGCTGCAGGTTCTGGAACGTGCGTGCCATGCCCTGGGTGGTGATGAGATAGGGCGCAAGGCCCGTGACATCGCGCTCATGCAGCGTCACTGAGCCGCCTTCCGGCCGGTAGACGCCGGACAGAACGTTGAGAAGCGTCGACTTTCCGGAGCCGTTCGGCCCCACCAGCCCGAGAACCTTGCCTTTTTCGAGTTCGAAACTGACGCTATCGAGTGCTGTAAGGCCGCCGAAAATCTTGGTGACGCCTGAGATTTTTAGGACCGTGCTCATGTGGAGGCCCTCGCGCGCTTGAAGAGGCGTTTGCCAAGGCCTGCCAGACCGTCAGGCAACAGCAAAACGCACATCCAGATCGCGACACCGAAGGCGAGGAGGTAATATTCCTTCACGAAGCGCAGCGCTTCCGGAAGCGTGATCAGCAAGGCCGCGCCGATGACTGGCCCGATGATCGTGCCGCGCCCGCCGATCAGCACCATGGCGAGCAGGATGATGGTGAGGCCGAGGCTGAAGAATTCCGGGCTGATGAAGCGCACCGTGTGGGCATAAAGACCACCGGCAATGCCTGCCAGGACGGCGCTGATCGCAAAGGCCAGCATCTTCATCGCCGAAATGTTGACGCCCGAGACGTCCGCACCGATCTCGGAATCCCGGATGGCGTTGAAGGCGCGGCCGAAGCGCGAGCTTCTGAGCCGCCAGACGAACAGGATCGTCAGGATCGCGAAGGCGAGCAGCAGATAATAGAGCGGTACGGCCTGGCGGAACGAGTAGCCGAGGATTTCCGGCCGAGGAATGTTGGAAATGCCATGCGAGCCGCTGGTCAGCCACTCCATGCTGCGGATGACGAGGCGGATCACTTCGCCGAGCGCCAGCGTGAGCAATGTCAGCGAGTGACCCTTGATGCGGAGCGCCGGAATGGAGATCAGGAAGCCGATCAGGCCGGTGAGCACCGCGGCTGCGACGATACCGACCATGAACGGCGCGCCGGTGGAGGTCACCATGATCGCGCTCGTATAGGCGCCGATCGCAAAAAGCCCGATATGGCCGAAGGACAGCAGGCCGGTGAAGCCCAGCAGCACATCATAACCGGAGGCTAGGATGATGAAGATCAGTGCCTGGTGGGCGATGCCGAGATAGTAGTTGCTCTTCAGGACGAAGGGCAGGGCAATCGCCAGGACGATCAGCACGACGAAGGCGATGATCCGCCAGAGATTGCCGCGTGATGGGTTTTGCGTGGTCATCACAGCTTCTCCGCAATCCGCTCCGGAAACAGACCGCGCGGCCTGAACAGGAGAACGACGATGATGATCAGGAAGGCAATGACGTCCTTGTATTCGGACGAGATATAGGTGGCGCCAAGAGCCTCGACGATACCGATGATAAGCCCGCCGAAGACCGCGCCCTTGAGGCTGCCCCAGCCGCCGACGATGGTGGCCGCGAGCCCCTTCAGCATCAGCCCGAAGCCCATCGTGGTGGTGACGACGAAGAGCGGTGCGACGAGGAAGCCGGAAAGCCCCGCAAGGCCGGCTGAAAGGCAATAGGCGAATGTGCGCATGCGGCGCACCGGAATGCCCATCAGCCGTGCGGCGTCCGGATCCTGTGCGGTTGCCTGCAGCCGAAGGCCGATATCGGTCTTGGTCAGGCAGAATTGCAGCACGCTGATCAAGGCTATCGCCAGCACGATGATCAGGACGTTATGCGGGAAGAAGGAAATGCCGCCGAACTCGACGGTTCCATTGCCGAAGAAAGTCGGCAGCGTCAGCGGGTAGGGACCCCAGACGAGCGTTGCAAGCGCGCCCATCGACACCGAAATGCCGATCGTTGCGGTGACGATGGTCAGGAAGTGCCGGCCTTCCAGCGGCCGGAACACGACCCACTGGAAGACATAGCCCATGATGACGCACAGGATGACTGTACCGATCAGCGCCGCCCAGAGCGGCAGTCCGACGATGCTGTAAAGTGTGACGCCGAAGAAGCCGCCATAGGTGACCCATTCGCTGTAGGAGAAGTTGACGACGCCGGCGGCGGCAATCGTCAGGGTGAAGCCGAGCGCCACGAAGGCATAGATACAGCCCATCGTGACGCCGGCGATCAAGACTTGCAGGAACGTGTCCATCTGACCTTCTTCAGGCGATCAATTACTTGATGGTCGCGGCAAGCTTCAGCTTGCCGCTGTCGATCTCTACGATCGCGACGCTGCGGCCGCCATCGCCCTTGTCGGCATAGCTATAGGTGTTGCCGATACCGGCAAAATCCTTGATCGTGCGCATTTCCTTGACCAGCGCCTCGTGGTCCGTGCCGACCTTGGCAATCGCAGCGGCCACCATCATCACGCCGTCGTAGTATTCGGCTGCCGAGTAGTCGGAGTCGATATTGAACTTCTCGCGATAACGCTTGGCCCAGTCGGCCTGTGCTGGATCGATCGCCGGAACGGAGTCGACAGTGCCATAGATGCCGTTGGCCGAGTCGCCCTGATAGAGCTTGATCGTCGTCGGCAGAACGCCGGCATTCGAGAAGATGACCTTGGAGGTGAGGCCGAGCTGCTTCAACTGCTGGACGGCAACGACAAAATGCGGCGGGTCGCCCGAGACGATCACGACATCGGCGCCGGCATCCTTGATACGCAGAATCTGAGGAGTGAAGTCGCGGTCGGCGACTTCGAAGCTTTCGACGGCGACCGGCTTCACCGACTTTTCGGTGAGGACCGACTGGATCTGGTTCAGCCAGCTGTTACCGAATTCGCTGTTGGCGCGCAGGACGGCGATCTTCTTGCCGGCGAGGTTATCGATGGCGAAACGGGCGGCGGCCTTGGCGACGTAGAGGTCGCTGGTGCGGACGCGGAAAAGCGGCTCGACGCCCTTCTTGTCGAGAGCGAGCTGGGCGGAAGCGGCGCCCGTCAGCGTCGGAATGCCTTCGTCGCCGATCGTGCCCATCTGCGACAGCACGAAACCGCTGACCGTGGTGTTCATGATCGCGGCCGGCTCCTGATCCAGGATGCGGTTATAGGCGTTGATCGCGCCGGTCTGCTCGCTGCCGGTGTCCTCGATGATCAGCTGGATCTTGTTGCCTTTGATGCCGCCTTTCGCGTTGATGTCCTCGACTGCCATCTTGGTGCCGTTGACGAGCGGTGCTTCGCCGCCGGCGAACGGGCCGGTGGTGCCGATGACCATGCCGAGCTTGATGTCTTCGGCAAAAGCCACCTGCGCAAAGCTTATCGCAAGCGCTGCGGCAATGACGGATTTCGAAAGAATGCGCATGATTTCCCTCCTGAAAACGCGCTGCACTCTTGTGCTCTCGCGCCGTTGTTCGATGACGGCTTTTTGCCGCCGGTACCCCTTTGTTGGAAGGTATGATTGATCAACCAAATCTGGCTGTCAACTTTACCTTTGGAATTTTTGAAAAAATTTTAGACTTAAACCAAATGGCCTGGGACGCGCTTGGAATCTCCTCCGTCATCCTCGGGCTTGTCCCGAGGATCTGTCCACGTTTGCGGTGTGGAACCGGCTTAGATCCTCGGCACAAGGCCGAGGATGACGATGTGGCAAGCGTTGTTGAAACTCTCGTCACTCCGTCAGAACGACAGCACTTTGCCCGTATTCAGAACGTTGTTCGGATCGAGCGCCTGCTTGATCTTCACCATCAGGGCCAGTTCTTCCGGCGTGCGGGAGAGCTTCAGATACGGCTTTTTCAGCAGGCCGATCCCGTGCTCGGCGGAAATCGTGCCGCTTTCGCGTGCCACGAAACCGAAGATGAGTTCGGTGATCTCCTTATGCGGCTGCTCCTTGCCGGCGGAGGGGATGTTGCAGACGACATGCAGGTTGCTGTCGCCGATATGGCCGTAGCTCAGCGCGATCGCATCCGGCCAGCGCGCCTTCATCGCCGCCTCGATCTCGTCCACCACCTTGCCGGCGGCGCTGGTCGGCAGGCCGACGTCGAATGCGGTCAGCGGCCCCATCAGCTTGCTGTATTCGGAGACGCTCTCGCGCACCGCCCAGAGGTCACGCGTTTCGCGCTCGGATGACGGCAGGACCGCATCCGACACCCAGCCGGCTTCCAGCGCATCGGAAAGAACCTGTTCGAGCAGAAGGCGGTTTTCCGCGGCGTCGCGGCCGCCGGTTTCGATCAAGACATAGACGCCATGCGGCTCGTTGAGAGCGCGGCGCAGATCCGGCAAGCTGCTGGTCATAAAGTCGTAGAAGCTTGGCCACATCACCTCGAAAGAGGTGAGGGCGGAGCCCATGCGCTGGCGGGCGCTTTTCAGAAGCTCCAGCAGTGAAGGGAAGTCCGGGCAGCCACAGAAGGCGCTCGTGAGTTCCGCTGGCTTTGCCTGCAGGCGCAGCACGGCGCGGGTGATGATGCCGAGCGTACCTTCCGAACCGATGAAAAGCTGTTTCAGATCGTACCCGGCATTGTTCTTCAGCATCTTGTTGAGCGAGGTGACGACGGTTCCGTCCGGCAGCACCACTTCGAGGCCCAGCACGTGTTCGCGCGCCATGCCGAAGCGGATAACGCGATTGCCGCCCGCATTTGTAGAAAGATTGCCGCCGATCATGCAGGAATCGCGCGCCCCGAGATCGAGGCCGAGGAAAAGGCCCGCTTCTTCCGCCGCCTGCTGCGCAACGCCGAGAACTACGCCGGCCTGCACCGTCATCGTGGCCATGACGGTATCAATCTCTTCGATCGCATTCATGCGATCGAGCGACAGGGCAACGCCCCCTTCTATCGGGCGCGCGCCGCCGTTAAGGCCGGTCAATCCGCCCTGGGGTGTGAGCGGCACCTTGAATTCGTTGCAGATGCGCATGGCCGTGGCAACCTGCTGTGTCGTTCTCGGTCTGACCAGCGCGAGCGGCGTGACGGAAGAAAGCCCGGCCCAGTCGTTGTGATAACGAAGCGGAATATCGTCCCCAAAGAAGACATCGGACCCGAGTTCGGCCTTCAGGGCTTCGACAATATTGCTAGGCATGAATGCTCCATCCGCATAAAGGTAAATTTCTGACCATTATTGGTCAGTCCAGCATACCTTTGAACGTTGTGCAACTGCATTCCTGCGCAGTCACCGGGACAGCACGGAAATGCGAGCATAAAATAGTTTAAGTCTAAACTTGTTTTTTGCGCCGGGCGGTCCGATAGTGCGCCATCCGAGGGGAACGAGAGGGGCGGCGATGATTGGCGGCTCTTCGAAAAAGCAGGAAGATCTCGCCATGCGCTTTGCCTATTTCGCCTTTTTCGAAAACACCGACGGCAGTGAACTCGCGGTCAGCAAGGCCGACGTGGAAACCGTCGCCGAGATCGTCAAGCTGACGCCCGGCCTGACTTCGGCCAACTTCTACACGCCGGAAGTCACCAAGGACATGTACAACAAGGACGAGCAGTCCCCGATCTTCGGCATGCAGTTGCATTTCAACGAGCTGTCCGAATTGGAAGATGCAATGGCGCCGGCCGGCCATCTGCAGCAGCTTGCGGCCCACGGCGTGCTCTCCAGTATCCGCGGCGCCAAGGCCACGCAGCAGGCCATGTATGCGCGGCATTTCCCGGTCGATGATGCCAAACTCGATGTCCAGAAGAACGGCAATCCCTGCTCTTACGTGGTCCACTATCAGGGGCCGGCGGAAGACCTGAATGTCTGGATGCATCATTACGTCACCCATCACCCGCAGGTGATGCGCACCTTTCCGGGCATCCGCAAGATCGAAGTCCTGTCGCGGATCGACTGGTGCGGCTTTCTGCCTTGGGAGCGGGTCAATCACATGCAGCGCAATCGGGTGATGTTCGACAGCCCGGCAGCCCTTCAGGCCGCTTTGCAATCGCCGGCGCGCATTGCCATGCGCGAGGACTTCAAGACCTTTCCGCCCTTCGAAGGCGGCAATTCGCATTTCCCGATGGAAACGCGGATCGTCACGCCCTGAGGGCGGCGGTCACATTCTCAAGCGGTCGCGGTCGAGTTCCGCGACCGAGCGGCAACCGATCAGCGCCATGGTGCGGCGGGTTTCCTCTTCGAGGATAGTGATGGCGCGCGTAGCGCCGGCTTCCCCACCGGCGGCAAGACCGTAGAGTGCCGCGCGGCCGATCATGATGGCGTCGGCGCCGAGCGCCAATCCCTTGACGATATCCGTGCCGCGCCGGAAACCGCTATCCGCCATCAGGGTGATCTTGCCCTTCAGGCGGTTGGCGATCTTCGGGAGGATGTCGATCGGCGACGGCGCGCCATCGAGCTGCCGGCCGCCGTGGTTGCTGATGACGATCCCGTCGACGCCGGCCTCTGCCGCCAGTTCCGCATCGCGGGTGGACATGACGCCCTTGATGATCAGCGGCCGCTTCCAGATCTTTCGCAGATGACGGATGTGGCTCCAGCTGAGATCAGGTTCGACCTGTTCGCGAGACCAGATGGCCGTGCGGGCAAACGTCTGCTGGTCCGCGGGCAGGAAATCCAGAAGATTGCCGAACGGCGGAATGCCGCGTGTCATGACCGACAGCGCCCAGCGCGGATGGCAGAGCATGTCGAGCTTGTGGCGCAGTGTCGGGTCCATGCCCGAACGATAATTGCGGCGGTCCCATTCGCGGTTGCCGAAGGTCGCGGCATCCGTCGTCACCATCAGCGCCTGGCAACCGGCTCGCTCGGCGCGGCCAACCAGCTCCTCCATGAAAGTCTGCGAGCGGAAGACATAGAGCTGCATCCAGTGCGAAAGATCGGGGATGCCGGAAAGCTCCTCGACCCGCATGTTGGAGACGGTGCTCTGCGTAAAGGTCACCCCGGCCTTCGCCGCCGCCTTTGCAAGTAGCTTGTCGCCCTCGTATTGCAGGAGGCCGTTAAACCCTGTCGGCGCGACGATGAAGGGCAGACGCATCTTCCGCCCGAATACGGTCGTAGAAAGGTCGGGCACACCGACGCCGCTCAATGTCGAGGGGCGGAAGCCGATCGCGGAAAACACTTCGCGATTGCGGCGTAGCGTCAGTTCGTCCTCCGCGCCGCCTTCCAGATATTCCAGCACGAAAGCGGGCAGGCGGCTGCGGGCCATGGCTTGCAGATCGCCAATCGTCACCGCCCGATTCACGTCGCGGCCGCTGTAATATTTCCTGCCTGCAAATGCCATTATTCGACCTGATATCCTGCCTCTGCCAATACCGGCGACCACTCCATATTGACATCATCCGGCGGCACGGCCGCAAGCAGGCTTTTTGTATAGGCGTGCTGCGGATCGGAGAAGACGGCTTCCGTGCGCCCGCTTTCCACGACTTCGCCGCGATACATCACCATCACCCGGTCGCAGAGATAGCGAACAACCGAGAGGTCATGGCTGATGAAGAGCATCGAGAAACCGTGCTCGTCGCGTAGCCTCAGCAGCAGGTCGAGAAGCTGGGCCTGCACCGAGACGTCGAGGCCTGAGACGATCTCGTCGGCTACCAGGATTTTCGGCAGGGTGCAGAGCGCGCGAGCAATGTTGACGCGCTGCTTCTGGCCACCCGAAAGCTGCGAGGGAAAGCGCATCGCCGCATCCGGCGGCAGGCCAATTTCCTTCAGGAGTTCGGCGGCGCGGTCCATGCGCTCCTGCTGGCTGTTGTGCAGGCCGGTCGCTTCATTGGCCTGCGTGACGATGCTGCCGATGCGCCGGCGCGGGTTGAGCGCCGATTGCGGGTCCTGGAAGACCATCTGGATGTAGTCGCGGCGGAAAGCCTTGTCGGCATTGCCGTTGGCGGTGACATCGCGTCCGGCCAGCGTGATTTTGCCGTCTGTCGGCGTATCTAGGCCGACGACGAGACGGGCGAGCGAACTCTTGCCGCTGCCACTTTCGCCGACAATGCCGACGAACTCACCCTCTCCGAGCGTGAAATCGACGCTGTTGACCGCCTTGAAACTGCTGCGGGAGGCGAATGGGCTCCACGCTGTCGTATAGGCCTTGGTCAGCTTCTCACCATTCAGATGCGTCTTTGCCGAAGCGACCTCGCGGCCGGGCGCCAGCGGCGGCGGCACGATATCCGGTGTTTTTTCGGTGCGGATACAGGCGGCGATATGGTTCGGCCCGATATCTGTCAGCGGCGGTTCGGTCAGGGTGCAGGCCTCGACCGCATTCGGACAGCGGGAGGCAAAGCGGCAGCCTTTCAGTTCCTTCAGCACCCGAAGGCCCGGCATACGCTCCGGCAGGATGAAGAGACCACGGCGTGGGCCACTGATATTCGGATTGGCAAGCTGCAGACAGCGCGTATAGGGGTGCGCGGGTGCGGAGAACAGCTGCTTTGCGGGGCCGCGCTCGGCCGGTCGCCCGGCATAAAGCACCATGATCTCATCGCTGATCTGCGAGGCAAGGCGTAGGTCATGGGTGATGAAGATCACCGCCGTGCCGTCACGCTTCTGCATCTCGGCGATCAGCTTGACGATGCGGGCCTGAATGGTGACATCCAGCGCCGTGGTCGGTTCGTCGGCGATCAACAGCCGCGGGCGGCTGGCGAAGGCCATGGCGATCAGGATGCGCTGGCACATGCCGCCGGAGAGCTGATGCGGGTATTTGTCGAGCAATGCAGCGCCGTGGGGCAGATGCACCGCCTCGAATTCCTTCAGCGCTCGTTGCTTCCAGCTTTCACCGGGCTGAAGCCCGATGCGCAGCAGATGTTCCTTCATCTGCTGGCCAACACTCAATACGGGATTCAGGCCTGAAAGAGGCTCCTGCGGGATGAAGGCGATGTCGCGGCCAAGCAGGCTGCGACGCCGTTCTGCGCCCATGCCGACCAGGTCTTCGCCGTCGAATTTCAACGTGCCCTTGGTCACCGCGAAACCATGCGGCAGGAATTGCGAGATCGTGCGCCCGATCATCGACTTGCCCGCGCCGGATTCGCCGACGAGACCGAGAATCTTGCCAGGCTCGAGCGAGAAATTGAGATCGGTCAGAACCGGAAAGCGTTCCTTGCCGCCGAGCGATTCAACGCAAAGGCCTTCTGCCAAGAGAATGGGCGCTTTGGAAACAGCATTGGCCATATCAGGTGCGCTCCGTCTGCGTCAGGCGGGTGTCCAGCGTCCGGCGAAGGCCGTCGCCCAGGATGTTGAAGCCGAAGACGGCAAAGAAGATCGCCATGATCGGCGCGATCAGGTTGAACGGCGCTTCGTAGATGTTCTGCCGCGCATCGGCGATCATCTGGCCCCAGGCCGGCGTTTCGGAGCCGACGCTCATGCCGACGAAGGACAGGATCGCCTCGACGATGACGGCGACGCCCATTTCGAGGCTCATCAGGGTGATCAGCAATGGCAGCGTACCGGGCAGGATTTCGCGGGTGATGGTGCGCCAGTGGGAGAAGCCGACGAGTTGTGCGGCGGAAACATAGTCGCGCCTTCTCAACACGATCACCTCGCTTCGCAACACGCGACAGAAGCGGGTCCAGTCGACCAAGATAATTGCCAGCACGACGTTTCTGAGGCCCGTGCCGAGACCGACCATTAGGATCAAGGACAGGATGACCGGCGGGAAGGAGAGCCAGATTTCCACGACGCGGCCAATCAGCCAATCGATCCAGCCGCCGAAATAACCTGCCACATGGGCGAAGAAGGCACCGATGATCATTGCGCCGACCGAGGCCGTGAAGGCAACCGTCAAGGCGACGCGGGCGCCGAAGATTAGGCGCGAGAGAACGCAGCGACCGAGGCTGTCGGTACCGAGCGGAAACATCGCATCGCCGCTGTCAGCCCAGGCCGGCGGTGTGAGGATGGCGAGCAGGTTTTGCTCGTTCGGATCGTTGGGCGCCAGATAGGGCGCAAAGATCGCACAGATACCGAGGATAAGGATGATGACGAGGCCGGTTTGGACGCGGCCGGATTTCAGCCAGAGCGGAAGCGGTCGCATGTTAACGTACCCTCAGTTTCGGGTTGAGGATCAGGTAGAGGCTATCCACCACGATGCTGATCACCAGCACGGCGATGCAATAGGTCAGGCCCGCACCCTGGATGATCGGCAGATCGGCATTGCGGATCGCATCGACCATCAGATTGCCCATGCCGGGATAGGAATAGATGATCTCCACCAGCAGCGTGCCGCCGAAGAGAAAGCCGAACTGCACGCCCATCAGGCTGAGCGTCGGAAGGATAGCATTCTTCAATCCATGGCGGACAAGGATGCGCTTTTCGGAGAGGCCCCGCAGCCGGGCCTGATGGATATAGTCGTCCTGATAGGCATCGAGCAGGCTGGATCGTAGTACCCGCATCAGCGATGGCGACAGCGCGATACCGAGCGCCAGACAGGGCAGGATCATGTGCTGCAGGGCGTTGAAGAAACTCGCTATATTGCCTGTAACCAGGCTGTCGAACAGCAGGAAGCCGGTGACGACCGGCCGTTCAAAACCGGGGCTCAGGCGTCCGGTAAACGGCAGCACTTCGAAGAACACGCCGAAGACCAGAAGCAGGAAGAGGCTCCAGAGGAATTCGGGCAGGGAGAGAAGCAGGATGGAGAAGAAGTCCATCACCGCTTCCATGCGCGTGCCGCGTACGTAAAAGAGGAACAGCCCGCCGGCGAGGCCGAAGACTGTCGCGACCATCATGGCGATGACGGCAAGCTCGATCGTGGCCGGCAGGGTGCTGCCGATCAGCGAAGTCACGTCCTGGCGAAAATGGATCGATCGGCCGATATTGCCGTGCAGAAGCTGGTTCAGCCAGATGCCGTATTGCTCGTAAAGCGGCCGATCGAGACCCATTTCCGAACGCATCGCCTCGATTTCCTGAACCGTCGCGTTCGGTGGCAGCGACATCGCCGCCGGATCGACCGGCAGGATGCGCAGGATGCAGAACAGAAGCGCGGACACAACGAGCAGGATCGGTATCGCGGTCAGCACGCGCTTTACCAACAGCTTGGCAATAGTCGCAAACATGCGCATGCCCCGTATGAATGATGTCTGGGAGAGAGGCCGGATTTTCCGGCCTCTTTATCGATGTGGTGCGATAGGGATCAGGACCAGGACATGGTCTTGCCCAGAACCCAGGCGTTGCCATACTTGACGTAATTGAGGTTCTTTTTGCGAACCACCGTCTGGACGCTCTGAAGCAGCGGAATATTGGCGCCGCTATCGACGATTTCCTTGGCGAGGTCCTTGTAGCCCTGAATGCGCTTCTCATAGACCGGCTCGGTGAAGAGCTTGAGGATCTTGTCGCCGATCTCCATGCCCTTCCATGCGCCGAACGGCATTTTCGGGTTCATGAGATAGCCGGAGAAGATTTCCGGATCGCCGGTGGCGTTGTCGAAGCTGTAGAGCGTGGCTTCCGGCAGCTGGCCGCCGCGGTTGAGTTCGAAATACTTGGAATATTCGATCTGCTGCAGCTCGACCTTCAGGCCGACCTTCTGCCACATCTGCACGAGCGCACGGGCGATATCGAAATCGCTCGGGAACTGGCCGTTGGTTGCGGCGAGCGTGAACGTTGCCGGCTTGTCGGCCGTATAACCCGCATCGGCCAGAAGCTTCTTGGCGAGTTCCGGATCGTAGGGGAACTTGTAATCCGCCAGATAGCCGGGGGTGCCGGGCGTTGCCGGAACCGAAAGCGGAACGGCTGCGCCGCCATAAAACGCTTTCGAAAGGGCAGCCTTATCGATCGCATGGTGCGCGGCGAGGCGGATGGCCTTGTCGGCGAAACCCTTGTCGTTGCGCATCTGCAGGATGATGATGCGGGTGAACGGATTGATTTCGGATGTGAGGCCGTCCGTCTTGCCGAGGCGTTCGGTCTCGCGGACCGGAAGGTTGACCGTGATATCGACCTGGCCGGACTGGATAGCTGCGGTACGGGCAGACGGGTCCTTGATGATGTCGATCGTGACGCGCTTGATCTTCGGCTTTTCGCCGAAATAGTCGTCATTGCGCTCCAGCACGATGCGTGAGTTCATCTGGTAGTCGACGAGCTTGTAAGGACCGGTACCGATCGGCTTTTTCGCAAACTCTTCCGCGCCGACGGATTCGATATACTTCTTCGGTACGAGATAGCTGCCGAGGAAGGCGAGCCATTGCGGCGCGGTCGGCGTCGGGGCGGAGAATTTCATCACCCCCGAGGTCGGGGAAAGGATTTCGATCTCGGTGAGCGTGCGCCAGGAATTGGCGATGTCGAGCTTCAGGCCGGATTTGACGCGGTCGATGAAGGTATATTTGAAGTCCTCCACCGTCATCGGATCGCCGTTGTGGAACTTAACATCGCTGCGGATCTCGAACGGCATCGAAAGGCCATCCGGCTTCAGTTCCCATTTGGTGATCAGGTTGCCGATCAGTTTCAGGTCCGGTGACTGATCGAGCGGCTGGTCGAACACCATCTTGAAAAGCGGTTGTGCGTCCGGCACGAAGCGCAGGTTCGGATCCCAGGACGGCACGTCCGACGGCCAGCCGATCGTGACGGCGTCGGCATCTGCGGCAAAAGCGAAGGTGGCCTGCGAAAGCACGGAGCCGCTGACGGCAGCAATGCCGAGCATCTGCAGGAGATTTCTGCGGTCGATTTCAAAAGTCATGACGATCCCTCTGGTTCTGACCCTCGGCGTCTGCGGCCGATGGACCTGCGGCGGTTCTTTGGAAAACGCGAGCCTGCAATCCTGCCAGGGGATTCTGTCGGTGGCATTCGGCCGTTCTGTGCGGCGGTCCCCTTAACAATTGAAGGGATGGTAGAACGAGGTATAAGTTACTTCAAGCCTAAAATTTCTGACCACACTAAATTGGAAAAATTGACGACCGATGCGTGCATAAGGCCGAAAATCGGCTATTTTTCGCAGATGACAGGTTGAGTATGGCTCAATCTCCGTCATCCCGCTGACCGTCTCTAGGTGCTACGGGCAAAAACCTATTGACGTTTTTACACTTTATTTTATGCTTAAAACGTCTTTTAAGGAATTGCACCGTTGTGTCGGTTCATTTTCGACCGAAAGACCCGCTGAAGCGAGGACGACAGGATGCATTCTCCCTATCTTCTCTTCGAACGCCAAGCGCAGAAGAGCCCCGATGCGCCGATGCTGATTGCGCCGAAAAGCGCAAAGCTGCCCTATGCTCCGGCCGGATTCCGTTATTCCTATGGCGAAGTTTTTGCGCGAACGGATGTTCTCAAGCGCAAATTTGCCGAGGCGGGTTACGGCCTGGGTTCGCGCATTGCACTGCTCCTAGAGAATCGCCCGGAATTCTTCGACTATTGGCTGGCGCTGAATGCGATTGGCGTTTCGATCGTGCCGATCAATCCCGACCTGCGCCGCGATGAATTGCTCTTCCAGCTGGATATGGCCGAAGCGCCATTGATGATTGTCATCGCGCAACGGTTCGATGAACTCCGCAACATCAAGCCGGGCGTGGTGACGGTGATTGCCGCCGGCGACGATATCCCGGGTTCGCCGATCAAGCACGAGGCACTACCGGGCGGGGCGGATGCGGAATGTGCGCTGCTCTTCACCTCCGGCAGCACCGGCAAGCCGAAGGGCTGCATTCTCTCGAATAGCTATTTCATCACCATTGCGGAGTGGTACACGACGCAGGGCGGCATTGCCGAAATGGGCGAGGGCAATGAAGTGGCCCTCACGCCATTGCCGATGTTCCATATGAATGCGCTTGGCTGCACGGCGGTCGGGATGATCATGAAGGGTGGCGCGATCGTGCCGCTGGATCGCTTTCACGCCAGTTCCTGGTGGGATTCGATTGCCGATTCTGGTGCTACAATCATCCATTGCCTCGGCGTTATCCCCGCGATTCTGCTTCAGCTTCCAGAGGTGGGGGCAGAACGGGCGCATAAGGTAAAATTTGCGCTGGGTCCGGGCGTCGATGCCCGCCACAAGATCGAGTTCGAGGAGCGTTACCGTATCCCGATCGTAGAGGCATGGGCGATGACGGAGACCGGCGGGCGAGGGGTGACGACAACGGCGGCCGACGACTATACGCCCGGCCTTCGCTGCATCGGCCGCCCGCGGGCGGGCATGGATTTCCGCATCGTCGATGACGCTGGAAACGATGCCGAGTTTGGCAAGCCCGGCGAGCTGCTGGTGCGCGCCAAGGGACAGAACCCGCGCGATGGCTTCTTCAGCGGCTATCTGAAAGACGAAAAGGCGACCGAGGAAGCTTGGGAAGGTGGCTGGTTTCATACCGGCGACGTCGTTTATGCGGACGAAAAGGGGCTGCTCTATTTCTTCGACCGCAAGAAGAGCATCGTCCGGCGCAGCGGCGAGAACATTGCCGTGCTGGAAGTGGAGGCGTCGCTTGCCAAGCATCCGGGTATCAAGGCGTCTGCGGTGACACCGGTACCGGACGATCTGCGTGGCGAGGAAGTGTTTGCTTTCGTCGTCGAGAGCGAAGCTGCGGAGGCGGGAGAGCCTGCCGAAAAGGCCCGGCGGATGATCGAGGCAACCGGCGCTCACATCGCCTATCACAAGCTTCCCGGCTACGTCGTCTTCATTGACAGGCTGCCGGTCAGTTCGACCCAGAAACTGCAGCGAGGCGAGATCAAGACCATGGCGGCAAAGGCCGTCGAGGACGGATCGGCAATCGACCTTCGCAAGCTGAAGGCCTCGATCCGCAAGTCCGGATGATGCCGCTTCCGCATTGTCGCCTTTGCTGATAAAAAACAAATCAAAGCTAAAATCCTTATATGGAGGCTTGCATGACCCCGGAAAAGATCCTCTACGAGACGGCAGTCACTGCTCATGGCGGTCGCGAAGGCAAGGCGCAGAGCGTCGACGGCAGTTTCTCGGTCAACCTCTCAGTGCCGAAAGGCCTTGGCGGGCCGGGCGGCGAAGGAACCAATCCGGAGCAGCTTTTTGCAGCGGGATATGCCGCCTGTTTCCTTGGCGCGGTCAAACTCGTTGCCCGCAACAGCAAGGTTGCACTGCCGGATGATACGTCGATTACGGCCAAGGTAGGGATCGGCCCCGTGCCGGTCGGTTATGCGCTGGCGGTCGAGCTGGTGGCTTCTCTGCCCGGCATCGAGCGTGCGGTGGCAGAAGAAATTGTCGCCGGCGCCCATGAGCGTTGCCCCTATTCCAATGCCACGCGCGGCAATGTCGACGTAAAGCTGACGGTCGCCTGATGGACCTTTCCCGTGCGCGGCAAAGCTATGATGGCGTGGTGCTGGCGGTACCGGTAACGGTGCCTTACCAGCGCTATTCCATCGAATCCGCGCATTGGTGGATCGGCAACGCGCTTCGGGCTCTGGCTGAGGGAGCGGGCGTAAGCCACCGGGATTTCGATGGGTTTTCAGTTTCCAGCTTTACCATGGGGCCGGATAGCGCAATTGCGCTGACCCAGCATTTCGGTCTTTCGCCGCGGCACCTGGACCATGTGCCGATGGGCGGCGCAGCCGGCATCATCTCGATCCGCAGGGCGGCAAGAGCGGTGCAGGCGGGCGATGCGGATATCGTTGCCTGTATTGCCGCGGATACCAATCAAGTCGATACTTTCCGAAAGACGCTCGCCAATTTCTCGCGGTTCGCGCAGGATGCGTCTTATCCTTATGGCGCGGGCGGGCCGAATGCGAGTTTCGCGCTGATCGCCCGGCACTATATGGATACCTACGGCGCAACCCGAGAGGATTTCGGCAAGCTCTGTGTCGCCCAACGCGCCAACGCTTTGAAAAACCCGCATGCATTGATGAAAAAGCCGCTGACGCTGGAGGAATATCTCGCGTCAAAACCGATCGCCGAGCCCTTTCATCTGTTCGATTGCGTGATGCCCTGCGCTGGCGCCGAGGCATTTCTGGTGATGCGCGAGGAGACGGCGAAGGCGCTCCATTTACCGTTCGTGCGGCTGCTTTCGGCGATCGAGAGGCACAACGCTTTTCCGGATGATCCGGTCCAGAACCGCGGTGGCTGGGTGCTCGACCGTGGCGAACTTTATGGGATGGCGGGTGCCGCGCCCGGCGACATGGATTTCGTGCAGACCTATGATGATTATGCGGTCATCTCGATGATGCAGTTCGAAGACCTGGGGTTCTGCGCAAAAGGGGAGGGGCCGGATTTCGTGCGTTCCAATACGTTTACGATCGATGGCACCGTGCCGCACAACACCTCCGGCGGTCAGCTATCAGTCGGGCAGGCAGGAGCGGCGGGCGGGCATCTCGGCATCACCGAAGCGATGCGCCAATTGCTCGGTACGGCCGGCGGCACGCAGGTAACCGAAGCGGCGCTCGGCCTCGTATCCGGCTTCGGCATGATCAACTACGACCGCGGGCTCGCCTCTGCCGCGGCGATCCTGGCGAGGGCATGATGACCGAGCCGATTGCCAAGCCTCAACGCAAAAACCCACTGGTGCGCACCACCCAGCCTTTGTTGCCGCCTTCTGCCCGCAGCCGCAAAGCCCACAGTCTGACGCTCGCCGCTTCCGTCGGCCGCTTCATGCTGCAGCGGTGCAGCGAATGCGGAAAGTTTACGTATCCGGTGCGGGAAGCCTGCCCGGACTGCCTGTCGTCCGATCTGCGCTTCAAGGATGCTCCGACTGGCGGCATCCTCATGTCAGAGACGCGGATCGAGGCGACCGGCGATCCCTATTATCGCGAACACATGCCGTGGCGGACCGGTTTGGTGAAACTCGATTGTGGTCCGGTGGCGGTCGTGCATCTTCACGGAGATTGCGACGGGCCGGGCAGTGCGGTGAAGCTTTCGCTTCAGCTGGACCGCGCCGGGCAGGCCGTATTGTTCGCTCACCCGATTTCGGAGACGCCAAATATGGAAGACGATCCGCAATGGCGGGAGATGACTGCCGATCCGAAACACCGGCGCGTGCTGATTACCGACGGTCGCAGCCCGATCGCGGTCGCGCTGGCGCAGGCTCTCAGGAAAGCAGGTGCCGCGAAGATTTTCGTCGGTATTGCCGATCGCTGGAAGCCGCTTACCGAGCAGACGGCGCTTGAGGCGGTCGAGGGCGTCGAATTCGTCGATCTCGACCTGACCAGCGAGCGCTCGGTTCAGGAGCTGGCGATGGATATCGGCGCTAAGGTCGAAATTCTCATCAACACGGCTGATCATGTGCGCCCGGTGCATCTTTTCGACGCCGGCGCGGCGAATTCTGCGCGCGAGGCGATGGATCATACTGTCATGGGCCTCATGAGGCTCGCGCAGGCATTCGGGCCGGTCATGCGGTCGCGTGGCGCCGATGGTCCGACGGGAGCCGCCGCCTGGGTGAACATTCTGTCCGTCCACGGCCTGAGCAGCGTACCGCAGTTCGGCGTGCATTCCGCCGCTCATGCCGCTTGTCTTTCCCTATCGCAGTGGCTGCGCGGCGAACTTCGTCAGGGCGGCGTGCGCGTGATGAATGCCTTCGCCGGACCGCTGGATACCGAGTGGTTCCAGACCGTGCCGCCGCCGAAAGTGGCGCCGAAGACGCTGGCCGATGCCATTGTCGGTGGGCTCAAGCGCGGGTTGGAAGACATTTATGTCGGCGATGTCGCCAAGGATATCGAGGCGCGGCTGTTCGACAATCCAAAAGCGGTTGAACGGGAGGCGGGCCAATGAGCGATATCCTCGCAGCTCTCGCCCTCGCATTGGCGGGCGGCGACATAAAGGTTGTCGATCTGACCCATACCCTGTCGCCGGATTTTCCCGTCATCGTTATGCCACCGGAACTTGGCCAGTCGGCTCCGTTTCGAATGGAGCGGATTTCTCGATACGATGGTGGCGGCCCAGCCTGGTACTGGAACAATCTGTCCTTCGGCGAACACACAGGCACGCATTTCGATGCGCCGATCCATTGGTATACGGGCCGTGATCTGCCAATGAATTCCGTCGATACGTTGCCGCCGTCGGATATGGTGGCGCCGGCCTGTGTTGTCGATTGCTCGGAGCAGGCCAAGCGGGATGCAGATTACCTGTTCACGACAGCCGATGTGCTGGCTTGGGAAGAGAAACATGGCCGGATACCGGCCCGCTCGTGGGTTTTGCTGCGAACCGACTGGTCTAGGAAATCCGGTGCGGCCTATGCCAACTTGCTTGCCGATGGCGCGCATACGCCGGGGCCGGATGCGGACGTGATGCGTTTTCTCGTCGAGGAGCGTGGGATTATCGGTTTTGGCACCGAGACGATCGGGACCGACGCGGGACAGGCCGGGCATTTCTCGCCACCCTATCCGGCACATCACTATCTGCACGGGTCCGGTCGATACGGCCTACAGTGCCTTACCAATCTTGACCAGCTTCCACCCACCGGAGCGATGATCCTGGCCGCACCGCTAAAGATCCAGAACGGTTCGGGTAGCCCGCTTCGTGTGCTGGCACTGGTTCATGAGCGCTCGACGGGATGAGAGCCGCTCGCCACGCGCCGGGCGGCGGTGTCGTAAAAGCTCGTCAGCAGTTCCAGCATTTCCGTCGCGCCGCCAAGCCCTTCTTCGGCACGGTCCATTTTCTGGATGAGCGATACCAGCAGATGCCGGCGCAGCGCGCGGTAGTCCTGGGTCAGCTTGGTGCCCTTGCGGGTCGGGGTGTAGAGCGTGTCCTTCCGGGAGCGCCCCTTCACCCGCTCGATAAGCTGCAAAGTCTGCAGTTTCTTGATCGCGTACTGAATGTTGGCCGTGTCGTCTCTGCCCAGCAGCCGGGAGATTTCGCCAAGCCCTTTTGGCTTGTTGCGATAACGGATCGTGTGCAGGATGGCCGTGTCGAGACCGCTCAGGCCAGAGCCCGCAAGCTCGCTCGAGCACTCGGACTGCCAGCGCAGAAAGGCCGCGGAGATACGCCACAAGGACCATTCGAATTCGGTCAGCGCCGCTTCCGACATTTCCACGGACGGGTCGCTCAGCGGATTTTCGATCATGCTCATGCGATTCTCCAGGGCATTTTTGAACTGCGAGTAAAGCCTTAAATTCATGTTTTGACGAGAGCGAATTCTCGCAGGTGACAAGAGCAAAACGAGGGGTCAATGCGCATCTTCTGGCAGAGCTTTATCGATGCAACGGCGAGCGCCGCCTATATGAAGCGGCTTTCGGGCTATCTGAACGGCATTGCCGAGCCGGGCACGACCGTCGATGTTTTCGGGATCAGCCCGCCGGACCGGCATTTCGGTCGGCTGGCGGAGTTCCGTTGCGCGGCAATTGCGATCGACAATGGATTGGAGGCTGCGAGCCGGGGTTATGATGCGGTCGTCATCGGCCACTTTCAGGACCCAGGCCTCTACGAACTCAAGTCGGCCCTGACGATCCCGGTTGTCGGTGCTGGCGAGGTTTGTATGCACTACGCCGCGCGGCTCGGCCGGCGGCTGGCGCTCGTAACACTGGATGACGTCTTTCAGGTCTGGCACTACGAACAGGCCGACCTCTATGGCCTCGGAAGCCGCGTGCGGCACGTTGTGGGCATGAATTGCGAACCGTCGGATTTCAGCGCGGCCTTTGCGGGCGATGACGATGCCCGAAGACGTATGCTTGCGAATTTCACCTCATGTGCCGAGCCGTTGGTGCGGGACGGAGCCGACGTCGTGGTGCCGGCGGGCGTCCTGCCTGGGCTTCTGGTCGGAGGCGAATTCGGGTTCAAGGTCCTGCACGCTCCGGTGATCAACACCGCGGCGGTGGCGCTGAAGAGTGCAGAAATGGATGTCCGCCTGCAAAAGCTCAACGGCATCGAAGTGAGCCGCGGGCCGTTTTGCTCGCTGGCGAACGAACATGCCGTCGAGGACTTCCGAAATTTCGTCGCAAACGGCCGGGGCGCGCCGCTCTTTCCGAGCGGCACCTGACGGCGCCGTAAGCGCGCCTCACGATATCACATCGTCAGGATCAGCCGCCCGCGGGAGATGGCGCCTTTTTCCATCAGGCGATGAGCTTCGACGGCTTGCGACAATGGCATGGTTCGGGCGACCTGGGGCTTGATGACGCACGCGCCGGCGAGATCCATCATCGCCTGCAGCGCCGACCTGTCGTCTGTCACCATGACGCGGGTCACGCTCACGCCGAATTCCTCGCCACGATCCTTGATCGGGTCGGCAACCAGCCAGGCCAGGCGGCCGCCCTTTTTCAAGACCTTGTAGGACTTGTCGTGGACTTCGCCGCCCATAAGATCGAATACGACGTCCTGCTCGCTGACGATGTCGGAAAAGTCCTCCTCGTCGTAAGCCACGACATGATCCGCACCGAGAGCGGAGACATAATCGCGGTTGTTCGAGCGGCAGGTTGTCGTCACCTCTGCGCCAAGATGGTGGCAGAGCTGGATAAGCAGGCCACCGACCGCACCGGCGCCGGAATGCACCAGCACTTTTTCGCCGGACTTCACCTCCGCCGTTTGCACCGATAGCCAGGCGCTGAGGCTTGCATTCGTCAAGGCCACGGCTTCGACGGTCGATAGATCGTCCGGAATCTTGACGGCGCTCTTGGCGTCCACAGCGATCATTTCCGCATATCCGCCCTGAGCGAAGAAGCGGGCCATGACGGCGACGCGATCACCGGCTTTGAACTCCGTCACGCCTTCGCCAACGGAAATCACGGTGCCACCGCCGTCGCGTCCGGGAACGCTTGGCATGGGCAGGGTAAAATGGCTCTTCAGATATCCGGCCCGCAGCTTCCAATCGAAGGGTGTGACACTGGCAGCCTCCAGCCTGACAAGGATCTGTCCCGGTTCGGCGGCGGGGTCGGGCAGATCGACATATTGCATGACCTCTGCGGGGCCATGTTCGTTATATTGAATAGCCTTCACGGTCGTTCTCCCGGTCTGATCTTTTATGCATTGCGCGCGGCAGTCGCGCCGACCGCTAGGCCGGCACCGAGAAACATCGTATCGCTCGCCAGCAGATAGAAGCTGATACCGGCCTCTGACCACTTGCCGACGTCATCCGGCGAAGGACGAAAGATACCGACGGCCTTGCCTGCGGCGCGGGCCGTCTTGGTGATCTTCAGAATCGCTGCGTCGAGTTTTTTAGCGCCTTTCGGCCCCATCGCATCGAGCGAGACGGAGAGGTCGCCGGGGCCGATGAAAATCACATCGACGCCTTCGACGGCGACAATCTCTTCAACATTGGCCAGACCTTCGGCAGTCTCGATCTGGATCGCGAGGACCAGGCTGTCATTGGCGCTCTTGAGATAATCCGGGATACGGTAGCCGTAACCCGCGGCGCGACCAGGGCCAACTCCACGCTCGCCGACCGGCGGATAACGTGTCGCCATCACCGCGGCCCTGGCCTGCGCCGCGGTCGAAACGCGCGGCACAAGCACGCCGGCCGCGCCGGCATCCAGCACGCCCGCAATCGATTCCGGCGCATGTCCCGGCACCCGCACCATGGCCGGCGCGCGATGCACATCCGAGGCGCGAATGAGGTTTTCGATCAGCTCGCGGCCGATCTGTGAATGCTCGGCATCGATGCAGATGAAATCGAGCCCGGATGCCGCCGCCACCTCGATTGCAACGGGATGGGGAATTGCAGCAAACGTGCCGATGACCCGCTCGTAACCGATACATTTCTGGCGGAAGGCGCTCATGGAAAATCCTTCGGAATAGCCCGCGATGTGTCACGCGATCGGGCCGGGAAATTAAAGTTTAAGCCTAAAATTCTTCGAACCGCAAGCGGATTAAACCGTATACGGTAAATGCACTTTATTTTTCTGAATTTTCTAAAATGAGTGAATATGACTTGATTGAAGCTTAAAACGGTATACGATTTCTGCAGGAGATTTCGATGTTGAAGCCGACCGACAATCTGGTGGATGCGATCTACGCCGACCTGCGGCTGAAGCTGCAGCGGAGCGAGATTTCGCCGTCCGGTCGTCTGGTGGATACGGAGATCGCAGCCAGCCACGGCATTTCCCGCATGCCGGCCCGCGAGGCGCTGCTGCGTCTTGTGTCGGAAGGATATCTGGTTGGCACGACACGGGGTTTTGCCGTTAGAGAGCTCTCGCTGAGCGATATTTCCGGCCTCTTCGAGGTTCGGCGACAACTGGAGCCGCGGGCTGCGGCCTGTGCCGCGCGCGATATGACGCCGGACGTCGAGGCGCAGCTGACGGCGGCCATGAGCAGTATCGAGCAGGCGCTGACGGAAAGTGATATCCCCGCCTTGCTGGCTGCCAACGTCGATTTCCGCAATGCCTGGCTGGCGGCTGTTCGCAATGCTCATATGGCAGCGACGATCTCGCGGTTCATCGACTACTTTCAATCGGTAAGGCTCGGTACGTTTGCGAATTCGGCGACTGCCGAACAGTATATCGACGGGCTTTCGCGTATCCACGCGGCGTTCCTGGCGCATGACCCGCTGATGGTGCAGGACCGCATGATGCTTTTCATGTTCGCGGCGGAGGAGGCTTATCTCTCCGTTCGTCGCCGTCAGTTGGAAGAGGCGGAGACTGCTCGTCCCGCCCGCAGAAGAACAATCAGGAGAGGAACGGCATGATCAAGCAGCATCCGCTGAAAGGCCCAAGCAAGCTCAAACTCGGCGTGTTTTCCGCCAATGCCGATGGTGGGCTTGCGATCACCGATGTGCCGGAACGCTGGCAGGCGCGCTGGGAAGACAATCTCAACGCGGTGCAAATTGCGGACCGCGGCGGGCTGGATTTCTTCCTGCCGATCGCCCGCTGGAAGGGTTTCGGCGGCAAGAACCGGGTACGCGAATGGTCATTCGAAACCTTTACCTGGGCAGCGGGTCTCGCTTCGGTCACGGAGCGGATCGGGTTGTTCATGACAGTACATGTGCCGCTGGTGCATCCGCTCTATGCGGCGAAGGCGTTGGCGACCGTCGATCACATCAGCAACGGCCGTGCCGGCCTGAATATCGTCTGCGGCTGGAACCCGAAGGAATTCGGCATGTTCGGTACCCCGCTGGTGGAGAAGGGGTATGATCAGGCGGCCGAGTGGCTGGAGATCATGGAGCGGGCCTATACGTCCGAAGCGCCGTTTGACTATGACGGCACCTATTACAAGCTCAAGGACGTGGTAAGCCGCCCCGCCAGCCTGCAATCCCCACGACCGGTCACCATGAATGCCGCTTTCGGCGGCCCGGGCCGGGATTTCGCGGCGAAGAACTGCGAATATCTTTTCACCACCTTCACCGAGATTTCCGAGGCGGGCAAACATGTCGAAGACATCAGGGGCAGGGCGGATAAGCTCGGCCGCGATGTGGGCGCCTATACGGTCTGCCATGTCGTCTGCCGAGAGAGCCAGCAGGAAGCTGAGGATTATTACGAACGTTATGCGGTCACGCTTGCCGATCACGATGCGGTCGATCAGCACATGGCGGGCAAGAAGGAATTTTCGCAATCCCATGACAAGGACAGCTACGACCGTTACCGCAAGCGGTTTGCCGGCGGCGCGGGCGGTTATCCGCTGATTGGCACGCCGGAAAAAATCGTCGAGGATATGGTGGCAATCGCCGAACAAGGGTACTCAGGGATCGCCATGTCCTTTGTGAATTATACATATGAGCTGCCATTCTTCTGCGACCGGGTGATGCCGCTCCTGAAAAAGGCGGGGTTGCGCGTCGAATGAGCATCGATACGATCCATGACGAAGTCGAAGCGACGCGCCTTGCGTTCCGGGATGGCATGTCTCGGCTCGCGGCAGCGGTGCATATTGTCACCACCGATGGGCCGGGCGGATTGGCGGGCTTCACGGCATCGGCCGTCTCAAGCGTTACGGATCGCCCGCCGACCCTGCTCGTCTGCCTCAACCGCTCAAGCTCGGTTGCCGGCATGTTCGAGAAAAATCGTGTCCTCTGCGTCAACACCTTGGCGGCCGGACACGAAGCAATGTCGAAACTGTTCGGCGGCGCCACACCGCAGGAAGACCGTTTCGCACTCGGCGACTGGGTGGTGGGCGCGACCGGCTCGCCAAGGCTGACCGATGCGATCGTTTCATTCGATTGCGAGGTGGAGAGCGCGGTCGAGAGCGGCACGCACCATGTCCTGTTCTGCCGGGTGATCGGGATCGCGCAGGGCAATGAAGACGAGGAAGCGCTGGTCTATTTTCGGCGGCGATATCATCACATCAAGTGAGATTGGCGGCAGGCGGAGCGCGGCAGTTGGCGCGAACGCTGCATCGGTTCAATCCGACGTCAGGATGGACATTCGCATGCAGAGGCGGACCACCTCGCTTTGTCGGCTGGTGCCGGTTTTTGCGAAGAGCGCTTTGATGTGCTGTCGCACCGTTTCGGGGGTAATGCCGAGCGTCGTGCCGATCTGCTGCACGGATTGGCCCTGACCAATCAGCGACATGGTTTCTGCCTCACGTCTGGTGAGGTCGAAAAGAACACGCAGGGTCTCTGTGGGCAGCCTCACGTCGGACGTCAGGTCGCTGATCATCAGGATGATGCCCGAAAAGGCGGTGATGTCTGTTGCAGAGCGGCGGATCGGCGCGGCCGTTACGACCAGCCCGGCCTCATCTTCCGTTTCAGGCAGGATGATTGGCCGGAGTTGCTGGTCGACGGATAGGCTTGATCTTTGTGCCGCGCTCGCTCGCTCGATAAGCGATTGGAGCTGCCTGTTTTGAGGGCCGTCCGATACGGTCAATCGCGAGTGGCTCATCCGCAAGCGTTTGCCCAGCAACGCTTCGGCTGCAGAGTTCATATAGGCGACCGTTCCATTCGGCTTCAGGAGGAGGGCGGGCTGTCTGGCCAGTTGCAGGCCATCGACCAAGGTCTTGCCTTTCAACTGAGCCAACCTCGAAGCTAATACCATCGCCGGGGCGAGCCGAGGCAGAATGGCGTTCAGGTTCGAAAGCTCGCCCGGTGTAAACGCGCCCTCACGGGCACTTCTCTGAAGGGAAATGGCGACGGAATCGTGCCGCAATTCCCCAATCAGACCCGCAGCTGCAAACCACGGGACGTCTGCCTGTCTGGCAAATTTTTCATAATATTCGCTCTGCCGAAGTTCATTTTCCGAAAACAGGGTTTGGTCGCTGAAGAAACCATTTCGGAAATGATGCGGCCTGACGGCGGCGTTGCGAACGTCGTGCTGATACCAGCCCTCCTCGAAAAACTGCGTGACCGCTTCATGAAGGCTGGCGGTATGGACAAGGCCGCCGGGAATGAAGACCGGCGTGGTCAAAAGTGCTCCGCGGGAACCCGTTTCAGCAGATAGCGACGCCAGGGCCTCCGGCCAGAGCGCGGGGTTGGCGGCGGCCTCGTAGAACTTGCTGATCGTGTCGATGACGTCCAAGAACAGGGCCTTGCAGTTAGAGCGGCGTCTCCAATAAACGGCTGCTCCAAGGTCGATGGCAAGCTCTATTTTCGACCGGGAGGGCCTTTCAGGACGCGACAATCCCAAACACATCCCTAGTCCGTTTTGGGCGCGCAAAAGTCTTTCGTTGGCAGATCCCCCGCCAGCATAGAACGGCGGGGGTGCAATGCGTGTCACGCGTTATGACGAGATGAAAACGATGTTTGAAACAGGATCAGTATGAAGCGATAAAGTCGGAATTGGCGTGCGACACACGTTGGTGCATTGAGCCTGTGCGATCAGCCCTTGGTGAGAACCGCGCTCGACGCCCCGGCCGAGCCCTTCCAATTGTATTGCACGTTTCCGTCTGCCTTTGGCGTCAGCGTCACCTTGGCGCCTTCCGCATGGGTGATGGAAACGCGGGTTTTGGAAACCGACGATGAGCCGATTTTCTGAGTGTCGCCATTGGATTTCCAGGAGACGACTTTTCCCTTGGCGATCTGGATGGATGTCGAGCGTCCATTCGAACCCGATCCGCTCCAAGTCCCATTCCAATCAAATTCCGCTGCGTTCGCAAATGGAGCGAGCGCAAAGGCGGCAAGCATAACGGCAGACATAACAATTTTACGGCGATCCATGGTAACCCCCACTCCGATCTATTGCCTCCTCGGGCAAGCACCCAAGCTCTAAATGCGACATCAAGCGCTGTCCTAACCCAAATGGGGTAGTTTTGCTTTCTTCCAGCTCGTCGGCTCATTTATGACGGCAGAGCAGTGATTTGCAGCGAGAACTGATCTGAGGATGGGACGTGTCTCTCCGTGGGTTGCCTGATATTGCGGAGCGTCGCGAAATATTGCCGCGAATGATAGCGGCGAGATGGTCTCCGCCATCTTGGCGGATCGCTTCGATCATCGCGGAATGCTCTTCCAGCGCCAACTCGCGCGTTTCTTCGATGCAAGGCCAATACGCGGTTTCATCGCCCGCCGGTACGCATGCAAGATGCCGAGGCCTCCTGCTGCCTGGCGTATCTTGAATGTTAGGCTCCAGCGACGTCCTTCTGAAAAAAAAAACGCGATGGGCGCGGCAAATTATTGGCGGCCCCGTAACTCTGTCCATTGCCTTCGAACGGCGGGTTGGAGTGTCGTTTTTTGGCCCCAAGCGTCGAGTGTCAGGACCAAGTATGGGGTCACCAGCATCCTCGGAAATGCACTCAAAGATTGATATTCCTTGGCATGCATCCTGAGCGTTCTTGCATCGTATCGCCACTTTCAATTTTATAGATAAAATATTTTCCACATCTATCAAAATTGAAAGGCGAAATCCTTTGGATCGTACAATTCCGCTGCAGAAGACCGAAAATTCACACGACGCATACAGTGTTTCTTCTATTTTTCAGGATGATGCAGAAATTATCTATAATTATCCATTCAATGATCTGTTGTTCCGCGCGCAGCAGGTTCATCGCGAAAATTTCGACCCTAACGCTATCCAGATGAGCCGGCTCCTGTCGATCAAGACGGGCGGTTGCGCCGAGGATTGTGGCTATTGCAGCCAGTCGGCCCATTATCCCACGGGGCTCAAGGCCTCGAAGCTGATGGAGGTCCAGCGCGTCTTGTCCGAAGCCCGCAAGGCGAAGGAGGGCGGGGCGACGCGCTATTGTATGGGAGCCGCCTGGCGCAACCCGAAGGATCGCGACATGGATGCGCTGGTCGCCATGGTCGAGGGTGTACGGGCGCTCGGCATGGAGACCTGCATGACGCTCGGCATGCTGACACCGGAGCAATCCGCGCGACTGGCCGATGCCGGGCTCGATTATTACAACCACAACGTCGATACGTCCGAGCGCTACTATTCGCAGATCATCACCACCCGCACCTTCGAAGATCGGCTGGAGACGCTTGCCAATGTCCGCGATGCCGGCATCAAGGTCTGCGCCGGAGGTATTCTCGGCATGGGTGAGACGGTCGAGGACCGGATCTCGATGCTGGTGACGCTCGCCAACCTGCCGTCACCGCCCGAAAGCGTGCCCATCAACATGCTGATCCCGATCCCCGGTTCCAAGCTGGAGAATGCAGCACCCGTCGATCCGATCGATTTCGTCCGCACCATTGCGCTGGCGCGTATCCTGATGCCGAAATCACATGTGCGGCTCTCTGCGGGGCGGACGGAGATGAGCGACGAAATGCAGGCGCTCTGTTTTTTCGCCGGCGCCAATTCCATCTTCGTCGGCGAGACGCTGCTGACGGCAGACAATCCCGGTGAAGATCATGACAGCGCGCTCTTTCGCCGCCTCGGCCTGAAGCCTATGGAGCTGGAGAGCGCCCGGTGAGCTCGCATGCGCTCATGCGCTATGAGGCGAGACTGGCCGGCCTTGAACGGAAGTCGCGGCTGCGAATGCTCGCGCCGCAGCAGGGCATCGATTTCACCTCCAACGATTATCTCGGCCTTGCCAGCGCGCCGCGACTTGCGGCGGCAATGATGGCTGCGATCGGGGAGGGAATACCCACCGGTTCCGGCGGTTCGCGCCTTCTGCGCGGCAATCATTGGGTTCACGAAGCGCTGGAAGCGGAGGCAGCCGCCTTCTTCGGCGCCGAAAGGGTCCTTTATTTCGGCAGTGGCTTTGCGGCGAATGTCGCGTTGTTCTCCACCCTGCCGCAGCGTGATGACCTGATTGTTTACCGATGCGCTGATCCACGCAAGCGTCCATGACGGCATTGCGGCCAGCAAGGCGGAAGCCATCGCCGTGCCTCACAACGATGCCGATGCCTTCGATGCCGCGATCCGCTGCCGGCGAGAAAATGGCGGCAGGGGCGCACCCTGGATCGCCGTCGAGAGTCTCTACTCCATGGATGGTGACCGGGCACCGCTGACGGCACTGGCTGAGATTGCCAGCCGTCATGACGGCTTTCTCGTGGTCGATGAGGCGCATGCGACCGGCGTTTTCGGCCCGGGCGGCCGCGGATTGGCCTCCGGGCTGGAGGGTCATGGCAACGTGCTCACCCTGCACACGTGTGGCAAGGCACTTGGGGTCTCCGGTGCGCTACTTGGGCTGCCTGCCATCCTTGCCACCTACATGGTGAACCGCGCCCGCAACTTCATCTATTCGACCGCGCCTTCGCCGCTCATGGCCGCCGGCGTTCGCGAGGCGCTGCGAATGATCGAGGACGAGCCCGAGCGGCGCGACCGTCTCGATGCCCTGTGTATCTATGCTGCCGAAGGCTTGCATTCGAAGTTTGGCGTAATCCCCAGCGGTTCGCAGATCCAGCCGGTGATGATCGGCGACAATGCCCGGGCGGTACGGATCGCCGCGCGTCTGCAAGGCGAGGGGTTCGACATCAGGGCGATCCGCCCGCCGACAGTCCCCGACGGGACGGCGCGGCTGCGGCTCTCGATCACCTTGAACATCGACGAAAACAAGATCGCCGCAATGACGGACTGCCTCGCCACAGCCATCGAAAAGGAAAGAGGATGAACGCCCGCTATGTCGTGACAGGCACCGATACCGGTATCGGCAAGACGATCTTTTCTGCGGCGCTCGCCGCCGCGCTCGACGCCTTCTACTGGAAGCCGGTTCAATCCGGCTTGGACGAGGAGACCGACAGCGAAACCGTGATGCGGCTCGGTGGTCTCAGCCGTGAGCGTATCCCGCCGGAAGCCTATCGTCTGGCAGCGCCTGCCTCGCCGCATCTTTCTGCCCGCCTTGACGGCGTGACGATCGATCCTCAACGGCTCGTTCCGCCCGCAATCCAGGGGCCTCTGATCATCGAAGGGGCAGGGGGGCTGCTCGTTCCGCTATCGGATGAACTGGTTTACGCCGATATCTTCGCCCTCTGGCAAATCCCAGCCATCCTCTGCGCCCGGACAACGCTCGGCACGATCAATCACACGCTGCTCTCTGTCGAAGCGATGAAATATCGCGGCATTCCGATTTTCGGCATCGTCTTTATCGGCGAGGAAAATCAAGAAACACAGCGGATCGTCGGCAAGATGAGCGATGTGCTCATCCTCGGTCGGCTGCCCTGGATGGCCGATGTCAGCGCTAAGGGATTGCAGCAGGTGTTCAGCCGGAATTTCGATATCGCGGTTTTCAAGGAGAACGCCCGATGAACCGCTCGGCCGTCTGGCATCCCTTCACCCAACATGCGCTTGAACCGCCGAAGAAGCGCATAACCTCGACCGGCGGTGCCTATCTCATCGACGAGGATGGCAATCGTCTGCTCGATGCCATCTCTTCCTGGTGGGTGATCACCCACGGTCATCGCCATCCCAGGATCATGGAAGCGATCCGGGCCGCGACCGAAACCTACGACCAGATCATTTTCGCCGAATTCACCCACGAACCGGCCGAGCAGCTGGCGAAAGGTCTGATCGAGATCGCTCCGCTGGGCCTGCAGCATGTCTTCTATTCCGACAGCGGTTCAACCTCGGTCGAAGTCGCGATCAAAATGGCACTTGGCTATTTCCACAATCAGGGCGAAGTGCGCGACAGGATCGTGGTGATGGAGGGAAGCTATCACGGCGATACGATCGGCACGATGTCGGCGGGCGAACGCGGCGTCTTCAACGCGGCCTATGAACCGCTGCTTTTCGGCGTTGACCGGCTACCTTTCCCAGAGCCGGGCAGCGAGCAGGAGACGCTCGACGGTTTCGAGGCCATCTGCCGGGCCGGGCGCGTCGCCGCCCTGCTGATCGAACCGCTGATCCTTGGAGCCGGGGGTATGAAGATCTATGCCGCGAGCCTTCTGGCGGGCCTGAAGCAGATCGCTGTGCGATATGGCTGCCTGCTGATTGCCGACGAAGTGATGACCGGTTGGGGGCGGACAGGAACCATGTTCGCCTGCGAGCAGGCCGCCATCACGCCCGACATCCTCTGCACCTCCAAGGGGCTGACCGGCGGCGCCGTGCCGCTCGCCGCCACGCTGGCGACCGCGGAAATATTCGCTGCACACCTCTCGACCGACCGGCGCAAGACCTTTTTCCACTCAAGTTCCTACACCGCCAATCCGATCGCCTGCGCCGCCGCCGTCGCCAATCTCGATGTGTGGCGAAGCGAGCCGGTATTCGACCGCATCCGTGCAATCAAGGAAACCCACCGACAACAGCTGGCGCGGTTCGAAGGCGACGCGCGCTTCGCCGGGGTCCGCCAAGCCGGAACGATCACGGCACTCGATCTCGTCGTTCCCGCCGGCGGTTATCTCGCCGAAGCCGGCCCGCGCATGCGAAAACTGTTTCGCGAACGCGGCCTGCTCATCCGGCCGCTCGGCAATGTCCTTTATCTGATGCCACCCTATTGTGTGACGGAGCAGGAACTTGCCAACGCGTATGACGCGATAGACGAGGTCGCCTCGATCGTCCTGGAACGCGCCTGATGTCACTGATCGGCTCCAGCCGCATGGCAGGCTTCGGCCACGCAGTCCCCCGGCGCTGCGTTCCAAACGCTGAAATCGAAGCGCAACTCGGTCTCGAACCCGGCTGGATTGAACGCCGCACCGGTATCCGCACGCGATATTGGGCTGGGGAAGGGGAGACCCTGACCGGTCTTGCCGCCGAGGCAGGCCGGATGGCGCTCGATGATGCCGGGATCGCGCGCCGGGACATCGCCCTGACACTGCTCGCAACCTCGACGCCCGATCATCTCCTGCCACCATCGGCGCCGCTTCTCGCGTACAAGCTCGGCCTCGATACGTCAGGAGCGATCGATCTCGCTGGGGCCTGTTCAGGCTTTCTCTATGCGCTGACGCTCGCCGATGCTTTCGTGCGGGCGCATGGCCGCGCCGTCCTCGTGGTCGCCGCAAACATCCTCAGCCGCCGCATCAATCCAGCCGAAAGGACGAGCGCCGTCCTTTTCGCCGATGCGGCAGGCGCCGTCGTGCTGACGCCGCACAAAGACCACGAGCGCGGCCTTCTTGCCGCCGAGCTTTCCTCGGATGGCAGCGGCTACGATCTCATTCAGATCCCGGCAGGCGGCAGCAACCGACCGTTCGCCCCGGAAGTTGGCATCGAAGAATTCCTGATGACGATGCGTGACGGCCGCGATGTGTTTTCACGCGCCGTCGACATGATGACTAGGACGTCGCAACGCGCTCTCGAGCGGGCGAGATTGAGCGCTGCTCAAATCGACCGCTTCATCCCGCATCAGGCCAATGCCCGCATGTTCGACGCCGTCAGCGGAAATCTCGGCATCGATCGGACCAAAACAGTCAGCACCATCCAGGCCTATGGCAACTCCTCCGCCGCCACGATCCCGCTTTCACTGTCCGTGGCCAATAACGAAAGATCATTTGCAGAAGGACAGAGCTTGCTGTTGACCTCTGTCGGGGCGGGGTTGGTGGGGGGAGCTGTTATTATCCGAGCCTGATCAGATAATCTACATTATGGAACATTTTGAGATGCAAGACTGCCGCGTCTCGACTACTAGCTTCGCCAGCCGATCAGCTATGTCTTGATCGACCAGTCCGAGCTGGCGATCCAGCTGGCACGTGGACTTTAATGCATTCGGATATGTGCAATGCCTCTGGCGGAGCCCGTTTCAAATGAAATGGAGCTCCGCCGACCAACATTCAACCGTTTTTTAGTCGAACGGTCTGTCCAGGGATGCCGCGGGCTTCGTGAAGAAGACCGGTCCGCTCTCCGACATGTAGATGATGTCTTCCAGGCGCACACCGCATTCGCCGTAGATCGCGAGCATCGGCTCGTCGGAAAAGACCATGCCGGGCTGAAGCGGCGTCTTGTTGCCGCGCACCATGTAAGGGTCCTCGTGCATGTCCATGCCGAGCCCGTGGCCGGTGCGATGCGGCAGGCCGGGCACCTTATAATCCGGGCCATAACCCGCATCGGTCAGCACCTTGCGCGCGGCAAAATCGACCTCTTCGCAGGGCGTGCCGAGCTGGGCCGCTTCGAAGGCAGCGCGATGGGCCTTCTGCTCCAGCGTCCAGACTTCCCGCTGGCGAGCGGTCGGTTCGCCGAAAACGTAGGTGCGGGTGATATCCGAGCAGTAGCGGTGGATATGGGCGCCGAGATCGATCAGCACCATGTCGCCGACTTTAAGCGTCTGCGCATAGGGCACGCCGTGGGGGTAAGCCGTCGCTTCGCCGAACTGGGCAGCGGCGAAGATATGGCGCATACCAAGCTTTGCGTGGGCGGTGGCAATGAATTCCGTCACTTCCGTGGTCGAAACACCCTCATAAAGGCCTTCCCAGACGGCTTTGTGCACGCGCAAGCTCGCCGTCATCGCCGCCTGGATGATGGCGATTTCCGTTGCCGACTTGATCTGCCGGCATTGCGCAATGATTTCCTTGGCGCTGACGATCTTGAGCCTGCTGCCGATATGACCGGTGATGGAGCTGGAAAACACGAAAGGCGTGGCCGGGTCGAACGCCAGCTGATCACCTGCAGCAGGAAGCCCGCAGATCAGGTCGGCGACGATCAGGGCCGGATCCTCATGCTCTTCCCAAACGGCGATCTCGCCCGGAATGGTGATCAACGTCTGCGTCTTCGGCTCCTCGAAGGCCGGGCTGATATAGATCGGAGCGCCGCTGGAAGGGATGATTGCGCCATGCATGCGCTCGCTGGCGCCAAGCGTGATTGCCGTGAAATAGGTAAGGCTGGTCGAGGTGTCGAGATAGACTGCCTTGACCGCCTGCTCTCGCATCACGCCCTGCAGCTTGGCGATGCGGGCATTCAGCTCTTCGGCCGAGATCGGCGGGATTGCGGCGGCGATATTGTCGAACTCGGACAATGATTGCGCAAAGGACTTGTAGGCAGGGGCACTCATGTTGAATTTCCTGTTGAGATCGCAAGGACGTCGGGACGTGGCGCGTCGGCGGGATTGGTTACACGTCTAGTCGGAATAATTATAGCGCCTGGCAATGAACATGCTGCTCGCGACGGTCAGCGCCAGCGTCACTGCCATGAGGATGAAGGATAGCGTCGCGCCGAACGGCCAGTTGGCCTTGCCCAGCACCTGTTCGACCACCATCGGCGCCATCATGCGAAAATTCGGACCGCCAAGCAGGACCGGCGTTGCAAAGGCATTCATCGTCAGGATGAAGGACAAAACGAAGGCCGCGAGAATGCCGGGCATAACCAGCGGCACGGTGACCAGCCGAAAGGATTCGAACGGGCCTGCGCCGAGGCTGAGCGAGGCATCCTTGGTGTTTGGATCGAGCCCTTCGAGCACGCTCTGCAGTGTCAGGACCACGTAGGGCAGATTGACCGAGATGATACCGACGAAAACGGCGGTCGGCGTGTACATCAGAGTTAGCGGGCTACCGATCAGACCAAGTGAGCCGAGCAGGTAATTGACGACGCCGTTCTGGCCAAAGGCGACCATCCAGCCTGCCGCGCGCACGGCATTGCTGACGAAAAGCGGCAGGATGATTGCAAGCAGCAGAAGCGTCTTCAGGCTTCCTTTCTGGCGGGCGATGAAACTTGCCAACGGCAGGCCGAGAAGGATGCAGGCGACGGTGACGCCGAACGCCATCAGGACGGTCGTGCGGAGCCCCGAGAGATAATAGCTGTCCGAGAGCACGGAAACGTAGTTCTCGATCGTCATGCCCTCGACCATGAATTCGCCGGGCACATAACGATTGAAGCTGTAACGCAGAAGCAGCAGCATCGGCAAAGCGAGAAACACCACCACCATCACGGTCGCGGGTGTCAGCATCGCGGCTGCCGTCGTTCCCTTCTTGATCATGTCTCTCGCCATCTCTTCAATGCACCGAATCGGGCGCCGTATCGAGGTGTCGGCCGGAACAAGCCCGGCCGAGGTTTCTGTCCGTGACTTGAGAGGATCAGCCCTTGAAGGACTTGTTCCACCAGTCCTGCAGAGCGGCGTCGGTCTTGGCCAGGTAGTCCATTTTCTGGACCATCAAGCTCTTGCGCTGCTCTTCGGTATAATCGACCAGCTTTGCCAGGTCCGGCGCCAGCTTCACCGTGGAATTGGTCGGTGCATAACCCATGCTTTCGGCAAAGGCCGTCTGCGGGCCCTTCTCCATCATGGCATTGAGATAGGCAAAGGCCGCGTCCTTGTTCGGCGCATTCTTCGGAACGCACATTTCGGAAATGTAGAGGACAAGGCCTTCCTTCGGCACGGCGATCTCGACCGGGATACCGGCCTTTTTCCACATGTAGCCGCGGGCATTCCACATGATGCACATGACGCATTCTTCGGTTTTCAGCGCCTGCGCCATGGCTTCGTTGGTCGGATAGATCTTCACGCCTTGCTTCTTGAGCTCCAGCATTTTCTGCTTGCCGGGCTCGTAGTTGTCGAGCGAGCCGCCGGAGATCATCGCGGCGGATTCGATGGTCGTCTGGTACTGGATGTCGATCACGCCGATCTTGCCGGCATATTGCGGATCCCATAGATCGGCATAGGAGGTCGGCGGCGTCTTGACGAACTTCGGATTGTAGAGAATGACGCGGCCCGTATAGATGTGCGGGACGCTGTAATTGTTGCGGAAAGCGGCCGGAATATATTTCATATTCGGCACCTTGGTCTCGTCGAGCACCTCGAGCAAACCATTCTGGTTCATTTCGTAGGCGCCCTGCCCCGTAAGGCACGCGATGTCCATCGAACCGCGCGGCAGGCGACGTTCTGCCAGCATCTTGGTCTTGCGGACCGTGTCGTTGGCCGTGTCGAAGACGACATCGATGCCCGTGCCCTTCATCAGCGTATCGACGATGAACTGCTGCTGCAGGTTCTGGTAGTCACCGCCCCAGGTACCGACCACGACGCGGCCGCTCGGCGCGGCAAGCGCCTTGGTTCCGAACAATGCGGTGCTTGCGACGAGCGCTCCGGCCAAGAGGCCGAATTGTCTTCTGTTGATGCTGTTTGTCATGCTGTTCCCTTTCTCCATTGTTGGTCATTCACATCAGGACTGCGGATTCCGGTGAGAAGGAAAGGACCAGACGGCTGCCCGTCTCCGCGGCGAGCCCCTTGTCCTTCAGATGCTTGACGGTGGTGATGACGGTGAAGGCGTCGCCCGTCGGCAAGGTTGCGACGAGCTCGATATTGCCGCCGAGGAACACGCTGCTGGTGATCTCGGCCTCGAAACAATTGGCCTCGGTGGTCTTCTGCGCCGACAGCTCGATCATTTCCGGCCGCACCACAATCTCGGCGGAGCTGCGCGAAGCCGGCGTCGTGGCGATAATCAACCCGCTCTTTGCCTTGAAAGAGGTCTCGCCCGTTGCAATCGCGCCCTCCACGAAATTGGTTCGCCCGATGAAGGAGGCGACGAAACGGTTGGCGGGGTGATTATAAAGCTCGATCGGCGTTCCGATCTGCTGGATCTTGCCTTCCTGCATGACGACGAGCCGGTCGCCGACATACATGGCCTCGTCCTGGTCATGGGTGACCATGATCGTGGTGATGTTCAGCTTCCGCTGCAGGGCTCGGAGCTCGTCGCGCACCTGTAGTCGCAGCTTTGCGTCGAGATTGGAGAGCGGCTCATCGAGCAGCAGGATATCCGGGCGAATGGCAATCGCGCGGGCGATTGCGACGCGCTGCTGCTGGCCGCCGGACATCTGCTTCGGATAGCGATCCTCCAGATGGCCTAGCCGGACCAGTTCCAGAGCTTCGCGGACGCGCGTTTTGATCTCGTCTTCCTGCAGCTTGCGGCGGCGAAGGCCGAAGGCGACGTTTTCGAAGATCGTCAGGTGCGGGAAGAGCGCGTAGTTCTGGAACACCAGCCCGATATTGCGGCGATAAGGCGGCTCGGCGGTCACGTCACGCTCACCGATCGCAAGCCGGCCGGTGTTCTGCTCGACGAAACCGGCGAGCATGCGCAGCGTCGTGGTCTTGCCGCAACCGGAGGGACCGAGAAGGATCAGGAACTCGCCGTCCTTCACCTCCAGGTTCATATTGTCGACGGCAACGAAATCACCATAGACCTTGCGTAGGTTTTCGATCGTGACTGCTGCCATGTTCAAACCATCTTGGAGAGATTGACGAAACGATTGGTGATGACGAGCGCAAGCCCGATGATCGCCACCTGCATGACGGAGGCCGCTGCGATCGTTGGGTCGATCTTCCATTGAAGGTATTGGAGGATCGCGACCGGTAGCGTGAGTTGGCCGGGCGTCGACAGGAACATCGACACTTCGAGATTGCCGAAGGAGACAACGAAGCTGAAGATTGCCGCTGCGATGATGCCGGGGCGGATCAGCGGCAGCGTCACCTTCGAGATGACGGCAAACGGTGAGGCGCCGAGGCTGGCGGCGGCTTCCTCGACGATCTCGTCGAGACCGGCGAGGTTTGCCGTGAGAAGCCTGACGCACCATGGGATGGTGAGCAGGACGTGACCGGCGATGAAGCCGGTCAGCGAGCCGGTTGCAGGAATGCCGGTTCTGACCTCAAGCTCCACAAGCGTCATGTAAAGCGAAGCGCCGATAACGATCGCCGGCACGATGAGCGGCGACATCAGCAGCTGTATGATGGCAGTGCGGCCGATGAAGCGCTTGCGCACCAGCACGATCGCAGCCGGAATGGTCACCATCATGCCGATGATGGTTGCGCCGACTGCCACCATGGCGCTCAGGTAGAAGCCGTTGATGAACTGCGGCTGGCGCCAGACCTCGGCAAACCAGTTCAGCGTATACCCTTCCGCCGGCAGCGAAAGCACGCTGTTGGAAATGACCGACAACCATAGGACCAGCACGAGCGGCAGGACGCAAACGCCCAATGCCACCGAGTTGATGAGGCCGACCGAAAGGCGGCTCAGACGTTCTGCAAAGGTCTTGCCCTGTACCATCTTCGCGTCTCCTGCGATCAGGCGGCCAATTCGTTCTTGTAAAACCGTCCGCCCTTCATGATTGCCTTCAGCCTGTCGTGCTGTTCGAGCACCGAGATATCCTCCAGCGGATTTCCATCCACGACGAGCAGATCGGCAAAGGCACCCGGCGACAGCTCTCCGATCTTGCCTTCCAGCCGGCACAGCTTTGCCGAGATAAGCGTCGCAGACTCGATGATATCGGCTGCCGGCAGCACCTTGTTACGCGTCGTGAACTCGATCGACTGGTATTTGTGAAGCTGGCCGAGAAGATCGGAACCGTAGGCCATCGGCACGCCGGCATCGCGCAGGATTTCCAGCGAGCGCAGGCCGCCGACGCGGACGGTCTCGATCTTGGCGACGGAATCCGGCTTCAGGCCGAAGGCTTCGCCTTCCATGGCAAGCCCTTCATAAGCGGCAAGCGTTGGGCAGGCGATGGCGCCCATCTTAGCGGCAAGCTCAGCGGTTTCCTTTTCGATCAGGTTGCAGTGTTCGAGCGAGTGGACGCCGCATTCGACCGCACGACGGATCGCGGCGTCGGTATAGACGTGCGCCGAGACATAGGTGCCGACATTGTTGGCCTCCTCGACGATCGCGAGGATCTCTTCGCGGGAATATTGCAGGACGTGGATCGGGTCGGTCGGAGATGCAACGCCGCCATTCGCCATGATCTTGATGAAATCGGCGCCGTTGCGGATCTCCTCACGCGCACCGCGACGGACTTCATCAATGCCGTTGCAGATGCGGCCGAGTGAGCCGAGGCTCGCCTCGTGCAAAGGGCGGTTGTCGAAACGGCTGCGATAATCCGTATGGCCGCCGGTCTGGCCAAGCGCCTTGCCGCAGATGACGAGACGCGGGCCATCGATCAGGCCTTCCTCAACCGCAAGCTTCAGGCCGAGATCGGCGCCTGCGAGGTCTCGCACAGTGGTAAAGCCGCGCATCAGCATGCCGTTCATGATCTTTGCCGTGCGCAACGCGACGAGAGAGCTCGGCAGTTCCGCATTCGCCGCGAGATCGACGAGCGTTGCGACGACATGCACGTGGGCGTCGACGAGCCCCGGCATCAGCGTCTTGCCGCGAAGGTCGATCCGTTCGGCGCTGGTGCCGGTGATCGGCTTGTCGGAAACTTCGCGCACGGTGCCGTCTTCGACAAGGACTTCGATGCCGCCGAGCAGCGTCTTGCTCTTGACGTCAAGGAATTGGCCGCCGGTGAAAATGTACTGCGTCATCAATAACTCCCAGGTTCAAAACGTCGTCCGGCGCGCGCCATTCAGGCGTGCGGCCAAAGCTTCGCCGGTCGTGAAAGTCGTATCTCTCGACGATCATTCGCAATCGGCACGTGTTTGCATTCATGGTCGTCGCCCGCTCATTTCCGGCGGTTCGACGAGTTCCCTTGTTATTTATTAGCTCGATAATACAAGCTGTCGACAAGAGCGCAATGGGTAATTCAACGCCCGCTTGTTTATATGAATTTACTTTTATAAGAGGTTGCGCAAATTCTCGGCGCGGGCATACCCGCCAGGCTGCCTGGCGGATATTTCGTCCTTAAAAGACGAGAAGGCCTTCCGGGGAAACAGACACTTTCACGGCATCGGTCGCGTGCGGTAGCCGGTCGGTGGTGATTGCGACGAGCGGTGTATTCAGGCCGTCAACACGAAGGACGACCTGTTCGGACGCGCCACGAAATGTGCGATGTTCGATCTTCGCAAGGAAATCGCCCGCTTCGAGTGAGACCTTGATGGCCTGAGGGCGGACGTAGAGTGTCGCTTCGCCATCCGGTGCGGGACCGTTGGTGGGGGCGTAACTGCCTATTGGCGTCTCGATGCGGCCGTTGCGGTGGGTGCCGCTGATCTTGTTGAAGTGGCAGAAAAAATCAGCCGAATAGGCGTTCGCCGGCCGGTCGTACAGATCATGGGGCGACCCCGTCTGCACGATCGCTCCACGGCGCATCAGGATAACCCGGTCACCCGAGGAAAGCGCTTCCTGCGGGTCATGGGTCACCATGATGACGGTCGTATCCAGCGACCGCAGCAGTGATATGGTCTCGGTGCGAACACGCTCCCGCAATCCCTGATCGAGGTTGGAAAACGGTTCGTCCATCAGGACAATGGGCGGATTTGGAGCGAGCGCTCTTGCCAGCGCTACACGTTGCTGCTCGCCGCCCGAAAGCGTATGCGGAAAACGATCCGCCAGATGCTCGATGCCCACCCGCCGGATCATTCCTGCGGCGCTCGCAGCAGCATCAGACTTCCGCAAGCCCTTGAGGCCGAAGAGAATATTGTCGCGGACGGAGAGATGCGGAAATAGTGCATAGTCCTGAAACACAAAACCGACGCCGCGTGCTTCAGGCTCCACGAAGGCATGGCCATCGACCTCGCGTCCATCGAGAAAGAGACGCCCGGAATCGACGTTTTCGACACCGGCGATCATGCGCATCAGCGTCGATTTTCCGCAGCCTGACTGGCCGACAAGCGAGACGATTTCGCCATGTCGGATTTCCAGCGACACATCCCTTACGGCAGACGTCAAGCCGAAGGTGCGGGAGACGCGATCGAGCCGGATAGCGATTTCAGTGTGTCTGGCTTTCATGGCCTCTCCAGTACGATATCGGAGGTGACTGGGGCAGCGCCCTCCCCGAGCTTTGGACCGGGTCGTCCGACCCGGGACAGCAGGATGACGGGCAGAATGGAAATCGCCACGATCGCGAGTGCTGCGATGGAGGCTTCCTCATAGGTCCCACGCGCCGCCTCTCCATAGAGATGAGTGGCGAATGTTTCGACATTGAGCGGCCGAAGCAGCAATGTCGCCGGCAGCTCCTTTATGCAATCGACGAAGACGAGCATGGCTGCGGCCGATATCGCCGCCTTCGACAGCGGCAAATGCACAAGCCCGAACGTGCCGGTGGCGGATTGGCCCAGAGTTCGAGACGCGTGATCGAGCGAAAGCGGGATGCGTGACAAACCCGCTTCGATGCCTCCGGCGGAAATCGCCAGAAAGCGGACTGTCAGCGCGTAGACGAGAGCGGCACCCGAGCCCATGAACAGCAGGCCGGTCGAAACCCCGAACCAGTCCTGTGCCGTTCGATCGATGAAACGATCAGCCCCCGCCAGCACGATCAGCACGCCGATGGCGACAACGGTTCCGGGCGCGGCATATCCCATGGTCGACAGCCGCAGCAGCGTCGCAGACAATTTGCCGGGTCGAACGCGGACGGCATAGGCTAGGGCAAGGCCGAGTGAGATCGTTGCAAACGTCGCAAAACTGGCAAGCGCGAGTGTGTTGAAAGCTTCATCGACGATACGTGGAGAAAGCCCGGCGAAGCGGTAGCGCTTCCAGGCCTCGACCGTCAGATAGATCGCCGGCGCACCGAATCCGAAAGTGATCGGCAGAAGTCCGGCAACAAGGAAAAGGGCCCCTTTCAGTGGGGGCACTTTTTGCGGCACGAACTGACGGCTTCGACGGGCATCCGTGGCGTATCTCTGCTTTCGGCGGGCCCAGCGTTCCAGCGCCACGAAGGCGACAACGATCAAAAGCAGGGCCAGCGCAATTTGCGAGGCACCCGGCAGGTCGGTGCGGGTGATCCATGTCGTGTAGATGGTCACGGTCATGGTGCGGACGCCGAGAAACTCGGCTGCTCCGACATCATTCAGAGTTTCCATCAGCGCCAGCGCTACGCCTACCGCGATGGCCGGGCGTGCCAAGGGCAAGGCGACGCGCCAGAACACCGCCCGACGGGAAACACCGAGCGTGCGCGCGGCATCGACCAGATTGCCCGACTGGGTCAGGAACATCGCTCGGGTGGGTATGTAGACATAGGGATAAAGAACAAAGCCGAGCAGCAGAATGCAGCCGATCATCGAGCGGATGTCCGGCAGGCGAAACTGCCGCGGCGTCTCATAGCCCAGTATCCAGCGAATGGCCCCCTGTACCGAGCCGATTGGATGCAGGATATCGAGATAGGCATAGGCGATGATATAGGTCGGAACGGCAAGCGGCAGCAGTAGCGCCCATTCCAGCACGCGGCGGCCGCGGAAATCGTAAGCCGTCACGAGCCAGGCCGTCGTCGTGCCGAGCAGCGCGGTAACGACCCCTACCCCCGACAGCAGAATGACCGTATCGACGAGCGCGACAGGCAGGATGGTCGAAAAAAGATGCGTCCAGAGGCCCGACGAACCTTTCAAGGCTTCCAGCAACAGGCCGATGATTGGAAACGCAACGCTCAGCGCGGCCAACGCGGCAAAGATCAGCCAGTAACGACCGGAACGCGCGGTTTTACCGACGAACGACTGGCTGAAAGGCATTACGATATCCATTGATGGTGAAGGCGCCCCTCCACGGGGCGCCTTCGGTATCCATTAGTTGTCGAAGCCGACCTTGTCGACGAGCTGGCTTGCCTGCTTGCGATGGCTGACGATTTCGCTCAACGGCTTGGTGTCGATCTTCAGCTTGCCGAAGGAGGCGATGATCGGATCGATGGCCGCGCCGGCCTTGACCGGATATTCGTAGTTGGCTTCGGCGTAGATCTTCTGGGCATCGTCAGAGACGAGATATTCCAGAAGCTTGACGGCTTCGGCCTTGTTCGGCGAATGCTTGGCAACGGCAGCGCCGCTGACATTCACCTGGGTGCCGCCGTTCTTGAAGGTCGGCAGAACGACCTTGATCGCTTCCGCCCACTTGACCTGCTCCGGGCCGCCCTTGCCGGAGGTCATCAGGCCAACATAGTAGGTGTTGGCAATGCCGATGTCGCAAATGCCGCCCAGGATATCCTTGGCAACGTCGCGGTCACCGCCGCCGGCCTTGCGCGCCAGGTTAGCCTTGACGCCTGTCAGCCACTTTTCCGTATCAGCCGCGCCGTAATGCGCGATGTAGTCGGCAAACAGGGCCGTGTTGTAGGGGTGCTGGCCTGCGCGAATGCAAACCTTGCCCTTCCACTTCGGGTCGGCCAGATCTTCATAGTTGAAAGCCGTCAGATCGACGTCCTTGGCGGCGTAGAGCACGCGGCCACGCATGGAGAGGCCGAACCAATGGCCCTTGCCATCGCGCAGCTGAGCCGGGATAGCCGAATTCAGCACCTGCGATTCGATCGGCTGGGTTACGCCCTTTTCGGCGAGATCCACGAGAGCGCCGGCATCGACGGCCATCAAGATATCGGCAGGCGAGCTCGCGCCTTCAGACGCGACGCGTTCAGCAAGACCATCCTTCAGGAAAACCGTGTTCACCTTCGTGCCTCTGGCCTTGGTGAACGCTTCGAGAAGCGGTGCGATCAGTGCCGGCTCGCGCGTGGTGTAGAGATTGATTTCAGCTGCGGAAACGGCTGCCGGCGCCGCCATGGCGGACGCGAGAAGCGAGAGGAGGAAAGCGTGCTTTTTCATGGTACTCTCCGGCTAAGAGTGAGGAGGAACAGCCTGCAGCTGGTTCCTTTTATGGGCTTCGGTGCCGATCAGCCCGTCTCGATTTGATCGGGCAAAATCTATTCAACGAAACTCCACTTATCCGGATGTGATTGCCCGATCCATGCGGACCAAGGTCCGTATCGGGCCATGTATATTATGCGTCCCTCACCGGTTTTCGGTGCGCCGCTGCCAATCGCGCATCCGTATTGCAGCCTCTGTTCTGTTGCGCGCATGCAGTTTTTTCAAAACGCGCGTCATGACGTGCTTGATGGATTTTTCGCGAAGCGACAGAAGGCGGGCAACCTCCTTGTTGCTGTTTCCTTCCGCCACCAGGGTCAGGATCTGCTCCTCGCGCGGGGTGAGGCTTGGCATGTCCGGTTCGGCCGATCCCGCAGCAAGGTTGCCAACGCAAGGTAGCTCCGATGTTTCAATCATCTCGGAGAGGACGCGTGAGGCAAGGCCCGTAGAGATGAAAGTCTCTCCTGCCGCCACGTTTCGCAGCACCTCGCTCAGATCGGCGGCCTCGACACCTTTCAGCACGTAGCCGCTCGCCCCGGACTTCAGGGCTTCGAACATGTCGGTATCCTGCTCTGATGCGGTCAGCACCACGATCAGGGCGTTGCAGTCGATATCGCGAATAATGCGGATGGCGGAATGTCCGCCGCCCGGCATGGAAAGATCGAGCAGACTGATATCCGGGCGATGGAGCTTGAACAGGGCGACGGCATCGTCGGCTGTCGCGCCTTCTCCGACGATTTCGATCCCGGCCTCGTCCTCAAGGGCACGCACCACACCCATCCGAAACATAGGGTGGTCGTCGATCACGGCGACGCGTAACGCGCGGATTTCAGTCTCGTGGCCGGTCATGGCAAAACCATTCGAACCGACGTTCCACCGTCAGGATTGGCCGTAATTTCCATATTTCCGCCGAGGCTCGCTATGCGTTCGCCGAGGCCCGCGAGACCCAGGCCCGGCATCTCTGGCCGAGGCGTGAAGCCGACCCCATTGTCTTCGACACGAACAAGCACGCCGGCATCGCTCTGCCGGACCGACGCGCGGATAAGCGTGGCACCCGCATGCCGGGTCGCATTGCTCAAAGTTTCCTGAAGAAAACGATAAATGCAAATCTTGGCGCCATGAGTTTGCGCATCGATTTCGAAAAGTTCGCTCTGCACTTTAACGCCTGAATGAAACTCGTGCGATTGGATGGCTCTGAGGGCGACGTCCCGACCCGACAGATTTTCCAGTTCAGGCAGCCGGAGGTCGCGGCAGATATCCCTGATTTCGTCTATGGCCTCGTTGACCGAGCGTCGAACAAGCGCCTCGTCGTCCTCTCTTCCATTGCCCTTCCTGATCGCCTCGAGGCGTAGGATGGCAAAACCGAGAAGTTGCGTTGGTCCATCATGGAGGTCTGCGGAAATCCGGCGGAGATACCGTTCGTTCAACGTTATCGTCCGTTGTGCGGCTTCTTCGACCCGGGTGCGCAGCATCGTATTGGCTTTCAGCAGCGCGGATAGTTCCTGGACCTGATGGTCCAATCGGCGCCGTTGTCTTTCTATCTGCGCGCTTCCGCGGGCCACGATAATGAACAGAAGGGCGAGCATGCCGATCGTTACGGCCGCAACGACCAGCCAGCTGCGCAGGCGCGCACGCGTGAGCTCGGAGAGGATATCGGTCGTCTGCTCGTAAAACTCGACGACACCGACAATGCTGCCCGTCTTCGCATCGCGAATGGGGCTATGGACCTCGAGGAACCCATGGCCACTGTCCCTCTCGGCCGCATGTTCCTCGCCTTCCAGTTCGTCGAACTCGGCTGTTACATTGCCATTCATGGCTTCCTGCAACGCCGGCTGAAGATCAAACCGCTTGCCGATCAAAGTTCGATCGCTGCTGAACGCCACCGTTCCGTCGCGGCTCCAGATCTTGAAAGAGAAGACGCGGTTAAACAGGGGACCGTTCTGGATGGCCTCTGAGAGCGTGTTCTGAGCCGCCTCCCCGAGGATAGGGTTGGAAGACAGTTCCTGTGATAGAGGCGAGATGATGCTGTCGACAAACAGCGCCGTGGCGTCTGCCCGGTTCTGCAGAATGGCCTTCTCGACGCTGGCCGTCACCCAAAAGCCGATCAGCGCCATGCCGATCAGCAGGACGACAAACCCGGCTGCCGCAAACTGCCAGGCGAGTGTGAGCCGAAACACGCCCTTAGGCATGATCCTGATGCCATCTCCGACAGCCATTTGGCGGACAACCCTATCTTTTTGACTGGAACCTTCGACTCAACATTTCTAATGACCAATACGATACGTGGGTTCAAGTCTTATTCAGCCGCGCACAACTCCTGCTTTCAGGGGAGATGGCGCGCGTCGGGATCTGTAGGCGACAGAAGTCGGTCTCGTTAGCCGGCCAGTGCTGATCCACACTCACTACAGCCAACCGCGTTGTGTCCGTCACTCGTGGACGCTGCGGTCAGCGATTTGCTCCATAACCGCATAATAGGCCCGCATCGTACGCGTATCCTGGCTGACGATACGCAGCCTGCCTCGCTCTGCGAGAAGGTTCAGCTCCCGCAACACCAGAGCATGGGCGACCTCGAGCAGCCGCGCGAATGTCCGGGTGTCATCGGCAATGCCGAGTTCAGCTGCAACAACCAAGCCTGCTTGTAGGGAGGTGAGCTCCGGGTCCTTCGCTTGTGCTTGTGTGACAAGCGTCAGGAATTGCTCGGCATCTGTCCCCTCCCCGCTCACGCCGCCTCGCGTTTGCGGAAGGAGACCATGATCGATTTCGACGTCGGCGTGTCGCTCTCTTCGCCGGCGCTGCCCAACGGCACGAGGACGTTCAGTTCGGGATAATATCCGGCGATGCTGCCGCGCGGAATGTCGTAAGGCACGAAGCGGAAATTCTGTGCCACACGCTCGATACCATCGTCAAAGTCGCCAACGACGTCGATACGATCGCCAGCCTCCGCCTGCATCGCCTTCAGGTCTTCGGGATGAATGAAGATGACCTGGCGTTCGCCGTAAACGCCACGGTAGCGGTCGTCGAGACCATAAACGGTGGTGTTGTATTGGTCATGTGACCGGAAGGTCTGGAGCGCGAACCGCCCCTCCCCTTTGCGCGCCCGCTGGTGCACGGTTTCCGTCGGCAGGGGCACAGCGGAAAACGAAGCCCGGCCGGCCGGCGTAATCCATTCGCGATGGGCCGCCGTATTGCGCAGATGGAAGCCGCGCGGCTTGCGCAGGCGCTTGTTGTAATCTTCGAAGCCCGGGATTGTCGCTGCGATATGGTCGCGAATACGATCGTAGTCGTCGGCGAGACCGCCCCAATCGACAATATCGGACCCGACCGTCGCCGCGGCGATGCCGGCGATAATCTCGACTTCCGAGAGCAGATGAGGCGACGCCGGGCGATTGATACCCGCCGAGCCGTGCACCATGCTCATCGAATCCTCGACGCTGACGAGCTGTGAATTGCCGGCCGAGTTAAGGTCCATTTCGGTGCGACCGAGGCATGGCAGGATATAGGCCACCTCGCCCGGCATCAGATGCGAATGGTTCGGCTTGGTGGCGATATGGACCGTCAGCTTCAGACCGCTCAAGGCCTTTTCGACCAGGGCGCTATCCGGCGTGGCGCGGGCGAAATTGCCGCCGAGGCCGACGAATGCCTGAGCCGATCCGTCCAGCATGGCGCCGATGGCCGCGAGCACATTGTGCCCATGGGCGCGCGGGACGGCGAAGCCGAACTCCTTCTCCAGTGCATCGAGAAAGGCCACGGGCGGCTTTTCGTTGATGCCGACGGTGCGATCGCCCTGGACGTTGGAATGGCCACGCACCGGGCAAAGACCGGCGCCGGGCTTGCCGATATTACCGCGCAGGAACATGAAATTGGCGATCTCGCGAATGGTCGCCACCGAATGCAGATGCTGGGTGACACCCATCGCCCAGGTGCAGATCACCTTCTCGGCGCTCATGTAGACGTCTGCCGCACGTTCGATCTCTTCCCGCGTCAGACCGGACTGGTCTTCGATCTCCGCCCAGGTCGTCGCATCGACCGCGGCGCGATAATCTACGAAACCGGCGCAGTGTTCTCGCAGGAAATCGTGATCGAGCACCGGCGGGAGCCCGGCGGCGATTGCTGCCTCCTCGGCGGCCAGAACTGCCTTCGCCATGCCTCGGACGGCCGCCATATCACCACCGAGCTGCGGTTGCAGATAGTGGCTGGCGATATCGGTGGAGCCGCCGCGCAACATTTCGATCTTGTCCTGCGGATCGGAAAAGCGCTCAAGGCCGCGTTCGCGGATAGGATTGAAGACCACCACACGTGCACCACGCATCGCCGCGCGGCGCAAGTCACCCAGCATGCGCGGATGATTGGTGCCGGGGTTCTGCCCGATCACGAAGATGGCGTCTGCCTCCTCGAAATCTTCCAGCAACACGGTACCCTTGCCGACGCCGATGGCCTGACGCAGTGCCACGCCGCTGGCCTCATGGCACATGTTCGAGCAGTCGGGGAAATTGTTGGTGCCGTAGACGCGCACAAAGAGCTGGTAGAGGAACGCCGCCTCATTGCTTGCGCGGCCGGAGGTATAGAATTCGGCCCGATCGGGATTGTCGAGGCTCTTTAGTGCGTTGCCGATTTCCGTGAATGCATCTTCCCAGGCGACTGGAAGATAACGGTCGGTCGCGGCGTCATAACGCATCGGATGCGTCAGGCGTCCGTTGAGCTCCAGCTCGTAATCCGAAAGCTTGCGCAGTTCCGATACGGTATTGGCAGCAAAAAATGCCGGAGAAGCCCGCTTTTCGGTCGCCTCCCACGCAACGGCTTTGACGCCGTTTTCGCAGAATTCGAAGGATGAACCGTGTTCAGGATCACCCCAAGCGCAACCGGGGCAATCGAAGCCATCTGGCTGGTTCGCCTTCAGCATGGTGCGCGCACCGGAAAGCGGCATGCCGCTTTGCAGAAGCTTCTTGCCGCAGCTCTTCAGCGCGCCCCAGCCACCGGCCGCAGCGGATTTCTTGCCGATAAATGATGTATCCATAACTCATGTAATGGTTGAGCATGGCATATGGGTCAAGACGACTGACCTAATGGTTCGATAGACAAAAGCTATCGGAGTTCGCTGGTCAAAAGTCGCTCGCGACCGCGAAGATTTCGGCAAGAGCTTCAATGCCCGCCTGGTCCTGCGCGTCGAAGCGTGCCGGAACAGGGCTGTCGAGATCGATCACGCCGACCACCTTGCCGGCATGGCGTACCGGCACAACAAGTTCGGACCGGGAAGCGGCATCGCAGGCGATATGGCCTGGAAAAGCATGCACATCCTCGACCAGGATCGTGACATTGCGTTCGACCGCCGTTCCGCAGACGCCGCGGCCGACGGGAATACGAACGCAGGCGGGCTTGCCCTGGAAAGGGCCGAGAACCAGTTCCGTATCGCCCTGCATCAGATAGAAGCCGGCCCAGTTGAGGTCGGGCAGCATCTGATAGATCAGCGCCGACGTATTCGCGGCGTTGGCGATCATGTTGCGCTCACCATGCAGCAGAGCTTCGAGCTGTACCGCAAGCTCGCCGTAAAAGGCACTTTTGTCGCTGGTGTCGATCTTGGCAGCTTCGAACATCATCTAGTCCTTTCATGGCGACCCCGGACGAGTCGCACAGCCGGGCCGCTTTAGTTGATCCGAACGAAGCCCGTGCGCTCCAATATATCCTGACCTCTATCCGACAGCATGAAATCCCGCAATTGCCGCGCCTCATCCGGTGCCTTCACACGGACGCCCAGACCATACTCGACCTTTGGGGCGAACTCGTCAGGGATCTCGACAATCGCGAATGCCGGGTCCACCGCAAGCAAGCGCGCGTTCGAATAGTAGCTCATCATCAGGTCCGCCTCGCCATCGGTGATGAGGTAACCGCCGCTCTTGCCGGGTGGCGTCGGCGGAGAATTGCGGCCGCCGACCAATTGCCGAGCGCGGGCTTCAGTGCAGCACCTAGGCCCGGATGCTTCGCCTCAACGAGGTTGAACACTTCGAAAGCGTAATCGCCGGATGGATCGTCACCGGGCGTCGAGGTCCCTATCTTCACCGTCGGGTCCGAGAGACGATCAAGAAAGTTTTCCGTCGTCAGGCCGAGATTGGCGCGAGCGATCACACAAAGCCGGTTGCGGGCGAAGCGGACAGCCTCCTCGATCAAGCCATCCGCCGCAAGACGCAGCGGATGCGCCATGCTGGCGGAGGCGAAAAGATCGAAGCTTTCACCGGCCTCGATCCGTTCACGCAACAGGCCGGCCGGACCGAGCGACAGCGAAACGGCAATACCCATTGCTTCGGTGAAGTCTTTGATAATGGCCGGAAAGGCATGCCGCATGCTGCCGGCAGACAGGACCTGAATTGTTGAAGTCACGGACTAATTCCTTTTCGGTCTCTTTGCCGGAACAGCGGTACGAAAGCTGTCTCTTCGCGTTCGTCGCCGCGAAACCGCGCCGAGCGAACCGGTATGCCGTAGAGCGCCTCGAGATTTGTCTCGGTCATCACCTCCTCGGTCGGACCGAAGATCGTTTGCGCCTGCGGCAGCATGAGAAGAAGCTTGTCGGCCACCGTTACCGCATGGTTCGGCTGGTGGGTGGTAAAGGCGATTGCGAGCTTCTCGCGGTCGGCCACTTCTCCAAGCAGGGACAGCACGACGTCCTGGTTCTTGAGGTCGAGTGCAGAAGCCGGTTCGTCAAGAAGCAGAACCTCGTTCTCGCCGGCCAGCGCGCGAGCGATCAACACGAGTTGCCGTTCTCCGCCGGAAAGCGCATCGATGCTGCGCTGCGCATAGTCGGCCATGCCGGTGGCGCTCAGCGCGTCCATCGCCTTTTCGACATCCGCTTTCCCGGGCGTCTTGAAAAGCGCGATGTGCCGGGCGCGCCCCATCAGCACGACATCCAGTACCGTATAGGGAAAGGAACCGCTGAATTCCTGCGGCACGAAACCGGTTCGCGGGTTCAGCTCCAAGGTTCCGGTGGTCGGTTTGAGTAGTCCTGCCAGCACTCGCAACAGGGTGGATTTGCCACGCCCGTTCGGGCCGAGAATGGCCGTGATCTCACCGGCTTTCAGGTCGAAATCGAGATCGCGGAACTGCCAGCGAGCGCCATCATAGGATTGGCTCGTGGCTTCGATGCGCAGTTTGACCGGATCAGAGACCACGTCCGCCTCGCTGGGTCTGCCGCAGGACCAATGCGAAAACCGGGGTGCCAAGCAGCGCAGTGAGGATGCCCAGAGGGATTTCAGTCGCCGTTGCGGTTCGGGCCACCGTGTCGATGATCAGAAGATAGAGGGCGCCGATGATGAGTGACGCCGGCATCATCACCCGGTGATCCGGTCCAACGAGCATGCGCGCCATGTGCGGTACGACGAGGCCGACCCAGCCGATAATGCCGCTGACGGCCACCTGGGCCGCGACAATGCAGGAGACGAGGATCAGGGTCAGCCAGCGCAACGGCTCGACATTGACGCCGAGTGCACGGGCGTCTTCGTCGCCGATGGAAAGCAGGTTGATACGCCAGCGCAGGCCAAGCAGAAGCAGGCTGCAGACGACTATGGGTGCTGCGATCAGCCCGAATTTCTCCCAATTGGCCGTGGCGAAGCTGCCGAGCAGCCAAAATACCATGGCGGGCAGCTTGTCTTCCGTATCGGCGAGGTACTGGACAAGACTGACCAACGCACCGAAGAAGCCGGTGACGACGACACCCGCGAGAACCAGCGCCAGAATATTGCGCCGCGCGACGATGCCGTTCAGCGCATAGACCATGACCAGTGCAGAAAGACCAAAGATGAATGAGGAGCCGAGCAGACCGTAACGCGGAAAGCTGAAAAGGATGGCGAGCACGCCGCCGAATGCGGCGCCGGAAGAAACGCCCATAACCTGCGGTCCGACCAGCGGATTCCGGAATACGCCCTGCATGGTCGCGCCGGACAGGGCCAGCCCCGCGCCGGCCAGAAGCGCCAGCAGGATGCGCGGCATCCGTACCGTGAAGACGACATTCGCCTCCGTCGGGGTCACCGGCACATCCGGTTGCGAAATCGGTGCCAGAAGAATCTGCACCACGCGTGCGAACGGAATATCGTAACGGCCGACCCCAAGAGATGCGACCGCGACGAGCAGCAGGATCGCTGCCAGGAGGGCAATGATCACAGACGGCGGTCGTCGCGGGAAGACGTCATCGGTCATTATTGGGCGGCGCGATAATCGGTGCGGTAGAATTCCTTATAATACGCGGCCGCTTCCTTTTGCATGTCGATATCCTTGAAGCGCTCCGGATAAAGCTCTTTTGCCATCCAGAGCTCGCCGAGCGACATGGCTTCCGGCATGGGGTAACCCCAGGCCTTGGCATATTCCGGCATCAGATAGATCCGGCCGGCTTTGACCGCATCGATCGTCTGCCACGAGGCGGTCTTCTTGATCTCGTCGACCACGGCCGGATAACGCTCCTGCACGAAGATCACCGCCGGATCCCATTTCAGAACGTCTTCCATCGACACCTGCTTGAAGCCGGCGATCGTATTGGCAACGTTGCGGGCGCCGGCGCGCTCCATCATCAGGCCGGTATATTTGCCGCGGCCATAGGTGGAAAGGTCCGGGTTCGCCATATAAGTGGCGACGCGTTTGCCTTCCGGGATATCGGCCAGGCGATCGGCGACGAGCTTGCGGGTCTTCTTAGTGACCGCGATCATCTCCTCTCCCTTATCCTTTTTACCGAGCACGTCGGCGATCAGCCGAACGCCGGTGGCAAAGCCCGCATCGATCGCCGCCGGCTCATCCTTGACAGCCGGGTTGACCTTTACTGCCTCTTCCGGCGGGACTTCGAGCAGAGAAATGGCGACGACGGAAAGGCCCGCATCGGCGATCTGCTTGACCATGTCGGCTGGGGCATAATTGGTGACGAAGACGACATCGGGCTTCAGCTTCAGCAGTTCCTCGATGTTCACCTTGGTGAGACCACCGGGCATGGCGAGGTTCGGAAGCTGCGGGGCGAGCCGCACATAGTTGGCGCCGAGCTGTTTCTTCCACTCGTCGAGAACGCCGACCACCTTGTCTATGGCGTCCAGCTGAACGGCGATGTTCAGCGTCTGGTGCTGCAGGATGACGACGCGGTTCACCGCATCCGGAATATGCACCTGGCGGCCGATCTGGTCGGTGACGACACGATCGGCAAAAGCCGGAGCAGCAACAAATAAACCGCTGATAGCAATGGCGATTTTCGCAACGGAAGCGAGGCGGGCGAGCATGATGATGATCCTCCTGGAAGAGGCTGACCGCTAGCATGATATTCAGCCGTATACAACGACGTTATATCCCGCCGGATATTCCGTTACGTGTTTTGTACGGCTACTGCCGAACCAGCGGGATCGCACAGGCCTCGCCGCCGCCAAAGATGCGGGAGCGCGTGAGAAAGCGTTTCTCGCGGCCGTTGTCGAGCGAGAACATGCCGCCCCTGCCCGGCACAACGTCGATGATCAACTGGGTATGCTTCCAGACCTCGAACTGGCTGCCGCTGATATAGACCGGCACACCGCCTATCTCGCCAAGTTTCACGTCGTGGTCCCCGATCATGAAGTCGTCCGCGGGGTAGCACATCGGTGAAGAGCCATCGCAGCACCCGCCGGACTGGTGGAACAGGATATCGGGGTGATCCTGTTGGATTTCCTTGATGAATTCGAGCGCCTGATCGGTCGCCAGAACCCGCGGCTCGCCGTTGGTTTCGTCCATGTCTTCCTCCCTATACGTGTCGGGGGGCCCCCGGCCGCAGCCGGGAGCCCTGTCGCGGTTCGTCAGGAGGAGATCAGAAGAAACCAAGCGCGTTCGGGCTGTAGCTCACCAGCATGTTCTTGGTCTGCTGGTAGTGATCGAGCATCATCTTGTGGGTCTCGCGACCGATGCCGGACTGCTTGTAGCCGCCGAAGGCCGCATGCGCGGGATAGGCGTGGTAGCAATTCGTCCACACACGACCGGCCTGGATTTCCCGGCCGAAGCGATAGGCGCGGTTGCCATCGCGCGTCCACACGCCGGCGCCGAGGCCGTAAAGCGTGTCGTTGGCGATTTCGAGCGCTTCCTTCTCGTCCTTGAAGGTCGTGACCGATACCACCGGCCCGAAGATTTCCTCCTGGAAGACACGCATCTTGTTGTGACCACGGAAGATCGTCGGCTTGATGTAATAGCCATTCGAAAGCTCGCCGCCGAGATCGTTGCGCGATCCGCCGGTCAGCACTTCCGCACCTTCCTGGCGACCGATGTCGAGATAGGAGAGGATCTTCTCCATCTGCTCGGTGGAGGCCTGGGCGCCGATCATCGTGGTGCTATCGAGCGGGTTGCCCTGCTTGATCTGCTCGACGCGTTTCACCGCCTTTTCCATGAAGCGGTCGTAAACCGACTCCTGGATAAGCGCGCGGCTGGGGCATGTGCAAACCTCGCCCTGATTAAGCGCGAACATCGCAAAACCTTCGAGCGCCTTGTCGAGGAAATCGTCATCCTCGGCCGCCACGTCGGCAAAGAAGATGTTCGGTGACTTGCCGCCGAGTTCCAACGTGACCGGGATCAGGTTCTGGCTGGCATATTGCATGATCAGCCGGCCTGTCGTCGTTTCGCCGGTAAAGGCGATCTTGGCGATGCGGTTGCTGGTGGCGAGCGGCTTGCCGGCTTCCAGACCGAAGCCGTTGACGATGTTCAGCACGCCGGGCGGCAGAAGATCACCGATAATCTCGGCCCAGACGAGCAGCGAGGCAGGCGTTTGTTCGGCCGGCTTGATAATGACGCAATTGCCGGCGGCGAGTGCGGGCGCGAGCTTCCATGCGGCCATCAGGATGGGGAAGTTCCAGGGAATGATCTGGCCGACGACGCCAAGCGGTTCATGGAAGTGGTAGGCGACGGTGTCGTTGTCGATCTCACCGATCGATCCTTCCTGGGCGCGAATGCAGGACGCGAAATAACGGAAGTGGTCGATGGCAAGCGGAATGTCGGCCGCCATCGTCTCGCGGATCGGTTTGCCGTTGTCCCAGGTCTCGGCCTGCGCCAGCACTTCCAGCTTGTCTTCCATGCGCTGGGCGATCTTCATCAGGATGTTGGATCGCTCGGCAGCCGACGTGCGGCCCCATTTGTCCTTGGCGGCATGGGCGGCGTCCAGCGCCGCGTTGATGTCCTTCTCATCGGACCGCGGGATCTCGCAGATCTTTCCGCCGGTGACCGGAGTGAGGTTGTCGAAATACCTGCCGCCGATCGGCTCACGCCATTCGCCGCCGATATAGTTGCCGTATTTCAGCTTGAACGGAGACTCGACGATTTTCTGATGCAGCATGTCATCCTCCCTTGATGGACAGGTTCAAGTGCGAACCCGATGGGAGAAATCTGCACAGTTTCGATCGCGGGAAACAGGGCGGGCGGCACATGCCGCAGCGCACAGTGTCGCAACTCTGCGACACTGTGCGGTACAATCGCACAACAGCACCGCCGGTCAGTGAAGATCGAACTTCGCCATCTTGCGGTGCAGGGTGGCGCGGCTCATGCCGAGAGACGCGGCCGCCTTGGAAACATTGCCATCAGCCCTCAGCAAAGCCCTCATCAACACGGCGCGCTCTGCCTCGTGGAGGTATTTTGCATCGACGCCTCGGTTCTCGTGCAACGCATCGGCGGCGGGAATGCCGGAATCGATGCGCCCATCATCGAGCTTCAGCGCTAGGCGAGCGGCTCGGGTTGCGCCGATCACGATATCGTTCTTATCGACCGCAAGCAGTGCCGACATGGACCCGACTTCCGTCGGCACCATGAGGATGCGCGCACCGGCAAAAGCGCTGCGAAAAAGATTGAGCTCGATACGCATCGCAGCATCCCTCACCGTCTGGGAGAGAATGGCGAGAGTCATTTCGCTGACGTCGTCCCGGCACGTCGAGATGTCGAGCGCAGCGGTGAGTTCGCCGCGGTGGTCGCGGATCGGCGCCGTCGTGCAGCTCAGGCGAATGTTGGCGCAGAAGAAGTGCTGGTCGCGGAAAATCGCCACCGCCCTGTCGTCTGCAAGGGCCGTGCCGATGCCATTGGTGCCGATGCTTGCCTCAGTCCAAACGGACCCGGTCCAGAGCCCGAGCTCGTGAAATTCCTTGTCGTCTCCGGCGGAGCCCCGCCGTTCCAGCGCGATGCCATCACGATCGGTTAGAAGCAGGCAACAGCCCGCCTTCCCGATCGACAGCACCAGCCGGTCGAGTTCCTCAGCCGCATTGGCGATGAGACGGGCGGAGCGCTCACGCGCCTCACGGAACTCCCGGTCGGTCACGCGGATCGGTGCCCTCTCCTCCTCCGGGGCAAGCTGATGCATGCTCATGCATCGCCGCCATGATGCAACGATCGCAGAACCTGCCGCAGGGGATTGGGCCGAGGCGTAAACCCGGTCCGCATGAGTTGAATGGTGCTGCACTGGCTCCTCCACCGAATGCTCCATCAACTGTCGCTAAAAAAGCTCCACATTGCAACCACCATCGGTTTGCTCTCGCAACGGTGATTTTTCCTGGGCACTATCTCGTTTCGGTTCTCGGCAAGAACCACGCCAGCAGACCGGCAAGAGGCAGGAACGAGCAGATGCGGTACACTGTCTCAATACCGTAGGTATCCGCCAAACCACCGAGAATGGCGGCTGCAATACCACCTAGACCGAAGTTCAGCCCATAGAACAGACCGCCGATGAGGCCGACCCGGTTTGGCAGCAGATCCATGGCGTAGATCAGGATCGACGCAAACGCGCTTGCCATGATCAGGTTGATGAGGACCGTCAGGACACCCGTCCAGAACAGATCGACATAGGGCAACATCAGCGTCAGCGGCAAAGGTCCGAGCACGGAGATCCAGATGATCCGGTAGCGACCGATCTTGTCGCCCACGATTCCACCCAGCAGCGCACCGACCGCGGCGGCGAGAAGGAAGATGAACAGCATCATCTGCGCGGCCGGGATCGACAGGTCGAACCGGTCGATCAGGTAAAAGGTGTAGAAAGATCGGAAGCTTTCGCCATAGGCGTTTTTGGAAAACATCAGCAGGGTGAGAACGACCAGAGCGAGGCCGATCGTGAATGGAGCATGCGGCTTGTGACCTTCCGCGCTGCCCGCCCGTGCGGATCGAGCAGCCGTGAATGCCTGCCGCATCGCGTTCTGCGTGCCGCCGATCCACACCATCAATGCCATCGCGACAAGTGCGGCAATGGTAAACCACGCAAGGCTCGGCTGCCCGAACGGCACGATGAGCAATGCCGCGAAAATCGGACCGAGCGCACCGCCCGCCTGACCGCCGACCTGGAATATGCCTTGAGCCAATCCCTGGCGACCACCCGACGCGTAACGTGCCATGCGCGTTGCTTCGGGATGAAAGATCGATGAACCGATACCGATCAGCGCCACGGAAACCAGGATCATCGCGTAGCTTGATGCGAACGCCAGGCTGGTCAACCCCGCGAGCGAGAAGGTCATGCCGAGGACGGGCGAATACGGTGCCGGGCGACCGTCCGTGTAAAAACCGATAACCGGCTGCAGCAACGATCCCGCGATCTGGAAAGTCAGCGTGATCAATCCTATCTGCACGAAGTCGAGCGCGTAGGACTCCTTGATGATCGGATAGACCGCCGGGATCAGCGACTGGATAAGATCGTTCAGCAGATGGGTCAGACCCAGAGCCAGAAGGACGCCCATATATGTCTTTGGCCGGTCAAGGGTCGAGTGCATGTCGGATTTGTCTCATCGCAGGAACGGTTGGCTTGGTTATTAAATGAGCAGATTTGCCGATCGATAGGCAAGCCATTTTGGTGCCGATCGGTTCGCCGGCTACAATCTTTAAGACATCCAGACCGGCGGACAACCTGAGCCTGTCTATATATCGAGGTGCAAATCCTCTCCTTCTGCGGGAACCGAACAGCAGATCAGCGCTTCTCCTTCGGCAACCGGATAGGTCGGTTCAGACAGATAGCTGACCGCCCCCTTGATCGCCGCAATTCTGCAATCGCCGCAATGGCCCGACCGGCAGCCGAAGTTCGGGCTGAGGCCCCGTCGTTCGGCGAGCTCCAGCAGTGAGCCATCACCCGGTTTCCAGCGATCCTCCTTTGCCGACTGCGCGAAGATAACTCGGACCGGTTCCGAGGCGGCGGGAGTGGCCGACACGACGGAAGTCTTCGTCGGCAGGTCCCGTTTCAAACCCGATGGGCCGAATGCTTCGGCGTGCACGCGATCATCCGCAATATTCAAGCCGCGCAGCCCGTCATAGACCGCCTGCATGAAGGATGCCGGCCCGCACAGATAGAAATCGTAATCTGCAAATGGCAGATGTGTCTTGAGCAGTTGCATATCGATACGGCCGGCTGCCTCATAACGGCCGTCGTCGTCAGGGCCAGCCTGGCCCAACACGCGGACATCATGGATTGTGCCCTGCCCGCGTTCGACAAGCTCAGCGATTTCACGATCAAAGGCCCGTTCCGCAGACGTCCGCGACGACCTGAACAGCCAGACTTGGCGCCGATGACGGGTCCTGTCACCCTCATAGACGATATGACGTAGCATGGAGAGCAACGGCGTGATGCCGATGCCGGCTGCAAGAAGAACGGCGTGGCGGTTCCGTTCCATCGCATCGATCAAAAATGCTCCGGCAGGGGCCAGTGCCTCGATCTCGTCGCCCTCCCGCATGTCCTGCAGAATGGTGGATGCCCTGCCTTCGCGTTTGATGCTCAGCCGGTAATATCCATCGGATGGCGCGCTGGAGATCGTATAGCTGCGGCGAAGCAGCTCATCGCCATCAGCAATCCTGATCGGCAGATGCTGACCGGCGAGATGCGGTATTAGGGCTTCACCATCCGTTGGCGCAAGATGCAGCGAACGGATCGTCTCACTCTCCTCGATCACCTTCTCGACGCGAAACCGCCTCCAGGTCTTCGCTTTGGCCAAGGCTTGAAGCCGAGCCTCTGCCTCGCTCCAGCTGCCCGTCATCAGGCTGCTGGGCGACATGCCGTTCTCGGCAAAGGTCCAGCGCAGCGGCAGCGCTCGCGGACGCAGAACCACTTTCTCCGGCATGACACGCCAAAGCCGCTCAGCTCCTTCGAAAGCCGCGATTTCGGGTGAATCCAGGATGACTTCCACGCTGCCCGCCACTTGCAGCATGTCGCCCGTTTCGTGATCGACGAACAGCAGGCCTGCTCGCGGATTGACGAGGAAATTGCCGAGCGTGTTGAAAAACAGATTGCCGTTGAAATCCGGCACAGTCAGGCCACCGTCGGCATCGATACGCACGAAGCCCGGTCGGCCGCCGCGGTGGGAGACGTCAACCTGCCGGCCCTCATCGTCACGATCGACATAGGAGGCAACGAAGAACGTATCAGCAGTCTCGATGAGCCGTCGTGCGTGGTCGTCGAGCCGATCTGAAGCGATTGCCGATGAAGCTGCCGGCTCGGCCGGATCGCGCACGAACGCAAATTGCCGGTTCTGGATGTAGCGGGGGCAATTTCCGTAGCTATGGTCCACCGTGACGGAAAACCGATCGCTCGTGCTGCGGCTGATCGTGCCGTTCATGCGGTTGCGGCGGCGAGTAATAAGGTCGATGCCGAGCAGACCGATCGGGTCGCCATCGCGCATGCCATCTTCCGCCGGGTCGCCTGGATCGCCGATGGCATTGATATCCAGCGTCAGCGGATCCGGAGAATGCAGGAAGCCGGGCTGGCCGCTGCGGATCGTCACCCATGGTACGCCTTGGCTATCGACCGCGCCGACCGCGATGAACGGTAGCAGCGGATAAAATTCGCGGTGCTGGTCGAGCAGGAACCGGCGCACGAACTTGCGGCCGACCCCATCCATATGTTCCGCGACGCCTGCATGGCGCTGCAGTTCAAGTTCACCCTTGTGCCAGGGCGAAGCGGGCGCTGTTACTTTATCAAGCATTGTCGCCTCCACTTAGAAGATGGATGCGGCCGGTGGCGGCCAACCGCATCCGAGCCGTCAGGCGGCCAGACCGACTGCAGTCTTGGGGAATGCCAGGAAACCCGGCAGGGCTTCGATGCGGGCCAGCCAGTGGCGGACTTCCGGATGAGGTGTGAGGTCCACGTTCCCTTCCGGGGCGCTGACGATGTAGCTGTAGAGCGCGACATCGGCGATCGTCGGCCGGTCACCGGTGATGAACCGATGCTTTTCAAGCTCGGCATTGATGAGACCCAAGATGCGGTGGGCGCGGGCAATGACTTCATCGGCACGGAAATCGGCCCCGAAAACGGTGATCAGGCGAGCTGCCGCCGGGCCATAGGCGATCTCGCCAGCCGCCACGGAAAGCCATCTCTGCACCTTCGCGGTAGACTGAGGATCGACCGGAAGCCAGTCCTTCCGATCGAGTTTGCTGGCGAGATATACGAGAATGGCGTTGGAATCGCTGACGACGACATCGCCATCTTCGAGAACCGGGACCTGGCCAAAGGGATTGAGCTTCAGGAAGTCCGGCTTCTTCTGCGCGCCGTTCGCCAGATCGACGTCGACGATATCCGCCTTCACGCCGAGCAGCGAGAGGAAGAGAGCGGCTCGGTGCGAGTGACCCGAGAGAGGGAAATAATAGAGTTTCATGTGGAGTTCCTTTGAGCTGCGGAAACAGGCTTCCGATGACCCTTGCAAGGTAGCGACATCCATTTTTCTGTAGTAGATGGGCTCTTGTAGAGTTATCCTCTCGTTTTTTGGAAGGCTATTATGGACCGTCTCGATGCGATGGCCGTTCTTTTGGCGGTGGTGGAGACGGGCAGCCTTTCTGCGGCGTCTCGTGCGCTGCACTCGCCCCTGCCGACCGTCAGCCGCAAGATTTCCGAGCTTGAGGCGCATCTCGGCGTTCGGCTGATCACGCGGACCAGCCGCAAGATCCTGTTGACGGAAGCCGGGGAAAGTTACGTCGCCGCTGCGCGTGAAATTCTGGGCCGGGTGGAGGAAGCGGAGCGTCGTGCATCCGGCGAATACATTGCTCCGCGCGGCGACCTGACGATGACGGCGCCGATCGTGTTCGGCCGCCTGCACGTGCTGCCTGTAATCACCGATTTCTTGAAGGCTTTTCCCGACATCAATATCCGGCTGATCATGAGCGACCGTTCAGCCAGCCTCGCCGACGAGCAAATCGATGTGGCGTTGCGCATCAGCCGCCTTGCGGAGAGCAACCTGATCGCGACGCGCCTGGGCGCTATACGCACGACGGTCTATGCCAATCCGGATTACTTGAAACGCCATCCCCGCCCGCTCCATCCCCGAGATCTCGCAGACCACGACTGCATCGCCTTCGAAGGTGTACTTTCGCATCGGTTCTGGACATTCAGGGAAGGAGGACAGGATATCTCGATCACCATCCGGACGCGACTTTCGGTCAATACCGCGGAGGCGGCCGTCGATGCTGCCGCATCGGGCCTCGGTGTGACCCGGGTCATGTCCTATCAAGCGAAACGCGCCGTTGAAGCCGGCCTGCTGGTGCCGTTGCTGGAGGAGTTCGAACAGGAAGCCTCGCCAGTGCATCTCGTGCATCTTTCGCAGGGGCTTATGCCGCTGAAGCTTAGGACATTCCTCGATTTCGCAGCACCGCGCCTGCGCACGGTGCTGCGATAGACAAGGTTTGCCGATCTTATCGGCTTCTTAATTCCAGCTTGTCCTGCGTCTTCGTATCGAAGTCCGAGGCGTCGTGCCGTTCATGGAGCTGTTCTGAAGGCGCGCCGATAATACGGTTGACCATCCTGCCGCGCTTGACCGCGGGACGCGCCGCGATCTCGTCTGTCCACCGCTGAACGTTCTTGTAGCTGCCGGTGTCGAGAAACTTCCCGCCATCGCCGTAGATTTCGTTTCGCAGTAGGGCGCCGTACCATGGCCAGGCCGCGATATCGGCAATGGAATACTCGTCGCCGGCCAGATAGCGGTTGCTTGCCAGATGGCGATCCAGCACGTCGAACTGCCGTTTCGCCTCCATGGCAAAGCGGTCGATGGCATATTGGATGCGGATCGGCGCATAGAGATAGAAGTGACCGAACCCGCCGCCAACATAGGGCGCTGAACCCATTTGCCAGAAGAGCCAGTTCATCGCCTCGGTATGCGCCTTATGGTCCTTCGGTAGGAAAGCATCGAATTTCCGTGCCAGATAGAGCAGGATCGATCCGCTTTCGAAAACCGGTGTCGGCTCCGGTGTCGTCCGATCCAGCAATGCCGGAATCTTGGAGTTCGGGTTGATCTCGACAAAGCCAGAACCGAACTGGTCGCCATTGAAGATGTTGATCATCCAGGCGTCGTATTCGGCATCTCTGTGACCGAGTGCAAGCAACTCTTCCAGCAGGATTGTCACTTTGACACCGTTGGGCGTGCCGAGCGAATACAACTGGAGAGGATGACGACCGACGGGAAGTTCCATCTCGGATGTCGATCCGGAGATCGGCCGGTTGATATTGGCAAATTGACCGCCATTGCCAGGCTCCCAGGTCCAGACGTCGGGGACCTGGTATCCGGCGGGGAAATTGTCGGCGGGATTGGTGTTCTTCATCGCATAAGGCCTTTCGAATTGAGAATGGTGACTTGAGGCTGGGCCGCGCGGTTTGGGCGGACGGCCCCGTTGCGATCACTCGGCAGGCTGGCCAACTTCTGCGAGCGGCCGACGGGCACGAGGTCCAATCGCCGAGACGAGGGTGGTCCCGACACCAAGCGCAGCGACGAAGGCCGATCCGGCCACATATGTTTCCCAGCCGGAGGCGGGAGCCGCCGCAAGAACAGAGGCCGTAAATGCCAGGACAACACCGCCGCCAATCTGGAAGGAGGCGAAAAGCAGCCCTGAGGCCAGCCCGGACTCGCTTTCCCCGACATCGCCCAGTGCCGCGATCTGTACCGCAGGGTAGGTCATGGCATAGCCAAGTCCGATCGGAAGCTGCGAAAGCGCGGTGAGGAGGATCGGATCGACCCGGCCGAGGCCCAGCACCCAGATGACGTATCCGAGGGTCAGCAGGCCCGTGCCCAGGACCATGAGTACCGTGCTGCGCTTCTGCGTCAGAACGGCGAAGCGGGGCGCTAGTACCATGACGCTCACGCCGCAGAAGACGAAGACAAAGCCGGTGCTCAGCGCCGACCAGCCCAGGACATTCTGGTAATAGAGCGTCGTGACAAACTGGAAGCCGACATAGACGCCCTGGAACAGACCGGCCACGATATAGGCATGGGTAAGTTTCGTGCGACGGAAGATCGAAAGCGGCACCATGGGAACGCTGTGGTTTGCTTCGATCAGGATGAACATCAGGATCAGCACGGCGGCGGCAAGCAGCGTACCCCACGTGGCGCCCGCAGTCCAGCCTTCGGCAGCCGAGTTGGTGATGCCGAACACGAAGAGCAGAAGGCCGGGCGTGATGGTGATCGCACCGAGCCAATCGAAGCTTGGGCGCGGGCCACTGCGCTTCTTGTCAGCCGGGAGCACAAAAGGTGCCATCAGCAGGGTAAGGATAGCCACCGGCGCGCCCATGACGAGAGTGGCGCGCCAGGTGAAGATCGTGGCGACGCCGCCTACCACCATGCCCAGCACATAACCTACCGCGGCGGTCGAGGAGAAAATGCCGAGCGCGCGTGCGCGCGCCGGCCCCTCGCCGAAAACCGATAGCAGCAAGGCCAGTGCAGCCGGCGCGGTGAAGGCAGCGGAGATGCCCTTCGCCAGACGGGCCGCGATCAAGGTCGGGCCGCTATCGACAAAGCCGCCGGCAAGACTTGCGGCGGCGAAAACCGCAAGGCCCCAGAGAAATGTCTTGCGATGGCCGAAAATGTCGGCGACGCGCCCGCCAAGCAGGAGGAAGCTGCCGAAACCCAGCACATAGGCGCTGACGGCCCATTGTAGCGATGTGGCCGGCAGGCCGAGTTCTGCCTGGATCGCCGGCATGGCGACGGCGATGGACGAGACGTCTATCGAGTCGAGGAATTGAGCGGCACAGACCAGCAAAAGTGCCAGCCCGGCTACGCCCCGGAATTTTGGAGTGCTCATGGAGGAATGTCCTTTTGATTGCCGCGACGCTGGAGGACTGCGCCTGGCGGTCAGGACGGAAGTATTGGCACCCCATTCATATTGCAAATCGATAGTATCAATGATAACTATCGCTACAGATGATAAATGATGCTTTCCTTCGCAAAATCGATCTCAATCTGTTGCTCAGCTTTTCCGTGCTGATGCAGGAGCGCAATGTCAGCCGAGCGGCGGAGAGACTGCTGGTCGGTCAGCCCGGTCTGTCGGCGGCGCTGAAGCGCTTGCGCGAGACATTGGACGATGAGCTCTTCGTTCGCGTTGGCCGCGGATTGCAGCCGACAGCGAGAGCGCTGGCCATGGCGCCGGCCATCGAAGCGGCGCTTGAGCGTATCGAGCAGGCCATTCGCCCGCCTTCGGCTTTCGATCCGCAGGACTGGCGCGGTGAATTCCGTATCAGCATGTGCGATAATATGGAGCGTGCGTTTTTCGGCCCGCTGACCGCGCGGCTGCGAAAATCAGCGCCGCACGCGCAGCTGGCCAGCATTGCGGCCGATCTTCACGCCCCGCCGCAAATGCTGGACGATTGTGCCTTCGATTTTTCCGTTTCCGTGCATGGCGAACCCGCATCCTGGCATGTGCGGACCCCGTTGTTCGAGCAGGCGATGATGTGCATCTACGATCCTCGGCAGGTCTCACTCGACGGCGCGCTGACGCTCAATGACTTCGTTCGCCTACCCCATGTCTCCGTAACAGCGGCAGGCACCACCGAAAGAGATATCGACAACGCGCTGAACAAGCTTGGCCGATCGCGAAACGTGGTTGCGACGGTACAGCGTTTCTCCGGCCTGCCTGCCGCTCTCAATGCGATGCCGTCGATCGCGATCATCCCTGAATCGATTGCCCGCCTGATGGCAAATCTGCACGAACTGATGGTGACTGATCCGCCCATCCCCTTGCCGAGCGACACCGTGAGCATGCTCTACCGCCGGGTGGACGAGGCTGACGGACGCTCTGCCTGGTTCCGGCAGCTCTTCGTGGAGGTGGCGCGGCAGGTGCTTTTCGATACCGGCTGCAGATGCGAGATTGAGCGCGCGGCTTAGCCGTCGATCTTCAACGTGTACCGTCACCCACCCACGAAGGGACAGCATTCGGAGTTATCGGGCCGAGCGGCCCGATAACTGAACTGGCTTTTATCAGGCCACCTGGAAGAAATGCCCCTCACCCGCCTGGTGGTATGACCGCTTTGGCGGCACGTAATCAGCGGCACGGAACGGGCTTTTGATCTCGTCATTCGAAATCCTGCGCGTCTGGCGGCGCGACGGATCGGCAATTGGGACCGCCGCCATCAGCCGCTTGGTATACGCGTGTTGCGGGTTCTCGAACACTGCTTGGCGCGGGCCGATCTCGACAATTTCGCCGAGATACATGACGGCGACCCGATGACTGATCCGCTCCACCACCGCCATGTCGTGGCTGATGAAGAGATAGCCAAGCCCGTATTTCTCCTGCAGGTCGAGCATCAAGTTGATGACCTGCGCCTTCACCGAAACGTCGAGCGCCGAGACGGATTCGTCCGCAATGATAAGTTTTGGTTCGAGCGCCAATGCGCGGGCAATACAGACGCGCTGGCGCTGACCGCCCGAGAATTCATGCGGGAAACGATCCGCCATGGAGGCGGACAGACCAACCCGTTCCAGCAGGTCACCGACGCGCTCTTTCGCCTCGGCGGAGTTGGCCAGCCCGTGGGTGACGATTGGCTCAGCGATTGCGTCGCCCACGCGAATGCGCGGATTGAGGCTTTCGAACGGGTCCTGGAAGATCATCTGCGCTTCGCGGCGGATATCCGACAATTGCGACTTGCCGGCATCGAGCACGTTCTTGCCGTCGATCTCGATCGTTCCCGACCGTGCATCCGTCAGCCGGATAATCGAGCGGCCGGTCGTGGACTTGCCGCAGCCGGATTCGCCCACGAGCGACAGGGTCTCGCCCTGCTTCAGCTCAAGCGACACGCCTTCGACGGCGTGAATGCGGCCGATCGTCTTGCGCAAGAAACCCTTCTTGATGTCGAAGCGGGTCACGAGGTTATCGACCTTGAGGATCGGAGCAGCATCGCGCTTTACCGTGTCTGCCGTCGGCTTGACCGGCTGGATCTCACCGCTTGCCATATCGACATGCGGGAAGCGCAATGGCCGGTCGAGACCGGTCATCGAACCGAGCTGCGGCACGGCGGAAAGCAGCGCCCTTGTATAAGGATGCTTGGCGCCGGCGAAGATTTCCTGCGTCGTGCCCGTTTCCACCGCATCGCCGCGATACATCACGACGGTACGGTCGGAGATTTCTGCGACCACGCCCATATCGTGCGTGATGAAGAGGACCGACATGCCCTCTTCTTCCTGCAGCGTCTTGATCAGTTCAAGGATCTGCGCCTGGATCGTCACGTCGAGCGCGGTGGTAGGCTCGTCGGCGATCAGCAGCTTCGGATCACAAGCCAGCGCGATCGCGATGACGACACGCTGGCGCATACCGCCGGAAAAGTTCATCGGATATTCGTTGAGCCGCGATTTCGCCGATGGAATACGCACTTTTTCGAGGAGACGAACCGCCTCGACTTCCGCCTGAGATTGCGACATGCCGCGGTGGTGAACCAGAACCTCGGTGATCTGCTGGCCGATCTTCAAGACCGGGTTGAGGCTTGTCATCGGTTCCTGGAAGATCATGCCGATACGGTTGCCGCGGATGGACTGCATCTGCTCCAGCGGCAGATCGAGAAGGTTCTTGCCCTCGAAATCGATCCGACCGGTCACGCGGGAATTACCGGGCGACAGCAGGCGCATGATCGACATGGCCGTGACGCTCTTGCCGGAGCCGGATTCGCCGACGACTGCGACGGTTTCCTTCGGGCCGATGTCGAACGAGACATCGCGCACGACATTGCGCCATTCGCCACCGACGCGAAACGAGGTGTTGAGATTGGAAATCGAAAGGATTGGCGTGGTCATGTATCAGCCCTCCCGCCGCGGATTGAGGATGTCGCGCAGTTCGTCACCGATCAGGTTGATCGCGACGATGAGCAACAGAAGGACGAGGCCTGGGAAGAGGCTGATCCAGTAATCACCGGAAAGCAGGTATTCAAACCCGTTGGAAATCAGGAGACCCAGCGACGGCTCGGTGACCGGCAGGCCGATACCGAGGAAGGAGAGCGTCGCTTCCAGCATGATCGCATAGGCGACGCGCATGGTTGCGACGACGATCAGCGGCGGCAGGCAGTTGGGCAGGATATGCCGGAACAGAATGCTCCGGTCCGGCAGCGCCATGGAGCGGGCGGCATCCACATAGGCGCGCTTGCGCTCCACCAGCGCCGAACCGCGGATCGTGCGGGCATAATAGGCCCATTGGGTGACGATCAGCGCGAGGATGATCTTGTCGACCCCCTGCCCCAGGATGGCGAGGAAGATAAGTGCGATGAGGATCGCCGGAAAGCTCAATTGGATATCGACGACGCGCATCAGGAACGAGTCGAGACGGCCGCCGGCATAGGCGCTGACAAGCCCGATTGACGCGCCGATTATCAGAGCAATCGCGGCGCTGGAAATGCCGACCAGGATACTCGTGCGAAGACCATAGAGAATGGCGCTCAGCAGGTCGCGGCCCTGGTCGTCCGTGCCGATCAGGTAGATCATGCCGTTCATACTGGTGGAGCCCGGCGCCAGACGGCCGTCGAGGATATCGAGCTGCGACAGGTCGTAAGGGTTCTGCGGCGCGATCACCGGCGCGAAGACCGCCGCCAGAATGAAGATCGACACCATGACGATGCCGATGAGCGCCAGCTTGTCATGCAGAAGAGCCGAGATCATCTGGCGGAACGGCGAGCGGGAGCGGCGTGCCGGACCACCGCCATGAACGGATGTCGTGGAAGGAGTGTGCTGGCTCATCACGAATTCCCTTCAAGACGAACGCGCGGGTCGACGATCGAATAGGAGGATGTCGACGAGGAGGTTGATGACGCTGAACATCACGACGGTGATCATCAGGTAGGCAAGGATGAGCGGGCGATCGAGGACGGCGATGGCGTCGATGATCAGCTTGCCCATGCCCGGCCAGGCAAAGATGGTTTCAGTGACGACGGCGAAGGCGATCAGCGAGCCGAGTTCGAGGCCAATCACGGTGATCAGCGGGATCATCGTGTTTTTCAGCACGTGGACGCGAACGATGCGGCTCTCCGGTAGGCCTTTGGCCCGGGCAAAGCGAACGAAATCGAGCTGCATGGTTTCAAGCACGCCGGCGCGAGTCAGGCGAATGATCAGCGAAATCTTGAAGAGCGCCAGGTTGAAGGCAGGCAGTAGCAGATGCGAAAGGCCATCGAGCGTGAAGATGCTGAGCGGTACGCCGAGAATGGGAACCGTATCCCCTCGCCCGGAAGCGGGCAGCCAGCCGAGCTTGACGCTGAACAGCATGACCATGACGAGGCCAATCCAGAATGTCGGCAGGCTGAAGCCCAGGATCGAGAAGGTCATGACTGACTTGGACACCAGGCTCTTTGGCTTCAGGCCTGCATAGATGCCGAGCGGAATGCCGAACACCAGACCGATGAACAGCGCCACGAACGCAAGCTCCAGCGTCGCCGGCATGCGGTTGAGGATCAGCGTCAATGCCGGCTGATTGAAAACGAAGGAGTTGCCGAGATCGCCGGAAAGAGCGCGCGTCAGGAACAGCCAGTATTGCTCCCATACGGGCTTATCCAGCCCGAAGGACTGGATGACCTGAAGGCGTTCGGCCGGTGTCGCCGTCGGGCTCAGCAGCACATCGACCGGATTGCCGACGAGGTAGAGGCCGACGAAGACCAGGACCGACATGACCAGCAGGGTCAGAATCGTCTGGATCGACCGGCTCAAGAGATATCCGCTCATAGATTTAAGCCTCCCGGCGCTTCGGATCGGACGCAGCACTTCCATAAAGCGAGATGCGTTCGATCAGCAGATTGATGAACCCGGCCGCGTCGACATCGGTCATGACGGTGGCGTTCGGGGCCTTGTCCCATCTTTTGGTAGAAGTCGGCATAGGTATAGCCCATCGTGAGGCCGGTTACCTGTGTGCCGACGGTAGCCTTGCGACTGGTGAAAAGCTCCGGCCTGATCAGCCAGGCAATCGTCGTCGCGTCATGGATCGGCCCGCCGGGCCGGCCGAAGCGCGCGACATCGCTACGGTCGAAGGTGGAGAAGAGATTGTAGAGCGCACTGCCGGCCACGCCGCCGCCATCTCTAAAACTCTGGAAATGCTCGGCGGTGAACAGCGCCTGAAAGGTCATGTCCAGCGGCATGACGACGATCGGGATGCCTGAACGATAGACGATCTCGGCGGCGTGCGGGTCGGCCAGCACGTTGAATTCCGCCCAGGGCGTGCGATGGCCGAGCGCCGTGAAAGCGCCGCTCATGGTGACGATCTGGCTGATACCGCGGGCAACATCCGGGTGCTGGACGAGCGCCAACGCGATATTGGTCATCGGCCCGATCGCGCAGATGGTGATCGGGTCACCGGCCTCTGCTGCCTCGCGCGCCTTGCGAACGATGAAGCGTACCGCGTGTTCTGGCGATGGCTGGATGCCGCCTCGCGCGACAAGCTCATCGCTGAACGCGCCGATCTTTGCGTATTTGCCGAAGACCTGATCGCGCACCAGGGGGCCGGCAGCGCCGGCACATACAGGCACATCCGTGCGACCCGAAACGCCGACGATCTTGCAGGCGTTGATAACCGTATCCTTGAGCGGAACGTTGCCGGCGACGATCGAAAGGCCGAGAACCTCGATCTCGGGTGAAGCAAGGGCCATCAGGATGGCTGCCGCATCATCCAGGCCGGGGTCCGCGTCGATGATGATCCGGGTGCGGCTCATGCGACAGCCTTTTCGGCATAGCGGGACAGGCGATCCAGGAAGAAGGCGATCACGCCTTCCGCATCAACCTTGGTGACGATATCCGCATTCGGCTCCAGGCCGCTTTTGCCGTACCAGTCGGCGATGGTCTGGCCCATACAGAGCTCGCTTTCGTGCTCAACGAAGACGCGGGCGCGTTCCGTTTGGAAAAGCTGCGGCGCCAGAATGTAGGCGATGACAAGCGGATCATGCAGCGGGCCGCCGCGCGAGCCGTAGCGGCGCACGTCGTTTCGGTCCCAGAAGGCCATGAGTTCGGCGAGTGTTTGCGAAATGCGGCCGCTAACTGCCGAAAATTGCTCGACATGCTCCGGCTTCAACATCACCCGATGGGTTGCATCCAGCGCCAGTGCGACGATCGGGATACCGCTTGAGAACACGACATGCGCGGCGTGCGGATCGGCGAGAACGTTGAATTCCGCGGTCATCGTCCGGTTGCCGGGCTCGCGGTAGGCGCCACCCATCATCACGATACGTTCGATGCCTTCGGCGATTTGCGCATTCATGCGCAATGCAACTGCGAGGTTGGTCATCGGGCCGAGACAGCAGATGGTAACACGCTTATTAAGTTCGGCGGCAGCCATCAGCGTATCAATCAGAAAATCGACGGCGGACTTTTTCTCGACCGTCTTCACCGGCTCCGGCAGCACGGTGTTTCCGAGCCCAGTCTTACCGTGGAATTGCCCGTGGATCGGGTCACGGAACATCGGCCGGAAGCAGCCGGCGAAGACCGGAATATCAGTGCGCTCGCCGAGTTCGCAGACCTGCAGCGCATTGCGCACGGTGCGCTCCAGCGGCTGGTTGCCGCAAACAGGTGTGATGCCAAGGATTTCGAGCTCCGGCGATACGAAAGCGGTCAGAAGCGCGATCGTGTCATCGATCCCCGGATCGCAGTCCACGATGATCGGAATAGAGGTCATTTCGAATTGCCTTTAAATTACGGGCGTCTGCCGGCGCTCAGAGCGCGCCGACATCACGCAGAACCGCGGCGATTTCCGCACGGGCCGCTTCGCCGAGCGGCATCTGCGGCGCGATCGGTGCGCCGACCGGAAAGCCCTGGAGTTCGAGCGCCGTCTTGATGCAAGCAGCGATCGAATATTTCGCGAAGATTTCATTCACCCGCCACATCGGCCGCTGCAACTCCATCGCCTTCGACCAGTCGCCGGCTTTGGCTGCCTCGTAGAGGTCGATGCTCTGGCGTGGCACGATGCAGGCCGGGCCGGCCATCCAGCCAACGCCGCCGATCATCATCACGCAGACGGGAATATGCGCAGAGGCTGCAAACACCTCCATCCGGCCGCGAGTCCGTTCGATGATGGAAAGAAGGCGCCCGGTATTGGTCGACGCATCCTTGATATAGCGGATATTTTCCACCCGGCTCAGCCGCTCGATAACCGGGAGAGAAAGGTCCGAGCGCTGGAACTGCGGATTGGTGTAAAGCACGACCGGCCGGCCCTTGGCGGCCTTGGCAATCGCCGTGAAATAGGCTTCGACACCGTCATCACTGACCGGGAAATAGGCCTCCAGGATCGCGAGAATGCCGTCGGCGCCTGCCTCGACCATGTATTCTGTCTGGGCAACCGCATCGCTCACCGACGTTGACGCCACGCCGGCGACGACGGGAACCCTGCCGCGATTGGCCGAGATTACCGTGTCGACGACGCGGCGCCGCTGCTCTTGGGAGAGATAGGCAAATTCACCTGTGCTGCCGAGCGGCGTCAGACCATGGACGCCCTGATCGATCACGTGATCCACCAGGTCGGTCAGCACGCCTTCCATGACCGCGCCCGACTGATCGATCGGCGAAACGAGATAAGGAAAAACACCACTGAACGACATGACGGATCACCGCTTTCCAGATCAGTTCGACTTTACGTAGTAGGGCAGCGTGTAGGCGTCCGAACGACCTTGATAGGACAAACCGTTCTTCACCGCCCAGGTATTGGCAAGATAGAAGACCGGGATGACGCCAAGGTCGCCCATGGCGATTTCAGTTGCCTTCTTCAGCAGTGCCTCGCGCTTGGCGTCGTCCAGCGTACCGCGTGCTTCGTTCAGCGCCTTGTCGAATTCCGGGTTGGAATAACGACCGCGATTGCCCTGGCCTGCCTTTTCGCCATAGGTCTCGAGGATCGGACCGAGCACGCCGGAGGCTTCGCCGGTCTCGACTGCCGCACCACCCATGATGAAGCTGAATTCGAGGTTCGAGGCACGGGTAAAGTAGACGCTGCCCGGCAGTGTCACGACTTCCGTCTTGATGCCGACGCGGCTGAAAGAATTGGCCAATCGCCTGCGCGACCTTGCTATCGTTCGGGTAGCGGTCGTTCGAGGCGTGGAACGTCAGCGTGAAGCCATCCGGATAACCGGCCTTGGCCAGCATTTCCTTGGCCTTGTTCGGATCATAGGCATCGACCTTGATGGCCGGATCATAACCGAAATAGCCTTCCGGAACGACCTGGTTGGCCGGCACGCCCTGGCCATCCATGATGCGATCGACCAGTGCTTCGCGGTTGATCGACAGCGAAAGCGCGCGGCGAACTTCGGGCTTCAACAGCGGGTTCTTGCCGTCTGGCCCCTTGGCGAACGGCGATTCCTCCGCGGCCCTGGTCCATATGCAGATACATGATGCGGTTGCCGGCGACGTTGACGACCTTCAGCTTGTCGGAAGCCTGCAGCTTGCGGGTGTCGGCGGTCGGGATGTTTTCGATCATGTCGACATCGCCGGACAGCATGGCGGCGACGCGGGCGCTGGCGTTCTTGAACACGCGGAACGTCACCTTGTCCCAGGCAGCCTTCTCGCCCCAATAGGCATCGTTCTTCGCAACGACGACATTGTCGTCCGGCGTCCAGGAAACGAACTTGAACGGACCGGTGCCGATGACGCCCTTGCCTGAGTTCATTTCCTCGGTCGTCGTCTTTTCCATCTCCGCCGGCAGGATGGCGATACGGCTCAGGTTGTTGAGAAGGAGCGGTGTCGGGCCGTCGGTCTTGATGCGAACGGTCAGCGGATCGACGGCGGTGATCTCGGTGATCGCCTTGACATAGGCTGCAAACGAGCTTGGGCTGTTCTTCGAAGCGAGCGGTACGCGCTTGATGCTGGCGACGACATCCTCGGCGGTGAAATCGCTGCCGTCGTGGAATTTGACGTTCTCGCGCAGCTTGAATTCCCAGGTCGTGTCATCGACTGTCTTCCAGGAAACGGCGAGCGCCGGCTGGATCTGCTGCTTGTCATCCTGATTGACGAGGCCGTCGAAGATGTTGCGTGCCATCGCGCTGTTCGGGCCGACAACGTAGAACTGCGGGTCCATGGACGTGGTCGAGGCCGACAGACCGACGGTCAAGTCCTTCGCCTGGGCTACGAACGGTACGGCAAAGACTGACGCTGCCAATGCGGCTGCGATCGTAAGGAATTTCATGATGGAGCTCCTCCGGGTTTTCCGAAATCCGCGCTCTCCCTGCGGATTAGATCAGCCATTACAGCGCTTGCTAAGAAAAGAAAAATTGCATTTGGTGTTTAGTTCATGCCTGAATGTTATGGGAGCCGATGTAGATGCGATTGAAACCACGCCAGGTCGAAGCCTTTAGAAGCGTCATGATGACCGGCGGCATCACGGCTGCCGCGGAAGCCATGAACGTGACGCAACCCGCCGTCAGTCGTCTCATCCGGGATCTGGAAGATATCGTCGAGATTGCCCTGTTCGAGCGGGTGGGAGCCCGGCTCGTTCCGACGACAGAAGCGACGCAGCTTTTTCGGGAGGTTGAAAGGCTTTATCTCGGCCTCGACCAGATTGCCCAGGCGGCCGACGACATCCGCCGCCACAAGAATATCGTGCTTCGGATCGCGAGCGTGACATCGCTGGTCCGCCCCTATCTCCATCAGGCAATTATCGACGTTGTCGGCAACCGGCTGGATATACCGCTGGTGATCGATGTCGAAAACAGCCGGCATATTTCCGATATGGTCGAGAAGAACCGCTACGATCTCGGCTTCGTGTTCAGTTCGCCGCGCATGGGCGACAAGAATGTTACGCCCCTCCACCGTGCGCCCGCGGTCGCCGCGATGGCGCCGAGCCACCGGCTGGCCTCCCGAAGCATCATTACCCCCGCCGACCTGCTGGAGGAACGCGTACTCATACCCGGCCGCAACTCGCCGCTGAGGCTTGCGCTGGACCGCGCGTTCTCGGTCGAGGACCACCAGCCGGTCAGCACGATGGAAACCTCGATGCTAAATTGCTGCCATTTTGCCGCCGCGGGAATGGGGGTCGGTATTGTCGATCAGATCAGCCTTCATTCCGCCGGGGCGGATGTCGTGGCCGTTCCTTTCGAACCCGCGATCGATGTCTCCTATTTCGCGATACGCCCGTCGGGCAGCCAACGCATTCTCGTGCTCGACGAGATCGTCGAGCGGACGAGAGAACTGATGACGTCAGGCGTCAGCGTGGCCTGAACCGGCTTTCACCGGTCCTGCCGGTTACCAGTTCGTGTAGGAGCCATCCCGCCGACGCAGGTGCGGCGCTTCCCAAAATTCGAAGCTCTGCTTGGCGATCAGTTCTTCGTTGACCTCGATTCCGAGGCCCGGCGCATCCGAGACCGGATAATACGCGCCTTCGAGCCGTGGCTGGACGGGGAAGAATTCGGAGTTGTCGAAACCGAGATGGGTTTCCGCCGGGCTGTTGCGGGTCTCAAGCCAGGAGAAGTTCGGGACCGCCGCCGAAAAATGCACCGTCGCGGCCGTGCATACGGGCCCGAGCGGATTATGCGGCATCATATCGACGTAATGGGTTTCGCTCCAGGCGGCGACCTTCATGCTCTCCGTCAGGCCGCCGACATTGCAGACGTCGAGGCGGTTGAACTGGTGGATATCGCGTTCGATGTAGGGCTGGAACTGCCATTTCGAGGCGAATTCCTCGCCGATCGCGAAGGGAATATCCGTCATCCGCCGCAGTGCTTCGTATGCGCCCGGAGACTCATCGCGGATCGGCTCCTCAATGAAGTCGAGCGTGCCCTTCGGCATCTTCTGGCAGAAGCTCGCGGCTTCCGCGACGCTGAGGCGGTGGTGGTAATCGATGCCGAGCACCACGTCGTCGCCGAGTGCCTCGCGGGTCTTCACGCACCATTTGGCGGTCGTCGCGATATGTTCGCGCGGCTCGTAGATTTCCTTGTGTTCGTGGCCGGAGGGCGAAAGGCGCATGGCCGTCCAGCCGTGCTCGACCAGCATCTGGGCTTGCTCGACCATGGCCGGGCCGGGCTCGGCGAAGGTCGTCGCAAAAGTCGGGATGCGGTCGCGTTGCTTGCCGCCGAGCAATTCGTAAACCGGCACGCCGAGCGCCTTGCCCTTGATGTCGTAAAGCGCAATGTCGATCGCCGAGATCGCCGCCTGCAGCACCCGGCCGCCCTCGAAATACTGGCTGCGGTACATTTCCTGCCAGAGCGCGCCGATCTTGAACGGATCGCGGCCGCGCAGGAATTCCGCATAATGCTCCAGCGCGCCAACGACCGCTTTTTCGCGGCCGGAAAGACCGCTTTCGCCCCAGCCGAAAATGCCCTCGTCAGTCTCCACCTTCACCAGAAGCTGGTTACGGATGCCGACCTTGACGGCATAGCTCTTGATCGCTGTGATCTTCATCGTCTTCTCCTGATTACCAGTGCCACAAGGTGCCGTCTTCGAGACGGTTCACCGGCAGATAAGCGCGCTGGTATGGATATTTTTCCGCAAGCTTTTCATCGATATCGACACCGTGGCCGATCGCCTCGCCCGGATGCAGATAGCCGTCCGAAAGGCTCCAGGCGCTCGGGAAGACCTCGAGGATTTCCGGCAGGTAGCCGGAATATTCCTGGATGCCGAAATTCGGGACCCAGAGATCGAGATGCAGGTTGGCGCCGAGGCAGATCGGCGACATGTCCATCGCCCCGTGGCAGGCGGTGCGGACATTGTAGACGCTGGCGAAATCCATGATGCGGCGAAGCGCGGTGATACCGCCCGCATGCACGGTCGTGGTGCGGATATAGTCGATCAACTGTTCCTCGATCAAAAGGCGCGCGTCCCAGATCGTGTTGAACACTTCGCCGACGGCAAGCGGCGTCGTGGTGTGCTTGCGGATGATCCGGAAACCTTCCTGGTGTTCGGCGGCGACCGTATCCTCCAGCCAGAACAGCCGGGCGAATTCCAGATCCTTGCCGAGCCGGGCCGCCTCGATCGGCGTCAGGCGGTGGTGGGTATCGTGCAGCAGTTCGATATCCGGGCCATAGGCCTCGCGAACGGCTTCGAACAGCCTCGGGACATGCCGCATGTATTTCGAGGTCGACCAGACTTCCTCGTGCGGGAATGCATCATCGGCCGCATTGTTGGTCACCGACTTCTTGCCGGTGCCATAGACATCCGGCAGGCCCGGAATGCCGACCTGCACGCGGATCGCCTTGTAGCCCTGCTCGATACGCTTGCCGACCGCCTCGACCGCCTCGGCAATATCCGTGCCCTGCGCATGGGTGTAGCACAGCACCTTCTCGCGGCTGGCACCGCCGAGAAGCTGGTAGAGCGGCATGTTGGCCGCCTTGGCCTTGATGTCCCAGAGCGCCGTATCGATGCCGGCGATCGCCGCCATGGTCACCGGGCCGCGACGCCAGTAGGCGCCCTTATAGAAATACTGCCAGATATCCTCGATACGCGAAGGATCGCGGCCGATCAGGAGCGGCGCCAGGTGATCCTGCAGATAGGCGACGACCGCCTTTTCGCGGCCGTTCAGCGTCGCGTCGCCGACCCCAGTCAGGCCTTCGTCGGTAACGATCTTGACGGTGACGAAATTGCGTCCCGGCGAGCAGACAATGATTTTGACGTCGGTAATTTTCATGACTTATCCGTTGGCTGAAACTGTACGTGTAGGATCGTAGCGGAAGCGCTTGTGGATGCGCCGGTCGCGCGGGTCGGGATGTGGAATGGCGGAGAGCAGCGCGCGGGTGTAGTCGTGCTGCGGATTGTTGACGACCTGATCGGTCTCGCCCGTCTCGACGATCTTGCCGCGGTACATGACCGCGACGCGGTCGCACATGTAGCGGATCACCGACATGTCGTGGGAGATGAACACATAGGACAGGCCGAGCTGGTCCTGCAGGCTCATCATCAGGTCGAGCATCTGCGAGCGCAGTGACACGTCGAGCGCCGAGGTCGCCTCATCGGCGATGATCAGTCGCGGCTTGACCGCGATTGCTCGGGCGATGCCCACGCGCTGGCGCTGGCCGCCGGAAAAGGCGTGCGGATAACGTTCGCGCCAGAGCGGGTCGAGGCCGACCTGCCGCATGAGTTCGGCGACGCGGTCCTCCAGTTCCCGGCCCTTCATGCCGGCGAGCTTCAAAGGCTCGGCGATGATCTGGCCGACTGTCTTGCGCGGGCTGAGCGATCCGACCGGATCCTGGAAGATCATCCGCACTTCGCGACGGATATCCTTCAGTTCCGCCTTGCCGGCAGTGCGGATATCGACCGTCTGCCCATCGGGTCTACGAAAATCGATGGCGCCATTCTGAGCATCGTAGATACGCAGCACGCAGCGGCCCATGGTCGTCTTGCCGGAACCGCTTTCCGCCGACGATGCCGAGCGTTTCACCCGGTCGCACGATGAGCGAAACGTCGTCCACCGCCTTGAGACCGGAGGGGAAAGTCAGCGACAGATTACGGACGTCAAGCAGCGGCTTGGCTTCGGCCGGAATTTCCGGACGGCTGAGCCTCACCTCGGCCTTCTTCTCCAGCTTGACGACGGAGCCGATCAGGCGCCGGGTATAATCGTCCTGCGGCGCATGGAAGATTTGCTCAACCGGCCCGCGCTCCATCACCTTGCCGCGGTACATGACGAGCACTTCGTCGGCGATCTCGGCAACCACGCCCATGTCGTGGGTAATGAACAGCACGGACATGCCGTGGCTCTGCTGCAGCCGCTTGATCAGGTCGAGGATTTCCGCCTGCGTGGTGACGTCGAGCGCCGTGGTCGGTTCGTCGGCGATCAGCACCTGCGGATTGCAGGCGAGCGCCATGGCGATCATCACGCGCTGCCGCATGCCGCCGGAGAACTCGAACGTGTAGCGATCGATCGCGGTTTCGGGGCGCGGGATTTCCACCTGCTTCAGCAGTTCGAGAACACGCTCGCGCTGCGCCTGCCCGCGAATACCGAAATGGATGCGCAGCGCCTCGCCGATCTGCGTGCCGATGCGGTGTACCGGCGACAGCGAACTCATCGGCTCCTGGAAGATCATGGCGATCTCCTTGCCGCGGACGCCGCGGATGTCCTTGCCGCGCGGATCGAGCTTGGCGAGATCGGTCACCGAGCCATCGGCACGGGTGAGTTCGATCGAACCTTCCTCGATACGGCCGGGGCGGTCGACGATCTGCAGGACGGAGCGCGCCGTCACCGACTTGCCGGAGCCGCTCTCGCCGACGACGCAAAGCGTCTTGCCGCGCTTAAGCTCGAAGGAGACGCCGTCGACGGCCTTGAAGATGCCGGTGCGGGTCGGGAAATAGGTCTTGAGGTTCTCGACCTTGAGGATCGTATCGTTGTTATTGCTCATGACACGGACTCGTATGGGTCTGCGGCATCGCGGAGGCCGTCGCCGAGGAAGTTGAGGGATAGGACCGAGATGACGATCGCGGCGGCTGGCGTGAACAGCAACCAAGGCGCCTGCGCCACCGCACGGATGTTCTGCGCTTCTTGCAACAGCACGCCCCAGGAGATGATTGGAGGCTGCAAGCCGATACCGAGGAAGGAGAGCGCCGTTTCAGCGAGGATCATCGAGGGGATGGCAAGTGTCAGCGTCGCGATGATGTGGCTCATGAAGGACGGCACGAGATGGTTGAAGATGATGCCGATCTCGCTCATCCCGTCGAGCCGCGCGGCGATGACGAAATCCTCGCTGCGGAGCGATAGGAATTTGCCACGCACCTCACGTGCCAGGCTGGTCCAGCCGATCAGCGAAACGATCAGGGTGATGATGAAATAGGTGCGGAGCGGTGGCCAGCCGACGGGAATGGCGGCGGCCAGACCCATCCACAGCGGAATGGTGGGGATCGAACGCAGAAGTTCGATGCCGCGCTGAATGCCGAGATCGAGCCAGCCGCCAAAGAAACCGGAAATGCCGCCGATCGTCACGCCGAGGATCAGGCTCATGAACACCCCGACGAGGCCGATGGAAAGCGAGATCTTGGCTCCGTGCACGACACGGCTGAAGATGTCACGGCCAAGGCGGTCGGCGCCGAAGATATAGAGACTGTCGCCGATCTGCGGATTGGTGAGGCCGAACAGCTTGGTCTGCATGGGAATGAAGCCGAGCAGGTCATAGGGCTGAGCCGCCTTGACGAAGAAGCTGACCGAGATCGGCTTGGCCGGATCCGGCTGGAATTCGCGGCGCATGGATTCCGTGTTCAGCGTCATCTTCAGCTGCTTGACGTTCGGCTGGAAAGAGCCGTCGTGGAACAGCGAAAGCATCTGCGGCGGCGCATAGGTGAAGCGCGCGTTGGTCGCGTTCGGATCCAGCGGCGCGATGAAATCCGCAAATGCCGCGACGAGATACATGAAGATGATCACGACCAGCGAGACGAGCGCGATCTTGTGCTTCTTGAACTTGAGCCAGAACAGGCGCCACTGACCGGCAACGGCGATATCCTTGTTGCGCAGATCGAGCGAGGGGCCGGTATCCGGCGGAAGATTGGTGATGTCTGTCATTGGAACCGAATCCGCGGGTCGGTAAGAGCGAGCAGGATGTCCGAAATCAGCGTGCCGATAATGGTGAGAACCGAAATCAGCAGGATGAGCGAACCGGCGAGATACATGTCCTGAGCCAAGAGGGCGCGGAGCAGAAGCGGTCCGGTGGTGGGCAGGCTCATGACCACCGAGACGATGATCTCGCCCGAAATGACCGCCGGCAGGATCCAGCCGAGCGTCGAGATGAGTGGGTTTAGCGCCAGCCGCACGGGATAGCGGATCAGCAGCTCAAACTCCGACATGCCCTTGGCGCGCGCCGTGGTGACATAAGGCTTGGAAAGTTCGTCGAGCAGGTTGGCGCGCATGATACGGACCAGCGCCGCTAGAGAACCGAGGCCGATGACGATGACGGGCAGCCAGACGTGCTTGGCGAAATCGATGAGTTTACCGAAGCTCCAGTCGGCGTCGACATAGTCCGGCGAGAACAGGCCGCCGACGCTCTGGCCGAACCAGGCGGACATGACATACATGGCCGACAGCGCCATCAGGAAGTCCGGCACGGCCAGGAAGAAGAAGGCGAGGAAGGTCGCGCCGTAATCCGAGATCGAATATTGACGCACCGCCGACAGGATGCCGATCGGGATGGCGATCGCCCAGACGAAGCAGAGTGTCAGCAAAGACAGGAGCAGCGAGAATCCCAGCCGGTTCCAGATCAGCTCCGTCACCGGCTTGCCGAGTTCGAACGAGATGCCGAAATCGCCCTGGGTGAGAATGCCCCACATCCATTTGTAATACTGGAAGTACATGGGCTGATCGAGACCGTAGCGCTCGCGCATGGCCGCAACCGTGCCGGCTTCCACAGCGCCGCCCTGGCTCGCCCAGTCGGCAAGCAGCGTCGTCAGATAGTCGCCCGGCGGTAGCTGGATGATGATGAAGGCGATGATGGATACTGCGAACAAAGTCGGTATCGCGAACACCAGCCGCTTGATGATGTAACGGAGCATGAATTTTGCCGTTCGTTTTCAGCAGAAGTTTGGGCGGGCGGCATTTGCCCCTCACCCTAACCCTCTCCCCGCACGCGGGGAGAGGGAACTTCAGAGCTTGCCGCTTGTGTCCTTCTCCCCGTCGTTACGGGGAGAAGGTGCCGGCAGGCGGATGAGGGGACCCCCCCCCACCCCGTCTCGGGAGGAGACTATTTCGTGGGCTTGTCGAAATACCACTGGGTCAGCGTCGGAGCCGGGTGCCAGAGGTTGCCGGTGATCGGAATACCGTTCACGACATTCTTCAGGTTGGTCGAGGTCATCATGTATTTCGGCATGGGGCGCGAGATACCGATGTTCAGGAAGTTGTCGGCCGAGAGATTGAGGAAGTCCTTCATCTTCTGGCGACGGTCGTCGTCGGTGACGGCGGCGTTGACCTTGTCATAGGCGGCCATCAGGTCCTTGATCGCCTGGGGAGGCTCTTCGCCGGTCGCGTGGTTGGAATACCACTCGCTCCACTTCATGGCGAAGAAGATATCGGCCTTCTGGAACGGCATGTAGCAACGCGGATCGGTGTAGACTTCCGAGAGGCCGCCGACGCAGTTCCAGATATAGGCGTCCTGCTCGTTGGCCGACCACATCGTGTTCAGGCGGGCGCGGTCGGTGGTGCGCAGCTGGATGTCGATGCCGACGTCCTTGGCGTATTTCTGCACCATCTGCATCACGTCCGGATAGGACAGGCCGAAAACGTCAGCCACCATGAAGTTGATGGTGAAGCGCTTGCCGGTCTCGTCGAGGCGGAAGCCTTCCGCATCCTTCTTCGGCATGACCGTGTCGAGGACAGCCGCAGCCGCCTTCGGATCATACTTGGTGTACTGCGTCGCTTCGCGCTCGTTGAAGAGCTCGTGTTCAGGCTGCAACGCAACCTGCGCCGGGGCGCCCTGCCCGACCCAGACGAGATCGATGATTTCCTGCCGGTTGATCGCCTGGCTGAGCCCGATGCGGAAATCCTTGTTCTGGAAGATCTTCCGCTTCACCGGATCGGTGGAGTTGAGGTTCAGGAGAATGACGGCGTCGTTGGCCGGCAGGTCCTTCACGTCCACGAACTTGTAATTGCCGGTCTTCTGACCGTCGAACAGGACCGACTTGAAGGTGGCGTTGTTGATGTGGCGGAAGGCGAAATCGAACTCGCCGGACGTCATCTTCAGCGCCATCAGCTGCGGATCGTCGAGCTTGGCCCAGGTGATGCCGTCGATATAGGGCAGCTGGTTACCGGCAGTATCGACTTTCCAGTAGTAGGGGTTGCGGGTCGCCACAACGCGGTCGCTATCCGCATAAGGCGTGGTCAGGATCCACGGGTTCAGCGTCGGCAGAGCCAAGTTCTGCCAGAACTGCGGCTGGAAGGTCAGCGAAACCTTGGAGTTGAACAGCGCCACCCAGTCGCCTGCGGCCGGATTGGCCTTCAGAAGCGCCGGAATGCCGTCCTTGTTGTACTTCTCGTGGAACTGCTTGAGGTAATGCTTCGGATAGATGACCGGCAGGTGACCCTGGCCATAGGCGAGCTGCTGGATGAACAGGCCGTAGGGCGATTCAAACTTGAACTCGACGGTCAGGTCGTCGATCTTGGTCACCTTGACCGGCTTGCCTGCCACCGTGAACGTCGGGTTCTTGGCCGGCGAAAGCGCCTGGTTCATGAACACGTCTTCGTACCAGAACATGATGTCGTCGGCATTGAACGGCTGGCCGTCGCTCCACTTCAGGCCCTTGCGGAGCTTGAACGTGTAGGTCGTCGCATCGTCGGATGCCTTGAATTCTTCGGCCAGCGACGGCACGACCTTCTTCCACTGCGGATCCCAGCGAACCAGCAGCTCGTTGGCGATGGTGCGGGTCAGATTGTACTGGTCGCCGTTGGCGAGAATGGTGGTGCGCAGCGTGCCGCCGTATTTGCCGACCCCGTCGATCATCGTCTCGACATAAGGCTTCTCCGGAAGGCGCTGTTCGACGGCGGGAATCTTGCCGTCCTTCACCTGTGCGTCGAGCATCGGCGCCTGCTTGTAATCCGCCGCCCATGCCGGGAGCGTCATCCCGATGAGCGCGGTCGTCAAAAGCCCCGTCGACAGGACGAGGCCACGCAGCGAGTGCTGGTAACCCATATTCTCTCCTCCTCTGTACCGGCTAGGCGCCGGGATCCTCCCAAACCGCAGGTCTTCGCGACCTTCGTGTTGCACGAAAACTTTCAGATCGTACATTCTTTGTCAACATCGGTGTATGAATGAAAATGTTTTGCACTTGGCAAAGCGCAGACAAGTGCATTAAAAGCAGCCTCATGAGCACGATCACGAACATCCGGCAGGCCGCTGCCGAGCGGGACGATTTGGCCGAGGACAGCGGCTCCTCGATCTATGAGCGGCTGCGCGACGACATCATTCACGGTCGGGTGAAAGCCAACGAGCGGCTGAAGGTGGCCGAGCTCGCAAGCCGCATGGGCACCTCGACCAACCCGGTGCGCGAGGCGCTGCAGCAGCTGCGTGGCGAAGGCTTCGTGATCATGACGCCGAATCGCGGCGCCCGCGTGCGGCCGATCGACGAGGAGTTCGTCCGCGACATCTGCGAGATCGAAGTGCTGATCGAGCCGGCGTTGACCCGATGGTTCGTTGGCATTGCCACCAAGCACGACGTCGAGGAGCTGGAAAGGCTGCAGGCGGAGATTGAAGCGCTGAATTTCGGAGACGAGATGACGCATTCCAATCTCGACCTGCGCTTCCATCAGCTGATGTACGACCAGCACTACAATCGACACGCCGTGGATTTGTGGGTGCGCCATCGCCACATCCTATGGGCGATCAGCCGTGGTTTTCCAACGTCGCTCAGCCGCCAGTCCAATGTGCTGGAAGAACATCGTGAACTGATCGCCTGTATCAAGGCTCAGGATCCCGAAGGTGCGGCTCGCGCGATCGGCCGCCATGTGGAAGGCTCGGGCCGCCATATCATCGAGCGCATGCGGGCACGTCGGGTCTGATCGAATAAACGTATCCATCATGCAAAAAGCCCCTCCATGAGAGGGGCTTTTCAATTTTACCAACGGCGGTATTCGCGCCGGTCACGCCAATCGCGGCGCGGTGGGCCGCGGCGATCCCAATGGTCGCGACGGTGCCCATAGTGTGAGTAATAGCGAGGGCGCGGCGGCGGCGCCCAGCGATTGGGCCGGCAGTAGCCGCGCGGGCTGAGATGGAAGCCTCGTCCGCAAGAATAGTCGACGTTGACGACAGGGGATGCGGCAGGTGCGGCTACCATCCCAAAAGGTGCGGCATTCGCTGTGCCACCTGTCAGCGCCGCAAACAGGACGCCGACGACGAGAAGCAATTTTCGCATTTCATATCCTCCTTGGATGGGAGGATTAGGCACCCGCCGCGCTGAACCTGTTATGAACGATGGGAACCGTCACACTATCCAGGCCGGTGGCCGGTGACCTCCGCCCCAGCATCGCGAGGCAGTCGAAGAAAGCGGAGACCGGAGATGAACACGACGGCTCCGGCGATGACGAATGCCACATGAAAATCGGCGAGTTCAGGGTGGGCTGCACCGCGATAGTCTGCCGAGACATTCAATACGGCGGCGGCGATCGCAACCCCAAGCAACATCGAAATCTGCTGCAGCATGCTGGACAGTGTCGATGCGGAACTGCGCTCCTTCGGGCCGATATCGGCAAAACCGAGACTGTTGAGCGCCGTAAATTCCATCGACCGCGATAGGCCGGCGATGAACAGCAAAACGTAGACGATGACCTTCGGAGCGTCGGGAGAGATGAAGCCCGTCGCGACGATCGTCAGCCCCGCAAGCAGGCCGTTGTAACCCAGGATGTTGCGAAAACCGAATCGCCGCAGCATGCGCGTCGAAGCAGATTTCATGCCGAGATTGCCCAGGAAATAGACCAGGACATAACTGCCGGCCGCAACCGCGCTCAAACCGTAGCCGAGTTGCAAAAGCAGCGGCAGGAGAAACGGCGTGGCAGCGATTGCCGAACGGCAGGCAAGCCCTGTCGAGGCGGTCGTTTCCGAGAAGGTCCGAATGCGAAACGAAGCAAGGTTCAGGAGCGGATTCTGAACCTTCCGGAAGTGCAGCACCGAAAAACCGAGCAGCACCATTCCGGTGACCAAACTGGCGATCTTCAGAGCGCTGATCTGGCCGTGAACCAGCGCGTCCAGCGAAGCCAGAAGAGCGGCAAGCCCGCCTGCGGTCAACACGGCACCCAGGATATCGAGCCGGCCTGGATCGCTTTCCCGCTGTTCCGGCACGAAGCGCAGGACAAGCGCAATCCCCAAAAGCCCGATCGGTATGTTGATCAAGAAGTTCCAATGCCAGGTGGCGTAAGTGGTAATCACGCCGCCAAGCAACGGGCCGACCACCGGCGCGGTCAGTGCCGGCCACGTGATCAGGGCAATCGCGTTGACGAGTTCCGACTTCCTGGCGTTCTTGAGAACGATGATACGCCCAACCGGCGTCATCAGCGCGCCGCCCATGCCTTGCAGGGCTCGCGCGCCGACAAACTGCCAGAGGCTTTGCGACATTCCGCACAGGAGCGATGCCAGAGTGAACATCGCAATCGACAGTATAAAGATGCGACGCGCTCCGAAACGGTCCCCGAGCCAGCCGGAAACCGGTATGAACGCGGCCATGGTGAGCATGTAGGTCGTCACACCTACACTCATGTCGATAGGTCGAACACCAAAGCTCGCCGCCATTTGCGGCAGGGATGTCACAATGATCGTGCCGTCGAGCATCTGCATGAAGAACGCGATCGCTACGACAAGAGCGACGGTTCTCGCGCCAGCATCCGGCTGCGATCCATGGGCAGAAGTATTCGAGAGTATGTTCACGGCAGGGCTTTTGTTCAAAACAACGCTTCGGCAAGGCGCCTAACGATGTTTCGCGCAGATCGATCGATCATGCAAACTTTTTGCTCGCCCATATCGGCGAAATCACCGCCATCTGGACAACTACCCGCAACAGGAGGTAGTCGCCGAAGGCTGGTTATAAGACATCCTGGAAAGCGTGATCAGGTTCCGCTTCAAGACGCCATAGATATGCATGTCCTTCCGCAAGCGACGATTTGCCAATTCTTCCGCCAAAACCTTGGTTCTGGCGTTTCGCCTGCACCTGACCGTTGATGTCTCCTAGTTGATAGGAAACATGTCATTCAGCTTGTAGGCGACTTCGGTACGGTTCGTCGCTTTCAGCTTCTTCATGATATTTCTGATATGGACTTTTACCGTGCTCTCCCGTAGGTTGAGCTCGTAAGCAATGATCTTGTTCGCCTTGCCTTTGCGAAGCGCCTCGACAACCGCTTCCTGACGGTTTGTGAACATACCGGAAAGAGATTTGACGTCTGAAGGCGACGCCGCGCTAACGAGGTGCCGCATGGACAGAACGCTGCTCGCGGGGATGAAAACACCGCCAGCAATCGCCAGTCCTATTGCCGTTACGCAAACGGAAATCCCGACACAGGACGGAATGAACCCGCGTGCTCCGTATTCCAGCATTCTGACGACCTGCCCAAGGTCCTCGGAGTCTGAAAGAACGATGATCGGTGCTGGTCTGAATTCGGAAATCAGCTTGGTGATTTCACCAGATAGTGCCGGATCGTCTGCCTTGCGGCTTCCGATGTTCAGCAGCACGGCCTGCGGCGGTGCGTGCAGATCGTTTTCTCTCCGCCACTCTTCGATCGAGCCGACGGCTACGACCTCCATGCCAAGACCTCGATCGACAAGCGCCTTGGCAAGGCACTCCCGATCCAAAGCACGATGATCGATCAGGATGAGGGAGCCCTCATAGTTCAACGATCTTCCGCTACGGAAATCGCTGTCTGAAAGCTTCGGTAAATCACTTACAAAGCGTACTGAATCTAAGGCCGAACGCGAGCGGCCATCTTCCCCTATGATACTCATAATTCCCCCTTTACCCGAGGCAGAAACGCCACACTCCCCGGGATCGCAACCAAGAGCATCAAACAGGCTGCTATTCTTTCTTATCGTTATCCTTACGATATTCTTAATATGCACTTTAGTCTAGCCTATTAAAGCAATTCGCGAATAAAAAAACTCAAAAACAGCAATGCAAGACATTAATATATATCATATTTTAATCTTTATCTGACGCATGCGTCAAATCGGGCCTCCTGTGACCCGAAAGTATCCACTCGTATATGTCATTGATCTGCTTTGCTTTTGCCTCCCAGGTGTATCGTTCTCGTACATGTCGGGCAGCCCCATCGCTCAGCAAGGACACCCTCTCCGGCTCCTTCTCAAAAATTTGAACACCTGTACAAATCCATCGATCAAGGTCTCCCGGCTCTGAAAATTGACAGCTATTCCAGACTTTTCGTCGATCAATTCGGACGGGCCACCATAGTTGGCCACAATCGGCACAAGGCCCATCGACATCGCCTCGAGGACTACCCCTCCGCCGAACTCTCGAACGCTCGGCAAGGCAAGGGCGTGATGGCTGGATAATACATCCGATAGGCCCCTCTGCTCAACCCAGCCCGCGAAACGAACGGCATTTTCGAGCTTTTTTTGCCGAACCGTGTCTTCGAGCTCGGGCCGTTGAGGGCCGTCACCGATGATGAGGAGTTCTATGTTCAATCTGCCCTGATACCGGGAAATGGCCTCAAGCAGCATATCCGCTCCCTTGTAGGGAACCAGCCTGCCGATGAAGGCAATCCGCAACGTGTTGTCTATCAATTCACGCCGCCGGAATGGAAAGCGCTCGGGATCCGCCGCATTCTCAGGAATGAAGAAGGTCTTGTTTTCACAGCTTTTTGGCAGCTCGCTCATGGTATGACGCGATCCCGCGACAATGGCCGCGGCGTTCATTCTCGTGGATTTGTAGTAGGGCAGAAGGTGATAGGCCTTGCGGATGATCGAGAGCCACTCGCGCTCCTTGCCCCGGACATCTTGAAAGCCTTCTGGCCACGGCAAACCGCCATTCAGCGGGCCAAGCATGAAGGGGATGCCGTGTCGCTTCAGTTTCGTGGCAATGAGGCTTTGGTTGGTGGGGCTGAGCGGCGTGATCCGGTGAACGAGATCGAACTCGCCGGCGATCAGGCGGTCGCCCAGCACCCGCCAGACTTCGCGCTCGAAACTGTAATAGGCAAGCGAGGATAGGGCTGTTACGACCGTCCAGCCCTTGTTGCGGCCACCCCGGACAAGCTCGCCGAACCGATGGATCAGCCGAGCCGTCTTTTCGTTGTCGATGGCGATGAAGTCCTGCCCAGGGATCAGGCCCGCTCTCAGCAGCGCATCCTGGTTTCGGACCTGGGTCACGAGAAGGGCATTTGTCCTTCGCATGATGGCCCGTGACAGGTTCCAGCCAACCAGTGGTACGCTTGTCCACTCGGGGTTGGCGGCCTCCGCAATCAGGAGTGGTCTAATCTTCGTTTTACTTTGAAAATCTGAAGCGCTCATGTTTTTTACTTCACAAAGGGCATCGCCGGTTGCGCCATCAAGCACGGGCGACAGCCCTTCCCTCGAAAAATCGCCGATAACACAACCATCAACGCCCATTGCAGCCGCACCTTTCGAACACAAAGAGAGGACATGGCGCCCCGTGCTCTGCACGAGGCCGCCTAAGCAAAATTCAGGACATTCAGATCTTCAGGATGATGAAAGCAGTAATGCCCAAACGCCGTTCAAACGACATGACCTGAGCGGAGTTATCATTATTGAGGATAATCAATGGAGAGCGTGCGGCCAATTTGAGAAGTGTGATGAAGGACTAGTCCCTTTGGCGGATATCAAGAAAAATTACATAATTTTCTGGGCCGCCTCAAATACCGATACCGATATACTTCCCATTGCGTAACCTGCCGGCCAGGCGAGCATGATCAGGGCTTCATACCAGTAGCTGTTGAGACCGCGGCGGTGATTGAAGTAAATAACCGTCGGGATCGTTGGCAGCCCATAGAGTGCGATCGCCCACAGCGCGCCCTGGAAGCCAAAGAAGGCGTGCGCCAGCGGAAGAGCCACGAAGATCGAGATGGCGCGGACGAGATTAAGGATCGTCTGGTTGCGCGGTTCGTTGGTCGCCAAATAGATCGCGGACAAAGGCCCGTAACGGGAGGTTATCAAGCCGAATGACAATATCTGTATGATCGGGCCGGCGGCCATATAACGATCGTCATACAGAACCTCTGTCAGCATGTTGCCGCCCGCAAACACCGCTCCGGCGCCGCCGACGAAGACCAGATCGAAAGGCAACCGCATTTTCAGGAACATTGCCCGCAGGCGATCGGGCTGCTCGCGTGCGATCTTGCTGAGCGCCGGCATGGCGACGCTCGAAAAAAGCTTACCCCCGGCGCCTTCCAGCATGCCGATCAAGCCGAGCGCAAGGCTGTACAACCCCAAAGTACCCGCGCTCACCCAGCCCGCGAGAAGGAAGCGATCGCAATTCGCTGCGATGACGGTCAAAATGGACGACAACATGATCCATCGGCCAAAACGGATGAGATCAAGAAACGCCTCCTTTTCCCAGTAGAACCGATTTCCCGTGCCACGAAGCCAGGTATGCGTGAGGATTGTGGTCACCAGAGCGGAAGTCAGGCCGGACGCGACGAAGGACCAGATCGACTTGGTCAACCACGCAAGGACGACGGCGACGCCAAGGCTGATGATCTGCGCCACAATCTCCATGATCGTCAGCCGACCAAGATCCAGATTGCGGAATGCGGTAATGAGCTTGGTCGACTGCATCCCCATGATAACGGTCGCAAAAGACGTCGCCATGATCACCGCCGGCAACTCGGGAACGACGTAGACCGATCCGGCGGGAAACAGGCCCGCGCGCGCGGCGCTCCCGATCGCAATCGCGGCCAATACACACGCAAACCAGATCAGGCAGCCATGCAGGATCTGAAGCGTCCAGGCCGTGTCGAGGTAGAAAGGATCGTCGCCCAGCCGGCTTTGGATAGCAGCAGGTCGCAGCCCGAGATCGGACAGCATCGCAATCGAGACCTGAAGCGCGGTCGCAACAGCCATGATGCCGAACATTTCCGGCATGAGAAGTCGCGTCAGGATAAGGCTGCTCGAAATGCGCAGGACTTGAAGCACCACATAGCCGATCATCGACCATCCGGCAGCCCGCACGACGCGGCCGCGGAATCCGATCTTCGGCGCGGCCTGGACTGCTGGTTTTACGGGATGGCCCGATATTCTTCCTGAAACACGTGAGGAAGGGCCCCAATCGGCGGAAGTTGCTGTATCCGCCATTACGAAGGCTCCACATTGGTTTGCAATCGAGTTCTTATCATCATCACGCAACCTCGAATGTGGATTGCGACGCCCGCGGCGTGGCACTGTCGGCCCTTGCCATTTCCGGTGCAGGATCGCGCCGGCTGTCCGAGGACATTGTGCGATCTTTCGCGGTCGCTTCGGCTACGATGGTGCGCATCTTCTCAGCAAGTGCTCGAACATAGGGATCAAGGACCATGCTGTCGTGATCTCCCTGAACTTCCAGCACCTTGAGTTCGTTCACATAACCTTGCCAACCATTGTCCGGCAGCAGAACGTCGCGGTTCTGCTTGAGGAAACGCCCGCCGCTCAGTGGGTAGAAGCCCATGAGCTTCGGCCTGAAGAGGGTAACTGCGCCACTATAGGGCCTTACCTGATAGTTCTCGGCGGCAAACCGAAATGCGGATTCGATCTTCTCGTTGTTGAAATGCTCGGTGACAACACTCTGCTGCGCAGCGTCGTGCATGGCCTTCAGATTGGCTTCGTGACGGTTGCGGTCGCGCATGTATTTGGCAAAATACCCGAGCCTATGACGGCGTAAATCCTGAAGCTTTATGGTTACGCGATCGAGGAACGCGAGCTTAGGCTGTCGCGGCAGAGGCGTATCAAGCATCACGATATGGGAGACCCGTTCCCCGGCCCCTTCCAGTTGCCGGGCAATCTCGTAGGCCGTTATCCCGCCTCCGGAATAGCCAGCCAGCAGATACGGTCCCTTGGGCTGGGCGACGCGAATTTCCGCGATGCAATCAGCGGCCATGTCTTCGAAGGAAAGATGCGGCTCGCGGTCGCCGAAAAGGCCTCTTGCCTGAATTCCGTAAACCGGCCTGTCGGCTCCGATGGAGGCCGCCAGGTGGCGCAGGTTCAAAATGTTGCCGTACATCCCGGCACAGATGAAAAGCGGCGTCGTATCGGCTTTTCGTCCCGGGCTCATCAGTACAAGATGAACGGGCTTTGAGGACGAAAATGCTGCGACCTTCACATCACCGTTTTCGCCTCCCTCCGCATCAGGCAGTTCGGCTGCAATCCTGGCGGCGCATTGCGCGATCGTCGGCGCTTCGAAAAGATCCGAAATCGGCATGTCCAGGCCATATTGCTTCTTGATCATGCGGAAGAGGCGCACGGCAATCAGCGAATGGCCGCCCATGTCGAAGAAGTTGTCGTGAATGCCCACATTGCCGACACCGAGCAACTCCTGCCAGTAGCCGCAGAGGGTCGTTTCGATAGCGTTTCTCGGAGCGACGAACTCGCTTTCGAGATCCGGACGTTCGAACGTATTGCTTGCCGGAGCGACCACTTCGGCAGATGCCGCAACCCAGTCCCTCAGCACATTCAGATCGATCGAGCTGATGATCGGCTGAGGTTCGGCAGTCCCAAGCGCCCGCCGCAGGGCTTCGAAACCTTCGGCCGGAAGAATGCCGTTGCGCACCTGCGCACCCAGCTGCGTCACGCTGCGCGCCGACGCAACCGGCTTTCGTGAAGCGGTTGCGGCGGGATCCTGAAGAGCTGCGGCATCCGGGAAGATGTCGCTCATCAGTTGCCGCATCACGAACCGCTCGGCCTTGAAGACAAGCTCGCCTTCATTGTCGAGGATCGTCACATCGAAGGCGGCGTAACCGTCACCGAACTCGCTGCTGTCGACCAATTTCACGACGCTGATGATCTCGGAGGGCAGAGGTTTATGCAAGGAAATCCGGCCGTATGTTGCCGGCGCCCAGAGCGATGATTGAGGACCGTAATCGTGTGCGAGTTCCAGAGCAAAACCCGTCGCGATATCGAGCAGTGCCGGATGTATCATCACGCCTTGAGCCAGATCGCTGGCAAAAGACGACGAAAGCCGCAGCTCCGCGGACGCGATGCCTTCACCCATCGCCATCGATTGCAGAACTGCCCAACGGCGACCGAAGCGGATATGGCTTTCCTGAACCGATCGGAGCGTTCCATTCGGTTCGGCTGTGCGCCTTTCAAAGGTCGGGAACGTCGGCGGAGTAAATCGAGGTGATTGGGCCGACACTGCTGTCTGCGGCCATAGCTCCGCCTCAGCGTATTTCACGAACTCTTCCATCTGGCCGCCCACCGGCCCCGCCAGAATGGTTGCACGATAGTGCTGCGAAACCCGCTCCAACCGAACGCGCAACGCCTTGGTTTCCCCGTCCGCAATCGTCAGCGGCCGAAGGAAAACGAGGTCGGTGATGTCAGCCTGAAATGGTAGGCCATATTCACGCGCAGCCTGCGCGATAAGCTCTATATAACCGGTGCCGGGCATGACCGCCTGACCGGACACGAGCCGGTGCTCGTTCAACATCCATTCGGTTTCAGGACGAACCAGCGCCTGAAGCCATGGGGTCCCCGTGTCGTCCTCGATCCAGTGTTGGAAGAATGGGCCAGTTGCCGGTCCGGTAACCGGGTTCACCCGTTCCAGTGCAGGCGTCTCGGCGAGCGCTCGCGCCGCGAGGCCGATCTCGTTCCAGACGCCCCAGTGTACAGCCAGGGTTTTGCGGTCAGCAAGATGCGACCGGCTTTGCGCGAACGCATTGAGATAGGAATTGGCGGCAACGTAGTCGACCTGCCCAGCACGAACGACATCCGTACTGGTGGAGGAAAACATAGCGAAGAAGTCCAGCGCCACGTCCTTGAATGCCTCGTCCAGCACCCACGTGCCGAGCACCTTGGGTGTGAGGACCTTATCCATGGCGTCACGCATCTTGGTCAGGATCAGGCCGTCATCGACGGCACCGGCGGCGTGGAAGACGCCGTTGATTTCACCAAAGCGGGCAAGCGCGACCTTGACGGCATCGCCTATTTGTTCGGGATCGCTGACATCACCGCTGAGATACATGACCTCCGCGCCCTTTTCCTCAAGGCTGCGGATCGTCGAGATCGCCCGGCGGACGTTGTCGTATCCGTGCGTCCGTTCATAAAGACGCCAGTCATCGCGCGGCGGCAGTATCGTCCGCCCGACCAGCACGATCCGGGCCTGATATTGGTCGACGAGTTGTCCGGCAAGAGCGACGGCAATATCACTCAAGCCGCCCGAGAAGAAGTACACGCCGCTCTTGCGCAGCATCTCCTTTTGCAGAGGCGCTTCTTCCAGCGGCAACTCGACATGGATCCGGCTCCACCGCCGGTTCTTGCGCAACGAGACCGTCTCGGATACCGGCTCCGCATGAAGCTCTTCCCAGAGCTGATCGACAAACGACGCGACCTCGGTATCGCCGTGTTTCGCTACGGTCCTACGCCGGAGAAGAGAGAACCTCTCGACATTTTCCGCCTTCGCCGGCAGGGCAATATCAATCGTCTTCACCGTTACGCCCGTCATCTCCTTGGGCAGGACAAGGCTCGGTCCGAGAATGGTGGACTTTTCCGGGTAGGTCAGTGGCTCATCAGCCACCTGCTGCATGCCGTTGGTGACGACCGTGAAGTGAACATTCTGCGCTGCGCCGGCATCACCAAGTGCCTGGCCGAGGAACAGCATGCTGTCGAAGCCGCATTCCTGGTTCCGGTGGAAGAAGTTCGAGCCGGGCCGGAACGTCTCTTCGCCGGTGAACAGCCACATATGCACAATACGGGAAGGCAGAGCCCCATCGTTCGTAAGTTCAGCGATCAGGGCGTCATAACCGGAGCGGCCGAATTCCGGGCAAAGCGTGTAGGTATCGGCACCCCGGCGGCTGAATGCGTCGCCTAGAGATACGGTGACGACCCTATGGCCGGCGGAGCGGAGCCGTTCGACGATCCCTGTACCAACGCCTGCATCGTCAAGGAAAAAGAGCCATGATTGCGGAGTTCTTTCGGCACCTGGCACATAGTCGGGCAGCGTCTGTTTCCAGGCCGGGCGATAACCCCAACGGCGAATATCAGGCTCCTTCGCCAGGACCGGCTTGGCGGCTCCCCTCTCCTCGCCGGCGACGCGGTCGATAAAAAAGCGGCGGTGCTGGAACGGGTAGGTTGGCAGCCGGACCTTCTGGCACGGCCTCCCTTGCCAAAGTCGGTCGATATCGACCTTCAGTCCGGCAATCCACGCACGTCCCACCGCAGTCAGGAAATGCAGTCTGTCATCACCGGCTTCGTCGGGATGCGGCAAGCTGTTGATCACGTGACCGGTCGGGATGGAGCCTTGAGCCTTGGTCAGTGACGAAAGGATGCGGCCGGGACCGACCTCGATATAGATCGTTCCGGGATCCTGCGCGAGTTTGGCCATTCCGTCCGCGAAATGGACGGTCGAACGAAGGTGACCGACCCAATACATCGGGTCGGTCGCCTCTTCGGCGCTCAAAGGCAACCCCGTACGATTCGATAGGATCGGAATTGTCGGAGCGCGAAGAGAAATGGTGCGAAGAAATGCCTCGAAATCGTTGAGGATTGGGTCCACGAGCCGCGAATGGGCAGCGATATCGATGGGAATGCGGCTTGCTTCGATGCCTTGCACGGCCAGCGCATCGCGGAATTGTTCGAGATCCTCGTTCAGCCCCGAGACCACGCACAGCGAGGGCGCATTGACGGATGCGACATCCAGCGAGGACGGAAGGAGTTTCGTCAGTGCGGCGGCATCGAGCGGGACGCTCAGCATTCCGCTCGGCTTGATCGTTTCGAACAATCTGCCGCGCAGGTGGACAAGATTGACCGCGTCCTTGAACAGCATCACACCTGCCAGGCATGCGGCCGTATTCTCGCCCATCGAGTGGCCGATCAGCGCTTTCGGCTTCAAGCCCCACGCCATCCAGAGCTTTGCCAGCGCGACTTCGGCAATCAGGATTGCGGGCAACTGTAGCGACGGGCGCAGGAATGCCTTGTCCGTTGCCGCGTTACGCTCGCCGAACCATACGGTCCGGATTCCGTTCGCGGCCTCAGCCGGCAGATAGGACAGCCCTTCCTCTATGATTGCACGGAAGCTTGCGTCCTCTTCATAAAGACGCTTCGCCATTCCGACATATTGCGAGCCGCCACCAGGCAGGAGAAATACCGCGCCCGATGCCTTTTCGACGGATTGCTGCACATGCCCGCGTTGGGCACCATTGGAGAGCGCCGCAATCGCGTCTTCGCGGTTCCGGACAGCCAAAACCATCCGGTGCTCGAACTGCCGGCGGCTGCGCATCAAAGTAAGACCAATATCATCGAGCGAGAGGTGAGGCTGATCTGTCATGGCCTGGGCAAGACGATCCGCCATCTGATCGATCGCCTTGCGTTGGCGAGCAGACAGGAACAGCAGCATGGGATCGGTTTCCTTGCCGATCCCGGCCGCATCGACGTTCGACACGTAACGCACAGGCGCCTGTTCGATGATGGCATGCGCATTGGTGCCGCCGACGCCGAGCGAGTTTACGGCCGCCCGGCGTGGACCGAGTGCCTTGGGCCATTGCACAGGCGTATTGTTGACCATGAACGGGCTGGTTTCGAACGGTATTGCCGGGTTCGGCTTCTCGAAGCCCAAAGTCGGTGGGATCGTGCCGTGGTTGACGACCAGAGCCGCCTTGATCAACCCGACGACCCCGGCCGCCGTATCGAGGTGGCCGATATTCGATTTCACCGATCCGACATGGCAGAAGCCTTTGCGATCCGTGCTTTGGCGAAACGCTGCGGTCAAAGCCTCGATCTCGATCGGATCGCCGAGCGGCGTTCCGGTTCCGTGGCACTCGATATATTGGATCGTATCCGCTTCGATGCCGGCAAGCCCTTGAGCTTCAAGGATCGCTGCCGCCTGCCCGGTCACGCTCGGCGCCAGATAACCGGCCTTGCTGTGGCCGTCGTTGTTGACCGCCGTACCCTTGATGACGGCGTGGATCGTGTCGCCGTCGCGCAAAGCATCCGACAGCCGGCGCAAAGCAACGACCCCGGCACCGCTGCCGAAGACCGTGCCCGCGGAGCGGTGATCGAAAGCCCGGCAGTGACCGTCGGGCGAAAGGATTTCGCCTTCCTGATACATGTATCCGCGACGATGCGGGAACTCGATGGTCACGCCGCCGGCAAGGGCCATGTCGCATTCGCCGGAGATCAGGCTCTGGCAGGCATAGTGGATGGCGACCAGAGACGTCGAGCAGGCTGTCTGGACGTTGACGCTCGGGCCGCGCAGGTCGAACACGAAAGAGGCGCGCGTCGCCAGGAAGTCCTTGTCGTTGCCGGTGTGGCGTAACAGGAACATGCCTGTCTGATCGACAAGGCTGCGGTTGCTGCAGACGTTGAAATAGAAATAGGACCCCATGCCGCAGCCGGCAAAAATGCCGACAGGGCCAGGATGAGCGAGCGAGGGCTCGGTCCGTCCGGCATCCTCCATGGCCTCCCAGGCGCATTCCAGAAACTGGCGATGCTGGGGGTCCATGACTGCCGCCTCTTTGGGATTGAGGCCGAAGAACTCCGCATCGAACATTTCCATGTCGGGGAGATCGGCACCACGAGGCACATAATTCGGGTGATGAATACGCTCCGGGTCCTCCCCGTCCGCGACAAGCTCCTCGGTCGAGAAGGTGCGAATGGATTCAACACCGTCGCAAAGGTTCTTCCAGAACTCCGACACATTGCGCGCTCCCGGCACGCGCAAAGCCATGCCGACGATTGCAATATCGCTCGCGCAGACCTGGTTGTTTCCTTCAAGCATCGACACCGCCCTTGCCCCAGGAAACGAAGCCGGGAGGCTCGTAGCCATGAGCCGGATTTCCGTGTCGTTTCCTCACCGTCGTGGTTGTTTCGTTACTGAAATGCACGCGAGCGCCAACTCGCCATAATCAATGTGCCGCTAACTCCCGCGCAACGGCAATTACGCCCTTGGTGGCGGTAATCATCCATATGGCGGATATGCCTGATACGGCCGCAATTCAGGCTTAGCCGCGCTCATACCCATGGATGACGGCGCGCATGTTGAAAATGAGCCCCCGCCCCGGTTCTATCAAAAAGCTTGGAACATCAACGAGTGGGACGACTGTAATGGGCGAATTGGCTTGTGTTCTGATTGGTGGCGGATCGCTGCTCGTGCAATGCGCCGAAATCCTGCGGGCGCGCGGGCATCGGATTTCCGCAATCGCAACAACGAGCGCACCGGTCCGCACCTGGGCTGCGGCGAACCGCGTTCCCGTTCTGGATGCGGGTGCAGACTATGCGCCGGAGCTGATCGAACACAATTACGATTGGCTGTTCAGCATTGCCAATCTGCGGATCGTGCCCTCGGCTGCCTGGCAGCATGCAGGTATTGGCGCAGCGAACTTCCACGATGGATTGCTGCCGCAGATGGCGGGATTGAACACTCCGGCCTGGGCGATCATCGAAGGACACGACCGCCATGGCGTGACGTGGCACGCGATCAATGACGGGATCGACGAAGGCGATATCTACGCCCAGCGGGGGTTCGACATCGCATCAGACGAAACAGCGCTGACCCTGAACACCAAATGCTTCGAAGCCGGTATTGCAACATTCTCCACGATGATCGAGGACATCGAGAAGGGCCAGCTTCGCCCTCTCGCTCAAGATTTTACCGACCGCCGCTATTACGAACGTCTCAAGCGACCGGAAGCGGCGGCTACGCTCGATTTCACGCGCACCGCGATCGAACTTTCCCGGCTGGTGCGCGGGCTGGACTTCGGGCAGGCCTATTCCAACCCGCTCACCATACCCAAGATTCGCTGCGGCAACGATCTGTTCGCCGTGTCGCATATCCGCATTCTGGAGGGTGAGCTGAATGGCGAGCCTGGTCTCGTCATGTCGGTCGGCGCCCATGGTGTGACGGTCGCGACCGCCGACGCGCCTGTCCTGCTGGAGGCCAGCAGGAGCGATGGCGCCAACCGGATCCAGCTGTCCTCGGTCCTGCGCCCCGGCGACCGGCTTCCGGTATTCGGCGAGGCCGACAAGCTTGCGCTCGATCAGGCTATCGAAGATCTGTTGCCGAACGAGGCGTTCTTCCGTCGCCGGATCGAAAGTGCAGCAGACATTTCCCTGCCCTACGTCAAAGCGTTCGACGGTCAGTCGCCGGATATGCGCGCAGTGTCCCTGCCGGCGGTTGCCGACCTGCCGCCGGAGGAGCGCGCGCCATCCGTTGCTGCCGTCCTGATGCGTCTGACCGGCCAGGCGAAGATGGATATCGCCTATCGCAATGACGACCTTGTCAGCCTGTGCGGCCGCCATCCCGGATATTTCGCGGAAAGCCTCCCCCTGCGTGTCAGTGTTACGGACGCGATAACCACCGAAGGCCTGATCGCCGAAGTCAGGGGCGCTCTGAAGGAGTTGGGCGACCGAAAGGGTTATTGCAGCGACCTGCCGAGCCGATATCCCGGCCTGCAATCCACCGCTCTGACCGTGGGAATTTGCGATACGCGCGGCCCCGTATACGACGCCGCGATCCAGGGATGTGCCCTGACGTTCAGGCTCGGCCCCGACAAGGCTGACCTTATCTATGACCGCACTCGTATCGACGAGAGCCAGGTGCAGGACATTGTGAAGGCCTATGCCGCGATGTTGCAGGCATTCCAGGATCGCCCGACCAGGGTGGCCGACCTGCCGCTGATGTCCGATGCCGATCGTGACATGGTTCTGAACGGCTGGAACGACACGCAGGTCGCTTACGATACGCTTGCTTGCGTGCATCGGCTGATCGAAAACCAGGTGGATCGCACGCCGGATGCCGAAGCACTTAACTTCCGCAACAGCTCCCTGACCTACCGGGAGATGGACGAGCGGGCAAACCGCATTGCTCAAGTGCTGATCGCGCGCGGCGTCGGACCTGATGTCGCCGTAGGCCTCCATCTGCCGAGATCGCTCGATCTCGTGGTGGGCGCGCTTGCGATCATGAAGGCTGGCGGCGCCTATATTCCGCTCGACCCGCATTTCCCCTCGGACCGGCTGGCGTTCATGATCAAGGACGGCGGCGCGAAGCTCGTATTGACCGATCGCCAGCTTGCAAAATCTCCGACGCTCGCCGGAACGGACTATCTTTGCGTCGAGGACATCATCCAAAAGGCATCCGCTTCGGACCGCCCCTCAACTGCAGTTACATCGGAAAACCTCGCCTACGTCATCTATACCTCCGGCTCGACCGGCATGCCGAAGGGAGTGATGATCGAGCATCGCAACGTCGTGAACTTCTTCGTCGGCATGGACGAACGCGTACGGCGGCAGGGCGATCGGCAGGATGTCTGGCTGGCGGTCACCAGTCTTTCTTTCGACATCTCGGTTCTCGAACTCTTCTGGACACTTGCGCGCGGTTTCAAGGTCGTCATCCACTCCTCCGAAGTCATCGAAGCCAAAGCCAAGCGAGCAACCGCCGGGGAAGGCACCAATCTCGACTTCGGCCTCTTTTACTGGGGTAACGATGCCGGGGCCGGGCCGGAAAAATATCGGCTTCTTCTCGAAGGCGCCAAATTCGCCGACGCCAATGGTTTCGACTCCCTTTGGACGCCGGAGCGCCACTTCCACGCCTTCGGTGGCCCATACCCGAACCCTGCCGTTACGGGTGCGGCGGTCGCTGCGGTCACAAAAAACCTCTCGATCCGTGCGGGAAGCTGCGTCCTGCCGCTGCATCACCCCGCCCGCATCGCCGAGGAATGGGCAATCATCGACAACCTCAGCAATGGCAGGGTTGCGCTGGCGTTTGCCTCCGGCTGGATGCCGGAAGACTTCGTTCTGCGCCCTGAAAACGCGCCTCCGAAGAACAAGGCGAGCCTCGTAAGCGGAATCGAAACAGTCCGCAAACTGTGGCGCGGCGAAAGCGTTGAGTTCGACTTCGGGGCGGGTAGCGTCGGAGTGATCACACAACCACGGCCGGTCCAGAAGGAACTTCCCGTCTGGCTGACGACTGCCGGCAATCCGGACAGCTATCGCGAGGCCGCAAGGCTCGGCGCGAATGTGCTGACGCATCTGCTCGGCCAATCCGTCGAGGAACTGGCCGAGAAAATCCGTATCTACCGCGAGACGCTGACGGAGTGTGGCCGCAGTCCGGCGGACTACAAGGTCACACTGATGCTGCACACCCTTCTCGGCGAGGACCGCGATGAAGTGCGCGACCGTGCCCGTGGCCCGATGACCGAATACCTGCGCAGCGCAGCCGCATTGATCAAGCAATATGCCTGGGCGTTCCCGGCTTTCAAGAAGCCGCAGGGCGTCGACAAGCCGATGGATATCGACCTGCAATCGCTCGCGCAGGAGGAGATGGATGCGATCCTCGAATTCGCGTTCCTGCGATATTTCGAGGACAGCGGGCTGTTCGGCACGATCGGAGACGCGCTCGATCGATTGGCACAAGTCAAGGAAGCCGGCGTCGATGACATCGCCTGCCTGATCGATTTCGGCCTTTCCGACGAGATCGTGCTGGATCGGCTGCCATTGCTGGCAGAGGTGGTGAGAGCCAGCAAGACCATTGTAACCGAAGAGCCCGCAATCAGCTTCGCCGATGAGGTTCGTAGGCATGGTGTGACCCATCTGCAGTGCACGCCTTCCATGATGCGGATGTTCATGATGGTCGACGAGGATCGTGCCGCACTGAGCGACGTGCAGCACTTCTTCCTCGGCGGTGAGGCCTTGCAGGGCTCCCTGCTTGCTGCGTTGCGCACGGTTACCGGCGCCACGGTGGAGAATATGTACGGCCCGACGGAAACAACGATCTGGTCGTCGACATTCACCACGAACCCGGCGACGGGCGTCATACCGATCGGCCGCCCGATTGCCAACACGCAGCTCTATGTGCTCGACAACGCGTTCAGACCGGTACCGCCGGGAGAGGTCGGCGAACTCTATATCGGCGGCGACGGCGTGGCCCGGGGTTATCTCAACCGCGAGCAACTAACCAGTGAACGGTTCCTTGCGAACCCGTTCACGGCCGGCCGGATCTACCGGACCGGAGACCTGGCCCGCTTTGACCGGGACGGTACCTTACATTTCCTGGGCAGAACCGATCATCAGGTGAAGATCCGCGGGCACCGCATCGAACTCGGCGAAATCGAAGCCCGCATCGGTGCTCTCGCCGGCATACGGGAGGCAGTCGTTGTCGCCCGCAAGGATGGACCCGGTGACATGCGCCTGGTTGCCTATATCCGGACGACCGGTGCGGCAGTCTCCGATGAGGACCTGCGCGCGCATATCGCGGAGACCTTGCCGGACGCGATGGTGCCATCCCAGTTCGTGACAATGGAAACCTTCCCGTTGACGCCGAACGCCAAGGTCGATCGCAACAAATTACCCATCCCCATGGAAAAGGCGCCCTCCCCGACTGCGACCTTTGTCGAACCGTCGAATACGCTGCAGCAGGATATCAGCGAGCTCTTCGCTCGTGCACTGGGCGTCGAGAAAGTGGGCATATTCGACAACTTCTTCGCGCTCGGTGGGCATTCGCTCTTGGCTGTTCAGGTGCATCGCGAAATGAAGGCGAAGATATCGCCGGAACTGACCATAACGGATATCTTCCGGTATCCGACTGTCGCGCTGCTCGCCGACCATATTTCGAACCGGGGCAAGCCCGATGTCTTCCTGACGAACGTCGCCGAACGGGCGGCCATGCGTCGCAATGCGATGGAGAGGCGTTCGACGCTTTCCCGAGTGGAGACGAAGGTCTGACGGATGCTGCTTGACGGTATATTCCGGTCTCCGGTCTTTGCGGTGGAAACTCCCCTATCGGCGGAGTTTCCCAATCTCTTTCCAGAAGAGGAGCGCGCGATATCGGGCGCAATCGCGCGCCGACGGCGGGAATTTGCCGCCGGCCGCAGCTGTGCTCGTCGAGCGATGAAGGCTTTCGGGCTTGCCAACTCACCCATCATCATGGGCGCGGACCGCGCGCCGATCTGGCCGCGGGGCATCACCGGCAGCATCAGCCATTCCGCCACCCGATGCGTTGCAGCCGTGGGCAGACATTCCGACGGCATCAGAGCTTTGGGGATCGATATAGAAGAAGCGGTGCCTCTTGAGGAGGATTTGGCCGAAGAGATATGCATCGCGTCGGAACGCAACTGGCTCCTGACGCAACAGGCATCCATGCGGGGATTGCTGCAGACGATGATCTTCTGCGCCAAGGAGTGCGTCTACAAATGCCAGTATCCGCTAAGCCGTACGCTGTTCGGCTTCGACGCAATCCGCATCGAGCTGGATCTGGCAGAAGAGAAATTCGCGGCCTATTTCGAAGCCGATATCGCCCCCTTCAAGACCGGCGAACGGCTGAATGGACGGATAGGTTTTCGCCAGGGCCATGTCGTCTCAGGCATGGTGATCGGCTGAGCTTTTCGCTCAGCCGGGGTCGGGCCGGGAGTTTCTTCCAATGACCTCACCGCAGAAGAGCTGGGCGAGTGGCAGAACCGCATAGGCATATCGACGCCACAGCCTGCGAGGGTCGGTCGACAGGCGGTGAAGCCATTCGAGACCGGAATGCTGCATCCAGAGCGGTGCCCGTTTCTTGATACCCAGCAGAAATTCCAGCGAGGCGCCGATGCACAGGCCGACACCTCGAGCTTCCGGGTGACGCGTCAGTTCATAGGCGATCTTTTCCGATTGGGGTGACCCCACAGCAATGAAGACAAACCGTGCCGGCGTCTGGGCAACGAAATCAACGCAGGCCGCCAACGCTTCCGGATTGTCCCACAGGCCCTGCGGGGGAAGGTATGTGCGGAACCGGACATTGGGATATCGCAGGCGCAAATCGCGGACAACGGAATCCTGTGATGCGATGACGGTGACAAGATCGCCATCCCGCAACACCGACCGGAAGATGCTGACGGTCAAGTCGGACCCGGTAACCACCGGCAGTTTGAAACCGAGAATACGGGCGATGCCGGCAATCGGGCGGCTATCGCAAACCGAGATCCAGGCGCTCCTATAGTAATGCCTGATGCTTGCGTTCGATTTCAACCTTACGACGTGATCGACATTGGGCGTCACGATGTAGCGAAACTCGGTTTCGGGCGTACAGTTCCGAACCATGTTGAGCACATTGTCAGGTGTAAGGAGGTCGAACGGCGCCCCGAGAAAATACCGTCTACCGGATGCGTTTAAAGCCTGCTGTCCGGCTTTGCCGGGCAGAATGTCGACAATGGCCACGGCACATCTCCTCCATACGCCTACGCTGTCTGAAACCACGCGAAACCCAGGCCACTCGAAAGAGTAACCTTCTGCCTTTATTCGAAGAATTGTAGTTAATAACGATAGCCGCACTCAATATGGCCGCCAGCCATCAGATCGGTGTAGCTCTTTTGATGGCTGAGCGTTGACCACCGGATAAAAGACGAGGCTGCGCCCCTTCAAACGGAGTAATACGGTTAGGTTAGATCGCTGCGTCTTTTGATTATGATGTCCGTGGATGCTCCATCCACGGGAGAGAATTATGCCGGGGTACCTACTGAGCGCTGCAGCGACTTTGCTTTCGGCAGTTCTCTTTTTGATTGTATTTCTATTCGCGATCGAATGCCTCGTCGGCAGCCTGCGCCTGCGCAGGAGAACAAGGCGGCTGATGCGGCGACCGCCCGTGGCTATCCTCGTGCCGGCGCATAACGAGGAACTGCAGATCGCGGAGACCTTGCGCAGCATCAAGGCTCAGATGTGGGAGTTCGACCGGCTGCTGGTGGTGGCCGACAACTGCACCGATCTGACGGCCCAGAACGCCCGCGAAGCAGGCGCGGAAGTCATTGAGCGCTTCGATACGGTTCTCCGCGGCAAGGGATACGCGCTGGACGCCGGCATACGGCATCTCTCAAGGTTGCCGCCGGATGTCGTCGTCATCGTCGACGCCGATTGCTGGCTTGAGCCCGGTGCGCTCGACGCGCTCGCCAGAATGTCTGCCGCCACCAACAGGCCGATCCAATCCCGCTATTTGATGGTCGCGCATTCGGCGGCAGGTCTCAATCTGTCGGTATCCGAATTCGCCTTTCTTCTTAAGAACCGCGTCCGTTTGCTTGGATTGAGCCGACTGGGACTTCCTGCGCAGCTGACCGGATCGGGCATGGCTTTCCCCTGGCGGATTATTCGCGACGCGGAACTCGCCAACGGCCATCTGGTGGAGGATATGAAGCTTGGACTGGATCTCGCACGCAACGGCCATGCGCCGTTGTTTTGTGACGCCGCAGTGGTCAAGAGCAGGTTTCCCTATTCGGTTCAGGGGTTGGAAAGCCAGGCGGCCCGCTGGAATGGCGGGCGGTTCGCGTTGATCTCCCAGCTGCTTTCCGCGCTGTTTTCGAGCGGCACGTTCCGAAACGGAAACTATCTGGTCATGATTGCCGATGCATTGGTGCCGCCTCTTACGCTTCTGCTTGCGTTCGTCATTGCGGCGCTGGCGGCGACCGGCGCGCTCGCCATTTATGGCATCGCGGTGCTGCCTTTTGTGCTTTCCGTGATCAGTGCAGTGCTGCTTGCCGTCTCATTGACGATGGCCTGGTCGCGCCACGGCGTGCTGGTTCTTCCGCCTCGCAAGCTTTTTGGAATCCCGCGATATGCAGCAGGCGTGATCGGCCGCTATCCGCGCCAGATTCTAGGCGCCCGGAAATCGACCTGGATCAGGACAGACCGCAACAGGCCAACGGACATGTAATTTCCAAACCCTTGAACGCTCGGCTCACAACCGCAGCAGCTGTTCAGCGATATGTGCCCCGACCCGCAGGGCATTGGCGGCAATCGTCAGGCTCGGGTTCGCTCCCGCGCTTGTCGGGAAGAATGAAGCATCCACCACGTAGAGATTGTGAAGGTCGTGGGTGCGGTTATTGGTATCGAGGACCGCGGTCGAAGGGTCCTCGCCGAAACGGCACGTGCCGCAGGCATGCCCGTAGTTCAGATTGATCTCCGAACCCAGCACCATCATTCGGTGATGTTTGAAGGCGCGCCGGTAGAGGCGACGGAACACGTCAGTGCGCCGCTTCAGTTCTTCATGGATCGTGTATTCGAAATAAATCCCGCTCGATCCATCAGGATTGGGCCTTACGCGATTTTCCTTGTAGGGAAGATCCTCGAGGATCGACGCAAAGATCGTTGCGTTCCCCGAGATGAACGCCCCGATCATTGCCGGGATGCGCATGAAGGGCTTGAATGGTTTCAACCAGATCCAGCCATATCGATCGATCGCCGACTTCAGAAAATGAAGGACATTGTTGGCCGTGGCGGTCAGCCCCGTCGATTGGATGACGCCGAGTTTCACGCCGTCGTGCTCGTAGAAATCCCGAAATGCAATCGACTTTCCGGGAGTGGAAACACGTGTCTTTCCACGGGGCCATACCGCGAAGAAGTCGGAAACGTGGAACATGAGATAACGTCCGACAAGATCCGATGTGTTTGCCAGCCCTTTGGGCCAGAAGCGGTTTGCCGAATTGAGCAGAAGAAGCGGCGTGGAAAGCGCGCCGGCCGCAAGAATGTAGGATTTGGCTGAAATGCTGATGGTTTCGCCGTTTCTGCGGCAGAGCAGCTCGGTGACCCCGTTCTCGTCCGCCTCAATCCTTTCAACGCTGCATTGATCGAGGATCGTTACATTGCCGGTTGCGAGCGCTGGCTCAAGAAATGCGCGGCGCGCGTCCTGTTTGCAGCCCCTATGGCAAATGGACCCGCCGCATTGGTCACAGTCGTCGATATGTTTGCAGGCCGTATGCACCTGGTATGGATGCATACCGTTGCTGCTGACGGAATCGAAAAAATGCTGGTCGCAATGGGTCATTGCGGGTGGTTCGAGAACGTCCGCCTTCGGCTGCAGCACATCCTGGCCGCCTCGGACATGAAGAAGCCTCTCCGCCATCCGATAGTAAGGATCGATTTCGTCGTAGCCGATTGGCCAGACCGGTCTTCCATCCCCATCGACGGTCAGGAAATCGCTTGGAGAAAATCGCTCAAGGGCTGCGGCATAGAGGAGCGTTGAGCCACCAGCGCCACACCCGAGCGCAGCAAAGAAGCGTACCTTTTGAAGATCAACCAGGCCCGAAACTTGCTGCGGCCAACGGCCGTGCCTCAGGCGTTTGGCCTCGTCCGTTGTGTCTGGATCGTCAACCTCATCCTGTGCGAACTCAGCGTGTCCCTTTTCAATAAAAAGAACTCGCAAACCGGCTTTCGCCAATACATATCCCGCCGCGGAGCCGCCCATGCCGGCGCCGACGATGGCTACATCCCATTCATCCCCCATTCGCCGCATACTCCACAGCCTGACCAAAGTCGTTCCCAACGCTCGGCAAGGCTGAGCCGCGGGTTGCGCAATGAAGGAATGCTACACCTATTTCTCTTCCTCTCTAAGAAATTACAGCTCCCTTAATAGTATAAACTCGATGGATCACTTCGATCCAAATTGACCTTGCCGGCATATCACAAGGGTATCTACGCCACCGTATTTCAGCGAAACGGGCTAAGCGCAGTTCATGCTTAGGGGGTAGGCGGGACGCATTGTTCCGGCCTTAACCCCAGTTATACTCGTATTTCTGGAAAGGATTTATTGGTGATGTTTGAATCCATCGAGACGAAAAAAGGAACGCATCCGAGGCCATTCGAGGACCTGCCGCCGCGCGGCGGGCTTGAATACAACAGTATTGCCTACCTCGCTGCTGCTCTGGATTTCCTTTGCCTTCTTGGAGCAAGTATCACCGGATTTACCATTTATGAGTATATCCTGTTCGGATCTGCCCCAGATCCTTCGCTAGTCATAGGTATAGGCCTGGTTCTGTCGATGATATTCGTGCTGGCCATGCATAGCGGGCAGGCATACAAACCCGAGAGCGTTCAGCTTTTACGGCCGCAGATTCGGATGATCTGCATTCTCGTTCCAAGCACGCTGGCCTTTCTCCTGACCGTCGTCTTCTTCCTTAAAATAGGCGAAAGTTATTCGCGTGGCGGAACCCTGATCACGGCGATCATTGCAATCGTGGGGCTAATCTCTATTCGCGTTTTCTGGCATCTGTATCTGCCTTCGGCCGCGGCGGCGGCCTCGTTCCGACGACGACGCGTCCTACTGATATGCCCCGAAGATTACCCGACCGAACACTGGCAGCATCAAGCGGCATCGAGCGGCATGGCGCTGGCCCAGATGCTTCCGTTGTCACCGGAGGGTACGCTCTCTGCAAGTGCCATGGAACGGCTGCAGAAGAGCGATGCCAACCACATCGATGAGGTTTTCATCATCTGGAAGGCTTCCAACGTTTCGGAACTGGAATCCTATCTCGCTGTGCTCAGGCGATCCGCTCTTCCCGTAAACGTCATCTTCGATGGCGTCGTCGGCAGATTGACCAGCGCGCCTTCGGGCAAGATCGGCACGATGACGGCCTTTCAGACCCATCGCCCGCCGCTCAACCTCTATGAACGCGGCACGAAGCGGGTCCTCGACATCGTCTTTTCGCTCGTTGCTCTGATCATGCTGATGCCGCTACTGCTCGTAGTCGCCCTGGTCATCAAACTTGACTCGCCCGGCCCCGTCCTGTTCAAACAGGTCCGAAAGGGATATGGCGGCCGGCGCTTCCGTATTGCCAAATTCCGCAGCATGACCGTCATGGAAGATGGCGACGATATTCGCCAGGCCGTGCGCAACGATCCCCGTGTCACGCGCGTGGGGGCGATCCTTCGTGCATCCAGCATCGACGAGCTGCCGCAGTTCTGGAACGTGTTGCGCGGAGAAATGACGATCGTCGGGCCTCGGCCGCATGCATTGGCGCATGACGATCTCTATGATGCGCAGATCGCCAAATATGCCTATCGAAGGCACGTGAAGCCGGGTCTGACGGGATGGGCGCAGATCAACAACTGTCGCGGCGAAACGCCAAACATCGAAAAGATGGAAGAGCGGATTTTTCACGACCTCTGGTACATTAACAACTGGTCGTTCTGGCTTGATGTTAAAATCATTTTGCGCACAGCAATCCAGCTTTTCGACGTCCGGAAATCGTACTGAAAACTGAAAATGATGTCAGGCAAGCGTTGGCAGGCCGATATAAGAGACATCGTTCATCCCGTCACGATCGATCAGGACTTCCCGAGCCGGCGCATGGCTGATGAAGTGGATCGGGCTTGCCGTCAGGCCGTAAGCGCCGCTGTTGTGAACTGCGATGACATCGCCCTCCTCGATCCTCGGAAGCGCTATCCCGATCGCCAGGCGATCGATAGACGTGCAAAGTGGGCCGACCAGATTGACCTTTTCCGAAAGCTCTCCACCGTTGCGACTAGCCGCGCCGACTTTGTGCATGACGTAGTTGCGGTGCATGACCATGCCGAAATGGCCGGATGCCGGCAGATGATTGTTCATGCCGCCATCGCAAATGCCGATCCGCACCCCGCGAGATTGCTTGATCGAAACTACCCGCGTGAGGAAATAACCGGCCTCTGCCACGAGATACCGTCCGAGCTCGAGAACAAGGCGCGTTCCGGCAAACCGTGGAGTGGATCGCAAAGCATCGAGCTCTTCGGAAATGCCGGTGACAACGGCGCTCACATCAAGAGGCGTATCACCTTCGTGATACGGTATCCCCAACCCCGATCCGAATACGAGCTTCTCGGGAGATGGCAGGTCTGAAGCGTAGATCTTCCTGAAGATGTCGATGAAATTGCGATAATTCTCGCAGATCGCCTCCGGCTTCAGACACTGCGTGCCCGAATAGATATGCATTCCGGCGATTTGGAGGTTCGGAAGAGCCGCGATGACCGGGATGTCGCGAGGAGCGTCTTCCCAGTCTATCCCGAAGGCCGAAGGGCGGCCTGCCATCTGATCCCCGAAACCCTTGGGAACACTCGGCGGCGCGATGCGGATCAGAACGCGTTGTACCAGCCCGAGCGACCTTGCGAACCCGTCGGCCGCAATCGCTTCACGCACGGATTCCAGAATAAGCTCTCCTATGCCGCCGGCAATCGCCTCCTTGATCTCAAAGTCACGTTTGCCCGGCCCGGTAAAGCTGATCCGCTCCGGCGCCCATCCGACGGAGAGCGCAGACCGGAATTCGCCGATCGAAGACACATCGAGAAATTCCGCCTGGTCTTTCATCAGCGTAAGAATTGCGGGATTTGGATTGCATTTCGCCGCGAAGCTCAGTGCAAAGCGATCACCGAATAGCTCCCGCAACAACGCGGCCCGTCTCTCGATCGCCGACGCAAAGTAGACGTAGGACGGGGTACCAAACGACGCGGCGGCGCTTTCGAGCCACATGTCAACCGGCGCAGTGTGATCCATCAGGCGGAAGCTTCGACGAAGCGGGCGATCCGGGACGGCGTATCGAAATTCTCAAGCGTCACGTCTTCCGCACGGATGGCAATCCCAGACACCTGTTCGACAAACGCCAGGAGGTTCACCATCGAAACGGAATCCAACAGGCCGGATGAAAACAGTTCGCTGTCATTGTCGGCATCCGTGATGGCCAGCGAATCCCGCAGATAGTCGATCAGCTTTCCTTGAATGAGGCTCATGCGTTGTTATCCCTCTTTTCATTGACGATGATTTTGAATGCCTGCGTATCCCGGCGCGGCACCCCGCCGAGATGCATCCATTCCCGGCAGATGCGGACCACGTCCGGGCGCGCGATTTTCCCGCTGGATGTGCGCGGCATGGTGTCGGGCCAGACGTGGAATTGCCGGGGAACCATGTAGGACGGCATTGCCCGGCGGCAGTAGCGCAGCAGCGCTTCTTCATCGAATTCGATATTGATCGGGGTGACCGCGACATGCACCGACTGGCCCAGATCGTCATCATCCACACCAAAGGCGACGGCCTCTGCGACCACGCCACTGCGGCAGATGAGATCCTCGATTTCATCCGGGCTGACGCGAAAACCGCTGGTCTTGATCATGGCGTCATTACGCCCGACGAACCAGATGTCGCCGTCCGTATCGATCCGAACGATGTCGCCGCTATAAACGACGGGTTCATCGCCGATCAGGTGCCAAAGCTCCGGGCATGGCCGGATCTTTCTTTCGGTCTCGTGGGGCTTGCCCCAATAACCGAGACTGACGAGCGGCCCGCGATGCACGAGCTCGCCTTGCTCGCCGGCATCTGCGACACCCTCCCCTGGCTTGATCACATAGACCTCGGCGCCCGGAATGGCGCGGCCGATCGCGCCCATCTTCCGCGCAAACTTCGACGGCGCAAGATAGGTGGAGCGAAACGCCTCCGTCAGTCCGTACATCAGGAAGACGTCGGCATCCGGAAAGACCTTCGGAAACTGCTCCAGGATGTTAAGCGGAATTTTGCCGCCCGAATTGGTGATGCGTCTCAGGGACGGAAAATCCACGGGGTTTTCCATCAGCAGGCGCACGATCTGGCTCCAGAGCGGCGGGACGGCCGCGAGACCAGTGATGCGGTATTTCTGGATCGCAAGAACGATCTCGGCCGCCATCGGTACTGGCTGATGCACGACGGTTCCACCCATCAGCATCATGGTGGTCAACTGGTTTAGTCCGTAATCGAAACTGTATGGAAGGACGCTCAGCAGGCGATCATCTTCCCGCAGATCGAGATAACGTGCCACCGACCGGGCGCCGGCAACGATATTGCGATGGGTCAGCATCACGCCCTTGGGCATGCCAGTCGACCCGGACGTGTAGATGATCATCGCGAGTTCGGTATCGAGCCGCATGATCTCGTCGCCCGCGAGATCCTCCGGAAGGTGGTCCCAGATATCGAACACCGTATCGATCGCGAGACTGCCCCGTACGAGCACGTTCTCGACGGCCCAGGTGAGCGAGCGGGCTGCCAATGCCTCGGCTGTTCGCGCCTCGACGATTACCAGCCGGGCGCCGCAGTCACCGGCGACATATTCCAGCTGCTCCACGGTCCACTGCGTGCTGACATTGACAATGACAGCGCCGACTTTCGCGATCGCGAACATCGCGACAACCTCGGCAATGCTTTTGCGGAGATGAACGATGACCCTGTCACCCGGTCGGATGTTGCGGCTCTGCAGATAACCGGCCACCCGATCGACTTCCGCTGCGACGGCAGAATAGCTCGCCGCCCGGTGGCCATCGACGATCGCCGGCTTGCCCGGTCGCGCATCGATATTGTCGCTCAGCAGCTGATAGAAATTGGTGGTCAAAGCGCCCATAGGTTTACTCCGGCAATGTCGACGGCTCGTCCTGCTTCTTCATGCGTCCGCTTAGGAAGGGCCCAAGTCGCGGGTAGATTTTCGCGGGTGAGCCTATGGCGATCGAATCCGAGGGTACGTCGGTGCTGACGGCGGTGTTTGCTCCGATACGCACCCGGTCGCCGATACGGATGTCGCCAAGAATTGATGA
>CBDDGK010000021.1:0-40335 GCA_965227625.1 Neorhizobium sp. | reverse complement strand
GGAGGTTCGTTATTACGCTCGAGCTCCTTTTATTTCCAGAATTGACACCAAGCAAAAATGCGCCTGTGGCGCTACTCAGCTTGCGTATTTCTGATAAAAGCTCACCCCATTGATCGTGGTTGCTTACAGCCTGATAGATGGATTGAATAATATAGAGATGCATCCGCTGCTTGAAAATGTCAGGCATTGTGTCCTCCCCAGCATCTGCTGATACTTTACTCAACGCATTACGGTGGCGACTTTAAGGCTTGTAATGTGAGGCTTTGTATCTGCGATCAGGACTCGCCTTCAACCAGCTGGCGCGGTTTTGGTTCCGCTTGTTGCTTTGCGGATCAGTCGACCAAGGTTCCTCCTTCCGAGAATAGGAAATGCCGCTCCACCGATCGAATGAATCGGTCGTCTGCTGGGTTCGGTCTGCTCCTGTCGCCTGCAATCACCACGCGATCCGCATGCCACGCACTTCCTGTCTTGCCACCAAAAAAGGGGGGGGCAGGAAGCGATGGCGTGCGGCCGATAAGCCTATATTCAGGTTCTGAATGCCCGACCGCGTGGTGTCGTTTTCACTGGGCCAATGGCAGGATCAGAACGTCGCGGGCTGGCACCTCTATTTTTCCGCCTGCGTGATCGAGCGGCCAGACCGGCTTGCCGCTGCCGAGGCTGCCAAGTCCTTTGGCAAGCTGCACGTCCGTGGCCTGGGAAGCGCGTGTCGGATTGACCAGCCAGAGGAAACGGCCCTTTTCCCCCTTGTGAACGCGTGCAAAGAGATTGGCATTCGACAGCGTCACATGTTTTGCCCGGCCGCTCCACCTGATGAGATCGGCATAGAAACCGGCGTTCGACTTGCCGTTGGTGCGGTAGTAGGCAACCGAGGGATTGGTGCCGATCAGTAGCGTCCTGCCCCTGCCGAAAGTGTGCTCGACAACGGCCAGCCGACCGTCGTCAAAATGACCATGCGCCTTGCCGCCGGTAAGCCGGTAGGATTGCAGCAGGCCGCCGCCGTCAACCGCGCGCTCGCCGAACTTGAAATGGATGCGGTCGCCGATATCCGGCATGAATTCGACGGTCTCTTCCTGCGCGCCGAACACGGCGTCTAAACCCATGTTTGGCTGCACTTGGCCGACATGGCCGCGGTCGCCGAAATAGCCGGGGCAAGCTTCCGATATCAGCGTGCCGCCTTTTTCGACCCAGGCCTTGAGACGTGCCGCCTGCTTTTTCGTGAACATGATCGGGTAGGGGAAATACAGGAAATCATAGGCTTCGATATCGTCGATATGCACCCAATCCGGTTGCATTCCGTTATCGAGGAAGGCCCGATAGGCACCCCACATCGCCTCCGGATAGGGCTTTTCCTTGCGGTCGTAGCTGAGCAGATATTCCCATTCCTGAGTTTCCGGCACCATCAGGATGCCGACTTCGCCGCGTACAGGCTTGGCGTCCCAGAGAGGTTTCTGCGCCGGATCGTTTGCCCATTTCGCTATGGCGCTCTGCATCTCGGAACGCGGCGTGCGCGAGCCGTCCATGCCATAGGCACCGAAAGCGCCAAAGAGCGGGCCATCGAGCAGGGGCCGCCAGCGCAGGTTCAGCACGCCGCGCGCACCGCCTGCGAACGAGGTCATCGTCCAGATGCGGATATCCTCGGGCTCGGCAACGCGGCCATCCTCCTTATCGCGGCCGATGACTTGCGGCTGCAGCCACAGCGGCCCCGCCCTGGCGTTCCGCGTGCCAGAAAGGCTTGCCGCGGGCGGCGGCGCGATTGATGTCGACGCCGTACCAGCTTTTCCAAGGCTCGGTGCCCTTGCGCGCCTGAATCCAGGTGAACCCATAGACTTGGACCTTGGAGGCCGCCAACCAGTCGTCGCACCCGTTGGCCGCCATATTGGGGATCGAGCCGGAAATGCCGTGGGCGGCGATGACGTTCTTGTTGTCGACGGCACGGATTGTATCGATCCGCCACTGCATCTGGTCGTAAAAATTGTCGCGCTTGAACTGGAGCCAATCGATGCATTCCGGATAGGGCGCCATATGCACCGGCGGTTCGACATCGTCCCATTCGGTGTAGCTGTAGCGGTGCCAGGCCTTGGCGAGCACTTTCAGAGTGCCGTATTTCTTCTCCAGCCATTTGCGGAAAGCGGCCTTGGCATAGCTCGAGTAATCGACGTCGGCCGAGTAATTGCACTCGTTCCAGACGTCATAGCCGTAGATCGACGGATGATCCTTATAGCGGGTGGCAAGTGCGGTCAGAAATTTGCCGGCCGCTTCCTTTACCTCAGGGCAATTGAGCGTCAGCGCGCCGGCCCCGCCGCCATTGTTGGAAAAGCCACCGGTCGCAGCAGACACGCCCATATAGGAGCCAAGCTTGGTGCCGTCGGCATTGACCTGCAGCGCATCGGCATATTTGCGCACCGCCCAATCCGGCACGGCATGAATAAGTTCGGCGATGACAGTCTTGATGCCGTTCTTGGCGGCGAGATCGAGCTGGCGGTCATACTCTTCCCAATCGTAGACGCCGGGTGCGACCTCGATTGCGCTCCACATGAACCAGTGACGGAAAATGTTCAGTCCATCCTCGCCGGCAACGCCGTAATCGCGCTCCCAATGCTCTTGTGGCGGGTTGGACTTGCGAAAATAGACTGCACCGAAGGGAAATTGGATATCGTTTTTAGGCATTGCACTGGTCCTCTTTGTCTGGGCTCCGGGCAAAGCTCCGCCATCGAGTCAGAGCCTCGTGGAAGCGGGCAGAGATCGTTTCCGGATGTTCTAGAAAGCGTCGATCTTAGCGGAATCCTCCGAAGAGGGAGCGTGGTGGACTGGGTTTTGGCATTGCCTATCCCCTCAGACGGTTGCAGGCGTGACAAAGCGATGCCGGTGCAGCATGCGCTTGTCGCGAGGATCGGGGTTGGGCACGGCGGAGATCAGGCTTTTCGTATAGGCCTCCCGCGGCGCGGTGCAGATCTGTTCGGCACTGCCGAGCTCGACGATCTTGCCGCGATGCATCACGGCGACGCGGTCGCAGAAATAACGCACCACAGAAATGTCGTGCGAGATGAAGATGAAGCTGAGGTTCAGCCGGTTCTTGATATCGAGAAGCAGGTCGAGGATCTGGCTGCGGATCGACACGTCGAGCGCCGAAGTCGCCTCGTCAGCGATGATGATGCGAGGCTCAAGCGCCAGAGCCCGTGCAATGCCGATGCGCTGCCGCTGGCCGCCGGAAAACGCGTGCGGATAACGCTCCATGCCCATCGGATCGAGGCCGACCAGCCGCATCAGCTCGGCAACGCGATCCTCAAGCGCTTTACCCTTGGCGAGCCCATTGACGATCAGCGGATCGCCGATCACCTCCTTGACCGTCATGCGCGGGTTTAGCGACGCGAAAGGATCCTGGAAAACGAGCCGAACTTCACGGTGGAAGCCGCGCAGCTCTTTCTTCCCGAGACTGGTGACATCGACCTCCGTACCATCCTTGGCACGATAGAGGACATTGCCGGCCGTGGGTTCGACCGTGCGCAGGATAAGGCGCCCGAGCGTCGTCTTGCCGGAGCCGCTTTCCCCGACAATGCCGAGGTTTTCGCCGGGATAGAGGTCGAAACTGGCGTCGTCGACCGCGCGCAGCACTGTGTTACCGGCAAGGCCGAATGTCTTGCCGAGATTGCGGACGGACAGGACCGGCTTCAGTGCTTCCGCCGAAAACACTGAAGCCGGTTGCCGTGCCTCGGCGTGGTGGGTGAGTTTCACGGTCGAGGCAAGCAATTGGCGGGTATAGGGATGCGTAGCCGCATGGTAGATCGCATCCACCGGCCCATGTTCGACGATGCGGCCAAAACGCATGACGGCAACCTCGTCGGCCACTTCGGCGACCACGCCCATATCATGGGTGATGAGCAGCATGGCCATGCCGCGGCTGACTTGCAGGCGCTTGATCAGGTCGAGGATTTCGGCCTGCGTGGTAACGTCGAGTGCCGTCGTCGGTTCGTCGGCGATCAGGATATCCGGATCGCCGGCCAATGCCATGGCGATCATGGCGCGCTGGCGCATGCCGCCGGAGAATTCGAACGTGTAGCGGTCGGCCATCTTGTCAGCATTGGGGATTTCGACCTGCCGAAGCAGTTCGACCATCCGCTCGCGGGCGGCTTTCTTGTCCATTTTACTGTGCAACCGGATCGCCTCGACGATCTGCGAGCCGATCGTATGGACGGGAGACAGCGAACTCATCGGCTCCTGAAAGATCAGGCCGATGCGGCGGCCGCGGATAGCCCGCATCGTCTGGCTGTCCGGGTGAAGCGTTGCGATGTCGGTAACGGCATCGCCGTTCCGCAGCCGTATCCGCCCGCCGACTATCTGGCCGGGCCGATCGACGATCTGCAGCAGCGAACGCGCCGTGACGCTCTTGCCGGAGCCGCTTTCGCCGACAAGGCAAAGTGTCTGGCCGCGCTTCAGTTGGAAATTGACCCTCTCCACCGCATGCAGGATGTGGGTCCGCAGGCGAAAATCGACGCAGAGGTCTTCGACGGAAAGCACAACGTCGTTTGGAAGTGTAGCCATCACGACCTCCTCAATTGTCATAGGGATCGGCTGCATCGCGCAGTCCGTCGCCAAAGAAGTTGAAGGAAAGCACCGCGACGACGACTGCCAGTGAGGGCCAGATGAGCAGCCACGGCGCGGTCGCGACAGTCCGGATGTTCTGGGCGTCCTGTAGCAACACGCCCCAACTGACCACTGGCGGCTTCAGCCCGATGCCAAGGAAAGAGAGCGAGGTTTCCGCAACGATCATCGTCGGCACGGCAAGCGTCACGACGGCGAGAATATGGCTGGTGAGGGACGGAAGGATATGCCGGAAGATCAGCCGCGCCTCGCTTGATCCGTCGAGCTTGGCGGCCGTGACGAAATCCTCGCCGCGCAATGCCAGGAAACGTCCGCGCACCTCGCGCGCCAGACTTGTCCAGCCCAGAAACGAGACGATGATGGTGATCACGAAATAGACACTGATCGGCGACCATGTGAGCGGAATGGCCGCCGCCAGCCCCAGCCAGAGCGGGATGGTCGGCATGGCGCTGATCACCTCGATGATGCGCTGGATGACCGTATCCACCCAGCCGCCGTAGAAGCCGGAAATCGAGCCCAAAACAACGCCGAGAATGAGTGACATGGCGACGCCGACAAGGCCGATCGACATGGAAACCCGCGTTCCGTAGACCAGTCGTGAGAAAACGTCGCGGCCGAGCCGGTCGGTGCCGAGCAGGTACATCGGATCATTGAGGTTGATCGGGCCGATCAGATGACGATCCATCGGGATCAGGCCCCAAAGCTGATAGGCCGGGCCTTTGACGAAGAAGCCGATCGGCACAACCTTGTTGTCATCGACGACGAAAGTGCGGCGCAGCGCGACCTTTTCGATCTCGATCTTGTAACCCTTCACATGGAAGTTGAACTCGCTCGATCCATCCGGCTTGGTGACGAAGAAGCTGATGCCCTGCGGTGGTGCGTAGGTGTATTGCGGCTTGGACGTGGCGGGGAGGCTGGGCGCGATGAACTCCGCGAAGAGGCCGACCAGATAGAGGAAGAGGATGATCGCAACCGGCGAACATCGCCACTTTCTGGCGCACCAGCTTGCCAGCCACCAGCCGCCACGGACCGATCGCCGCGGGTGGAAACCGTCCGGCCCCTTTTTCAGCGGGCTGATCGAAGGTCCATCGACAATGACGAGCGACGGTTCGGCGGATTTTCCCATTGTCTCGTGAATGCTCATCCGGCTCTCCTCAGTTGAACCGGATGCGCGGATCGAGCAGCGCAAGCAGAAGGTCGGAAATCAGCATGCCGATCAAGGTCAGCGCGGAGAGCAGCAGGATGAAGCTGCCGGCGAGATACATGTCCTGCGAGACCAGCGCCCGAAACAGCAGGGGGGCCGGCCGTCGGCAGGTTGAGGACGATGGCGGTGATCGTCACGCCGGAAACGAGATGCGGCAGTACCCAGCCGATCGCCGAGACGAACGGGTTGAGCGCGATCCGCACGGGATATTTGAGGATGACCTTGTATTCCGGCAGGCCCTTGGCGCGGGCAGTGATGACATAGGGCTTGTGCAGCTCGTCGGTCAGGTTGGCGCGCAGGATGCGGATGAGCGCTGCCGTGCCCGAGGGCACCAATGATGATGACCGGGATCCAGAGATGCGCCAGGAAATCACCGACCTTGGCGAGCGACCACGGCGCTTCGGCATATTCCGGCGAGTTGAGGCCGCCGACGCTCAGGCCCAGATATTTATAGGCTATATACATCAGCGTCAGCGCCAGGATGAAGTTCGGCACGGCCAGCCCGATGAACCCGAAGAAGGTAAAAACGTGGTCGCCGACCGAGCCACGGCGCACCGCCGAATAGATTCCAATCGGTAGTGCGACGATCCATACGAATAGCAGGCTGAGGAGGGAAATCACGAGCGTTGAGCCCATGCGCGCCCAGATGAGGTTGGAGACAGGCTGGTTCCATTCGAAGGAGTGACCGAAATCGCCGCGGCTGACGATGCCCCACATCCATTTCAGATACTGAATGTAGAACGGGTCATCCAATCCGTAGGTCTGCCGCAGCTGCTCGATCTGTGCAGGGTCCACGGCCTGGCCGCTGTCGCCCATCATCGCGATCATCGACGTCAGGTAGTCGCCGGGCGGCAACTGGATGATCATGAACGAAATCAGCGACATGCCGAACAGGGTCGGGATCATGTAGAGCACGCGCTTGAAGATATAGCCAAGCATCGGGTTTTCTCCTCCCGTTGACTGAGCCCGCTTGAGGCCCGTCGTCGGTCCTTTCATCCGCCCATGGCCCCTCCAGGCCAAAGGCGCTCCTCCCTTTCACGGCACCTCATCTCCAGCTGAGGTGCAGCACCTCCAGTCGATCGAGGCCCGGTATCTCGACGATCGCCCGGCCATCCTTGATGCTGAAGTTCGCTGCGCGATCGGCAACCACGAGCCATGCCCGCGCCACCGACTTGCCATCCGGAATGTCCACCGAAACCGTCTGGCCCGCCATAGGGTAATTTTCGCGGATCGGACCCTTCATCATCATCGGGTTGGTCAGGTTGAACATGCTGAGCGCGATCCCGTCCTCATTCTCTCGCAGAGCCAGATCGATGACGCCCGGCCCATCGACCGTCACACGCGAGGTCTTGCCGAGCGCCCAACGAACGGCATTGGCGATCAGCCGGCCGTGGTCCACCGCGAACACTTCCCAGAAAATCTCGCCGATATTCCAGGGGATGTAGACCGTGCGACCGCCCTTGCCGGTCTCGCGAGCGACCACCGCCGCGCCTTCCGGCTCCTTGCGGGGATAGACTTCTTCCATCGGAAGATCGGGGAAATCCGGGACATAAAGGAAAGGCGTCTCGACCTTGCCTGCGGGATCCACATGGATCAGCCGTGTTCCGCCCATGATCCGGGCAGCGCCGTCGAAGCCGCGATTGACCGGATGATCGCCGGAGAGTGCCACATAGGTATTCTTGACGATGCCGCGCGGGCCGGAGGCGAATTTGATGCCGAGCGTATCGGCGAGGCCGAATTCCGGCCGCGTCTTGCCGTTCTCATCCCGCAACGATGTTTCGTAGGCTGCGACCACGCTGCCGCCGCGCGCCACATAGGCACGGATCGCCTCGTTCTGTGCATCGGACAGGCACGAGGCATTGGCAAGGATGATCACCTTGAAGCGGTCGAGATTGTCCTTGGTCAAGACCTGGTCGGAGAGAAGCTCAAACGGAAGACGGGCTTCGACGAGAGCATGGTAGAAACCGAGATCGTGCTTTTCCGCACTATGCCGATCTTCCGGTGCCCAGTGGCGAAGCGTGGTCGAGGGATCGATCACGGCGATTTCCGCCGTGGGCTTCATGCTGTTGATGACCGGTTCGACGGCCGCCTGCAGCCCGAAGGCTTCTGCAACCGGCTCTACCCAGCGCTTGTCCGGCACCACGCCGTTGAACTTGGTGAACCAGGCATAGAGCCCGTGGTTCGTGCCGTTGTTGATCCAGAGCTGCATCTCCTCGCCGGAGGTTACGGCGTCCTTCCAGCGATATTCCTCTTCCGGGCCGATCGAGGTGATCAGAACGACGGGGCGGTCCGGGAAGCTGGCGCGAATGCGTTTGCCGTTGCGGCCGGCAGACCAGCCGACTTCCAGACCCTTGCGGCCCTGGTGGTCTACAACGAGGAAGGGGCAGTGCTTGGTGATGACGGAAAGGTCGAACTCCATCAGCGACGCACCGCTCATATTCGGGATGAAGCTCGAATTCGGACGGATCGCCTTCATCGCATCGTCCCATTGGGCGATCATGTCGGTCAGCACGCGGCGGCGCCATTGCAGCCAGGCCTGCCATGCCGGGTCGTCGGCATCCGCTTTTTTCGGAAGGGCGTAACCGAACATGTCCTTGAAACGGCGGGCGCTGTCTTCGGAATAATCGACGCCGTGGCCCTGCCAGCGATTGGCGAAGATCGCGTCGATATCGTATTCGCGAACGATCTCCTTCACCACTTCCGGCATGAAGCCGGTATTGTATTCGCCATAGGCATTGGTGACCCAGACGTCGGGATAGGCCCAGTGGCGGCGCGGTGTGCCGTCGGCATTGACCATGACCCATTCCGGATGGGCCTTAGCCGCATCGTCGTGGATGGCGTGGGGGTCGACACGGGCCATGACATGCATGTCGAGCTTACGCGCCGCATCCACAAGCGCGCCGAAAATATCCTTGTCGCCCAGATATTTGGAAACGTAGTGATAAGGGACCTTGCTCGGATAATAGGCGATATAGCCGCCGGCGCTGAGGCAGACCGCATTCGACTTGGTGCGCTTAAAAACGTCGATCCAGAAGGCCGGGTCATATTTCTCCGGGTCGTCTTCCACGAAGGTCAGCTGTGTCCAGCGGGTGGCGGTCTTATACCAGTCGGCGGTGCGCAGGGTGCCGGCATTCTGTCGTGTGGCCTCGAGCATGGCATTTGTCCCATTCATCGGCAAAAGAAGGCCCATGGCGCCGGCCGGTTAGAACCGGCGCCTGGAAAGCTGTTCGAATGTCTAAAGGCGTTACACCTTGTAGAACTGCTCCGGCATGGTCGGGGCAGGGGTCGGCCAGCCGAAGGAATTCGGCATGGTCTTGGTGATATTCTTCATGTTGTTCTTGACGATGCCGTAGCTGTCCGGCGGCTGCGAGATGCCGAAGACATAAAAGGTCTCGGCGGCGCCTTGCAGGATCTGCTTCATCACTTCACGCTGGCCGGCCTGATCGGAGGTCGATTTCAGCTTGTCGTAAAGCGCTAGCTGCTTTTTCGTGTCTTCTGGAGGCTCTTCGGCATTGGCGTTTTTCGGGTCGAGATACCAGAGCTGCCAGGCCGGGGCATACATGGCGTTGTTGTCGGTCGGCACGTAGTAGCGCGGATCGAGCATGGCCGCGACGCCGCCATTGGCGCCGAACTGGTGGGCGGTAGCGTCGAAGTCCCGGCCCTGGCGAACACGCGTTTCCCAGAGCGAGCGGTCCATCGTGCGCATCTGCGCATCGATGCCGACCGCCTGGAACATCGGGATGATCAGCTGGAACAGGTCGAGGAAGATCGGGCGTGCCTGGTCGATCTCGAAGATGATCGTCAGGCGGCGGCCTTTTTCGTCGAGCCGGAAATTCTGGCTGTCGCGCTTCGGGATAAGCTCATCGAGCATGGCGTTCGACTTGTCGACGCTGTACTCGGTGTATTGCTTGGAAAGCTGCTCGTTGTAGAGCGGATCTCCTTCCTTGATTGACGGCTGTGCCGGTGCGCCCTGGCCGACCAGAACCGCATCGATCAACGATTGACGGTCGAGCGCCATCGACATGCCGGCACGGAACTTCTTGTTGCGGAAGAGCTTCCGTTTCGTCTCGTCGTTATGGTTGAGATTGAAGATGAAGTTCATGACGTTGGCCTCGGTCGAGGTCAGCGTGTAGAAGTCGTAGCCGCCCTGCTGGCGGGCATCGTAGAGCACCGATTTGTTGTTCGGCGTCGCGATATACTGGTCCATCATGTCGATTTCGCCCTGCATGCACTTCAGGAGAAGCACCTGCGGATCGGCGACCATCTGGTAAACGATGCGGTCCATATAAGGGAGCTGGTTCCCCTCTGTATCGACCTTCCAGTAGTAGGGATTGCGCTCCGCAACGACGCGTTCGGTATTCTCGCCGGGGGCGATGGTGAAGTACCAGGCGTTGAGCGTCGGCTTTTTCGAGGAATTCAGGAAGAACGTATTGTCTTCCTGGAATCCGGATGCCGCCTGGAAGGACGCAATCCAGCTCTGGAAGCCGCGGGTCTTCGCGAGCTCGTCGGCCTTCGGATTGTAGTCGATATGGAACTGCTCGAGATAGTGTTTCGGGCAACGGGTCGTGTGGTCCCAGTTGGACCAGGCAACCTGCAGCGCGAACATACCGTTAGGTTTCTCAAAGATCACCTTGAAGGTCTGTTCGTCGACGATTTCCAGCTTGGCGGGTTTGCCGCCCTGCTTCCAATGGCCCTGGCTGGTCACCGCGACGCGCTTGTCGGTCAGCACGGTATCGTACCAGAATTTAACGTCCGCAGTTGTGTAAGGATGGCCGTCCGACCACTTCATGCCCTTACGCAGGCGTATGGTATAGACGGTCGAGTCCGCGTTGCCGTCAAAGGCTTCGGCGACGTTCAGCGTGACGCCCGACCAGTCCGGCGTGTAGCGCAGCAGTGGTTCATAGGCCTGATAGCGGAACAACATGGACAGCGATCCGCCGCCGACCAGCGCCAGTTTCCAGTCGCCGCCGTATTTTCCGATGCTTTCGACGGGCCTGATGACAAGCGGGTTCTCGGGCAGCCGGTCCTTGACCGGCGGCAACGCGCCGCTTGAGCTTTTTGACTTGAGAATATCCGCTTCCTTGTAGTTGGCAGCGGCGAGAGCGGGTAGGGCAGGCAAAATGAGGGCGGCCGAAGTCCCGGCCAGAAACGCACGACGTTTCAGCGTGAACATGAATATCTCCTCCACAAAGCCAGACCCCTCCTCATGCTTTTTATTCTTGTCAGGTCCGGATGACAGAACGGTCGCATCGGAATATTGTTAGGTAAAGCGTTATGTTATTTGTTTTGCAAAATTTGCGTTTTGCAGCGCAGCAGTGTAGCGAGTGCCGCGGCAGCGGAAGACAGTGCAGAAGGGGTTGTTATGGGCAAGCGCGGCAAGGTGACGTTACAGACGATTGCCGAAGAGGTCGGCCTTTCGAAATACGCGGTTTCCCGGTCTCTTGCGGGAAAAAGCGGTGTCAGCGACGAGACCCGCGATCTCATTCGCGATGCGGCCCAGCGGCTCGGATACATCAAACCTGTCAGCCAGGTGGCATCGAGCGATATTGCCGTCGTTTTTCATGATCACGATCCTGTGAACAGCGAACTGTACATGCAGCTTCAAAACGGTGTCCAGGCCGAGGCGCACCGTTTGGGCAGAGGATTGAAGATGCGCTGGACGCACCATGCGGGTCAGCTGGCCGACGTGGTGAAGTCCTGTGCCGGGTTGCTGCTGATCGGGCCGCATGACCATGAAGCCGTCGATGCCGCATTGGCCGCCGGCATTCCCATCGTCCGTTTCGGCTGGGTCGATCCGCTCGAGGATACCGACCAGGTGTCGGGCACCGACCACGAGGCCGGTCAGGCCGTGCTGCGGTATCTGATCGATCTCGGCCACCGGGAAATTGCCTATGTCTATGGCGTGCCGGGCTATCGTGGGCGGCGAGAGCGCTTTTATGGAGCGCGCGAGATCGCGGAGCGCCACGCCGACGTCAACCTTCACTCCATGCAGTTCGAGGAGCAGGGCGGCTTTGCTGAAGCCTATAGCGCCCTGAAGGCCAAAGGCGTTCACCCGACAGCCTTCTTCTGTGCTCATGACGGGCTGGCGCTGACGGTCGTGTCGGAATTGCTCGGGCAGGGGTATCGCATTCCCGACGATATCTCCGTCGTGGGTTTCGGCGATTTTTCTGCTGCAACGCAGATTTCGCCGCCGTTGACGACGGTCAAGATGGAGGGGCAGGAATGCGGCGCCGCGGGGCTGCGTCTGCTCGTCGAGCGTATCGAAAAACCGCGCTTGCCCGGCATGCCGGCCTACCGCATCTATGTCGCCTCGCACATTATCAAGCGGCGCTCCTCCGGGCCGCGGCGGACCACGCTTCGGGCGGTGTAGTCAGGCAGGCCTCACCGTTTCCTGTCGTACTCGCTGCGAATGATCCCGTGCCGTTGCAGCTTGTCGTAAAAGGTCTTGCGGGGGATCTGCAGCGCTGCGATCGCGTTCTGCACATCTCCCCCGACGGATGTCAGCGTGTTTCGGATGATCTCCGCCTCGTACTGTTCCAGCCTCTCGGGCAATGAGCCAGACGGCGTCACGGTATCCGATCCTGCATCCGGACCGACCGCAGGTTCCAGGCCGAGCACGACACGTTCCGCGAAATGCGACAGTTCGCGGACATTGCCGGGCCAATCGTGCTCGCGCAGGTATCGGCTGACCGCCGGTGTCGGCTGCGGAATATCCCGCTCGAACCGTCGTGCGGCTTTTTCGGTAAAATAGGCATAGAGGAGCGGCACGTCGTCCCGGCGCTCGCGGAGTGGCGGAATAGCCAGAGCCACCACATTGAGTCGGTAATAGAGGTCCTCGCGAAAGACCTTTCGCTGGGCGGGATCGCCGAGATTGACCTTGGACGCGGCCACGACACGAAGATCCACGGGGCGAACCTCATTGGTGCCAAGCGGGGTCACTTCGCGCATTTCCAGCACGCGCAACATCTGCAATTGCGTCGACAGCGGCATGCTTTCGATTTCATCGAGAAACAACGTGCCGCCGCTCGAATGTTCTATGCGTCCGACGCGCTTCTTCTGGGCGCCGGTGAACGCGCCGGGCTCATGGCCGAAAAGCTCGCTCTCGATCACCTGCTCGGGTAGCGCTCCGCAGTTGAGTGCGACGAAATTGCCTTTCGAGCGCTTTCCCCATAGGTGGAGCAGGCTCGCCACGACTTCCTTGCCGCTGCCGGTTTCGCCGGTCAAGAGCACGTCGACATCCGTATCGGCGATCTGGCGGAGCATGTGACGAAGGTGTTCCATAACCAGCGTCTGACCGATCAGCGGCAGCCCCTGTTCGCCTTGCGCGGCCGCGCGGAGCCTGCGGTTCTCCATGACGAGGCCACGCTTTTCGGCTGCCCGCCTGACACATTGGATAAGCCGTTCGGCCGGAAACGGCTTGGCGAGAAAGTCGTACACGCCGCCCTGGATCGCCTTCACCGCCATCGGAATGTCGCCGTGTCCTGTGACGAGAATGACCGGCAGTTCCGGATCGAAATTCCGGATGCGCTCGAACATCTGGAGCCCGTCGAGACCCGGCATGCGGATATCCGACACGACGACACCTTCGAACGATGCGTCAAGCGCTGCGAGCGCTTCGCCAGCTGACGTGAAGAGGCTGACATCGAAGCCGGCAAGCTCAAGCGTCTGCCCCGTCGCGCGAAGCAGATCCCGGTCGTCATCCACGAGATAGACGGGCACTGGCTTGGTCATTGTGTTGCTTTCTTCAGATGTACGAGGAAACGGGTGCCGGTCTCGTCCGTCTCGACCTCCATCCGGCCGCCGTAATCGGTGACGATGTCCTTCGAGATCACCAGGCCAAGGCCCAGTCCTCTTTCCTTGGAGGAGTTGAACGGCTCGAAAAGGGAGCCGAGGATTTCGGCGGGAATACCCGGACCGTTGTCGGAGACCGAAATGGTCACATCGTTTGCCGCCGACGTGACCGAGACGGAAACGCGGGCATCGTCGCGCCCTTCGACCGCTTCGAGAGCGTTCTGGAGCAGATTGATGAAGACCTGTTCCAGCCTCAGCCGGTTACCCATCACCTGCAGATCGCCTGAAACGGCTCCGAAAACCAGCGTGTCGAGGCGGCCGGTGAAGCGGCTTCTAAGCAGCATGACGGCACCATCCATCACGTCTACCAACGGCACCGGCTCTGGCGGTGTGCGGCCACGACGCGCGAGCGCCTTCAGGTCTTCGGTGATCGTGCCGATCCGCTCGGTCAGGCCGGCGATCAGGTCGAGATTTTCAGCCACAGGCTTTGTCTGCTGGCGTTCCAGGAAAACCTTGGAATTATCCGCATATGCGCGGATCGTGGCGACCGGTTGGTTGATCTCGTGCGCGACCCCGGCCGCGACCTGTCCGAGGATCGCCAGCCGGTTCGCATGCACCAGTTCCTGCTGCACCCCCTGCAATTTGGCTTCAGTGCCGCGATGGTTGGAGATTTCTGCCTGGAGGCTGTCGCGTGCGAGGCTCAGGTCATGAGTTCGTTCGATGACGCGCCGCTCCAGTTCCTGACGGGCCGCCTGTTCTTCGATAATCGTCATCAAAGCCACCTGGCGACGCCGTATCCAGATCGCGGCGACCGCAAGAATGGCAAGCAGGCCGAGTGCCGCGATCAGCCGAAGCTCCCGAACGACGGTTGCCACCGGCACTTCGATCGGCACCAGATATTGGAAATCCCAATCGGTCGATGCGACGGGAACTGTGACGCGCAGATAGTTGGCGTCAGCACCGCCCGGCAGGAGTGCGCGAATGATAGGCGCATTGCCGACCATCGGCTCGATCTGCAGCAAGGGTAGCGGCAGGAGCGGGGCGTCGCCGAATTGCAGACTTTCCCGAATGGCTGCCACATTCTGCGGGGGTAGCGGTTCGGTGGTCATGAATCGCCAGGATGGTATGCTGGTGATCAGCACGACGTGGTTGTCGTCGGTGACAAAAGCCGGCCGTTGCGCATCCCGCCAGTCGCTTTCCAGCTGATCGAACTCCATCTTGACGACGACGACGCCGAGCGGCCGCTCCGCCGGGCCGACACGCTGCGAGATATACAGGCCAGGCCGCTTGCTGACCGAACCGAGCGCAAAGTGCTCCGCCTTCCCCTCGCTCATGCCGCGGGTGAAATAGTTGCGGAACGTATAGTCATTGCCGACGAAACTCGTGTCCTCACGCCAATTGCTGGCCGAGATGGCAATGCCATCTGCGCCCACGACGTAGATCACGGCGGCATTCGTGCCGATCACCAGGTCCTCGAGCTTGCGGCTCAGCGCGGTCTTGTTCTCCGGTCCCGACGCAGAAAGCGCATCTTCGACATCCCGGTCGCGGGACAAGAGCAAGGGCAGAGCGCGGGGGCGCTCCAACACGGCGCGCAATAGGGCCACTTTCAGGTTCGCGTCGGTTCTTCCCTGGGTCTCCAATGTGGCGATGGCAGAGGCCCGGCCGTAAATGCCGGCGGCATAAAAGGTCGCGGCGCAGGTGACGAGCGCGATAATGCCGAAGACGATCCAGGTTCGGCGAAAGGCAGGCGTGCCCGCGGCCGGAGACATGTGTTCCATCGCACATCTTGAGCATGAAATCGCACGATCGGCAAATCACAAGTGCGGAATTCCGCACAATTGAGGCCCGTCGAGAAAAGTGAATATGTTTATGATCAATATATTTCAGATACTTAGATGATGGCCGCAAATCTGGCACGCGGCTTGCTGTCCTCTGCCGTCGATACCAACTAATTCCGCCCCGGGAAGAGCCAGATCGCTGGTTGGGGCGCGACGGAGGACATCATTATGGATATTCCCGCATCCACGCAGCCGCGTGCACCCCTGCCGTTTTACCGGCAGCTTTACGTTCAGGTTCTGGTCGCCATCATCGCCGGCATCCTGATCGGTCACTATTACCCGGACTTCGGTTCGTCGTTGAAGCCGCTCGGCGACGCCTTCATCAAGCTCGTCAAGATGATCATCGCTCCGGTGATCTTCCTGACGGTCGCCACCGGCATCGCCGGCATGGCCGACCTCAAGAAGGTCGGTCGCGTTGCCGGCAAAGCGATGCTCTACTTCCTCGTCTTCTCGACGCTGGCACTTGCAGTCGGCATGATCATCGCCAACGTCGTTCAGCCCGGTGCAGGCATGCATATCTCGCCGGAATCGCTCGATGCGAAATCGGTCGCTGCCTACGCCACCAAGGCTCATGACTCGACGATCACCGGCTTTCTGATGAACATCATCCCGGACACGATCGTCGGCGCCTTTGCGCAGGGCGATATCCTGCAGGTGTTGTTCTTCTCGGTCCTGTTCGGCATCGCGCTCGGCATGGTCGGCGAAAAGGGCAAGCCGGTTCTGGATTTCCTGAACGCGCTCACCGCCCCGATCTTCCGCCTCGTCGCTATCTTGATGAAGGCCGCTCCGATCGGTGCGTTCGGCGCCATGGCCTTCACCATCGGCAAATACGGCATTGGCTCGATTGCCAATCTGGCCTTCCTGATCGGCACCTTCTACGTAACCTCGCTGGTCTTCGTGCTGGTCATCCTCGGTGCGGTCGCACGTTACAACGGCTTCTCCATTGTGGCACTGATCCGCTATATCAAGGAAGAGCTGCTGCTCGTGCTCGGCACGTCTTCCTCTGAAGCCGCCCTGCCGGGCCTGATGCAGAAGATGGAACGTGCCGGCTGCAAGCGCTCGGTTGTCGGCCTCGTCATTCCGACCGGTTATTCCTTCAATCTGGACGGCACCAATATCTACATGACGCTGGCGGCCCTCTTCATCGCCCAGGCGACCGATACGCCGCTTTCCTTCGGCGACCAGATCCTGCTGCTGCTCGTCGCAATGCTGAGCTCAAAGGGTGCTGCGGGCATTACCGGCGCCGGCTTCATCACGCTCGCCGCGACGCTGTCGGTTGTTCCGTCCGTGCCGGTGGCTGGCATGGCGCTTATCCTCGGTATTGACCGGTTCATGTCGGAATGCCGGGCCCTGACCAACTTCGTCGGCAACGCCGTTGCAACGATCGTCGTCGCCCGTTGGGAAAATGAGCTGGACGAAAAGATGCTTACCTCAGCGCTTGCCGGAAACGCCACCCAGGAACCGGCCTCCGCGCCTGCCCTGCAGGCCGCCGAGTAAATCCATCCGATTGGCATCGGGATAAAAATCGGTCCGGCGTCGGCACGACCATTCAGGTCTGGCCGGCGCCGGATCAGTTTTAGGACGGATCAATAGCCTCGTTCCGGATCCACAAGGTAGCTGAGCGGTTGATCACGCAGATACGCGTCGAGATTGCCCAGGAAACGCTCGAGGAAACGTCCGGTTTTCTGGCCGCCCATCCACGATATGTGCGGGCTGATGAAGACATTCGGGTGTGAATACAGCGGATGTCCGTCCGGCAAAGGTTCGGGCGTCGTGACATCGAGTGTTGCGTATCCGATGCTGCCGTCGTTGAGCGCATCCAAAAGCGCCTGCTGATCGATCAGCGCACCGCGCGAGATATTGATCAGGTGCAGGCCGGGCTTGGCTTTAGCAAGCAGTGCCGCATCAACCATGCCCGTCGTTTCGGGCGTCAGAGGTGCCGCCACGACGACATAGTCGGCTCGTGAGAAGACTTCGGCTGGGTTGGCGCAGGGTATCACACCTTCCGGTATGTCGGTCCAACCGCCGCGGCGGCTGACGAGAACATCCATGCTGAAGGCGTGCGCGCGATGGGCGATCGCCTGACCGAGAGAGCCGAAGCCGATCAGCCCCAGTTTGCGGCCATAAAGAGTGCCGATCGCCGGGCGCTTCCAATCGGCTTCCGCAAAAGCTCTCGTTTCCTCGAGCTTCTTTTCCTGCCGCAGCAGAACTGCGAAAACGAATTCCGCAATCGGCACGGCATTCATGCCTCGCCCACAGGTCATCGTGCATCCGCGCTTCAGGCCGTCGGGATAAACATCGACGCCGGCCGTTTCGACCTGCACCCATTTGAGTGTTGAAGGTGGACGGAAATCGGCCGGCGCATTGCGCCAGGCCGATAGGTTTGTCACGAGGATTTCGCCGCCTTCAGGCAGTTCCCAAGGGCGTTCGGGCTTGATGTGGTCGATCACGACCGGAGCCGAGGCGTGTGCCGCGAGGGCTGCCCCGAACTCCACACTCACCTGATTGATGATAACCGGGTTTTTCCGCATTCACTCGTCTTCAGCCGAAAATGCTCTGACGCTTCACCTTGTTTTCATCGATGACGAGGCCGAGGCCTGGGCGATCATCAAGGCTGATCTTTCCGGCTTTCGGCTTCACCGGATCGACCAGGAAGTGTTGCCAGCCGACATTGAACTTTTCAAGGTTTTCGACAAGCGGGCAAAGATCCGGCGGCTGCGAGGCGACGATATGTGCGCAGACCGCGATGCTCTCGCCATGCGGTATCACCGTCTTGCCATAGGATGAGGCCAGCGCGCAGATCGAGATCATCTCGGTAATGCCGCCGCACCACATCGGATCGGCCTGGATGATGTCGAGCGACTTGCGCTGGAAGATATCGAGGAAACCCCAGCGGGTATATTCGTGTTCTCCACCGGCGATGCGAATCGGTGAAAGACGAGTCAGTTCGGCCATCTGGTCGAGCATGTCGGGCAGGACCGGCTCCTCGATCCAGAACGGGTTCCAGCGCTTTGCCTCAGTCGCGAACTCGAGCGTGTAGGGTACGGTCCAGCTGTTCCAGGCATCGAGCATGATATTGCAATCCTCGCCGGCACCCGACCGGGCGGCTTCGAGCATTGCAAGGTTCTTGCCGAGGCCGACTTTGCCTTCGCCAGGTCCATGGCGGAAGAACCATTTCTGGCCGGTGTAACCCTGCTCGACGAAACGGCGGGACTGCTTTTCGACGAATTCCGGATTGACCGGATAGGCGAGCGCCGAGACATAGGCCGGCATTTCCTTGCGCGTCGGGCCGCCGAGCAGGCGGTAGAGCGGCTGGCCCATCACCTTGCCCTTTAGGTCCCAGAGCGCACAGTCGATCGCGGAAATCGCCAGCATCGGCGTGCCCTTGCGGCCATGGATTGCCGCCCGGTAAAGCACGTCCCAGACCATATTGGTGGCGAGCGGATCGAGGCCGATGATGAGGTTTTTCATCTGCAGCGCAAGGATCGCCGGCGCGAGCCCGATCGGGCCGAACAGGCCGGATACGCCTTCGTCGGTATCGACATAGAGGAAGCGGCCGGTGATCGCGAGCTTGCCGGGCGCGATCTCATGGGGAAGGTTATCCTCGCGGCCCCATTCCTTGGCGCGGAACGGCTCGTAGATATCGGTCGGCCGCACCTGCCGGTCGCCGTAGTAGGGACCATCGTAATCGCATTCGCCTTCGTAAACGACGCAGCGCAGATCGGTGATTTTCATTGGGATATGTCCTTGATTAACCTTTGACGGCGCCGGAAGTCAGGCCTTCGACGATCCGCTTCTGGAACATGAGCGCAAGCAGCACAACCGGAACGGTAACGACAGTGGATGCCGCCGTAATCTTGCCCCAGGGGAGCTCGTGCTCGCTCTGGCCGCTGAAAAGAGCGACGGCCACGGGTACGGTGCGCGCCTGATTGTCGGCGGTCAGTGTTAGCGCGAACAGGAACTCGTTCCAGGCATTGATGAACGAGAGCAGGCCGGTGGCGACGAGACCGGGGCCGGCAAGCGGGATGATGACCTTCCACAACAGCTGCCAGGGGCTCGCGCCATCGATGGTCGCGGCCTCGTCCAGCGTATCGGGGATTTCCTTGATGAAGCTGGTCAAAACCCAGACGCAGAAGGGCAGGGTGAAGATCATGTAGGACAGGATCAGCGCCCAATAGGTGTTGTAGATGCCGAGCGTGCGGGCAAGCGTGAAGAGCCCGCCGAGCACGGCGATCTGCGGAAAGGTGCTCATGCCGAGAATGGTATAGAGTGTCACCTGCTTGCCGGCGAACTTGTAGCGGGCAAGCGCATAGGCCGCCATCGACGAGAGCGCGAGCGATAGGACGGTGGCACCGCCGGCGACGATCATCGAATTGACGATGGAGCGGACGAACGAGCCGTCGGCCAGGACGGCGCGATAATTGTCGAGCGTCAGCTGCCGCGGCCAGTAGGAGAGCGGCGTCGCGAAGAGTTCCGACGAAGGCTTCAGCGAATTGACGATCATCCAGTAGAACGGGAACAGGATGTAAAAGAGACCGATCACCAGCACGAGGTAGAAGGCGGCACGGGATAAAATACGTTGAAACATCTCAGCGATCCTCGACCTTGAGCATTCGCATGTAGACCACCGTTCCGAGGATGATCAGGAGGAAGATTTCGACCGATGCGGCCGAGCCTGCTCCGACAAGTCCGAACTCGATCATCTGCTGGCGGGCGAACATGGAAATGGTGACGGTGGCCGGCGAATTGCCGGTCATGACGTAGACGATGTCGAAGACGCGCAGTGCATCCAGCATGCGGAAGACCACCACCACGGCGATGGAGCCTTTCAGCATCGGCAGCGTCACGCGCCAGAACTTGGCAATCGGGCCGGCGCCGTCGATCTCAGCCGCTTCGTAGAGTTCCTTCGGAATACCCTGCAGCGACGCGAGGACGAGCAGCGTCACGAAGGGTACGAACTTCCATGTCGACATCACGATGATCGCCCAGAGCGCCGTCGAAGGATTGTTCAGCCAGGCGACCGGATCGTGGATGAGACCTAGGCGTAAAAGCGCATCGTTCACCACGCCGAAAACGTCGTGATACATCCACTTCCAGAGCTGCGATGCGACTGTCAGCGCAATCACCAGCGGGATCAGATTGGCGGCGCGGGCAAGCTTGCGGCCCGGAAAGTTCACGTTCAGCACCATTGCAAAGGCGATGCCGAGAACGACCTGCAGCGCAACGCTGGCAACCGCGAAGAACACGGTATTGTAAAGCGCCGACCACCATTCCGGATTGGCATGCAGGTCGAGATAGTTGTCGAACCAGACGAAACGAGCTTCGTCGGCAAAGAAATTGGCATCCGTGAAGCTTAGCCAGATCGTCCGGCCGAGTGGATATAGGCCAACGGCGGCCAGCACCAGGAACGTCGGCGCAAGGAACAGCATGGCGGTGCGCGCCTGCGTTCCGGCCAGCGTTTCGGCACGCTTGAAGAGGATCATATCGATCTCCTGAAAATGGATAGGACCGTCAACCTTGCGGCACTTTCGGTCGTCTGACTTTCGATCGGCGAGTTTCTTTCGGATCGCCGGAAACGGGATGCAGGTGGCGCGATATCTCTAACCCTCCCCCTTGTGGGGAGGGCGGCCGGCAGGCGGGAGGGGGCTTTTCTCGAAGGAAGAAAGATCCCCTCCCCAACCCCTCTCCACAAGGGGGAGGGGCTCCATGCAACGTCGAAAACTTACCAGCCACGGCCCTTGATGCGGTTCAGTTCCGCATCGAGCTGCTCAAGACGTTCGCCGACCTTGGCGCGGCCGGTCATCATGTCGTTTACTGCCTTCAGTGCTGCGTTCGACACCTGCGAATACTTGGTGCCGGTAGAGCCGGACGGACGGCCGACGAGGTCGAACTTCTGCGCCATGTCGACCCACGGATAGGTCTTCAGGATGTCCGGGTCCTTCATCAGTTCCGGATAGCCGGGAAGGCGGGCGAGCTTCAGCATGCGCTCCTTCTGGTTTTCCGGCGTGTTGATGAACTTGATCAGGTCGGCAGCGAGCTTCGGGTTCTTGGAGAACTTCGAAATCCATAGCTGCCAGCCACCGAGGCCGGAGGCTGACTTGCCGTTCGGGCCATGCGGGATTGCGGTGACGCCGAACTTGCCCTTCACGGCCGAACCGTCAGCCTGCATCGATGCATAGGCATAAGGCCAGTTGCGCATGAACAGGTAGTTGCCGGACTGGAAGGCGCCGCGGGCGTCGTCGATGATGTAGGAGGTGACGCCCGGCGGAACGGTCTTGCCGACCCAGGAGGTCAGCTCTTCAAGGGCTGCCTTGGCATTCGGGTTGTTGGCGGTGACGTTGCCGTCCTTGTCCACCCAGGTGCCGCCGCCATAGGAATTGATCCATTCGACGATATCGGTGGCGAAGCCTTCATAGACGGAGCCTGGATAAACGAAGCCCCAGAAATTGGCGTTGCCGGCAGCGCGTTCGCCGGCCTGCACCTTTTCCGACATTTCCTTGACCTCAGCCCAGGTCTTCGGCGGCTCCTTGTAGCCATACTTTTCCAGAAGGTCCTGGCGATAATAGAAGAGGCCGATATCGCCATAGAACGGAACCGCGATCAGCCGATCCTTGATCGTGTTGAGCGCGATAGTCGCTGGCGTGTACTTAGCGATCTCTTCCGGCGTGAAATACTGCTTCATGTCGACCGCAAAGCGTTCCAGCATGCCCTGCCAGACGACGTCCATGGCGTTGATGTCGATGTCCGCGTTGCTGGCAGCCAGGTTCTGCTGCATGATCGCCAGGATTTCCGTACCGTTGTTCGGCACGTTGAGAATTTCGACCTTGGCGTTGTTCTTCTCTTCCCAGGGCTTGATCTGGTTGCGCAGGAAATCGATCGTCGCTCCCGACCAGGCGCCCGGCATGATGGTGATCTTCTGCTGGGCAAATGCGGCGCTGCCCGACAGGGTCATCACAAGTGCTGCGGCCGCGCCGACCGCGGCCTGCTTGAACATCGATAATTTCATTTCGGTACTCCTCCTTTACGCGATCGCGACGCCACTCGTCGCATCGAACACATGAAATGCCTCGGCTTCCGCAGCGAGCCTGATCGTCTCTCCCGGCTTGCACGGAACCCGCATCGGTAGTTCAGCCCGCATCGTCTGTTCTCCGACGCGGATATGGACGATCTGCACCGCACCCAGGATTTCGACCATGTCGATCCGGGCGTCGAATGCGATCGGGCCGGCGCCCGGCGTGCCAACGACATGTAGGTCGCTTGGGCGGATGCCGAGGGTGCAGCGCTTTTCCTTCAGAGAGGCCAGTGCCACGGCAGCCTCGCCGGAAAGCGGCAGGCGCAAGGTCTCGGCGACGAGCACCGGCGCATCCGCGCTGCCTTCGATCGCGGCTTCGAGGAAGTTCATCTGCGGTGTGCCGATGAAACCGGCGACGAAGCGGTTGGCGGGCTTGGTGTAAAGCTCCAGCGGCGCGCCGACCTGCTGCACGTCGCCGCCCTTCATGACGACGATCCGCGTGCCCATGGTCATCGCCTCGACCTGGTCGTGGGTGACATAGACCATCGTGGTCTTGAGCTGCGCATGCAGACGAGAGATTTCGGCGCGCATCTGCACGCGAAGCTGGGCGTCGAGGTTCGACAGCGGTTCGTCGAACAGGAAGACTTTCGGCTGGCGGACGATGGCGCGGCCGAGCGCCACGCGCTGTCGTTGGCCGCCGGAAAGCTCCTTCGGCTTGCGCTTCAGGAGATCGCCCAGCGCCAGGATGTCGGCTGCCTGCTCGACGCGCGTCTTGATCTCGGCCTTCGGAAACTTCCGCAATTCAAGACCGAACGCCATGTTCTGGAAGACGTCCATATGCGGGTAGAGCGCATAGTTCTGGAACACCATCGCGATGTCGCGGTCCTTGGCCGGGAGGCCGTTGACGACCTTGTCGCCAATCGAAAGCTGGCCCTGGTTGATATCTTCCAGGCCGGCGATCATGCGCAACGTCGTGGACTTGCCGCAACCGGATGGGCCGACCAGAACGAGGAATTCTCCGTCATGGATTTCCAGATCCATGCGGCGCACGACCTTGACCGCGCCATACGACTTCTCGACCCCGCGCAACGACACGTTGGCCATGGCCTTCCTCCCTTATGTCCTCCGGTCTCAGGCGCCTCGCGCCCCGGACCCGTGTTTCAACTCCACACGACCGGCAGAGGCGCCGGCCGCAAAACTCTCATTCGGCCTATTGGCCGAGAATGGTTCGCAGTTCCGCAGCCGCGGCGCTCAGCGCTTCAGCGGGGGCGACTTCGCGGCGAAGCGCGCGATGAACATGACCGCCGACGATCTGCTCGTAACGGAATTCGCTCAGCCGTCCGCCCGTGGTGGTAAGCGAGATGGCGCGAGCCCGCGATTTCGGGAAAAACTCCACCGCCTTGCCGAGCCACGGATAAACGGAGCGCAGTTCCAGGCTGTTGTAGAGCGCCAAGGCCGGCGTCGATCCGCCCATGATGGTCAGCGGGATGGCCATTTCCATGCCGGCGGCCCAGGACATCCAGTCGAAGGCGAGATCCGGTCGGGTGCAATCCGCGGAGATCCCCATCGACCAGCCGCCAAGCACCGGAACGCCGCCCGGTACGGGAGCATAACCGATCTTGCCGACGACGCGCGACACGCTGCGGTCGGTCAGCGGTGCTGCCGGCGCGCAGAAGATCGCCACCATGGCGACATCGCCGGTGGCGAAGTCATCGACCTGACCGGAACGCTGCTTGTCCTGCCAGCCGGGAACCGCAAGTTCGGTGCTTTCAACATAGTTTTCCAGCACGTCGGCGGCTTCGCGGCTGTCGAGCATAACCCGGCCTGCATCATCGAGCACACGGGCGCCGGTGCCCCAAAGTCGCGTCAGGAACTCAACCATCGTTCCGTGCGGCGGGTTCGTGCCGAGCGACGTGCCATAGGTGGTTGGCGAACTCGGATTGAACGCACGGGTGAAAAAGCGGGCGACCGTGTTGAACTCGCGCCACGTTTCCGGCGGCCGTAATTCGCCGCCGGTGAGATCACGGTAGGCGAGCCGCTGGTTCGGACCGTCGAACAGGTCCTTCCGGTAGAACAGCATCTCGACGTCGAAGCGTGACGGCAGTGCGAAATAGCCATCGCCGTAACGGCAATTGGCGTCCATCACTCCCGGCACCAGGCCGCGCATCAGTTCGAGATGTTGCTTCAGGCGGGCATCGAGCCGCATGAGCGCGCCTGCCGACGCCAGTTCGCTCATCCATGGCTGGTCGATTTCGATAATGTCGTAGGTGGCGCGCTTGGCGGGATCGCTCAGGACGCCATGCAGGCGCTCGGCCGACATCGCCTCGATATGGACCTTGGTGCCGTGTCGGTCTTCGAAATGCGGCAGCAGGTCGGAAATCGCCCGCCGCGACATGCTGTCGAACATCAGGACACGCAGTTCCTCCGCATCGCCATAACGGCGTGCGGCAGGCTTACGCTCGCCGATCGCCGCAGACACCGCGAGCCGGCGATATCCGCCGCCATGCGCAATCGGGTTGCGCAGGTTGTCGAGAAGCGCCTCGGCGGCTGCCGCGCCAAGCTGGACGCCCGAGCGGCGCACGACCAGGCGATCGTCGCTATCGACGTCGGCCCAGGATTCTTCCGAGAGCGAGACGAGGCGAACATGGCCCTGCAATTGGCTTTCCAGAAGCTGGAGGGCCTTGCGAGCACCGCGATGGATCGCGGACGACGTGGAGACGACAAGATCCGTGGTCTTCCCGCGTGCGATATATTCGACGAGCGCGCGGAACGCCGTTTCCGGGTCATGGTTGGTTTCCAGCACGACGCCGTGTGCATCGCTGCCGGAGGCCGCAACCGCATCCAGGAAACCGGTGCCCGCCCGTTCCTCGCTGGAATATTCCTTGGGCCCGGTCAGCAGGACGATGTTGCGATAGCCCTGATGCAGCAGGCCGCGGGTAGCATCATACATCAACCGGCGCAGGTCATGTTCGATGAAGGTGAACCCGCCGTCGACCGGTTCGCGTTCCAGGCACACGACCTGGATGCCGGCTTCGCGCAGCTCTTCGGCGCGCTTCATGTCGTCGGGCTGGCAGGTGGCGATCAGAACGCCGGCGGCGCGCTGCTGCAGCGACATTTCCAGCAGCTCGTTTTCCTTGGAACGGATTTCGGACGTGACATGCAGTGCGGCCGTATAGCCGTGGTCGTTCAGGACGCGCTCGGCGCCGGTGTAGAGCGCGCCGAAATGCGGGTCGGTCACCGACGGAACGATGATGTTCACCAGCGACGATTTTTTCGTCTTCAGCTGCCAGCCGGATTGATGCCGCTTGTAGCCCAGAACCTCGACGGCCTCGCGGACGCGGCGGACGATCTCGCGATTCACCGTTTCCCGCTCATTTAGAACGTTTGAAACGGTCGCGACCGACACGCCGGCGTGTTTTGCAACGTCCTTGATCGTCGAATTACGGTTCATGATATTTCCATGTAACGTTTCACGAGGCAATTATCGGTTTTCTGGAAGCGAGTCAACGCTCGCCGGAAACCGGGTGCTGTGGAAAAAAAGGCCCATGCCTTCGGAGCCGGTTTGTCGCTGGAAGCGATCAACCGCTTGTCAAAGAGCGGAAGATTGGGGAGGAACTTTCCTAAAGCGCCAAGGCGTCCCGTGGAAATCCGCTTGCGAGGCTGTCGATGAATTTGCGAACGGCTGGTGGAAGGCCGCGTCTTGTCGTGAAGACGAGATGGACGAGGCCCTGCACGCCGCGCCAAGCGGGAAGTACCCGCACCAGCGAACCCGCCTCTATGGCGGGACGGCATGTGTGATCGGGGAGAAGCGCAACGCCCAATCCGGCAATCGCGGCCGCTCGAATGGCTGTGAAATCGGCGCAACCCATTCTCGGCGAATGTTTCAGCATATGCCGGCGCCCGTCATTGGTTTCCAGATGCCAATCGACCTCGCCGTGGTCGTCCGTGGTGGACAGCGTAGCAAAGCTGCCAAGATCATCGATTTCGGCGATCCGGCTTGCAAGTTGCGGGCTGGCGACGAGAATGCGGACGGAGTTGCCGAGCGAGCGCATGGTGAGCGAGGCGTCGCCCTCAAGAGAGGTTCGGACGCGCAAAGCCACATCGATGCGTTCCTCGATAAGATCGACCGGCCGATCGATCGCAACGAGCTGCAGCCGCACTTTCGGATGCCGTTCCAGGAATTGCGTCACGAGACTGGATATTGGTTCGACCAGCCCCGTCGGGCAACTCATCCGTATCAGACCATGCGGTTCGGCCTGTGCTTCGGCGACGAGGGCTTCCGCCCGTTCCGCCTCGGCAAGCATTGCCTTGCAGCGCTCGTAAAAGCGCTGCCCGACGTCCGTCACGCGAAAGCGCCGGCTTGATCGCTCGATCAAACGGACGCCCAGCCGTGCTTCAAGGCCTGCAACGCGACGGCTCAATTTCGATTTCGGTTCACGCAATGCCCGGCCGGCCGCCGCGAAGCCGCCATGCGAAACCACCTCTGCGAAATATACCAGGTCATTCAGGTCCGAGTGCATCGTCGTTCTCCATATGGAACGATGAGTAACGGATTTGCCGACTATTTGCATCAGCGTTCTGCTGGCATGGTTCTCTCCAGCGGACAAACGAACCCGCCAAACAAAGGAGAAGACAAATGACCAGCAAATTCGAAAACAAGGTCGTCATCGTCACCGGTGGTACGAGCGGCATCGGTCTGGCAACCGCAAAGGCTTTTTCTGCCGAGGGCGCATCGGTGTTCATCACCGGCCGTCGCAAGGATGCGCTCGATGCGGCCGTCAAGGAAATCGGCGGGCGCGTCACGGGCGTGCAGGGCGACATGAGCAATCTCGTCGATATCGACCGGCTTTATGATGCCGTGCAGCAGAAGCACGCTCATATCGATGTGATCTTCGCCAATGCCGGCGGCGGGGAATTCGGGGCTCTCGGAACGATTTCCGAGGAGCACTACCAGAAGACCTTCGATATCAACGTCAAGGGTGTCCTCTTCACCGTCCAGAAGGCATTGCCCTTGCTGCGCGACAGCGCATCGATTGTCCTCACGTCGTCGACGACCAGCATCTCCGGCACTCCGGCCTTCAGCGTTTATTCTGCCACGAAGGCCGCGATCCGCAGCTTTGCCCGCAACTGGATCCTCGATCTCAAGGATCGCCGCATTCGCGTCAACGCCATCAGCCCCGGTGTCACGGATACCGCCGGCCTCAACGAACTCTTCGGCGGTGGTGAACAGGCGGAAGGCACGAAGGACTATCTTGCCAGTCTCATTCCGGCTGGCCGCATCGGCAAACCGGAAGAGATTGCCAAGGCCGTGCTATTCTTGGCCTCCGACGATGCTTCTTTCGTCAACGGCGTCGAACTGTTCGTCGATGGCGGCCAGGTTCAGATCTGACTTCGGAGTGAGACAATGAGCTGCGACATCGCAACATTGCTCGAGCGCAATCTGCATGGTGTTTTTGGGGAGGGCGACGACGCCCTCCGCCGGCAGGTGGCGGAAGAGATCTTCCATGAGGACGCGATCTTCGTGGAACAGCATGGCGTCCATCAGGGACGCGAAGAGATCATCCGGATCGCCGGCGTGATCCGCCAGACCCATCCCACATTCCGTTATACGCCTATAGCGCCCGCGGAAGAACTGCACGGACGGGCAGGGCGCCTTCGGTGGACCGCGGGCGAGCCCGACGGAGCGCCGGTCTATGCCGGCACGGACTTCATCGTCGCCAAGGATGGTCGGATCGCCGCGATCTATCTGTTCTTCGACGGCCAGCCGGACCCGACAGCAAAATCGGGAGATGCGTGACATATTTCAGCGGGTGACGTGAATGTCGAAGCCGCGCGTTCGCTTTTCTCGGACTGCAGATTGGTCACAGCCATGCAATTGCCTGGGTCCGGAGGGCATTCCTGCTTTCCGGACTCAGGCTGTCGCGCTATCGATAGGATAGGGCCGCAATCGGCCGATCAGTCGAAAGAAGCAATCATGAATGTGCAGTCTGAAGGCCAGCGGGAGCAGGCGGGCGTGTCCATGCCGCTGCTGTCGCTGTTCTGGGTATTCTGCCGCATCGGCGCCTTCAGCTTCGGCGGCGGCCTGTCCGGCTGGGTTTATCGCGAGGTCGTGCTGATGCGGCCATGGATGACCGAGGAGGAGTTTTTGTCCTCACTTGCGGTCAGTCAGATCTTGCCGGGCGCGAATATCACCAACCTAGCCGTTTGCGTGGGGCTGAAACGTGGGTTCATCGGTTGCGGCGTCGCGGTGTGCGGCCTGCTTGCAGTGCCGTTTTTCGCGGTGATCGGGCTGTTTTCGCTTTACAATCAGGTCGCGGGGCTGGGCTGGCTGACCTCTGCACTGGATGGCATCACGGCGGCGGCGGTTGGCCTGTTGCTGATGACCGTCTGGAGAGGCGGCCGCTCCGCGGTGCGCGATATCCCCTCTGCCGCCGCCCTGATCGCCACCTTCGTGATGATCGGTATCCTGCACTGGCCGCTCGTGCCGGTGGTCTTTGGTGTCGGCATTCTATCCGTTGCGGCGGCGTGGCCGAGGAGGAACAAAGATGCGTGACGGCATTCTCTGGCCGCTGGTCCTCACTCTCGTCGGGTTCTCGTTGTCGTCTTTCGGCGGCGGGCCGAGTATTTTCGCACCGCTGCAGCATCAGGCAGTCGAGGTGCAGAACTGGGTCGACAGCCGCGAATTCGTGGAAATGTTTGCGATCTCGCGGGCGGCCCCAGGTCCGGGTTCGATGCTGGTGACGCTGATCGGCTGGAAGCTCGACGGCTGGCTGGGTGCACTCATTGCGACGCTGGCGCTGTTCGTGCCGTCCTCGATCCTTTGTTACGGCGTGGCGCGCGTCTGGAACCGCTATCGCGGCTACCCCTGGCATGCGGCGCTGGAAAACGGCCTCGCCCCGGTCGGTGTCGGCCTCATCATGGCCGGCATCCTCGCAATCGGGCAGATTGCCGGCAATGGGGTGCTGATGTGGGTCGTTGCGATAGCGTCCGCGGGCATCCTGCTCTACCGGCCGAAATTCAGTCCCGTCCTGCTTCTCTGCACCGGCGCCGTGGTTTTCATGATTGCCGGGCAGGGCCTTCACGCGTGAGAGCACAAAGCAAAAAAAAGAGCCCCGCTTTTGTGAAGCAGGGCTTAGTCACTGGGAAGCTATTGAAACTGCTTATGCCAGCTCGACCATCGGGTCGCGGCAATATTCCGGTGGAACGCGGACGTCGATCACCCACGGCTTGCCGGCCTTGACCTGCTCGATACCGCGCTTCAGCGCAGCCGCGAGATCGGCAATGTCGGTGACCGGCTTTTCTTCGCCATCGATGCCCTGCGCCTTTGCCATCATGAGGAGATCCGGTGCCGGATCCTGAAGACGCTGGCCGACCCAGGCATTTTCCGGTGGGCGGCCGCGCTGGACGGCGACGGCGGCCTGATGGTGCTCGTCGTTGAAGTACGAGTTGTTGTTGGAGATGACGTAAAGCAACGGAATGCCCTGCGAGGCGGCGCTCCAAAGGGCGGTGTTGCCCATGGTGAAATCGCCGTCACCAACAATTGCGATCGGCACGCGCGGGGACTTCATGTCGCGCAGAGCAAGTGCGGCACCGATACCGATGCTCGGGCCGGAACCGACGCCACCGCCACCGTTGTGGCCGAGATAGTCGTGCGGATGTTCAAGCTCGTTGGCATTGACCGGCCAGCCGAGCGGGCGGGAGGTCAGGCAAACGTCGAGGTCGCGGGTCACCCGGTTCAAAACCTTAGCGAGGTCCATCAAGCTGATCTCGCCCGAGGTCTTGGAAGGTTCGGCGTCGAGGCGGCGCTTTTCGTATTTCTTCGGAGCCGGCAGGCGCGGGGTAAGCGCTTCAAGCAGGCGCGAAACGGCGGTTTCCGGCACGGTCGGAATGTTGACGTCCACGGCCGGCAGGCCCTGATAGTCCATGTTCCAGCCGCGATGGATGTTGAAGTCGTTCGAGACGCTGATGATTGGCGCGCTCGGCGTGCCGGCCGGGAAGACCTGGTTGATCGTGCCGGCTGGGTCGAGCCAGTCGAGCGACAGGATCGCATCGGCTTCCGTCAGATGCTTCAGCAGGTTCTTCGACAGCTTCCAGCCGGTTTCGCCGATGAACAGCGGGTGGGTGGTCGGGAAGCTGGTGGCGAGCTTCACATGGGTCAGAACCTTGGCGCCGAGCAGTTCAGCCAGCTTGATGCGCTCTGCCCAGCCTTCTTCGCTGCGGGTCGTGCGGCCACACAGGATGACCGGACGCTTGGCCTTGGCAAGGATTTCGACAGCGGCTTCCAGATCGCGGCGCGGCGGCTCGGGATCGGCCGGTGCCTTGAAACGCGAGATGTCGTGCAGGGCCGGCACCTTTTCGAGCTCGATTTCCTGAACGGAAACGTCGAGGTTCACATAGGTCGGGCCGCAGGGGCGGACACTGGACAGCATCGTCGCGCGGCGGATCGATTCCACAGCGGCTTCCGGCGAGGCGGGCTCATCGTCCCACTTGGTGAAGTCGCGGACAAGGCCGCCCTGGTCGATCGTGCAGTGGATCCATTCGATCCACGGACGGCGCTTGGTGGCGTCCAGCGGGCCGGTGGCGCCGATCACGACGACCGGAACGCGGTCGCACCAGGCATCGAAAATGCCCATGGTCGCGTGCATCAGGCCGACGTTGGAATGCACGGCGGCGGCAAGCGGCCTATCGGTGATCTTTGCCCAACCTTGAGCAATGCCAATCGCGTGCTCTTCATGCATGCAGAGCAGGATTTTCGGGTTCTCGTTGCCGAGATAGTTCACCAGACTGTCATGCAGATGGCGGTAGCTGGCGCCCGGATTGAGGCAGATATAGGGGAAACCCTGTTCCCGGATCGCCGCTGCGATCAGGTCGCTGCCATATTTAGGCGCACCGGTTTCAACCGGGACGAAACGCTTCGTGCCCTGGTGGTCCATGGGAGGACTCCTTCAGTTTTCGACTGAGAATGTGTGATGGGAGAAAAGTGGCCGCTGGCCAAAAAAAGAACCGCGCGGCTTAGGCGCCGCGCGGTTGTCGTTCAGATTACTTGTTGAACCCGTCGTCGATCGCCTTCTGGAGCGTCGCGACGACTTCCGGCGGCGTGCCGACGATCTTCTGGACGATGGCGTCGACTTCCTTGCCGGTCATCGGAGCGATCGGGATCGTGCGGGCCTTGGCGTCTGCCAGGAAGCCTTGATCCTTCATCAGATTGTCGAAAGCGGTGGAAAGCGCTGCGACGCGGTCTTCGGGGGTGCCCGGAGGGGTCATCAGGGCACGGCCAACGTCGCCGCCGGCGCCGAAGAATTCGATCGCTTGCTTCTTGGCCGGATCATTGGTCAGCTCGAGAGCAGTCGGGGTGTTCGGCAGGTCGGCAAGGCGATGCTCGGCAAACTGCACGACCGGTACAACGTCGCCGGCAGCGAGCTGCTGAGCGTAATTGACCGACCAGTTGGCCCAGACGGTGCTGGTAAGGTCGGCTTCGCCGCGGAAGACGGCGAGCGCGCTGGCCGTCGCGCTGTCATAACCACAGACCATGTTGAACTTGGAGCCGATCAGGGCCTTCAGAACCGCGCCGGTCTGGGCGCTGGATGTGGTGCGGCCGGAGCAGCTGACGTTCGATTCGGTCTTCAGCGAGTCTTCGATCGACTTAACCGGCGAGTCCTTGCGGGCCATCATGACCGAGGTCACGTCGGCAGCGCGGCCGATGAAGCGCATCTTGGAAACGTCCCAGCGGCTCTTTTTCGGGTCGAGAACCTGATCCTGCGCCAGCGATTCCGGCAGGAGGGCGACGATCGTGCCGTCCTTGGCTGCCTTGGTGTAGAAGTGGGCCGCAGCGAGCGAGCCGCCGCCGCCCGGCATGCCCTGAACGATGACAGTCGGATTGCCCGGGATCTGCTTGCCGAAATGCTGGGCGATTAGCTGGGCATAAAGGTCATAGGAACCGCCCGGCGGATGGCCGATCAGGATGGTGAGGGTCTTGCCCTTGTAGAAATCGGCAGCGGACTGCGCCTGCGCGGAAGCCGCCGCAAAAAGGGTGGCACAGGCCGTGGCCGCCACGACGGTCAACATGCGGATCGACTTGAGCATTGAAACTCCCTCCCTTGGAGCCAGCCCTCCCGGCATGGAACTCCGATTGGTAACATACTATGATGGTACTACTGTATGACAAAGATTTTGAGCATGCAACAGGGAAAGCGGGACGCCCTCCATTCTTGACAAAATTCAATTCTGATCTTGATACGAGAGCGTGCAAAACGCAAAACGCCTGCGGCGGAGTTCGACGCAGGCGCAGAAAGGTGAGGCTGATTTTGCGGGTGTTAGCCGGCGTCAGCAGCCCGGAAAGCGGAGATGGCCGAGTTGGCGACGTGCTTTTCGGCCGCGGTCTTGGCGGCCGTCTTGTCGCGCTTGACGATTGCGGAAACGATCGCATCGATCTCGCTGATGCTCTGGCTCTGGCGGTCCTTGCGGACGACCGAACGGCGGCGCAACGGCGAGGTGAGCAGCGTGAGCTTCTTCAGGAGGTCGAAGGCGATGGGATTGCGTGCGCCCGTGCAGATACGATCGTAGAAATCCCGCTTGGCGGCGACGATATCCTCGGCATTGCTGCTCATATAGGCCTTTTTCAGGACTTCGCTTTGCGCCTTCAGGCCGTGGACTTCGTCCTCGGGCGCATTCTCGATGAACTGCTCGACGATCAGCGGCTCCAGCACACCGCGGATGCGATAGATGTTTTCCGCATCGGAACGCGAAACGGCGGCGACGGTCAGCCCGCGATTGTTGAGGTCGGTGAGAATGCCTTCCGCCTGAAGCTGGCGCAACGCTTCGCGCAGCGACGTGCGGCTGACGTTCAACCGTTCGCAGAGATCCTTCTCCACAAGTCGGGTCCCCGGTTCGAGCGCGCCGGTCTCGATCGCGCGCCGCAGGGACGTCATGATCTTGTTCCGCAAGGGCGCAGGCTCGTGGACCAGTGGATTGAGAGGCTCTGCAAGCGGATTGGCCATGTGTCTCCTCGAATGGGTACGTTCAACCGAATGTGATCAGACACTTGTCATACAAAGAAACTTGCGCCGCGTCACCTGTTCGTCAAGGCGATATCTTCTGAAGAATATATCGACCTCATCGTTCAAGCTTTTCCTTACGTTGCATTTCGAGACAGCGCCAGACCCGCGCAGGGGTTGCAGGCATATCTATATGATTTATTCCGAATGGACGAAGCGCATCGGAGACCGCGCTGATGATGGATGATAGCGCGCCGACAGTGCCGGCTTCGCCCGCGCCTTTGACGCCGAGCGGGTTCTGGCCGGTCGGAACGGCGTAGCCGGCGATCGCAACACCCGGCATGTCCAAAAGCCCGCGGCATTGCGTAATCCATGAAGGTTGCGGAGAGAAGCTGGCCGGAATCGGGGTCATAGATGGCATTTTCCATCAACGCCTGCCCGAGTCCCTGTGCCACGCCGCCGGTAATCTGGCCCTTGACCAGCAATGGATTGACCATGCGGCCGACATCATCGACGACCGAATAGGAGGCGAGTTCCACCTGTCCGGTCTCCGGATCAATCTCGACTTCGCAAATATGGCAGCCGTTCGGGAAGGTTGCGCCTTCGTTGGCGATAAAATTCTCGGCCGCCACAGATGCTGATTCGCCGGCGATGATTTCGGCGAAGGAGACTGCGCGGTCCGTGCCGGCGATTCGGTATTCGCCGGTCTCGAAGACGATATCGGCCTTGTCTGCCTCCAGCCGTTCGGCGGCCTTGTCCTTCAGTTTCTCGACGATCGTATCGGCTGCCGTCCAGATCGCACCGCCGGCCGCTGCCAGCGTGCGGGAGCCGAACGTGCCCGTGCCCTGCGGGATTTCCCGGGTGTCGCCGGTCACCATCTCCATCGCCTGCGTATCGAGGCCGAGTTTCTCGGCGATGATCTGGCGGAAGACGGTGCTGTGGCCCTGGCCGCTGTCCATCGACCCGACATGGATGCGAAACCTTGCCCTCGGGTGAGATTTCCATGCGGGCAAATTCCGGATTCGGCTTACCGGCCGGGCCGCCCGCGATCTCGATCGGGTTGGCGATGCCGATGCCGCGCAGTTTTCCGCGCGTTTTTGCTTCAGTGCGGCGGGTTTCGAAGCCGGCCCAGTCGGCCATTTCCAGCGCCTTGTCCAAGACGCCGGGGAAATCGCCAGAATCGTAGGTGAAGATGAAGCCGCTCGAATAGGGCATGGCTTCCTTCGGCACGAGATTGCGGCGGCGAAGTTCCGCGCGATCGATGCCGGTTTCGTAAGCCGCAAGGTCGATCATCCGCTCGATGATATAGGTCGCTTCCGGTCGCCCGGCGCCGCGATAAGGCGCGGTCTGCTGGGTGTTGGTGAAAACGCCGTCCACTTTTGCGTAGATTTTCGGTGTGCGGTAGACGCCCGCAATGCCGCCGAGATTGGCGACCGGGGGATGCACGGTCGCTGGGCCCAGATAGGCGCCGAGATTGGCACGCACATGTACATCGAGCGCCAGAAATTTGCCGTCTGCATCGAGCGCCAGCGCCGCATCCACCCACATGTCGCGAGCATGTGCATCCGACTGGAAGGATTCCAGTCGCTCGGAGGCCCAGCGCAGCATCCGCCCGGTCTGTTTTGCGGCGAAAAGCAGGGCGGGATATTCCGGATAACCGGCATTTTTCATACCGAAAGAGCCGCCGCAGTCTGATGCCACGACGTGCAGTTTGTCCGGTGTGACATTGAGGATCGGCGCGACGTCACCGGAAATGCGGTGCGGCGCCTGGGTACCGAGTTCGAGGCGGTAAATATCTGATATTGGGTCGTAAGAGGCGATGGCGCCGCGCGTTTCGATTGGTGCAGCAACAACACGGGAAATTCTGAGACGCTGGCGGGTGACGGAATGGGCCAAGGCAATGGCCGTCTCAACACCCGGCTTGTCGCCCTTTTCGAAGGTGAAGCATCGGTTGTCGGGAAACTCGTCCCAGACCAACGGCGCATCCGGCGAAACGGCTTCCAGCGGATCGATCACCACCGGCCGTTCGTCGATCTCGACCATAACGGCTTCGGCGGCGGCAAGAGCTGCCTCCTTAGTCTCTGCGACGACAACGGCGATCGGATCGCCGACATAGCGCACGGCGTCGATGGCCAGCGGGTAGAAGGTCGGAATTCGCATCTCGCCGCCGTCGGGACCGGGATGTTTGCCACGCGGCTGGATCGGCTGCAGTCCGGCGGCCTTGAGATCCGCGCCGGTGATGATCCCGAGGACGTCGGGCAAACCGAGCGCGGCGCTGATATCGATCGAGACGATCGCCCCGGATGCGGTCTGGGAGCGAACGAAGACGGCGACCGCCTCGCCCTTGCCGGCGAGGTCGTTCATGTAGCGGCCCCGGCCGGTGATCAGCGCGTCATCCTCGAAACGCAATTGCGACTGGCCGATCTTCAGCATCATCTCTCCCCGGGCATCACATGCAAAAGCTTTGAATAAGTATGGATCGAATTTCAAATTGTCAGCGGCGCGGATGGCCTCCACCATCCGCGCCGTGATCGGTCTTATTTCTTGCCGCCCTTGGGGTTCTCGATGTCACGAGCCGGCGTTTCGGGCTTCATGCCGCCCTGGCGGCGGGCAAGTGTGTTTTCGCCGGTCTTGCGCCAATCACCAGCCACTGCGTCATCGGCGAACCGGGTCCAGAGGTCGCTCCAGTCGCCCAGCGAATAACCATGCCATGGCGGCTGCGGGTTGATGCGGGGCAGCTGCAGGTCTTCCCAGATCTGCCGTGCCTTGACCATGTAGGGCTCAGCCGGAAGGGCGAGCGGCGGCATCGGCGCCTTCAGCGTCGCATCGATCAGCATCGTGCCCTCGGCGCTCTTCGAACCGGATTTCGGCCCGTGGCCCCCGGAGCGATAAGGCGTGATATGCACGTCGTCGATCATGTTGGCGCGGTAGGCGAGCGACCAGAACACGGCATCGGCATTGCGGCTGTCGATATCGTTGGAAACCGCGATGACGATCTTGCCGCATTGCGCCTGCAAGGTCGCGGCACCCTGAAGACCGCGCCAGATTTCCGACTGCGGCGCCGACCGGTCGAATTCGAGGAAGATGACCTTGCGGATGTTGGTGAGCGGCTCGTGCATGACGACCCGCTTGATGCCCTTGATGTTCAGCACCTTCTTCAGATGGTTGAGGAACAGCGGCTCATAGGCAACGCGCTTCAGCACGCTCGATTCGCTCGGCGTCACCTGAGAAACGATCGAGACGAGGACAGGCTTCTCCTTGCGGGTGATGGCGGTGACCGTCATCGACATGTTGAAGTCTTCGAGCGCGACGTGGCCGTGGCTTTCGCCGAACGGACCTTCCGGTTCCAGCAGGACCGGATCGATCAGGCCTTCGATGACGATTTCCGCATCGGCCGGCACTTCCAGATCGATCGTCTTGCACTTGACGATCCTGATCGGCTCGCCGATCAGGCCGCCGGCAACGCCGAGCTCGTCCTGATCGATCGGCAGCTTCTGCGGGCCGGTGAAGAGCACGGCCGGAGCACAACCGATGACGATGGCGCAAGGCATCGGCTTGCCCATCTTCTGGTACTTCAGCCAATGCTGGTAACCGCCGGCGCCCGAAAGGCGGCTCGCCATGCGCACGCCGAGGCGATCTTCCGCCTTCAAGGCCGCACGATAGGTGCCCATGTTGCGAATGCCGTTTTCCGGGTCGCGGGTAACACAGAGCGTTGCGGTGAAATAAGGGGCGCTGTCGAAGCCGGGCGTCGAAATCGGAACCGGCAGCGAGCCAAGGCCCTTGCCTTCCTGCTTCAGCTCGTCGCCGGTGATGACGACTTCCTGGCAGGGTGCTTCCGTCACCGTGATCGGGTCGATCGGATGCTCCATGGCATTGACCCAGACATCGCCGATTTCGTCTTCGGAAACGCCGAGGCCGGCGGCGTAAATCGCCGGCGAAGCGGCCAGAACGCCGACGGCGACCGGAACGTCGTATTTCTCGCCCTTGGCGCCCTTCACGTCGGTGAACAGGAAGCCGCGGCGCTGTTCATCCGGCAGACCGCCCTGGAACTGCCAGCGGGCCAGCGGATGCAGCTCGCTGTCCTTGTCGATCGGAACCTGAATTTTGGTGAGGAGGCCGAGAGCCTCCAGCCGCTGCAGGTGCTCCTGCAGATCGAGCGGCGCCTTGCGCGCGAACGTCGTCATTTAAGTTTCACTCCCGAACCTGCGCGGACCTCCGTTCGAGGAAAACGGAAAACCTTCCGCGCCATTACTTCACCATCGTCATCGAAGCGGCAATCGCCTTGTCATACAAAGGCGATCTTTTCGATTGCATTATACTGCCATATTGTCATACATTAATACGAAGAGCAACAGCATCTCTCGGCGCTCCGCCGATATACCGAGGCATACCGGCGGCCGGGAGAAACCGCCGAAAATTCAAAGAGAAGAGGTTCCATGAACAGCCCGCTCAAGACCGCCGCGCCGGATGTAATCGTGCATCCATTGAAGCAGCCGAAGTCCGACTCGGCCGAGCTTTCGCCGGAAATGAAGCTGGTGCAGGAAGCCCTTTTCAAGCATGTCGGCAAACCGATCCCGCGCAAGGAAGACGGTCGCCTGATCACCGGCAAGGGTCGTTTCTCGGATGACTTTTCGCTGCCCGGCCAGACCTATGCGGCGATCGTGCGTTCGCCTTATCCGCATGCCCGCATCAACGGCATCGACAAGACGGAAGCACTGGCGAGCGAAGGGGTTCTTCTGGTTTTGACCGGTGAGGACATTCTGGCCGACGGCATCAAGGATGTGCCGCATAACCCGGTTCCCTCGACCAATTTCGACATGAAGCTGCGCGCCAAGGATGGCAGCCACGCTTTCACCGGCCCGCATTTCCTGCTGCCGGCGGACAAGGCCCGCCATGTGGGTGAAGCCGTTGCCATCGTCGTTGCCGAAACTGCGGCGCAGGCTGCCGATGGCGCCGAAAAGGTCATGGTCGACTGGGAGGAATTGCCCTGGGTGACCGACACGGCAAAGGCTGCTGCACCGGGCGCTCCAACCATCTGGGACGAGGTGCCGGATAACGTCTTTATTGATACGACGTTCGGTGACGTCGAGGGCACAAACAAGGTTTTCGCGACGGCCGACCATGTCGTGAAGGGGGAATTCCATATCCATCGCGTCACCGGCGTCACCATGGAGCCGCGCGCTTCGCTCGGTTCCTACGATCCGGAAACCAAGCGCTACACGCTTTATGCCGGCAGCGGCGGTGCCGTGCGCCAGAAAAACGAGCTTTCCAAGGTTCTCGGTATCGAGCCGAAGGACTTGCGTGTCCTTTCCTTCGATGTCGGCGGCAATTTCGGTACCCGCAACCGCGTTTATGTGGAATTTGGTCTGGTTCTCTGGGCTTCGCGGAAAATCGGCCGGCCGGTCAAGTTCACCGCGACCCGTTCGGAATCCTTCCTCACCGATTATCAGGGCCGCGATCTTGTCGTGAAGGCTGAGCTTGCGCTCAACAAGGACGGCAAATTCCTGGCACTGCGCTCCGATAATCTCTCGAATGTCGGCGGTCGCGCTGTGTCGCTTTCGCCGCTCAGCAAGGGTTCCGGTCTGATTACCGGTTCCTATGACATTCCTTTCGCGGTGCTGCGCGCCCGTGCGGTGTTTTCCAATACCATGTGCACCCAGGCCTATCGCAGTTCCGGTCGTCCGGAAGTGACCTACGTGATTGAGCGCATGTGCGAACTTGCCGCCGATCAGCTCGGGTTCGACAAGCTCGAACTGCGCCGCATGAACCTCGTGCCGCCGTCTGCCATGCCTTACACCAATGCCGTCGGCTCGGTTTACGACAGCGGCGAATACGAAAAGAACATGGACCGCGCGCTCGAGCTTTCCCAATGGCATACGTTCGATGCTCGGAAGGCGGAAGCGGCCAAGCGCGGCAAGATTCTTGGTCGCGGTTTTGCCAACTACGTCGAATCCTCGATCGGCACGCCGAAGGAGCGCGCCGAGATCGAGATCAAGGAAGACGGCAATATCGAAGTCATCATCGGCACCCAGCCGAGCGGTCAAGGCCATGAAACGAGCTTCGCCCAGGTCGTGGCCGACATGATCCAGGTGCCGGTCGAGAAGGTCTGGATCGTCATCGGCGATACGGACATCGTCAGCGTCGGCGGCGGCTCGCATTCCGGCCGTTCCATGCGTCATGCCGGTACGGTCATGGCAATGGCATCCGCCGATCTTCTGGCCGAAGGCCGCAAGCGTGCAGCCGAACTGTTCGGCTCGACGCCGGACCAGATCGATTTCGAAGGCGCGGTCTTCAAGCTGAAGAATTCCAACCAGACGATCGACATTTTCGAACTCGGCCGCCGCACCAAGGCGAGCCACGGCACGCTGCGTGTCATCCGCGACAACGAGATGCATACGCCGGTCTTCCCGAACGGCGCCGCCGTCTGCGAGGTCGAAATCGACCGCGAAACCGGCCATGTCCAGATCGTCCGTTACACGACGATCGACGATGTCGGCCGTTGCATCAACCCGCTGATCGTCCACGGCCAGACCCATGGCGGTATCGCGCAGGGCGTCGGCCAGGCCATGTGGGAACTCTGTGCCATCGATCCGAACAGCGGCCAGCCGCTCGCCGGCTCGCTGATGGACTATGGCATGCCGCGTTCCGACACCATGCCGACCTTTAACTGCGAGATCGCCGAAGTCTTCTCGCCGACCAACCCGCTCGGCATCAAGGCTGGTGGCGAAGGCGGCACGACGCCGGCACTGGCGACCGTCGTCAATGCGGTGGTTGACGCGCTCTCGGAATTCGGCGTCAAGGACATCCAGATGCCGGTGACGCCAGCCACCGTATGGCGAGCCATGAACGGCGGAATGAATAACGGGCGCAAGGCGTCCTGAGGAGGAGTTATTTTAT
>CBDDGK010000020.1:0-45066 GCA_965227625.1 Neorhizobium sp. | reverse complement strand
TTCGAGAAAAGCGGCGTTTTTGCATTGAACTCGCTTGCGGCGCATCATCAAGCACTCGCCACCACCTTTGCCGGCTTGAGCGGCGTGCCGGCGGAGGAGCGTTTCGGTCTTGCAAAATGGAAGGTGCTGGAAACCGGAGCGCCGGTGCTTGCCGATGCCGCCGTCAGCTTCGATTGCCGGCTGACCGACATCAAGCATGTGTCGACGCATTTCGTGATGTTCGGGGAAGTGAAGGCGATGCATTTCGGCGAGGCCAATCCCTCGCTCATCTATCTGGACCGCGGCTTTCATACATTGTAGAACGCCGTTTGAGAGGATTTAATCATGCCGGCCGGAAACACGCGCGCTCTGCCCGCCTCCATCGACGAGACGATCACCATGCTGGGAGGCGAGGACTATCTCGCCGGCCGGTCGCTTGCGACGGTGATTTTCCTGGCGCTGAAGATGAAGCGGCCGCTTTTCCTGGAGGGCGAGGCCGGCGTCGGCAAGACGGAAATCGCCAAGACGCTCGCCAAGGCACTCGACCGACCGCTGATCCGCCTGCAATGTTACGAAGGCCTCGATATCTCGTCTGCGGTCTACGAATGGAATTATCCGGCGCAGATGCTTGATATCCGATTGTCGGAGGCCGCCGGCGTCAAGGATCGAAAGACGATCGAAACCGATCTGTTTTCCGAACGTCACCTGATACGCCGCCCGGTCTTGCAGGCGCTTGGTGAAAAGGGTGGTCCGGCACCGGTTTTCCTGATCGACGAACTCGACCGCACCGACGAGGCTTTCGAGGCCTTTCTTCTGGAAGTGCTCTCCGATTTCCAGGTCACCATCCCGGAACTTGGCACGATCAAGGCCGAGGAACCGCCGATCGTCATCATCACCACCAATCGCACCCGCGAAATCCACGATGCGCTGAAGCGCCGCTGCCTTTATCACTGGGTGGATTATCCGGATGCGGCGCAGGAACTCGAAATCATCCGACGCAAGGTGCCGCAATGCGCCGAGACGCTGTCGCGTCAGGTGGTCGCCTATGTGCAGAAGCTACGTCGGCTCGATCTCTTCAAGAACCCGGGCGTTGCGGAAACCATCGACTGGGCGACCGCATTGACCGAACTCGACCGGATCGCGCTCGATCCGGAAACCATAGCTGATACGCTCGGTACGCTGTTGAAATACCAGGACGATATTGCGCGCGTCAAAGCCGGCGAGGGCGAGCGGGTGCTCTCCGAGGTCAAGGCTGAACTGCAGGCAACGGGATAGGTTCATGACATCCGGTTTGGACAAGGACGGAACCAATGTTCCGCCGGTCCCGGCCGGCGGCGACGAATTTGGCGTATCTCCGGTCCGCGAAGGCCGGCTTGCGGAAAACATTGTCTATTTTTCCCGCGTGCTGCGTCGCGCCGGGCTGAAGACGGGGCCGGCCGCCGCTGCCGACGCGATTGCCGCTGTCGATGCGATCGGCATGGGCTCGCGCGAAGAATTTCATGCGGCTCTTTCGGCAATTTTCGTCAAACGCCACGAGGATCAGCCGGTTTTCGACGAGGCTTTCAAGCTGTTCTGGCGCTCCCGCGATCTGGTCGGCAAGATGATCGCGATGATGTCGCCGAAGGCGGCCGACAATCGCGAGCGGGAAAAGCAGAAGGCGGGCGCCACCCGTGTCAGCGATGCCCTGACTGCAGACCAGCCGGAGCGCCCGAACCGCAAGCCGCCGGACATCGAGATCGACTCCCGCTTCACGACATCGGCGAGCGAAATCCTGAAACGTCAGGACTTTGCACAGATGACGGCCGCTGAACTGGCCCAGGCCCGCCGTGAACTCCAGAAACTGTCTCTGCCGCTCGACAAGGTCGCGACACGGCGCTTCCGGGCCTCAAGTCACCCGCCGGCGATCGATCCGCGCGCCACCATGCGCCAGGCGATGAAAAGTGGCGGAGACCTCATTCTGCCGCGGTTTCGCGAACGAAAGCTTGCACCGCCGCCACTGGTCGTACTGGCCGATATTTCCGGCTCCATGAGCCAGTACACCCGCATTTTCCTGCATTTCCTGCATGCGCTGACGGAAAAGCGGACGCGGGTTCACACATTCCTGTTCGGCACCCGGTTGACCAATGTGACGCGCCAGATGCGCCGTCGCGACCCGGACGAGGCGCTGGCTGCCTGCACCGGCGCAGTCCGAGATTGGTCGGGCGGCACGCGGATCGGCGCGACACTGGCGGAATTCAACCGGCTGTGGTCGCGCCGCGTTCTGGGGCAGGGCGCAGTCGTACTTCTGATCACCGACGGGCTGGAGCGCGAAGGCGTCGAGGAGCTGGAGAAGGAAATGGACCGGCTGCACCGTTCCTGTCGGCGACTGATCTGGCTGAACCCACTATTGCGCTTCGATGGTTTCGAGGCGCGCGCCCGTGGCGTCCGCGCCATGCTGCCGCATGTGGATGAATTTCGTGCCGTCCACAATCTGCAGTCGCTTGCCGATCTTGCCAAGGCATTGTCGGATGATCATACAAAAAATGCCGATCCACAGCGTTACCTGGATATGAGGAGGGTGGCATGACTGTTACCGAAACTCTCGACCCGCTTTTCACCGCTGAAACCTGGAAGACTGCCGGCCGCGACGTGGCGATCGCCACCGTCGTCGAGACCTGGGGCTCCGCTCCGCGTCGCGCCGGCAGCCATCTCGTCATCGATAGCGAGGGCAATTTCGAAGGCTCAGTTTCCGGCGGCTGCGTCGAAGGCGCTGTCATCACCGAGGCGCTCGACGTGATCGAGAGCGGCCAGGCGAAGATGCTGGAATTCGGCGTTGCCGATGAAACCGCCTGGCGCGTCGGGCTTTCCTGCGGCGGACGCATCCGCGTTTTCGTGGAAAGGCTCGGCTGATGCAGCTTGCAACATTGACGAAGCTGAATGCGGCCCGCCGCGCTCGCCGCGCCGCAGTCGTCGTCACCGATCTGGCGGGTGGCAAGGTCGATGTCGTCGTCGAAGGGGAGACCGTTGATGGCGCGCTTGGCGAGGAAATCGGCAAGGCGCTGCGTAGCGGCAAGGCGGCGACTGTCGAAGTGGACGGTAAGTCGCTGTTTCTCAACGCCCATCTGCCGCCGCCGCGGATCGTCGTGATCGGCGCCGTGCATATCAGCCAGGCTCTGGCGCGAATGGCGCCGGTTGCCGGCTATGATCTGACGATCATCGATCCACGCACCGCTTTCGCGACCGAGGAACGGTTCGAAGGCGTCGAGCTGATTGCCGACTGGCCGGAAGACGTGCTGAAGAACAGGCCGCTCGATGCCTATACCGCGCTTGCGGCGGTGACCCACGACCCGAAGATCGACGATTTTCCGCTGTCTGAAGCCCTGAGAGCAGGCTGCTTTTATGTCGGCGCGCTTGGCAGCCGAAAGACACATGCCAAACGCGTCGAGCGTCTGAAGGACATGGGCCGGACCGATAATGAAATCGGCCGCATCGCCGCCCCGATCGGCCTTGATATCGGTGCCGCGAGCCCGGCAGAGATTGCGCTCGCAACTTTGTCTCAGATCGTCCAGGCCTTCCGCCGCCGCGACCTTGTCGCCACAAGGTGACTGCATGAGATACGGCACATTCGAACTTGCGGAAGCCGAAGGCGTGGTGTTGGCGCACAGCATTCGGCTGCCCGCCGGGCGCCTGTCCAAGGGCGAGATCCTGTCTCGTGATGACATAAGCCGGTTGGCCGACGAAGGCGTCGGGTCCGTCGTTGCGGTGCGCCTCGATGATGGCGACATGCTGGAAGACGAAGCCGCGGCCGCCATCTCCGCGGCGATTGCCCCGGACAATCTGCGCTTTTCGGAGGCCACCACCGGCCGGGTGAATGTCTACGCCAAAGTCGACGGATTGTTCGTGGCCGACAAGGCGGTGGTCGATGCGCTGAACCGGATCGACCCGGCAATCACACTGGCCTGTCTTGCCGATCACGTCACGGTGCGGGCCGGGGATATGGTCGCGACGGTCAAGATCATTCCATTGGCGATCGGCCGGGAAAAGGTCGCCGAAGCGACGTCGCTTCTGGCGGAATCGATCGCATTCGAGGTAAAGGCCTTTTCGTCCCCGTGCGGTGACCCTTGTTGCCACCGAGCTTCCATCGCTGAAGACCTCGGTCATGGACCGCACCGCCCGTCTTCTGGAGCAGCGACTTGCAGTATCGGGTAGCCGGCTAACAAAAGAAGTCAGGATTCCGCATTCGTCGGAGCGACTAACCAAGGTTTTGCAAGACCTTAGGGCTCATGAAATTAATGAGCCGGCTATGATTATTGTCTTCGGCGCATCGGCGGTTGCGGATCCAGACGACGTCATTCCCGCCTCTATCCGTGCGGCCGGCGGCCAGGTCGAGCAGGTCGGTATGCCGGTTGATCCCGGTAATCTCCTTGTTCTCGGCCGCATCGGCGAGGTTCCGGTGCTCGGTGCGCCGGGTTGCGCCCGCTCTCCGAAGGAAAACGGCTTCGACTGGGTCTTGAACCGGTTGATGGCCGGCGAGACGCCGACATCCTTCGATATCACCGGCATGGGCGTCGGTGGCTTGTTGATGGAAATCCCCACCCGGCCGCTGCCGCGCGACAACCCTAAGGCAAAAAAGGCCGAATTGTCGGTCGGCGCATTGATGCTCGCCGCCGGCCGGGCCAGCCGTATGGGCAAGGACGGGCCGCACAAACTTCTTGCGGAATTTGGTGGCGTGCCGCTGGTGCGCCGTTCCGCCGAAACTCTTCTTGCCTCGCAGGCGTCGCCGGTCGTTGCCGTCACCGGACATCGCCGCGACGAGATCGAAGCCGCCTTCGCAGGCCTTGCCGTGACCAGCCGGTTCAATCCGGATTATGCTTCGGGCATGGCGAGTTCACTGGTGTGCGGGCTTTCCGCAGCCGATCTCGCGTCGAAAGATGGCGTTCTGGTGATGCTTGCCGATATGCCCGGCATCTCGCCGGCTCATATCGACCTGCTGATCAAGGCTTTTCGGGAGGCCGGCGGTGGTGTCGTGGTCCGGTCCGTGTCCGATGGAAAACGCGGTAATCCGATCATCCTGCCACGGTTGGCCTATGACGCCGTCCTGCGGCTGGAAGGCGATGTGGGCGCGCGCGCGATCATCGAAAGCTCCGGCCTCTCCGTCATCGATGTTGACATCGGACCCGCGGCACATCTCGATGTCGATACGCCCGAGGCGGTCATTGCCGCCGGCGGCGTATTGAAAGGATAGAGAATGGACAATGCCGGCATCGAAGAAATGTTCGAAGGCCTCGGCCCGGTTTCGATCCGGCGTATGTTCGGCGGCAAGGGCATCTATCATCAGGGCCTGATCATCGCGATCGACCTGCGTGACGAGATCATGCTGAAGGCCGACGTCGTCAGCGGCCCGGAATTCGCGGCAGCCGGCGCGCGTCAGTGGATCTACGAAAACAAGAAGGGCACGCCGGTTCCCATGCCCTATTGGACCATTCCGGAGGAAGCCTTCGACGATCCCGATGAGATGCGCAAATGGGTCCGACTCGCTTTCGAGGCGGCCTTGCGTGCCAATTCGAAATCATGACAACTGTGCGACACGCGGAGCAAATCCTGTAGGGGCGGCTTTGCGGTAACAGTGCAAGATTTCGGGGGTTGTCCGGAAAACTAAGGAAGACTTATTATCCCGCTCGTACTGGGGGATGTAGTTCTTCGAGAGATCGACAGAAATTGCGTCCGAGATTTGGTAGAATTCATTTTCATCAAGACAAGCCGTTCCGGCATGCCGGAACGGCTTTCGTGTTTCAGGCGCAGGGATGAATTGAAGGCGGGGTAGCTCTTGAGCGTCTCAGCCGAGATGCGCAAAAGCCTTCGCGGAGAACGCGGAAAGCGGTTGCGGCGGATTTTTCGTATCGAACCAGCCTATATCCGACAATTTGTCGGGCTCGGTGAGGGACGGTTCTCCGGAAAAGTCGCGGGTGACGTAGATCAGCGAAATCCAGTGCTGCCGGTCAGCCTCGATGATCTCCTCCGCCATGCAGAGAAAATCCACCTTGCCGATCTTCAGCCCAGTTTCCTCTTCGGCCTCGCGGCGCGCAGCCTCCGAGGACGGTTCCATCGGATCGACCTTGCCGCCGACGATATTCCAGAAACCGGCTTCCGGCGCCTTCAGGCGACGGCAAAGCAGAACCTTGCCGTCATCGCGCAGGATAACTAACCCGGCGCCGACGCCGGGGAAATCTATTCCGGGTTTAGCGGACATAGTGACCTGAAGATCAGGCTTTGACGGCGTTTGCGACGATCAGCATGAAAGCCGGGATGTCGTCGCCGAAACCGACCGGGGTCGGGCCGTCATCGTGGTCGCGATAGCGGCGGCGCTCGCGGTTGTCGTCATTGGCAGGGTTCGGGTTCGGCCGTGCGTTGCGGTTGCCACCGTTGTTCTGCGGCTTCCTGTCTGCCTTGCGCTCCGGTCTCACGTTTTCCACCCTTGCTTCCACGACTGCCTCTTCGGCTGGTTCGATCTGATTATCCACGCTCTTCGTGTCAGCCTTGTGACCCGAATCTCCGCGTCCCGAATCGCTCCGGCGACCGCGGCCACGCTCCCTATCACGATCGCGACCCTTGCGGCCACCGCGTTCGTTGTCATGGCTTTCCATAGGCGCGGGAAGGGCGGAAATATCGCCGTTATGCCATTCGATCTTCTCATTGATGAGCTTTTCGATGGCGTCGAGATACTTGGTATCTGCCTTGGTCACGAGCGTGAAGGCAGCACCCGAGCGACCGGCGCGGCCGGTGCGGCCGATGCGGTGGACATAGTCTTCCGCATGGATAGGCACGTCGAAATTGAAGACGTGGCTGACGTCAGGAATGTCGAGACCACGGGCGGCAACGTCGGATGCCACCAGCAGCGTGATCTTGTTATCCTTGAAGTTCGCCAGCATCGTGGTGCGCGAACGCTGGTCCATATCGCCATGCAGGGCGCCGACAGAGAAGCCGTGGCGCTCGAGCGAACGGAAGAGGTCGGCTACATCCTTTTTGCGGTTGCAGAAGATGATCCCGTTCTTCAGGTCATCCTGCGACTTGATGAGATCGCGCAACACGGCGCGCTTCTCGTAATCCTTGGTATGCGAGGCGACGAGGCGCTGCGTTACCGTCTTGGCGGTGGACGACGGCTTGGCGACTTCGACGCGCTCTGGGTTCTGCAGGAAGCGGTCTGCCAGCTTCTGGATTTCCGGCGGCATCGTCGCCGAGAAGAACAGCGTCTGGCGGGTGAACGGGATCATCTTGGCGATCCGCTCGATATCCGGAATGAAGCCCATGTCGAGCATGCGGTCGGCTTCGTCGATGACCAGGATTTCCACGCCGGTCATCAGCAGCTTCCCGCGCTCGCAATGGTCGAGCAGGCGGCCGGGCGTGCAGATCAGCACATCGGCACCGCGTTCCAGCTTGCGGTCCTGATCCTCGAACGAAACGCCGCCGATCAGAAGCGCGACGTTGAGCTTGTGGTTCTTGCCGTATTTGTCGAAGTTCTCGGCAACCTGGGCGGCCAGTTCGCGCGTCGGCTCAAGAATGAGCGTGCGCGGCATGCGCGCCCGGGCGCGGCCCTTTTCCAGAAGCGTCAGCATGGGCAGAACGAAGGATGCAGTCTTGCCGGTGCCCGTCTGGGCGATGCCGCAAATGTCGCGGCGCTGCAGCGCATGCGGGATAGCCCCGGCCTGGATCGGAGTAGGGATAGTGTAACCCGCGTCGGTGACCGCGGAGAGGACTTTCTGGCTCAGGCCAAGATCAGCAAATGTGGTCAAAGGAAATTCTGTTTCCGTTCCGGTTCTATGCGAACACTGTGGGGTCGAAGCAAGACTGGTCGACAACTGGCCCGCGACATAGGACCAAAAAGGCGGAAAGTCAAGGAAAGCCGGGCGATTGCCGGGCGTATTGGTGAATGAAGGTGCTAAATCGGCAAGCCGGCTATCGTTCGGCCTGCGTCAACTGCCTGATAGAAATACAACAGAAATACGATCGTCCGCTAGAGGCTCAGTTGAGATAGGTCGTAAGCTTCATGCCGGCGTTGAGGAAATGGATCGGATCGATGGGGTCGCCATTGCGGCGAACCTCGTAATGCACATGCGGTCCGGTGGAGCGCCCGGTCGAACCTGCGCGGCCGATAATGTCGCCGGCCGCGATCGTATCGCCTTCCTTGACGAGGATCTTCGACATGTGGCCGTAACGGGTAGAAATACCCTGCCCATGATCGATCTCGACCATGTTGCCATACCCCGCGGACAAGCCCGCTATCGTCACCTTGCCGGCACCGGTCGCCTTGACGTCCTGGCCGGTCTCGGCCTGGAAATCGATTCCGGCATGCAGCGCCAGGCGGCCGAGGAAAGGATCGATGCGGTTACCGTAACGGCTGGTAATGCTATGTCCAGGGGCAGGATTTCCGAACGGCAGGTCACGTGCCGTCTCACGCACGCTTTCCAGCCGGCTGAGCTGCGCGTCGAGTTCGTCGAGCGATGCATCGAAAGCCCCGACATTGGCAAGCGGCGCGACATAGGGGCCGCCGACGCCATCGGGTTCAGTCTGAGGCTTGGATGCGGACGCCACATCAACCCCGGTACGGCGCAGGATGGCGGAGATCGCGTCCGCAGTGTCGGCTGCACCCGAGGCGAGATTGGAAATCTTGGCGATCTGTTCCTTCTCGATATTCTTCAGCGACAGGGTCACTTTGGAGAAAACGCGGTCGGCCCGGTCCGCGATGTTTTCGCGAAGCGGTACATAGCCGAGCGCTGACGTCTGTTCGATCGGCGACGCAGAGTTTTCGCCGGACAAAAGCTTTTCGATCGCTCCAAGGCCGCCGGTCCCGCCTGAAAGAGACGCCTGCTTGTCCTTCACAGGCGGCTGCAATGCAGAGGGGGCGGCGGCGTCAGGTGCGGTGAGGCCGGATTCTTCTGCGCGATTGAGCAGCGAACCGAGTTTGCCGTGGCGCGAGAAAAGCGCGTTCTGCTGTTCCAGCAGCTTCTCGACCTTTTGCTCGACGACCTGCTGGTCGAGCAGCTGGCGCGAGGTGATGCGGTCGAGCTGCGCACGCAGTGCCGAGATGCGATCCTCGTAATCGTGCTGCATGCGCGCCTGGCGCGCCATGGTCGCGCCGATCAGGTCATCACGGATAACAAGATAGGAGGTTGCGGCGAGATAACCGATCGCGAAGACTGCGACGAAACAAAAGCCCAACGCCGCCATCCACGGTCGAACCGTCATGTGCCGGATCTTTTCACCGCTGGCCAGAATGAGCACATGCTGGGGTGCGCGCTTCCCAAACACCCGGTTGTCGGTACCTTTCGCCACGCGCGTCTCCCCGAGATGCGACTCGTCGGCCGCTATTCCCTTTGAGTGGATTACACATGGCTATAGTTAACGAATGCTTTACTTGGGGTCGCTCATGCGTAGCTCGTCGAGGTCAGCGAGCGATAGAAAGAGGGCGTCAATCCGGCTTCGGCACGCGCCACGTCATTGAACGGAGCCTTCAGCGATCCGCGGAAATTGGCGCGCACCAGCTGCTTGAACGTGGCGGCCGGATCTCTCTTTTCGCGGGCGCAGAGGAAGCGGAACCACTTTGCCCCGACGGCAACATGTCCCTTCTCGTCATTGTAGATGACGTCCAGGATGGCGGCCGTTTCCATGTCGCCCGTTTCCCGCATCTTGGCCTGCAGAGAGGGGGTGACATCAAGGCCGCGCGCCTCGAGGATGAGCGGCACTACGGCAAGACGGGCAGTCAGGTCGTTGCGGGTGGAATGCGCCGCCTGCCAGAGCCCGTCATGCGCCGGCATGTCGCCGTAATCGGCACCGAGTTCGTTCAGCCGGGCGCGCACCATCCTGAAATGCTTGGCTTCCTCGAAAGCCACCTGCATCCATCCGTCGAAGAAAGAGTTCGGCACCGGCTCCGTCGCAAAACGCGCGACGATGTCGAGCGCGAGATCGACGGCATTCAGCTCTATATGGGCAATGGAATGAAGCGTAGCGATACGGCCCTTGACCGTATGAAGCGACCGTTTCTCGACCGCTTTCGGCGGCACGAGTTTCGGTTTGTCGGGACGGCCGGGGCGCTCGGGCAGGGGAGGATCGAGAGGTGAGCGCAATGAAAGCCGCCGCTCGAACCAGCGGGTGGCGGCTTCCTGCGCAAGCCTCGTCTTGATGTCGAGATCGGCGGAAAGGATTGCCGTCGTGGCGCCGCCCCGCAGCGAAGTGATCGAAAACTCTCCCGGCATCCTGTCCCTTTCGTCAAAGCGGCCGTTACAGCGCCTTGACGCTTTCCAGCACCTCTTCGGCATGGCCCGCGACCTTCACCTTCGGCCAGATCTTTGCGATCTTGCCATCGGCACCGATCAGGAAGGTCGTGCGTTCCACACCCATGTACGTGCGGCCATACATGCTTTTCTCCTTCCAGACACCGTAGAGATTGGCAAGGGCAGTATCCTCGTCCGACCCGAGCACGATCGCGAGGTTATGCTTCGTGGCGAACTTGTCGTGCTTTTTGACGCTGTCGGGGGAAACGCCGATGATCGTCGCGCCGGCCTTCTCGAATTCCGGCAGCAGACCGGTAAAGGCGATCGCTTCCTTGGTGCAGGCGTCGGTATCGTCCTTGGGATAGAAATAGAGGACGACAGGCTTGCCGGCCAAGGCTTTCAGGGAAACGCTGCCGCCTCCGTCACGGGGAATCTCAAAGTCGGGCGCGTTCTTGCCAATTGCCAATTCAGACATGGATTTCCTTTCTTTTGCCGGCATCGTGAGTCATTCTCGCCGCAATCGGTATATACTGCCGCGGCATGCGTCCAGATCACTCGTGCGGTCGCATGATGCTGATCGAAATGCTCGCGAGAACAGAAAGATAAGATCGCACCTGATGGCGGAAATTCGCGGAGAAAGGGTCAATTTCAGCCGGAAGGACATCGTTCCCCTGCATGAAATGCCCTCGGCTCAGGTCGAGGATCCGATCATTGTGCACTGCCCGCTGCCGCCGATGCGGTACAAGCGATTCGGCAAGATCGCCATTCTTTTCGTCATGTTGGTGATTGCGGCGATCGGCAGCGTTTTCGTGGCGATCGAGACCGGCGCGGTTGACGGCACGCTTTCGACACGCGCCCAAAGCGCTCTCAATGATGCGATCGGACCGCGTTACGTGGCGACTGTCGGCTCCACGGCCATCCGTTTCGATTCCGGCATGCGGCTCGCGCTTGAGGCCCGGGACGTGGATATCGTCGAAAAGGCGACCGGTGAACACCTGAGCCGCGCCGGGGCAATGCGCTTGGCGGTCGATCCGTTCGCGCTGGTGGCGGGTCGTATTTCCATTCAGTATATCGCCGCCGAACGCATTCGGCTCGATACCGCGCAGCTGCCGTCCGGCGATCCGCTGCCGATGTCGGAAGTGCGTATCGACGCCATGCCGGAACTTCTCGAGCAGCTGTTTCAGCGGTTCGATGAGGCGCGTGGCCTGATCGAGAGAACCGGTACCGGTTCCGTCAAGATTTCCGGCATCGAAATCCTGCTTCCCGCACCGCCCGGCCGCACGCCGATTATGCTCGCCATCAACGATTTGCAGCTGGCGCGCGGTGAGGACGGCGACGTTCAGGTCAACGGCGCGATCAGCCTCAATGGCCGCAAGGCGATGCTGAAAGCCTCGTCAAAGGCCGTCGATGGGGTGACCACATCGCTTTCCGCGAAACTCGCGGGTCTGGAAGTCACGCCCTTCCTTCTCCAGCGAACCGATGACGGGACGCCGCGTGAAGGTATCGAAGGTTCGCTGGATTTCGATCTGTCCGCCGTGCGGGCACGTGAGACGACGAAACCGGTCATTACCGCGACGCTGCGCCAATCGCCCGGTCATTTCTATTTCGACGGGCTTGAGCAGGTCTTCTCGGGCGCGAACATCAATATCGCCTACGACTTCACCAAGAACTCGGTGGAGCTTCTGAAATCGGAAGCCCGGTTCGGCCCGACCATCCTGCCGTTCACTGGCGCGGTGATCGATCTCAATCGCGTCAACGCAACGGATAACAGGCCCGGTTTCGGTCTTGACCTGCTGATCAGCGGCGGCACCGCGACGGGCGCGACGGCGGGCGAGCAACCGGCCCGTTTCGACTTGAAGGCCGGTGGGCGTTACCTCACGGTGGATCGTGAGCTTCAATTCGACCAGCTGGGCGTGTCGAGCCCGATGGGCCGCATGGTCGGGTCTGTGCGCGTGCACTTCGGCAACAATCAGTCGCCGGAAATCAGTTTCGGCGCGCAACTGCCCAACATGCAGGTGACAGGCGTCAAGCAGCTCTGGCCGTTCTGGATGGCCCGCAAGCCGCGTGAATGGGTAATGGACAACATGTTCGGCGGCGACATCACCAACGGGTCGATCGCCGTCTTTATCCCGGCCGGGCGCATGAAAGGCCCCGGCATTCCGATGGAGCTCAATGCGAACGAGCTTCAGATCAGCTTCGACCTTGCCGATTCCCGCCTGAACCTGCCGGGCGATGTTCCGCCGCTCCGCGACCTGAATGGACGGTTCGAGCTGAAGGGAGAGCACATGCAGGTGGATATCGCCCGCGCCTCGTCCTTCTTCCCGTCGGGCCGGTTCGTTGCCGTGGAGAACGGTCGCTTCACCATTCCGTCGACCTATACCAAGCCGCTGATGGCAGATCTTGCTCTCAAGCTGAATGGCCAGGCCGATGCTGTAACCGAACTGTCGAATTTCCGGCCGGTCAACGCACTGAAGGGGACGGGGTTCAAGCCGGAGGACTTTACCGGCAGCGCCAAGGTAGACCTTAAGGCACGAATGGGTCTCATCCAGGCCCACAATCCGCCGAAGCCGACCTGGAATGCCCATGTCGAGCTTGATGATGTCGGCTTGAAACAACAGTTCTCCGGCCGCAGGGTCGGCATGCTGGACGGCACGCTCGACGTCGATACCCAGGCTGCGCGCCTTGCTGCAAAGGGCACGATCGACGATGTGCCGGCGGATATATCGCTTGTCGAGCCGATCGACAGCACGTCGACCGTCAAGCGCGAACGGGTCATCAAGGCCACGCTCAACAACGATCAGCGCGAAAAGCTGGCCCCTGGCCTCTCTGATCTCATCGACGGCACGGTCACCGCTCAGCTGACGCGCATCGATGAAAACCGCCAGGCCGTGACACTCGATCTTGGCCGGGCAACGCTCTCCGTGCCGTGGCTCGGCTGGGCGAAGGGCGGCGGCATTCCCGCGAAAGCACAGTTCGAACTGACCGGCGACGCCGATCATACCGATATTCGCAATTTCGAACTGACCGGCGATGGTTTCGGTGCCAAGGGCAGCATCGCGCTCGCCGGCAACAGCCTCTCATCTGCCGACTTCTCGCGGATGCAGCTTTCCCCGTCAGACAATTACGCCGTTTCGATCAAGCGATCGAAAGGCAATTTCGACGTTACGGTGAATGGTTCCGCTGTCGATATCCGCCCGATCATCGGCAAACTGAAGGGCGGGGACAAAGGCGGAAAGAGCGGCAGCGCCAGCAGCAGTGGCGATGGTGACAACACGACGGTGCGCGCCAAGCTCGATCGCCTGATCGGCTTCAACGACCAGGCGCTTTCGAACGTGACGCTGCTGATTTCAAGCCGTGGCGGGATGATCTCGAAGGCGGATTTCTCCGGTGCGACACCAAGCGGTCAGGCCGTGGTCAGCGAGATGGTCGCCGGCGACGTCATCTCGATCACCAGCGGTGACGCGGGCTCCGTTGTGCGATTCCTCAATCTCTACGACAACATGCGCGGCGGCCTGATGAACATCAGGCTGAAATCGCAGAGCAAGGATAACTGGAGCGGTTCGGTCGATTTGCGCAATTTCTCGCTGGTCAACGAACAGAAACTTGAATCCCTCGTTGCTACCGCAGATCAGGAAGGGCGAAGCCTCAACAGTACGACGAAGCGAAATATCGATGTCACCAGCGCGAAGTTCCAGCGCGGTTTCGCAGGTGTTGTCTATCGCAACGGTGCCCTTGCCATCGACAACGGCGTGGTGCGCGGCGAACAGATCGGCGCGACGTTCCAGGGCCTGTTGCGTGACGCCAAGGGTAATATGGACATGACCGGAACGTTCATGCCGGCTTACGGCCTGAACCGTCTTTTCGGCGAGTTGCCGCTGATCGGCGCGATCCTCGGCAACGGGCGTGACCGCGGCCTGCTTGGGATCACGTTCAAGCTCGAAGGCCAATTCGAAAAGCCGAAACTGACGGTCAATCCGCTATCGCTGATCGCACCCGGCATCTTCCGCCAGATCTTCGAATTCCAATAAAAAGGGCCGCAAAAGCGGCCCTCGATCTTGTTACTGGTCGGTCCCGATCAGGCCGGACGCACCAGAATGTGCTTCTTCTTGCCGAGCGACAGCTTGATCACGCCGTCTGCGGTGACTTCACCGGTGCCGATGACCCGGCGCTCGTCGCTGACCGCCTGATCGTTGATACGGACTGCGCCACCCTGAACGTGGCGGCGTGCTTCGCCGTTCGACGCGGCAAGACCGGCACGGACGATCAGGTTGAGCAAGCCGAGACCGGTTTCGAGCTCGGCAGTCGGAACCTCGACCGAAGGCAGGTTGTCCGAAAGCGCACCCTCTTCAAACGTCTTGCGCGCGGTCTCTGCTGCTTCTTCGGCTGCGGCGCGGCCATGCAGGATCGCGGTGACTTCCGTCGCCAGGATCTTCTTGACCTCGTTGATCTCGGAGCCGCCGAGCGCCGAAAGACGGGCGATCTCGTCCATCGGCAGCGTGCTGTAGAGCTTCAGGAAGCGCGAAACGTCGGCGTCCTCGGTGTTGCGCCAATATTGCCAGAAATCGTAGGCGGAAAGCATGTCCGGGTTCAGCCAGACTGCGCCGGTCGCCGACTTGCCCATCTTCGCGCCGGACGAGGTTGTCAGCAGCGGCGAGGTGAGGGCGAAGAGCTGCTGCGTCCCCATGCGGTGACCGAGGTCGATACCGTTGATGATATTGCCCCACTGATCGGAGCCGCCCATCTGCAGCCGGCAGCCGGTACGCTTGGCGAGCTCGACGAAATCGTAGGCCTGCAGGATCATGTAGTTGAATTCGAGGAAGGACAGCGATTGCTCGCGGTCGAGGCGCGTCTTGACGCTCTCGAACGACAGCATCCGGTTGACCGAGAAATGCCGGCCGACGTCGCGCAGGAATTCGAGGTAATTGAGTTCGCGCAGCCAGTCGCCATTGTTGATCATCAGCGCGTCCTTGGGACCGTCGCCGTAGTTCAGGTAGTTGGAAAACACCCGCTTGATGGAGGCGATGTTGTCCTCGATCGTGTCGAGCGTCATCAGCTGGCGCGCTTCATCCTTGAAGGACGGATCGCCGATCATGCCGGTGCCGCCGCCCATCAGCGAGATCGGGCGATGGCCGGTCTGCTGCATCCAGTGCAGCATCATGATCTGGATCAGGCTACCGGCATGCAGGCTCGGTGCCGTCGGATCGAAGCCAATATACGCAGTGACGATTTCCTTCGAAAACAGTTCGTCGAGACCAGTCTCGTCGGAGATCTGGTGGATGAAGCCGCGCTCGTCGAGCGTGCGGAGGAAATCGGACTTGAACCTGGACATGATCTATCTCTAGCAGGATGCGTTTTTAATGGACGCCGCGCCTCTACCACTGTTTTGCCCCGTAATCACTTCAAAAGTGATGCTGCGCCCCATCAGCGTTCTGAATGCCTGCCGTAGCGGCAGCTCTTGCATCAATCATGGACCAATATTTTGGACATTAACGATTTCTTGTTTTATGCACTTCTAACATCCGCGCGGGACACGGTAGCCGGGTGGCGCAGTTTTGCTGCGATGATGGGTTGATGAACGGGGCGACTTTTTTCCTTGGAGTAAATTTCATCATCGCCGCTTCCTTTGCGGCGGTGTTCGCAGTCGTTTCGACCCGCAGCCGCTCGCGCACCGCGGCGCTCTGGTTCGCGGCGGGTTTCGGCGTCGCATCCTTGTCTGCAATCTGCGAACTGCTCGTCGCCTATACGACCTATACGAAATTCTGGGCGATCGGCGCATTCGCTTCGGTCCTCGGTGGCATGATTCTGCTACGCGTCGGGGTCGGCGATCTTTACGGATCCAGGGTCAACCCACTCTGGGCAATCTGCTTTTTGGTGGGCGCGACCCTGCTCGACGTGGCGATTTACGATCTGCCGCGCGGCACCGTGATGCACGCCTTTTCCTACCAGGCGCCATTCGCTCTGGTGATCCTGACGAGCGCCGTTTGCGTGTTTCAATCGAGCCGTTGCCTGCCGATCGATCGCGCGCTCGGCGTTCTCCTGGGCTTCACGGGCGCGCATTTTTTCGTCAAGGCCGCGCTTGCCGTTGTCGCCGGGTCGGGCTCCAATCCCAAGGATTATATTCACACCAATTATGCGCTGATCTCGCAAAGCTCGACTGCCATTCTGGTCGTGGCCGTCGGCCTGACAACATTGTCGGTTCTTGTGCTTGAGATCATGGCCGATGAGCGCAGCAAGTCTGAGAAAGACGCACTGTCCGGGCTCGCCAACCGTCGAGGCTTCGAGAATGGAGTCCGATCAGCAATCGAGCTTTCTCCGAGGATGGTTCACTCCGTGGTGATATGCGACCTGGATCACTTCAAGCGCATCAACGACACCTACGGTCACCATGCGGGCGACCTCGTGATCCAGGCTTTCGCGGATCTCTTGCAGGCCAACGCGGCCAAGGACGCAGTGGTTGGACGAGTCGGCGGCGAGGAATTCGCGGTCTTCCTGCCCAACACGACAGCCGAAATGGCCGTCTTGTTCGCGCAGGCTCTCAGAGGCGGCACGATGGGCATCTGCGTTACGGCACTGCCCGATTCGTTCTCGGTCACGGCGAGCTTCGGCGTTGCGGAACTGACGGAAGGCGGCACGCTCGCCGATGCGATGCGCGATGCGGACATGGCGCTCTACGAGGCCAAGCGGTCGGGCCGCAACCGTGTCCGGCAATCCCGTCCACCAAGCTTTACCGGCCCGACCCCAATCAGATCCGTTAAATAGCAACGGCCGCAGAAGCGGCCGTTGCTGTCTTATGTCGTGGTCCGCTCAGCGGATGCGCTTGGCAGCCGGTTCCGGAACCAGTTCGCCGTTCAGGCGACGATCGAGATAATCCTCGCATTCGCCCATCAGCGTTTCCACCTGGCCGTTGAAGAAGTGGTTGGCGCCTTCGACAGTGCGATGGGTGATCAGGATACCCTTCTGGGTCTTCAGCTTCTCGACGAGGCCGTTGACGTCCTTCTCCGGCGCAACCTTGTCCGTATCGCCGTTGATGATCAGGCCGGACGACGGGCAGGGCGCCAGGAACGAGAAGTCATAGGTGTTCGGCTGCGGCGCAATCGACATGAAACCTTCGATTTCCGGCCGGCGCATCAGGAGCTGCATGCCGATCCAGGCGCCGAAGGAATAACCGGCAACCCAGCAGCTCTTGGAATCGGGATGCAGGCTCTGTACCCAATCGAGCGCGGAAGCCGCGTCCGAAAGCTCGCCGGCGCCGTGGTCGAATTCGCCCTGGCTGCGTCCGATGCCACGGAAATTGAACCGGAGCGTCGTGAAGCCGCGCTTCTGGAACATGTAGAAGAGCTGATAAACGATCTGGTTGTTCATCGTCCCGCCGAACTGCGGGTGCGGATGCAGGATGATCGCGATCGGGGCGCTCTTTTCCTTGGATGGCTGGTAACGACCTTCCAGGCGGCCTGCGGGGCCGTTGAAAATGACTTCGGGCATTGGTACTCCGGTCAGCGTGCGTGCTCTGGTTCCAAACTGGTCATCACGTCGAGTTTGACTTGACGAATGCGGTCAGCTTTTCTAAAACACAGTTTAGAACCATTCGAAACTTTGGGCATTCGTCCTGCGATGCCCGATGTGACGTCTCTTAAGGCATGGCTGACCGAAAATTCAAGGAAAATGCGGTTCCTGCCTCCTATATGTCGCCCATACGTCTTTTGACAGCTATCTAGACACGGAACCCGATCAGGCAATGGCGCTGAACCGCATATATCTGGACTGGAACGCGACAGCGCCTCTGAGTGCGCCGGCTCGCGCTGCCATGCTGGACGCGCTGCAGCTTCCGGGAAATGCATCCTCCGTGCATGGAGAAGGGAGAGCGGCCCGCGCTGCTGTCGACAAGGCGCGTCGCCAGATCGCGGCTCTGGTCGGCGCCGAACCGGCAAACGTGACCTTTACCAGCGGCGCGACCGAGGCCTCCAATCACATCCTGACGCCGGATTTCCGAATGGGGCGTTCGCCGCTCCACGTGAGCCATCTCTATGTCTCGGCGATCGAGCATCTGGCTATCCGCGAAGGCGGTCGATTCGATCCGGCTCACGTTACGGAAGTCGCAGTCACCGCTGATGGCATCATCGACCTCGAAGCACTTGAAAAAGCTCTCGCTTCGCATGATCGCAGCATCGGTATGCCGATGGTTGCCATCATGCTGGTCAACAACGAGACGGGCATCATACAGCCGGTCGCGGAAGCTGCGGCGCTCGCTCATGCCCATGGCGGGTTGATGGTTGTCGATGCCGTGCAGGCGGTCGGCCGCATTCCGGTCGATATCAATGCGCTGGATGCCGATTTCCTCATCCTTTCCTCGCACAAGATCGGCGGCCCGAAGGGCGTCGGCGCTCTCGTCTCGCGCGGCGAAGTGCTGATGCCGAAGCCGCTGATCCGTGGCGGCGGGCAGGAAAAGGGCCATCGTTCCGGCACCGAGAATTTTCACGCGATCGTCGGCTTCGGCGCAGCGGCGGAAGCCGCCCGCGAAAACCTCGCCGACCGGAATGCCGCAATGACGGCTCTCCGCGACCGGCTTGAGGCGGAAATGATGGCGGCGGCACCGGATGCGCTCATTCACGGCGCTTTTGTTCTGCGCGTGGCGAATACCTGCTTTTTCACTTTGCCGGGGCTGAAGTCGGAAACCGGCCAGATTGCCTTCGATCTGGAAGGTATCTCCCTTTCGGCGGGATCTGCCTGCTCCTCTGGAAAAGTCGGCGAAAGCCATGTTCTGACGGCCATGGGCCACGATCCGAAGCTCGGAGCGCTCAGAATTTCGCTCGGTCCCGATACAACGGATGCGGATATCGATCGCGCGATCGCCGCCTTCACGAAAATTGCCGCTCGCCGCAAGCCGGCGGGTGCTGCCGCATAAGGCGGCCTTGAAAATGGCGGGGATGCAAATTTCCGCTTGCCAAAAGGTGTGAAAACGGCCTTCTGGCGCCTACATAGGGGCGGCAATGTCCCCCCGAGAAGATGACAAATTGCCGGAATTTGAACCGGCAAGATTTGGAGAATGACATGCCTGCTGTCCAGGAAACGATCGATCAGGTCCGTGGGATCGATATCGATCAGTACAAATACGGCTTCGAAACAGTCATCGAAGTGGACAAGGCGCCTAAAGGTCTTTCGGAAGACATCATTCGCTTTATTTCGGCCAAGAAGCAGGAGCCGGAATGGATGCTGGAATGGCGTCTCGACGCCTATAAGCGCTGGCTGACCATGGAAGAGCCCACCTGGGCGCGCGTCGATTATCCGAAGATCGATTTCAACGACGTCTATTATTACGCGGCGCCGAAGAATGTTACCGGCCCGAAGTCGCTGGACGAAGTCGATCCGGAACTCCTGAGGACCTATGAGAAGCTTGGCATTCCGCTTCGCGAGCAGGAAATTCTGGCCGGCGTCGAAAAGCCTCGGGTTGCCGTCGATGCGGTTTTCGATTCCGTGTCGGTCGTTACCACCTTCAAGAAGGAACTTCAGCAGGCCGGCGTGATCTTCATGTCGATCTCGGAAGCCATCCGCGAACATCCCGAACTGATCAAGCAGTACCTCGGCTCCGTCGTGCCGACGACCGACAACTATTATGCGACGCTGAACGCCGCCGTCTTCACCGATGGTTCCTTCGTCTTCGTTCCGAAGGGTGTTCGTTGCCCGATGGAACTGTCCACCTATTTCCGCATCAACGAAAAGAACACCGGCCAGTTCGAGCGCACACTGATCATCGCCGAGGAAGGCGCGTACGTCTCCTACCTCGAAGGCTGCACCGCGCCGCAGCGCGACGAAAACCAGCTGCATGCAGCCGTCGTCGAGCTTGTCGCGATGGATGATGCCGAGATCAAGTATTCCACCGTCCAGAACTGGTTCCCGGGCGACAAGGACGGAAAGGGCGGCATCTACAACTTCGTCACCAAGCGCGGCGATTGCCGCGGCGCTCGCTCCAAGATCTCCTGGACCCAGGTCGAGACCGGTTCGGCGATCACTTGGAAATACCCGTCCTGCATCCTGCGCGGCGATGACAGCCGCGGCGAGTTCTACTCGATCGCCGTTTCCAACGGCCATCAGCAGATCGACTCGGGCACCAAGATGATCCATCTCGGCAAGAACACGTCGAGCCGCATCATCTCCAAGGGCATTTCCGCCGGCGTATCGCAGAACACCTATCGCGGCCAGGTCTCGGTCAATCGCCGGGCCGATAACGCCCGCAACTTCACCAACTGCGACAGCTTGCTGATCGGTGACAAGTGCGGCGCTCATACGGTGCCTTACATCGACGTGAAGAACGCCTCGGCCCAGATCGAGCACGAGGCGACGACGTCGAAGGTTTCCGACGACCAGAAATTCTACGCCATGCAGCGCGGCATTCCGGAAGAAGAAGCCGTGGCATTGATCGTCAACGGTTTCGTCAAGGACGTCATCCAGCAGCTGCCGATGGAGTTCGCCGTCGAAGCGCAGAAGCTGATCAGCATCTCGCTGGAAGGGTCTGTGGGGTAAAGCTGGGTGGTCGTCATCCTCGGGCTTGTCCCGAGGATCTAACCACGGAAGAGGATCGAACGTAGACGTTTTGCTTGTGTTTGAGGGCTTAGATCCTCGGGACAAGCCCGAGGATGACGGAGGTTGCATGAGTGGCTTCGTCTACATGATGGCGGATAAACCGCGAGGCGTCATTTACACCGGTGTTACCAGCGATTTGCGAGACCGCGCCTGGGAGCATCGAAACAGAGTTCAGAAAGGCTTTACGGAGAAATACAGAGCGAAAAACCTGGTCTGGTTTGAAGGTCACCCGAACATTGTTTTGGCGATACAGCGCGAGAAATCTCTGAAACGCTATCTGCGAGAATGGAAGATCAAACTCATAGAGCAGCTCAATCCAACATGGATCGACCTTTATGAGCGGATCGATGAAATTGAGAATGTATATCGACCGCATCCGAACACCATCCAGGTAGAGGACTACGGTTGACGGCTTAGATCCTCGGGACAGGCCCGAGGATGACGGAAACGGATCGCTCCGGCGGTCAAAAAAGCGGCCCTTGAACCCGCTGTACGAACAGGAAAACGAAATGCTTGAGATCAAGAACCTGCACGCCCGCATCGCCGAAGACGGCACCGAGATCATTCGCGGCCTGAACCTGACCGTGAAGCCGGGCGAGATCGCCGCCATCATGGGTCCGAACGGCTCCGGCAAGTCGACGCTGTCCTACATCCTGTCCGGCCGCGAAGACTATGAGGTCACCGAGGGTGACATCTTTTATAACGGCGAGAGCATTCTCGAACTCGATCCGGCCGAGCGCGCCTCCAAGGGCATTTTCCTGGCTTTCCAGTACCCGGTCGAAATCCCGGGTGTCGCCACCATGCAGTTCCTTAAGGTCGCGATGAACGAGCAGCGCAAGGCGCGCGGCGAAGCCGAGCTGACGACGCCGGACTTCATTCGTCGCGTCAAGGAAGCGGCCGGCGAGCTGAAGATCAACATGGACATGCTGAAGCGCCCGCTCAATGTCGGTTTCTCCGGCGGCGAGAAGAAGCGCGCCGAAATCCTGCAGATGGCGCTGCTTGAGCCGAACCTGTGCATCCTCGATGAAACCGATTCCGGTCTCGACATCGACGCGCTGAAGATCGTTGCCGATGGCGTCAACGCGCTGCGTTCGCCTGACCGCGCCGTGATCGTCATCACCCACTACCAGCGCCTGCTCGACTACATCGTGCCGGACACCGTTCACGTCCTCTACAAGGGCCAGATCATCCGTTCCGGCGATAAGTCGCTGGCGCTGCAGCTCGAAGAAAACGGCTATGCCGACATCATCGGGGAAGCCGCGTAAGGCCGAAGGAGGGACGTTCTCATGAACATGCAGACGACACCTCGTCTCACCGCCGCCGAAACGGCGCTGGTCGAAGCTTTTGGCGCGCAGATCGGTGAGCTGCCGGGCAATGGTGCTGTGATCGGCACCCGCGACCGGCTGCTGGACGACCTGAAAAAGGCCGGCCTGCCGACCCGCCGTATCGAGTCCTGGCACTATACGGACCTGAAGACGCTGCTGCGCACCATTCCGGACGCGGCCCCGGCTTCAGCGACCGAGCCGTTGGCTCCGATTGTAGAAGGCTCTGCCGTGCTTTCCGTGCTGGACGGCATTGCCGATGCCAAGGCTTCGGCCGACGGCGTTGAACTCGCGCTTTTCAAGGAAAAGCTGGCTGACGGTTCTGCACTGGCCGGCCTGACGGCACTCGGCAATGACGATGCGATCGGCCGTATCAACGGCAGCTTCGTGCGCGATGGTTTTGCGCTCGTCGTTCCGGCCGATGCCGAGATCGCCGAGCCGATCGAACTGCAGGCGCTGCATGGCGCCGGCCAGATCCATACGCGCTTCCCGGCATCCTTCGGTGCGGGCTCCAAGGCAACTGTTATCGAACGTCACCGCACGGTGACTGAGGGTGCGGCCTTCGTATCATCGATCAGTGACATCGCGCTGGAAGATGGCGCGGAAATCACCTGGATCATCCTGCAGCAGCAGGGCGCCACAGACACGCATCTCGGCCAGATCCGCGCCAAGCTCGGCAAGGGTGCCAAGCTGCGCCTTTACGTGGTCAATGCCGGCGGCAAGCTGGTTCGCCAGGAACTGCGCATCGACGTGGTGGGCGAGGGCGCCGAGCTGATGCTGCGCGGTGTCAACCTGCTTGGCGGCGACACGCATACGGACGTGACGCTCGTGCTCGGCCACAACGTGCCGCACACCAGCTCGACGGAAATCATCCGCAACGTCGTGTTTGACAAGGCCAACGGCGTTTTCCAGGGCATGATCCGGGTCGCTCCGGATGCCCAGAAGACCGACGCCAAGATGGCCTGCAATACGCTGCTTCTGTCTGATGACGGCGGCTTCTCGGTCAAGCCGGAGCTGGAAATCTTCGCTGACGACGTGATCTGCGGCCATGGCGCCACGGTTTCCGATATCGACAAGAACCATCTCTTCTATCTGATGGCCCGCGGCGTTCCGGAGAACAAGGCACGCGCCATGCTGGTCAACGCCTTCGTGGCGGAGATCGTCGAGGAGCTGGAAGACGAAAAGCTGGTCGAAGCGCTGGAAGACGTCATCTCGGCCTGGCTGGAAAAGCACGCTTGATGAGCGTTGACGGGGGCGATTTCTCCTCCGTCATCCTCGGGCTTGTCCCGAGGATCTAAGCCGGTTCAGCAAAGTGGACGTGGACAGATCCTCGGGACAAGCCCGAGGATGACGTAGAGCAAGCGGCAACGGCTGCGAACCAAAACCTTCTGCGGTAGCTCCTTTGGGGAGCGACATGAAAGGGCCTGAAAATGGACCAGACAACACCGGTGACCGCTTACGACGTCGAAGCCATCCGCAAGGATTTCCCGATCCTGTCGACCATGGTGCATGGCAAACCGCTCGTGTACCTGGACAACGGCGCGTCGGCCCAGAAGCCGCAGATGGTGATCGATGCGATCAGCCATGCCTATTCCAACGAATACGCAAACGTCCACCGTGGCCTGCACTATCTCTCGAATGCCGCGACCGATGCCTATGAAGCGTCGCGCGAAAAGGTTCGCCGCTTTCTGAATGCCGGTTCGGTCGACGAGATCATCTTCACCAAGAACTCCACCGAGGCGATCAACACGGTCGCCTATGGCTGGGGCATGCCGAATATCGGCGCTGATGACGAGATTGTCGTGACGATCATGGAGCATCACTCCAATATCGTGCCGTGGCATTTCATTCGCGAACGGCAGGGCGCCAAGCTCGTCTGGGTGCCGGTCGATGACGAGGGCGCTTTCCACATCGAGGACTTTGAAAAATCCCTGACGGAAAAAACCAAGCTCGTCGCCATCACCCATATGTCGAATGCGCTGGGCACCGTCGTGCCGGTCAAGGAAGTCTGCCGCATCGCCCATGAGCGCGGCATTCCCGTTCTTATCGATGGCAGCCAGGGCGCAGTTCATATGCCGGTCGATGTCCGCGATATCGACTGCGACTGGTACGTGATGACCGGTCACAAGCTCTATGGTCCATCGGGGATCGGCGTGCTTTACGGCAAGTCGGATCGTCTGAAGCAGATGCGGCCGTTCCAGGGCGGTGGCGAGATGATCATCGACGTGACCGAAGACATCGTGACCTATAACGACCCGCCGCACCGTTTCGAAGCCGGCACGCCGCCGATCGTCCAGGCGATCGGGTTGGGTTATGCGCTGGACTATATGGAGAAGGTCGGTCGTGCCGAGATCGCTCGCCATGAGGCGGATCTGGCGGCCTATGCCGCGGAACGTCTGCGCGCCATCAATTCGTTGCGCATCATCGGCAATGCGCCAGGCAAGGGCGGCATCTTCTCCTTCGAGCTTGCCGGCATCCATGCCCATGACGTATCGATGGTCATCGATCGCAAGGGCGTCGCGGTTCGTGCAGGCACTCACTGCGCCATGCCGCTCTTGAAACGCTTCGGCGTCACCTCCACATGCCGCGCATCGTTCGGCATGTACAATACCCGCGCCGAAGTCGACGCACTTGCCGATGCGCTGGAATATGCGCGTAATTTCTTTGCCTGAGGACTTTTGCCATGGCTATCGATGAAACGGTTCCGAAGTGGGATGCCCGCGAGGGGATCATCAAGTCCAGCATTCCGGACGAAGAGATCGCGCGGCTTTCCGACGATATCATCGGGGCGCTAAAGACAGTCTACGATCCGGAAATCCCGGCGGATATCTTCGAGCTCGGCCTCATCTACAAGATCGATATCGAAGACGACCGCATGGTGAAGATCGTCATGACGCTCACCGCCCCGGGATGCCCTGTGGCTGGCGAGATGCCGGGCTGGGTCGAGAATGCCGTCGGTGCTGTCGAAGGCGTGTCTGGCGTCGAGGTCGAAATGACCTTCGATCCGCCGTGGACGCCGGAGCGCATGTCGGAAGAGGCGCAGGTCGCTGTGGGTTGGTATTAAGCGTGATCCCGAAAAGTTGCAGACTTTTCGGACAAGATCATGCGGCGAACTGGTATTGATCGGTTAAGTGGCCGGTATTACATTTGAATCGGAAGCGCCGGACCTTGAACCCGGTGGCGGAAGGAGAATGAGCCCATGGGCTTTGCAGTGATGACGATGACCAATGCCGCCGCGACCCGCGTCAAGCAGATCGTTGGCAATTCCGGTTCGGACGCCAAGGGCATTCGCGTCGGGATCAAAAAGGGCGGCTGCGCCGGCATGGAATATACGATCGACCTCGTTTCCGAGCCGAATGCGAAGGACGACCTGATCGAGCTTTCCGGCGCCAAGGTCTGGATCGAGCCGTCCGCGGTTCTCTATCTTCTCGGCACCCAGATGGATTTCGAAGTCACCAAGATGCGCTCGGGCTTTACCTTCGTAAACCCGAACCAGACATCGGCCTGCGGCTGCGGCGAGTCGGTGGAATTGAAGCCGGCCGATCTGGCGGCGCTCGCCAAGCAGCGCGAAGCCGAAGCGCGGGTCTGACCGGTGTAAAATTTGCGAATTTAAAAAGGGCCTCTGAAGGCCCTTTTTGTTTGCGTCTTACTCGTGCCGCAGCGCCTCGATCGGATTGAGCTGCGCGGCACGCCTTGCCGGAAAATAGCCGAACACCATGCCGATCGCCGCCGAGAAGGCGAAGGCGAGCAGGATGATCGTCGGGCTTGCGACAAAGGGCACGTCAAGCAGCGTGACCACGCCGAAAGCGAGCGCCAGGCCGGTGACGATCCCGGTGACGCCGCCGAAGATCGACAGCATCACGGCTTCGACGAGAAACTGCATCAGCACCTGCCGCTCCAGCGCGCCGATCGCCAGCCGTATCCCGATTTCGCGCGTTCGCTCCGTCACGGATACCAGCATGATGTTCATGATGCCGATGCCGCCGACGAGAAGGCTGACGGCCGCGACCGCGCCGAGAAGGCCTGTGAGCAACACGGTCGTGCCGGTCATCGCCGCTGCGATCTGCGACATGTCGTTGACCGAAAAGTCATCCTGACGGCCGATGGCGATGCGCCGCCGCTCGCGCAGCAGGCTTTCCACATCGGATTGCACCTTCGACGTCGCGACGCCATCCTGTGCCGATAAAATGATGCTGCTGATCGTCGTCGTGCCGCCGATCCGCCGCTGGTGCAGCTTGAGCGGCATGATGACGGTATCGTCTTGATCGTCGCCCATGCCGGACTGCCCCTTGACGGCGAGCACGCCGATGACCGGGCAGGAGACATTGCTGACGCGGATGTTCTGGCCGACCGGATTGGCGGAGCCGAACAGTTCCTTGCGCACTGTCTCGCCGATGATGCAGGCCGCCTGGCTGCCGCGGTCCTCGCTCGCCTGAAATGTGCGACCGAGCGCAAGGTCCCAATCCTGGGCGATCAGGTAATCGTTGGTGGTGCCGATCACCGACGAGGAATGGTTGGCGCCGCCGGCGATCACGGTTGCCGTGCCGCGGTTGAGTGGCGCCACGGCGCGAAGACCCGTCACCTGGTCCTGGATTGCCAGCACGTCCTTGTCGTTGAACCGCTTCGCCTCGGTGCTGGCGCGTCCGGGACCCCACTGGCCCGGACGGATGAACAGCGTGTTGGTGCCAAGCCGTGAAAGCTCTGCCTGAACCTTGGCCGTCGTGCCGTTTCCGACCGTCACCATGGCGATAACGGCAGCGACACCGATCACCACGCCAAGCACGGTGAGAAAGGAGCGCAACAGGTTGCGGCTGATCGCCCGCCAGGCAAGCTTGGCCGTTTCAATGAACATGATCCGGCTCCTTGGCCTGTAGCTGGTCAGAGGCAAGATGGCCGTCGACGAAACGAAGCAGCCGCTTGCCATAGGCGGCGATGTCTTCTTCGTGGGTCACCATGATGACGGTAATGCCGTTCTCACGGTTCAGCCAGGTAATCAGTTCCATGATCTCGACGCTGGTGCGGGTGTCGAGATTGCCGGTCGGTTCGTCCGCCAGAAGCACGGCCGGATCCGTCACGATGGCGCGGGCAATCGCCACGCGTTGCTGCTGGCCGCCGGAAAGCTCCTGCGTCGTATGCCCTTCGCGTCCTTTAAGCCCGACCTGTTCCAGCGCAATCAGCGCCCGGCGCCGCCGCTCTTTGTGATCCATGCCGCGATAGACAAGCGGCAGCTCGACGTTTTCGACGGCAGACGTACGGGCCAACAGATTGAACCCCTGGAAAACGAAGCCGAGCATATGGCGCCGCAGAAGCGTCAGCTGCGCGCGATCGAAGACGCTGGTCGGAATGCCCTGGAACGCATATTCGCCGGAAGAGGGCAGGTCGAGCCCCCCGATAATGTTCATAGCCGTCGATTTGCCAGAGCCGGAAGGCCCCATGATCGAGACGAACTCGCCGGGTTGGATCGCAAGATCGATACGGTCGAGCGCCCTGATGGTCGCTTCGCCATGGCCGTAGAATTTCGAGACCTGGCGAAATTCGATCAGAGGAGAGGTCATGCCGGCCTCCTCAATTCGTCCGCGCCGTGGCGTCTGTGATCAGCTGGTCGCCATCCTTGACTTCACCGGATTTCACCACGGTGAATTGGCCGTCGGTCGCGCCGGTCTCGACTCGCACCCGCTGCGGAGCGCCGTCGCGCAGAACGTAAACGGCACGGCCGACGCCGGATGCTTCGCCGCCGCGATTGCCGCGCGGACGCGGTGGCGCAAAAAGCCGTCTGAGGAAGCTGCCGCGCACCCGCGCCGTTTCCTGTGGCGAATAACGCAGCGCCGCATTCGGCACGAGCAACGTCCCGGCGACCGATTGAACGGTGATATCGGCCGTTGCCGTCATGCCGGGCCGCAGCAGCAGATCGGCATTGTCCACCGTCAGGATCGCCTTGTAGGTGACCACGTTGGAGACGGTTTCCGAGGCAAAGCGCACGTCCTCGATCGTCGCGGGAAAATGCCGCTCGGGATAGGCGTCGACGGAAAATTTCGCCGTTTGCCCCTTCTCCACTTGACCGACGTCGGCCTCGTCCACGGCCACCTGCAGCTCCATGCGGCGCAGATCGCCCGCAATGGTGAACAGAACCGGTGCATTGAGAGATGACGCTACCGTGGCGCCGGGATCGACATCACGCGTCAGGACGACGCCGTCGATCGGCGAGACGATCTTGAGCTTGGATAGATTGACCTCGGCGAGCCGCAGGCTGGCCTCTGCGGACAGCACGGCGGCCTCGTTGACCGAGGTGCTGGCCAGTGCTGAATCATAGGCGAATTTCGCTGCGTCCAGTTCCTGCTGGGTGGAAATCCGGTTGCTGACGAGGCCGGTCAAACGGTCGAGCGTATTCTTGGCGGAACCCGCCTCCGCTTCGGCCTTCAAGACATTCGCCTTGGCGGAGGCAAGCTGGGCGCGCGCACTCTGGACGTCGGCCTCCTGCTTGTTGGTATCGAGTTCGGCAAGCACGTCGCCCTGGTTGACGGTGCTGTTATAGGTGACATTCACCTTGCGCACGGTGCCGGAAAGCTCGCTGGATATGTCCACCTGGTCCGTCGGCTGAACCGAGCCCGTGGCGGTCACGATGACGGCAAGGTCTCCGGTTTTTGCAGGTTGGGTGGTGTAATCAAAGCGCGGGGCGCTGCTTCCGAGGTAGCTGTAGGCGCCCGCACCGCCACCTGCGAGAAGCAGCAGGAGGATTGGCCAGAAGAGCCGGCGACCTTTTTTGCGCCGGGTGCCGGAGGCGGCCAGGATCGCAGCCAGATCGGGCGCAGTGCTCGTCTTGTTCGCCGGGTCCGGTGTCTTCTGGATATTCAACGTCTATTTCCTTCGCTGGGAGAAGAATCGCGGCGGTGTCCCGCCCTCATGCCGTCATGCGGCGCAAATCCGCCGGAAGCATGTCCTTGGCGAGATTTCTCTATCCTTTCAATGACATGAAAAGGGTGTGTAATAAACTTAAATATCGGTAAGGTAGTAACGAATGCATCGCGGCGATTTCATGTAGTTTTAAGCCGGGCGTGGTAGTGGAAATAGACCCAATTACGGGGGTAAAGGGGATATATCCATGATCAAGAAAATTTCGATTCTTGCCGGAGCGATCGCTGTTGTGCTCGCTTCTTCTGCAGCGGTGCGTGCGGCCGACGATGTCGTCTTCACGATCATCAACAAGACAAACGGAACGCTCGAGCGTTTCTACACGTCACCGGTCGGCGTGAAGAGCTGGGAAGAGGACGTCTTCGGTGATGACGTGCTGGAGCCGGGCGAAAGCATCAAGATCACCATCGGCGATGGTCGCCGCACCTGCAAATACGACTTGCGCTTCGAGTTTACCGAGGAATCGAAGTTGAATCCTCTTGAGGACAGCCAGGACATCTGCCAGATGTCCACTTACACGCTGCACCAGTAAACCTGATCGAACAAATTTGATCGCAGCATGCATCCAACGCCTTTCTGACGCGTTCACCGAGCGCTCAACAAGGAGATTTCTCATGATCGATGCAGCACGGATCAAGGAACATGCCGAAGTCATTGGTGCCGATGGAGTTCACGTCGGAACCGTCGACCACGTCGAAGGCAGCCGTATCAAGCTGACCAGGAAAGACAGCGGTGAGGGCAGCCACAAGGGTCACCACCACTTCATTCCGCTCGAACTGGTCGCGGAGATCGAAGGCAGCCGCGTACGGTTGTCGGCGAATGGTGACGTTGCCGTTTCCTTCGAAGAAGAAGACGGCGGCAAGGCGGTTCACTAGAGCAATTCCAGTAAAAGCGCGCACCGGTTTTGCGTCCGGAATTGCGTGAAAACGATTTGTCACGCATGAAAAAAGCCGGCGTCTCGATGGGACGCCGGCTTTTCGTTCTTGCAGTTTATTGAGGCTACTGCGTGGAGCTTGGAACGCCGAAGCGTTCCGGCAGGAATGCCGTTTCTGCCGGTGGTCCACTGAGGCGATCTGTCTTGCTCGCCACCATGGGGCCGGTCGGATGCATCAGCAGTGCCACGATGAGACCACCCGCGATAGCTGATCCCACCATAATCAAGGCGTTTCGGGTGTTCATGACATATACTCCTGTAATGTCGAATAACACGCCGAAAACGAGAAGGTTCCCACCCTGGCGGAAACCTCTCTGGGTCTTGATGAAAGCCAGTAAATCAGGCTTTTGCGCGCGCCGTCTTGAGTGCTGACGCCCACCAGGACAGGTCGTCCAGCATGGCCTTGACGGGGCCGTCGAGATGCGTGAGTTCAGTCAGCGGCTTGCCGTCGCGCCAGACGGCGAAAAAGTCCGATCCACCGATATGAACGCCGAACCGGGTCGGTGCCATCTGCAGTTCGACGGCGATGTTGCGCAGGTGCTCGATCGCGCGCGCGCCGCCGACGCTGCCGTAACCCACCGCAGCCGCCGGCTTGCGGTTCCATTCGGGATAGGCGAAGTCGAGCGCGTTTTTCAGGACAGCGGTGATGGAACGGTTATATTCCGCAACGATGAAGATGTAGCCGTCATACTCCGCGACCTTCTTCTGCCAGCGCTGGCCGACTTCGTTTTCCGTCGGGACCCAGGCGTTGGAGGCCTTCTCGTTGAAGAACGGCAGCGGGAAATCGCGCAGGTCGACAATCTCGAATTCCATATCGTCGCGCTGTGAAGCGGTATCGTAAATCCATTGCGCCGGCTTCTCGCCGAAACGGACGTCGCGCGTGCTGGTGATGATGACGGCAATCTTGGGCTTGGCCATGAAATCCTCTCGGGGTCCGGAAATGAATTGGAGTAGGGCGCCGAGAAACTAGGACTGCGATGGCTGGACGGTCAAGCGGACAGAATGGTCGATCAGAGGGGACAGGAGATCTGTGTGAACTCCTTAGTTCTGCGCCGACAGTTCCATGGGCGAAGCCATGATCTGGCCGCCGCCGAGCGATTTATCCGCATATTTGAACGCCAGGATACTGAGCACCGAGGCGACGAGAACCACGAAAATAATTCGCATGAAAGCTCCTTTTGAGCCGATAACGAGCATGTCTCAGCAAAGGTTCCGCAGGCCGATTTTATCAGCAAGCGATAATTCACGCTTAAGTTTTGGTTAAAATGAGATTGACTCCATCATCAGGTCGGACCTGACTTTTGGGCTGTCGAAAGCATTTAAGCGGTCATGACTGAGCTCCATATGACGTGGATAAAGGTAGCTGCAGAAGCGGTGAGCTACCGACGCATGTACTTCCTGGCGACGGAAATCGTCGGCAGCGAATTGGCAACAAGCGAAATGCGCAAAGCGGCGAAACGCGTGACGCGCGCCCTTGAGGGCGTGATCGAGCTGCCGATCGCCGATGCGAGCGTGCTTGCCGGAGCACGGCGGCGGTTCGCGGTCCTGGAGGCCGTCCTTGCGCGTGTTCCGGATCAGGACATGTCCTTGAAAAAGGAACCGCCCGGCCATAACGACCGGGCGATGGAGATTCAGTAACAAGAGGCGGGCTCAGCCGAGCGAGAACGGAACCGCCACGAACGTCTGGTTCTCACCGCGCTGGATGAGGAGCAGAACCGATTTGCGGCCGGCCTTGCCTGCATCGGCGACGGCGCTCTTGGCTTCCTTCGCCGACTTGACCGGCAGCTGGTTGACCGAGACGATCACATCGCCGGGCTGCAGGCCGGCATCGGCTGCCGGCTTGTCCGGAGCGACGCTTTCGACGACCGCGCCGCTTTCACGACGGGGCAGGTTCAAGGCCTGGCGAACGTCCGGGGTGATGTCGGCAAGGCCGACGCCAATGGTCGGAACCCGCTGCGCTTCGGAACCGGACTTCTTGCCGTCGTCGGCAGAAGCCTGCTGTTCGTCCTTGTCATTGCCGCCGATCGTGATGCTGAGATCCTTGGCTGCACCCTGGCGCCAGACGGTCAGGCTCTGCTTGGCGCCGGGAGTAAGATCGGCCACCATGCGCGACAGGTCACGCGGAGACTTGACGGCCTGGCCGCCCAGCCCGGTAATGACGTCACCCGTCTCGATGCCGGCCTTGGAGGCAGGAGTTCCACCGCTGACATTGGCAACCAGCGCACCTTCCGGCTTGTCGAGGCCGATGGCGTTGGCGACATCCGCAGTAACCGGCTGGATCTGCACGCCGATAAAGCCGTGTTCAATCGAGCCGTCTTTCATCAGCTTGGCAACGACCTTCTGGGCCTGATCGGACGGGATGGCGAAGCCGACACCGACGCTACCGCCATTCGGCGAATAGATCGCAGTGTTGATGCCGACGACCTTGCCTTCGAGATCGACCAGCGGCCCACCCGAATTGCCGTGGTTGATCGGCGCATCGATCTGAATGAAGTCGTCATACGGGCCGCTATGCAGGTCGCGGCCGCGAGCCGAGACGATGCCGGCGGTGACCGTGGTGCCGATGCCGAACGGGTTGCCGATCGCAAGGATCTGGTCCCCGGCGTTCAGCTTGTCGGAATCACCCCAGGTGACGGTCGAAAGCGGCTTCTTGGTCTCGATCTTGATCACGGCAAGGTCGGATTTCGGATCTGCGCCGATCAGCTTGGCGGGAACTTCGGTGCCGTCGTCCAGCGTGACGCGAATGCTCATCGCCTTGTCGATCACGTGGTTGTTGGTGACGATATAGCCATCGGAGGAGATGACGAAACCGGAGCCCAGTGCTTCGGCTCTCTGAGCCGGTTGGCGTTGCTGAGGCATCTGGCGCGGGATCGGAATGCCCTGCTGACCGAAGAACTGGCGGAACTGCTCATCGAAAGGCGTATTGTCACCGGACGGGGAGTTGTCGTCCGAGCTGACGTTTTCCGCCTTCATGGTCGTGGTAATGGTAACGACGGCGGGCTTGTCGGCCGAGACGATCGGAGCGAACGAGCCGCTCGGCGCGACGATACCGGGTACGCTGCTCGGGGTGTTCGCTGCGGCATAGGCGGCATTGTTACCGATGATGACGGGCAGAGCCAGTGGTGCTGCGAGAATGGCCGCGCCCAGCAGGGCTGCGAGACGGTGTTTGCGAAGAATGTCGGACATGTCTTTTTTCCTTGTCGTTGTGGCGCCCGGCGAACGGAAGGCGTTTCACGGGCGCAGTAGGACTGGCCGCGGAACTGCCGCTGCCAATCAGAACTTGTTGTTGATGGATGGAAAGCGGTGAGGGCGCGCCGATCGCCTGAGCGAAACAGCTAACCCTTGTTCGCGATCAGGATCGAAGTCGATCGAAAGGAGGGCCGGTCAGATGCGCGGTATTTTGGGGCGCAAGGTCAACCGGCATTTGCCGGAATGTGGTGTTGAACGGATGCATGAGGCAGCTCCGCGGTCTCAGGTATTCCCGACTGTCTCATACTGTCGCGTCGCGGCCTTGTCGGTCGCCGGCAGCATTCAGCCTTGGACACAGATTTACGCCTCGATCCGAGAAACGTCAGCTTAATTATAGATAAGGTTCCAGAGCCTTCGGACGCCGCATTTTTGACCGAATTGCAGCCGTGGAGATATGTCGAATTTCTCCATATCCATATATTTCAATGGCTTGCGGCGGAGATTGGTTCGATACACCCGTGCTTGCCGGGCAAATGAAACCTGAAGTTTTTGTAATGCAGGGTTTTGCCGGAGAAGATGAGCATTTTTTAATGCATGCGACGATGAGTTGTCGCAAGAAATGGCTAGGCTCAGGACGAAAGTAGACGCTGATTTTCGGAAATCGTGGTGAGAGCGCAGGGATTCGAACCCTGGACCTACTGATTAAAAGTCAGTTGCTCTACCGACTGAGCTACGCTCTCCCTTGGCCGTGGCGAAGCACGTCCTTGAAAGTGCGCGGAACATAGGCAGGTGACCTCGTGCGGTCAACCCGCAAAAACAGCAAAATTGCGGCTTCTTGACGCTTTTCCCAAGCCAATCGAAAAGGTGATTGGCATTCCGGGCTTCGAGACATTAACTCGGGGCAAACGGGGCTCCTTGAAAGCCCGCCTGTCGGAGCTTTAAGTGTCTATTGCCGAAATATCGCTTCTGAGCGCGCTTCTTGCGGGCGCATTGTCCTTCCTGTCTCCCTGCGTATTGCCGCTTGTACCGCCTTATCTCTGTTATATGGCCGGCATTTCGGTCGATCAGTTCCGTGGCGGAAACGCCGCGGTGGTCGAATCGTCCAGGGATACGCGTCGCGCCGTGATGATGGCGGCGGTCTTCTTCACGCTTGGTTTCGCAACGGTTTTCGTGGCTCTCGGCGCCGGCGCCTCGACGATCGGCGTGCTGCTTCGCCAGCATCTCGACCTGCTGTCGAAGATCGGCGGCGTGATCATCATCATCATGGGCCTCAATTTCCTCGGCCTGTTCCGAATCGGCATGCTGGCGCGCGAGGCTCGCTTCCAGGGCGGCGGTGAGCCGGCCACGCTGTCGGGCGCTTATGTCATGGGTCTTGCCTTCGCATTCGGCTGGACGCCGTGCATCGGTCCGGTGCTCGGAGCGATCCTTGGCGTTGCGGCTTCGCGTGATACGGTGGGCGAGGGGGCGCTGCTGCTGGCGATCTATTCGCTGGGTCTTGCCGTGCCGTTCTGGATCGCCGCCGGCTTTTCCGGTGCCTTCATGCGATTCCTCACCCGCTTTCGCCGGCATCTTGGCATGGTCGAGAAGGTCATGGGCGTGTTCCTGATTCTCACCGGCCTCGCTTTTATTTTCGGATTCGTCAGTTCGGTCGCAATCTGGTTCCAGCAGACCTTTCCAATCCTGATGCAAATCGGCTAACGGGAAAGCGTCTGCTAATAAGCCCGGCCGTCCGGGCAGGGAACCGATGGCCGATATCTTTGCATTGCTGCTGCCGTTCTTCGGGCTGATTCTGATCGGCTATATCGCCGCCAAATGGTTCAAGCAGCCCGCAGAAGCGCTTGGCTGGATGAACATCTTCATCATCTATGCGGCGCTGCCGGCCCTGTTCTTCAAACTGGTTTCGCGCACGCCGGTCGAGCAGCTGACGCGGGTCGATTTCATCCTTGGCGAAATCGGCGCGACCTATCTGGTCTTTTTCCTGGCGTTTGCCATCGGCTATCTGATCCGCCGCAATTCGGTCGCCGATTGCACTATCCAGTCCTTTGCCGGCTCCTACGGCAATATCGGCTATATGGGGCCTGGGCTGGCGCTGCTCGCATTCGGCGAGGCCGCCGCCGTCCCGGTGGCGCTCATCGTCTGCTTCGAGAACGCATTCCATTTCATCATGGCGCCGACGATGATGGCGCTGGCTGGCGGCGACAAGCGCCCGGCGGGCCAGGTCGCGGCCGATATCGCCAGAAAGGTCGCGCTGCACCCCTTCATCATCTCGACGGCGCTTGGCTTCGGCTTTGCTTATTTTGCGGTGCAGCCTCCGCAGGCGTTTATCAGACTGGTCGACTATCTGGCGCAGGCCGCAGCCCCGTGTGCGCTGTTTGCCATGGGCGTGACGCTGGCGCTGAGGCCGATCAAGCGGGTGCCGGTCGAGATCGGCTATATTTCGGTCTTCAAACTGATCCTGTTGCCGGCGACAACCTATACGGTCCTGTCGCTAATCGGCAATTTCGATCCAATCTGGGTCTATTCGGCGGTTCTGCTGTCCGCGCTTCCGACGGCGACGAATGTCTTCGTCATCGGCCAGCAATACAGCGTCTGGCAGGAGAGGGCATCGGCCAGCATTCTGATCACGACCGCCCTGTCAGTCGCAACCTTGCCGGTCGTGCTCTATCTCATCCATTCCGGGCTGTTACCGCCTGATCTCTTTCCGTAACGTTTCGACGATCGAACGAAAGCCGCGGCCCGGCTCTACGCCTTCCTGCATGAGCAGGTTCCTGAGTGGCGGTGCCTTGGTCAGGATATGCAGGCCGGCAGCACGCATCATCTGAACCGGCAGGAAGTCGGAAAGCAAAGAGCGGTTGAGGAGGTCCACCCCGAAGGTCCGGCTCATCACATCCGGCCGGCGGTTGCGATGGAACCGCTCACCCGCATCGGCCGCGATCGGCCGCTCGGCGCCGGTCGCGGCAAGCTGCTCCTGCAGCGCAATGATATCGCGAAGTGACAGGTTCAGCCCCTGCGCACCGATGGGCGGAAAGGCGTGTGCTGCCTCGCCGATCAGCGCCAGGCGTCCCTTGCCGAAACGGTCTGCCATCAGGCTTGAAAGCGGCCAGGCCTGCGGCGAGCCTTCGATCGTCACCTTGCCAAGCATCGACTGCATCCGGACTTCGACCTCGCGGGACAGTTCCTCTGCCGGCAAGGCCAGCAGACGCTGGGCCTCATCCGGCTTGACCACCCAGACAAGGCTGGAGTGCTTGCCGGGCAGGGGAACCTGCGTGAACGGCCCTGTCTCCGTATGAAACTCCGTCGAGACATTTCCATGCGGCAGCGTATGCGCGAAATTGAGGACGAGCGCCGATTGCGGGTAGGACCAGGTGCGAGTGCCGATGTCGGCCGCTTCGCGCGCCTTCGATTTGCGCCCGTCTGAACCCACGACGAAGTCGACGGTAATCATCGCCCCATCGGAAAGCGTCAGGGCCGCGCGCTCATCCGTGTAGTCGAGCGTTTCGACGCTGGCGTCGATCCTGGAGATATTTGCTTCCGCCGCAACGGCGGCGCCGAGCACCTCGGACAGAGCGCGATTCGGAATGTTGTAACCGAAGGCATAAAGGTCGACATCCTGCGCCCGGAACTGGGCGGTCGGAGCGCGCAGCAGTCGCTTCGTACCGTCGACGATCTGCATGACGCAGAGCGGCGCGGCGGACGCGGCGATATCGTCCCAGACACCAAGCCGTCCGAGAAAACGGATGGACTGATCCATCAGAGCCGTGGTGCGCTCATCGGCCTTTTCTGCGGCGGGTGCGATCAGCGCGATCTTGCGGCCGACGCGCGCCAGTGCCAGCGCTGCGACCGATCCGGCAAGCCCTCCGCCCACCACGGCGATCTCGAAATGCTGCATATCCGTCGTCCTGCTCTTGTCTATCCTTGCTACCGTTTATCTAGAACGCCGGTCGCGGCATATCCATGGGGCATCGCGGCGCAGCACGGAAAAATCAAGGCGTTATCCGGCGCGGTCCGCGTCAAACGGTTGCAATACGCGTTGATTGGCCGCATATCTGCCCGACAAGAGAGAGGCGGACAGGCAGCGTGATCAGACGAATCTTCAACTATCGAAAAGTGCCCTATGCGGAAATCCGCGCCTTTTCGGTTCATCTTCTGACCGCCTCCGGTTCCTTTCTCGCATTCCTCGGCGTCGTCGCCGCGTCCGAAGAACGTTTCGTTCACATGTTCTGGTGGCTGGGCCTTGCTCTTCTCGTCGACGGTATCGACGGACCGATCGCGCGCAAGGTTCGGGTCAAGGAAGTCCTGCCGAACTGGTCGGGCGACACGCTCGACAACATCATCGACTACGTCACCTATGTCCTCTTGCCCGCCTTTGCATTGTATAAGAGCGGCATGATCGGCGAGCCTTGGTCCTTCGTGGCGGCCGGTGCAATCGTCGTTTCGAGCGCGGTTTATTATGCCGATACGGGCATGAAGACGGACGAATATTTCTTCTCCGGGTTCCCGGTAGTCTGGAATATGGTGGTCTTCACGCTCTTCGTGACAGATGCCAGCGCCACCGCCGCGCTGATCCTCGTTTCGGTGTCCGTCATCCTCACCTTCCTGCCGATCAACTTCCTGCATCCCGTGCGGGTCAAGCGGCTGAGGCCTCTCAATCTTAGCATCTGCCTCATCTGGTGCGCACTCGGCGGTTATTCGCTGCTGAACGATTTCAACAGCCCGCCCTGGGTTGTCTGGGGTGTGGTGATCAGCGGCCTCTATCTCTATTGCATCGGCGGCGTGCTGCAGCTTTTCCCAAACCTTGGAAAATAGTCTGAGCTTGCGCTTCGGGCTCGTCTTTCATGTTGTGCGCAGCAACAAAAACGGTATCAATATGACAGTCGCACACCTCGGCTCTCCGTCCGGGGAAGCGTTCGTAAAATCAATGCGCTGCCGCTGATGAAAGCCTCGCCAGAAGGCCGTTGCGGATAGTTGAACAGGGGGTTCAGTGACGTTATCCGAGGGTCCGGCGGCCGTTCCGCTTTTGTCGGTTCGAGGGTTGACCAAGCTTTTCGGCAGTTTCGCAGCCTGCAATGCGATCGACCTGGATATTGCGCCGGGCGAAATCCATGCACTCCTGGGTGAAAACGGCGCCGGCAAGTCGACGCTGGTGAAGATGCTGTTCGGCGTGCTGCAGCCGAGTGCCGGCCAGATCCTCTGGCAAGGCCAGCCGGTGACGATCGGTTCGCCGGGCGAGGCGCGCAATCTCGGCGTCGGCATGGTGTTTCAGCACTTCTCGCTGTTTGAGGCGCTGACTGTCGCGGAAAACATCGCGCTTTCGCTCGACCCGAAGATTTCCCTCTCAAAGATTTCAGACGAAGCGGCCACCCTTTCAAAGGCTTATGGCCTGCCGCTGGATCCGAACGCGCATGTGGCCGATCTATCAGTCGGCGAACGTCAGCGCATTGAGATCGTCCGCGCGCTGTTGCAGAACCCCAAGCTGATCATCCTCGACGAACCAACCTCGGTTTTGACCCCGCAGGAAGCGGACCGGTTGTTCGAAACCCTGTTCAAGCTCAAGGCCGAAGGCCGCTCGGTTCTCTATATCAGTCACCGCCTCGAAGAGGTTCGCCGCATCTGCGACCGCGCCACCGTGTTGCGTCACGGCAAGGTGACGGGCGCCTGCGATCCGAAACAGGAAACGCCGGCCTCGCTGGCCCGCATGATGGTCGGTTCCGACGTTGCTGAAGTGCATCGTGATGGTGGTGCGGCTCTCGGTGATATCCGCATTGAGGTCGCCAACCTTTCCGTTGCGGCGCGCACGCCTTTCGCTGTTACCCTCAAGAACGTTTCGATGAAGGTTCGCGCCGGAGAAGTGTTGGCGATTGCGGGCGTGGCCGGCAACGGCCAGGGCGAGCTTTTCGACGTGCTGTCCGGCGAGTATCCGGTTGCCGCAGATGAAGCGATCCGTATTCGCGGCAAGGCCGTCGGTCGTACCGGCATCAATGGACGTCGGTTGCTCGGTGCCGGTTTTGTGCCGGAGGAGCGCCACGGCCATGCGGCGGTCTCCGCCATGGCGTTATCCGATAACCTGCTGCTCGCCCGCAGCCAGTCGGATAAAAAGGCTTTCCTGTCGGGCGGCGCCTTCTCCGTCATTCGTTTCGACGCGATCCGTTCTGCAACCAAGCGGATTTGCGAGGCCATGGACGTGCGCAAGAGCGGGGAAGACCCGCAGGCAGGATCGCTTTCCGGCGGCAATCTGCAGAAATTCATCGTCGGCCGCGAGCTTGACCGCCAGCCTTCCGTTCTGATCGTCAACCAGCCGACCTGGGGCGTCGATGCAGGTGCCGCAAGCCGCATTCGCCAGGCGCTGATCGACCTCGCCAAGTCGGGCTCGGCGGTGGTGGTCATCAGCCAGGATCTCGACGAAATTTTCGAAGTGGCGACCAATATCGCCGTCATTTCCGAGGGAAGGCTGTCCGAGCCTCACCCGGCCGGGACACTGACGCTCGAGCGCATAGGCCTGATGATGGGCGGCGTTCATGAAAGCCAGCCTGTAGCGGAGGCGACCCATGCGCATTGAGCTTGAAAAGCGCGCCCGCGTCTCGACCCTGTTCTCGATCATCTCGCCGCTGCTGGCCCTGCTGCTGACGCTCGTGTTCGGCGCACTGATGTTCTGGTTCCTGGGCAAGCCGCCGCTCGGCTCGCTCTATGTCTATTTCATCGAGCCTCTGCTGGAAGTTTGGTCGCTGCACGAACTGGCGGTCAAGGCCGCGCCGCTGATCCTGATCGCGGTGGGGCTGGCGATCTGTTACCGGTCGAACAACTGGAATATCGGTGCCGAAGGCCAGTTCACGATCGGCGCGATCACCGGTTCGGTCCTGCCGGTGCTATATCCTGAATGGCATTCCTGGGCGATCCTGCCGCTGATGATGATCATGGGCATGATCGGCGGCGCGCTTTACGCGGCTATTCCGGCGCTGCTGAAGACCCGTTTCAACACCAACGAAATCCTGACCAGCCTGATGCTGGTCTATATCGCCGGCCTGTTTCTTGACTGGCTGGTGCGTGGGCCCTGGCGTGATCCGAAGGGCTATAATTTCCCGGTCACCAAGAGTTTCCAGGTCGAGGCCGTGCTGCCGGAAATTCTCGATTCCGGCCGCGCCCACTGGGCTTTCATTTTCGCGATCGTCGCAGCCGTAGCGCTCTGGTTCATGATGCGCTTCATGCTGAAGGGCTTTCAGGTTTCCGTGCTCGGCCAGTCCGAACGGGCAGGGCGGTTTGCCGGCTTTTCCGCCCGTCGCATGGTCTGGTTCTCCATGCTGCTGTCCGGCGCTTTGGCGGGGCTCGCCGGCATTTCGGAAGTCTCCGGTTCGATCGGTCATCTTCAGCCGGCGATCTCGCCCGGTTACGGCTTCACGGCAATTATTGTCGCTTTTCTCGGCCGCCTCAATCCGCTCGGCATTATCGCTTCCGGTCTCGTTCTGGCGCTGACCTATCTCGGTGGCGAGGCGGCGCAGGTTGCGCTCGAGATTTCGGACAAGGCAGCCCGTGTGTTCCAGGGCATGCTGTTGTTTTTCGTGCTCTCCTGCGACACGCTGATCCACTATCGGATCAGGCTGGTGTTCGCGGGTAGCCAGGCGTCGGAGGCGAAGGCCTGATGTTCGAGGCAATCCTCCTTACCGTCATCACCGCATCGACGCCGCTGGTCATTGCAGCGCTCGGCGAACTCGTCACCGAACGTTCCGGCGTGCTGAACCTCGGCGTCGAAGGCATGATGATCATGGGCGCCGTCTGCGCCTTCGCGGCGACGCAGATGACCGGCTCCCCCTATATCGGCCTGCTTGCCGGCATAACTGGCGGTGCGATTTTCTCTCTGCTTTTCGGTTTCCTGACGCTGACGCTTGTTGCAAACCAGGTTGCGACTGGTCTTGCCCTGACCATTCTCGGTCTCGGCCTTTCCGGCCAACTTGGGGAAGTGTTCGTCGGCAAGCCGGGCATCAAGCTGCAGCCGATCGTCATTCCGCTGCTGTCTGACATCCCGTTCTTCGGCAAGGTGCTGTTCTCGCAGGACCTGACCTTCTATCTTTCGGTCGCGCTGGTGATCGGCATCAACTGGTTTTTGTTCAAAAGCCGGACGGGCCTGAAGATGCGCGCCATCGGCGACAATCACGGCTCTGCCCACGCGCTCGGCATCAACGTCATCCGCACTCGTTATCTGGCGGTCATGTTCGGCGGCGCCTGCGCCGGTCTCGCCGGCGCGCAGTTATCGCTCGTCTATACGCCGCAATGGGTGGAGAACATGTCGGCCGGTCGCGGCTGGATCGCGCTGGCGCTGGTGGTCTTCGCGTCGTGGCGACCGTGGCGGGTTCTGGCCGGCGGTTATCTCTTCGGGGCGGTCGCGATCGGCCAGCTGCATGCGCAGGCTTTCGGCATCGGCGTGCCCTCGCAACTTCTCTCCGCACTTCCTTATGCGGCTACTATTGTCGTGCTGATCATCATCTCGCATAATCGTCGCACGACGCTCATCAACACGCCGGCCTCGCTCGGGAAATCCTTTGTCCCCGATCGGTGATGCGGTGCCAAAACAAAATGTCTTCAAGCCAATAGAGGTTCGCAAATGAAGAAACTGATTATCGCACTTGCCGCATCGGCGGCCCTTCTCGGAGGGTTCTCCAGCGGTGCTCAGGCCCAGGAAAAGAAGAAGGTCTGTTTCATTTACGTCGGTTCGAAGACGGATGGTGGCTGGACCCAGGCGCATGAACTCGGCCGTCAGCAGCTCGACAAGACGCTCGGCGACAAGGTCGAAACCAAGTTCCTCGAGAACGTTCCGGAAGGCCCGGACGCAGAACGCGCCATCGAGCGTTTCGCCCGCGAGAAGTGCAATCTGATCTTCACCACCTCGTTCGGCTTCATGGATGCCACCGTCAAGGTTGCCGCCAAGTTCCCGGATGTGAAGTTCGAACACGCGACCGGCTTCAAGTCCGCTCCGAACCTCGCGACCTATAACTCGCGGTTCTACGAAGGCCGTTACATCCAGGGCCAGATCGCCGCCAAGATGTCGAAGAAGGGCGTAGCCGGCTACATCGCCTCCTTCCCGATCCCGGAAGTTGTGATGGGCATCAACGCGTTCGAACTCGGCGCGAAGTCGGTCAACCCGAACTTCAAGCTGAAGGTCGTCTGGGCCAACACCTGGTTCGACCCGGGCAAGGAAGCCGATGCCGCCAAGGCGCTGATCGACCAGGGCGTTGATATCCTGACCCAGCACACCGACACGACCGCTCCGATGCAGGTTGCTGCCGAGCGCGGCATTCTCGCTTTCGGCCAGGCCTCCGACATGATCGCCGCCGGCCCGAAGACCCAGCTCACCGCGATCGTCGACACCTGGGGCGCCTATTACATCAAGCGCACCAAGGCTCTTCTCGACAACACCTGGAAGTCCGAGCAGATCTGGGACGGCCTCAAGGACGGCATCCTGACGATGGCGCCCTATACCAACATGCCGGACGACGTGAAGGCTATGGCGGAAGAGACGGAAGCCAAGATCAAGTCGGGCGAACTGCATCCGTTTACCGGCCCGATCAACAAACAGGACGGTTCTCCGTGGCTGAAGGCTGGTGAAAAGTCGCAGGACGGCGTTCTGCTCGGCATGAACTTCTACGTCGAAGGCGTAGACGACAAGCTGCCGAACTAATCCCGTCATCGGTAATGTTGAAAAGGGCGCCTCGGGCGCCCTTTTTATTTCCCGCAGATATAAGCCGTTTATCGCCCTGCAATATTCTTGCTATTAAAACGCCCGCTGTCGTGCTCGCCCGAAACCGGAATCGGTTTCAGGTAGAGACCCAAATTAAGACTAAAGCGTCCTTTGTGCGCCTTGGATGGTGCCGGGCGCTTTGGTGCCGAGAAGGAGATTCTGGATGGACCGTTCCTGCCTTGCCGTCATTCTTGCCGCCGGCGATAGCACGCGGATGAAGTCGTCGATGTCGAAAGTGCTGCATGAAGTGGCTGGGCGACCGATGATTGCGCATGTCATGGCGGCTGTCGCTTCAACGGGCGTCAGGGACGCGGCACTGGTTGTCGGGCGTGACGCGGACGCGGTCGCGAGGGCAGGCGGGATCGATGGTGTTTCGGTCGAAGCCTTTCTGCAGACGGAACGGCGCGGCACCGGTCATGCGGTGTTGATGGCCAAGGATGCCATCGCCCGTGATTATGACGACGTCATCGTCGCCTATGGCGACGTGCCGTTGGTTCGGTCCGATTCGTTTGCCGCCGCGCGCGCAAAGCTGGCCGAGGGTGCCGATGTTGTCGTCATCGGTTTCCACACCGAGAAACCGACCGGCTATGGCCGACTTCTGGTGAAAGATGGGGAACTGGTCGCCATCCGCGAAGAACGGGACGCCACCGATGCCGAGCGCAAGGTGACCTGGTGCAATAGTGGCCTCATGGCCATCAATGGTCGCAAGGCCATCTCCTTCCTGGATAAGATCAACAACAACAATGCAAAGGGTGAGTATTACCTTACCGACTTGGTGGAAATCGCCCGTGCGGCCGGCGGCAAGGTCGTCGCCGTCGACGCACCAGAGGCCGAGCTGATCGGCTGCAACAACCGCGCGGAACTCGCCTATATCGAAAAGCTCTGGCAGGAGCGCCGCCGTTATGAACTGATGATTTCGGGCGTCACGATGATTGCGCCGGAGACGGTTTTCCTGTCCTACGACACCGAGATCGGCCAGGACGCGGTGATCGAACCCAACGTCGTTTTCGGCCCCGGCGTGACGATCGAGCAAGGAGTCGTCATTCATGCCTTCTCGCATCTTGAAGGCGCGCATGTCGCAAGCGGCGCGACTGTCGGCCCATATGCGCGGCTGCGGCCGGGCGCGGATCTCGCTGCCGGCTCGAAGGTCGGCAATTTCTGCGAGGTGAAGAGTGCGACGATCGGCGAGGGCGCCAAGGTCAATCACCTGACCTATATCGGCGATGCCTCGGTCGGCGCACATACCAATATCGGCGCCGGCACCATCACCTGCAACTATGACGGGGTGAACAAGCACAAGACGGAGATCGGCGCCAATGCCTTCATCGGCTCCAGCTCGTCGCTGGTCGCACCGGTTTCGATTGGTGACGGCGCCTATATCGCTTCCGGCAGTGTCATCACCGAAAGCGTACCCGCAGATGCGCTCGCTCTCGGCCGCGCGCGACAGGAAATAAAGCCGGATCGTGCCAAAGTGATCCGCGAACGGGCGCTTGCCTTCAAGGCCGCTAAAAAAGCATCGAAATAAACAATCCGCTTTTAACTGCGCAACATTACCTTTGGATACCGAAAGTGACTGGCGGCCTGATTGCGCAGGACGCTGCATGAGTTAGGAATTCGCAAACTCACGAAACGAAAGAGGTCTTCATGTGCGGCATTGTCGGGATCGTCGGTCGGGAACCGGTGGCATTGCGTCTGGTGGACGCTTTGCGGCGGCTCGAATATCGCGGTTATGATTCCGCCGGGGTCGCGACGATCCATGAGGGCCGGATGGACCGCCGCCGCGCCGAGGGCAAACTCTTCAACCTCGAAAAGACGGCTGGATTCGGCGAACCCCTGCCGGGCACGATCGGCATTGCCCACACCCGCTGGGCAACCCACGGCGTCCCGAACGTAACGAATGCCCATCCGCATTTCGTCGACGGCGTCGCCGTCGTCCATAACGGCATCATCGAGAATTTTTCCGAGCTGAAGGATGAGCTGATCGCCGAAGGCGCCGTCTTCGAAAGCCAGACCGACACAGAAGTCGTCGCTCATCTTCTGGCGAAATACACCCGCCAGGGCCTCGATCACCGCGCCGCCATGCTCGCCATGCTGAACCGTGTTTCCGGCGCCTACGCGCTGGTCGTGATGTTCAAGGACGATCCCGGCACGATCATGGCCGCACGCTCCGGCCCGCCGCTT
>CBDDGK010000019.1:0-157331 GCA_965227625.1 Neorhizobium sp. | reverse complement strand
TTTTCGATCAGCGCCTGTTCGTCCTCGTCCTTTGCAACTTCCTCGAAGATCGGATCGGCAAGCAGGCGTTCTTCATCACGACGGGTCACCTCGTCGGCAGACGGCGGGCGCGCCCAGGTCGGCTCGACATTGGCGCCCATCAGCAGACGCTCGGCCTTGCGGCGCTGGTTGATCGGCACGATCAGCGCGCTGACGCCCTTGCGGCCCGCGCGACCGGTGCGGCCCGAACGGTGCAACAGCGTTTCCGAATTGGTCGGCAGGTCGGCATGGATGACGAGTTCCAGACCCGGCAGGTCGATACCGCGAGCGGCGACGTCGGTCGCGATGCAGACCCGGGCGCGGCCATCGCGCATCGCCTGCAGCGCATGGGTGCGCTCGTTCTGGGTCAGCTCGCCGGAAAGCGCCACGACGGAGAAATTGCGATTGGAAAGCCGCGCATGCAGATGATTGACGGCGGCGCGCGTCGAGCAGAACACGATCGCATTCGGCGCTTCGTAGTAGCGCAGCACGTTGACGATCGCGTGTTCGCGGTCATGCGGCGTCACGAGCAGCGCGCGCTGCTCGATGTCCACATGCTGCTTCTGCTCGGCCTGGGTGCTGATGCGCACCGCATCGCGCTGGTAGCTCTTGGCGAGCTTGGCAATGGCTGCCGGTACGGTGGCCGAGAACATCAGCGTGCGGCGATCGTCCGGTGCGGACTCGAGAATGAATTCCAGGTCTTCGCGGAAACCGAGATCGAGCATCTCGTCGGCTTCATCGAGAACGGCCACCTTCAGCTCGGAAACATCAAGCGCGTTGCGGCGAATATGATCGCAGATACGGCCCGGCGTACCGACGACGATATGCGCACCCCGTTCCAGCGCCCGGCGCTCGTTGCGGATATCCATGCCACCGATGCAGGACGTGATGACGGCGCCGGCTTCCGCATAAAGCCAGTCCAGCTCGCGCTTTACCTGCATGGCAAGCTCGCGGGTCGGCGCGATGACCAGAGCCAGCGGCGCTTCGGCACGAGCGAAACGGTCCTTGCCGTCGAGAATGGTCGGCGCCATCGCGATACCGAAGGCCACCGTCTTGCCGGAGCCCGTCTGGGCCGAAACCAGCGCATCCGCCGTGACGAGCGCCGGATCGAGCATCGCTAGCTGTACGGGCGTCAGCGTCTCGTAACCGCGCTTTTCCAACGCCTGTGCGATCGCCGGAACGGCGCCGTTATAGTCAGTCATCTACCTGTCTTTCGGATTTGCATGCGCATAAGCGCCATGGCTGCAACGATCGCAGCCGAACGTTGCGCCGTCCGTATAGGGTTGGAGGGGAAAAGTCAAAGGAGGGGTGGTATGTGTAGGGTGCATGTCGCCGGCTGAACCCGCCAAGCAGTGCGGCAAACTCTCACCCTCCCCTTAAGGGGGAGGGTCGGAGCGAAGCTCCGGGGTGGGGTGACCGCCGCGCACTCCAAGGGTCACCCCCACCCGCCACTTCGTGGCGACCTCCCCCCTCAAGGGGGAGGTGCGAGGATGACGCACCGTCACAGCCGATCAACGAAGCCACATTCCAACAAACAGGATGCATCTGGGCACCGCAGGCACTTAGCTTCCCCACAAGGGGAGGCGCTGAGCCTAAACCGCAAACACCTTCGCCCGTCGCAACGTCACGAACCCGCCATCGCCGGCCTTAACCACCCGCTCCGGCTCCACATCGAACTCCAGATGCTCGCCCGTCTCCGCCGTCGCCAGTACGCGCCGCCCATCCGGGCGGTCCAGCACGCGGGTAATGCTCGCGGGAATGCCCGGCCCCTGCAGCGCCCAGTCGAGATCGGCCGGGCGGGCATAAAGCTCCGCCTTGCCGTCCGCCATGCCGGACACGGCAATCGCCGCACCGCTGGCATAAGCCTTGCCGTCACGCACTTCAGCGGCGATCACATTGGCGTCGCCCAAGAACTTCATCACGAAAGCCGATTTCGGATCGCGGCAGACCTCTTCCGGCGTGCCCTGCTGGACGATCTGGCCGTCCTTAAGGATCACCACGCGGTCAGCAAGATCCAATGCCTCTTCCTGATCGTGCGTGACGAAGATCGTCGTGATGCCGAGTTCCGAATGGATTTCGCGCAGCCAACGACGCAGGTCACGGCGCACATTGGCGTCGAGCGCGCCGAACGGCTCGTCGAGCAACAGAACCTTGGGATCGACGGCAAGCGCACGTGCCAGCGCCACGCGCTGCCGCTGGCCACCGGAAATCTGCGCCGGGAAACGCTCGCCGAGACCTTCCAGCCGCACCAGCCGCAGAAGCTCGACGACACGCGCATCGATCGCCGCCTTCTCGCGCTTCACCTTCGATACCTTCATGCCGAAGGCGATGTTTTCCGCCACCGTCATATGCGGGAACAGCGCATAATGCTGGAAGACAAAACCGACGCCGCGATCGCGCACCGGAATATCGGTCGCGTCCTGCGCGCCGAAATAGATCGAGCCGCCATCGGAATATTCGAGCCCTGCCACCATGCGCAGGATCGTCGTCTTGCCGGAACCGGACGGGCCGAGCAGTGCGACAAGCTCACCGCTTTCGATCTCCAGCGACACGTCTTTTACGGCGCGAAAGGTCTCGAAGGTTTTGACGACGTGGTCGAGGCGGATTTTCATGATGCTTTCTCCGCAGGATTGGCTTGCGACCGAACACGGCCGGCGCCCTGCTTTTCGAGCGCCACCTTGGCGATAATGGTGAAGACGGCGATCAACGCCAGAATCGAAGCCGAGGCGAAGGCGCCAGCCGCCTGATAATCGTGGTAGAGCAGTTCGATATGCAGCGGCAGCGTATTGGTCTGGCCGCGGATATTGCCCGAGACGACGGACACCGCGCCGAACTCGCCCATGACGCGGGCGTTGCAAAGCACGACGCCGTAAAGCAGCGCCCATTTGACGTTCGGCAGCGTCACCGAGAAGAAGGTGCGCCAGCCGGACGCGCCGAGCGAGGTGGCCGCCTCTTCCAGATCGCGCCCTTGGGCCTGCATCAGCGGGATCAACTCGCGCGCCACGAACGGCGCGGTGACAAACATCGAGGCGAGGATGATGCCTGGGATGGCGAACAGGATCTTGATGTCATAGGCATCCAGAATCTCGCCGAACAGACCTTGGAGGCCGTAGACGAAGAGATAGGCGACACCGGCGACGATCGGAGAGACCGAAAATGGTATCTCGATCACCACCAGCAGGAAGCGCTTGCCCCAGAAATCGAACTTGGTGATCGACCATGCCGCCGCCACGCCGAATGCGGTATTGATCGGCACCGCGATCAGCGCTGCCAGCACGGTCAGCATGACCGCATGCTGCGTATCCGGATGCAGGATCGTATCGCGATAGACCGCCCAGCCCTTTGAAAACGCCTCGACACCGATAATGACCAGCGGCGCGACGATGACGAGAGCAACCAGAATGAGCACGATGCCGATCAGCGCCCGACGGAAAAGCGGCTGGTCGCCAACGCGCGGCGGTTTGCGGCGGGAAGAGATATTGCTCATGATCTTATCCCTTCACCGTGTAACGCAGCGCCCGCGCCTGCAACCAGTTGGTGACCGCGAGCATGGCGAAGGCCGTCAGCAGCAAGACCGAGGCAATCGCCGCGGCGGCGGGATAATCATATTCCTCCAGCCGGATGAAGATCAAAAGCGCGGTGATTTCCGTCGACATCGGTTGGTTGCCGGCGATGAAGATGATCGCGCCGAACTCGCCCAAGCAGCGGGCAAATGACAGCGACACGCCGGCCAAAAGCGCCGGGGTCAGAAGCGGCAGGATGACCTTGCGGAAAATCGCCCAGTCCGAACCGCCGAGAGACTGGGCCGCCTCTTCAAGGGCAGGGTCGAGATCTTCCAGCACCGGCTGTACCGTGCGCACGATGAACGGCAGCGAGGTGAAGCACATGGCGATCATGATGCCTAAAGGCGTATAGGCCACCTTGATGCCGAGATCGCCCAAGACAGAACCGAACCAGCCATTGGCGGAAAACAGCGCCGTCAGCGAAATACCGGCCACCGCCGTCGGCAGCGCAAACGGCAGATCGACCATCGCATCGACAAGGCGCCAGCCGGGAAAACGATAACGGACGAGGACCCAGGCAAGCGCCAGGCCGAAGAACAGGTTGAAGACCGTGGCGCCCAGCGCCGCCAGCACCGTGACGCGATAGCTCGCGAGCGCACGTGCGGAGGAAACGATCCGCCAATAATCTTCCGGGCCGAGGCTTGCCGCCTTGAGGATCAGCGCCACCAGCGGCAGCACCACGATCAGGCCGACATAAAACAGCGTCACACCCAGGGACAGGCGTAATCCGGGCAGGACATTGCGTCTCAAGCGGTCTTTCCCTCTTCTCACAGTAAAACCCGGCGGATGGAAACCCGCCGGGTGAGATCAAAAGCGACGTCTGGTTGCCGATTAGCGGCTGCCGTACAGCTTGTCGAGAGTGCCGCCGGAAGCAAAATGCTCCTTCTGCACCTTGTCCCAGCCGCCGAAGGTATCTTCGACCTTCACGAGGCGGATAGCCGGGAACTCGCCCTTGAACTCGCCGGCAACCTTTTCGTTGTTGACGCGATGGCCGAACTGGGCGGCGATGCGCTGGCCTTCTTCCGTGTAGAGGAAGTCGAGATAGGCCTTGGCGAGAGCTTCCGTGCCATGCTTCTTGGCAACCTTGTCGACAACCGCGACCGGGAATTCGGCAAGCAGGCTGACGGACGGGATGACGCTTGCCACCTTGTCCTTGCCGTACTGCTTTTCGATGCCGCGGGTTTCCGCTTCGAAGGTGATCAGCACGTCGCCCTGGCCACGCTCGACGAAGGTCGTCGTGGAGGCACGACCGCCGGTATCGAAGACCGGGACGTTGTTGAAGATCTTGGTGATATAAGCCTCGATCTTCTCGGCATCGTCCTTGTAGGCTTCCTTGGCCCAGGCGTAGGCGGCGAGATAGGTATAGCGCGCATTGCCGGAAGTCTTCGGGTTCGGGAAGACGGCGTGAACGTCGTCACGGGCCAGATCGCCCCAATCCTTGATGTTCTTCGGGTTGCCGGCGCGCACCAGGAAGGACGGGAAGGAATAGAAAGGCGAAGCATTGTTCGCAAATGCCTTCGTCCAGTCCTTCGAAACGAAACCCTGCTTGGCGAGGAAATCGATATCCGTGGACTGGTTGAACGTTACGACGTCGGCTTCGAGACCCTCGACGATCGAGCGGGCCTGCTTCGACGTGCCGGCATGCGACTGGTCGATGGTAACGCCCGGGTTCTTCTTGATGAAGGCCTCGTTTTCCGCGACGAAAAGCTCGCGGGAAACGTCGTAGGAGGCATTGAGAAGCTTCTGCTCAGCAGACAACGCCGGCTGCGCAGCCAGGGCAGCGAAATATGCCACGGCCAGAGCGGTAAGAACGAGGAAGCGTGTCATGCAAGTCTCCGGTTTTCGAATGTGCCGAAGAAACTACCGGGAGATGAGGCGCACCGCGAGAAACCGCGGACTTTGCGAGCCCGCGCAAGTAGAAATTTTGTCCATTTTTCGCCATGATTGGCGGCGGTTTTCGCGCACGGCTGGAATCTGCGCCGTCCCGAACCGCAATGGAGACGGCGCCTTGGCCGTTGCAAGCTTACCTTCGCCCGTCAGGCAACACTGCGCGGCGCCTCGAGCTCGTGAATGGCTTTGCGGATTTCCTGACGGAATGCCGGCGTGTCATGTTCGCCATGAACCGTAATCGCGTGCTGCACGGCGGCATTGACGAGTTCGTCAGTACTGTCCGCGGCGATGGCTATGGTGCATTTCATCTCGCTCGGAAATTCGCGGCAGTCGATAAATTTGCGTCCCATTGTCTCCTCCATCACAAACCGTCGGCCGGCCTCATGCCGTCCGAGGGCTGGGATTCTACTCCTTTGGCGGAAACAGACAAACAGGCATAATCAGCAACGGATTGCGGGGAAGAATTGGCCCGGCAGAAAAAACAAACCGAATCGACTTCAACGGCTTGGATTGCCAGGCACCCTCCGTTTATCCCCGCAGCGGCGGAATGCGCGACAATCGCCATGTCATCGGATGGGAACCGGGTTCGCGAACCGGCGTCCTCCAAGTTCGAGAACTCGGTTTCCGGTGATGGTTGCGAAAATGATCCAACGAGCCCGACTATACTCGAAAGATCATCGAAACAGCCGGGGCAGGCAGATCAGATCCATCTCCAACCCCCATTCACACTGCCTGCCCCCTTCCCAACCATGCCGAGATCCTCGGCATGGATCAGTTGCGTTGGCGAAAAACACACCAATTTCGCCATGTGACACTCAGGAAATCTACAAAAGTAAATCTATCTTAAGACGCAAAACCTAGTTTTGCTGACATGAACAAACTCCAACTGTCCGTCGTCGCGCCCTGCTATAACGAAGAAGCGGTCCTGGAAGAGTTTTCCGGCCGCATGTCGCGCGCCTGCGCGGCCGTCACCGACCAGTACGAGATCGTGCTCGTCGACGACGGCTCCTCCGACCGCACTTGGAGCATGATCGAGGCCCTTGCCGACAACGACCCGCATATCGTCGGCGTTCAGATGTTTCGCAATCATGGCCAACAACTTGCCGTCACGGCTGGGCTGTCGCTGGCCCGCGGCGAGCGGGTACTGCTGATCGACGCCGACCTGCAGGATCCGCCGGAATTGCTGCCCGCCATGGTCAAGGTCATGGACCAAGGAGCGGACGTCGTTTACGGCAAGCGGATCGAGCGTGCGGGAGAACCGCCGATCAAGCTTCTGACATCGTCCCTGTTCTACAAGCTGCTCAACCGGCTCTCCTCGGTGCCCATTCCTCAGGATACGGGTGATTTCAGGCTGATGTCGCGGCAGGTCGTCGATATCTTGAACCAGATGCCGGAACAGCACCGTTTCATCCGCGGCATGATCAGCTGGATCGGCGGACGGCAGGTAGCCTTTCCCTATTCACGCGATGCACGCTTTGCCGGCACGACGAAATATTCGCTGCGAAAGCTGGCCTCGCTGGCGATTGACGCTTTGACCAGCTTCTCGACCAAGCCGCTGCGCCTTGCCGTCTGGCTCGGTCTCCTATCTTCCGCTTTTGCCTTTGTCATCCTGGCCTTTGCGCTGACCCAATGGGCGCGGGGGCATTCGGTTCCCGGCTGGGCAAGCTCCGTCGTTTCCACGTCCTTCTTTGCCGGCACGCAGCTCTTCGTCATGGGCGTCTTTGGCGAATATCTTGGTCGTCTCGTTCAGGAAGTCCGCAGGCGCCCTCTCTTCATGATCGGCCAGATCCGCCGCAAGGAAGCTTCTGCCGATTTGGCAGGCGATATCCAGAGCCTGCAGAAGATCGTCGAGGACTACCCCGCCGCCAACAAACGTGCCTCGTCCAAGGGGAAGAAATGACGGCAATATCAGGGCTGGTCGGCTCCGAAGCGGCCTCCGCAAGGAACACCGCGTCATCCCGCCGGGTCGCGCTGTGCATTGTGCTGGCGTCGCTCGCCTCGCTTATTCCGATTCTCTCGGTCCGCTTTCCGCCCATGACCGATTATGCCAGCCACTATGTGCGGCTGTGGCTGATGACCGGCGGCATCGAAAATCCGCAAATGGCCTCGATGTACGAGGTCGACTGGAACGTCGCCTGGACGAATATCGCGATCGATCTGATCGCGGTCGCGCTTGGCAAATTCGCCTCGATGAATTTCATCGGCCCGTTCGTGATGGCGCTTGGCCTGCTGATGGCGCCGATCGGCGTCACCCTCTTGAACCGCAAGCTTTTCGGCGGTTTTCACTGGTGGCAGCTTCTGTGCTTCGTGCTCGCGTGGAATTCCGTCTTTCTGTTCGGCTTTCTGAGCTATTCGATCAGCCTCGGCCTCGCGCTGATATTTGCCTATGTAGACGAATGCCTGAAGAACCGGGGGAAAGCCGTTCTGTTCGGCACCCGCGCGCTTTGCGCGGCAATCATGCTGGTTGCTCATCCTTTCGGCCTGCTTTTCTACACCGCGCTCCTGGCAGCTTTGCAGTTCGGCCCCTCATGGACACCCTTGCGCGACCGCAAGGCGTTCTTCAACGCCACCGGCCGGGTGATCATTGCCGTCATCCCGGTCTTCGTACCGCTGGTCGCACTTCTGATTTTCGGCCCGCCGCTGCCGGGTGAAGACCACAATGCATCGATCCTCGAAAGCATGCGTTGGTTCAATCCGTCGCCTTTGCGCTCGGTCATGCTCCTGTTCACCTATCTCAGAACCTACGACCTGCGCATCGACATCCTGTACGTCCTGCTGATGTTCGTCATCGTGCGCGAGACGGCCAGACGCGGAATGCTGCAGGTACACTGGGGCATGATGATTGTCGCGCTCGTCACCGGCCTGTTGTCGATGATCATGCCGACACAGGCATTCGACACAGGCAGCATCGACAATCGCCTGCCCTGCATGATGGCGCTCGCCGCCGTTGTCGGCGTGAGGCCGAATGTGAAGGGACGGCTGCAAACCGCCATTCTTCCCCTGGTGCTGTTGGTGGTCGCCTCCCGCATCGCCTTCGTCGAATATGTCTGGCTACAGCGGTCGGCCGATGTCCGATCGGTCGAAGCCGTGTTGCAACATGTGCCGACGGGAGCAGCCATCCTGCCGCTACAGAACGAGATCATCGCCGACAACATGCTCTCTGCTCCCGTGGGAAGGGTCGTCGGCGGCATCTATACGAGCTACCTGCATTATCCGGCTCTGGCGACGCTGGAGCGGCAAGCTTTCATGCCCTACCTCTTCACCGGCGCAGGCAAGCAACCGCTCCGCGTCAAGGCGCCGTGGAAGGACATCGCCGTACCTGAAGGCATGCCCGTACCCGTCAATCTGCTCGACGAGCCGATTTACGAGATCGCGCCCTACATGAGGAACTGGAACAATCGTTTCGACTACCTTCTATTGATGAACGCGGATATGCCGAACCCAGCCGGTCCGATGCCGGCGGTCAACAACGTGAAACTCATCGCGGATCAAGGCTTTGCCCGGCTTTACAAGATCGACCACAGCCGGCCCGCCAAGCCGTGACGCGCCTGAAAGAGCGAGGGTTTAAAACTAGCCCCGTGCTCTTTCCCGCAGCATATGGATGATGGCGGAGAAATCGTCCGCCCCGTGTCCGGCCTTCTCGAATTCGGCGTAAAGCTCTGCCGCATGGGCGCCAAGCGGCGTTGCCGCACCAGACTGCTTTGACGCCTCCTGCGACAACATCAGGTCCTTCAGCATGAGCGCGGCCGCAAAGCCCGGTCTGTAATCGTTGTTGGCAGGCGAGGTCGGCACCGGACCGGGCACCGGGCAATAGGTGGTGAGCGACCAGCACTGGCCGGATGACGTCGAGGCAACATCGAACAGTGCCTGATGCGAAAGCCCAAGCTTTTCCGCCAGCCCGAAAGCCTCACAGACACCGATCATCGAAATGCCCAGGATCATGTTGTTGCAGATCTTCGCTGCTTGACCTGAGCCCGCCGCACCGCAATGGACGATCTTCTTGCCCATCGCCTCCAGGATCGGCTTGCCCATCGCAAAGGCCTTTTCCGAACCGCCGACCATGAAGGTCAGCGTACCGGCCGCCGCCCCGCCCGTGCCGCCGGAAACCGGCGCGTCGAGGGAAATGCAGTTCATCACCTCGGCAAGCTTGTGGGCGTTGCGGGCGCTTTCCACATCAACCGTCGAGCAGTCGATCACCAGCGTGTCCTCGGCAAGCAACGTGGTGAGGTCGCGCCAGACCGCGATGACATGCTGGCCCTTGGGCAGCATGGTGATGACGCATTCGGCATCCCGCACCGCTTCCGTCAGTGCGGAGGTCGCCCTGACGCCCGTATCGGATGCAGCCTTCACCGAAGCTTCCGAGAGGTCGAAACCGGAAACCTCATGACCCGCCTTCACCAGATTGGCCGCCATCGGCCCGCCCATATTGCCGAGGCCTACGAATGCGATCTTGGTCATGTCTTCCTCCATTTTATAAGCTCGGTACCCTGTTTCCGCCTTTCAGCGGCATTTTGTCAGTAACGCCCCTCATCCGGCTGCCGCCACCTTCTCCCCGTAAACGGGGAGAAGGACCTATGCCGCACCGTCCCGTTCCGGCCTCTGGAGTCGCGGTTAGAATGCGTCCCCTCTCCCCGTTTACGGGGAGAGGGTTAGGGTGAGGGGCATCCCGCGCCTCCCGGCGATCAATCCCAGCGGCATTAAAGCCGATGATCCGGAAACAGGACCGGATGTTTCACCGCCAGATAAGGCGCAAGATCGGCATCCCGCACTTCCTCAAGCCGCGCCGGTCGCCATTGCGGGTTACGGTCCTTGTCGATGATTGCGGCGCGCACGCCCTCATAGAAATCGTGGTTGCGCAGGATTTCCGAACCTGCCGTGAACTCCCGCTCCAGGCATTCGACCAGGCTCGAACTCTGCCGCCCGAGCCTGAGCATTTTCAGCGCCAGCTTGAGGCTGGTCGGCGAGCGCTTGGAGATAATCTCCAGCGTCTTCGCCGCAAACTCATCTTCCTCCTTGGCGAGCGCTGCGACGATCTCTTCCACCGTATCGAAGCCGAAGGTGCGATCGATCACGGCGCGATGCGCCGCAAATTGCCCCTCGCCCGGCAGGACCGCAAACCGCTCGATCACGGCCCTCACCTGCTCGTCGGATGCACCGCCTTTCAGCTCGCCCAGCGCCTCGGTCAGCGCTCCCAGCCGATCGGACGGAACATTCACATCGGCCATATTGGCATAGATTGCGTCCGCGGCACCGATAATCTCGCCGGTCAGCCCCATCCACGTGCCGACTTCGCCCGGCGCGCGTGGCAAAAGCCAGGTGGCGCCGACATCCGGCACGTAACCGATGCCGGTTTCCGGCATGGCGAGCCTTGTCCGCTCGGTGACGATGCGGTGCTTTCCATGCGAAGCGATACCGACACCGCCACCCATGACGATGCCATCCATCAGCGCCACATAGGGCTTTTCATAACTGGAAATCATGTAGTTGACGGGAAATTCCTCTCGCCAGAAGCGCGTCACCTCCGGGTCCTTCGACTTGCCCGCCTCGTGAATGACCCTGATGTCGCCGCCCGCACACAGCCCACGATCGCCCTCACCCTTCAGGATGACGCAGGAGATCTCCGGATCGCCCGCAAACCGCTCCATCCCATCCTTCATCACCCGCACCATGGCAAGGTTGAGACTGTTCAGCGCCTTCGGCCGGTTGAGCCGGATGATCGCGGCCGAGCCGATACGGTCGAGGATGATTTCGTCGGTTTGGGATGCGGTATCGGGCATGCTGTTTCCTTATCAATTGGCGTTCGGCGGTGCTGCATCCTCCCTTTCTTCCCCCTTGCGGGGAAGATGTCGCCAGAGGCGACAGATGGGGGTGGTTCAGCAAATTCTACCGTCGGGTATGTGGCACCACCCCCATCTGTCAGCTCCGCTGACATCTTCCCCGCAAGGGGGAAGAAAGGAGCGCGGATCATCGGTCTACACTACCGATGATCCGCCAAAATCATCTCCGCCGCCTTCTCCGCGATCATGATTGTCGGCGAGTTCGTATTACCGGATGTAATATTGGGCATGATCGAGGCATCGGCGATACGCAATTTTCCGAGCGCCCGCATTTTCAGCCGAATATCCACGACGCTGTCCGGATCTGCGCCCATGCGGGCCGTGCCGACCGGATGGAAGATCGTGGTGCCGATATCGCCGGCCGCCCTCTCCAGATCCGCATCGGTGTCATAGCTCGGCCCTGGCTTATATTCTTCCGGATTGTACCGCGCAAAAGACGGCTTCCTGACGATCTCGCGGGTCAGCCGGATCGACTTCACCGCCACGTCGCGATCGCCGGGCGTTGAGAGATAATTCGGATGGATTCCCGGCTGGGCAGCGAAATCCGGGCTCTTCAGATGCACCGAACCCCGGCTTTCCGGCCGAAGATTGCAGACGCTCGCCGTCATTGCCGGGAAGGAATGCACCGGCTCGCCGAACCGGTCGAGCGATACGGGCTGCACGTGATATTCGAGATCCGGCGTTTCCTTGTCCGGCCCGGATTTGGTGAAGATGCCGAGCTGGCTTGGCGCCATCGACATCGGCCCGGAACGCTTCAGCGCATATTCGAGCCCGATTGCCGCCTTGCCGAGAAGGCTTGACGCCTTCTCGTTCAGCGTCGGCACGCCGGTCACCTTGTAGACCATGCGAAGCTGCAAATGATCCTGAAGGTTCTCGCCGACGCCCTTCACTTCCTTGACCACCTCGACGCCCGCATTCGACAACACGTCGCCGCGCCCGACGCCGGAAAGTTCGAGGATATGCGGCGTACCGATCGCGCCGGCGCTCAGCACGGTTTCCTTGCGCGCAAAAGCCTTCTTGGCAACGCCGTCATGCTGGAACTCGACACCCTGCACCTCGCCGTTCTCGATGATCAGCCGGCGCACATGCGCCTTGGTCAGCACGGTGAGATTGCCGCGCTTCATCGCGGGCTTCAGAAAGCCCTTCGATGCATTCCAGCGGATGCCGGAGCGCTGGTTGACGTCGAAATAGCTGGAGCCTTCGTTATTGCCACGATTGAAGTCGGCGACGATCGGAATGCCGGCCTCTTCCGCCGCCTTCTGGAAGCTTTCGAGCACCGCCCAGCGAAGACGCTGCTTCTCGACCCGCCATTCGCCGCCAACCGAATGCATGTCGTCTGCACCCTTATAGAAATCCTGGCTTTTCTTGAAGATCGGCAACACGTCGTCCCAGCCCCAGCCGGTGCAGCCCATCTGCCGCCACATGTCATAGTCATAGGCCTGGCCGCGCATATAGATCATGCCGTTGATCGAAGAGCAGCCGCCGAGGATTTTTCCGCGCGGATAGGAAAGCGAACGGCCATTCAGGCCCTCTTCCTTTTCGGTCGTAAAACACCAGTCAGTGCGCGGATTGTTGATGCAATAGAGATAGCCGACCGGGATATGCACCCAGTGATAATTGTCGTTGCCGCCTGCCTCGAGCACCAGCACCCGGTTGGCCGGATCTTTCGAAAGCCGATTGGCCAATACGCAGCCGGCGCTACCTGCGCCGATGATAATATAATCAAAATTTTCCAATGAATTATCCATGTGATTGCTCCATGGAAAGGCAATCCCGCGGACAAAGCCCGCAAGCCGCCTTCCCCCGTCTTGTCCCTGGTGACGCGCCGCCCCGCACGTCCTCCCGTCGTTATCTTCTGTGCTCGAAACCGAGCTTCCGGCCGAGCCGGGAGGCGTAGAATTCTCCTATCAGCCCTCGCCGGAAGACGAGGACGCAGATCATGAACACGATGCCGGTAACGATCGTCACCGGAAATTGCGATGTCGCCAGATAGTTCTGCAGCGTCACGACGAGGCCGGCGCCGAAGATCGGGCCGATCAAGGTGCCGATGCCGCCGAGCAGCGTCATCAGGATCACTTCGCCGGACATCTGCCAGGCGACATCCGTCAGCGTCGCGAACTGGAAGACCAGCGCCTTGGTGCCGCCGGCCAGCCCCGCCAGCGCCGCCGACATGACGAAGGCGCCGAGCTTGTAACGGGCCACCGAATAACCGAGGGAAATGGCGCGCTGCTCATTCTCGCGGATCGATTTCAGGATCATGCCGAAGGGCGAGTTGATGAACCGCCAGATGATCACCATGCCAATCAGGAACACCGCCAGCACGAAATAATACATGTTGAGCGAGCCGTTCAGGTCGATGAAACCGAACAGGAACCCGCGCGGCACCGACTGAATACCGTCTTCGCCATGGGTGAACTTTGCCTGCAGGCAGAAGAAGAAGAACATCTGCGACAGCGCCAGCGTGATCATCGCGAAATAGATGCCCTGACGGCGGATCGCCACATAGCCCATGACGAGCCCAAGAAGCGCAGCGCCGACGACGCCGACCAAGATGCCGAGTTCCGGCGAAAAACCCCATTCCTTCACCACATGCGCGGTGAAATAGGCTGCCCCGCCAAAGAAGGTCGCATGGCCGAACGAGAGCAGTCCTGTGTAGCCGAGCAACAGATTGAAGGCGCAGGCAAACAGCGCGAAGCACAGAAGCTTCATGATGAAGATTGGATAGAAGAAGGCGGGCGCGATGATCAACAGGATAAGCCCGATGATCAGGAAGGCCGCGTAGGTCTTCGAGGCGGTGGCCGAGCGTTCGGTGCGGACGGCGGCGCTACTATGGGTCATCTCGCTCATATCACGCATCCCGTCCGAAGAGACCCGCAGGCCGGATCAGAAGCACGATCGCCATGATCACGAAGATCACGATGCTGGAGGCTTCCGGATAAAACACCTTGGTGAGACCTTCCGCGATACCGAGCAGATAGCCCGTCACGATGGCGCCCATGATCGACCCCATGCCGCCGACAACCACGACCGCGAAAACGACGATGATGATGTTCGATCCCATCAGCGGCGAGACCTGATAGACGGGTGCCGCCAGCACACCGGCAAAGGCGGCAAGCCCGGCACCGATCGCGTAGGTCAGCGTCAGAAGCATCGGCACGTTGACGCCGAAAGCCTGGACCAGAACCGGGTTTTCCGTCGCGGCGCGCAGATAGGAACCGAGCTTGGTTTTCTCGATCAGCAGCCAGGTGCCGATACAGGCGATGAGCGACACCACGACCACCCAACCACGATAGATCGGCAGGAACATGAAACCAAGATTGGTCCCGCCCGCCAGCTGCGGCGGCACCGCGTAAGGTTGGCCGGAGGAACCGTAGAGATACCGGAACGTCCCCTCGATGGTCAGCGCCAGGCCGAAGGTGAAGAGCAGGCCATAAAGCGGGTCGAGGTTATAGAGCCGCGACAGCATGGTCCGCTCGATCACCGCCCCGAACAGACCGACGACAATCGGTCCGAGGATCAGCGCGAACCAGTAATTGATGCCAAGATAGTCGAGCATCAGCATCGCGGCGAACGCGCCGAGCATGTATTGCGCGCCGTGGGCGAAGTTGATGACGCGGAGAAGACCGAAGATGACTGCAAGGCCGAGGCTGAGCAGGGCGTAGAAGGAACCGTTGATAAGGCCGATCAGGAGCTGACCGAGGAAGGCTTGCAGCGGGATGCCGAAGATCATGGTCATGAGCGGCTCCTTTCCGAATTTTGGCGGGGAGCGCGCCACACGTCGATCTCCCCCCTTGAGGGGGAGATGCCCGGCAGGGCAGAGGGGGGTGTCGGTGCCACAACCTGCCAAGCTGAATTTGTTGAATCGTTGCTACCCCCCTCTGTCGCCTTCGGCGACATCTCCCCCTCAAGGGGGGAGATTATTGGGAGTGCGCCGCACCGCTCGCCGCCAACATGCGACGACCAAAGACCGGCAAGGTCAGGATATCCAGCGAAAACGGCCATCCTCTAAACCCCCAGAACCTTGTGCAGCATGTCCATCTTACCCGGCAGTTCGCCCACCGGAAAATCCGCCACCATCTGCCCGTGATCCATCAGATAGAACCGGTCCGCGACACGGCTGGCGAAGCGGAAATTCTGCTCGACCAGCAGCACCGTCATGCCGCGTGCCTTCAACGTCTTCAGCACCTCGCCGATACGCTGCACGATGACCGGGGCCAGACCCTCTGTCGGCTCGTCGAGGATCAAAAGCTTCACGCCGGTGCGCAGGATGCGGGCGATCGCCAGCATCTGCTGCTCGCCGCCGGAAAGTTTCGTGCCGGGGCTGGAGCGGCGCTCCTTCAGGTTCGGGAAAAGCGTGTAGATCTCGTCCAGCGACATGCCGCCCTCGGCCACGACCGGCGGCAGCATCAGGTTTTCCTCGACCGTCAGCGTCGAGAAGATGCCCCGCTCTTCCGGCACGAAGCCGATGCCGACATGCGCCGTCTTGTGCAGCGGCACGCCGAGCATATCCTTGCCGGCAAAGCGGATTTCGCCCTTCCGCTCGCGGATGATGCCGACGATGGTGCGCAAGGTGGTCGTCTTGCCCACGCCATTGCGACCCAGAATGGTGATTGTTTCGCCCTCGCCCACCGTCATGTTGACGCCGTGCAGAACATGGCTTTCGCCATACCAGGCATTCAGATTGGAAACCTGCAACAAGGGCGCCATCACGCTTCCTCCGCGCCCATATAGGCGAGCCTGACCCGCTCGTCCTGTGAGACCGTCGCGTAGTCGCCCTCCGCCAGGATCTCGCCGCGCTGAAGCACGGTCACCTGATGGCAGATATTGGCGACGACGGAAAGATTGTGCTCCACCATCAGCACCGCACGGGTCTTCGCCACTTGGCGGATGATGTTGGAGACCGTGCCGATATCCTCCTGCCCCATGCCGGCCATCGGCTCGTCGAGCAGAAGAACTTTCGGATCGAGCGCAAGTGTGGTGGCGATTTCGAGTACCCGCTTGCGGCCATAGGAAAGGTCGGCGGCCAGCGCATCGCGCTCCCGCTTCAGCCCGACCGCCTCGATCAGCTCGTCGGCACGGGCATTCAACCGGTTCAGCGCCGAGGTCGGCAGCCAGAACTGCGTCGAAAGCCCGTTCGGACGTTGCAGCGCCACCCGCACGTTGTCGAGCACGGAAAGATGCGGAAACACCGCGGAAATCTGGAAGGACCGCACCAACCCCATGCGCGCGATCTTGTCGGCAGGCGTCTTGGTAATATCGGTGCCGAGCAGCGTGATCGAGCCTTCGGTCGGCTGCAGGAACTTGGTCAAGAGGTTGAAGACGGTCGTCTTTCCGGCGCCGTTGGGCCCGATCAAGGCATGGACGCGCGCATCATGAATGTCGAGATCGACGCGGTTGACCGCCCTGAACGCGCCGAAACTTTTCGAAAGACCGCGGGCGGAAAGCACCACCCGCGGTTCTTCGTTTATGGCTGTTGCGGAAACCGCCATTACTTCACCAGATCGCAGCCGCTCTTGGCGGGATCCATGTAGGCGTCCTTGCCCGGAATGGTGGCGAGCACGTTGAAGTAATCCCACGGCTCCTTGCTTTCGCCCGGCTTCTTGACCTGCAGCAGGTACATGTCGTGGATCATGCGGCCGTTCTTGGCCACAGTACCGCCGCGGGCGAAGAAGTCGTCGACCGGCATTTCATGCAGCGCCTTGGCGACGGCTTCCGTTTCGTCGGTACCGGCCTTCTGGATCGCCTTCAGATACTGCATCACGGCCGAATAGGTGCCGGTATGGATCATGTTCGGCATCTTCTTGGTGCGGGCGAAGAACTTCTTCGCGAAATCGCGGCTCTTGTCGTCGAGGTTCCAGTAGTAACCTTCCGTCAGCGTCAGCCCTTGAGCCGCCTGCAGACCGAGACCATGCACTTCGGCGAGCGTGAAGAGCAGAGCCGCAAGCCGCTGGCCGCCGGCGGTGATGCCGAATTCAGCCGCCTGCTTGATGGCGTTGGACGTATCGAGACCTGCGTTGGCCAGGCCGATCACCTTGGCGCCCGAAGACTGAGCCTGCAGCAGGAAGGACGAGAAGTCGGTGGTCGACAAAGGATGGCGGACCGAACCGACGATCTTGCCGCCGTTTGCCTTGACGAAGTCGCCGGTCTGCTGTTCCAGCGAATAACCGAAGGCATAGTCGGCGGTCAGGAAGAACCAGCTATCGCCGCCCTGCTTGACGAGCGCGCCGCCGGTGCCCACTGCCAGCGCATGCGTGTCATAGGCCCAATGGAAACCGTAGGGGCTGCAGGCCTTGCCGGTCAGGTCGGTGGTCGCCGCACCCGTGACGATATCGATCTTCTTCTTTTCCTTGGCCACCGCCTGGACAGCGAGCGCGACGGAAGAGGTCGTCAGCTCCATGATCGCATCGACCTGCTGGGTATCGTACCACTGGCGGGCAATGTTGGAGGCGATATCCGGCTTGTTCTGGTGGTCGGCATCGACGATCTCGACCGGTACGCCGAGAACCTTGCCGCCGAAATCCTCGACAGCCATCTTGGCGGCTTCCACGGACGACTTGCCGCCGAAGTCGGCATAGACGCCCGACTGGTCGTTCAGGATACCGATCTTGACCTTGCCGTCGGATGCACTTTGCGCAAACGCAGTGCCGCTTGCCAGAAGCAAAGCCAGCGATGCCAGAATAGTCTTCCGCATGATTTCTCCTCCCAGAGAATTTGCCAAAAGGGCCAAAGGGTATTTTCGAACTTTGCCGAAAGGTCTGTTCAAAATTGATGAGCTGCCCTCCTCAAAGCAGCCGTCTCAGCCCGCATGGTTCTTTAATTCCGCCGTTGACGCAAGCAGGTACCTGCAATTAATTGCAAACAGCATCTGTGCGTTTTTGAACAGACGGGAACCCAAGCAGGCACATTGTGACGTCAAATCCGAACTTTACCTGGGACGACCTGCAATATTTCCTCGCCGTGGCACGCACCGGACAGTTGTCCACCGCCGCACGGCAATTGCGCACCAGCCATGCCACCGTCTCCCGCCGCATCGACCGGCTGGAATTCTCGCTGAAGGTGAAACTTTTCGAGCGCAACCCGCGCGGCTACGTGCTGACCGGCATGGGCCAGCGCTTCATCGAAACCGCGGAACGGATCGAGGCGGAGGCAGACCGGCTGCAGGCCGATCTCCTGTCCGGCACCACCGCGCAGAAGGGCGTCGTGCGCCTCTCGACGCCGGAAGGTTTCGCCAACTTCTTCTTCGCCGACAAGATCCGCAGCTTCTGCGACGCGCATCCCAACATCACGCTGGAACTGGTGACGATCCAGCAGATCATGTCGCTGTCGCGCAGGGAGGCCGATATCGCGGTCTCGCTCGATCCGCCCAAGGATGGACCCTATCTCACGGAAAAGCTGACCGATTACAGTCTCAACGTCTATGCGACGAAATCCTATCTCGCCAAGGCGCCGGCGATCCGCCACCGTCAGGACCTGCTGGCCCATCCGTTCATTGGTTATATCGAGGACATGATCTTCGCGCCGGGGCTGGATTATCTCGGAGACGTCCATCCGGGCATCAAGGCACGGTTCCAAAGTTCCAGCATTTTCGCACAATTGACGGCAACGCTGAACGGGCTCGGCCTCTGCGTCCTGCCGCATTTCATCACCCGCTCACTGCCGGAGCTGGAAATCGTGCTGCCGGAAGAGGTGGAGCTGCGCCGCTCCTACTGGCTGATGCGGCACCGGGACCTCAGCCAGATCCCGCGGGTGCGGATGGTGACGGACTATATCTTCGATGCGGTGAAGGAGAACCAGCGGGCGTTTTTGAGGCGTGGGTAAAGCCGTAAAGGTCGAACTCGGAGCCCCCTCACCCGGCCTCCGCTAACGCTCGGCCACCCTCTCCCCGAGGGGAGAGGAGGATCGGCGAGGTTGCGGCACGTCCCCTTCTCCCCAGCGGGGAGAAGGTGCCCGAAGGGCGGATGAGGGGGCTCCGGGCTCAGTACTATCGGCTCAGCTCAGCTCAGCTCTGCCCTACCCTCACTCCGCCGCCATCGGCATGTCGCGGTTCTCATCGAACAGCTCGCCCTGGGTATTGGCCGGCGTCCGATCATTCTTGTTTTTCTTCTCGCGGCCGAAGAACATCGCATAGGCGGCGGGAAGAACGAGGATGGTGAGCACGGTTGCGACCAGGATGCCGCCCATCATCGCATAGGCGAGCGGACCCCAGAACACACCGCGCGAGATCGGATAGAGCGCCAGCACGGCGGTGAGCGCCGTCAGCGTGATCGGCCGGAAACGCCGGACGGCAGCGCCGACGATCGCTTCCATCCGGTCCATGCCCGCCGCGATATCCTGATCGATCTGGTCGACCAGGATGATCGAGTTGCGGATGATGATGCCGAGCAGCGCGATGACGCCGAGGATCGCCACGAAGCCGAAGGGCGCACCGGTGATCAACAGCGCCATAGCGGCGCCGATGATGCCGAGCGGACCGGTGGCGAGCACCAACATCGCCTTGCCGAAATGCTGCAGCTGGATCATCAGCAGCACCAGGATGACTAGGAGCATGATCGGCGCCTTTGCAGCGATCGAGTTCTGGCTTTCGGCTGCGTCCTCCGCACCGCCCTGAATATCGACACTATAGCCGGCAGGCAGTGCCGCACGCAGGTCGGCGATCGAGTTGTGGAAGTTGAGCGAGACCTGGGTCGGCTCAACGCCATCCGGCAGCGTCGCCTTGACGGTGATCGTCGGCAGGCGGTCGCGGCGCCATTCGATACCCTGTTCGAGAACCGGCACGACCTTGGCAATCTGCGAGACCGGCACGAAGCCGCCGAAATCCGTCGGGATATAGACCGACTGCACGGCGGACAGGAGATCGCGGGTGGCATCCGGCTCGCGGACGACGATGGAAACCGTCTCTTCGCCATCGCGGAAGTCGCTGACCGGCGCACCATTGGTGGCGGCCTGCAGCATCTGGCGGATGCGCTGCGAGGTAACGCCGAGCGCACGGGCGCGGTCCTGGTCGATGACCAGTTTCATAGCCGGCACCGGTTCCATCCAGTCATCATGGATCGCGCCGAACAGCGGCTGCTGGTAGTAGCGTTCCTTGACCTGGTCTGCGATGCGGCGGACCTCGGCCTTATCAGGACCGGTGACGCGCATCTGCACCGGCCAGCCGGTCGGCGGGCCGAGGAAGAGGCGATCGACCTTGCCGCGCACGGTCGGGAAGTCCTTGGCGAGCGTATCACGCAGCTTGAGGATCAGCCGTTCGCGGGCATCGACATCCTTCGCCATGATCAGAAGCTGGGCATAGTTCGGGTTGCGAAGCTGCTGGTCGAGCGGCAGGAAGAAGCGCGGTGCGCCCTCGCCGATATAGGTGGCGACGAAGGTCTTGTCGGTATCAGGCAGGACCTTGTCTTCCAGCGCCTTGGCCTGGCGTTCCACTTCCTCGATCGCCGTGCCTTCCGGCAGCCACATGTCGACCAGGATTTCCGGCCGCGACGACTGCGGGAAGAAGCTCTGCGGGATGAACTGGAAGGACCAGAGGCTACCGAAGAAGGCACCGAATGTCAGGGTAAGCACGATGAACTTGTGGCGCACGGACCAGCCGACGGCATGCCGGACACCGCGATACATGCGCGTGTCATAGGCATCGTGATGGGTGCCTGCGTGCGCCCGCTGCTTCAGGATCATGTAACCCAGCCATGGCGTGAAATAGACCGCCACGAACCAGGACACGATGAGGGCGATGCCCACGACGAAGAACAGCGAGCGCACGTATTCACCGGCGGTGGATTCGGCGAAACCTACGGGAATGAAGCCGGCTGTGGTGATCAGCGTGCCGGTCAGCATCGGGAATGCGGTGGAGGAATAGGCAAAGCTTGCCGCATCGATGCGGTGCAGGCCCTCTTCCAGTTTTCGTTCCATCATCTCGACGACGATCATCGCGTCGTCGACGAGCAGGCCGAGCGCGATGATCAGCGCGCCGAGCGAGATGCGCTGCAGCTCGATGCCCATGTAATACATGATGGCGAGCGTGGCGGCGAGAACGAGCGGGATGGCGATGGCGATGACGATGCCCGAGCGCCAGCCGATCGAGATCAGCGAAACGACCAGCACGATGATCAGAGCTTCCATCAGCGCCTGGGTGAACTCGCCGACCGCTTCGGTCACGACTTCCGGCTGGTTGGAAATCTGCTGCACCTCGGCGCCGACCGGCAGGGTCTGTTCAAAGCGCTTGTAGGTTTCCTCGACCGCATGGCCGACATCGGTCACCTTGAAGCCGGGTGCCATGACGACGCCGATCTGCACGCTGTCGTGACCGTTGAAACGGTACTTGCGCTGGAACGGATCCTCGAGACCTTCCTTGACGGTGGCGATATCGCCGAGACGGATGACCTGATTGCCAGCCTTGAGGCGCAGCTCGCGAATGTCTTCCGGCGTCGTCAGGCCACCCTCGACGGAAATGCGGACCGAACGGTCGGCCGTCTGGACGTTACCGGCGGGATCGACATCGTTCTGGCCGGCAAGAGCATCACGGATATTGAGGACGGTCAGGCCGCGTTCTGCAAGCGCCTTGGAGGAAACGTCGATAAAGATCTTCTGCGGTTGGTCGCCGAGGATGACGGCCTTTTCGACACCGGGCGTGGCGATCAGCATGTCGCGCGCCTGGATCGCGAAATCCTTGAGTTCAGGATAGCTGTAGCCATCGCCGACAATAGCGTTGAGCGTGATGAACGTCTCGCCGAACTCGTCGTTGAAATAGGGACCGAGCAGACCGGACGGCAGATCCTGCTTGATATCGCCGATCTTCTTGCGCACCTGGTAGAAGGCGTCCTTCACCTCGGCGGTGTCCGTATCACCCTTGACCTGAACCGTGGTGATCGCGAAGCCGGCGCGGGTATAGGACTTCACCCAGTCGAGATGCGGCGTTTCCTGCAGCTTGCGCTCGATCTTGTTGACGACCTGATCCTGCATGTCCTGAATGGACGCACCCGGCCAGATCGACTGCACGACCATGACGCGGAAGGTGAAATCCGGATCTTCCTTCTGGCCCATTTTCATGATGCCGAGCGCACCCATGACGATGATGAGACCGAACAGGAAGCGGGCAATGCTGGGATGGCCGATCGCCCAGCGGGACAGGTTGAATCCACCCTTATCCAAGGGATTGGCCTGATGAGAGGAGCTCATGGTCGTGGTCCTTTGAAGGCGATTCCGGGAAAAGCGCTGGCGGTTTTCCGTCAGGAATTGCGAAAAACAAGCAGGCGCAAATATCAGGGCTGAATGGATGCAGTGGTCTGGCCGCTGAGCGTGCCGAAGCGGGAAGCGACGGTTTCCGGCAGCTTCACCTTCATGTCTTCTTTCATGAACTGCGTGCCGGCCGAAACGACGAGGTCTCCCTTGGCAATGCCTTCGGAAACGCGCACGCCGTTGTCGGAGAAATCCACGACCGTCACGGGGCGGGAATTTACCACGCTCTTCTGGCGATCGACAATCCATACGACGGACTGATCACCGTGCTTGGCAAGGGCGGCAAGCGGGATCGACCACGTAGGTGCGACATTGTCCTGGATGGCCGAGATATTGGCGGTCATGCCGAGCAGAATTGCGCTGTCTTCCGGCAGGCTGACACGAACGGCAAAGGTGCGCGACTGCGGATCGGCGCTGCCGGCCACTTCGCGAACCTTGCCGTCGAGCACCAGATCGGTGGCGGACCAGAAGCGCGCCTTGACGGTCTTGCCCGGCTTGAACTGGGCAATATCCATTTCCGGCACGGCGATCTGCACTTCCTTCTCGCCATCGACGGCAACCGCGACGACCGGCGTGCCGGCGCTGACGACCTGGCCGACATCGGCCGCGACTGTAGTCACGATGCCGCTCTGGGTAGCCTTGAGATCGGTATAGGCAACCTGGTTGCGAGCCTGATCGAGCGCCGAACGGGCCGATTCCTGCAGCGAGCTCGCCTGGTCGGCGGCAAGCTGGGCCTGTTCGAGCTGCGCCTTGGAGGCAACGTCCTTGGCGACGAGCGCCTCGGAACGGCGCAGTGCCAGACCGGAGATTTCGACCTGCTTCGTGGCGGCGGAAAGATCGGCTTCAGCACGGCGAACCGCCAGCTGGTAATCGACGGCATCGAGCCGCGCCAGGACATCGCCCGGCTTGACGCGCTCGCCGATATCCACCAGCCGCTCGGTCATCTTGCCGGCAACCCGGAAGCCAAGGTTCATCTCGGTGCGGGCGCGCACGGAGCCGGAATAGTCGAGCTTACGGCCGATATCTGGCCCGGAAACTTCCGCAACTTTCACCGGACGCACATTTTCAGGCGCCTCGACCTTCTTCTCTTCCGAGCAGGCCGTCAGCGCACCGAGCGCGACGGCAACGAGAAGGCCCTTGGAAACAAACGAAACACTTCCATTAGCGAACGAAAACATGGTCCCCACTCCATAAGGTGGTTAAAAGCGACGCGTCCCGCGCCGATTGCTGTTCAGTGCTATTTCAATAATTATTTCAAAGCCCTGAGGGCGAATTCGACAAGGTCGGCCGGCGTCATCCGCCGGTCTTCGATAAGGCATTCGGCAACGATCTGCGGATGACAGAGCGAGACAACGGTCGCGCACAAGCATTCCGATGCAAGGATTTCGTCCTGTTCGCGAAACTCACCGGCATCGATACCCTGGCGGACGATGCCGGCGACGATCATCTGCAGCTGCCTGATGTGGTCTTCGACGACGGACCATTGTTCCTCGATTGCGACGACCACCATCTCGTGAACCTTGTTCTCGTGCAAAAAGGTTTCCACGGTGATCTGGTGCTGCTGCAGGAAGTGGTCGCGCAGGCGCTCCGTCGCACTTACCGGGCGGGCCGCGTTGGCACGCGCCACGGCACGGCCTGCCTCCAGCATCCGATGCGCCAGAGCCTTGTGAATATCCGCCTTCGACGAGAAAAAGCGGTAGATATTGGCCGGCGACATGCCAAGATCCTTGGCGATGTCGGCCACATTTGTCTTTGTATAGCCGTAGTGCTTGAACAACCGCTCCGCCGCATCGAGGATGCGCGTGATGTTCTCCTGACGGGCTGAATCGACGATCAGTTCGCTTGTATCCATCTCGCTAACGACTTTCGATTTACGTGTGACGATTTTCAATTTTCGTCAGTCGTAAGGCGAAACTCGTCAAATGTCAAATCGTCTGCTTCGTTGATGCACGTCTCAGATCGCTACAAAAATCCCGACATGACGGAACCAAATGAAAAGACTCACGTTATTGGGAGTCGAACCGTGCGTTCTGCGGTTGGGGATATTTGATGAGCATGCCGCAAAGTTACGACGTATCGTTGCTTGATGAGGAGCGTTATCGTCTTCTTGTGGACGCGATCACCGACTATGCGATCTACATGCTCGATGCCGATGGCCACGTCGTGAGCTGGAATCCCGGCGCCCAACGCTTCAAGGGTTACGAAGCTTGGGAAATTCTCGGCGAGCACTTCTCCCGTTTCTATACCAATGAAGACCGCCTTGCGCGCCTTCCGAGCGCGCAATCGCTGCGGCCACGCGCGAAGGCCGATCGGAGATGGAAGGCTGGCGCGTGCGCAAGGACGGCACCCGTTTTTGGGCGCATGTCATCATCGACCCGATCTGGGATCGTGTCGGCGGTTTGATCGGCTTCGCCAAAGTCACCCGCGACCTGACGGAGCGAAAGGCGGCCGAAGAAAGCCTCAAGCGCAGCGAGCAACAGTTTCAGCTGCTCGTGCAGGGCGTCACGGACTACGCGCTCTACATGCTCGATCCGGAGGGCTATGTCAGCAATTGGAATGCTGGCGCCGAGCGCATCAAGGGATATTCCGCCGACGAGATCGTCGGCCAGCACTTCTCGCAATTCTATACCGAAGAGGATCGGCAGCGCGGCGAACCGCAGATCAGCCTCGATACCGCCCGACGCGAAGGCCGCTTCGAAAAGGAAGGCTGGCGACAGCGCAAGGACGGCACACGGTTCTGGGCACATGTCATCATCGACGCCATCCACGGCGATAACGGTGCGATCCTGGGTTTCGCCAAGATCACCCGCGACATCACCGAAAAGCTGCAAACCCAGAAGGCCCTGGCGCAGGCCCGCGAGGAGCTTTTCCAGTCGCAGAAGATGGAAGCGATCGGCCAGCTGACCGGCGGCATCGCCCACGACTTCAACAATCTGCTGATGGCGATCATGGGAAGCCTCGAAATCCTGAGAAAACGCCTGCCCGACGATCCCAATCTGATCCCGCTTCTCGACAACGCCGTGCAGGGCGCCGAACGCGGCGCTGCCCTCACCCAGCGCATGCTCGCTTTCTCCAGGCGGCAGGATCTCAATATGCAGGCCGTCGCCCCGGCGATGCTGGTCGATGGCATGATGGATTTCGTGCGGAGGTCGGTCGGCAGCGCGACGCATATAGAAACCCGTTTTCCGAACGAACTGCCGCGGATCGTCACCGACCCGGTACAGCTTGAATCCGCACTGCTCAACCTCGTCGTCAACGCCCGCGATGCCATGACGGATGGCGGGCACCATCACCATCGGCGCGGAAGATTTCACCGCCGACGAGAAGACCGAGAGGTTGAAGCCCGGCCGCTATGTGCGGCTTTGGGTTTGCGACACCGGCGAGGGCATGGACCGGGAAACGCTCTCGCACGCCACCACGCCATTCTTCACCACCAAGGGCGTCGGCAAAGGCACCGGTCTCGGCCTTTCCATGGTCCAGGGCCTGACCGAACAATCGGGTGGCAAACTGACAATCGAAAGCCTTTCAGGGCACGGAACCACCGTGTCCCTGTTCCTGCCCGCCGCAAAACCGGACGAGTGTCCGCAACTCTCGGAGACGCAAATGCCCCCGACCGCAGAAATGCCGAAAGGAAACTTCACCGTGCTCGCCGTCGACGACGACGCACTGGTGCTGATGAACACGACGCTGATGCTCGAAGATCTCGGCCACACGGTGATCGAGGCCTATAGCGGCGCCGATGCCCTCAAGGAATTGAGGTCCGGCACCGAGATCAACATCGTCATCACCGACCATTCCATGCCAAGGATGACGGGTTCGGAACTCGCAGCCGCAATCCGTGAGGAATGGCCGGACATGCCAGTCGTGCTGGCAACGGGCTATGCGGAACTGCCTTCCGGCGGCGACAACCGCCTGCCGCGCCTGCCCAAACCCTTCTCGCAAAGCCAGCTGCAGGACATGCTCGCCACCGTGCTTTCCGGCAACGGCTGAAACCAATTCGCCGTCAGCCGCGTTGTTTTCCCGGTATGACACCGGGAGAAGAGAAATGGTATTCAAACATCAGCGTTTTCATGAGGAACTGCCGGAAATCGAAACCGAGTTTCCGCCGCACGCAACCCTCGAATATGCCGTTTCCGACGCACTGGCTTCAGCCGGCGGTGTCGATGCCAGCGACGTGACGGTGATCGTCAAAGGCGGCGAGGTGACGCTCGGCGGCATGGTGCAGGTCCCCGAGGAAATCGGCCGGGCCGAGGAAGTGGCCCGCAGCGTGCCGGGCGTGATGGATGTCCGCAATCTGATCAACTCCACGGCGCTTTCGTTTTTCGACGGCGAGCCGCGGCCGTTGTGATTCCTCGACCCGATCAAGCCCCTTGAGTTCTGCATCGGGTCACCCCCTCCCGCCGCTATGCGGCGACCTCCCCCCTCAAGGGGGAGGTGCGTGTATGACGCACCGTTATCCTGAACCTGCATTGATTTCGTAGACATTCACCTCGACCACTCACCCTCCCCTTGAGGGGGAGGGTCGGACCGGAGGTCCGGGGTGGGGTGACCCGCGGCACCCTCCACCGCCACCATTCTACCGCGGCAAAGCATAGGCGATCACATAATCACCTGGCTTCGTTCCAACGGAACCATGCCCGCCGGCAACCATCACCACGAACTGGCGTCCGTCTTCCACCGCATAACTCATCGGCGTCGCCTGCCCGCCAGCCGGGAGGCGAGCTTCCCAGAGCTGTTTGCCGCTGGTGAGATCATAAGCCCGCAGGTAATCGTCGACCGCGGCACCCAGAAAGGCGATGCCGCCCTTGGTGATCATCGGTCCGCCGATACCGGGCACGCCGACTTTGAAGGACAATGGCAGCGGCGTCATGTCGTAAACCGTGCCGTTGCGATGCTTGTAGGCGATCTTGCCGGTGCGCAAATCGGCGCCTGCGACATATCCCCATGGCGGAGCCTGGCAAGGCACCTGAAGCGGCCCGAGGAACGGCCCCATGATGACGCCATAAGGCGCACCCTCATTGCGGTTCAGGCCCTGCTCGCTGCCCTTTTCCCCCCTGCCCTTTCGGCGGAATATCCGCACGCGGCACCAGCTTGGAGGTGAAGGCCAGATAGGTCGGCATGCCGAACATCACCTGCCGTTCCGGATCGACCGCGACGCTGCCCCAGTTGAAGGTGCCGAAATTGCCGGGATAGATGATAGACCCCTTCAACGACGGCGGCGTGTAACGGCCCGAATAGGCATAATGATGATACCAGATGCGGCAGACCATCTGGTCGAACATGGTGACACCCCACATGTCGCGCTCCTCAAGCGGCTTCGGCTTGAAGGTCAGCGCCGATGTCGGTTGGGTCGGCGCGGTACGATCCTCGGGAATGGCACCGCCCGGAGCAGGCTCTTCCGTCACCGGAATGATCGGCTCGCCGGTGCGCCGGTCGAGCACATAAATGTCACCCTGCTTGGTCGGGCCGACCAGCGCCGGAACGACGGAATTGTCCGGCTTGCTGATGTTGATCAGCACGGGCTGAGCGGGCACGTCCATGTCCCAGAGGTCGTGATGCACCGTCTGGCGCACCCATTTGTCCGCTCCGGTATTGATGTCCAGCGCAACGATCGAGGAGGAATACTTCTCGACACTGTCGCTGCGGCCCATGCCGAGCTGGTCCGGCACCTGGTTGCCGAGCGGGATATAGACGAGGCCGAGATCCTCATCGACGCTGAATACCGACCAGCTGTTCGGCGAGTTCGTCGTATAGGTCTGGCCCGGCTGCAGCGGCTGGATCTGGCTCGGATTGCCGGAATCCCAGTTCCACAGAAGCTGGCCGGAATTGACGTCGAAAGCGCGGATGACACCGGACTGCGACTTGCGTCGAATAATTGTCGTTCACCGCCCCGCCGATGATGATCTTGTTGCCGACGATGGCCGGCGGCGACGTGGAATAATAATAACCGGCCGGATTGTATTTCATGCCGGTGGTAAGCTGCAGCGTGCCCTTGTCGGCGAAATTGCTGCAAACCTGACCGTTGGCCGCATCGAGCGCGATCAGCCGCGCATCGGAAGTCGGCAGGTAGACGCGCTCGGCGCAGGCGCTGCCGGGTGCCGCGGCTTGATCCCGGTAATAGCTGACACCGCGGCAGGTCTGATGCTGCCGGTCCGGATTCATGCCGGAATTCGGATCGTATTTCCATTTCTCCTTGCCGGTCGTGGCATCGAGCGCGATGGCGAGATTGTGCGGCGTGCAGAGATAGAGCGAATTGCCGACTTTGAGCGGCGTCACCTGATAGGTGGTCTCGCCCACGTCGTCCGGCCGCTTCACGTCGCCCGTCTGGTAACGCCAGACTTCCTTGAGGTTGGCGACGTTATCCACCTTGATCTGGTCGAGCGGCGAATAGCGCTGACCATAGGGCGTGCGACCATACTGATGCCATTCGCCGGCCGGCACATTGCCGCCCATTGGCGGTGCGGCTGCGACGGACTGTGTCGGCAGGTCGCCGCTCTGGTCGTAAGGATCGAAGAACATCGACAGGATGGCGACAGCGATCGAGATGACCAGGGCAAGAACCAGTGGTGCCGCGCTCGCCTCGTAGCGCATGCCGGTGGGGCTGACAAAGCCGAGAGGTTTGCGAATCCATGGCGTCAGGAGCCAGAGGCCGAGAACGATGATGACGCCGCCGCGCGGGCCAAGCTGCCACCAGTCGAAACCCACTTCCCAAATCGCCCAGGCCAGCGAGGCGATCACCAGAACCGCGTAAAGCCGCAACGCGATCGCCTTGCGAAGGAACAGCAGGATCGCGGTGAGTATGAAGCCCAGTCCGCAGACGAGATAATAAGCACTGCCATCGAGCAGCACCAGCTGGCCACCACCGGCGGCCAGCGCAAGCCCAATCAGAAAAAAGAGGACCGCTGTGATTTTGATTGCCATGATTGAAACCTGTCCGGATAGGTGGCGGACGGCCAGGTATCTTCAGCGGATCCCGCGTCCTGTCCGTTAACATAGAGCTTTGCGCAAAAGTTCCAGCCCGCAAGGCTGCCATGCAGTTTTGTGGGAACACGCATTCCGGGAGGCGGTTAGAAAGTCATGACAACGCGGGAAAGCCGATGACATACGAACTTTATTATTGGGATGGTTTGCAGGGTCGCGGCGAATATGTGCGGCTGGCTTTGGAAGAGGCTGGAGCAGCCTATATCGACGTCGCCCGCACGGAAGGCGGCACCGGGAAGATGATGGATTTCATGCACGGCGTGCGTGGTCCGGAATTTCCGTTTGCCCCACCCTTCCTGAAGGACGGCGAGATCATCGTCTCGCATGTCGCCAACATCCTTCATTACCTCGGCCCGAAACTTGGCCTGGTCCCCAAGGATGAAAAAGGCCGCGTCTTCGCCAACGGCCTGCAACTGACCATCTCGGATTTCGTGATGGAGGTGCACGACACCCATCACCCGATCAGCACCGCTGACTATTACGAAGACCAGAAGGAAGAGGCGAAGGCGCGCTCGAAAGCCTTTTTGAAACACCGGGTGCCGAAATTCGTCGGTTATTTCGACCGCATCATCGGCGCCAATCCGGCAAGAAGCGGTCATACGATCGGGGACGCATTGACCTATGTCGACCTGTCGCTTTTCCAGATCGCCGAGGGCTTGGCCTACGCATTCCCGCGGGCGATGAAGAATTTCGACAAGGACTATCCGAATGTCGCGAAAGTCCGCGACATGGTGCGCGAGCGGCCGAATATCAAAGCCTATCTCGCGTCGAAACGCCGGCTCGCGTTCAACGAGTCGGGCATATTCCGGCATTATCCGGAACTGGATCAGGACCCTGCGTGAGCGGGGTCTTTATCTAGATAAATGCAAATACCGGCGCGATCGTCGCCAGGACGATTGCCGTTGCGATGAGAGTGAATTTCATGGGGGTATCCTCCACCTGAGCGGCGGCCTTGCCTTCTGGCTCAGCTCGCCTCTTCTCCCAATTCCTGCAATATCTGGTGCCTGGCCCGGTTAAGCCGGCTTTTGACAGTCCCCGACGGCACAATCACAAATCTCGGCTGTGGCTTCGTAACTCTCCCCGAGGATCGCCACCAGCGTCAGCACTTCGCGATAATGCGCAGGCAATTTCTGCAAGGCCCGCTGCACCTCCTTGGCGCGGGCCGCCGTCTCCTGGTTCGCGGCGATTGGCGTATCACCGGATACATTGTCCTCTAGACCTGGAGCTTCGCGCCCCAGCACTTTCGCACGCGTGTAGAAGGTGTTGCGCATGATGGTGAAAAGCCAGCTCTTGAGCTTGGTGCCTCGCTCGAACTTGTCGAGATTGGCAAGGGCCTTCATCAACGTTTCCTGCACGAGATCATCCGCATCCGATGGATTGCGGCAGAATGTACGGGCAAATGCGCGGAGAGCTGGAATAAGCTTCACTATATCTGCACGGGCGGGATCGCTATTCAACTGTGATTCAGACACCGTTGCCTATCCCTCCGAAGTTTTCTTGGTCTGGAATTCGGTGGCAAACGCAGGCCCCGGCGATTTGGTTCCAAACAGATGAGAGCCAGTCGAGGTAAGTTTGCGTGCATCCCGCGACGGATGGGCGAATTGCGCTCTCGAACAGCTCTCTATCAGGCCGTGTCGGCATCCAACGGCCCCGGAACAAATCCTTGCGGCAAACCGTTCCCCCGGCAACACCACACAGGAGGGCAATTTCCATGGGCACAAACAACACCCCAGACAACAGGCCCGGGGCGCCGCGCAAGGAATGGGACAAGAAGACGGTGGAACAATCGGCCCGTGAAAAGGGTAACTCGAGCGAGCTGGAAGAGCAGCTCGAAGAGGGCCTGGAAGACACGTTTCCGGCCAGCGATCCGGTATCCGCGACGGTCACTTCCATCCCGACCGGCACACCGAAGCCGCCAAAACATTAAGCCCGCTCGATTTTTTCTGGAACAAATAGGGTGCCTTCCTTGATAGGAGGACGCCCTATTTCAGTTGTTGCCTGTGACTTTTTCGAGATATCGCAAGTGAACTCTCTTGCTGTATGGAAGATCAAGGTAGGGTTTGGGGCAAACTTTAATAGTAACGGCAGCGTTGCCGATGGACATGGCGTCAGAGGTCGGGATGGCGAAGCAGAACACGGTTGCGGAAAAAGAAGCAAGATTGGGTCGCCGGGTCAGCCGACAGGTTTCTGTCCTGCTCACCGAAATCGAGAAGGAAGAGGTTCCGGATCGCCTGCTTGAGCTGGCCAAGGACCTGCAGAAAGCCCTCGGCGACAAGGCCGACGACGCCGAGTGATCTCGTTTTACTCTAAGCTTGCCGTCTAAAGCTGCGTCGAACTTGGTCTTTCGACGCGCACTCTTCCGCCGATAACCTCGCGCGGCCCATTCGGCACGAAACTGCCGCTATTGTCCTCGATGACATTGTAAAGCTTGTCGCTGCGGAATGCGCTGGCCATTTCCATGGCTCTGCCTGTCGATGAGACCGCAGGGTCAGCTTCGATGAAGTCAAGCTCCGCCAAGCTTGCCACCACGCGTGCATCACCCGCTGTCTTGGCCCTGACCACGACTTCGCCACGCCAAATCGCATTTTTCCAATTGGAGTCAGTGGCCCGCGCGATCGGCACGAGCCGGTAGATTTTCATCCTGTCCTGCATGTCCTTCTCCCCACGTGTCCATGCGTAAATGCATATTTTTTGGCCATAACGCGCAAAACGGATGCAGGTTCCAACCGATGTCATGCAAAATAGCGGGAACCATCTCCACAGAGCCGCGTTATGCCTTGCGGGCGATCATGCCCATGATCAGGAGAAGGCCTATGAAAGATGAGCAGCAGAAAGCAGCCCGTCCCCAAGAGACCACCAACTGGTCCCGTCCGGAGGGGCAGACTGAACTCCATGCAGGCGCTACGTTGCCAGCCGACGAAGCAATCGCTCGGGAGGTAGACGCACTGCTTCAGGACGACGCTTCCATCGACCTTGCCAACGCCAATATTTCGGTGAGTGACGGCGAGGTAACCCTTGAAGGTTACGCCGCCCGGCTTTCGGACAAGGAACATGCCGAGGAAATGATCCTCGACCTAGAAGGCGTCAACGTTGTGCACAACAACCTGCGCATTGCCCCAGAGCGTCACTGACACCCGTCTTTGGAGCACCTTTCCAAGGTATTTGGATTTTTGAGGAACTTGCAGGGCACCTCCAGGTTAGGTGCCCTGCAAGACCCACCACCTGATCCTCATCAAATTCCAGCAAACCAGGGAGAGAGAAATGGCCACCAAGACCCTCGACGATCTTTTCTATGAGACCCTCAAGGACATCTATTACGCCGAACGCCAGATCGTGAAGGCACTGCCGAAAATGGCGCGCGCCGCTCAGGACACCAAGCTCAAGGCCGCCTTCGAAAAACACAAGGAAGAAACCGAAGGCCAGATCGATCGCCTGAAACAGGTCTTCGAGTTGATCGGCAAGCGCGCCCAGGGCAAGACCTGCGACGCTATCGAAGGCATTCTTTCCGAAGGCGAGGAAGTCATCGAGGAATTCAAGGGCAACCCGGCGCTCGATGCCGGCTTGCTGGCTGCCGCCCAGGCTGTCGAACATTATGAGATCAGCCGCTACGGCACACTCCGTGCCTGGGCCCAGCAGCTCGGCCTCAAGGAAGCGGCAACCCTTCTCGAACAGACGCTCGCAGAAGAGTCGAAAACCGACGAAGCACTTACGACTCTTGCCAAATCTGCGGTCAACACGGCCGCTCAGAAGGCAGCCTGAGTGGCATAATTGCTGCAAAGCGAAGACATTTCGCCGCATCGCAATAAAAAAGCCCGGCTACAACCGGGCTTTTTCGTTCACGGATATGTGTCAGGCGTGGAATGTCGGCTTCTCGCGCATGGCTCCCTGGTCGGAAACCAGCGACCGAATTGGAACCATGTCCCCGTTTAGGGCCTGTCGCCGGAATATCTTGCCTTCAAACAAGCCATCCCGCGCCAATTTTACTTTTGCCGCATCCATAGCAAGATCATAGGTATGGTAGTAGCAAGCGGACTGAACGCCGTCGATCACATACACCCACCCGGTTGCGTGCGGAACAATATCGCAGTACTTTTCCATTGTGATGTGTCTCCTTCCCGGCGCACGTAACGTTGTCGAATGCCATAAGTTCCGTGCCGGGGTAGATTTTTCCGAGTATGGCCGAGTTCCATTGGCCGCGTTTGTGCTTTTTTCGTTTTGACCTAGGAACTTTTCCGCGCCGCACTCGTTGGGGCGTCTGGGCGAATGGAGACAATAATGGCGGATTCCGAAGACGAGTGGATCAGAAAGCGTGCATACGCTTTGTGGGAGCAAGAAGGCTATCCGGCCGGCAAGGACCGGGAGCATTGGGAGCAGGCGAAGCTGGAATACGCGACGCGCGGCCCGACTGCTTCCGTAAAGGCCCCGGAGGCGGCGGCGCGCAAGAAGGCGCCGGCCGAGCCGAAGGCGGCCAAGCCGGCCGCTGCCAAGGCCCCGAAAGCCGCGGCAAAGCCTGCCGCCAAGGCAGCTCCGAAGGCGGAATCCGACAAGGCGGCTTCAAAAGCCCCCGTTGCTTCAAAGGCTCCCGCCGCCATGCCGGCGGCAATCAAGTCGGCGAAGAAGAGCTCCAAGAAAGTTCCGGCCGGCGAGTAACCTCGCCCCGAACACCAGACATTTCCGACAATCTCGTCAATCGCGGCGGTCACGATCGCCGCGAAAGGGATTCGTGTTTCTTGGATTTCTCAGAATGATTATTACGTCCCGGCTTCGTATCAAATCGCATCTTGCCAGGAACACCGGCACCGCGCCGGATGTTTGGAGAGATGCGACGACTGCCAAGCTGAGGATTGCATGATGAACGCGCTCTTCTCGATCGAGGAACCCAAACTCACCACCGGTCGGAAGCGCGAAACCATCTATGAAAAAGGGGGAGTTCCGGCAATGAAGGTCCTGTCGGTAACTTCCGAGATCTTTCCTCTCGTGAAGACCGGCGGATTGGGGGACGTGACCGGCTCGCTCCCGAAGGCGCTTGAACCGCTCGGCGCCGAAACCACCACGATCATTCCCGGTTATCCAAACGTCCTCCAACAGTTGAAAAGCGCCATGCCGCTCGTCGTTTTCGACGACCTCTTGGGCGAGCGCGCTTCCTTGTTGCATACCCGCATCGACGGCCTGAGCCTCTTCGTGCTCGATGCGCCCGCCCTGTTCGACCGGCCAGGCGGCCCTTACGTCGATGCGCAGGGCGTCGATCACGCCGACAACTGGAAGCGTTTTGCGGCTCTCTCGCTTGCAGCCGCCGAAATCGCTTGCGGCGTGCTGCCCGGCTGGGTGCCGGATCTGGTCCACACCCATGACTGGCAATCCGCGCTGACCTCAGTCTACATGCGCGAACGCGGCTGCACGACCCCCGTCGTGCTGACCATTCACAACCTCGCCTTCCAGGGCCAGTATTCCAAGAATATCCTGCCGGCGCTGCGACTGCCGCCGCATGCCTACTCCATGCACCTCATGGAATATTTCGGCGATATCAGCTACCTGAAGGGCGGCTTGCAGACCGTCGACGCCATCACCACCGTCAGCCCGACCTATGCGCGCGAAATCCTGACGCCGCGCTTCGGCATGGGCATGGATGGCGTCCTGAACGCCCGCGTCTCCATGCTGCGCGGCATCGTCAACGGTATCGATCTCGATGTCTGGGACCCCGCCACCGACCCCCACCTGCCGCGCAATTTCGACATCGGCACGCTGCGGCGCAAGCGCGACAACCGCACTGCCCTGCTGAACAAATTCGGGCTCGATCCGACGGGAGACGGCCCGGTCTTTTCGGCCGTCAGTCGCCTGACCTGGCAAAAGGGCTTCGACATGTTCGCCGAGACGGCGGACGAGGTCATTCACAATGGCGGCAAGGTCATCGTCTTCGGCCAGGGCGACCGCGATGTTGAACGGCTGCTGCTCGATACCGCCGCCCGCTTCCCCGGCCGCATGGCGGTCCATATCGGCTATGACGAACCGACCGCCCACCTGATCCATGGCGGATCGGATGCGATCGTCCAGCCCTCGCGCTTCGAACCCTGCGGCCTGACCCAGCTTTATGCTCTGCGTTACGGATGCGTACCGGTGGTCTCCCGCACCGGAGGGCTTTCAGAGACGATTATCGATGCCAACGATGCGGCGATGTCGGCACGCGTCGCGACGGGCTTCCAGTTCCACCCCGTTACCACCGACGGCCTGCGGCTGGCGCTACGCCGCGCGCTCCATGCCTATCAGGAACCGAAAATGTGGGCCCGGCTGCAAAACCAGGGCATGAAGGCGAAATTCTCCTGGGAGCGCAGCGCCCAGCAATATGCCGCCGTTTACGCCAACCTTGTCCGCAAGTCCGGCCAGACGACCCCAGCCACGGAAATCCGCCGCGCAAGCCTGTAGGCTTCAGCCGAGCGGAAGGCCTCTCAGGAGCAGCACGAGCTGCGCCTGCGTTCTGACGCCCGTTTTCATCATGATGCGCTTGAGATAGGTCCTGACCGTCTCTTTCGAAATGCCATTGATCTGCGCCGCACCGTCGGCGCTGTTGCCCGAACCGATTTCCCAGGCAATCCTTGCCTCGGCCGGGGTCAGATCGAAAAGGCCCCGCAGGACCTGCAGATCGAGAGTGCTGGTAATTCCGACCTTCGTCACCATCACGACCGCCGATGAACGGCTGAAAATATCCCGCGACTGTTTGCGAACCGGAATGATATTGACGATCAGCGGCAGTTCGCCGTCTCTGCGCGCGGGAAGCGGGATGCTCTGAACGACCGGAACGGCCATGCGCTGAACTGCGGCGAGCGCATTTTCGAGCAAAGTTTCCGCGGTCGGGTTGGAAAATTTCAACTTGTTTCCGGCGCCGATCGATACCTGCGAGCCGAGATCGTGGAATTGCTCGTTGGCTTCGATCACCCCTCCTAGATCGCTGACGACAGCCGCTGGCATGCCGATCAGCGCCAGGGTCTCGACCGTATTGCGAGCCTGCCTGAACGCAAGACGCGATGCGAACCATGAGGCGCGCGAAATATCGGGCTTCAGCCGGTTCATCATGTCCATCGCGGACATGTCGAACGGCCCCTCCGCCGTCTCCCGGATGAGGTCGACGATCAACATATGTCCTGACGGCTCCTGAACGACATCGCCCGCCGTCCAGCCAAGCCCGAGAGGGTGCAACAGATCCCTGTAGATCGGATCCTCGTCGATCTCCTTTGCCGTCATGATGTCGACATCGCGAAGGAACGAGAACCGCCGCGACTGGATGTGCCGAGCCGGACGAACGTTTTCGTAGCGGACTTCGCTTTCGCTGAACGCCAGCATCGCATCGTGGATACGCGGACTGCACACCCAGCGATAATTGTGCTGGATATCCACCGTCGCGACGGCGACGGAAAACGCACCTGCCGCGCGCGCAACGTCATCGAGGACTGCAGGCCAAAGCTCGGGAATGAAAGCCGCTTCGTAAAGGCGATCGGCTAGATTTTCTGGCGGCAAGGAATGATTTCCCCTTTAGATCAAGCGACAGTTCACTGGCTCCACGCTCAATCTATCAATACTCTAATATATTTAAGTAAAAAGCCGCGGCATTTTCTGCCGCGGCTTCGCCATCAAGATCTTTTTGAGCTTGGGATCTTTCACGGTCTCCGGAAGAGAACCATGCTGCGACCTTCCAGCTCGAAATCCTTTTCTTTGGTGATCACCAGGCCATGTTTCGACAGATCGGAGGTGGTCAGCTCCAGGACCCAACCACCTTCGCCGAATTGCGGAATTCTGAACGGCACATTGCCCTCGAACGGATTGAACAGCAGCAGCACGTCGTGCCAGATGCCCTCTTCCTCCTTGAGGTCGGGACGACCGATATAAAGGCCGAGCGTCGTGCCCTCGTCCCATTGCTCAGGCGTCTGGAAACCACCGCCGGCATTGAACCACTTGATATCCAGCCCGTCGCGCCAGTTTTCCCGGCGCAGAAGCGGCTGCTTGTGGCGAAGCTCGATGATCCGGCGCGTGAATTCCCGCAGCTCCTCGCAGCTTTCCGGCAGGTTCTCCCAGTGAACCCACGAAATCTCGCTATCCTGGCAGTAACCGTTATTGTTGCCCATCTGGCTGCGGCCGAATTCATCGCCGGCAAGCAACATCGGCGTGCCATGCGAGAAGAACAGAGTCGCGAGGAAATTGCGCTTCTGGCGGTCGCGCACCGCATTGATGCCTTCGTCCTCGGTCGGACCTTCGGCACCGTAATTGTAGCTGCGGTTGTCGTTGTGGCCGTCGTTATTGTCTTCGCCGTTGGCCTCGTTGTGCTTCTCGTTATAGGAAACAACGTCGTTCAGCGTGAAGCCGTCATGCGCGGTGATGAAATTGACGCTCGCCCAGGGACGACGGCCGCGCTGGTCGTAGATATCGCCGGAACCGAGCAGGCGGGCAGCAAAATCGGTCGGCACGTTGTCGCCCTTCCAGTATTCGCGCACCGTATCGCGGTATTTGTCGTTCCATTCGGCCCAGCCGGGCGGAAAACCGCCGACCTGATAACCGCCCGGACCGATATCCCAGGGCTCGCCGATCAGCTTCGCCTTAGAGAGAACCGGGTCCTGCGTGATGGCATCGAAGAAGCCACCGCGCTGGTCGAACCCTTCCGGCTCGCGCCCCAGAATGGTGCCCAGGTCGAAGCGGAAGCCGTCGACATGCATATGCTCCGTCCAGTAGCGCAGCGAGTCCATGATGAGCTGCAATACGCGGGGATGCGAGGTATTGACCGTGTTACCGGTGCCGGTGTCGTTGATGTAGTAGCGGTGCTGATCCGGCATGGTCCGGTAATAGGAAAAGTTGTCGATGCCCTTGAAGGACAGCGTCGGCCCAAGCTCGTTGCCTTCAGCGGTGTGGTTGTAGACCACGTCGAGGATCACCTCTATGCCGGCATCGTGGAACGACCGCACCATGTCGCGGAAGCCCTGAATGCCGCGCGGCCCGTAATAACGTGAGGCCGGGGCGAAGAACCCGAGCGTGTTGTAACCCCAGAAGTTCTTGAGCCCCTTGTCCAGCAGATGCTGGTCATCCGGAAAATAATGCACCGGCATCAGCTCGACGGAGGTGATGCCGAGGCTCTTGATATAATCGACCGAAGCCTTGTGCCCCATGCCATCGAAAGTGCCGCGCAGCTCCTGTGGAATGCCGGGGTTAAGCTGGGTGAAGCCTTTGACATGCGTCTCGTAGACGATGGCGTTCGGCCACGGCACGTTCGGCCTGTTCTGGTCCTGCCAGTCGAACTCGTTCGGATCGATCACTCGGCATTTCGGCGTAAACGGCGCGCTGTCGCGCTTGTCGAACACCAGATCCTTGTCCTCGTGCAGAAGATCGTAGGCGAAATGCGCGTCGTTCCACAGCATGTCGCCCGCCAGTTCCCGCGCGTAAGGATCGATCAGGAGCTTGTTCGGGTTGAAGCGATGGCCGTTTTCCGGGTCGTAAGGTCCATGCACACGATAGCCATAAAGCGCACCGGGTTTGAGACCGGGAACGTAACCGTGCCAGATCTCATGCGTATATTCCGGCAATTCGAGGCGGGCGATCTCCATCTTGCCGCTGGGATCGTAGAGACAAAGTTCGACACGCTCCGCATGGGCCGAGAAGATCGCGAAATTGACCCCCTTCCCGTCAAAATTGGCCCCCAGCTGAAGCCAGGAGCCCGGTTCGATTGTCAGACCGCTCGATTTCATGTCCATGCCGCACCTACGCCAGAGAGTTTCCCTAACAATGTTGCGGCACAGCATTTCGTTCCGTTCGCTCCGCAAACTTCGGCTCGGCATTTCGGGGGTATCGGCGGCCGGTAAAACAAGCCCTGCAGCACACGCCAAGCCGCCTGCTCATGCGGCAGGCGTTTCACCTTCGCCTGCGGGATTCAACTTTCCTTCTGCCCATTGTTCCCTCCATCACTTCGCCCCCTACTTCTTTGAAGAGACGGCAAATGGTGGAGGAGAATGACCTATGTCGACATCGACACTGCAGGAGCTCGAGGGAAGGCTGAATGCGCAACGGGAGCTGATGATCGAGATGCTGGCCGCCATGATTGGCGGCGAGATAACGATCACAGCCTTCCTGAGACGGCTCAGAGACGATGCGACCTTCAAGGACAATGAGGAGGATCCGGGCGTGATCCCGGAAGACGCCTTCGCGATCGAAAACGCCGCCGCCCGCGAGGTCCGCGCGATCCTCGAAGCAGCCCGCGCCAGGGCGGAAGCGGAGAAGAACCTGTATCGGTAGGGTTGGAACAGCCGAATATCACCGCTCAACGGGGCGCAAGATCGAGCAAAACGACAACCAAAAGATGTTATTAACCATGCCGTTTCATATTTAAGGCAATCCCGCCACGTTTATGGCCATTTCGTGGAACTAGAATGCTCTGACTACGTTCAATCACCAGCGATGCAATGGGAGGCGTCTATGGTCAAGGAATGGGTTGAAGCCGCAGGCTTTGTGATGATGATCGCCGTCTGCTACATGATGGTCATTCCGGTCTGACACGCACCTCCGGTGCCTATCGAGCTCCTGGGGAGGAGACGCGGCCTTGAAACCTTCAAGGCCCCACGCTCTCGCGGCCGGCAAAGAAGGCCGCGAGAGCCGTGACATCGTCCTGATTCAGGTTTTTCGCCGCATCGGCCATCCGCTGGCTGAATGATGATCCGCCGCGTATTCCAGCCTTGAAAAGCTGCAGCTGCCGGGTGAGATAGGCAGCGTTTTGCCCCGAAATCATCGGATATGCCGGATTTCCACCCAGCTTCTCGTGACAGCCAAGACAGGCCGGCACCTTATCCGCAGGTCTCCCTTTTTCCGCAAGCTCCTGCCCTCTGGCAATCACTGCCGGATCCACGTCGCCGGCTGCCGGACGTGGCGGCAGCTTTTGCTTGGCGTAATAGCTCGCCAATTCCGGCAGGCTATCCTCCGGCAATGTCCCGACCGCCACTTCCATGATGCCGCTCGGGCGCTGCCTCGCCGCATAGGCTTTCCGGCTGTTCAGCAGATAGGTTTCCGACTGGCCGGCGAGCCGCGGAATGATGCTGCCGTTATCGAGCCGCTTGTCGGCATGACAGCTTTCGCAGGTGATCGGCAGAGGCGAGACCTCCCCGGCATGGCCGATGCCGTGCAGGCCGGATGCTTGAAAATAGGCGTTGGCGTCCATCTGCGGCAGCTTGCGCAGGAAGGCGACCATCGCCCAGACCTCGTCGTCACGCATCTGCGCCGGCCAGGCCGGCATGCCGGTGAAGCGAACGCCATGTTTGACGATCTCGAAAAGCTGCGCATCGCTCCAGCCCGGCACGGCCTGCTTCAGGTCCGGCGGCGGCGGCAACATGGCGAGCACGGCATCCGACCGACCCCCAGCCGGCGAGCCGTGACAGATCGCGCAGCCGCTCTCGAAATGCCCGGCCGCCGGGGGCACCAGCGCTGGATTGTCGAGCGGCGGCACCTCTGTGGAAAGCGCGGCAGTGCGGATCGAATTTTTCATGACCCAATGCAGAAACCAGTCCGTGGCCGCCCAATGGCCCGTGCTGGCCTTGACGCTCATCAGCCCGGACCAGGCAAAACCGAGACCGAGCAAAGGCGCGAGCACGGCGAGAACGATGAGATATTTCCAACGGATCGTCATGGCCCTCCCCTCCATTGGCCTCGCGCGTCAAAGACGGCACCGAGGGATACCCTATCGTATCGCGAACCCGAATGATGGCCAACGGCGTCATCGGCCCGATGTTTAAAGCCGGGATGAAAGAGAGAACGGCTTGCCCGTGAACATTTGGCCCGAAACGCACAATCGTCGGATATGTTCCAGAGTGCCGATAACGTTTCGTAACACGTTGAGAAAAGCTTGGAACGAATCCCAAGGCGAAGGGTTTGCTTCCCAGTGCGAGGGCATGACGCCCTCCGTTCGCGACGGGAAATCATCATGCAACACTTTTTCACAATGCTGAAAAGCCGGCTGACCGACACGAACCAGAAAAAGACTTTTGCGGTGACGCGCACGGAACAACTGCGCGTAATCGTACCCGATGCCGTCGTGCTGCCCTTATCCAAGGCACCCCGTGACGAAATCTCCGTTCCCGCCTCCATCAATGGCAGGGACCTCTCCACCGGCCGCCTCTAAGGCCGGGCTCATAAGAAAATGCAGAAAGGAACGAGCATGAAAGACATACAATCCGCATCCATTCTCATTCTCGCAACCGATGGCTACGAGCGATCGGAACTGCGGGTCCCCATGGAACAGCTGAGACAGCTTGGCGCCGAGGTCAAGATCGCCTCGATCAAGACAGGTGAAATCAAAAGCTGGGACGAAAAGGATTGGGGCGACACTGTACCGGTCGATCTGGAGGCAAAAAACGTCAAGGCAGAAGACTTCGATGCGCTCGTCCTGCCCGGCGGCCAGATCAATCCGGACCTGTTGCGCGTCAACGAGGATGCGGTGAATGTCGTTCGTGATTTTATCCGGAGCGGCAAGCCTGTCGCTGCAATCTGCCACGGACCTTGGCTGCTCGTGGAAGCCGATGCGTTGCGCGGCCGCAAGGCAACGTCCTATCGCTCGATCCGCACGGACATCCGCAACGCCGGTGCATCCTGGAAGGACGAGGCCGTCGTCGTCGACAACGGTATCATTACCTCCCGCTCTCCGGCGGACCTGCCGCAATTCATCGACAAGATCGTCGAGGAAGTTCGCGAAGGGCGACACAACCGGCAGGCAGCGTGACCTGCCTGGAGACTGACTTCCCCTAAAAGTTCTGCAGCGCTGCTTAACGGCCAAATTTGACCGGTGGCGTTGCAGGCCGCCCGCTTCTCCTCGCGGGCGGCCATTCTGAAGTGGCTCAGGAAACCTTTTTCAGAAAAGCCATCAACCGCCGCTCATCGGCGCGCAATCCCCGCGGTCCGTTGAGGACCGTTTTGTCCTTCATCACCTTTTCCAGCGGCGCGATATCCTCCGACAATGCCAGGATACCGGGATGGATATAGCTCGACCGGCAGACCGCGGGCGTATTGTGAAGCGTCTCGGACGCGATCTTCGTCATCATCTTGATCTTCGGCCGCGTGCCTTCCTTCTCCACCCATTCCCAGGCGCCCATAAAGGCCGCAAGACTGCCGCCCCAGGTCCGGAAAGTCTTGGCCGAAACGGCAAAATCCGCTGCCTTGGCAAGATACGCATTGAGCCGCCCGGAATCGACCGGGTGCGGTACGCCCTGCTCGTCCGGCCAGGAAAAGAGCTGGCGGCCCGGTAGATCGGCAATCTCTTCCAGAATGCGCTGCAGGCGCGGATGTTTCAGCGTGTGCTGCACGCGCTTGCCGCCCTTTGCGGTGAACCGCAGCAGGATCGCATCGCCGGACAAGGTCATGTGCCGTTTGAGCAGCGTGGTGGCCCCGTATGTCTTGTTCTCTTTCGCATAGAGCCGGTTACCGACCCGCAGATGTGTGGCGTCCATCAGCGCGACGAGAGCGGCGATCACCGCATCGGACTTGTCGAGCCCCAGCGCCAGATCGCGTTTCACCTTGCTGCGGATACGCGGCAGTGCCTCGCCGAACCGGACGAGCTGATCGAATTTGCGATCGCTGCGAAAATTCTGCCAATCGAGATGGTAGCGGTATTGCTTGCGGCCTCGGCTGTCATAACCGGTCGCCTGCAGATGACCGCGCGGATCGAGACAGATCCAGACGTTTTCATAGGCGGGCGGCAGGCCGAGCGACGATATCCTGAGCCGGTCCTGGGGATCGCTCAGCATCGCACCATCCGGCAGGCGATAGGCGAAACCCTTGCCGCGCTTCAGCCGCCGGATGCCGGGCTCCGCGTCGCTGACATAGGTCAGGCCGATAACTTCAAGAAATTCCTGATCGATGTCGATCGTCGTGAGCATCGCGTCCATGGCCGCATAAACGACAGGGCGCCTGCTTCGTTCCGGAAGCCACGATCACAACTCGCTCAGATCGCGATGTCCTTCAGGCTTTCAGTCCCCTCGCCGCGTTCAAACGATGCGCGCGGCGCGGTGAGCACCCAGCAGAGGCCAGCCGGCCGGAAATCGACATCCACGTGACCCGAGAAAGCTGCGGCCGCATGGCGCTTGATGATCGTCGTGCCGAAACCTGTGCGCTCCGGCTCGCCGGTCACCTTCGGGCCGTCCTTTTCTTCCCAGGTCAGGCGAAGCATGGTTTCTTCCTCGCCCTCCCCGATGACGTCCTTCCAGGCAATGTGCACCTTGCCTTGCGGCACCGAGAGCGCCCCGTATTTGACGGAATTGGTCGCAAGCTCATGCAGGATGAGGCCGAGGTTCTGCACCGCCTCTGCCCGCAGCACGAAATCGCCGCCCTGAAGCTCCACCCGGTCGGCCACTTCGGCAAAGGTGCTCATGTGGATTTCCACCACGCGACGGATGGAGACACCCGCCCACTGTTCCTTGGCAAGCGCTTCGATCGACTTGCCCAATCCCTGCAGGCGGTTGCTGATCGCCTTCTGGAATTCCTCCATCGTCGTATCCTGCCTGGCCAGCTGGCGCATCATCGCCTGCACCAGGGTCAGGATATTCTTGGTTCGATGCACCAGTTCGTGGAGGATGAGATGAATACGGTCTTCCGCCTGGCTGCGATCGAACGAGGCGTTGGAAAGCGCTATCGCCACCTGGTTCGCCTCGCGGATCTTGGTTTCGACCGGCGGGACGATTTCGCCCTTGCCCATCCGTTCCGCCATCTCGGCGATCTGACGGATCGGGATACGAAGCTGGCGACCGACCAGCCATGCGATCAGCATGCCGACCGTCAGGAAGATCACGCCGCCTGCGATCAACTGCCGCCAGGTCGTCAGGATGGATGCCTGCGCCGCATCGATCGGACCCCAGACGACCGCTTTCCATGTCCAGCCGGTAATCTGGGAATAGCCGTACATCTGCTTGCCCTTGCCGCCCATATCTTCGATCGTGCCGCGGAAACCGGTCATCAGCTTCAGGGTGGATTCGGGAAATGCACTGCCGGCGGCGGGTGCGTGGGCGCCGACCGAAGTAACCACATGGCCGGAACCATCGACGACGGCGACCGTCCAGCCGGCCGCCAGACCTTCGGTGGAAATCAGCTTCTGCAGGTCCTCGGCATTCTGCGTCATGATCATCGCAGAACCGGAATAGGAAATCTCCTTCGGCAACGGCATCGTGACGTTGAACACGTGCTTGCCGCTGGTGACGCCGAAAAACACATCGGACACCTCGGTCACGCCGGTCTTGAGAGCCGATTCCAGCGAGGGAATATTCGACGTCCTGCCAAGCTGCGTGCCGAACGGAACGCGCGTGTTCAGTCGCTGCTGGCCGTCGGCGTTGACCACCAGCACGTAAAGCGAATTGGAGCGAAGGCTGTTCTGCGTGCGGTTGTGAAAAGACCGGAGATCGCCGCTTTCGAGCTCGGGCGAATTGGAAAGCAGCCGCAGCGTCGTCGTCATGTCCTGCAATTCGCGATCGACGGAACGAGCGATCAACTGGGCGTCCTCGGCGGTCTCGTTGGCGAGGATTTCCCGCTCGTTCGCCTCGAGTTCCAGCATCAGGTAGGCGACGAAAATCAGCAATGGAAGAGCGATGCCGGCCGCAAGCGCGACCAGATAGGCGCCAATCGGCGCCGTGGGGAAGAAGCGTGAAATCCTTAGCATTCCACGCGCTTACCCGAAATTGCCTGCAGCGGGGCCTGTACCACCCGCCAGCATATGCATTCCAATGACCCGCCCTTTTGCATTAGCAGCAGCGTGGCATTTCTAGCCGGTTTTAGGACCCCGGCCAAGGATTGATTGCCAGCGATGCGTTTTCCAACCGATCGCGCGACCAACACGCGCCGGTAGAAACCACCTGAAATCGATACAACGAACGCGGAAAACGCATCGGAATGTATTCCTGCCGACGTCTTTCGGTCGGGTTTGACCTCGGACTTCAGTGTTTCTCCGGCTTTTACCGCCGGGCGGATTTCTGTGGACGGTCACATTTGGTCTGAACAGCTCACGCGATGCTCTGCGGCCGCAAGGCCTGAACCCCGCGGCCGCACCGGAACCCATCAGATCGTCGTCGAACCGGTCAACGTATCCGTCGGCGCGATGCTGACACGCAGATTGTTCTGCACGTGCTTCACGCCGGAAATGTCGTCGACGATGTCTTCCGCCCTGCGCTTGTCCCAGCGGCTGCTGACAAAGCCATCCAGCGTCACTTCCGCTTCCTTCACCGTGACGGTGATATTGGAGGCGTCGAGAATGGGATCGTCGCTCAGCCGGTCGTTGACGTCCTCTTCGATGCGGCCGTCCGAACGCTGATAGCCTTTCGGCCCCTTGCCTCGATGGGCATCCATCATCCGGCGCTGTTCGGCCTCCTGGTCGCCAAACCAGGACGCAACCTCGTCGCCGGCGCGCTCCATGAAACCGCGTTTGCGGCCGTAGTCTTCAGAGCCGCGAGAGCGATCTCCGCCATAACGATCGTCCGAACCAACCCGGTAGTCGGCACCGTAGCGGTCTCCATAGGCCTGGTTCACGCGGTTCCGCCCCGGCTCGTAGCTGAAGGAAGACGGACGCCCACGGTAGTTTTCCCGTGCCCAGGCCTGCGAACGCTCGTTATCGCCATAGCCAGGCTCATAGCCGAAATCGTCGTTCGCCCACTGCTCGCCGCGGCCGTAGCGGGAAGAGCGCGAGCGGTCGCCGTCATCCCTCCCCGAGGCAAACCGGTCATTGCTACGCTGCGGATCACCGTCGCGCACATACCCGGTATCGCCCGGACGATATTCATTGGCCGGATCCCGCTCGCCGGAGGGCCGATCATTCCTATACCCACCCGACTGGGAAAAATTGCCATTCGCCATTGTTTGTCTCCTCGGATCTGGTGTTGGTCCCGCACGCACGGGACACCGACCAAACAGCCCCTTGCGGGGATTGTTCCGGCTTTTCCGATCACCTCAGATGGCGGTGACGACCAGCAACGTCGCGGCGGGTCAGCTCCGCAAGCTCGGCCAGGAAATCCCGTTCCGATCCCTCGGCGGGCGACTGACGAACCGGATCGATACGCAGACCGTCGAGATTGTACTCCTCCAGCCAGTAAAGCGCGTTCTCGATAAAGAACTGTCGCACCTGCGGCTGGTCGAAATTGATAGCCGGCCCTCGGGGCGTCATGCGCTCGGGGGTGAAGAACGACGGCACATAAGGATCGAACAGGATGCCGATCGGGCCGAGATGGCTGTAGATCACATCCAGCATGACCGACAGTCCATGGCGGTGCGCCGCATCGACGAACGCCTTCATTTCATGCGGCGAGCCATAGGCGTGATGCGGTGCATAGGGCAGCCCGCCGTCTCGGCCCGAGCCACGCTCTCCCGCAAACTGGTTGATCGGCATGAGCTGCAGCATCGTTACGCCAAGCGAGGCAAGTTCCTCGAAACGATTCATGGCCGCACGAAAGGTACCGTCTCTGGTAAACGTGCCGATATTGACCTCGCGAAGGACCGCCTCTTCCCAGGCATGCCCCTTCCAGTCGCGGCTGCTCCAGTGATAGGCGGTCGGATCGATCACCAGCGACGGGCCATCGATGCCACCGTCCTGCGCCCGCGAAGCCGGGTCGGGCATAAGCTGCCCATCGGCCATCAGGAATTGATAGGGCGTGCCTGGCTCGACACCTTGCGTGGTCAGCGTGAACCAGCCGTCACCGGCTGGCAGCATCTCGCGGTTCTGCCCGCTGATGCGCAGGCGAAGGCGTTCGACTTCAGGCGCCCACAGGCGGAAAAGCACTTCGGAATTGCCCAGATATTCCGCGCCCCAGGTCTTGGGAAAAGCACGATGGGCAGGATGCGCAGACACCTCGTTGCGCGAGTCGAACTGCGTGAAATCTCGGGTCAGCGACATGACACCTCCTCGGTTCCAACAGGACCGGGGAAATACGAACCCGTGAGGAATGGTTCCTCACGGATTGCCAAGTCATTGATTTATAACAACGAAAAATGTTCCAGAATTGACGATCGTCAATGATCAGCCGATGCGCTGGGTGGTCTGCGGATCGAAAACCACGGCCTTGTCCAGGTTGAACGAGAACGGGAATTTCTGACCGAGCGACACCTGCACATCCGAGCGGGTGCGGGCGGTAAAGCTCGCGCCATCCAGCTTGCCGGTTACGAAAGTGTCGGAACCGGTCGGCTCGATCATCGTCACCTCGGCTTCGATCGTTGCAATCGCCCGCGCCTGCGGGTCCGCAAGGCCTGCATCGGTGATTGCTTCCGGGCGCAGCGCGAGGATCACATCCTTGCCGTCCGGCAGGCTGGTCGTCACCGACGGCGGCACGGCAACCTTGACGGCCTCTCCACCGAACAGCGAAATACCGCCATTCGCCACCTTGCCCTTCAGCATGTTCATTGCCGGCGAGCCCATGAAGTCGGCGACGAAAAGGTTGGCCGGGCGGTTGTAGATCTCCGCCGGTGTGCCGACCTGCTGGACCTGGCCTTCCTTCAAGACGACAATCTTGGTGGCAAGCGTCATCGCCTCGATCTGGTCGTGGGTGACGTAGACGATGGTGGCGTGGGTGTTCTGGTGCAGAGCCTTGATTTCGGCGCGCACTTCGACGCGCAGCTTGGCATCGAGGTTGGACAGCGGCTCGTCGAACAGGAAGACGCGCGGCTGGCGAACGAGCGCGCGGCCCATCGCGACGCGCTGCCGCTGACCACCGGAAAGCTGGCTCGGACGGCGCTTCAGCAGATGCTCGATCTGCAGGGTCTTGGCGACCTTCTTCACTTCCACTTCGCGCTGCGCCTTCTCGACGCCACGCATTTCGAGAGCGAACGCGATATTCTCTTCCACGGTCATGTTCGGATAAAGCGCGTAGGACTGGAACACCATCGCGATATCGCGCTTCGACGGATGCAGATCGGTGACCACCTGACCATCGATGACGATGTCACCCGAAGACGGCGGCAACAGGCCGGCGATCGCATTGAGCAGCGTGGACTTGCCGCAGCCGGACGGGCCGACCAGCACCAGGAAGCCACCCTTTTCCAGCTCGATATTGATGCCCTTCAGGATCTCGTTGCTGCCGATCTTCTTGCGAAGGTCCTTGATTTCAAGAAAGCTCATGTGCGGTTATCCCTTCACGGCGCCGGCCATCAGGCCGCGCACGAAATAGCGTCCGGCGACGACATAAACGAACAGGGTCGGCAAGGCCGCGAAGATCGCTGCCGCCATGTCGACATTGTATTCCTTGACGCCGGTTGAAGACGAAACGAGGTTGTTCAGCGCAACCGTCATCGGCGAGGCTTCGCCCCCCGCAAACGAGACGCCGAACAGGAAATCGTTCCAGATATTGGTGAACTGGTAGATGATCGTCACGACGATGATCGGTCCCGACGTCGGCAGCAGGATGCGCCAGAAGATCCGGAAGAAACCGGCACCGTCGATCATCGCGGCCTTCACCAGCTCGTCCGGGAAGGCTTCGTAATAATTGCGGAAGAACAGCGTCGTGAAGCCGAGACCGTAGATCACGTGCACCATCACGAGGCCCGCGGTCGAGTTCGACAGGCCCATCAGGCCGAGCAGGCGCGCCATCGGGATGAGGACCGCCTGGAACGGAATGAAGCAGGCAAACAGCATCATGCCGAAGACGATCTTGTGGCCCGGAAAGCGCCACTTGGTCAGCACATAGCCGTTCAGCGCGCCAAGCAGCGTCGAGATCAGGACGGCCGGAATGACCATCTTGAGCGAGTTCCAGAAGTAGCCCTTGATGCCGACGCAGGAGACGCCGATGCAGGCCTCGCCCCAGGCTTTCACCCAGGCGGCGATCGACGGATCCTTCGGCAGCGCCAGCATGTCGCCGCCACGGATTTCGTCGAGCGATTTCAGCGACGTGGTCAGCATGACGTAGAGCGGCAGCAGATAGACGACCGCCAGAACGATCAGGGCCGCATAGATGAAGTAGCGAGCGGTGCGGGCCGAGCCGGCGCTGACCGTTTCGTTGGCGGCGCTCATTGTTTCTTCTCCCGCAGTTCCGAATAGAGATAGGGAACGATGATCGCGGTAATACCCATCAGCATCATCACGGCGCTGGCCGAGCCGACATTCATCTGGTTTCGGGTAAACGTATAGGAATACATGAACGTGGACGGCAGTTCGGTCGCGTTACCCGGTCCGCCGCCGGTCAGTGCGATGACCAGGTCGTAGGACTTGATCGCCATATGCGCCAGCACGATGAAGGCCGAAAGAAACACGGGGCGCAGCAGCGGAATGATGATGCGGCGGTAGATCGCCACGTTGGAAGCGCCATCGATCTGCGCCGCCTTGACGATCTCGCCATCGATGCCGCGCAGGCCGGCGAGAAACATTGCCATGACAAAGCCGGAAGCCTGCCAGACACCGGCGATGACGACGGTGTAGATCGCCATGTTCGGGTTCACCAGCCAGTCGAACTTGAAGCTCGTCCAGCCGAGATTGTGCATCGTGTGCTCAAGCCCGAGGCCGGGGTTCAGGAACCATTTCCAGGCCGTGCCGGTGACGACGAAAGACAGTGCCATCGGATAGAGGAAGATTGGCCGCAATACGCCTTCGGCGCGAATGCGCTGGTCCATCAGGATAGCCAGGAACAGGCCGATCGTGATGCAGATGCCGATATAGAGAATGCCGAAGATCGCCAGGTTCTGCATGGCGACATACCAGTTTGGCTGTCCCCAGAGGCGGAAATAAGCGTCGAAACCGCCCCATTTGTAGACGGGCAGGATGCGCGAGGTCGTGAACGACAGATACACCGTCCACAGGATGAACCCGTAGACGAAGACCAGGATCACCGCGAAGGAAGGCGCCAGCACGATCTTCGGCAGCGCATCGCGCAATCCATCCGCGAAACCGCGGCTCTGTCTCTGCGGCGCAACCACTGGCGCCGGCTCGATTGTCGTCATCATGACCTCCGGTAAAAACCAGATAGAAGAAAATTCGAAAAGTGGCCGGGAGAAACCCCCGACCACCCACAATTCAAACTGGCAGCTTTAGCCGATCACTTGGCAGCTTTGACGGCTTCCGGCAGGCGCTTCAGCGCTGCGTCGGTCGTCAGCTGGCCGTTCAGGTGCTGGGTGATGACGTCCAGCATGGCTTCCTTGATGGCAGCCGGCTGAGCGTAACCATGGGCCAGCGAGCCCATCAGCGTACCCTTGGAAGAAGCCTCCGAGAGGTCCTTCATGCCCTTCTTGCCGCAATCGTCGAACTTTTCGTCCGAGACGTCGGTACGGGCCGGAACGGAACCCTTGACCGTGTTGAACGCAATCTGGAAGGCCGGATCTTCGACAGCCGACGCCATCTTCATCTGTGCCTTTTCAGCGTCGCCGCCAACATCGAACATCATGAACTGGTCGGCGTTGAACAGGACCGAACCCTGGGTGCCCGGGAAGCGAATGCAGACGAAGTCGGTGCCCGGCTTCTTGTTGGCGCGCAGCCATTCACCCTTGGACCAGTCGCCCATTTCCTGCATGCCGGCCTTGCCCTCGATGACCATGGCGGTGGAGAGGTTCCACTCGCGGCCGGAGAAGCTCGGATCGAAATAGCTGCGGATCTTCGACATCGTGTCGAAAACCTTCTTCATCTGGTCGCCGGAAAGGGCGGCCGGATCGAGGTCGAGAACGGCCTTCTTGTAGAATTCCGGACCGCCGACGGAAAGAACGACGGCTTCCCACATCGTGCCGTCCTGCCACGGAACGCCACCGTGAGCGATCGCGGTCAAACCCTGGCCCTTGAAGGCTTCGAGCAGAGCGAGGAACTCGTCGAGATTGGTCGGAGCCTTGCCGCCGGCCTTGTCAAGAGCAGCCTTGTTGATCCACAGCCAGTTGGTGGAGTGGATGTTCACCGGAGCAGCGATCCAGTGGCCGTCATACTTGGAGAAGTTCTGGAGAGCGGCCGGGATGACCTTGTCCCAGCCTTCCTTCTTGGCGAGGTCGTCGAGGTTTGCCGCGACGCCCATTTCAGCCCAGTCCTTCAGGTCGAAGCCGAGAAGCTGAACGGCGGTCGGCGGATCGCCGGCCGTGACGCGAGCGCGAAGCGCGGTCATGGCAGCGGAACCTGCACCACCGGCAACCGGCATGTCCTTCCAGGCAACACCCTGCTTCTGGAGGTTTTCCTTGAGCACGTTGAGAGCAGCCGCTTCGCCACCGGAAGTCCACCAGTGGAGAACTTCAACCTGCTCGGCAGCCTTGGCGGCACCAGCCGTCATTGCGATGAGAGCCGCACCGGCGGCGAGCTTGGTAATCATTCGAATATTCATTGAGAATCTCCCTTTGCATCCGGGCTCCTCTCCGGATATGGCGATTTATAACGATATAAATGCGGGTGGTGTCAACCCGCCAAGGGGAGTTTTTTGCGCACCTATAAAATCAGGTTATCAAACTGAAATAATTACATAATTTTTCACTCCGGAAAATTTTCCTCGATAAACGAGAAAAATTTCTGGCGCGATTTGAAAAATTTGTAACGATATAGATAATGCCCGCTCCGAATTGGGAGCGGTCGGAGGAGGAGAGGATATGTCGCTGGATGATCCAGAGGACAAGGGGGAGGACAAGGCTCGGCGGACGATGCCGGATCGGGCAACCGAAAAATCCGGCGCGGACGCGAAGCCAACCCTGAAGACGATTGCCGAATTGACCGGGCTTGCTGTTACCACCGTGTCCCGTGCGCTTGCCGACGCGCCACAGATCGCGCTAGAGACGCGGGTGCGCGTGCGACAGGTGGCGGGCGAGATCGGCTATCTGCCGGACCGCGCCGCGCAACGGCTGCGCACTGGCCGGACCAATGTCATCAGCCTGGTGTTGGACCCGCACGAGGAAATCCTCGGTTATGCCACCTCGATGATCAACGGCTTGACCGAGGCGCTACGCGGCACCGCCTACCACCTCGTCATCACACCGCATTTTCTGAACACGCCGCAGATCGATCCGGTGCGCCACATCATGCGCAACCGCATGGCGGACGGCATCATCTTCACCCGTACCGAGCCGAGCGACGAACGCGTCAAGCTTCTGATGGAAAACAACTTTCCATTCATCTGTCATGGCCGCACGGAGCTTGCGACCGCCCACCCCTATGTCGATTACGACAATTACGGTTTCGCCTATCAGGCGGCTCGCAAGCTGATCGAAGGCGGCGCGAAAAAGCTGACGATCATCCTGCCGCCGGACCGGTTCACTTTCGCCCAGCACATGCGCCACGGCTTCATGACGGCGGTGCGCGAGGAAGGCGTCGGTTTCGAAATTGCCAAGGGCGTGACGCTCGACAGCAAATCGGAAGACATTCGCGACTATCTCTACAAGCGCATGGGCGAACCGGAACGCCCGGACGGTTATATCTGCGGCGGCGAAGTTTCGGCGCTGGCAGTCATGGCCTCGGCCTACGACCACAATCTGGCGCTCGGCAAGGACATCAGGCTCGTCGCGAAACAGACCTCCGGCCTGTTCGACCAAATCCGGCCGCGTGTCGAGACGATCTACGAAGACCTGACGGAAGCAGGCCTTCTGATGGGCCAACTGCTCCTGAAGCGCATCGCCGGACCGGTACCAATCCTAGAATTGCAAGCGCTCCAGACGGTTTGACCGTCTGGAGCGTCGTTCCGCAACCCCGTCAGGAAGGTTGCGAAATTTTCAGCGCCGCGCGGAGACCTCGTCGCGCGGCGCTGTCAGCGGCGTGTCGATCAATCCTCTTCGACGAAGACCTCTTCGCGCTTCTTTTTGACGCTTGGGAGGAAAACGACGACGAGGACGAGCGCCGCAAAGATCAGAAGGCCTGCGCTGATGGGACGCGTGACGAACGTGGTCGGATCGCCGCGCGACAGGATCATCGCCCGTCGCAGATTTTCTTCGAGCAACGGACCAAGCACGAAGCCGAGCAGCAGCGGAGCAGGCTCGCAACGCAGCTTCGACAGCACGTAGCCGATGAGGCCGAAGAAGGCGACGGAGTAGAGGTCGTAAACGTTCGAATTAACGCTGTAGACCCCGATGGCGCAGAACGCCATGATGATCGGGAAGAGCACGTAATACGGGATCGTCAGTAGCTTCACCCACAGCCCGATCAGCGGCAGGTTGAGGACGACCAGCATCAGGTTGCCGATCCACATCGAGGCGATGATGCCCCAGAACAGCGCCGGCTGTTCGACAGCGACATTCGGGCCGGGCACGATACCCTGGATGATCATCGCGCCGATCATCAGCGCCATCACCGGGTTGGCCGGAATGCCGAGGGTGAGCAGCGGAATGAAGGAGGTCTGCGCACCGGCATTGTTGGCCGATTCCGGACCTGCGACACCGGCGATCGCGCCGTGGCCGAATTCCTCCGGATTTTTGGAGACCTTCTTTTCGATCGTGTAGGACGCAAAGGCCGCGAGGATCGCACCGCCGCCCGGCAGGATGCCGAGGATGGAACCGACGGCCGTGCCGCGCAGAACCGGACCCACCATTTGCCTGAATTCTTCCTTGGACGGCATGAGGCCGCTGACCTTGGACATCAGCACCGAGCGGGTCTGCTCGCTTTCGAGATTGCGGAGGATTTCCGCGATGCCGAAAACACCGACCGCGACCGCCACGAAGTTCAGCCCGTCCGCATATTCGCGAATGCCGAGTGTGAAGCGCGGCGTGCCGGTATAGATATCGGTGCCGACGAGACCGAGCAGCAGGCCGAGCGCCACCATGGCCAGCGCCTTGATGATCGAGCCATGCGCCAGTGCGATCGAGGAGACGAGGCCGACGACCATCAGCGAGAAATATTCGGCAGCGCCGAATTTCAGGGCGATGGTGGTGAGCGGCGGCGCGAAGATCGCGACGAGGAAGGTCGAGACCGTACCGGCGAAGAACGACCCCATGGCGGCGGTCGCCAGCGCGACGCCCGCCTTGCCCTTGCGGGCCATCTGGTAGCCGTCGATGGCCGTGACCGCCGAGGAAGATTCGCCCGGCATGTTGATCAGGATCGCCGTGGTCGAACCACCGTATTGCGCGCCGTAATAGATACCGGCGAGCATGATCAGCGACGAAACGGGCTCGAGCTGGAAGGTGATCGGCAACAGCATGGCGATCGTCGCCGTGGCGCCGATACCGGGCAGAACGCCGATCAATGTTCCGAGCAGCACGCCGATCAGGCAGAAGAACAGGTTGGCGAGCGACGTTGCGGTCGAGAAGCCGAGCGCGAGATTATGAAACAGTTCCATGGCTCAAATCCTAGAAGCCGAGCCAGGGCCCGAAAGTGCGGAAAGGCAGGCCGAGGCCATAGCTGAAGACGAGCAGCGAAAAGAGCGTGAGCCCCGCCGACAGGATGACCGCCATCAGCGGTTTCATGCGTTGCGACGCGAACGATGCGATCAGCGCGCAGATGAAGATCGACGGCACGAAGCCGAGACCACGCACCGTCATGCCGAAGATGATCGGCGCCGGCAGGATGAACAGCATCCCGCGCCAGGCAATCGAGCCTATCGCCTCTCCCTGTATCCGGAAGGCCTGGAAGAGGATGACGCCGCCGAGCACGATCAGCACGCAGGCGAGAATGAACGGGAAGTAACCCGGCCCCATGCGCAACGCGGTGCCAAGCTCGAGATCGAGCGATTCCAGCGCGAAGAAAATGCCCGTCGCGATCAGCAACAGGCCGCAAATGAGGTTGGTCGTATCGACTTTTTGGGAATTCATGGTGTCTCCGATAGACAGGAGGAGGCACTGGCTTGAGGCTTGCCCCTCACCCTAACCCTTTCCCCGCACGCGGGTAGAGGGAACGTGCCAGATCCATCGTCCGACGATGGCGAAACGGTGCGGCATATTCCTTCTCCCCGCATGCGGGGAGAAGGTGGCGGCAGCCGGATGAGGGGCTACCGCAGCGCGGACTTAGTCAGCGTACTGACCGGCAGCTTCGATGACCGGCTTCCAGCGGGTGATTTCGCTTTCGAGCTTGGCCTTCAGTGCAGCCGGGGTGGCATCGCTTTCCGGAGACGGCTTGGTGCCGAGTTCGGCGAAGCGCGCGCCGATGTTCTTGTCGGCGAGAGCGACCTTGAGCGCGCCGGACAGCTTGTCGATCGCGTCCTTCGGAGTGCCCTTCGGCGCGTAGACACCGTGCCAGATACCGACTTCCATCTGCGGCAGGCCGGCTTCCTTGACCGTCGGAACGTCCTTCAGGACATCGAGACGCGCCGGCGAGGTGACGGCATAGGCCTTAACCGTGCCGCCCTGGATCTGCTTGGTCGTGTTGGTGGTCTGGTCGCACATGATATCGACCTGGCCGCCGAGAAGGTCGGTCATCGCAGGACCCGTGCCCTTGTAGGGAACGGTGACGAGCGCCGTCTGGATCGAGCTCATGAACAGCATGCCGCAAAGATGCGAGGCAGCGCCGATGCCGGCATTGGCAACGGTGACCTTGTCCTTGTTGGCCTTGGCGTATTCGACGAGGCCCTTGAGATCGGTTGCCGGCATGTCCTTGCGGGCAAGCAGCGTCATCGGAACGTCGGTCACGAGGCCGACATATTCGAAGGCTTCGAGCGTCTTGTAGGGCAGCTTGCGATAGAGCGAGTCGCTGGTCGCCATGCCGATATGATGCAGGAGAACGGTGTAACCGTCCTTGTCCGCATTGGCGACGCGAGCCGCGCCGAGCGTGCCACCGGCGCCGCCGACGTTTTCGACAACGATCTGCTGGCCGAGCGTCTTCGACATGTTTTCGGCAACGAGACGGGCAACCGTATCGGTCGGGCCGCCGGCCGCAAACGGCACGATCATGGTGATCTGACGCTCGGGATAACCGGCTGCATTGGCAACGGTGGAAACGAACGAAAGTGCCGCAAGAGCAGTAGCGCCGAGAACGGCGTTCAGGATTTTCATCGGGGGTCCTCCAGGATGAAACGAATGGCTCAGCCGACGCGCGCAATTCTCCTCCGGCGCCAGCCTGAAGGCCATTTGCCGGATAGCCGACGAGACGCGCAATCATTGCGAAAGTCTTAATTTCGCCTTTTTGCAGATGATGCGGCGCAGCATGGGTGGATTTGGAAACAACACGCGAAAAGCGTGGGTGGATTTCCACCCATTCGATCTAAATCAAACGTCCCGATCATCCTGCAGCAGGCTCTCGAAACCGTGCATCTTCTTGTCGAGACCGTATTTCTGCATCTTTTCGTAGAGCGTCTTGCGGGAGATGCCGAGGGATTCGTAGACCGGCCGAAGCGCTCCGCCATGCGCGGCGATCTCGCCGGCAATGAGGTTGCGCTCGAAGGCTGCCACCTTGTCCGCAAGCCGGCCGGCGCCATCCTTTGCCATGCCAGGCAGACCGCCCATATCGACAGGCTTGGCATCGAGGCCAAGCACCAGCCGATCGGCGGCGTTGCGCAGCTCGCGAACATTGCCCGGCCAGTCGCGCTGGGCGATCGGCGAGATCACGTCCGGCGGCACATCCATGTCCTCGCGGCCGTAACGCGCCGCGGCCTCCCGCACCAACTGCAGGAATAGCAGCGGAATATCCGCCCGCCGCTGCGCAAGCGACGGCACGCGGATCGTCGCGACATTCAGCCGGTAGAGCAGATCGGCACGGAACCGCCCTGCCGCAACCTCCGCCTCCAGATCCACCTTGCTGGTGGCGATGAAGCGCACGTCGAGCGGCACCGTCTCGTTGGAGCCGAGCCGCGTGATGACCCGCTCCTGCAGCACCCGCAGGAATTTCGCCTGCAAGTCGAAGGGCATCGAGCCGATCTCGTCGAGCAGGATCGTGCCGCCACGCCCGTGTTCGAACTTGCCGTAACGGGGCCGAAGCGCACCGGGAAAAGCACCGGCTTCATGACCGAACAGCTCGCTTTCGATCAGATTTTCCGGCAGCGCCACGCAGTTGATGGCGATGAACGGCTTGTTGGCCCGCGGCCCGACATCATGCAGCGCCCGCGCCACGACCTCCTTGCCGACCCCCGTCTCGCCGATGATCAGCGTATCTGCGTCCGCAGCGCCGATCGCGCGGATGCGGTAGCGCAGATCCACCATGCCCTGCGTTCGCCCCGGCAGCCGGGTCTCAAGATCGTCCCGCTTGCCGGCAACCGCCTTCAGCCGCCGGTTTTCCAGCACCAGCCCGCGCCGATCCAGCCCGCGGCGGATGATGCCAGCAAGATGCTGCGGCGTGAACGGCTTTTCGAGGAAGTCATAGGCCCCTTCCCGCATCGCCTTGACCGCCAGCTGCACGTCGCCATGGCCCGTGACCAGAATGACCGGGATTTCCGCATCGAGTTCCCGCACCCGCTGCATCAGCGTCATGCCGTCTATTCCGGGCATGCGGATATCGCTGACCACGACGCCGTCAAAGCCGTAGCCGATCAGTTCCAGCACGTGATCGGCGGTAGAAAAGGTCTGCACTTCGAGCCCGAACAGCTCCAGAGCCTGCGCTGTGGAACGGCGAAGCTCTTCCTCGTCATCGACCAGAAGTACCCGCTGCACGTTCACTTTGACTTTTCCATTATTCGGCTGCCTCCAGAAGACTGCTATCCGCCACATCGAGCTCGATCAGGAAGACCGCGCCACCTTCCGGATGGTCGGAGACGGACAGGCTGCCGCCAAAGTCTTTGACGATATTGTAGGAAATAGACAAGCCGAGCCCCAGCCCCTTGCCGACGCCCTTGGTGGTGAAGAACGGATCAAAGATGCGCTCGCGGATGGCACCCGCCACACCCGGCCCGCGATCCCGCACCGAAATCGTCACCTTGCCGCCGGCCTCGGACACGGAGAGCGTGATGCGCCGGTCGTCCAGCCCTTCGACGGCATCGGCCGCGTTGGTGATGATATTGACCAGCACCTGCTGCAGGCGCACCGCGCCGGCCTTCACAGCCGGTATGGTCGCCGGAATATCAAGCTCCAGCTCGGCATCGGCTGTTTTCAGCCGGACCGCGACGATTTCCAGCGTATCCCGCACCACGTCTTCGATCGCCACGGCGCCAAGTTTTTCGTTCGGCTTGCGGGCGAAGTTGCGCAGATGCTTGCTGATCGACGCCATGCGGTCGATCAGCGCCGAAATGCGCTTCACATTGTCCCGCGCCTCATCGGTGCGACCGAGATCGATCAGCACGCCGGTCGTTTCCGAATAGGTTTTGGCCGCCGCAAGCGGCTGGTTGAGTTCATGCGACAGCGCCGCCGACATCTGGCCAAGGCCCGCCAACTTGCCGGCCTGGATGAGGTCCGCCTGGGTCTGGCGCAGGCGCTGTTCGGTGAGCCGCCGTTCGGCGATCTCCTCCTCGATACGGCTGTTGACGCGGGCAAGATCGGCGGTGCGCTCGATGACGCGGCGCTCGAGTTCGCTCTGCGCCTCGGCCTGTAGCTGCATTCGCTCGTTAAGCCGCGCCCGGCGCTGGATGATGATCGCCAGTCCCAGACAGGCAAGGCAGAGCGTCAGCACCGCCGCCATCGTCGCCGTGGTCGCCTGGGCATGGACCGAACCCGTGTCCATCAGCACGTTGACGGTCCAGCCGGCATCCGGCATCGGCTGCGAAACGACCAGATACTCCTTCTCGACACCGCCATCGGGGATCATCATCACGTCGCGGCCGGCGAATGTGCCGCGCTTCACCGGCAGTTCCCGCAGCTTCGCATCCGCATACCGCCGCGACGCTTCCGTGCGCGCACGCCGATCGGGCGTCAGCGGCAGAATGCTGGAATAAAGCCATTCCGGACTGCCGGTCATGAAGATGATGCCTTCCGGATCGGAAACAAAAATCCGGTCGTCCCCGCCGCCGCTCCAGCTGTCCTCGATACTGTCGATATCCACCTTGAAGACGATGACGCCGCGGATTTTACCGTCGAATTCGATCGGCGAGCCGAAATAATAACCGCGCTTCAGAGACGTCGTGCCGAGCGCATAGAACCGCGACTGCTTCCCCTGCGCCGCCTCCTGGAAATACGGTCGATAGATGAAGTTCTCGCCGACGAAGGAGACGGGGGAATCGTAGTTGCTCGCCGCAATCGTCTCGCCGTCCATGGTCATCACATAGATGTCCGAGGATTTCAGCAGCGTGTTGATGTCTTTGAGATAGGCATTCGTCCAGGCCCTCAGGCCCACATTCTTCGGATCGAAGATCAGCGCCTCGATATTGTTCTGGTCGGCAATCAGCGCCGGCAGCGCCTCGTAGCGTTTCAGGTGCCCGTCAAGCGCCGAGACCGCAAGGCGCAACGTCGTGCCGGCCTGCAGTTCCGCTTCTTCCATATAGCTGCGCGCGACCATGTCGCTGCCCTTGGAGACCAGCGCCACGCCGATCGCCAGAAGCGCAATCAAAGGCAGAAGAATGCGATATCTCAAAAGGCCGGCTCCTCCCCGGTTGCGATCATCCGCGATGACCGCCCCTACATTTTAACGGCAGACGCAACGATTTGCATCAGACTGCACGGATTTACAAGAAAAGCGCGATGGCCGGCCTTAATACAAGTTTTACTTGACCGGGAACCCACGCGGGAACAGTCTCCCGGCTGGGGTCTGATCAAATGCCGACGACGGCACTTCAAGGGGGTATTCAATGGTATACGTGCTTGCACTTCTGATCGGCGTCATCGCCGGCCTGCGCGCCATGACCGCGCCGGCAGCAATCGCCTGGGCGGCCTATCTCGGCTGGCTCAACCTTTCCGGCTCCTGGCTCGCCTTCATGGGCACCATCTGGGCCGTCGGCATCTTCACCATCCTGGCACTCGTCGAACTCGTCACCGACCAGCTGCCGTCTACGCCAAGCCGCAAGGTGCCGCAGCAGTTCGGCGCCCGTCTCATCATGGGTGCTCTGACAGGTGCTGCAATCGGCATACCGTCCGGCGGCTGGATCGTCGGCCTGATCGCCGGCATCATCGGCGCCGTGATCGGCACCTACGGTGGCGCGGCCGTTCGCGGCAAGCTGGCGGCCAGCTTCGGCAAGGACCCGCCGGCCGCCTTCATCGAGGATGCCGTCGCCATCATCGGCGCCTATCTCATCGTCTCGTCGGTCGTCGCATGACAGCGTATGATGCGATCATCATCGGGGCCGGTCAGGCCGGCCCCTCACTTGCCGGCCGGTTCAACGATGCCGGCAAAAAGGTCGCCATCATCGAGCGCAAACATGTCGGCGGAACCTGCGTCAACACCGGCTGCAAGCCGACCAAGACGCTGGTCGCCAGCGCCTATGCCGCCCACCTCGCCCGCCGCGGCTCAGATTACGGCGTGGTGCTGGACGGCGCGGTGAAAATCGATATGCCGACGGTCATGCGCCGCTCGCACAAGGTGACGCTCGACAGTCGCCACGGCAACGAAAGCTGGCTGGAAGGCATGCCGAACTGCACCCTGATCCGCGGCCATGCCCGGTTTGAGGACAAGAGCACCATTCGCGTCGGCGACGAAATCCTTACCGCGCCACAGATCTTCCTGAATGTCGGCGGTCGAGCCGCGATCCCCGATTTTCCGGGCATCAACGACATTCCCTACATGACCAATAGCGATATCGTCATGCTGGACCGGGTGCCAAAGCACCTGATCGTCATCGGCGGCAGTTATATCGGCCTGGAATTCGCACAGATGTACCGGCGCTTCGGCGCCGAAGTCACTGTCATCGAAAAGGGCACGCGCCTCGTCAGCCGCGAAGACGAGGATATTTCCGACGCGATCCGCGAAATCCTCGAAGCCGAAGGCATTACTGTCCGCACAGGGGCAGACGACATCCGCTTCCGCAAGGATGGTGGCGACATCACTGTGCACGTCAGCGCCGGCACGCCGGAGGTGACCGGCTCCGACGTTTTGCTGGCCGTTGGCCGCCGCCCGAACACCGACGATCTCGGCCTCGACAAGGCCGGAGTCGCGCTGGATGCCCGTGGCTACATCAAGGTCGACGACCACCTCGCGACCAATGTCGAGGGCATCTGGGCGCTCGGCGATTGCAACGGCCGGGGCGCTTTCACCCACACCGCCTATAACGACTTCGAAATCGTCGCAGCTAACCTCTTCGACGGCGAGAACCGCAAGGTCTCCGATCGTCTGCTCGGTTACGCGCTCTATATCGACCCGCCGCTCGGCCGCGTCGGCATGAGCGAAGCCGAGGCGAAGAAGTCCGGAAAAAAGGTCCTAGTCAGCCGCCTGCCGATGAAACGCGTCGGCCGTGCCGTCGAAAAGGGCGAGACGCAAGGCCTGATGAAGTTCATCGCCGATGCGGATACGCGGCAGATCCTCGGCGCCGCAATCCTCGGCACCAGTGGCGATGAATCGATCCACGGCGTGCTCGACATGATGAATGCGGGAGCGACCTACGATCAGCTGCGCTGGGCGGTTCCGATCCATCCGACGGTCTCGGAATTTTGGCCGACCGTGGTGCTCGGAATGCAGCCGGTGTGAACCTCTTTTGCACAGGATTCAAATTTTACGGATCGCTTAAGGAAAGCGGCAAGCATTTCCGGCTATGAGCTAGGTATTGTCCCTGGTTCATGATGGAAACAGATGTGCGGTTTTGCAGGCTTCATTGGTGAAGCATGGTCTTCCGGTCAGCCGGAAACCCTGCTGTCATCCATGGCGAATGCCATCGCGCATCGCGGTCCCGATGGCCAGGGCGTGTTTGCCGCGCCCGGCATAGGCCTCGCCCATGTTCGGCTGTCGATCGTCGGTCTTTCCGACGGCCAGCAGCCGATGACGGAAGCGGAAGGCCGCTACACGATTGTCTTTAATGGCGAAATCTTCAACTACGTTGAACTGCGCGACGAGCTGAAGGCGCGTGGCATCGTCTTCAGAACCGGCAGCGATACGGAAGTCCTGTTGCAACTCTATGCGCTGGATGGCGAAGCCTGCCTGTCCCGTTTGAACGGCGATTTCGCGTTCGCGATCTGGGATGCAAAAGAGCGCCGGCTGTTCGCCGCACGGGATCGCATGGGCGTGCGCCCGCTGTTTTACACCGAGCATAAGGGCACGCTTTACTTCGCGTCCGAAGTAAAGGCTCTCTTGCAAGTGCCGGGCATCGAGGCGGAACTCGATCCGATCGCGCTCGACCAGATTTTCACGCTCTGGGCACCGATCGCCCCACGCACGGCCTTCAAAGGTATTTCCGAGCTTGAACCCGGCCATCTGATGATCGCTTCGGCCGGCCGCATCGAAACCCGCGCCTATTGGCAGCTCGACTATCCCGATGCCGGTGATCACCGCCCGACGGATCAGCGCGAGAAAGAAGACGAACTCCGCGCCCTCCTGACTGACGCGACCCGGCTGCGCATGCGGGCCGATGTCCCGGTCGGCGCCTACCTCTCAGGTGGTCTCGATTCCTCGCTGATCACCGCACTTGCCGCCCCGATGGCGCCGAACGGTCTCAACACGTTTTCCGTCACCTTCGACGATGCGGAGCATGACGAAAGCGCCTTCCAGATGGCAGTCGCCCGCGCGCTCGGCACCAATCACCAGGCAGTCTTGAGCGGCTCGGACGATATCGCCGGCAGCTTTCCGGATGTGATCCGCGCCACCGAGCGTCCGGTCCTGCGCACCGCCCCCGCCCCACTCTATCGCCTTTCGGGCCTTGTCCGCGAAGCGGGCATGAAAGTCGTGCTGACCGGCGAAGGCGCCGACGAGATCTTCGCCGGCTACGACATTTTCCGCGAGGCGCAGGTGCGCCGTTTCTCCGCCCGCCAGCCGGGTTCGAAGATCAGACCGCATCTGTTCCGCAAGCTCTATCCCTACCTGCCGGGCCTGCAGCAGCAGTCCGCCGAATACCTCGCGGCCTTCTTCGCCACCGGCAGCGACAAGCTCGACGATCCGCTTTTTTCGCACCGCCCGCGCTTCCGTTCCACGGCTGCGGCCAAGATCTTCTACTCTGACGACCTGCGCTCGACGCTCGGCAATTATGACCCCGCCGAGGAACTGGCCTCCCGACTGCCGGAAAACTTTCGCCGCTGGCATCCGCTCAATCAGGCGCAATATCTCGAAAGCCGTTTCCTGCTGCCAGGCTATATCCTCTCCAGCCAAGGCGACCGGGTGGCCATGGCACATGGTATCGAGGGCCGCTTCCCTTTCCTCGACCATCGCATCGTGGAATTCGCCGGCCGGCTCGCACCCGGCATGAAGCTGAAGGGTCTTCGAGAGAAACACATCCTGCGCGAGGTCGCCAAGGATGTGCTGCCCGAGGTCATCAGCCAGCGGCCGAAACAGCCCTATCGCGCGCCGGACAGCCGCTCCTTCGCCGGCAATCGGGAACAGTCCTATGTCCCCGAACTCCTCGGCGAACAGGCGCTTGCCTCTTCCGGCCTGTTCAACACCCGCGCCGTCGCCAAGCTTCATCAAAAGTGCCGCGCCCAGCCGGTCTCCGGCTTCCGCGACAACGCCGCCTTCGTCGGCATCCTCTCCACGCAGCTTTGGTTGAAGAACTTCGGCACCCGTAAGCAGGCAGACGATCGCAACGTGACAACAGCAAGAGGAGGCCGGGCATGACCATGCCAAGCGCACTCGGAAAACTGCCGCGTTACCGCGAGCTCCTGCCAATGATCATGTCCTATGCCGCATCCGGCGGCAGCCTGATCGTCTCCTCGGCAGCGCAGCTCCTGACCTTCGCGATCCTCGCCCGCTTTCTCGGCGTGCACGAGTTCAGCCTGTTCGTGGCGATTTCCGCCGTCTCGGCGATCGCCGTGCATCTCTGCGGCGTTGGCGGCACGGAATGCCTGGTGCGGCGCGTCGCCCGCGATCATTCCATGTATCCGGCCATGCTCGGGCATAATGCGATCCTGATTTCGGTCAGCGGCGTGCTTCTGGTGATCGTCGGCGCGATCGTGCTGCCCTATTTCTTCGATATCTCGACGAACGGCGCGGTCAACAGCCTCGAAATCACGGTGATGCTGATCACCAATATCGTGCTGGTGCGCTGCATCCTGTTTTCCGAACAGGTCTTCATCGCCTTTTCCGATTTCGGCTCCGCCAACAAGGTGGTGATGAGCTTTGCGCTGATCCGCACTGCCGCCGCCGTTCTCGCCTGCATCGCCTTCGGCGTCTCGACGCTGGCCGGCTGGATTATCTGGCAGTTCGCCGCCCATGCGATCATGCTGTTCTTCTGCTATATGGCGCTGCGCAAGCTCGGCCGCCCGAAATTCCGGCTGGTGCGCGAAGAACTGCGCCTCGGCCTGTTCTTCTCCATCCCCTTCATCCTGAAGGCAGCCCGCCAGAATGCGGACCTTCTCGTGCTCAGCATGGTCGGCACCGCAGAGACTGTCGCGAGCTACAGCGTCGCCCGCCGCATCATCGAAAGCAGCTATCTTTCCGTCGACGCGATGAACCGCATCGTTTATCCAGGCACCGCCAAGGCCAGCCTCGGCGGCCTGCACAATGCGACGGACCGTATCCGGAAACTCTTCCTCGCCGCACTCGCCATCAGCATCGCGGCCGCTGCAACTGTCTTCATCTGCGCGCCGATCCTGCCTTATCTCTTCGGCCATGATTATACGTCGCTGGTGCTGTTCGTCCGGGCGCTCTGCTGGGTCGTCGTTCCGGTGGGCTGCTGGGCGATCGCCGTCGAAGCACTCGGCGCCTCCGGCAATCAGGGCGCCCGCGCCACCGTCATGGGCCTCGGCAGCCTGATCGGCGCCGGTGTCGCCGCCTGGGCAACATGGTATGCACCGCCGACCGGCACCTTCATTTCCTATTACGTCATCGAAACCGCCATGGCGATCGCAGCCTGGGCCGTCTATTTCCGCGTCGTCGCCAGAAGCCGGCAAGCCAGCATCGCCACCGGAGACGCTGCCGGATGAGCCTGGTCCCCAATCCAGCGCCGATCGACATCACGCCTGAAGAAAAGGCCTGCGAACCGTCGCGCGGCGTCCGGGCCATGCAGCCGAAGGACCTGCAAGCCGTCGGACGCCTTTTCAACAAAGTCTTTCGCCGCAGGGAAGAGGAACCGAGACAGGACCTGCTGGACTATCTCGACGGGGTCTTCATGAAGAACCCCGGCTATGCGCCCGAACATGGCAGCCTTGTGCATCAGGACAAATCCGGCCGTATCGACAGCGCACTGTTGGCGCTGCCCATGCCGTTTTATGCCTGCGGCCGCCGCATCACCGCGCGGCTGATGTGCGCCTTCATGGCCGATGGCAAGAACGGTTTTGCCGGGGCCGCACGGCTGGCGCGGGAAATCCGCCTGCGTCCCGATCTGTGCTTCACCGACAACGCCTCCCCCGTGAGCGCCGACCACACGACGACGGCGGGCGGGATAACCCTGCCGATCCTCAGCCTCGAATGGCGCCGCACGTTTCGCCCGCTTCAGGCAGCGCTCGACCGGTTGCGCGAAAAATTCCCGGCCCTGCGTCGCCTGCCGATCTCGCCGTTGCTCGGCCCGATCGACGCCCTGCTTCGCAAGGCGTTTCGGACCTTCGTACCGCAGAAGCCGCTTGGCATCGTGTCGACGGACGCCGGAATCGATGAGTTCTTCGCCTGCACCGGCCCGATGACACAGCGCTTTTCGATCCGGCCTGATTGGTCCCGCGAGGATCTTCAATGGCTGATGGCGACGGCGGCGCAGAACACGTCGCTCGGTGAACTTCGCTGCCGGACCGTGAGCAATGCCCGCGGCGAGACGATCGGCTGCTATCTCTTTTTCGGCCGACGCGGAGAGATGGCGCATGTGCTGAACGTGCTTTGCCTCGCAGGCCGCGAACTCGACGTTGTCTCGCAGATGTTCTCCGACCTTGCCGAAGCCGGTTATGCCGCATCGGAAGGAAAGGCGCAGCCCTTCCTGATGAATGCGCTGATGCGCCAGCGGCAGATGATTTTCCGCCACCGCGGTTACTTTTGCATGGTCAGTCAGCACGCGGACGTCCGCGAGGCGGCGATGCGCGGCGATATCTTCGTCGGCGGGCTTGCTTCGGAAAGCTGGAGTCGTCTTCTTACGGACTTTCGATAAAGCTAAAATTAACTGGATATTCACCCTGCTAGCCTAGAGATGGGTGGAGTTTTTGTTGAGTAATGCGGCCTGTCCTGACGGCCGATCGGCTGGAGGTGTGCATGTACCGGCCCAGGGAGCCTGAAAACCGACGGCCGGCGTCATATGCAAGCGATACCGCCCGTAGCGGTACTGCGCCTTCGCAACGCTCCCTCCTCGACCGTATCGACGACGAATGGCAGGCCGAATCCGAGCGACGGATCGAAAGCGACCGCCGCGCTGAGGAAAGCCGCAGGCTTGCAAGCGATCGTTTTGCGGAAAACACGCGCCACATCCCGAGCGAGCGGTGGAGCGATGACGAGCGTGCGCCTGAACGCCCAATCGAGCGCAACCGCCAACCCGAAACCCGTCAGCTGCAAAGCGAAGACCGCTGGAACCGCAACGCGCGACACGACCGCCGCGACGCGGATGAAGACACCAGGGATTACCGTGAGCGGGCGCCCGTCGAACCGAAAGCCGCCGCCCGTTTCGATGATCCGGCCGAGCCGCAGGCCAATTCCTTCAACGAGCTGATGAACGCGCAGATCCGCAGTCTCTACGAGATCGGCATCGGTGACATCCTGACGTGGCTGCGCCGCGGCCTGCGCTGGATCATCCTGTTCACGATCGCCGGCATCGTCGCCGCCGTCCTCTATTCGGTGACGGCGACCCCGCGTTACACCGTCTTTACCGACATCATCATCGATCCGCAGAACCTGAATGTCGTCAGCGATGACGTCTTTTCGTCCAATCCGCAGCGGGATTCACAGCTTCTCGAAGTCGAAAGCACGCTGCGCGTCCTGACCTCGCGCAATGTCCTGAAGCAGGCGATCGCCGATCTCAACCTGACCGAGGACCCGGAGTTCAACAAACCGAGCCCGTTTGCGCCGCTGCTCAAGCTGATTTCCGGCGAGAAGCCCCCCGGCGACAAGGAGCTCGCCGTGCTGATGGAACTCGACGAGCGCGTGAAAGCCGGCCGCGAAGAGCGTTCTTTCGTCGTCACCCTGTCCGTCTGGGCCGAAGATCCTGAAAAATCGATCAAGATTTCCGAAGCGATCGTTCGCGCTTTCGAGAAGGAACTCTTCTCCTCATCCGCCGATAGCGCCGGTCGTGTGGCAGCGACACTGACCGGTCGTCTGGATGAATTGCGTTCGTCCGTGACGCAGGCGGAGGAAAAGGTCGAGCAGTTCAAGCGGGCCAACAATATCCAGGAATCGACCACCGGCGAACTGGCCAGCACACGGATTTCGACCGCGCTTGACACCCAGGTCCTGGATGCCCAGCAACAGCTGATCCAGGCGGAATCGCGCTACAACCAGATGCGCTCCGCCGTCGCCGATCGGCGTACCACCACCGCCACGGTCTTCGATTCCGTCGGCATGCAGACGCTCCGCACCAGCTACAATACGCTGCTGCAACAGATCGGCTCGATGACGCTGACCTACGGCGCCCGCCATCCGCGGCTGATCTCGCTTCAGTCGGAAAAGGCCGCGCTCGAAAAGGCGATTACCGACGAAGCCAACCGCATTCTCGAAACCGCCAAGACCGATGCGGACCAGGCGCGCGCCACGCTTGCCGGCCTGCGCGGCAAGGCCGATGCCGAGCGCACGACCGTGTACACCAACAACGATGCCCAGGTTCGCCTGCGCGAACTGGAACGTGACGCCCGCGCCAAGGCGGCCGTCTACGAGACCTATCTCGGCCGCACGCATCAGATTACCGAACGGCAGCAGATCGACACCAGCAATGTCCGCGTCATCTCTCCGCCGGTTCCGCCGAAGACCAAGAGCTGGCCACCACGCATGATCATCTTGCTGGCAGCAGGCGCGGTCGGCGGTTTCATGCTCGGCACAGGCCTCGCCCTGATGCTCGGTGCAGCCGGCCATCTCGCCAACGCCCGCCGCCGTTTTGCCTACCAGCAGAGATATACCTGAGAGGGGTAGGCCATGCGCAGCGAGGCAGCCACGGCGATCCCTTCTCGTGAAGCCGATCAGGTCGATTATCGCGGCGTGATCGGCTCCTTGCTGTTCATCGCGATGTTCCTGTTCATCGCGATCTCGCTCAATCCGTTCTACGATCTGACCCTGCCGTCCTCGGCCAGCATCGCGACAGACAATTCCAGCAAGCTCAATCAGCTCCTGTTCATCGGCCTGCCGTTTGGCGCCTTCTGCTGCGGGCTGGCGACGTCAATGCGGAACACGTTTCTGCAGCCTCGCTGGCTGCTGGTTGCGCTTTTCCTGTGGCTGGTCTTCGTTTCACTGGTCTCCACCCACACGATGAACAGCCTCAAGGCCCTGTTCGTCACGTCGCTGGTCATCCTTGGCGCCAATGCCTGTCTGCTTCTGCCGCGCTCGGAATCGCATTTCGCCAAGCTTCTCGCAGTCGGCACGCTCGCGTCGATCGGGCTCTGCTATTACGGCATCAAGTTCCTGCCGTTCTACTCTATCCACTCGGCGGCGGAAGTCGCCGAACCCATGCATGCCGGCCTGTGGCGCGGGTATTTCCCGCACAAGAACAATGCCGCCGCCGCCATGGTTCTGTTCGCCTTCTGCGGCATTTTCATCATGCGCACCTGGTCGCGGGTCGTCGGCCTGATCGTGCTCGTCAGCGCCACATGGTTCCTGATGCACACCGGCGGCAAGACGGCCTCGGCCATGCTGCCCGCGATCCTGCTCGTTGCCTGGGTGTTCGAAAAGGTCCCGTTCCTGCGCATGCCGATGTCCTTCCTGGGAGTCGCGGCGTTCAATCTGCTGGCGGTCGGCTCCGCGCTCATCCCCAGCCTCGCGGAATTCGTCACCGGCCTCGGGGTCGATGCGACTTTCACCAATCGGGCGGATATCTGGAAGCTCGCGGGCGGCGCCATCGCGGAGTTTCCGATGACGGGTTTCGGCCTCAAATCCTTCTGGCGCACCACGGAAATGCTCTATAGCGGCCAGGGCCTCGAAACCTGGGCCGTGCTGGCATCGCATGCCCACAATTCTTATGTCGAAATCCTGCTGATCGGCGGCATCCCGGCGCTCATCCTGTCGCTGATCTGGTTCTTTGCTGTGCCGCTGCGCAGTTTTGCCAAGATCACCCGCGAAGGTCGCAAGCTGACTCATACCGGACGCCTCTTCCTGCGCATCTGGCTTTACATGATCTTTACCACCTGCCTGGAAAGCCTCTTCTTCGAAAGTTCGGCGGGCTATATCATCGGCTGGTTCCTGTTCTGCATGGCGCTTTTCGGCATTCGTTACGAAGCCAATGCCGCCCATCTCGACGAACCGGCAACAGATACGAATGGAGCCGCCCGTGCCTGATCTTTTCAAGACCGTGGACGGCCTCGTCGATCGCATCAGCAACCGGCTGATCTGGAAGATGGCGCCGCGCACCCGCTCCGTCGCGACCAGCCGGCCGATCGTCACCTTCACCTTCGACGACGTGCCCGATACGGCGCTGACCAACGGCGCGGCCATCCTCGAGAAATACGGAGCCCTCGGCACATTCTATATCGCTGGCGGCCTCGAGGCGCGCGTCGAGCCGGACCGCACGCTGATTGACCGCAAAGGCTGCCTTGAACTGTTCAACCGCGGCCACGAGATCGCCTGCCACACTTTCGCGCATGGCCGCATCCGCGACTATGGCTCATCGCTCGCGAAAGATCTCGATGCCAATGCGCGTTACCTGCTGGATGCCGGCATTACCCGCCCGACGGACAATTTCGCATTTCCCTACAATGCGGCATGGCCGCTCGCCCGCCGCGAGCTTGGCCGCCGCTATACGACCTGTCGCGCCGGCGGCGAGGCGATCAACCGCGGCGCCGTCGACCCACTGATGCTGAAAGCGGTCGAAATCCGTCAGCCGGAAGACCATTCCCGCGCCCTGACGGGCTGGATCGACGACGTTGCCGCCAATCCCGGATGGCTGGTCTTCTTCACCCACGACATTGCCGAGAAACCAACGCCCTACGGCTGCACGCCGGCAACCTTCGAACTCCTCGTTGCCCATGCCGTCGAGCGCGGCTGCGACGTGATGACGGTCACGGCGGCGACCAGGGCTCTCGGCTGGCAGGCGGGCTCGGCATGAACGCTCACACGACGATCTCGCGCACGCGCCGTCTTCTCAACATCAATAACTATTTCTACCGTCGCGGTGGCGCCGAGACGGTGTTCTTCGATCATACCGCATTGTTCGAGGAAATCGGCTGGGATGTCGTACCCTTCGCCATGCAGCACGAGGACAACCTGCCCTCCCCCTGGTCGGACTATTTCGTCTCGGAGATCGAATACGGCCGCGAGATCGGGCTGAAGGACAAGATCGTCCAGGCCACCAAGGTCATCTATTCCTTCGAAGCGCAGAACAATATCAAGCGGTTGATCGACAAGGCGCGGCCGGACGTTGCCCACGCCCACAACATCTATCACCACATCTCCCCGGCGGTCTTCTCGACGCTGAAGGATGCCGGCGTGCCGGTGGTGATGACCGCGCACGACCTGAAGCTCGCCTGCCCCTCCTACAAGATGCTGCGCGACGGCCGTATCTGCGAGGACTGCAAGGGCGGCCATATTCACAACGTCGCGCTCAACCGTTGCGTCAAAGGCTCGATGGTCCTGAGCACGGTGGTTTTTGCCGAAACCATGCTGCACCGTGCCCTCGGCCTCTACCGCAACAAGGTCGACCGCATAGCGGTGCCGAGCCGGTTCTATCGCGAAAAGCTGATCGAATGGGGTTGGCCGGCGGAAAAGCTGGTGCATGTGCCGAACTTCGTCGATGTCGAGACCTTCTCCACCGACTGGACGGAAGGCGACTATTTCGTCTTTGCCGGGCGTCTGGCGCCGGAAAAAGGCATCGCGACACTGATCCGCGCCACCGCCAAGGCAGGCACCCGGCTGATCATCGCCGGCACCGGCCCGGAAGAGGCCATGCTGAAGGAATTGGCCGCTTCCACCGGCGCAAACGTTGACTTCGCAGGTTATCTCTCCGGCGAAAAGCTCTTCAGCCTGATCGGCCAGTCGCAGGGATTGATCCTGCCGTCAGAATGGTTCGAGAACGCGCCGATCAGCATTCTCGAAGCCTATGCGCTCGGCCGCCCGGTGATCGGGGCGGCGATCGGCGGCATTCCGGAAATGATCCGCGAAGGAGAGACCGGATTGACCGCGAAAAGCGGCGATGCAGACGACCTGGCACGCGCCATGGCAGACCTCGCCGCCCGCTCCCCGGCCGAACGATCGGCGCTCGGCCTTGCCGGTCGTGACTGGATATCGACGGAGTTTTCGCGCGACGCCTATCGCCGGCGCACGCTTGATCTTTACCAAAGTCTTAACGGCTTTTGACGCTCGAAATCGGGTATTCCCGAAATAGATCGGGTGTCCGCAAATTTTTCTGGCGGCTTGCCCAATAACCGAACAGCTCCGTTAAAATCTTACCGAATTACTTACGAGTATAGGAAGGTTCCTTCCGTAGAAACGGTATCCAGGAAATGATTTCTGGGCACCGCAGATATGCAAAAGAAAAACCACTTTTCGAAAAGGCGCCATCCGCAATCTGCGCGGAAGCTTCCCGGCAGTGTGGAATCGCTTGAGCCGATCCAGTCGCCGCAACAGCAGGCAAAGCCTCTTGCCAACGCCAATCAGGCTGGAGCGGAACGCGTCGAGCGCGTCATCCTCAGCAAGACACCGCGTCTTTCTCCCAATCTTCCCGAGATCGCCTCGCCGGGCGAAACCGTCATCGGTCGCGATGCCGTCCGCCGCCGTGTCATGATGCTCGGCCTGCGCGGCGTGCCGAACCTGCAGGGCGGTATCGAGAAGCACGTGGAAATGCTTGGCCAGGAACTCGCCGTGCGCGGCTGGGATGTCGAAGTGCTCGGCCGCCGACAATACCTGCCGGAGAAGAAGTCCACCGTCTGGCGCGGCATCCGCGTGACGCCGCTCTGGGCGCCGAAATCGATCCTGTTCGAGGCGATCGCCCACACCTTTGCCGGCGTGCTGCATGCCGCGATCCATCGGCCGGACATCCTGCACATCCACGCGATCGGGCCGGGCCTTCTGGCTCCCCTTGCCCGTCTGCTCGGCCTGAAGGTCGTCGTCACCCATCATGGGTTCGACTACGACCGTGAAAAATGGAACCCGATGGCCAAGCGCATCCTGCGCCTCGGCGAGCGCCTGTCGATGATGTTCGCAAACGGCCGCATCGCCGTCTCGCGTGACGTGACCGACATGATGAAGCGCCGTTATGGCAGCAACGTTGCGCATATTCCGAACGGTGTCACCGTGCGTCCGAGCCTTGTCGGCAAGGACACGCTGAACCGCTTCGACCTGCAGCGCCGCCGCTATATCGTCATGGTCGCCCGTTTCGTGCCCGAAAAGCGCCAGACGGACCTGATCGCCGCGTTCGAAAAGCTCAACCTGCCGGATTGGAAGCTCGTTCTGGTCGGCGGCGCGGATCACCAGCGCACCGCCTATGCCAAGGAAATCGAGATCATGGCGGCACGGGTGCCGAATGTCGTGCTGACCGGCTTCCAGAGCGGCGAGGATCTGGCCGCCCTCTTCTCCCAGGCCGGCCTCTTCGTTCTGCCGTCGATCCACGAAGGCATGCCGATTTCGCTCCTGGAAGCGATGAGCTATGGCCTGCCGGTTCTGGCAAGCGATATCGTCGCCAACCACGAAGTGGACCTGCCGCCGGAAGACTATTTCCCGGCCGGCAATGTCGACGCTCTCGCCAAGGCGCTCGAACGCAAGATCGCCGAACCCTTCGGCCAGGAAGTGGCGCTGGCGCGCATCCGCGAAGTGGAGAAGACCTATGCCTGGTCCTCCATCACCAGAAGCACGCTCGCGGTCTATAACTCGGTGGTCGGGAACAGGAAGACGAAGGAACAGCCTTGAGCGTATCCGTCATCATCAAGACGCTGAACGAAGCAAAGCGCATCGCCCGCACGATCGAGTTCGCACTGGCCGGCCTGCCAAGCGGTCAAGGCGAAGTGATCATCGCCGATAGCGGCTCTTCCGATGCGACGATCGAGATCGCGTCGCGTTACCCCGTACGCATCGTCCAGATCGAGAGCCCGGCGCGTCCCAGCTGCGGCATCGGCCCGCAGCTCGGCTATCAATATGCGCGCTACGACCTTGTCTGCCTGCTTGATGGAGACATGGATCTCGATCCGGAGTTTCTGCCGGAGGCGATCGCCTATCTCGACAAGCATCCGAAGGCCGGCGGCGTCACCGGCCACGTCGAGGAAATGATGCTCGGCAACCTCGAATATACGCGCCGCGTCCAGCGCAATGCACCGGAAAACCGCATCGGCAGCATCGACCGCATGAATGGCGGCGGTCTCTATCGCCGCGCGGCGATCGAAAGCAGCGGCTACATGACCGACCGTAATTTGCATGGTTACGAGGAATTCGATCTCGGCGTGCGGCTGCGCCACGCCGGCTGGCAGCTTTATCGCCTCGACCGCCGTTTCGTCCGGCATTACGGTCATGCGGTCAATTCCTACAAGCTGCTGGTGCGCCGCTGGAAGACTAAATACCTGTTCGGCATCGGTGAACTGTTGCGCGCTTCCGCCGGAAAACCCTATTTCGGCCAGCTCATCAAGGAACTGCCGGAGCTGAAGCTCTGGGCGGTCGTTTCCTGCTGGATTCTCTTCTCGGCCGGACTTCTGCTGTTCTTGCCCAATAAACTTGTCGCTCTCGCAACTGTTATAGGAATATTTGCCGCGATCGTGGCATTGATGTCCTGGCGCAAGCGCGGCTTCGCGCTCGGGCTTTATACGGTCGTCGCCTGGCTGTTCCACACCGCGGCGATCCCCTTCGGCTTTTTCGGTCCTCGGCGCGATCCAAGCGCCTGGGTGGAAAGCCGGCAGATCGGAGATGCGGATGAAAAGACTGGTGCGGCTCCTGACGGCAACGCTGGCGCTCACGGCCTCGGCAACCGCAGCATGGTCGGCTGACTGGCTGCCGGTCCGCGAAGTCTCGCTGACCATTTCTCCCGGCAGCCCACTCGATTTCTCCGGCCTCCTGCCCAACGATCCGATCGGCCCGACCAACCGGCTGACGATCGGCGCCGATGGCCGCCTGACCCGCGCCGACAACCCGAACCAGCCCGCGCGATTGATGTGCGCATCGCTGGCCTGGAGCCCCGCCTCCGGCGGCTTTCCGAACCATCAGGACGCCGATATCTACGCCAAACAATTGGCCATGCACGGCTACAACATGGCGCGCTTCCACTTTCTCGATGGAAGCCTGATGTTCGGCCAGAAGAAGGATTTCGACTTCAATCCGGAAATCCTCGACCGTATCCAATATCTGATGGCCGCGCTCAAGAAGAACGGCATCTACTGGATGGTCGATGGCCTGACCTCCTGGCGCGGCGGCTACGGCAATTATGACGACCGCTGGTCCCCCTCGGAAGGGTTGAAGCTTGAAGTCAATTACCAGGACAAGCCCTTCGAGCACTGGAAGAGGCTGGTCACAGCGATCTTCACCAAGGTGAACCCCTATACCGGCGTCGCGCCCATCCGCGACGATGCGCTGAGCGTCTTCATTCTCGCCAATGAAAACAGCATGGAATTCGAAACGGTCGTGCATGACAAGCCCGGCCGCGCCTATCCGGACAATCTCGACACCCCTTTCAATGAATGGCTGCGCAAGAAATATGGTTCGACCCAGGCCCTGCGCGCCGCCTGGCCGGACCTCAAGGCCAACGAACGGCTGGAAAACGCCTCCGTTCGCCTGCCGACGGACCGCTACGTGCCGAGCCCGCGCCTGCGCGACCTGCAGGCCTTTTTCGTCGAAACCGAAAAAGCCAATATCGCGCGCATGAGCAAGGTGATCCGCGACCTCGGTTACCGCGGCATCATCAGCGACTACAACAACTGGCCGACCGTCCAGACGGGTCTTACTCGCAAGGACCTGCAGGCCGTCACCATGAATACCTATCAGGACGAGGTGAGGAGCTACGAACCGGGCGCCAGCGTCAAGGATCAGAGCTCGCTTGCCGATTCCGCCGCTTACATGCGCTATGCTGCGGCCAGCCGCTGGCTCGGCAAGCCTTTCATGATCAGCGAATGGGACCACCTCTTCTGGAACCGCTACCGCTACGAGGCCGGACTTGTCATGCCGGCTTATGCGGCGCTGCAGGGCTGGGACGCGATCTGCCGCCATGGCCATGGACCGATTGCGCTCTCCTATGGCGAACCCTTCCCCCACAAGCGAGCCATGCTGCCCTATGCGATCGCGCTCGATCCGGTCGCGCGTGCCGGCGAAACGCTTGGCGCGCTCCTCTTCCGCCGCGGTGATGTCGCGACGTCGGCAAACCGCGTCCCCTTCCTCGTTCGCGGCGAGGAAGACCTTAGCAACAACATGCAGGCCTATGAGCCGAGCGTGCTGACGGTTCTATCGCTGGTCTCCGGCACCGGCCTGAAACAATCCGACGGGCTGCGCGAACCGCTCGCCGTCAACCAGCCGCGCGATCAGGCTGATGCCGGCGAGATCCTGACCGCACTCAAAAAGGCAGGCCTCCTGCCGGCCAACAACCGAACCGATCTCTCCAAGGGCATTTTCGAAAGCGATACCGGCGAACTGCTGCTCGACCGCGACAAGCGCCGGCTGACGCTTTCGACGCCACATACGGAAGCAGCCGCCTTCACCTCACTCGATACTCCGATCGATCTCGGCAACATCCAACTGCAACGCGCCGATGGCAGCGCGCTGTTTGCCGCCTCCGCGATCGACGGCGCGGCGACGCTGGCAGACAGCAAGCGCATGCTGCTGATCTTTGCAACCGATGCCCGCAATACCGGCATGCGTTTCCGGGACACGGAAGAGAAGGTGATCACCGACTTCGGCCGTCTTCCGGCGCTGATCCGCAAAGGGTCGGTCACGGTCGATTTCCCGAAGCGCGCCGGTCGCTGGCGTCTTTCACCGGTGAGCCTCGACGGCATCGTGCAGGTTCCGCTCAGAAGCGGTAACGGCCCGCTGAATTTCGATCTCACCAACGACGCGCCCTCCGGCCCGACAACCTATTTCCTGCTGGAAACCGACTGATTTTCACCTTTTCAGTCGATTTTTCGCCTTCGGACAATCTCGATGGATCGAATCCGCCAGTTGTCGGTTCTTGTCTCAGATAACGGACGGGAGATTACCCGAGAGCCGATTGTCACGACTGGGTGAGAGGGGGCCGAACCTGTCAAGGTGCGGCAGATCTTCCCTTGTAACGCAGGGGATAAGGAGTAGTGTCATGACATCGCCAGCTATGTAGTAGGGCGCTGGCGACTGGAAGACCGTACGCGCTTTCGCCCCCTTATTGGGGAGACCGAAAAGATGAACCCGGCAATCCCGACAAGTACTTTCGAACCGAGCGAACTGGCGTTTCTGCAGCGCTTCTTCGACGGCCTGTGCGCCGAGCACGGCCTGACCGGCAACAGCGTTGCTGGTAACAATCTGGCGGCGCAGATCATACAGCTCTATCAGCAGGGCGTGCGGGACGAAAAAGGCCTGCAGATTCAGCTTGCGAGCCTCGCAGCCCATAGCTGAGCCACAGAGCCGGCCGCCTCCGCGACGGCTGGCTTCACCCCAACAAACGGTATCACCTCTTCGCCATCAGGTCGCGTTCGTCCCGCATCAGAAACACGCGGGTAATCATGTCCAGATTGGCTTCCAGCCAATCCGCCATCACGACTTCTTCGGCAAGAATGGCTTCGAACACGTCTTTCTCGTGATGCTCGTCCAGTTCGTCGGCAGTGGCGATCAGGACGCGGTATTGAGCGATCTGCAGATGCGAGAACGCATAACCGTTCATCGCACCTTTCACCACCTCGTCACTGGTCAGCATGCCGCCAACGCCTTGCGCCTTGGCCGCCAGCCGCGCCGCCATGTCCTTCAGAACCAGGACGCTGCCCGTGCCGGAATATCTGTCGAGCATGTCTTTTAAAGCCTGCGCATGCAGGATCGTCTCCGCGAGATGGTCGTCGATGCGCTGCTTGAATTCCGGATAGCTCTCGATCCGCCGCGATTGTGCGGTGAGCATGGTGATTGCCTGCTCTTCCATGGCGTGAGCTGCGCGCAGCCAGGCCAGGAAATTGTCTCGGGCATGGGTCATTCGCTCCTCCACTCGTTCTCTGTCAGCCGATCGTTCGTCATCAGAAGGCGGATGCACAATTGCGGAGCTTCAACCCCTGAACGCAAACGAGGTTCCCTTTATCGTCGGACCGAAAGGGAACATTTGCTGCCCCTTGTGAATTGTCCCGATGCATATTGAACAGCCAAAGAGGCTAGGATTATGACACGCACGACCAAAGCAAATACCGTCCTCGGCGCGATCATCGCGGTCTTCGTGGTGCTTGCAATCGGCTATTACGCAACCGGCCCCTCATTGGATACGGCGCAAACCCCGGCACCCGCCGTGGACCAGACCAGCACGGGCTCCATCAATCGATGATGCGACAATTTGCAAGGAACGATGCCCCAATTGAGCTGTTGTGGATTTGGAGATAAGGAGTATATCCATGATCCCTAATCCTCGCGAGCCGAGTGAAAAACCGCCGATGCCGCCGCCAGGCTGGACACCGGAGCCACCGATCAACGAACCGGAACCGGACCGACTTCCGGACGAAACGCCATTGCCCAACCCGGATGAGAACCCGAATCCGCCGGCCTACAGCCGCCGGGCAATGTGGCATTCGATTGAGATTTGCCGGCGCGATAGAGCGCCGGGAGGTACGTTATGAACATGCACAGTCACATGCGAATAGAAAACAGTACCACGCCCGTTACGACCGAAAAGCCGCCGAAGGCGGGAATTTGGAAGCTACTGTTGGCAGCAGCCCTGATCCTTGCCGGCCTTGTCGCCGCAATCGAGATCTTCGGTGGCAGAAATGGCGACTTCGCCTCCAGCCACCCACACTTGACGACATTGGTCGAATAAAGCTGCGCCGCAAACACCCGATCTAGCGTCCGGAACAAAGCTCAAATCTCCTGCGTTCATCCGTCGTATCATGACGAGGTGGCGCAGGTGGACGTGACGAACCAGACGATCGCTTTTCGGGAAGCGGAAAACCCGTTCGACCCTATTATCAAGCCTGGCCGCAATGCCTGGCGCAGCGCGCGGGCCGAAAAGCTTGCCGTGCTAATTGATGGCGAGGAATATTTCCGCCGTCTTTCGCAGGTGTTGCCGCAGGCTCAGCGCTCGATCTTCATCGTCGGTTGGGACTTCAATCCGGATGTACGGCTCAACCCCCACGAGCCCGACAGCGAAACTGTCGGCATGCTTCTGCGCCGTCTCGTCGAGGAAAAGCCGACACTGGAAATCCGCGTGCTGGTATGGGGCATGGGACCGGTCTATTCCGGCAAGAGCCTTCGCATGTTCGGCAAGATGGATTGGAGCGACCATCCGCGGATTTCGCTCGAATTCGACTTCGATCATCCGCTGCGCGCCAGCCACCACCAGAAGATAGTCGCGATCGACGACAAGACCGCCTTTCTCGGCGGCATCGATCTCACCGCCCGCCGCTGGGATGACCGCAGCCATGCCGTGGTCAATCCTCTGCGCAAACAGCCGGACGGCACGCCTTACGGCCCGGTCCACGATATGCAGACCATCATCACCGGCGGCACCGCGCGCCTGATCGGCGATCTCGTCCGCCGTCGCTGGCGCAAAGCGACCCGCGAGGCGCTCGAACCCTTCGACGTGCCGGGCGAAAATCCCTGGCCGGCAGATCTCGAGCCGACCGTCACCGATTGCAATACCGGCATCGCGCTGACCGAGCCCTGGAAATGGAAGGGCCGCCGCGGCCATCGTGAGGCGATCCGCCTGACCCATGACGCTCTTAAAGCCGCTAAACGACATCTCTATATCGAGACGCAATATCTCGCCTCGTTCGGCGTGGCCCGCACATTGGCCAAGTGCCTTCGCAAGCCGGACGGTCCGGAAATCATCGTCATCGTCACCCGGGAATCCCACGGCTTCCTCGAAAAACTGATGATGGGCAACAACCGCAACCGCCTGATCCGTCGCCTGAAACGCGCCGACCGTTACAACCGGCTGCGGATCTTCTACGCAGCAACCCCTGATGGCGCGGGTGGCGAGCGGGAAATCATCGTCCACTCAAAGCTTATCATCGTCGACGATCGTTTCGTGCGCGTCGGCTCGTCCAACCTGAACAATCGCTCCGAAGGACTGGATACGGAATCCGACCTGGCGTTTGAAAGTTACGAACCGGCAGCCCGCAAGTCCATCCTGGCGCTGCGCAACGATCTTCTGGCCGAACATCTCGATGCTGAGCCAGCGGAGGTTGCCCGGCTGATCGAGGAAACCGGCTCGATGGTGGCAACAGTCGATCGCCTGAACATCAAGCCGCGCGGCTTGAGATCCTTCGATGTTGATCTTGCCAAGGGCGAGACGGTCTCGCTGTTCGGCACCGGCATCGTCGATCCGAAACAGCCGTTCTGGCCCATTCCGGAAATCCAGTCCGGGCTGCGGCGGCTTTTTGCGCGCTTCTTCTCACGTTACCGTCTGCTGTGAATAGCGGCTTCCGCGATGGCGATAATAGGCTTCCGAAATCAGGAAGGTCGGGACACCGACCGTGAGCGGCACGAAGAAATACAGCACCCGGAACGCCACCAGCGCGCCGATCGAGGCCGTCGAGGGCAGGATGCCGAGCATCGTCGCTTCCAGAACGCCAAGCCCGCCCGGCACATGGCTGATGAGCGATGCGATGTTGGCGGTCACATAGGCGCTTGCCACCGCCAGATAACCGGCATCGGTAAAACTGGCGAGCAGCTGGTGGATGGCAGCCGTGACGCAGGCAAAATTCAGCGTGCCGACAACCACCTGGCCAATGGCGAGCCGCAGTTTCGGCGGCTCGAAACGCCATGTCTTGATCCGCAGCGGGCGACGCACGAAGGTGCAGAACGCGAGATAGGCAAGTGGCCCCGAAAGGAAGGCCAACCCCAAAGCAATCCTTGCGCCATAGTCGAGGCCGAGGAAATCCGGTGCTCAGCCGCCTTGCAAGAGCAGCGCCAGCCCGGCGAGAGTTGCAAGACAGAGACCGACGGTGAAACCGCAGAAGATGATGACCTTGGCCACATCCTCTCCGTTCAACCCCCAGCGGGTGTAGAAACGGTAACGCACGGCACCGCTGCTCAGCGCCGCAAGCCCGACATTGTGACCGATGGAAAGCGCGGTAAAGGAAGCGAGCGCCGTGCTGGTATAGGGCAACGGCTTGCCGGCGTAACGCACCGCCAGCGCATCGAACCCGCTCAGGCAGAGATAGGACAGGATAACGAACAGGAAGGCGGAGGCGAGCCTTATACCGGCAATCGACCGGACGCTTTCCTCGATCTCGTCCACCGAATAGCGGCCGAGACTGCGGTAAACCAGAACGACGGCAAGACACACGGTGGCGCAAACAAGGAACCTGATGATATGGCGTCTGGCGATCATGATGTCTCCGGCACGGAGGCCGTCAATCGGTCCTCTCCTAAGCGGAACGAAACCACGGCGAAGGTGTTCCAAACGCTATGATCCAACCGACCAATCCCGCCTCCACCTCCCCGCTTTCGGCCGGAAAGCGCCGCCTGAAAATCCTCAGCTACAACGTCCACAGCTGTATCGGCACGGATCGCAAACTCGACCCGGCCCGCATCGCCGAGGTCATTGCCGCCGAGGAACCGGATGTGATCGGCCTGCAGGAACTGGATGTCGGTCGCAACCGCACCGGCGGCATCGACCAGGCCCACACAATCGCGTCGCTCGTCGAGATGGGCTTCCATTTCCATCCGGCGCTGCGGGTCTCCGAGGAAAAATACGGCGACGCGATCCTGACTGCCCTGCCGTCGCGCATGGTGAAGGGTGACGAACTGCCCTCCACGGGTGAGCAGCGCGGCGCCGTCTGGGTGGAAGTCGATATCGACGACCGCAAGGTGCAGATTTTCAACACCCATCTCGGCCTGCTCGGCGGCGATCGCATGCGGCAGGTCGGGGCCTTGCTCGGCGCCTCATGGCTCAGCCATCCGGACTGCCAAGGTCAGCCGAAAATTCTGATCGGCGATTTCAACGCCCCTTCCATCACCTCGACCTATCGGGCGCTTGCCCGCCGGATGACGGATGCCGTTGCGGCGGTCAACAAAAAGCCGAAGGCGACCTTCCCCTCCCGCTTTCCATTCATGCGGCTGGATCACGTCTTCGTCTCGAGCGAGGTGACGCCCATCGAGGCACGCGTCATCTCCACGCCACTCACGCGGCTCGCCTCCGATCACCTGCCGCTGCTGGTGACGGTGGATGTATGATGGCTGGAGCAATTCCAGCAAAAGTGCGCAGCGTTTTTGCGTCCGGAATTGCGTGAAAACAAAAGGATAGAGCGGTTTCGCGTTTCGAAGAAAAGCGGAACTGCTCTAGTGCATAATGCGATTGACCCGCCGCGCCTGCTTCAGCAGCCGAACCACATCCTGGTCGGTCGTTTCGGAAAAATCGCCATAGTGGAGACTGACCGCATCGAGTTTCTCGGGCGCGGAGAGGCAGACGATCTCGTCAACCTCATCCTTTAGCGCTTCGAGAAGATCCCGTGGCGCGACGGGAACGGCGATGCGGATTGACCCGACACCCATTTCCTTCAGCGCATGGATGCCGGCGCGGATCGAACCGCCATTGGCGATACCGTCATCGACGAGAATGATGTCGCGGCCCGAATGGTCGTGCTGTTCCGGCTCGTCCTCTCCGAAATATATCCGATGACGGCGTTCTATTTCGGCGATCTGATGGTCGCACTCCGTCGCGATATAACCGGGTGGGATGCGGAAATGCCGCGCCGCATCCTCGCTGATCACCACATGCGGCTCCCTGCCATCCACCACCGCACCGATCCCGTATTCCGGATGACCCGGAGCGCCGATCTTGCGGACGATCAGGAGATCGAGCGGAATGCCGAGCCGCTGCGCCACTTCGAAAGCCACCGGCACGCCGCCGCGCGGCAGCGCCATGACGACCGGATCATGCAAAGGATGAGCAAGCATCGCCTCGGCAAGCTGCCGTCCGGCATCCTCGCGATCGGAAAAAGTAGGGCTCGAACCAAACATCTCATCCTCCCAGATGATGGCACGGCGTTTCGCCATGCCCGTGTTTCCCGGCCCGGCCGACATGATAGCATCGACCCGGCATCCGACAACCTTGAGAAGATGATTTCGGTTCCATCGCGAACACGCACCAAACGCGAGATTGTGAGCAAGGCGCGGAACAAACCTCACGATCATGTGTTCAGCGAGTGTTGGCTGCTGAACCTCCACGCGGCCAACCGTCATAAGTACCCTCCCCGACTGGCGCTTCCCTTCACCGGGAAGCGCCTTTTCTTTTGGGGCCAGCGGGGTATCAGCGGCGCGTCAGCGCCACCACGTAGCGGGTGGGTGCAGTGCCTGGATTGTGGAAGACGCAATCGGCGGGTGGGCCGAGCAGGAGACAGTCGCCTTCCTTCAGGTGGTGCTGAACCGCTCCCTCCTGAAAATCCAGCACGCCGGAAAGAACCCAGACCTGCTGGTGCTGGAAGGCGAAAGCGGATGCCGGATAAGGCACCCGCACGCCCGGCGGAAGCGAGACCTCGATAAGCTCCAGCAGCGAATTCGGCGGAGATACGGCCCGGCGCGTATAACCCGTCTCCGGATCTCTCCAGACCGGCTGATCCGAAGCCAGCGCCACCCGCTCCTGCTCCCGCTCCGCCAGGGCCAGCAGAACGGACAGCGGCAGGCCGAAGGCGCCGGAGAGGCGGCCGAGCACGGTGGCCGTCGGGCTCGCCTCGGTGCGTTCGATCTTGCTGATCATCGCCTTGGAAACCCCGGACCGTTCCGCAAGCTCCGCGAGCGACCAGCCGCGCGCCTCCCGCTCGATCTTCACCCGCATGGCGATCGCCTGGACCGGATCCCTTTCCCGTTCTTGCAACGCGCTTGCCTTTCGCTGATCGTCTTCTATAGTGGACGAACGCATCCTATAAGAGACGCCATTTATCCGCAATCACATTAGGGGAAGATGTAATGGGGAATAAGCGCGAAATCCGTTTCAACGCTTTCGACATGAACACGGTCGGGCATATCCAGCAAGGCCTCTGGGCGCATCCGCGCGACCAGTCGCACCGTTATGCGGAACTGCGCTACTGGACGGATTATGCGAAGAAGCTGGAAGCGGGGCTTTTCGACGGCATTTTCCTGGCTGACGTCGTCGGCATCAACGACGTTTACGGCGGCAGCAATGCGGCCGCGCTGAAGGGTGCCGTGCAGGTGCCGGTCAACGACCCGATGATGCTGGTGCCGGCCATGGCGGCGGTCACCGAACATCTCTCCTTCGGCGTCACCGTCAATCTCACCTATGAACCGCCTTTCCTCTTCGCCCGCCGCATGTCCACGCTCGACCACCTGACCGGCGGCCGCATCGGCTGGAACATCGTCACCGGTTATCTCGACAGCGCCGCGAAGGCGATCGGCCTCGATGGCATGGCGGCCCATGACGACCGCTACGATCTGGCCGACGAATATATGGAAATCATGTACCGGCTTTGGGAAGGCAGCTGGCAGGACGATGCCATCGTCTTCGACCGCGCCAGCCACACCTATATCGACCCATCCAAGGTCCACAAGGTCACCCACAAGGGCAAGCAGTACCATTTGGACGCACTGCATCTCTGCGAACCCTCGCCGCAGCGTACGCCGGTCCTCTATCAGGCCGGCTCGTCAACCCGCGGCCGGCAATTCGCCGCCACCCATGCGGAATGCGTCTTCGTCAACGGCCAGAAGGTCGAGGGCGTGAAAGGCATCGTCGACGACATTCGCGCCCGCGCCGTGGAATACGGCCGCGAGGCGAATGACGTGCAAGTCTTCGTCGGCGCCACCATCGTCACCGGCCGCACGGAGAAGGAAGCCCGCGAGAAATTCGAGGATTACCGCGCCTATGCAAGCTCGGAAGGCGCGCTGGTGCATGCCGCCGCCTCCCTCGGCATCGATTTCGCCAAATACGATCTCGACGAGCCGATCGAGACGGGTAAGAGCACCGCTATTGTCTCGAATGTCGAAGCCATGACCCGCACCGCCGGCCCGCAATGGACGAAGCGCAAGCTGCTTGAACAAATGGTGCTGGGCAGCCGCCAGTCACCGATGATCGGCTCAGCCGAACAGATCGCCGACAATCTTGCAAGCTGGATGGACAATGCGGGAGTGGATGGGTTCAACCTTTCGCGCACGGTGGTGCCGGAATGTTTTGACGATGTGATCGAGCTCGTAATCCCGATCCTGCAGGAGCGCGGGCTGTATAAGACGAGCTATCGGGATGGTACGTTCCGGGAGAAGCTGTTTGGAGCACCGAGACTGCCGGGACGGCATGTGGCGGCGAAGTATCGGGTTCAGGGATAATTAGATTGCTCAGCGCGTTTGATACCCCCCTCTGCCCTGCCGGGCATCTCCCCCTCAGGTGGGGAGATTGGCTGGGGGCGCCGACACCGCTCCTCCCGCAACGTTTCGATTGGCCGAGACAGTGCCACGATTCGATCTCCCCCCTTGAGGGGGAGATGTCCGGCAGGACAGAGGGGGGTGCCTTTTGATGACGACAACCGACACCCCCGCCCCTCACCGCTGGCGCATGCTCGCCATCCTCTGCATCGCGGTCGTCCTCTCCTTCGCCACCTGGTTCTCCGCCAACGCCATCGCGCCGGAACTCAAGCGCGCCTGGTCGCTCTCCGAAAGTGCCGCCGCCTGGCTCACCAATGGCGTACAGATCGGCTTCGTGATCGGCGCGCTCGCGGCCAGCCTCTTCAACCTGCCGGATCTCATCCGCATGAACCGGTTGATGGCGGCCTCCGCCCTGCTGGCCGGCATCTCCAATGCCGCCATGCTGCTCGAACCCGGCCCCACCGGCGCTGTGCTCTGCCGCGTCGTCACCGGCTTCGCGCTGGCCGGCGTCTATCCACCGGCGCTGAAACTCGTCTCCACCTGGTTCATCTCCGGCCGCGGGCTGGCGCTGGCCGGCGTCATCGGCGCGATCACTGCCGGCTCCTCGCTGCCGCACCTCTTCCGCGGCATGTCTTCCGCCGTAGACTGGCACAATGTCATCGCACTATCGAGCGGCGCAACGATTGTCGGCGCGGTCATCTTCCTGCTCTTTACCCGCGAAGGCCCTTACCCGTTCGGCAAGGCATTGTTCGATCCGCGCCAGATCGGCCGTGTGTTGAAAGACCGCAACCTGATCCTCGTCAACGGCGGCTATCTCGGCCATATGTGGGAACTCTACGCCATGTGGGCCTGGCTGCTCGCCTATCTCACCGCCGCACTCGGAGATGGCGGCGAAGGCATGAGCCATGAAGCCTCGCTGCTGACCTTCATCGCAGTCGCCTCGGGCGTCGCAGGCTGCTTCGCCGGTGGCGTGCTGTCCGATCGTTTCGGCCGCACCGCGACCACGGCCGGCATGATGATCGTCTCCGGCATCTGTGCCCTGCTGATCGGCTTCGTTTTCGACGGCCCGTTCTGGCTGCTGGCGCTGGTGGTCATCGTCTGGGGCATCTCGATCATCGGCGATTCCGCCCAATTCTCCGCCGCCGTCACCGAGCTTGCAGACCGCAACTATATCGGCACTGCCCTGTCCCTGCAGATGGGCATGGGCTTCGCGCTGACCATTTTCATGATCTGGCTGATGCCGCATATCGCCGCTTTCCTCGGCGGCTGGCGCTGGGCCTTCGTGCTGCTCGCAGTCGGGCCGGCCTTCGGCGCAACTTCGATGCTGATGCTCAGGCGCAAACCGGAAGCCGCAAGACTTGCCGGCGGGCGTCGCTGATCACGCTTCGCGGGTCGGGATACGGCTTTCCAGAAAGCGAAAGCCGGCGACCAGCACACCGGTCAGGCAGAGATAGATCAGCGCCAAGAGCAAAAGCGGCTCATAGGTCAGGAATGTATCCTGCCGCACCCGCGAGATCACCGCATAGACGTCGATGACGGTGATCGTCGCCACAAGCGGCGTCGATTTGAGCTGCAGCACCGTCTCGCCCGCCAGCGTCGGCAGCGCCCGATGGATCGCACGCGGCAGCCAGATGCGCCGGAACATGGTGAAACGCCCCATGCCGAATGCCCGTGCCGCTTCCAGCTCTCCACGCGGCACGCCGGCAAAGGCGCCGCGCATCACCTCGCCCTCATAGGCCGCGAAAGAGATCATCAGCGTGGCGAAACCATAAGGCCAGGCCTGCCTGAGATAGGGCCAGAGAAAGGACGAGCGCAGCTCCGGATATTGGGCAAAGATCGAACCGAGCCCGTAATAAAGCAGCCAGAGCTGCAGCAGGATCGGCGTGCCGCGAATGATGCTGCAGAATGCCTTGGCGAGCCAGGCCAGCGGCCGCGGCCCGGTCACCTGCACCAGCCCGATCGGCACCGCCAGCAAGAAACCGATGACCGAACTCCAGAACAGCAGGATCAGCGTCTGCCACACGCCATAGGCCAGCCGCTCGCCATATCGCGGCAGCCAGTCCCAGCGCATGAACCATGCGGCGCAGAAGATGATGACCGCAAACACCGCCATCAGAAACAGCCGATGCGGTTCGAACAGGCTGCGCGCCTTGGGCGGGATATAGGCCGGCAGGGAGGATGTTTCTTCGCTCATCGCCTCACACCGTCCTCGGCATGCCGCGCCGGGCATGCCGCTCAATCAGCGCGATCACGATGTTCGAGACGAGCGTCACCAGAAGATAAAGCGCCCCCGCTGCAAGGAAAAAAGTCATATAAGCCTTGGTCGAGCCCGCCGCCTGCCGTGTCACGAGCGTCAGCTCACTGAAGCCGACGACGGCGAGCAGCGCCGTATCCTTGGTGGCGATCATCCAGAGATTGGCGAGACCCGGAATGGCATAGGGCAACATGGCCGGCAGCGTCACCCCGCCGAAGCGCCTGCAGCGGCGACATGCCATAAGCCCGCGCCGCCTCGATCTGCCCCGGCGGCACGGCCTTGATTGCGCCGCGCAGCACTTCCGTGGAATAGGCGCCCTGGACGACGCCGATCACGAAGATACCGGCTGCCAGCCCGCTGATATCCACCGCCGGCAGGCCGACCAGCAGGAAGAGCTGGCTCACCGCATCCGTGCCTGCGTAGTAGAGCAGCAGGATCAGCACCAGTTCCGGCACGGCACGGATGACGGTCGTATAGACCTCCAGAAGATCGCGCAGGATCGGCCCGCCATAAAGCTTGCCGAAAGCACCGCCGATGCCGATCAAAAGGCCAAGCAGATAACCGCCGACGGCGAGCTGCAGCGACGCAGCAAGCCCAGCCAGCATGACGCCGCCCCAGCCGGGCGGCGACAGCGAAAGAAGTTCGAGACCGGACGGCATCCGGGCGAACTAGCGATCACTTACCGTAGACGTCGAAGTCGAAATACTTCTTGGAGAACTTCTCATAAGTGCCGTTGGCGCGGATCGTCTTGATCGCGGCATTGATCTTGGTCTTCAGATCCGTCTCGCCCTTGCGCAGGCCGACGCCCACACCCTGGCCGAGGATCGCCGGATCGTCCTTCACATAGCCCTTCAGCTCGCAGCACTTGCCGGCATCCGACTTCAGGAAGGCGTCGAGCGCAATCGAATCCGCCTGCACGGCATCGACACGACCGGCAGCCAAATCCTGGTTCGCCTCATCCTGCGTCTGGTATTCCTTGATCTCGGCGGCACCCGGTCCGAAATATTTCGTGGCGTAGTCCTGGTGGATGGTCGAAACCTGCACGCCGATGATCTTGCCCTTCAGGCCTTCCGGCGTCGCGGTGAACTTGTCGGTCTTCTGGCCGATGACGCCGGTCGGCGTGTTGTAATACTTGTCGGAGAAATCGATCGTCTTCAGGCGCTCGTCTGTGATCGACATCGAGCCGATGATCATGTCGATCTTCTTCGTGGTCAGCGCCGGAATGATGCCGTCCCAGGCGACCGGAGTGATCACGCATTTAAGCTTCGCCTCGGCACAGATCGCATCCATGAAATCCACTTCCCAGCCCACCCATTTTCCGTTGGCGTCCGGCGAGGTGAAGGGCGGATAAGGCTCGGCCGCAAAACCGACTTTGACTTCCTGCGCCTGTGCCGCGCCGAATGCGGCAGCACCGAGGGCAATTGCGAGGGCGACTGTCTTGATAATGGTCTTCATGATCTTTCCCCTTTTCGTGTCGTTATGTTTTTGCGGTTTGGTCAGTGAATTGAACTGATGAACTTCTGCAAACGCTCCGATTTCGGCGCGCCGAAAATGGCGTCCGGTGGCCCCTGCTCCTCGATCACCCCGCCATGCAGGAACACGACGTGGTTGGAGACTTCACGGGCAAATTTCATTTCATGGGTAACGAGGATCATCGTGCGCTTCTCGCGCGCCAGATCGCCGATGACGGAAAGCACCTCGCCGACCAGTTCCGGATCGAGCGCCGAGGTGGGTTCGTCGAACAGCATAACCAGCGGCTGGATGGCGAGCGCCCTTGCGATCGCCGCTCGCTGCTGCTGGCCGCCGGACAAGAAGGCCGGATAGGCATCGCGCTTCTCATAGAGACCGACGCGGCGCAGCAGCGCCTCGGCCGTCTCGATCGCCTTGTCCTTCGGCACTTTCAATACATGCACCGGCACTTCGATAACGTTCTGAAGCACCGTCATGTGTTGCCACAGATTGAAGCTCTGGAACACCATGCCGAGCTGCGAACGCAACCGCTGCACCTGTTTCCGGTCGGACGGCATCAGCCCGCCATGCCCGTCCTTCTTCATGGCGATCGTCTCGCCGTGAATGGTCACGGTGCCGGCGCTAGGCAGTTCGAGCATGTTGATGCAGCGCAAAAAAGTCGACTTGCCGGAACCGGAACCGCCGATAATGGCGATGACATCGCCCTGGCGCGCCGTCAGCGAAACGCCCTTCAGCACTTCGAGAGGCCCGAAACGTTTATGGAGGTTGGAGACTTCTATGGCTTGCGCCGATTCCACCATGAAATACCGTAACCGCCGGGTGTTTGAGCACCCGGTCCGCTGATTTTCACTGTTCCCCCAGCTTATGTTTTTGGGTCTCGCGACGCTGGTTTCGCGGCCCTTTGGAGAGAAGTCTTGCACTTGTGCGGCAATTATTCAAGCGTATAATAAGACCACAATTCGAAAAAAGAACGGCATCCGCCGCCGCCATTTCCAAAGAGGGAGAAACTGATGACCGCCTACGGCTCACAAGCCATGTCGACGCCCCTCCTGCGCGTCCTGATGCGCCGCCCCGGCGACAGCCTGCGCGGGGCAGATGCCATGGAATGGCATTATGGGCCGACTTTCGATGCGGAAAAGGCGATCCTCCAGCATGCGGAATTCACCGGCCTCGTGGAAAAGTCTGGCGCCGAAATCATCTGGATGGACGATGACGGCGATGGGCTGGCCGATGCCATGTTCACCCAGGACCCGTCGATCGTCACCGACAAGGGCGCAATCCTGCTGCGCATGGGCAAGCGACTGAGATCAACTGAGCCCGACCTGCATGAAAAGGCCTATACCGCCGCCGGCATCCCGATCCTCGGCCGCATCGTCGCACCCGGCACAGTCGAATCCGGCGATACGGTGTGGATCGACAAGCAGACGCTCGCCGTCGGTCGCGGCGTGCGCACCAACCAGGCCGGTATCGACCAGCTTCAGGAAATACTGAAGCCGCTGGGCGTCACCGTGCTCGGCTTCGATCTGCCGCTTTGGCAAGGCACTGAGGCCTGCCTGCATCTGATGTCGGTCATCAGCCCGCTCGCGGAAAACCTCGCCCTCGTCCACGCACCGCTGATGCCGGCGAGCCTTTACATGATGCTGCAGGATCGCGGTTACACGCTGATCCATGGCTCCGAGACCGAATTCCATGAGAGCAACGGCCTGAACCTCAACGTCCTGCCGACGAGCCCCGGCCATGTCATTATGGTCGATGGCTTCCCGACGACCAAGGAAGTCATGGAAGCACATGGCTGCGTCGTCGAGACTTTCGAGGCCGATGCGCTGTGCATCGCCTGTGAAGGTGGCCCGACCTGCCTCACCCGGCCGATCTTGCGGAGATGACGGTGAACCGCCGCACCTATCACCGGGCGAGCGAGGCCGAACGGCGCGAGGACCTGATCGCAGCGACGCTGGACTGTATTGCCGAATTCGGGATTCAGGGCGCGACCGTGCGCCAGATCGCTACCCGCGCCGGTGTGACCGGCGGGCTGATCCGGCATTATTTCGCCGGCAAGGACCAGATGTTGCAGGCCGCCTATCGCAAGGTGATGATGGGCATGACCGAAGCGGCGATTGCCGCCGCGATCGAAGGCGAAACCGCCAAATCGCGGCTGCGGCGATTCATCGTCGCCAATGTCACGCCGCCGGTCACCGATCCGCGCACGCTCTCGCTCTGGGCGGCCTTTATCAGCCATATCCAGATCGATCCGAGCTTCGCGGCCATTCACCGCGAAAACTATCTCGCCTTTCTGGAGGCGCTGGAAACCCTGCTCCTCGCCTTCTTCCGCGAAGAAAACCGCGAGGTGAGCAAACAGCAATGCCGTGCCCAGACGATCGCGCTGAGCGCGCTGGTCGACGGGCTGTGGCTGGAAGGAACACTGGCCGCCGACATGTTCGGCGACAGGGAACTGGCGGATAACGCGCTTGCCTCCGTGGAGGCGCTGTTGCGCCTTCCCGTCGGCGAGCTTTCCGCCGAACAATGACAGTATAAGGAAATACCCGATGCGTTACGCCTCGATCACCGACCGCCTCGCCCATCTCGGTTCCGGCCGCTGGGCACTTCACACCACCGCCCGGCGCATGAAGGCCGCCGGCGAGGAGATCATCGAGCTGACGATCGGCGAACCGGATGTCGCGCCCGACAAAGCGCTGCTGGATGAGGCGGCGCGCGCCATGTATGCCGGCCGCACCCGCTACTCCAACGGCCGGGGCGAACCGAAAGTGCTGAAGGCGCTGGTGGAGAAATATTCGAAGCGCCGCCCGGGCGTCACCGAACGCAACTTCCTCTGCTTCCCCGGTACCCAGACCGCGCTTTATGGTGTGATGACCGGCCTCGTCGAGGCCGGCGATGGCGTGCTGGTTGGCGATCCGCTTTATGCGACCTACGAAGGCGTCATCGCCTCCACCGGCGCGCATATGATCCCCGTGCCGCTGCGGCCGGAAAAGAAGTTCCATCTGCAGGCCGAAGATCTGGAACGGGCGATCACCCCGGAAGCGCGTGTGTTGCTGCTCAACACCCCGCACAACCCGACCGGCGCCGTGCTGAAGGCGTCCGAAATCGCTGCGATCGGCGAAATCTGCCGCAAGCATGATCTCTGGATCGTCTGCGACGAAGTCTATGAACAGCTGATCTTCGAAGGCATCGCTTTCGCCTCGCCCTTCGACATGCCGCAGCTTGCAGAGCGCACCATCGTCGTTTCGTCCATCTCGAAATCCCATGCCGCACCGGGCTTCCGTTCGGGCTGGGCCGCCGGGCCGGAAGAATTCTGCGAAAAACTGCTGCCGGTTTCCGAAACCATGCTGTTCGGCGTGCAGCCCTTCATCTCCGACATGACGGCCAAGGCGCTGTCCGAGCACTTCGACACCGCTGACGTGATGCGCGAAAACTACCGCCGCCGTGCCGCAATCGTCGAAAAGGCCTTTGCCGGCAGCAACCTCGTCAAGCCTATGGCGCCGGAAGGTGGCATGTTCATCCTGCTCGATGTCACCGCCACCGGCCTGAACGGCGAGGAATTCGCCTGGGAACTGCTGCGCGAGGAAAAGGTCGCCGTCATGCCCGGCACCTCCTTCGGCGATCAGGCGGCCGGTTTCCTGCGCATCTCGCTGACCGTGCCGGAAGACGTCGTTGCAACCGCCATGGGCCGCGTCGGCGACCTCGCAAGCCGCATCGCCTCGCGAAAGGAAGCAGCACCGCATGTCCGATAAGCTCAAGACGGTCGGCGAAACATTGATCGACCTCCTGGAGGTCAATGGCGTGGATGTCGTGTTCGGCATCCCGGGCGTCCACACCGTCGAGCTTTACCGCGGCCTCGCTGCCTCGAAAATCCGCCACATCACACCGCGCCACGAACAGGGCGCGGGTTTCATGGCGGATGGTTATGCCCGCGTCAGCGGCAAGCCGGGCGTCTGCCTCGTCATCACCGGGCCGGGGCTGACCAACATCATCACCCCCATGGCGCAGGCCTATCAGGACTCGGTGCCGATGCTGGTGATATCAGGCGTCAACGCCCGCGCCACGCTCGGCCATGGTCGCGGGCGTCTCCACGAACTGCCGGACCAGCGCGGCATGATGGCGACGCTGGCGCTGATGTCCCACACCCTGCATGAACCCGAAGACCTAGCCGACGTGATGGAGCGCGCCTTCGCCATCCTCCGCTCCGGCCGGCCGGGACCGGTGCATATCGAAATCCCCACAGACGTGATGGCCGCGCCGATCAAGCCACCGCGCTTGCGCAACATCACCCCCGCTCGCCCGCGCGCCGATACGGCAACGATCACCGAAGCCGCCTCCCGCTGCCTCTCCTCGAAAAAGCCGGTCATGTTGGTCGGCGGTGGCGCCGTGCCAGCCGCAAAGGATATCCTCGCACTTGCCGAACGGCTCGACGCACCTCTGGTGACCACCACCAACGCCCGCGGCACCTTCGCTCATCATCTGCTCTCTGTACCCGCCAGCCCCAGCCTCAAATCCGTCCGCACGCTGATCGCCGACGCCGACCTCGTGCTCGCTTTCGGCACCCAGATGGGCCAGACCGACTACGACATGTATGCCGATAACGGCTTTCCCGATCTCGAAAACCTGATCCGCATCGATATCGACGCCGCCCAGCTTGCCCGCGGCCCACAGGCCGCTGTTTCGATCCTCTCTTCAGCTGAAAATGCAGCATCGGATTTGCTTACAGCGGTCGGCACCGGCAACCGGCCGCAAGCCGACGGCGCGATGCGCGCGGCGGCTACCAGAGAAGCCGCGCAAGCGGAACTGACGCCGAAGATGACGGCAGAAGTCGGCATTCTGGACACGATCCGCGACACCCTTCCCGGCGCAATCATCGTCGGCGACAGCACCCAGGCCGTCTACGCCGGCAATCTCTATTACGAAGCGGGCCGGCCACACGGCTGGTTCAACGCCGCGACAGGTTATGGCGCCCTTGGTTACGGGCCACCGGCCGCGGTCGGTGCGGCAATTGCTGAGCCGGAGACGCCGGTCGTCTGCCTGACGGGAGATGGCGGCCTGCAATTCACGCTCGCCGAAATCGGTTCAGCGAAAGATGCAGGCGCCAATGTCATCTTCCTCGTCTGGAACAATGACGGTTATCAGGAAATCGAGACCTATATGGTCGACAACGGCATTACCCCGGAAGGCGTCAAACCTTCCGCGCCGGATTTCCTGAAGATCGCCGAAGCCTTCGGACTGCCCTCAGTCCGGCTCTCAAACGTCAGCGAACTGCCGGCCGCATTGCAAAAATTCCGGCAGCACAAAGGCCCGTCGCTCATCGAAATCCACCAGACGAACACAGTCGACGCAACGGCCTGATTTCGGCCGGTTCTGTCGGACAATCTCACCGTCGTGATTGGCCGCGCTGCAGCATGGCTGATACTCATGAGCCTCGGCGCGCTACCGACGCCAGGGATAGAGACATGACGCACGGCATCTTCAGGAAGACCGGTTTTTCTCTCATCGCAAGCACCACACTTCTGCTGGCAGTCGTCCACGGCGCTGACGCCGCAGGCAAGGTGCGCATCAGCGGCACGATCGAAACCATCGACGGAGCCGACCTTAAGCTCAAGGCGGTCGACGGCAAGGAGATCATGGTGAAGATGAAGCCGGACATGGCGGTGTCGGGTATCAAGAATGCCGCGGTCGCCGATATCAAGCGCGGCGATTTCGTCGGCATCGGCTCGCAGCCGACGCCAAGCGGCATCAACGGCGCCGTTCAGGTGGTGATCTTCCCGGCTTCGATGAAGGGCGCCGGTGAAGGCGACCGGGCCTGGGATGCACGGCCGAACGGCCAGATGACCAATGCGACGGTGACCGACGCCGTCGATAGCCCCAGCGGACCGATCCTGACGCTCGACTTCAACGGCGGTCAGCGCAAGATCAACATCCCCGCCGGCACGACCATTATCGAGATCACAACGGCCACCAAGGACGACCTGAAGACCGGAGCCAGCGTTTCGATACAGGGCATGAGCAGCGACGATAGCGCGATAGTGACGGCCGATTCCGTTCGCGTCGGCCTCGCAGGCGCAATCCCGCCCCGTTGAGGTTTCGCAGGCAAGCCGAAAATACCGTTATCGCGATCCTTGCAGCTTTTCGTCTTCCGGCGGCGGCTCAAAACCGAAAACGCTACGCCCACCCCATTCATGCGAATTCCGGTATTCGCCGGCAATGATCTCCTTGAGATCCGGCCCGGTCACATACCGCTCCAGCTGCCGCGCCTGATCGTCGAGCCGCTTCAGCGCTTCGAACTCCTCAGTGCGCCCCAGCCGCGCCTTGCCGACCGCCGATTTCATCACCCGGATCGTCTCGTCATAAACCTTGATCGGCACCGGAAACGGCTCGCGATCCTTGCCGCCATGTGCCAGCGAAAACCGCGCCGGATCGGAAAACCGGCAGGGCGCGCCATGCACCACTTCCGCCACCATCGCCAGAGCCTTGACCGTTCGCGCGCCGACACCCGGCATCAACAGCAATTGCTCGAAATCCTCCGGCCCGCGATCGGCGGCCGCAGCAAGTGTGCCGTGCAACCGTTTCATGTTGACGTTCTCTTCGCGGACATCGTGATGTGCCGGCATGATCAAATGCGGCAGCATCGGTTGCGCGCTTTCCTTCGGCTTCAACGAGGGATCAAGCAAGATGACTTCACGAACAATACGATCCGGCCCGAGCGTGGCTAAAAGATCGAGTTGGCCTTTGCGGGATTGATCGGCGCGATGATCTGCCAGATTGACGATCTCGCCCTGCTTGCGCCCTTCGATGGCGGCATGCGGAGAATCCACGAAACTGGTAATGCCTTCCGACAGCCAGTGATATCGACGCGCCTGCTGCGTGTCGCCGTTCATGCCCTGCTGAACTACAACCCACTTGCCGTCGTCGGTCACGATGAAACCGTGCAGATAAAGATCGAACCCGTCCTGCACCGCCGCGCTATCCACTTTGGCCACGAGCTTGCTGGTCTGCGCCAGCGCTGCGCCATCGATGCCGACGCGATTGCCGATGGCGATCAGCTCATCCGGCGTTTGACGGGAGTTCTTGCCGCGCCCGCCGCAGACATGGATGCCGAGCTCGCCGGCCATCGGCGTCAACCCGCGCTTGAGCGCACCGATGACGCTGGTGGTGATGCCTGACGAATGCCAATCCATGCCCATGACGCAGCCGAAGGATTGGAACCAGAACGGATGCGCCAGCCGCCTGAGCAGCTCGTCACGCCCATATTCGATGACGATCGCCTCTGTGATGATCGCACCGAGCTTGGTCATGCGCTCGCCGAGCCACCGGGGAACCCGGCCGCCATGAAGCGGAAGATCGGCGCTGCCTGCTCTTTGAACCATGCCTCGTTATATACGGGCGCCGGTCCTTACGACAGGGAAAAGTTCTTCAAACGTTCTTCCAGCCGCGTGATGGTCTCCACATCCGCATTGGCGAAAGCAAAGCGCAGATAATTCTGCTGGCTATCGCCGAAATAGGCACCCGGAATGCAGACGATACCGGCCTGTTTCGCCAGCTTTTCCGCGACTTCCGCCGAGCTTTTGCCCGGGAAGGGATGGCGCACGAAGGCGAAATAGGCGCCGATCGCATCGAGCTTCCAATCGTTGACGGCGCGCATGACGGACTTCAGCGCGGCCGCGCGACGGCCGATCTCCTGCCGGTTTTCCTCACGCCAGTCGGCGAGCAGCGGCAACGCCTTGGCGACCGCTCCCTGGGCAGCACGCGGCGCGCAAATCTGCAGGTTATCCATGATCTTGGCAATCTGATTGATTGCCTCCGCACCTGCCGTGATTGCCCCGAGACGATGGCCCGGAATGCAGAAGGATTTCGAGAAGCTGTAAAGGCTGATCAGCGTCTCTTCCCAACCGGAAAGGCTGAACAAGCCATGCGGTGCCTGATTGGCGACGGGCATGAAATCCCGATAGGTCTCATCGAGGATCAGCCAGATTCCCTTGTCCCGGCAGAGCTTGAAGATCGCTTCGAGCAGAGAAGCCGGATAGATCGCCCCGGTCGGGTTGTTCGGCGAAACCAGCGCTAGCGCCCGGACTTCCGGCGTAATCGCTGCCTCGATACCGACCAGATCCGGCAGGAACCCGTTTTCCGCCGCGCAGGGCACGAAAGCGGTCTTGACGCCCATCATCGCCAGCGTCGTTTCGTGGTTGAAGTAGAAGGGCTCGGTCATCAGCACCGTATTGCCGGGACCAGCCACCGTCATCGCGGCACAGACGAAGGCCTGGTTGCAGCCGGAAGTGATGTGGATATTTTCAATCCCGAGCGAGGCACCGTAAACTTCGGAAACATGTTCCGCATAAACACGCCGCAGCTCCGTCTCGCCCTCGATCGGGCCGTAGCCGGTATAGGCCGTGGACGAGGATGCCTCGCCGAGCAACCGCAGCATTTCCGCATGCGCCGGATAACCCGGCACGGCCTGAGAAAGGTCGATCAGCGGACCCTTCGACCCATCATAGGCACGCCCCCAGGCGGCAACGGAAGGAACGGGCGGCGGGGAGAGCTTTTCGACGAGCGGATTGAAGGCGGGCATCGATATATCCAGGCAGAACGATTGATTGCCCCTCTTGTTTAACAGATTATCCGCGAACGCAAGGACATGAGGACTGCATATGGCCGACGAAATCTCTTCCACCGGAGAAGCAGCGGATTCGAAGCTCACCATCACCAAGCGCAAATGGGCCGAACAGGGTAAATTCCTGACCGGCCGCGTGACGCGCCCAGAAACCGACCGCCTGCCGCCCGGCCAGCACCTCGTGAAAAACTGGCCGGTCCTCGATCTCGGCCAGCAACCGACGGTCTCGACCGCTCAGTGGAAGCTCGACGTTCGCGGCTTCGTCCACAATCCGAAGACCTTCGACTGGGCGGCCTTCCAGGCCCTGCCGCAAAGCGAGATGCGCTCCGACATCCATTGCGTGACGACATGGTCGCGCTACGACAACAATTGGAAGGGCGTTTCCACCCACGATTTCCTCGATATCGTCGATCCGACCGACCAGGCCGTCGCCGTGATGCTGACGAGCTATGACGGCTACACGACCAATCTTCTGCTCTCCGATTTCGCCTCGCCGGACGCGATCATCGTCACCGAATGGGAAGGCCAGCCGCTGACGGAAGAGCACGGCGGGCCGGTGCGGCTCGTCGTGCCGCACCTTTATTTCTGGAAAAGCGCCAAGTGGCTGCAGCGGATCGATTTTATCGGCATGGATCATGCCGGCTTCTGGGAGAAGAACGGCTATCACATGCGCGGCGATCCGTGGGCCGAACAGCGTTACTCGGACGACTGACCTCGCCGAAACCCGAAAGGTTCAGGCGCTGAAGCCGCCGTCGGCGATGACCTCGGCGCCAGTCACGAAGGCCGCTTCAGGGCTGGCGAGATAGGCGACGACGCTGGCAATCTCATGCGGCTTGCCGTAACGGCCGATCGCCATGCCAGGGGCGACGATCTTCGAGATCGGGCCGCCATCCGGGTTCATGTCCGTATCCGTCGGGCCCGGATGCACGGTGTTGACGGTGATGCCGCGCGGGCCGAGATCGCGCACGAGGCTGCGGTTGAAGCCGGTGATGGCGCCCTTGGTCAGCGTATAAAGCGAAGCGGTCGGGAAGGCCGCATAACGCACCATGGAACTGCCGACCTGGATGATCCGGCCGCCTTCCTTCATATGCTTCTGCGCTTCCTGAGTTGCCACGAACGGACCGGTGACGTTGACGGCGATCATTCGCTCATAGTCTTCGAAGCTGGTCTCACCGATCGCCCCGCCCTGCGCGATCCCGGCATTGTTGACGAGGATATCGAGGCCGCCGAAAGTTTCGACCGTCTTGGCAACGGCCGCGCGAACCGCCTGCGGATTGCCGGCATCGGCCGCAATGGCGATGGCCCGGCCGCCATTGGCGACGATCTCAGCAACTACGGCCGCGGCCTTGTCGGGCGAAGCGCTGTAGGTAATGGCGACCGCTGCGCCGTCTGCGGCAAGCCGTTTGGCAATCGCCGCGCCGATGGATCGCGAACCGCCGGTGACGAGAGCCGTCTTGCCGGCAAGGGGATGAGAAGAATTGGACATTTGCGGATACTCCGTGTGTGTTTCGATGCACGGAATATCGCCCCTGGATTGGCGCAGGATTAGGCGATAATGATGCGGATCATTTTCAAGCAAAATTTGAAGATAGATCCGACATGGAAAGTCTGGCCAATCTGGAATCCTTCGTCCGCAGCGCCGAACTCGGCGGTTTTTCGCAGGCTGCGAGACGGCTGGGACTGACGCCGGCAGCGGTCAGCCGCAATGTAGCAACGCTGGAAAAGAACCTCGGCATACGCCTGTTTCAGCGCAGCACGCGGAAATTGACGCTCACCGAAGCCGGCGAGCGCTTTCTCCTGGAAATGCGCGATCATCTGGAAGGGCTGCAGGCAGCGATCGCCACTGCTGCGACCGATGGCGAGGAACCGGCCGGCATTCTGAAAGTCAGCATGAGCCCGAGTTTCGGCACCCAATATCTCCTTCCCCGGCTACCGGAGTTTCGGATGCGGTATCCCAAGCTGCGGGTGGAATGGATGTTCGAGAACCGCCAGGCCGATCTGATCGCCGAGGGATATGATGCGGCGATCGGCGCCGGCTTCGAGCTGAAGCCAGGCATGGTCTCTCGCGTCCTGACCCCGGCCCACCTGGTCGCGGTTGCGGCCCCGGATTACATGCGCGGGCGGGCCGAGCCGCGAACCCCTGCGGATCTCGCGGCATTCGACGGCATTCTCATGCGTTCGATAAACACCGGCCGCTTGCTCCAATGGACGATGCGCAACGCAACCGGCGACGAAATGCCGGCCGTGCTGGCCGACACGATCGCGTTCAACGACCCGGCGTCGATCGCACGTGCCGCAGGTTTGGGCGTCGGCGTCGCGATCATCTCCATGCCGGATGCCCTGCCTTATCTTGAGAGCGGCGAACTTATCCGCCTCCTGCCGGACTGGTATGTCGATCTGGGCGCTGTCTCGCTTTATTACGCAAACCGGACGCTGCTGCCGGCGAAGACGCGCGTGTTCATCGATTTTATCACCGAGGATTTCCGCAAGCGCAGGCTGGCGGAGAGGTTTGCGGGGAACGTTGGACAAGGCAGAGGGTGAGATAGCCCCTCATCCGGCTGCCGCCACCTTCTCCCCGTTTTGACGGGGAGAAGGGAATATGCCGCACCGTCTTCCGTCCTCTCTTCACCGTTTCAGCGGGACAAGTCCCATCTCCCCGCATGCGGGGAGAGGGTTAGGGTGAGGGGCAAGCTGCTCTCTGGGTGAGGGGCAATCGCACCCGGCCAAAGCCGGATGCGGCTTTTGCGATCAGATCAGCTTCTCCAGCGTGATCGGCAGGTCCCGGACCCGCTTGCCCGTCGCATGGAACACCGCGTTGGCGATCGCCGGCTGCGACGCCGACGATGCCCACTTCGCCGACGCCCTTGCCGCCGAATGCGCCGAAGCACCGTAATCCGGCACGCCGACGGAGATGACCTGGATATCCGGAATGTCCGAATTGGTCGGCACCAGGTAGTCCCCGACATTGTTGCCATTGACGGTGCGGCCATTGCGCAGGTCGACGAGGCCTTCTTCCAGAAGTGCCTGGCCGATGCCCATGATGATGCCGCCGCGCCACTGGCTTTCGACGAGGCGCGGATTGTAGAGCCGGCCGCAATCGAAGGCCGAGACCATCCGCGAAACGCGAACCGTTCCGAAATCCTCATCGACGCGGACTTCGGCGAAATGGGCGCACCAGCTGTGCATGGAATATTCGCCCATGGTCGGCCCCTGCACCTTGGCCATGGTGGTCCAGGCCTGGTGCTGCTCCTGCTTGCTGGCGCCATCCGGCAAGGTGTTGCGCGTGGTTTCCAGCTCCTCGCGGCCCAGTGCGGCCATGAGTTCCGGCAGGGTGAGCGACGGTCCTTCGCCGCGCGGCGGCGTGATACGCCCCTCAGCAAAGGCGAGCGTGTTGGCGCCAGTATCGCGCAACGGCGATTTCGCATCGCTCAGCGCCAGACCGATCAGCTCGTCGCGCGCCGCGGTCGCCGCCTTGTGGACGGCGCCGAGGATCGAGCCCGCCAGCATCGAACCGCCGGCGATTGCGGCGCCCGGCAGGCGGGAATCGCCGAGATGCACCTCGACCTGATCGACCGGAATGCCGAACACATCAGCCGCCGTCTGGGCAAGGATCGTATAGGTCCCCTGCCCCATGTCGATCGCGCCGCTGACGACTTCCACCCGTCCGTTGCCGAGAATGCGGATCATAGCCTCGCTCGGCGCCTGGATGACCGGGAAGGTGCCGCAGCCGATACCCCAGCCGATCAGGGTATTGCCGTCACGCATGGAACGCGGCGCATGGCTGCGCTTCGACCAACCGAAAGCTTCGGCACCCTCCGTCAACGCCTCACGCAGCCGCCGCGTCGACCACGGCTTGTTCGACTGGCGATCGAAGTCGTTATAGTTCTTCAGGCGGATGTCCAGCGGGTCCATCTCGAGCTTGTAGGCCAGCTCTTCCATGGCGCTTTCGATGCCGAAGGAACTCGGATTCTTGCCGGACCACGCAGCGCACCAGGCGTGACCGAATTGACCGGTACGACGCGATGCTGCGAGGAGAAATTCTCCACCTTGTAGAGGATCGGCGTCGCCGCACCCGTCTGCTCCGGCCAGTCGGCATAGATCGACGTTTCGCTCGCTCCGCGATGGATGATCGCCTGCAGGATGCCGTCTTCCGTCGCGCCGAGCTTGATCGACTGGCGCGTCGCCGCACGGCCACCGTAGTTCGTGAAGTTCTGCGGCCGGGTGAGCGCCAGTTTCACGGGCCGGCCGAGCTTGCGGGCGGCAAAGGCGGCAACCGCGCCATGCGCGAGGGCTCCGCCCTTCGAACCGAAACCGCCACCGATAAACGGCGAAATCAGCCGTACGTCCTCATAGGGAATGTTGAACCATTCCGAATAGGTGCGCGCCATGCCATGCGACCACTGGCTCGGCTCCCAGACGGTCAGCTGGTTGCCGTCCCACTTCGCCGTCAGCCCGTGCGGCTCCATGGCGACGTGATATTCGCGCGGCGTGCGGTATTCGCCCTCGATCGTGACGGGAGCGGCCGCATAAGCCGCTTCCGCATCACCCCAGCCGGAGGGTGAGGTTGTCCATCACCTTGCCCTCCCCTGCATTGGGATCGGCAAGGTTGGCGACATGGGGTGCCGCCTCATAGCGGATGCAAATGAGCTTGGCCGCTTCGGATGCCTGCTCGCGACTTTCAGCCACCACAGCGACGATCGACTGGCCGTTATATTGGACTTCGCGCGGCAGTGGGTAATAGGGCTTGTTGTCCGGTCGGTTGCCACCCCAGTCGGTGGCAACCGTCATTTTGAAATCGTCGTCCGGTGTCAGCACCATCAGCACGCCCGGAGCGGCGCGTGCGGCGGTGGCATCGACGGAGACGACGCGGCCAGCCGGGATCGTGCTCTGCACCAGCACGGCATAGGCCAGGTTATCGAGCGGATATTCCAGCGCGTAGGTCGCGGCACCGGTCACCTTGAGACTGCCTTCGAAGCGAGACTGGCGGCCACCGATCGTGCCGTCCGATGCATCGCCGTGTTTGCGGGGTTCCATGATGGTCATGCGAGACCTCCCGTTTTCATGGTGGCAACCTTCATGATGGCGCGCGCGACAACGCGCGGCGCCAGATCGATCTTGTAGTGATTGTCGCCCTGAGAGACGGCGCCCTCCATGGCAAGCCGGCTGGCCTTCTCGATCGCCACCAGATCGAGAACCTTGCCGATCAATGCCTGTTCAGCTGCACGAGCCCGCCAAGGCTTGGTGGCGACGCCGCCGAGCGCGATGCGGATATCCCGCACCGTCTTGCCATCCGCCTCGAATTCCAGGCCGACCGCTGCACTTGCTGCGGCAAACTCGTAGGACTGCCGGTCGCGGACCTTGAGATAGGTCGAGTTCCTCGCAGCAACCGAAGCCGGAATGCTGATGCCGGTAATGATCTCGCCACGCTGGAGCATGGTTTCTTTCTCCGGCGTATGACCCGGCAGCAGGAAGAAATCGTCGACCGCCACTTGGCGAGAGCCGGTCTCGATCATCGCATCGAAGGCTACCAATGCCACGGCGAGATCGCCGGGATTGGAAGCGATACAGGCTTCGCTCGTGCCGAGAACGGCGTGATTGCGGGTCACGCCACCCACGGCCGCACAGCCGGAGCCCGGATTGCGCTTGTTGCAGGCCGGAAAGACGCCCGGTTCGCGGAAGTAGGAACAGCGGGTCCGCTGCAGCAGATTGCCGCCGATCGTCGCCATGTTGCGCAATTGCGCTGAAGCGGCGAGCGACAGGGACTCCGCCACAGCCGGGAATGCGGCCTTCACCTGCGGATGGTCGGCAACCTCACCCATCTTGGCAAGCGCGCCAATCGTCATGCCGTTGGCATCGACGGCAATGCCGCCAAGGCCGGAAAGGTGCGTGATATCGACAACGATATCAGGCTCGGCCACGCCGCATTTGGCAAGATCGAGCAGCGTCGTGCCACCGGCCAGCAGCATGGCGCCGGCTTCAAGGGATGCACGGCTGGCTTCTTCGGTCGAAGCCGCACGGAGATAGGAAAAATCGCGCATCAGGCCACCTCCACCATTTTCGCCGGTGCCGAGACAGCCTTCGCTGCCTCCCGAACCGCCGCGACGATGTTGTTATAGGCTCCGCACCGACAGAGATTGCCGGACATATATTCGCGGATTTCCGCATCCGACCCGGCATGGCCTTCCCGGATGCAGGCAACCGCCGACATGATCTGGCCCGGCGTGCAATAGCCGCACTGGAACGCGTCCTGTTCGATAAAGGCGGCCTGGACGGCGTGCAGCACGCCGTTTTCCTCGGCCAGTCCTTCGATCGTGGTTACCTGACGGCCTTCGACCTGGGCCGCCAGGGTGAGACAGGAGAGCACGCGCTGACCGTCGACATGGCAGGTACAGGCGCCGCATTGCCCCTGGTCGCAGCCTTTCTTGGTGCCGGTCAGCGCCAGATGTTCGCGCAGCGCATCAAGCAATGTGACGCGAGGCTCGATATCGAGGTCGCGTCGCTCGCCGTTGATATCGAGCGAAAGATGGATGGTTCGTGTCATGGATCAAGCTCCTGCCATTGCCACGAGAACAGCGTGGGTCACGAGAATGAGATATTCGAAGTCTAACTAGGTCTGGTCTACGGTCGACCAAGCGCTATATTGGTGTTTCTCCACGGGACGCGCCGGTTGCGATTTCGGCATGACATCCTGCAAGCTTCTGGATTAAGAAGTGGAAGGCACTCCAGATAAACGGAGGCGCCTCCGATTAAACTAGTGGCTTGGCGAAATTCGTCAAGCCCCCGATTCCATTGGAGCTGCATTTTGGACTCGGCCGAGCCAAAGACGACTGGAACGACGACGGAAGCCCAAGTGGTGACTGCGGCCGAGCCGACAAAGCTGCGCGCGGACGCACGCCGCAACCGCGACAAGCTGATCGGAGTGGCCGCCGCAGCCTTTGCGGAAAAGGGCGTCGAGACCTCGCTCGAGGACATAGCGCGGCAGGCCGGCGTCGGTATCGGCACGCTTTATCGCCATTTCCCGACCCGAGAACATCTGGTCGAGGTCGTCTATCGCCGCGAGCTGGAAAGCCTTGCCGCAGCCGCCCGCGAGCTGGCCGAGAAACATCCGCCGGACGTGGCACTGGAAGAGTGGATGCGCCGCTTCGTCAGCTACATCGCCACCAAGCGCGGCATGTCGAACAGCCTTCGCATTCTGATGACCAGCAATTCGTCGCTCTTCGCCGAAGGTTTCGGCAATATGCGCGGCGCGCTGGAAGGCTTGCTGAAGACCGCGAGCGAACAGGGCTACGTGCGCACAGACATGGATACGGCCGACGTCATGCACGCGCTGGCCAGCATCTATTCGATCCCGGAATCCCCGGAATGGCGCGAGCGCTCCCTTCGCCTGATCGGCCTGCTGATGGACGGGCTCAAAGCCGGAAGATGACCCCGCGAACTTCAGCTTTGGGTAGCATGCCGATGGCTAGATTTCGCATGTCTTCTGAACCAATTTTCAATGATCACGACAATAACAGGTATCCTGTTACTCACGCTTTCGATTCTCGATATTGCTCTTTGAAATTAAAGAGATACCTGAGCGGGATTTTTGCGAGTTTCTTCCCGAAAACAAACAAAATGCGTTTTATAATATCAAAAACGCAAGCTGTCGTTAAACAGTTTGACCTAGCTTCCGCACCATCGCGTCGCTACCCACCGGTGTGGCGCGGAGGCTGGTATGAGACCGGCTTCCCTCCCCGCACTGCCGGATATCAGATCTCGGCGTGAAAACGCGAAGCCGAAGGCCTTGGCTTCACCATTCCGGAGCCAGTCCATGTCTCGTCTTTCCATCCGCAGTTCGCTGATCGCCGTCTTTGGCGCGATTGCCGCGCTCATTGCCGTTCTCGCCTGGGCAGCCATTTCTTCCCTGTCGAACGTTGCCGGCAATCTCGATACGATTTCAGAGAATTCGCTGCCGAGCGTCCAGGCCTCGAAAAATATCGAGACCGCGATCCTCGGCATGACGGTGGCCTATATGGGACACCTCACAACGACCTCCGACTTCGGCATGGAAACCGCGGAAAAGCTGATCGCACAGCAGTCCGACGCATTGAAGAAGGCGCTGGATATCTACCGTCCGCTCATCTCCGCCGAGGAAGAAAAGCAGCTGATCGACAAGATTCAGGCCGGCATCGACAAGTACCAGCAGGGCGGCGAAAAGATGCTCGGCTTCTCGCGCAAGGCATCGGATGCCCGCGCCCGCGTCGAGATGGAAAAGATGCGCATCACCATCCAGCCGGTCATGGAAGCCGTGAACAAGCTGGTCAAGACGAACACCGACGAAGCCGATGTGGAAACCGTCAAGGCGAAGACCACCTATTCTACCGCGCTGACCACGATGCAGATCATCCTCGGCGCCGTCTTCCTGCTGATCGTCGGTGCTGCAATCTATGTCCTGACCGGCATTGCCCGTCCGATCCAGACGATCACCGCCTCGATGAGCAATCTCGCCTCCGGCGATACGGAAACCGAAATCCCCTTCGCCGGTCGCAGGGACGAAGTCGGTGCCATGGCCGGCGCCGTCGAAGTCTTCCGCCAGGCGGCGATTTCCAACCACGAACTGCAGAGGCAGGCCGAAGCTGCCCGCGCCCAGGCCGAGGCCGATCGCACCCACCTGCAGCAGGAAGCCGAAGCCGCCGCCCAGGTCCGCCTTCAGGAAGCCACCTCCGGCCTCGCCGCCGGCCTGCGCCGCCTCGCATCCGGCGACCTAGCGTTCCAGCTGACCGAGCCTTTCGCGCCGGATTTCGAAGCACTGCGTGAAGACCTGAACTCCGCCGTCTCCCGCCTTGGCTCCGCTCTGTCGGAAGTCTCGGCCTCCGCCGGCGGCATCGACAGCGGTTCCCGCGAAGTCAGCCAGAGCGCCGACGACCTGTCGAAGCGTACCGAACAGCAGGCCGCCTCGCTGGAACAGACCGCCGCCGCTCTCGACGAGATTACGGCCAATGTCTCCAACTCCTCCAAGCGCGCCGACGAAGCCAAGGCGATCGCGCTCGAAGCCAATGCCAGCGCCGCAAAATCCGGCGCGGTCGTGGCAAGTGCTGTGGACGCCATGCAGCGTATCGAGCAGTCGTCCGGCCAGATTTCCAACATCATCGGCGTGATCGACGAGATCGCCTTCCAGACCAACCTTCTCGCACTCAACGCCGGTGTCGAAGCCGCACGCGCCGGTGAAGCCGGCAAGGGTTTTGCGGTTGTCGCCCAGGAAGTCCGCGAACTCGCTCAGCGCTCCGCCAATGCGGCAAAGGAAATCAAGGACCTTATCCGCAATTCCGGCACCGAAGTTCAGAACGGCGTGAAGCTGGTCCGCGAAACCGGCGATGCGCTGAAGACGATCGAAGGCCATGTCGTGACGATCAACGAGCATATCAATGCGATCGCCACCGCCGCCCGCGAACAGTCTGTCGGCCTCGCTGAAGTCAACTCGGCCGTCAACCAGATGGACCAGGTCACCCAGCAGAACGCCGCGATGGTGGAAGAAACCAATGCGGCCGGCGCCAACCTCGCCTCTGAAAGCACCAAGCTGCGTGAACTGATCGAGCGTTTCAAGCTTGCCGAAAGCGGCCAACGCTTCAACGCGCAACGCCCGGCTTACGGCTCCGCCCCGGCGGCAGTCAGCCGCAACGCCGCCCCACAGGAATCCCCGGCGCGTCGCCTTGCCCAGCGCGTGACGAAGTCCTTCGGCGGCAGCGCAGCGGCTGTCGCCACGGCGGAAAACCAGTGGACGGAATTCTGATCCGCTGACCCACTGACCTGATCAATCGATTTTCGACGGCCCGGCCTCTGCTATCTGACGCAGAAGCCGGGCCGTTTCGTCATTGGCGGGGAAGAAGGATTCCACCGCAAGCTCCGACAGCGTCACATCCACCGGCGTACCGAACACGGTCGTGGTCGAGATGAAGGAGAGAAGTCCGATCTCGGTGCGAAGCTCCATCGGTACGGCAATGCCGGCGAAATCCCGGTTCGGTTTATGGGCGCTTTCCGGCACCGGATAGGCCGTCAATTCATCCAGCAATCGACGTAGGATCGGATCGCCCGTGGCGGTGATCTGCTGATGCAGCCGCTCCAGCAGGTGGTCACGCCACTCGCGAAGATTGGCGATGTCAGGTGCTAGCCCCTGCGGATGCAGGCTGAGCCGCAGCACGTTCACCGATCCTTCGAGCAATGACGGCTCGCGCACACCGACGAGCAGTGGCGGCACCGCCGCATTCGCCGCCACAAGCGTCCAGTGCCGGTCGACAGCAAGCGCCGGAAACGGCTCATGCCCCTTCAGCACCATGTCGATTGCCCGGCGGGCTGGCGCGAAGGTCGGATCGTCGAGCTTTCGTTCGGTGAAGACCGGTGCGAAACCCGCCGCGATCAGCATCGGGTTTCGTTCGCGAAGCGGCACGCCGAGCCGCTCCGCCAGATGCAGAAGCATTTCCCGGCTCGGCACCGACCGCCCGCTCTCGATGAAGCTCAGGTGGCGCTGCGAGATTTCCGCCTCCAGCGCCAGATCGAGCTGGCTCATGCGCCGGCGGCGGCGCCAGTCGCGCAGGAAATCACCGAGCGAACGGCTTGTCGGGAGAGCGGCGGTCAGCGTGGTCATGCGCCAGCCGGTACCAGATCGAGGAAACCATGCACCGCCTTCAGCTGGCCACCTTCCAGCACGGCAAAGTCGGTACCCTTGATGATCGGCTCTGCACCAGCCGGGCCGAGGCCCCAGGAAAAGCGCAGGTTATCACCATAACCATCGGCCGCGCCGAGAAGCTCGAAGCGGAAGCCGGGGAACCGGTTCTGCACGGCCTCGACCAGCCCGTTGACCTGATCATGGCCCTCGCCACGCATCAGCGGATCCACATAAACGGCATCCGCCGTCCAGGCGTCCGCGATCATCGCCTTGCGGCGTCCGGCATTGGTTTCGTTCCAGATGGCGATGTAACGTTCGGCATTGGTGTTCGCGTCGGTCATGTCTTTATCTCCTGTTGTCGTCCCGTTCTTCGAGAACATGTTTGTTTCGAGAACAGGGCGATCATGCGGGAGGCTGCGCATCGTCTCAATTACGCGCCAGGTAATCATAATGCTCTGCGGCTGTCGCCTTGAAAGAGAAACACCCGGTTGCCTGCATCGGGCAAGCCCCCTATCGTCGCCGCATCGCATCACGGACATTTCCCATGACATCTTCCCTTAAAGACCTCGAAATCGGCTTCGACGTGCCCGCCGAAATCGGCGCATCGATCGACGACATCCAGACACCGGCCCTGATCGTCGATCTCGACGCCTTCGAGCGCAATGTGGCGCGGATGAAGGATTATGCGGAGAAGATGGGCGTGAAACTTCGCGCGCATGCCAAGACCCACAAATCCGCGGATATCGCACTGTATCTGATGGAAAAGGGCGGCGCGGTCGGCATCTGCTGCCAGAAGGTCTCGGAAGCTGAAGCTTTGGTGCGCGGCGGCGTGACGGATGTTCTGATCGCCAACGAAGTCTCCGATCCGAAAAAGATCGACCGTTTGGCAAGGCTGGCAAAACACGCCAAGGTCGCGGTGTGCGTTGATGATCCGATCGTCGTGCCGATCCTCTCCGAAGCCGCCGGCCGGCACGGCGTGATGCTGAATGTGCTGGTCGAGATCGATTGCGGCGCGCGTCGTTGCGGTGTCGAGGCAGGCGCCCCGGCCGTCGAACTGGCCAAGGTCGTAGCTGCGGCTCCGAACCTCGCCTTTATCGGCATTCAGGCCTATCACGGCAGCGCCCAGCACATCTACGATCCTGCAGACCGCCGCGCCGCGATCGAGAAATCCACCGGCATGGCCCGCCTGACATCAGACCTGTTGAAGGAAGCCGGGCTGGAGCCGAAGATCGTTACCGGTGCAGGTACCGGCACACACCTGATCGAAGCCGCATCCGGTCTCTACAACGAAATTCAGCCAGGCTCCTACATCTTCATGGATGCCGATTACGCCCGCGTCCGCACCGACGAAGGCAACGGCACTGTCGGCGGTTTCGAACATGCGCTCTTCGTGCTGACCTCGATCATGAGCAAACCCGCCTCCGACCGCGCCGTCTGCGATGCGGGCCTGAAGGCTCACTCGATCGACAGCGGCCTGCCGACCGTCTTCGACCGTCCCGACCTGAAATTCGTCGGAGCCTCGGACGAGCATGGCAAGATCGAGGACCCGAACGATGCGCTGAAACTCAACGACAAGCTCCGCCTCGTTCCCGGCCATTGCGACCCCACCTGCAATCTCTACGACTGGTATGTGGGTGTAAGGGACGGGAAAGTGGAAGTGCTTTGGCCTGTGACGGCGCGGGGGAAGGTTTATTGAGCCGGCAAAACCTCGCCGCGAGGTATGGGTTGCCCCTCTCATCCGCTTGTACGCACTTCGACCTGTGAGGGGCTGCACTGTCGCATAAAAGGTTCATGGGACCGATGTGCGACCGTCTCCCTCCATCGTCATTCCTGTGCCCTTATGGCTTCGCCAAAGGTACGTCACAGGAACTCAGCCAGCCCAAGTCCTTGGGCTGGAAAGACTCTTCCGCATCGCAGACGCGATGCTGCTGGATCCCTGTGACAAGCACAGGGATGACGGAGAGAGGGCAAACGTCCCCATTCTCAGCCAATCCTAAAACCGGTGAATCCTCAACCCCAGCACCTTCTCCGAAATGATCACCACCGCCATCGTCAGCACGATCGAACACGTCGAAACCGCCGCCGCTTCCGGCGTGAAATTCGTCCGCAGATAATCGAACAGCTGGATCGGCAGCGTCGACATGCCCACGCCCTTCAACAGGAAGGAAATGGTGAAGACGTCGAAGGAGATGATGAAGGCAAACAGGCAGCCGCCGATCACGCCCGGCTTGATCAGCGGCAGCATGATCCGCCGGAAGCGTGTAAAACGCCCGGCCCCAAGGCTCTGCGCCGCCATGCTCCAGGACGGATCATAACTTTCCATCGAGGCCGAAACGTTGATGAACACGAAGGGCAGCGTGATCAGCACATGGCCGACGACCATGCCGAACATGGTCTGCGTGCCGATGCCGACCGAATAGACGAAGAACAGGAGCGCGATCGCAGTCAGCACTTCCGGCAGAAGCAGCGGCGCCAGCATGGCGACGCGCACCGTCTCCTTCAGCCGCCCGGCATGGCTGACATAGAACATTGCTGCCATCGTGCCGATGACGCCGGAAATCACCATGGTGATCGCCGCGATGAAAAGCGAGGTGCGGATCGCCCGCATGAACACCTCGTTGTTGAAGAACACCACATACCAGCGGAACGAATAACCCTGTGGCGGGAAAGTGAGGAACGCGCCCGAATTGAACGAGGCGATGACCACGACCGCGATCGGCGCCAACAGGAAGGCGTAGATGATCAGGCAATAGACGGTGAGGAAGGGTTTCGACATGGCTCAAGCCTTCCATTTCATGACGGTCAGCCGCCCGAAGATGATCACGAAGATCGCGCCGGTGATCGACAGCATCAGCGCCATCGCCGAACCGAACGGCCATTGGAACGTATCGATCAAGGCATCCACCACAGTCACCGCCATGGTCTTCACCCGCAATCCACCGATCAGCGACGGGGTCACATAGGCGCTGAGCGACAGTACGAAAACGAGGATGCAACCCGCCTGCATGCCAGGCAGCGACAGCGGCAGCGTGATCCGGCGGAAGGCGGTGAGCTTCGAGGCTCCGAGCGAGCGGGCGGCCGATTCCAACGAGGGATCGATGCCCTGGATGGCGCTCATGATCGGCAGGATCATGAAGGGCAGGAAGACATGCACCAGCGCGATGATGATGCCGAGCGCGTTATACATCAGCGGCAGCGGCCCATCGATCAGGCCCCAGCCGGATAGCGTGCGGTTGATGATGCCGTTATTGCCGAGCAGGATCGTCCAGCCATAGCTGCGGATGACGATGCCGACCAGCAACGGCGAAAGCACCAGCGCATAACCGAGCGCCCGGAAAGCCGAATTGCCGCGCGCCAGCTGCCATGCCACGGGATACCCCAGCACCAGACAGAGAAACGTCGTCAGGAAGCCGATCCACAGCGTGTTGACCACCTGCATGATGTAGAAACTGTCGGCGAAGAACTTGCCGTAATTGCCGAAGGTGAAACCGGGCGCATAGGGCGTGCCCTGCCCCGGCATGCGGAAGCTCATCACGACGATATTGAGATAGGGCAGCACAAGGAACACGCCGATCAGCACTGCAGCGGGTGCGATCAGCAGCAGAGGTCCAAGACCCTTTTTCGCGGGGGCGGCATTCATGCAGCACTTCCCAGCGGCCAGAAACGATCGGCCGGCGCATACACCAGCACCTGTTCGCCATCCGCAAAGCGGGTGCGCGGAAAAGTCTGGACGCTAACAGTCGCGCTATCAGCAAGCTCCAGCCGGTAATCCACCAGACTGCCGGAATAATAGCTTGAGAGAACCTTGGCCGGCACGCCGGTAGCACCGGAATTGACCGGCAGCAGTTCGACCGCCTCCGGTCGCAGCGCCAGCATCAGCTCGGTACCGTCGGCGTGTCCGCCAGCCACCGGCACATCGCCGAAAGCCGTGGAAACCAGCCCGCCGCCGACCTTGCCCCGGACGATATTGACCTGCCCGACGAATTCCGCGACCTCCAGATTGGCGGGCCGCTCATAGATGTCCGACGGCGTGCCGATCTGCGCGATCCGCCCGCCGAACATCACCACGACGCGGTCGGACATGGTCATCGCCTCCGCCTGATCGTGCGTCACGTAAACCGTGGTGATCCCGACCCGTCGCTGCAGATCACGGATGAACACCCGCATCTCCTCGCGCAGCTTGGCGTCCAGATTGGCGAGCGGCTCGTCGAGCAGCAAGATTTTCGGTTCGATGACCAGCGCGCGGGCCAGAGCCACGCGCTGCTGCTGGCCGCCGGAAAGCTGGCGGGGATATCGCTCGGCGTAACCGGCGAGCTGCACCATATCCAGCACCTTGGCGATCTTCTCGCGGATCTGCGGCTTCGGGATCTTCCGCATTTCCAGTCCGAAGGCGAGGTTCTGCTCGACCGACATATGCGGAAACAGCGCATAGTTCTGGAAGACCATGCCGATGTCACGCTTCTCGACGGCGACATTCACCACGTCGCGGCCATCGAAACGGATCGCGCCCGCGGTTGCATCCTCGAAACCGGCGATCATCTTCAAGGTGGTTGTCTTGCCGCAGCCGGAAGGCCCGAGCAGCGAGATGAACTCACCCTCGGCGATCTTCAGCGAGATGGCGTTGACCGCGGGACCCTGCCCGTAGTCCTTGGTCAGCTTTTCGATGCTAACCTCTGTCATGAAATTCCACTTTCAATTCGTGCCGGCAACTCATCGTGCCCAAAAAAGCCGATCACAGCCCGCCGATTGGGACGACGGGCCATGATCCCAAAGGGAAACGGCCAGGGGAAATCAAGCGGGGGTAATCACTTGATGGTCTTCGCCCAGCGTTCGGCCAGTTCGCCCTGCTTTTCGTTGACGAAGTTCCAGTCCCAGGTGAGGATCTTGTCCATGTCTGCGCCGGAAATCGGCACGTCGGCCTTGAGATCCGCCGGGATCGCAACCTTGGAATTGGTCGGCGAGACGAAGAATTCCTTCGCCATCATCGTCTGAACCTCGGGCGACAACAGGAAGTTGGCATACTGGTAGGCCAGTTCCTTTTCCGGCGCGTTGGCGAGAATGTTGATCGTCTGGTCGAACATGATCATCCCCTCTTCCGGAATGATGCAATCGACCGGCAGGCCCTGCTTCTTGAGACGGGCAATCTCGCCGAAATCAAACGGCGCCACGACGATTTCACCGGAGGCCAAGCCGGTGGAAAGGTTGAAGTCGACCTGGATAACCGAACCGAGCTTGGCGAGCGCCGCGAAACCGGCATCGACATCATACTGGTCCTTGCCGAAGATCTTCGAGAACAGCAGCAGTTCCATCTTGCCGGCGCTGTTGGCGAAGTTGTAGAGGCCGATCTTGCCTTTGAATTCCGGATTGCTCCAGAGATCCTTCCAGCTCTTCGGCGGCGTCTTGACGAGGTCGGTACGATACCCGATGCCGATCGGCGAAACGGCACCGATCGCGCCCCAGCCATCCGTCCGCTTCGCAAGCGGATAAAGGTCGGCATAGTTCGGCAGCTTGGTCAGGTCGAGCTTTTCGAAGAAACCTTCCTTGCGCAGGCCGGAGGCGAAAACCTCGTTGGTCATGACGATCGAATAGGGCGGCTTGGCGACACCTGCGGCGCGCAGGTTCGCGCCGAACACGCGGCCATTGCCGACGTCGAGCGTCACGGCGGCGCCGCTCTGCTTGGTGAAGGCCGGCGCCACCGTGGAGCGCCAATACTGTTCCCAGACCCCGCCGAGAGTCGGCACGACCAGCGTTTTCTGTTGTGCGTAAGCAGGCAGGCCCAGCATGGCGGCTGCGCCTAGTCCACCCATTCCGGCAAGCATTTGCCGCCTTGTCAGATCCATCATTGCAGTTCCCCTTGTTGCGATCTTTGATCGGTCGGGCCGGCGGTATTCCGCTTCTGGCCCGAGCATTGAATAGAGCTTAGTCGGTCCTCAGCCTTTCGAGAAAGCCTGTTTCGTCTTCAGGTCGATATATTCGCCATAGGTGATCGGCTCGTATTTCGCTCCGCCCTTTACGAACGGAGCCAGGCACTCGATCACCGTCTCCTTCGACGGGTTGAGGAAGAACGGGATCGACTGGCGGCGCGCCGTACCCTTGAAGCCGGAAGGCGGATTGGCGACGCGATGCGGCGTCGAAACCCACTCGTCATTCGTCCAGCGCATGAAGGCGTCGGCGATGTTGATGACATAAGCACCATCGATCGACGGCGCATCAAGCCACTCGCCCTCGCGGTTGCGCACCTGTAACCCGCCGGCAGAAGCTTCCGAACGCAGAATGGTCATGAAGCCGTAATCGGTATGCACGCCGGCGCGCATCTGGCCCGGCAGCGGTGCTTCGCTCTGTTCGGGATAGTTGATGACGCGCAAAGCCGAACCGTGATTTTCGAAGGACGGCTCGAAATAATCTTGATCGAGCCCGATCGCCTGGCAAAAGATGCGGCGCATGTGCTTCGACAGCGTTTCCATTTCCTTGAAATAGTCGCGGAAAGCCTTTTCCAGCCCCTCCGGCACGTTCGGCCAGGCATCGCCCGGCAGGTTCTCACCAAAATTCAGGCTTTCCTTGTAATCGCCCGGCGTCTTGATACCGAGCGTCGCAGCTAGTGCCTCTTCGGCAATCGGCGAAAACGCGACGCCGCCTGTCACCCCCGTGCCGCGGCCGATCGTCTTCTTCCAGTCCTGCGGTTCATCGAAGAAGGCGCGGGCCAGATTGTAGAGCCGGGAGGTGATCTCCGGCGAAACGCCATGGCCGGTAACGAGGAAGAAACCGGTATCGCGGCAGGCGGTTTCGATGGCTTTCACGACAGCCGCAGCACCCGCTTCATTGTTGATGAAGGGACCGACATCGATGACCGGAATGCCGGGAACGGCAGCTCCGGATGATACGGGGTTGGCACTCGAATTCGACATCGCACACCTCCATCACGTCATCTGACAAACAGATGTTGACAAAAACATCTGTTGTTGTCCATATCAAAAATAACGAAGTTTTAAGGCGCACCTCGCCGGAAAGACAACTCAAGATGGATGACCTCGCCCCACAGGAAGCGGCGGTCCTGGCAATCATCAAGGACAACCCGTTCGCGGGCCAACAGGAGATTGCAAATCAGCTCGGCCTGGCGCGCTCCACCGTCGCCGCGCACATCGTCCAGCTCATGCAGAAGGGTTATGTCCTCGGCCGCGGTTACGTGATGCCGGCGCAGACCCGCGCCGTCTGCATCGGCGGCGCCGTGCTGGACCGCAAATATCGCGCCAAGGCGGATCTGGTTTTCGAGACCTCCAACCCGGTGGACGGCATCCGCTCCATGGGCGGCGTTGCCCGCAACGTGGCGGAAAACCTCGCCCTTCTTGGCACCACGACCAGTTTCATCTCGATCGTTGGCGATGACGAAGGCGGCCATGCGCTGCTCAAATACATGCGCGACCGGGGCATCGATATCAGCCAGATGGTCACCACGACCGAGCGGCCGACGGCCGAATATGCCGCGATCCTCGACACCAAGGGCGATCTCGTGCTCGGCATTGCCGACATGGGCATTTTCGACCTGCTTCTGCCGACCCATTTCGAGCGCATCTGGCCGCATCTGGCCGCCGCAAGCTGGGTTTTCTGCGACACGAACGTGCCGGCTGAAACGCTTGCCGCGCTGATCGCAAAGCGCCAGGGCGCAAGATTCAAGCTGGCGATCGACGCCGTCTCGACGCCTAAGGCAGCCCGCCTGCCAAAGGACCTTTCCGGCATCGATCTTCTGTTCATGAACATCGACGAGGCCAACGCCGTCCTGCACCGCAAGGCGCACGAAACGATCGATGACGCGAAGGAGGCCGCGCTCGCCCTGCAGGCTGCCGGCGCCCGAGAAGCGGTCGTCACCATGGGACCACGCGGCATAGCGGTTGCCGGCACCGAGGGCGTACGCACCTTCCCTGCCGTGCGCGCCACGCCGGTTGATATCACCGGCGCGGGCGACGCGATGATCGCCGGCACGCTGCACCGCATCCTCAACGGCGAGGATATCTACACCGCGGCCCGCACCGGCTCGCTGCTCGGCACGCTGACCATCGAAAGCACGGCCAGCGTCCATACCGAACTTTCCGAACGCTTCCTGGAAGCCAATATGCACCGTCTCGCCGGATAAGCGACTGGTCAAAAACAGCACTTGAGGAATACCCCGATGACCCTTTTGAAACCCAAGCTCAGCCTCGAAGTTGCCGATGCGATTGCCGCTGGCGGCGCCGTCGTGGCGCTGGAATCGACCATCATCACGCATGGCATGCCCTACCCCGCCAATCTCGAAACCGCGCTTGGCGTGGAAGCCGTGATCCGCGAAAACGGCGCGATCCCGGCAACGATCGCAGTCATCGACGGCGAGCTGCGCGTCGGCCTCGAACGCCATGAACTGGATGCGCTCGCCCAGGCCAAGGGCGTGGTGAAGGCTTCCGGCCGCGACCTCGCCGTCGCCATGGTCAAGAAACAGTCGGCCGGTACCACCGTTTCCGCCACCATGCTGCTCGCCGATCTCGCCGGTATCGAAATCTTTGCGACAGGCGGCGTCGGCGGCGTGCATCGCGGCGCCGAACAGACGTTTGACATTTCCGCCGACCTGACCGAACTCGGCCGCACCAAGACGACTGTCGTCTGTGCCGGCGTCAAATCCATCCTCGATATCGCCAAGACGCTCGAATTCCTCGAGACCCAGCGGGTGCCGGTGATCGCTTACGGCACCGAAGATTTCCCGGCCTTTTTCACAAGGAAGAGCGGTTACAAGGCCGACCACCGGCTCGATACACCGGAACAGATCGCCGAGGCCATGTTCCTGCACCACAAGCTCGGCACCGGCACAGGCCTGATGATCGCCAACCCGATCCCGGAAGTGGCAGCGCTCACCCCGGAATTCATCGACGGCACGATTGCCGATGCGGTGCGCGAAGCCGACGAAAAGGGCATCGGCCGCAAGGAGCTGACACCCTTCCTGCTCGCACGCATCAACGAGCTTTCCAAGGGCGAAAGCCTGAAGGCCAATATCGAACTGGTGAAGAACAACGCCCGGCTGGCCGCAAAGATGGCCGTCGCTTACGCGGAGTTGAAGAAGTCCGGAAAATAGGCCGGACAATCAATTTCGAGCGCAGGCAAGTCATTCAATAAAAAGGGGAACTGCCCAATGACTCAGCAAACCACGTACGAAACGATCCTTTACGAAAAGGATGCCACCGACAAGTTCGCGACGATCACCATCAATCGCCCCGACAAGATGAACGCGATGAACAAAACGGTGATCCGCGAGATCGACGCGGCGCTGAAAAGCGCCGTGGAAGACCCGAATGTCAACGCACTGGTGATCACCGGCGCCGGCCGTGCCTTTTCCTCCGGCTACGATCTGCAGGGCGGCGATTTCGACGTCGATATCGACTTCTGGCGCGAGGACATGACCGAAAATGCCGAGGCGCTGCTCAACATCTGGCGCGCCCCGATCCCGGTCATTGCGTCAGTCAACGGCTATGCTTTGGCCGGCGCGCTGGAACTGATGATGTCCTGCGACCTTGCGATAGCCGCCGACAACGCCAAATTCGGCGAACCGGAAGTGCGCCACAATTCCGGCCCTCCGGCACTGATGATGCCCTGGCTGCTCGCCACGCGTGACGTGCGCTGGCTGATGTTTACCGGCGACATGGTGGATGCCGAAGAGGCTTTGCGCATGCACCTGATCAACAAGGTCGTGCCCGCCGATCAGCTCAAGGAAAAGACGGAAAACCTGGCCCGCAAGCTAGCCCGCATGCCGCTGCCGGCGCTGAAATACACCAAGGCCTCGATCAACAACCAGCAGATGGTCGCCGGCCTGATGCCGTCCTTCCAATACAATATCGAAGCGATCGCCGCTCTTCACGTCACCAAGCAGGGCCGCGACTGGATGGCGAACCTCGCGAAAATGTCGCTCAAGGAATACCTCGCCTTCCGCGACAACCCCTTCAAGGGTCTCGACTGAGGAGATTGCCGCCAATGCCCGCAAACATGACTGATGCGATGCGGGCTTTGATGGCGCCGCAATCCGTAGCCGTCGTCGGCGCCACCGAACGCGCCGACGCTTCATCAAGCTATGTGATGAAAAACCTGATGCGCTTCGGTTATCAGGGAAAGATCATCCCGGTGCATCCCAAGGCTGAAATGGTCTTCGGGCACAAGACTGCACCCTCCCTCTCCGCTCTCGACACGCCCCCGGATGTCGCCGTAATCAGCATAGCCGCCGACAAGGTGATCTCAGCGCTCGAAGAAGCCGGCAGCAGCGGCGTCAAGGCCGCGGTTGTATTGGCCTCCGGTTTCGCCGAACTTGATGAAGCCGGCCGCGAGCGCCAGCGGCTACTGATCGAAATCGCCGGCCGCTACGGCATGGCGATCTGCGGCCCCAACTGCCTCGGCCTCTTCAACCTCGGCTCAGGTGCTGCGCTCTACTCCTCCAGCCTTTCGACCAATCTCGAAAAAGGCCGCTTCGCGATCCTTTCCCATTCCGGCGCCAGCGCCATCGCGCTCGGCAATACCGGGCGGTTCGGGCTCAGCCATATCGTTTCGTCCGGCAACAGCGCCGCGACCGACATTCCCGATTATCTGGAATTCCTGGCGACCGACGAAGCCACCAGCACCGTCGGCATCGTCCTAGAAGCCATCCGCGAACCAGAAAAGCTGGCGGCCGCGATGGAAAAGATGCACACCGCAGGCAAGCCGGTGATCGCGTTGCGCGCCGGCCGCTCCGCTCGTGGCGCGCAGGCAACCGCCGCCCATACCGGCTCGCTCGCAGGCAGCAACGAGGCCTATCGCTCCTTCTTCAAGCGTGTCGGCATCATCGAAGTACCGGACATGGACGGCTTCATGGAGACGGCGACGCTCTGCCTGAACCTGAAACAGCGACCGACGAAATCGGGCGTCGCCATCGTCGGCGTCTCGGGCGGCGGTGTTGCGCATGTCTCCGACATCGCCGACGAAACGGGCGTGGCATTGCCCGACCTACAGCCGGAAACCATCGCCAGGATCAAAACCCTGCTGCCGCCCTTCGCGACACCTCAGAACCCGCTCGACACGACCGGCGTAGTTTTCGCCAACGGCGATATCTATCGCGACGTGCTGCACACGCTGGCGGATGACTCATCCATCGGCCTAATCGTCGCGGCACAGGATGCCCCCGCCGACCTCGACGACGTCTGCGCCTCCGAATATCTCTGCATCGCCGATGCCGTCTCCGACTATGCGGAAACCGGCAAGGCACCGGTCGTCTTCATGAGCAACCTCTCCTCCGGACATCATTCGGCCGTCGAGGCAAAATTGCCGAATGTGCCTGTTCTGCGCGGCACGAGAAGCACGTTGACCGCAATTGCCGGCTTGATGGCGCAGGATGGTAGCGTCTCATGGCCCGGTCAGGCCTCTCCTGAAAAGAGGTCTTTGCCCGCCGGAGCACTGACGGAACGAGAAGCCAAAGGGCATTGCTTGCGCCCGATGGATGGGCCGAGATAGCGGGCGAGGCGGTGGCGGGAGAGGTCATCGGGCGACCCGTGCCGATGCGCGGGCGGCACGCGGCGGTGTCCCGGCCCATATCGGCGGCAGAGCAGAATCGCGAATCATGGCCGCTTGTCTTTCCGCATCGGAGTCCCCTTAACCGCTCAAGGCATAAATGCAGTCTTGTATTAAAATCAAGCGCCATCCTCGAAAGGCCGATAAATGCTCGTATTTCGAGCCATGGATGGCAAATTCGGCGCCCGATTGCGGCGGAATCCGGCTCCGCCCACTGGGCCTAAAAAGGCCATTGTCACCGTTCGCAAGATATGCGTACAGTTCTGTATTCAATGCGACTCCGCAAGGGGCGACGGTCAGGGGATCGATGATGGCTAGCCGAACCGGGCGCTGCGCCGCCGTTGCGACGAGCAGCAGGATCACACGCATATCGGCCGCGCTGCTGGCCTCCTCCGCGCTCCTGCTGTCGAGCGGCGCGGTTGCCGAAACGTCGCTGGCCGACGCCTATGGCCGGGCCGAGAAAGTGCTCGACGCCAATCTGGCGACCGCCCTGCGCAACGGCGATCTCAAGATCCACTGGCAAGGGCGCGGCGAGAGCTTCTGGTATGAGCGGCAGGGTGCCGCGGGCGCCGAGTTCGTCCAGGTCGATTCCGCGACGGGCCGTCGAGGGGCGGCGTTCGATGCGGCCGCGCTGCGCACGAAGCTGAAGCAGCTGCCCGGCATCGGGGCGGTGCCCGACACGCTGCCCGTCACCGCCATCACCGCCGACGCGGTGTCGCTGAAGCTGGGCGACAAGGCGGTACGATGCGCGCTGCCGGCGCTCCGGTGCGACGCGACGACAGCGCCCGCTGGCGAATCCGACACCGCCTGGGCGCCCGATGGGCAGAAGGGCGTCTTCGTCCAGGGCCATGATCTCTGGCTAAGGACGAAAGGGCGGACGGAAACCACGCGCCTGACCAACGACGGCGCGGAGCATAATGCCTATGGTGCGCTGCCCGGCGGTTCGCTGACCGCGATCCCGCTGATGCGCGCCAAGGCGCCGCTGCCGCCCTTCGGGATCGCCTGGTCGCCATCGGGCCGCTTTTTCATGAGCGACCGCTACGACGAACGCGCTGTCGAGCCCTATCCCTTCGTGGAGTCGGTGCCGCAGGACGGCGGCTTCCGGCCGGTCGTCTGGCAGCCGCGCATCCCGCTGCTGGGGCAGGCGAAGCAGGCCAAGCCGGAGCAGGCCATTTTCGACACCACGACCGGCAGCAAGACCGTCGTGCAATTGCCGGAACCCTGGTCGTTCGCCAACAGTGCCGTCCAGTGGTCGGCGGATGGCCGGTCGGTCTATGGCTGGGCGACGACGCGCGGATCGCAGGACCAGGCGCTGGTCGAGGTCGATCTCGCGACGGGCAAGGTCCGCTTCGTGATCAAGGACAAGACGCCGAAGTTCGGACGGCTCAATGCGTTCATCTACAGCCCGCCGAACCTGCGGATCCTCGACGCCAGCCGCGAAGTCCTCTGGTATTCCGAACGCGACGGCTGGGGCCAGCTCTACCTCTACGACCTGCGCTCGGGAAAGCTGAAGCGCAAGCTGACCCCGGGGCCCCGGACGGTGCGCGACATCATCGGCGTCGACGAGGCGCGCCGCCGGCTGTTCTTCACGTCGGGCGGCAGCGATGCCGACGACGATCCCTATCAGGTGAAGCTCTATTCGGTGTCGCTGGACGGCGGTGCCGCGCGATTGCTGACGCCCGAAGCCGGCACCCACCGCGTCGCGCGCGATGCCGGCAAGGGTGGCTCTGACGGCTCCCTCTCGCCCGATCGGCGCTGGATCGTCGAAAGCTATTCGGACGTCGCCCGTCCGCCGGTCACGGTGCTGCGCGACGCGGCCGACGGCCATGTCGTCACCCTATTGGAGACGGCCGATGCGAGCGCGATCACCGCGGCCGGATGGCGCCCGCCGACACGGGTGAAGATGATTGCGGCCGATGGGCGCACGCCGATCTGGGGCACGGTCTATTTCCCGCCGCGCATGGAACCGGGCCGGAAATATCCCGTCATCGACGCCATCTATGGCGGGCCGCAGGTCACCGTGGCGCCGACAGACTATAAGGACGCGGTCTCGGCGATGAACCCGCGCGCCCGCGCCAGCCTCGCCGAGCTGGGTTTCATCGTCGTGACCATCGACGGGCGCGGCACGCCCGGGCGTTCGAAGGCGTTCAACGATGCCAGCTTCGAGAGTTTCGCCGAAGCCGAGATCGCCGATCATGTCGGCGGCATCCGCCAGCTCGCCCAACGCTATGGCAGCTTCGATCTGGACCGGGTGGGCATCTATGGCCATTCCTTCGGCGGCTACACCTCTTCCTATGCGATCCTGGCCTATCCCGATTTCTACAAGGTCGCGGTGTCCTCGGCCGGCCCCTATAATTTCCAGGGCTTCTATCCGGTCGAGGGCGTCTTCCCGGTGACCGATTATGGCCAGGGCCGCGATGTCCAGCCTTCGCCCGACGCCGTTCCGGTCAATTACAGGAAGCTCGATCTGATGCCGCTCGCGTCGCGGCTCAAGGGCAAGCTCATGCTCGCTTATGGCGATCTGGACGAGAATGCCCTGCCGGCGGTCACGCTGCAGTTTGTGGATGCGCTGACCAAGGCCAACCGGCCCTACGACCTGATGTACCTGCCGAACCGGAACCATAATTTCTTCCGGACCGACGCCTATTACACGCAGAGGATGTGGGACTATTTCGTCGAGCACCTGCTCCACGAAACGCCCCCCTCGGATTTCAATCTTAAGCTGATTCCGCCCCCGGCACCGGCCGGGCACTAGAAGGGAGGGTAATATGTCCATGTCACGTCGCGACGCCATCACCACGCTGGTCGCTTCCGGAACCGCCGCCGGGCTGGCCGCATCCCCCGCGCTGGCCGCGGCGGGCAAGCGCGTCGACCTGTCGCCCGCCCGCTGGCCGGCGGGCGACTATGATCGCTTCATCAAGGCGCAGGGCATCGACCGGACCACGGCCGGCAGCGCCAGGGGCAAGCAGGGCGCGGTCACCGTCGCCTATAACGCGCTGGCGGCGCGCGCGGGCCTCGAGGCGCTCAAGCAGGGCGGCAACGCGATGGACGCGGCGCTGACCGCCGCCATGGCGCAGATCGCGCTGACGGTGGGCGCGCCGATCAGCTATTTCGGCATCATGTCGCTCGTCTGCTACGACGCGAAGACCAGGAAGACCTATTCGCTCAACGCCGAATGGAACACGGTGCGCGGCGAAACCGATCCCAAGACCATTCCCGGCGCGATCGACTTCTCCAGCCAGGCGGCGCTCCAGGGCACCGGCGACGTCAGCGGCCGCACCGCGCTGGTCGGCGGCTTCATGAAGGGGGTGGAGGCGGCGCACAAGCGCTTCGGCAAGCTGCCTTTCGCCAGCCTGTTCGATCCCGCCATCTACATCGCCGAGCATGGCATGCCGGTGTCGCCGATGCTGGCGGAGATCTTCGCGTTCCGCGACAAGACCATCCGCCGCCTGCCCGAAACCCGCGACACGCTCGTGAAGCCGGACGGCGCCGGCTATGTGCTGGGCGACAGCTTCCGCCAGCCGCGCCTGGCCGAGACGCTGCGCGCGGTCGCCAGCGGCGGCGCCGACTATATGTATGGCGGCCCCTGGGGCCAGAGGCTGGTCAAGGCCATCCAGGCCGACGGCGGCAAGATGACGATCGACGACCTGAAGGACTATAAGGTCATCTGGTCCGATCCACTCGAGGCGCCGCTGCGCAACGGCTATTCGGTCAAGACCAGCCCGACGCCCAATTTCGGCGGAGTCTCGCTGATCGAGGCGCAGAACCTGGCCGATGCGGCGGGGCTGTGCGGGGGCGAGCACTGGACCAAATCGGGCGACGCGCTGCGCAAGGCGGTCGACATCACCCAGCTGTTCGGCATCTCGATGTTTCCGAAGGAGACCCAGGCGGCAATCTATCCCGGCATCGACTTCGGGCCGGACGCGCGGGTGACCAAGGATCATGCGGCGGCGCTGTGGAAGCAGATCGCCGACGGCAAGACCTTTACCAAGTGGAAGCGCAAGGCGCCGATGCATTCGGACGACGTCGTCGCCGTCGATGCCGAGGGCAACATGGTGGCGATCACCCATTCGATCAACTGCGTCTATTGGGGCAAGACCGGCATCTTCGTCGACGGTATCTCGATCGGCGATCCGGCGTCCTTCCAGCAGGCCGCCATCGCCACGGTAGCGCCCGGCGACCGCCTGCCGGCGCCGACCGAGACCGGCATATTGTTCAAGGGCGGCGCCCCGGTGCTGGCCTTCGCGTCGATGGGCGCGGGTCTGCACCAGCGGACCTTCCAGGGTCTCCTCAACGTCACCTGCTTCGGGATGGACGTCGAACAGGCGATCAACACCGCCGACTTCTACCTGCCGAGCGTCGACCCGAAGACGGGCGAGACCACGCTGACCGTTCCCGAAGGCCGCTTCGATCCCAAGGTCCTCGATGCGACCGGCCTGGGCTGGCGCGAAGTGCCGCTGCACGAAGCCCGGCTGGGTGGTGAAGGGAAATGGGTGGCGATCAGCCGCGATCCGAAGACCGGCGCGCTGCACGCCGCGTCGCATAACCGCAACAACAGCGATGCGGTGGCCTACTGACCGGCCAGCCGTCGGGCCCGCCGCATCCTGACGGTGCGGCGGGCGTCGCCAGCGTCAGCGCGTCTCCGCCAGCGCCTTGATCCGCTGCAGGTGACCCGCGAGGATCGCCTCGTTCTGCTGCACCATCGCCGGGATCATCGATGCCGGAACCTCGTCCGCCGTTTCCACGTCGAGGAAGATCTTGAACGAGGTGCGTGTCGCGGCACCCTGCGGCGTGGTCGCGATTTCGGCGAAGGTAACGCCCTTGTTGGGCGCGCCGGTCAGGATGCGCAGCACGATGCGCCGATCGTCGGCGACGATCGTGCGCTCGCGGCGGGTCATCGCCGCGGCACCGGCGGGGCGGGTCTCGACCTCATAGTCCGCCCCGACGCCGGTCAGCGGTCCGCCGACATGGTCGTGGCGGACCAGATGCTGCGACCATAGTTTCGGCTGCTCGACGATGGCGAGGATCGTCGCGGGGTTCGCGTCGATGGCGAGGTCCTGCGCGACCGCGAAGCTCAGATGGTGCGGCGCCGGCGCGGCGGGCTGGCCCTGTGCGCCGGCATGATCGAACGATGCGGCCGTCAGGCCCGCTCCACAGAACAGCTTCAGGATCGACGAACGTTCCATCGGGATATCCTCCGGGCCTGATCGGGCCGGGCTCTCACGCGATCGCGGCAGCCTGGCCATTGGTGTAGCTGGGCGAGATGGCGGTCAGCATGCCGGTCCCGGCGTCGCGCTGCACCGCGACCCACAGGCCCTGCGCGAAGCGCGCCTCGGCGGGTACGATACGCTTGAAGTCCAGCCCGGTCGCGTCGAGCACCTCGTCCGGAAACTCGCCGTCGACCACGCGCAGCAACAGGTCGCGCTGGCTGCCGTCCGGCGAGATCGGCAGCAACAGGCGAGGCGCATTGGCGGCCTCCTCGATCGTCATGCCGAAATCGATCACGTTCAGCAGCGACTGGGTGGTCTGGTAATGCAGGCCGACGCCCATCGACGACCAGGCGATGTCGGGCTGCCCGTCCTTCAGCACCAGCCCCACCTCGATCGGGCTGGGCAGCTGCGTGCCGGGCGGCGTGGCCGCGACCATCGACTGCATGTAGGAGGCCGGGTCGCCGATCGAGACGCCGTCGACGACGATCGCCGTCTTGCCCCAGATCAGGCAGTTTATCGAATGGCACAGCGCCGCCATGTTGCCATCGGCATCGACCGCCACGACCACGTCGCTGTGCATGCCCTTCGGGATGAAGCGCACCGGCGCCTGTTCCTGCAGGATCGTCCAGAGTTCCGCCGCATGTTCGCGGGTCAGGCGCCCTTCGCGGCTCATGTCGAGGGTCGGGAAGGTCTTCTGCTGTTCCTCTTCGCTCTCATAGCGCATGCCGCCGATTGCTGCGCAGCATTTCGCGAGGCGGACCAGGCTGTCGGCCGATTCCGACCAATGGCCGATGTCGCGGATCCCGGCCGCCTCGGCCAGGTTCAGCGACTCGATCAGGTTGACCGATCCCTCGCAGGGTTCGCCCAGCACGGCGATGACATGGCCCTGCCGCTCGATTGTGACGGGATCCGACCAGACCGGCTGATAGGCGGCCAGATCCTCGAGCGTCATCTTGCCGCCATCGGCCTGCACCGCTGCCACGCACCGCGCGGCCCAGGCGCCGCTGTACATATAGTCGGCGCCTTCGGCCGCGATGCGGCGCAGCGTCTCGGCAAGCGCGGGCTGGCGGAAATGATCGCCTTCGACATAGGGCGTGCCGTCGGCCTTGTAGAAGATCGCGCGGGTTTCGGGCAGGCGGGCGAGATCGTCCTTGCGGACGTCGATGTAGCGGGCCAGCCCGGCGGAAACGGCGAAGCCGTCCTCGGCCAGCTCGATCGCCGCGTCGAACAGGCGGGCGAAGGGCAGCTTGCCAAAGCGCCGGTGCGCGGCTTCCAGCCCGCGCATGAAGCCACCGACCATCGCGGTGCGGCCGGAAGGCTCACCCGTGCCCATCATGTTGGCGATCCCGTCGCCGGCGGCATTGACCTTGCCGGAGATCGACATCGGATCGTCCTCGCCCAGCACGGTGTTCCAGCCGGCGTTGAGCGAACTGGTCTCGCCGCTGGCCGCGTCATGATGCATCAGCGCCAGGATGCCGAAGAAGCTGATCACCGCGCCGCCGCCCAGGACGATCTGCGTCAGCGCCGCGCTCATCACCGCGTCGGTGGCGGAGCCCCCCTGGCGCAGCGCTTCCTCGCCCACGCGCGCGGCCAGACCGTTGAGCGCGGTCGACACCGCGCCGCCCTTGCCGCGTGCCGCCGGATTGCCGGGCAGGGCGGCCTGCTGGATGGTCCAGAAGCGTTCGCGGTCGGCTGCGGGCCAGTTCGAGGGGCCGAGGGTCATGGGCAATCCTTTGTCTATGTCGTCCGGCGCCGGAACCGCGCCCGGCATGCTGTTATGAAATGGTCGGGGCCGGCATCGCTGCCGGCCCCCCATGGCCCGATCGTCGCAAGGGACGACGCGCGGGCTTGGTCGTGGATCAGAACTTCGCGGTCGCCGACAGGATGATCGTGCGCGGGCGCGTCGTCGTGACGTTGGTCGGCACCGGCTGGCCCGGATAGATCGCGTTGGTCGCCAGCGACGTGATGCCTTCGACGTCGAGCAGATTCTCGACCCGCAGCTGCAGCCCGTAGCGCTGGCCGATCTCCAGCCCGGCGCGAAGGTCGATCGTCGTGATCGACGGGATCTTCACGTTCGGGTTGAGGAAATAGCCCGGATAGCTGCTGGGCTTGTCGGACTCGAAGCGCAGCGTGCCGCCGATCGAGGCTACCAGCGTGTCGGACAGCGGGATCGACTGGTCGGCGAAGGTCGCCACCGTGAAGCCCGGCGTCAGCGGCAACTTGTCGCCGCTCTTCGCGCCCAGCGTCGCCTGCGCGGTCGGATCGATCGCCGTGATGCGGGCATTGGTGTGGCCGGCAGTGGCGCCGATGGTCAGGTAGCGCGTCGGACGCGCGGTCAGCTCCATCTCGAAACCGTCGACGCGAGCCTTGCCGGCATTGCCGAGCAGGGTGAGCCCGTTGAACAGCGTGTTGAGCTGGATGTCCTTCCAGTCGATCCGATAGACCGCGAGATTGGCGGCCAGCGCACCGTTCAGCGCGCTCGCCTTGATGCCGGCCTCATAGTTCCAGACGGTATCGGCCCGGATCTGGGTCTGTGCGGTCGGCGGAAGGACGATGCGGGTCGACTGGGGGCCGCCGGGACGATAGCCGCTGGCCGCACGGGCATAGAGGCTGACGGTTTCGGTGGGCCGGAAGCGCACGTTCACCAGATAGGTGGTCGCATTGTCCTTGAAGGTCGACGAACCGGGCGCGACCGGCGCAAAGAAGGAAATGCCGGCCGGTGCGCTCGACGTCTGCTTGTTGTGTGCGTAGCGGATGCCGCCCTGAACGTCGAACCGATCGGTGATGTAGAAGGTCAGGTTACCGAAGGCGGCATATTCGTCATATTTCGACCCGGTGTTGCTGCGTAGCAGGATGTTGAACGGTGCCGGAAGGACGACGCCGGCCGCCGTCCGGTCGGTGATCAGGAACGGATAGTGGCTCTGCTCATGCGTGTAGAAGCCACCGGCCATGAACTCGATCGGGCCGAGGCGCTTCGACACGAAGCGGGCTTCCGCCGAATATTTCTTCAGGTTCGGGCCGAAGTCCGCAACGACCTGGGTCCCAGCCGGCAGGATGCCCAGCAAGGTCAGATAGGGGCCGTAGATCTCCGAATAGTCGCTGTGGAAGGCGGTCTTCGACTCCACATAGTTCGCCGTGGCGATGACGTTGCCGGCGTCGGTCTCGTAGTTCGCGGTGCCGCCGACCGAGCGATATTTGATGTCGCTGGCGCCATAGCCGGTGACGACGTTCGACTTGTAGCGGCCATAGCGCGGACGCAGCGTGCCGGTGACATTGTCCTGGCCGGCGGTGCCGTCGTTTCGGATGTCCTGGTAGAAGCCATTGATATCGATCGTCAGCCGATCGCTTGGCGTGGCGCGCAGCGCGACCCGGCCGCCCTTGATGGTGGAGGTGTTGAAATTGGTGTCGCCGTCGAAGACATTGTCGGCCCAGCCGCCGGTCTTGCGGTAGAAGCCCGACACGCGGATCGCCAGCTTGTCCTCGATCAGCGGGACGTTGACGGCGGCGCGGATCGCACCACCCTGATTGCCGTGCGCGACGGTCTCGCCCTCGGCCTGGACCATGCCGGACAGTGTCGACGTGTCGGCCTTCTTGGTGAGGACGCGGACGAGGCCGCCGAGGCTGCTGGCGCCGTAGAGCGTGCCCTGCGGACCCTTCAGCACTTCGATCCGCTCGACGTCGACCAGGTCGGGCGAGGGCGTGACCAGCGAGCCGATCGACAGGAAGCCGCTGGCCGAGAAGGCCGCGTCGTCGATGTAGAAGGCGGTGGTGTTGGTGGTCTGCTGCGGGCCGGTGTTCAGGCCGCGCAGGATGATGGTGCCGGTGCCGGGCGCGCCGAAGTCGCGCTGGCTGAGGCCCGGGGTGATGCTGGCGTAATCGCGGAAATCGCGGATACCCAGGGTCTCGATCGTCGCGCTGCTCAGCACGGTGATGGCCGAAGGGACGTCGCGCAGCTTCTCGTCGCGCTTGCTGGCGGTGACGATGATGTCGCCTGACGGTTCGTCGCTCGCCGACAGGCCCTGTGCCTGCGCCTGGACACTGCCGGTGGACAGAATGGCGGCTGCGGTAGCGAGCCAGATCATCTTCATGTTGTGCATGACGTCTCCCCTTCGTTGACGATCGCCGGAAGCGCGGAAGGACAGGGGCATGTCGATTGATCGATCTGCTTCCAGGAGGGTTTATCTCCTCGAAGTGCCGGTGAACTTCACGTGCCGACCACAATCCCGGCCGATGGGTAATTGATACATCAATGCATTGAATTGACAAGGCGCTAGTTTTTAGCGCAAAAAATCTATATAAAATGTGCTATTACAATATGATAGTTTATATTTATGTATTGATGACCGGCAAGGTGGAAAGGAGTGCAGACGGAGCTGTCGTGATCCGCAACGCCAAAGCCGATTCGTTATGTATCGCTATAAAATATGAAGAGATTAGCGTCGGCGGCGGTCGGCGAGAGCCATTTGCGATCGACGCATTCCGAAAGTTTCCATTCATTAATGCATGAATGAAATCGGTCGCGCGCCGGGGCTGCCTTTTCGGCCGACCGCCAAACAGTTTTGCACGTTCGCCTAAGCGGCGCGCCCGGCTGGGCGCTAGGGTTGCGGAAAGCTGATATCAGGAACCCTTGCATGACCATGAAGCCCGCGGAACAGGCGCTCGACGACCTTGTCACCGAAGTGTGGGAGGCGCTGCTGGCGCGCGATCCCTATACCGCTGCCAATGCGGGCCGGAAGGTCACGGGCTTCGGCCGGGGCGATCTGGCCGAGGCCGAAGCAGTCGCGGCGGATGCCCGCGAACGGCTCGGCCGGCTCGATCGGATCGATCTGTCCGGGCTCGACCGCACCGCCCGGCTGACTGCCGCTTATGTACGCCACATGCTCGGGATCGAAATCGAGGAATCGCAGCGCTGGTGGACCGGCTTCGGCATCGCGCCCTATTCCGGCGTGGTGGTATCGATGCTGCCGCAAATGCTGTTCGCGCCGATCGACCTGACCGATCCCGCCGAGGCCGAACGCTATCTGAAGCTGGCCGGCGACTTCACCGATTTCATCGAGGCGATGCGCGAGCGCGTCCTGGCGCAGGCCGGGCGCGGCTGGCGCCTGCCGAAACCCGCGCTTCCGAACGCCCGCCGCTCGCTGGAGGGCAATGCGTCGATGGCGGTCGCGGCGATCGCGCTGGCGGAAGGCCGGCCGGCCGACGATGTCACGCGCGCGGCGGTGAAGGCACTCGTCGAGGAGCGCCTGAGTCCGGCCTTCGCGCGTCTCCTGGACGCGATCGGCCCCGACTATGAGGCGGCCGCGCCGGAACTCGCCGGCATGATGCACCAGCCGGACGGCGCCGACGGCTATCGCCTGTGGCTGCGCTACCATCTCGGCTATGATCTCGACCCGGCCGAGATCCACCGCACCGGTCTCGACGAGGTCGGCCGTCTCGCCGCCGAAATGGAGCGGGTGCGGATCGAACGGTTCGGCCACAATGGCGACGAGGCCTCGTTCCATCAGCGGCTGCAGCAGGACCCCAAGGCCAAGGCGCCGACTGCCGACGCGCTGGAGGCGATCTACCATCACCATCTCGACCGAATGGCGCCGGCGTTCGCCCGCATGTTCCGCAAGGCGCCGAGCGCCACGCCGGTGGTCGCGCGGCTGCCGCGTGAACTCGAGGCGGGCATGACCTTCGGCTATTACAGCGCGCCAAAGGCCATCGGTGGCGACGGCACCTATTATTACAGCGGCAATGGCATCCCCGACCGGATGCAGTTGAACGCCGCCGCGCTGATCTTCCACGAGCTGGTGCCCGGCCATCACGTCCACATTACGCGCCAGCAGGAAAATGATGCGCTGCCCGACATCCGGCGCAACATGTATATCTCGACCGCCTTCAACGAAGGCTGGGCCGAATATGCGTCGGGGCTGGGCGAAGAGGCGGGCCTTCTCGACGATCCCTACGACTATTACGGCTTCCTGTCGCACCAGCGCTTCGTCGCGCAGCGGCTGGTGGTCGACACCGGTCTCAACGCGCTCGGTTGGACGCTCGATCAGGCGCATGCCTATATGAGCGCGAACACGCTGGAGAAGCCCGAGCAGGTAACCAGCGAGATATTGCGCTATTCGACCGACCTGCCCGGCCAGGCGCTCTGCTATCGCTGGGGCTTCCTGAAGTTCCGCGCATTGCGGGCGAAGGCGGAAGCGGCGCTGGTATCGGCGTTCGACGTCGCCGACTTTCACGAGGCGATCCTCGACCAGGGCTGCCTGCCGATGCCGGTGCTGGAACTGAGCCTGGACGAGTGGGCGCGAGACCGCGTCGCTGCCGAAAGCTGACCGGCCATCTGCCAGCGCCCTGCAACGATAACGGAAGCGAGAGAGACATGATCTTTTCAGAAGTGATCGGCGGCGTCACCGTCCAGGATCCGTTCCGCTGGCTCGAGGACGATGCCGATCCCGGAGTTGTCGCATGGCAGACGCGCGAAAATGCGCGGACGGTCGATGCGCTCGCGATGTCGCCGCATGCGGCGATCGTGGCGGCGGCGGTCCGGTCGACCTGCGAGGATCTCGTCGCCTATTCGGCGTTCCGGCATGTCGGCGACAACTGGTTCCGCACGGTGCTGCCGCCGGGCGCCGCCAAGGCGGTGCTGCACGTGTCCTCGAGCCCGCGGGGGCCGGGCCGTGTCCTGTTCGATCCCGGCGTCCATGGCGACATGGCGACCATCCTCGGCTACACGCCGTCGCCGGACGGCCGGAAGGTGGTCGTGCAGATCATGGCGGGCGCGACCTTCCGGGGCATCGTCATCGACGTGGCCGACGGCTCGGTCGTTCGCGATCTGGGTGAGATCATGCCGTCCTCGACCGACTGGTCGCCCGATAGCGCGGGCTTCCATGTCCGCCGGTTCGGCGTGAAGACGGGCGCCGACGGCCGGCCGCTTCCCGAGCCGCAGATCTGGTGGCAGCCCCTCGTCGGGGAGGCGGAGCAGGAGCCCGTCGAAGTCGACGATCCTTCGGCCTGGACGATCACCGCGGCCGACGGCCGCTGGATGGCGGTGTGCGCCAACCAGGGATCGCCACGCCCGATCTGGGTACGCCGGCTGGACGGCGGAGGCTGGACGCGCTTCCTGCCCGGCGCCACGGCCATGTACAAAGGCGCCTTCGTCGGCGACGAATATTGGGCGATCACCGACGATGTCTCGGGATGGTGCCGGCTGGTCGCGATCCCGCTGGCCAGCGCCGAGGATCGATCGACCTGGCGCGAGCTGATCCCGGCGCGCGACGAGATCAAGCTGGGTGCGGTCACGCGCTGCGGCGACCATGTCGCGGTTGCGAGCATCGAGTCCGGTTTCATGAAGCTCCGCTCGCTCGACCGGACAGGCCGTGACCTCGGCTATGTGCCGCTGCCCGGCGACGGCGCCTTCGGCCAGTTCGGTCTGGGGCATATCATGCTGATCATCGGCGATGTCGTCGCGCCCGATGGCGACGGCTGCATCTTCGTGCACAGCAGCCTGGATCGCGGACCGGGCGTCTATCGCGCCGATCTGGCCACCCGGACGATCGAGGAGCTGGAGGCGCCGGCACATGTCTTCGCCGATCATGCCGTGCAGGGCCTGTCGGTGGAAGGCCCGAACGGGCCCGTGCACTACCAGCTGCTGCGCAAGGCATCGACGCCGCTGGATGGCAGCGCGCCGGTGATCGTGACGGGATATGGCGGGTTCAACGTTCCCCAGATTCCGCATTACAGCGCGATGGCGGCGGCGTGGGCCGAGCTTGGCGGTATCTGGGTGAACGCGCAGCTGCGCGGCGGCGGCGAGCGGGACACCGAATTCTGGCTGGCCGGCCGGATGCACCGCAAGCAGGGCACGTTCGACGATCTCTATGCCGTGATCGGCGATCTGCACGCGCGCGGGTTCGCCGTGCCCGAACGCACCGGCATCTGGGGGACGTCCAATGGCGGGCTGCTCGTCGGCGCGGCGATTACCCAGCGCCCGGATCTCGTTCGGGCGGGCGTGGCGCAGGTGCCGATCCTCGATCTCATGCAGTGCCGCAAGGATCCCGGGACGCTCGGCATCACCGTAATCGATTATGGCAACCCCGACGATCCGGCGGATGCGCCGGTGCTGCACGCCTATTCGCCCTATCACAATGTCCGGCAGGGCGTCCGCTATCCGGCGCTGTTGTGCGACGCCAGCGCGGAGGACGACCGGTGCCAGCCATGGCACAGCCGCAAGATGGTGGCCGCCGTCCAGGAGGCGAATGGCGCCGACAGCCGCATCCTTCTGCGCGTGCGCGAGGGGGCCGGTCATAATCTGATGACGAGCGAAATGCTGATGGAGCGCGATGTCGAGGAACTGGTCTTCCTCTACGACGAACTCATGGGCTGAGCCCTGCGCAGCAGCACCGGGCTATCATCCGAAGGTATGGGCTTTCGGCTGCGGCCCGTTTGCCTGCTGGCGATCGCGAATGGACTCCCGACCAACGAGCAACCCGCGCCCTTCAAGTGTCGCCGATGAGGTCCGACGCCGTTGGAGCGCAGAGGACGGGTCAGGCCGCCTTGCCCCGTAAAGATAGATCAACGCGTCGTTCAGCGCTGGCGCGACAACGGATGTGTGGGTGTGGCCGTCATAGGTCTTTGCCGCCCAGTCCAGCTGGTGGTTGGATATATCGAGTGCGGTCAGCAAGCGGGCATAGCTCCGTCCGAGATCTTCATAGAGGTCGATGCCGCCATCGATCTCGAGCGAGCCGATCGACAGAAACATCTTCGTCGGGTGGACGAGCGGGCCTTTCAGTACCGCCTCGAACTGGGCGACATAGTCCGGGGCGGTCGCGAAAATGGCAGGGCTGCCGAGCCAATAGCGGTCGAACAGCTTCGACTGCTTCAGGAACGCGTAGAAAGTGAAGGTCCCTCCGAAGGAATCGCCGAGGATTCCCGCGGGTTTGTCCGACGTGCGATATTTCGAGCGGATGAATGGATCGAGTTCGTTCTCAAGAAAGGCCAGGAACCGGTCGGCTCCACCCGGCCGCATCCGGGGAATGGCCGACAATGCGTCCTCCAATCGCCGGGGGAACGAGCTCGCCATCGTATAATCGCGCGAGCGGGCATTGATCGCGCCGTCCGGATAGTCGACGCCGACCAGAAGGACCGGCGCGAAGCCCGGGTGGATCGAATCCGCATATTGCAGCTGGCAGATCGCGGCCGCCATGCCGAGGGCCCATGACCCGTCGAGGACGTAGATCACGTCGAGCGGCGGCGGTCCGTCATCGGACTGGGCGAACGACGCGTCCGACGGCGAACATATGCCGATCGCCATCATGTCGCCGACGGCATCCGAATGAAATTCGAATGCTTCACTCGTACGAAGCGGCCAGGGCGCGCCGACCGGCTTGAAAGCGGCTTTCATAGATTGGGTTGTCCTTCGATCTGTTGAACGGCGGGCTTATGGCTGTGCGAATATGGGCGAGGCCGGGAGCGATCCTTCCTCCCGAGCCCGACCGGCATCTTCCACGGCCGCCGCGGTGACCAGGAAGGGGCGGCGGCTGACGGTCAGGAGGACCGCGGCGAGAAGCCAGCCGGGCACGCTGACGATCGCCATCGCGATCAATATGCCGCGCTGTCCGCCGACGAGGCCGGAGATGCCGCCCACCAGCATGGGCGCCGCACCGGCCGTCACCGCAACGACGATGCCCTGGATCGCCATCAGGCGCGCGCGGAGTTGCGGCGTGGACGTCTGCTGGAGCAGGCCGGGGCATCAGCGCTCCGGTGCCCAGTGCGAAGCTGAGTTGCATGCCGCAAATGACGTAGATCTGCCACGCAGACGTCGCGAACGGCAGCAGCAGCGTCGGCACGAAAGCTATGAGGATGAAGGTGCGACCGAGCCGAAAGGGATTGAGCAGCGCATCGCGGTGGCGCAGGAAGCGCAGTCCCAGCGGTGGCAGCATCAGGCCCATGATCGAGGCGAGGCCGACGGTGATGCCGAGATGGAGGCCGATCGCCGAGGGCGCGGTGCCGAAGATTCGGCGGAAGCGCGATCGGCAGCCAGGTGAAGGACGAATTGAGCGGCAGGGAATAGGCGGCGGTCGTACCGTAGATGCAGCTGAGCGTCAGCCAGTGGGCGCGGAGGAACGGCAGGATCCGGCTCCGGCTGGCCTCGACAGGACTGTCTGCCGCGACCGTGTGGGCGATGCGGCGGGTCATGCGGATCGTGCCGAGCAGCAACAGAAAGAGCGGGGCCGGCACGGCGACGAGGATCAGCGCGGGCGCGCCAGCTGTCGATCGTCGCCAGGAAGCCGGGGAGCATCTGCTGATGGGTCGCCAGCCAGTTGAGCGTCACGCCGCCGAGCGCCAGGCCCGCGGCCGCGCCCAGCAGGATCGCGGCGGAAGAAGATGAAATTGGCGGTGTTACGCTGCCGCTCGGGGAACAGGTCCGGCAGCATCGAGAAGATGATCGGTCCCAGCGCCGCCTCGCCGATCGCGATGCCGGCGGTCGTCGCGAACAGACCGAAATAGCTGTACTGGAAGGCGCAGGCCGCGGTCGATATCGACCAGACGACGATACAGATCCCGAGGATCAGGCGCCGGCCGAAGCGATCGGCGAGCCAGCCGATCGGATAGCCCGCGGCGCTCGCGAACAGTGCCATCCCCAGGCCCTGCAATGTACCGAGCTGAAAGTCGGTAAGCCCAAGCAGCTTCTGGGAAGGACGGAGCGATGAGGTTGATGATCTGCCGGTCGACGAAGGCGAACAGCGTCGTGCCGATCAGCACCGCCAGCGCATACCAGGCCGATGCGGGCGCTTTCGGGCCGGCGGTCGCAAGGCCGTCACCGGAGCTGAATGTCACCGTCGTCATCGTTGGGCTCTCCTCGGCGGCCACCTTCATGGCAGTGCCGTCCTGCATGTCGATCTAAAAACCATGTAGCGGCCCCCACCGGGTGGGGACCGCTACACCTGTGTCATCGCTGTCGTGTGTCGCCGACGCGATACCTCAGAACTTCGTGCTGGCGCTGACGCCGATCACGCGGGGGCGCTGCTCCAGATTTTCGGCGATCGCGCCATAGGGGCCGACGATATTGGGCGCATTCTCGTCGAACAGGTTGTTCGCGAACAGCGCAACCTCGACCGAGCCGAACGCCGCGCCGACGCGCAGGTTGACGAGGTCCCGGCTCGGCCGGATCGTGTGCGAGGGCGGGGTGAAGTTGCGGGCATTATATTCACCCTGGCCGGCATGCTGGTAATCGATGCGGAGGATGCCGGTGATGCTGTCCGTCAGCGGCGGGCGAAAGTCGATCGCCGCCGAATAGGATGTGCGCACCGCGGCATCGACCGGATCACCGACGATCTTGTCGCCGGTCGCCTTGTCGAACTTCAGGTTGTTCCAGCCATAGGTGGCGCTGAGGGTGAGCGCCCGGGTCGGCCGCGCGGTGGCCGAGAAATCGACGCCCCAGCCCTGGACATGGCCTGAATTTGGTGGTGATGGTCAGCGCGCTGCCAGGCACGAAGCCGTAGGACTGAACCTTCTTCCATTCGCTGCGATAGACGCTCGCATCGAGGATCAGCCTGTTATCGAACAGCTGGTGCTTGGTACCGGCTTCGTAGGTCCAGATCTCGTCGGGCTCGTAGGTCGGCGGGACGGTGAAGACGCCGCCGCCGGCTGAGGTATTGTTGAACCCGCCGCTGCGGAAGCCTTTGGCGACGTTCACGAAGACCATCGAATTCGGCGTGAACTCATAGCTGATGTTCAGGCGCGGATTGAACGAATCGAAACTGGCCTTGCCGGTGTCGTTCACTGTCGTACCGAAGGACGAGCTGATCGCGTCGACCGACTTGCGCTCCTTGAAATAGCGCACGCCCGCAATCGCCTTGAGTTGCGGCGTGAAGGCATAGTTAGCCTCGCCATAGACGGCGAAGGACTTGTTCCGGTTGGTGCTGACGGTGCTGACAATGTCGAAGGGCAGAGCGCCGGGTGCGGTGGATGTGCTCGCAGTTCCCGACTGTTTCAGATCGCGATAGGTCGCGCCGACCTGCCAGCCGAACGGCCCGTCGCCCTGGGAGGCGAGGCGAACCTCGCCGCCCCAGATCTTGTAGTTGATGATGCCCGACAGGGGGATCTGGGTGATGAAGCCCGGCGGGAGGCCGAATATGGCGTTCAGCACGGGCACGTAGAAAGGCGAGACGTCGTAGGTCGTGGTGCTGTGGCGATCGGTGTAGTTGGCCGAGGTGCTCAGTTCGGCGAAGTCGAGGTCGTAGCTGACCTTGCCCTGAATCAGGGTGTAGCGGTCGTTGCTCGGCGAGGCCACGGTCGCGATGGTCTTATAGTTGGTGCCGAAGTCCTGATAGGCCTGCTTCGACTTCTGGTAGAGGCCCATCAGCGACAGGCTCAGCTGGTCCGACGGCTTCGCCAGCAGGCTGGCGCGCAGGGTATAGATATCGGCATGGTTGATGTCGTTCTCGCCGGTCGTGACATTGTCGACATAGCCGCCGATCCGTTCATAGCCGCCCACCACGCGCAGGCCCACCTTGTCGGCCGACAGCGGCAGGTTGATCACCCCGACCGCCTTGTAGTTCGCGTCGCCGCCCTTGGTGGACGAATATTCGCCGTCGACCGCGCCCTCGATCTGGTCGAGCTTCGGCGCGGCGGGGATGTAGCGGATCGTGCCACCCATCGAGCCCTGGCCGTACAGCGTCGCCTGCGGCCCGCGCAGCACCTCGACCCGCTCCATGTCGAACAGGCGGATGCTGAGCCCGTCGCCCTGCTGGTCGGTGGTCACGGGGGTTTCGTCGAGATAGATTCCGATGGTGGTCGAGCCGAGCGTGTTGGACACGCCGCGGAGCTGGATGAACTGACGGCCCACGCCATATTGATAGACCGACAGGCCCGGCACCGAATATTGCAGGTCGCTGATCTCGGCCGACGCGCGTGCCGCAAGTTCCTTCGCACCGATGACGCTGACCGACAGCGGCACGTCCTGCAGCCGCTGCTCATAGCGCTGCGCGGTCACGATGATATCGCCCGACGGCGCCGAAGAGCCGCTTTCCGCGCTCCTCGCGGCAACATCGGCAAAAGCGGCGGCTGGCAGAACTGCCGTGCTCGCCATCAATGCATAGGCCCATTTCGTCATGCTCGAGCTCCCTGATTTTCTTTGTTGTTGCAGATCGGAAAATCTGACGGGAATAGGTAGCCGGTGCCGGCGTCGACTACTTAGGCGAGCGTGCAGAACAATTCGGAGATCGGCGGAATCCGCATCCGCCGATCACCCCCCGAAGTAGCCGGCGATCATGTCGATGATCCGGCGACGCGCATCGGGATGCGAGAAGCCGTGGTGGCCGAACGGAAAATAATGGAAGCGGGCGTCGGCATTGCGGTCGGCGAGCACCAGGGCGAAGGGCGCCTGGGAATCATAGACGCCGCAGAAGAGGTCCAGCGGCACGGCTATCGCATAAGGCTCGAAACCCCAGGGCGCCGCCGCCCATTTCAGCTCGGCCTGCAGGCCCTCCTTGTTGAAGCGCCCCATGAACCGCCAGTGGATTTCGGCGATGTCTGGCTCGGTCCCGGGCGGTGGCCCGATCAGGTCGCGCGGATCGAACCCGCCGCCGGCCTTCCGGACTTCGGGTTTGCGTTTGCTGAACCTGCCCGCCGCGATGCCCGCCGCTTTGACGAGCAGCCATGGTGCATATCGGATGAGGCGATAGGCGATCGCCACCGATCGTGGCGAGACGCTTCTGGCCAGCGGATCGAACCACGGGACGGTCGGATTGATCGGCACGGCGCCCAGGACGCGGGTCGGCATGGTGGCGGCCACCGCCAGGCTGACCATGCCGCCGTTGGATTCTCCGAAACAGGCGAAGCTGTCGATCTTCAGCCTGTCGAGCAGCTGGCGCAGATCCTCCGCATAGCCTGCGACCGGGCGGCCGGGGCAGAGGCTCGAGCCATCGGTCCCCGGCCGGTTGGTCGCGATCAGGCGGATATCATTGCGAACCGCGTCGCGGTGAAAGATGCCGGCTTCCAGGCTGCTGCTGCCGCCACCGTGGAAATACAGGACGGGCTTTCCACCTGGCAGGCCGAATTCCTGCCAGGTCAGCTGCCTGCCATCGACCAGCGTCATCGCCTGCATCGGCGGATCGATCAGCGGGATATCGTTCATTCTGTACCACTCCAACGTCGAACCGGCCGGGCCGGGATCGTCATGCCGGTCGCCCGGTCGCATATCTGCCGATCAGACGGCCAGGCCGAGTTCGTCGGCCAGGAAGGCCAGCACCTCGGCATATTGGCGCTCCTTCTGCGCCCTTGCCCACCGCGCCATGCCCGGCATCGGCCCTGACCCGCAACAGGGTCGCATGGTCGCCGGTCGAGGCCTGCTGGATGCGGGCGGCGAACTTGCGGCTGTGCCAGGGCGGGCAGCGCGGATCGTTGCTGCCGCAGTCGAGCAGCAACGCGGGATAGGCGACGCCGTCGCGGACGTTCTGGTAGGGCGACCAGGCGTGGATCACCTTCGCCATCTCCGGGTCGTTCGGATCGCCATAATCCAGCGTGGAGACCATGGTGATCGGATCGCGGACACGCGCCAGCACGTCGGTGATCGGCACCTGCGGCACGCTGGCGCGATAGAGGTCGGGGCGCTGTACCGCGACCGCCGCGGCCATGACGCCGCCGTTCGATCCGCCGATCACGCCCAGCCGTTCCGGCGTGGCGATGCCGCGCGCGATCAGGTCTTCGGCCACCGCATGGACGTCGTTGAAGCTGTTCTGCTTGTGCTTCAGGCGGCCCTGCTCCCACCAGGGCGTGCCATATTCGCCGCCGCCGCGCAGCTGCGCCAGCACCAGCACGCCGCCGGCCTCGATCCAGGCGGCCCACTGGCTGCCCAGCCATCCCGGCAGGACCGAGACGTTGAAGCCGCCATAGCCATGGATGACGGTCGGCGGACAGCTCGCCAGATCGATGTCGCTGCGCGCGACCACATTATAGGTGACGCGGGCGCCGTCCGCGCTCTTGCCCGCGAGGTCCAGCACCTGGACATCGAGCTGCCATGACGGGTCGGTCAGGATCGACAGCTGGCGGGTCGCCACATCGGCGATGCAGAGGACGGGCGCCTTCGCGAAAGTGGAGAAGACGAAGATCGCCTGGCCTTCCGAGGCGCGCGCCAGCGGGTCGATCATCGTGAAGAGAACGTTGAAGTGGCTGAAGCCGTTGACCACGCCGCGCCCCGGCAGTTCGATCTCGCCTTCCGGCGCGCCGTCCTGTCCGAACACGCGCAGCCGGGCATAGGTCCCGACCAGGTCGAGCAGCAGCGCGCGGCCGCCGGTGACCAGCACCGAACCGAGCAGATTGTCGGAGGCGGGGACGATGTCGGTCCACGTCTCGCGCTGCGTCGGCGTGGCGAGCGGGATCGACACCAGGCGCCCCAGCGGGGCGTCATCGTCCGTGATGGCGATGAAATTGTCGCCCAGGATATCGCCGCGGAATATGCCGGACACGTCCTTCAGGAACGGCTGCCAGATGCCGTCGCCCTGCGTGTCCATAATGAAGTGCGGCCGCGGCGCGAGGTGATCGATGAACAGCAGTATATGGCGGCCATTGGCGGCCAACACCGGGCGCGCCACCGGATGATCGAATGTCACGGACTCGGTGGTCGGCTGCGTCGGATTGTCCAGCGTGAGGCGGAACAGTTTCGAGCCGGTGGAAATGGCGGCATCCAGCGCCATATATAAAATGGCGCTGCTGTCCGGCAGCCAGGCGAAGCCCATCGGTTGCTTGTGGGGAAGGCCGTTGACCAGAACCTCGCCGCTGTCGATATCGATGATCTGAATATCGGGCTGTTCGCGCCCCCCGGCCGCCCAGGCGAACACCGCCTTGCGGCCATCGGGCGAAGGGACGAAGCCGGTCAGCTGCAAAGGCTCGCCGGTCTGCATGGCATTCAGATCGACGACGCGCCGGCCAGCGGCGGTCGGGCTCTCGGATACTTCCACGACGGCGAGATTTTCATCTTCCGGAACATATTGCCTGAACCAGCGGCCACCGGCGAAAACCGGAACGCTCGGATCTGCGATCGCGCCAATCGCGGCCAGCCTGTCGGCAAAAGGCTGGAAAGCCGGGAGGCCGACCAGATGGGCCTGGGTGAGCTCGTCCTGGGCGGTCTGCCACGCCGTCACGACCGGGTCTGCATCCTCTTCCAGCCAACGGAACGAGTCCTCGTAGCGGATGCCGCCGAACGCGACCGACTCCGGACGCGGCTCGGCCGAAGGATAGGCATGTCGGATCTTCTGTGCTGGCGATATCGTCTCGGTCATGCGGCTCGTTCCCTTGTCGTCCGGACGAATGGGCTTCCATAGGGCCCCAGACGCATCGGATCATTGGCTTGCGACGCATAACTAGGGAGCCACTGGACCGGATACTTAGTCCATCGTACACAACTGTTTGGCGAGCGTCGGAATCGGCAGGCGCAAGGAGTTGGCATGCGTCATTCCAGTCATGATCTCGTTGGCGGGCTTTCCTTGAGCGAGGCGCTGAGGCCGCTCCGTCCGAAATGGACGGAGCATTGGGCTTCCACCGGACTCGCATTGCCTGAAAGCTCTGCCGGGAGTGCACGTCTGCAGCGCTTTTCGGACATCGAAGATCCGCTCCCTGTTGCGCTGTCCTATGCGCTTGAGACCTATTCCACAGAAGCCGACGAGATGCCGGCCGGTGTCGGGACGTTCGCCACATTCGGCGATGCCTGCCACTATCGCTTGGATTTCGCGCATCCTTATGGCGTGGGCCACAATGAATTCTGCGGCCTGGCGGACGGTTTCTTCGTCCAGCTCAGCAACGTCACCTACGGCGCGCCCTATGCGATGACCATCGCCGCGCCCGACATCCTGCGCGTGCGCATCGCCAGCGACGGCGACTGCGAATATGCGACCGCGGGCGAGGAAGGGCTCGACCTCAAGGGGCCCGGCGCCTCGATCATCATCGAGCCAGCCGGCGCGCCGCCGGCACAGGCGGGGTTCGGCGCCTACCATAATGCGGTGAACATCCTCATCCATCGCGAGACGCTCCAGCGTCTGTACGCGCAGGGCGAGCAGGAACTGCCCGCCGCCGTGCAGGCCTTCATCGCCGGCACGCTGCAACAAACCGTTGCCAAGCGTCTGCCGCTGAGCCCGGCCTTGCTGCGCTGCCTCGAGGATCTGCAGTCCTGCGATCTGGAGGGGCACAGCCGGCGGCTGTTCATCCGCTCGAAGGCGGTCGAGATATTCTGCCATGCCTTCAAGGCGCTCGGGGAGGATGACAGCTTCGGTTCGACGGAGGCGTCGTCGCTGACGACGCGCGGCGTCCTCAAGGCGCAGCGGCTGCTGATGGAGAATTTCGTCACGCCGCCGTCGCTGGACGACCTGGCGCATGAAGTGGGCCTGAGCCGCAGCAATCTTTGCGCCGGTTTCCGCCAGATCGTCGGGCAGACGGTGTACGACTATGTGGCGGACCTGCGGATGCGCCATGCCCTGTCGATGCTCAACCAGCGCGATGCCTCGATCACCCAGATCGCCTATGCGGTCGGCTACAGCCATCCGTCCAGCTTCTCCCTGGCGGTGCAACGCCGGTTCGGCGCCACCCCCAGCGAACTGCGTCGGCGGGGGCTGCCCGTCATCTGACCGCGACCCGGCCGGCCGAACATTCAGCCGATCGCTGAACGATTTTGTACGCTCGACTAAGCGTCGGGTCCGGCGCTCGGCTAGGGTTCCGACAGTCAACCCGGCAGCGGCACATCGTCGTCAATCCCAGAGGAGAGCGGGTCATGCGGACCGACTTTCGTGATCATCCGCTGTTCCAGCAGGCCGAGGCGCTCAGCCGGGCCTGGCTGCGTCCCGGCACCGGCGAGGCCGCTACGCTCGGCCAGCTGACGGCCAGCCCCGATGGCCGCCAGGCGGTCGCCGCCGCGTCGATCTGCGAGGCGCTCGAAGGGGTGCCCTCGACGCGCATCGCGCTGATCGACCTGGGCACCGGCGATCTCGAAATCCTGACCCAGGGGCCGCGTTCGGACACTGCGCCGCGCTGGTCGCCCGATGGCCGGTCGATCGCCTTCCTGTCGGATCGCGAGCAGGCGCATATCAACCGCCTGCGCATCCTCGACCTGGCGAGCCGCACCGACCGGGCGACACCCGCGGTCGACGGCTTCGTCGAATATGTCCAGTGGTCGGCGGACGGCAGCGCGCTGCTGATCGCCGTCGCCGGCTATGGATCCGATCTCGCCGGCGCGCAGGGTGCCTTCTCGGTCAGCCTCGACAGCAAGGAAGAACGGCCGGCCTGGACGCCGGCGGTCGAGGGCGCGCCCGAAGCGACGCCCTGGCGCAGCCTGTGGCTCTACGATCTCGCGACCGACGCGGTGCGGCAGATCACGCCGAAGGGAGTGAACATCTGGCAGGCGGGCTGGTGCGGACCGGACCATGTCGCGGCACTCTGTTCGGATCATCCGGAGGAGACCTGGTGGTACACCGCCGACGTGCGGCTGATCGACATCGGCAGCGGCGCCGTCCGCACGCTGTTCAAGCCCGAGGACCAGCTCGGCTGGCTCGCCGCATCGCCCTCCGGCAAGACCGTCGCCGTCGTCGAGGCCGTGTGCAGCGACCGCAATATCGTCGCAGGCGATATGCGCCTGATCGATGTCGCCAGCGGCGCGGTCGAGCGTCCGGCGACCCTCGATGCCGATGTCGTCCAGCTGTTCTGGCGGGGCGAGGATGACCTACAGTTCGTCGCGGCGCAGGGCCCTGATACGATCATCGGCCTGCTCGATCGGAAAGCGGGCGGCTGCCGCGAACTGTGGCGGGGGCATGAACGGGCGCCGTCGGGCGCGATGTTTTCGGAGATCGCGCCGCTGGGCGACCAGCCCGGCGACGCGCTGTTCATGTGCGAGTCCTTCTTCGACGCCCCGGCGCTGATCGCCCTGGAGGACGGACGGGAGCGGGAGATCCGCCGGTTCGGAAACCCCGCAATGGAGGCGTCCATTGCAAAGCTGGGCACGGCGCGGGATTTCAGCTGGAGCGCGCCCGACGGGCTGGACATCCACGGCTGGCTGGTGACGCCGCCCGGCCCCGGTCCGCATCCGGTGATCATGCAGGTCCATGGCGGCCCGGTCTGGTACACCCGCCCCCTCTATGTCGGCCGCTCGGCGCTCGCGCAGATGGCGCTGGCCGCCGGCTATGCGCTGTTCCAGCCCAATCCGCGCGGATCGAGCGGGCGCGGCCAGCCCTTCGCGCGGCTCGTCTTCGGCGACATGGGCGGCGGCGATACCCATGACTATCTCTCGGGGCTCGATGCGCTGGAGAAGGCCGGCATCATCGATCCGAAGCGGATCGGCGTGACCGGCGGCAGCTATGGCGGCTTCATCAGCTCCTGGCTGATCACCCAGGACCAGCGCTTCGCCGCGTCGGTGCCGGTGGCGCCGGTGACCAACTGGGTCAGCCAGCATCTGACCTGCAATATCCCGAGCTTCTGCGAGATGTTCCTGAACGACCGGCTGAGCAATCCCACGGGCAAATATTTCGCGCACAGCCCGATCCACCATGCCGATCGCGTGACGACGCCGACGCTCCACATCTGCGGCGCGCTCGACAAGATCACGCCGCCGGGCCAGGCGCTGGAATTCCATCGCGCCGTGCAGGGCACAGGTACCGAAAGCGTGCTGGTGACCTACCCCTTCGAAGGCCATGGCGTTCGCACCATGCCGGCGTCGTTCGATTATACCGCGCGGACGATAGCATGGTTTTTCAAGCACATGCCCGCCAGCGGCTGACCGGACGACCTGCATCGCCCCGGTCGATCGCATGGTCCCGCGATCGCAGGGGCTGGGGCCGGGCGGGCGCGGTACCCATCCCGCCGGTTCGCGGTTGACATACAGTACACAACTGTATTAATTTCGTGGCATTGCTGGGGGGAATCGGGGGGATTCATGGCCAAGATCATCGACGGACGCCGCCTCGCCGACGGGCTCAGGGTCGACCTGCTCGATCGGGCGCGGGCGATCGCCGATCGTCGTGGCGCCGCCCCGGGCTTGGCCGTCATCCTCGTCGGTGACGATGCCGCGTCGGCGGTCTATGTGCGCAACAAGATACGCGCCTGCGATGCGGTGGGCATAAGGTCGGTCTGCCATCGTTTCGGCGCCGACGTCAGCAATGCCGACCTGCTCGAGACCATCGCGCGGCTCAACGCCGACAGCGGCATCGACGGCATCCTCGTCCAGCTGCCGCTGCCGGCCCATATCGCGCTCGACGAGGTGCTGGAGGCGATCTCGGTCGACAAGGATGTCGACGGCTTCCACCTCTACAATGTCGGCGGGCTGGTGACCGGCAACACCATCTTCTCGCCGTGCACACCCTATGGCGTGGTCAAGCTGCTCGAGAGTGAGGACGTCCCCATCGAAGGGCAGAACGTCGTCGTGGTCGGCGCCAGCAACATCGTCGGCAAGCCGATGGCGCTGATGCTGATGGCGCGCGGCGCGACGGTGGCGATCTGCCATGCCAAGACCCGCGATCTCGCGCAGTTCACCATCCTCGCCGACATATTGGTGGTCGCGGCCGGCGTGCCGAATCTCATCGTGCCGCAGATGGTGAAGACCGGCGCGGTCGTGATCGACGTCGGCATCAACCGGCTACCCGACGGCCGCATCACCGGCGACGTCGATTTCGACGGCGTGTCGGCGAAGGCGTCGCGCATCACCCCGGTCCCGGGCGGGGTCGGCCCGATGACGGTGACGATGCTGCTGGAGAACACCATCGCCTCGGCCGAGCGCTCACTCGATCCCGGGCGTCGCAAGGTCGAGGAAGCGCTGGAGCCGGCCGGGATATTTTGAGCATCCAGCCATTGAAAGATTTAATACAGCTCTGTACGCAAGGGGCTGGAGGAGCCTAGGTTGACCAGACGATATTCCGCCCTTTCCCTGATCCGCGAAGGCCTGAACGGCCAGCGCGGCTGGCAGCCCGCCTGGCGGGATGCGGAGCCCAAGGCACGCTATGACGCCATCGTCGTCGGCGGCGGCGGGCATGGGCTGGCGACCGCTTATTATCTCGCGAAGAATCACGGCCTGACCAACGTCGCCCTGATCGAGCGCGGCTGGATCGGCGGCGGCAATACGGGGCGCAACACGACGATCATCCGGTCGAACTATTTCTTCCCGGAAACCGCGACCTTCTTCGAATTCGCGCTAAAGCTCTACGAAGGGCTGTCGAGCGAGCTGAACTACAACATCATGTTCTCGCAGCGCGGCATGTGGATGCTGGGCCACGATCGCCACGGTATGGAGATGCTCCGCCGCTCAGCCAATGCGATGCGGCTCAACGGTATCGATGCGGAACTGCATGATGAAGCCGCAGTGCGGAGCCAGATTCCGGGGTTGAACGAGTCGCCCCGCTTCCCGATCCTCGGCGGCCTCAATCAGCCGCGCGGCGGATCGGCGCGGCATGATGCGGTTGCCTGGGGCTATGCGCGCGCGGCCTCGGCGCTGGGCGTCGACATCATCCAGAATTGCGAAGTCGAGAACTTCATCATCGAGAACGGCCAGGTCCGCGGCGTCGAGACCAGCCGCGGCACGATCCGCAGTGACACGGTCGGCATGGCGGTCGCTGGCCATTCGACCCAGCTCGCGGCCAAGGCCGGCGTCCGCCTCCCGGTCACCTCCTATGCGCTGCAGGCCTTCGTGTCGGAGCCGGTGAAGCCCTGCCTCGACACCGTGATCCTGTCGCCCGCGACCGGCACATATCTCAGCCAGTCGGACAAGGGCGAGCTCGTCCTCGGCGCGGGCCTCGATCTCTATCTGTCCTATGCGCAGCGGGGCAACCTGCCGTGGATGGAGCGTGCGGCGGCGGGCGTGGTCGAATTGTTTCCGCAATTCTCGCGGATGCGCTTCCTGCGGCAATGGGCCGGCATCGTCGACGTCGTCCACGATTCCACGCCGATCATCAGCGGCACCGATGTCGGCGGTTTCTACGTCAATTGCGGCTGGGGCACCGGCGGTTTCAAGGCGATCCCGGCCGGCGGCTGGTGCCTGGCGCATGCCATGGCCACCGGCACCGCGCATCCGCTCGCCACGGCCTTCGGTATCGACCGCTTCCGGACCGGCGCCTTGATCGACGAGGCCTCGGCCTCGGGCATCGCGCATTAAGAGGGTTCATCATGCTGCTCCTCACCTGCCCCTATTGCGGCCCCCGCGCCGAGATCGAATTCCGCTGTGGCGGCGAAGCCCATGTCGAACGGCCGGGCCCGCACGATAGCGTCAGCGACGAGCGCTGGGCGGACTATCTGTTCTATCGCGCCAACCCCAAGGGCGATCATCGCGAGCGCTGGCTGCACAGCGCTGGGTGCGGCCGCTGGTTCAACGTCGCGCGCAGCACCGTCACCCATGAGGTCTCCGCCGTCTATCCGATGGGCGAGACCCTGCCGGAAGGACCCGCGGCATGAGCGGCTGGCGCAGCACATCCGGCGTCTCGGTCGACCGCAGCAAGCCGATCAACTTCCGCTGGGCGGGCAAGTCCTACCAGGGCTATGCCGGTGACACGCTGGCCTCGGCGCTGATCGCCAATGGCGTGTCGCTGATCGGGCGCAGCTTCAAATATCACCGGCCGCGCGGGTTGATCGCGGCGGGCCTCGAAGAGCCGAACGGCATAGTCCAGCTCGAACTGGGCGCGCAGACCGTGCCTAACGTCAAGGCGACCCAGATCGAGCTCTACGAGGGTCTGGTCGCGGGACCGGTGAACGCGAAGCCCAGCCTCGAGTTCGACCTGCTGGCGGTGAACCAGCTGGTCAAGAAGTTCATCCCGGCGGCCTTCTATTACAAGACCTTCTTCTGGCCGAACTGGCATGTCTTCGAGCCGTCGATCCGCAAGGCGGCTGGTCTTGGCGTCGCGCCGACGACGCCCGATCCCGATCGCTACGAACAGCGTTTCGCCCATGTCGACACGCTGGTGATCGGCTCGGGCGCGGCGGGCCTCGCGGCGGCCGAGGCGGCGGCTGCTCTGCCCGGCAACAAGCGGGTGATGCTGGTCGAGGCCGATTTCGAATATGGCGGCGGGCTGCTGTCCGCAACCGGCAAGGTCGAAGGCATGGCGCCACTCGAATGGCGCAATGCCGCGCTCGCCCGGCTCGATGCCGCGCCGAACGTGCAGCTGCTCAACCGGGCGATGGCCTTCGGTTTCTACGACCATGGTCTCGTCGCGCTGGCCGAGCGGATCAGCGATCACCTGCCGCCCGATCAGCGGTCCGGACCGCGCCAGCGGTTGTGGAAGGTGCGCGCGCAGAAGGTGATCCTGGCCACCGGTGCGTTCGAGCGGCCGATCCCCTTCGCGGGCAACGACCTGCCCGGCGTCATGCTCGCTTCGGCGGCGCAGACCTATGCGCGCCGCTATGGTGCGCTGCCCGGCCGCCGCGTCGTGATCTGCACCAACAACGACAGCGCCTATGAAGCCGCCGTCGCGCTGCACGACGCGGGCTGCGACATCGCCGCGATCGTCGATTCCCGTTCGGATTCGCCCGCGGCGGCCGAAGCCCTGCGCAAGGGCATCGAGATCGTCCCGGCATCGGTGCCGCTGGCTGCCAAAGGCAGTCGCAGCGTGCGCGGGCTGGACGTCGCGCCACTCGCCGGGGGGACCAGACGGCGCATCGCCTGCGACGCTATCCTGACCTCGGACGGCTGGAATCCGGCGGTGCATCTCCATTCGCAGTCGGGCGGGTCGCTCGCCTATGACGGCGACCTGCAGGCCTTCCTGCCGGCCAAGGCCGTGCAGCAGGCGATCAGCGTCGGCGCCGCGGCGGGAACGCTGGATCTGGCGGCCGCCATCGCCGGCGCCCGCACCGCCGTCAACGGCAAGGCCGTCGCCGCGCCGCGCCCGGCGCCGGTCGGGCCGACCCGCCGCTTCGCCGATGGCGACACCACCGCGCAGACCGCCTGGCTCGATTTCCAGAATGACGTGACAGTGGCCGACGTCCAGCTCGCCAGCCGCGAGAATTTCCGGTCGGTCGAGCATCTCAAGCGCTACACCACGCTCGGCATGGCGTCCGACCAGGGCAAGACGTCGAACGTCGCGGGCATTCATGTCCTGTCGGATCTCCTGAAGAAGGCGCCGCAGGCGATCGGCACGACCAAGTTCCGCCCGCCCTTCGATCCGGTCACCATCGGCGCCTTCGCCGGCCGCGCGGTCGGCGAGGATCTGATGCCGCGCGCCGAGACGCCGTCGCACGCCGCGCAGCTCGCGCTGGGCGCGAAGATGGAGAATTACGGCCAGTGGTTCCGGCCGGCCTATTTCCCGGCCAGCGGTGAGACCGAACATCAGGCGGTCGCGCGCGAAGTGAAGGCGGTGCGCCAGTCGGTTGGCCTGTTCGATGCATCGACCCTCGGCAAGATCGAGGTGAAGGGCCCCGACGCCGCCGAGTTCCTGCAGCGCATCTATGTCGGTGGCGTCCGCACCCTCAAGGTCGGGCAGGGCCGCTACGGGCTGATGCTGAGCGAACATGGCATCGTCTATGACGACGGCGTGTTCGCGCGGATCGGCGAGGATCATTTCCTGGTCGGCACCACCAGCGGCCACGCTTCGGCGATCACCGAGACGCTGCACGAATGGCTGCAGTGCGAATGGCCGCACCTGCGCGTGCTGGTCGAGAATGTGACGGCCGGCTGGGCGGTGATGAACGTCGCCGGCCCGCGCGCCCGCGACGTGCTCGCGGCGGTCGGCACCGATATCGACCTGTCGCCCGACGCCTTCCCGCACATGCAGTATCGCAGCGGCACCGTCGGCGGCGTGCCGGCGCGCATCCAGCGCGTCAGCTTCTCCGGCGAGCTGTCCTACGAGGTCGCGGTGCCCTGGGGCTATGGCGCGTCGCTGTGGGACGCGATGATGCGGGCCGGGCGCCCCTATGACATCACCCCGTTCGGCGTCGAGGCGCTGATGGTGATGCGGATCGAGAAGGGCTTCCTACACGTCGGTTCCGATACCGACGGCACCACCTATCCGCAGGATCTGGGCTTCGGCCCGGCGATCGCGAAGAAGAAGGACGATTTCGTCGGTCGCCGCTCGATCATGCGGCCCGACGGCCTGCGTGAGGATCGCCGGCATTTCGTCGGCCTCGAGATCACCGACGGCGGCGGTCCGCTCGAGATCGGCGCGCACGTCCTGGCAGGCGACGCGACCGAGCCGCGCGGAACCCAGGGCTGGGTGACGTCGAGCGCCCAGTCGCCGACGCTCGGCCGGCCGATCGCGATGGCCCTGGTGGAGCGCGGCCGCGAGCGGATGGGCGAGACGGTCCGTATCTGGGACCTCGACACCTGGCGCTCGGCCCGGATCGCCGACCCCCGATTCTACGATCCTTCAGGAGAGCGCATCCATGGCTGATCCCGCAATCATGCTGGAACGCGCCGGACCGGCCGTGGCCGACATCGCCCGGCCCGGCCTGTCCGCCCGGATCGAAGCAGGCCTCGGCATCGCCAAGCTGCGTATTTTCGGCAGCGACTTCGACGCCCGCTTCAAGGGCGTGGTCGGCTTCGTGCCGCCGAAGATGCGCGAGCAGGCCGACAAGAAGGGCCTGACTTTCGCCTGGATGGCCCCCGGCGAGTGGCTGGTCACCGGCGCCGAAGCCGATGTCGTCGCCTGGGTAGCTCGGATCACCGCACAGGGCGCCGACGACGTGCTGGCGATCGACATCAGTCACGCGCGCGTGTCCTTCCTGCTGGAAGGCGCGGATGCCCGCACCGCGGTCGCCGCGCACAGCCCGCTCGATCTCTGGCCGGACGTCTTCCCGGTCGGCGCGGTCGCGCGGTCGCTGTTCGGCGACACCGGCATGTTCATCGCCCGGCTCGCCGACGCGAACGACGCCCCCCGTTTCCGGATCATCGTCGATCAGACGATGGCCCCCTATGCCGGGCGCCTGCTCGCCCGCGCCTAAGCCCCGATCCAGGAGTTTTCTCTCGTGAACAGCAATCTCGTCCTGCGCTTCCGCTCGCCCGATCGGCCTGGAATCATCGCGACGGTCGCGCCACTCGTCGCCGCGCATGGCTGCGACGTCCGTGCCGCCGAAGTCTATGGCGATCCCGACACCGCGCACTTTTTCTGCCGCATGGAACTGACCAGCCCGGTCGGCCTCGACGAGCTGGCCGCCGCGATCACCCCGGCCGCCAGGGAACTCGCGCTCGACTGGGACCTCAAGGACCTGGCGCACAAGGAGCGGGTGCTGATCGCGGTCTCGAAATTCGGCCACTGCCTGGTCGATCTGATCCACAAGCAGGAGATCGGCCAGCTGCCGATCGAGATCGTCGGCGTCGTCTCCAACCATGACGCGATGCGCCGGGTCACCGAATATCACGGCCTGCCCTATCATCACCTGCCGATGAGCGACGGCAAGGAAGCCCAGGAGGCCGCCTTCCTGGCGCTGATCGAGGAGACCGGCGCGGAGCTGACCGTGCTGGCACGCTACATGCAGATCCTGTCCGACGATTTCTCGACGAAGCTCGACGGCCGCTGCATCAACATCCACCACAGCTTCCTGCCCAGCTTCAAGGGCGCCAAGCCCTATCACCAGGCGCATGCGCGCGGCGTGAAGCTGATCGGCGCGACCGCCCATTTCGTGACCGCCGACCTCGACGAGGGGCCGATCATCGAACAGGATGTGCGCCGCGTCAGCCATTCGATCACCGCCAACGAGATGGTCGCCATCGGGCGCGAGATCGAGGCGTCGGTGCTCAGTCGCGCGGTGCGCTGGCATGCCGAGCACCGCATCTTCCCCAATGGCAACAAGACGGTCGTTCTCTGACCGTAGGCCGGCCGAACGAAAGGGGCGCACCATGACGATCGGACGCCCTTCGGGAAACAGGGCCGGTGCCGTCGCACTGGCGGGACGCTATCGCCAGCGCGTCCGCGACGGCGTGCGTTGCCGGAAGCGGCCCGCAACGGCGGGTGGCGCTCCGCTGGACGATGCCGCGACGGGCAGCGTCGATCCGGGCTTCGGCCGGTTGCTCGCGGCGACGTGGTTCGGGCCGGAGCGGACGGCGCCGTCAGTCGCCGAGCTTGCGGACGTTACCAAGATCGACGCCGCCTGCTGGCAGGCCGTCCTCGACGGGCGGGCCTTCCTCGACGCCGACATGGCCATCGCGCTCGCCCTCTACTGGGACGAGCCGCTCGACTATTTCCTGCGCCTCCAGAATCAGTATCTTGCCTGGCAAGGCAATCATTGATGGCCGAGGCGCCGGTCCCGCTCGATCATCTGTTCCTGCGCGGGATCGAGGTTCACGGCCGCCACGGCGTGTTCGAAAGCGAGCGCCGCGAGGGCCAGCGCTTCGTCGTCGATGTGGAGTGGTGGATCGACACGTCGCCGGCGGCGCGGCTCGACAGGCTCGACGCGACGGTCTGCTACAAGGCGCTGCACGATGTGATCCGCGATCTGGTCGCCGGCGAACCCTGGCAGCTGATCGAGACGCTTGCCGCCCGACTGGTCGATGCCCTGTTCGACGGCTTCCCGCCGATCGCGAAACTGGCCGTCACGGTGCACAAGCCCGAAGCACCGATCAGCGGCATCTTCGCCGATGTCGGCATCACGCTGCTGCGCGAGCGGACGGGCTGGACGACGCCGTCGCAGGCCGACAGGCTGGCTATCGCCCTGTCCTGAAGCTTTCGTGACAACGCGACAGGCCGCTTACCCGAAACGCCATTTCGTTACCCCACAAGCCTATGGCGATGGCTATCGGAAAAGCTTCTTATCGCGCGCAGTGAAATGGGAGGGCCGAATGCGCCGCTTGCTGATTGCCTTCGCCCTGCTGCTCGGCAGTGCGCCCGCGCAGGCCGCGCCGCGCTGGGAGACATTGCCGCCGACGCCCGCGCCCGTCACAAGTGCGCGTTCGGGCTATGCCGCCGTCAACGGCATCCGGCTCTATTACGCGATCACCGGGCAGGGGCCGCCGGTCGTGCTGCTCCACGGCGGCATCGCCAATTCGGATTATTGGGGGCTGCAGGTGCCGGCGCTCTCGAAGCATCACCAGGTCATCCTGATCGACAGTCGCGGCCATGGCCGCAGCACCCGCGATGCGCGCCCGTTCAGCTACAGCCTGATGGCCGACGACGTCGTCGCCTTGCTCGACACGCTTCACATCCCGCGCGCCGACATCGTCGGCTGGAGCGACGGCGCCAATATCGGCTTCGATCTGGCGATCCGCCATCCGACGCGCGTGGGCAAGATCTTCGCCTTCGCCGGCAACACCAGCACGGCGGGCCTGGGCGGAGGCGGCGAGAGCCCGTCGGCCAACGCCTATTTCCAGCGGTCCGGCAAGGAATATGAGAAGCTGTCGCCGACGCCGAAGGAGTATCGCGCCTTCGTCGACCAGATAAACCATATGTGGACGACCGAACCGAACTGGACCGACGCCCAGCTCAGGACGATCACGTCGCCCGTACTGGTCGTCGACGGCGACCGCGATCTCGCGATCAAGCGCGAGCATATCGAATATATCGCCGCGACGATCCCGGGCGCGGGGCTGCTGATCCTGCCGAACACCAGCCATTTCGCCTTCCTGGAGGATCCGGACTTCTTCACCGCGGCGATCCTCAACTTCCTGGACGACAAGTGAGCCCGTCGTCCCCAGTTCCATATGGAGAAACATGATGCGCCGTGTCCCGATGTTCCTGCTGGCGCTGGCCGGCCTTGCCCCGATGGCGCAGGCGAGCGGCATCGAACGCTTCGCCGCGCCCGGCGCCGCGCCGTCGCCGCTGGTGCCCGCCGTCCGCATTCCGGCAGGCAGCGAGCTCTTCTACGTCTCGGGCCAGATCGCCGCGCCGATCGATCCGTCCAAGCCGATCTCGGCGGCGCTCACCACGGCGGACATGGGCGACACGAAGACCCAGACGATCAGCGCGCTGACCAAGGCCAAGGCGATCCTGGAAGCGCATGGCTATGCCCTATCGGATGTCGTCAAGGCGACGGTCTTCCTGGCCGGCGATCCCGCCAAGGGCGGCGTCATGGACTTCGCGGGGATGAACGAAGGCTTCAAGCTGTTCTTCGGCACCGCCGAAAACCCCAATCCAGTCGCGCGCTCGACGGTCCAGGTCGCCGCGGTGGCCTATCCGACCTTCTTCGTCGAGATCGAGCTGATCGCGGCCAAGGCGCCGGCTGCGGGCAGGAAATGACCGCATGCGGCTGACGCGCAGCGTGACCGGCCGATGGCACTGTCTGCTCGCGGTCGCGGCGATCGGCCTCGCGGCTGCCGGGCCGGCCACGGCGGCCGGAAAGATGCCACCGGCGCCGCCATCCGCGCCGCGCTACGCCATGCCCGGCACGCAGATGGTCGACATCACGTCCGACCGGGGCGAGGTCTATCGCATCCTCATATCCTATCCCACAACGGGCGAGGTGCCGGAGAACGGCTATCCCGTGTTGTATGTCCTGGACGGCAACGCGGCCTTCGCGAGCTTTGCCGACGCCCGACGGATCCAGGAATATGACATCGGCAACATGATCGTCGTCGGCGTCGGCTACCCGACCGACGACAGCTACGACAACCGCCGCCTCTACGACATGACCGCGCCGCTGCTCGATCCGCCGCCGGAGGCGTGGAAACGGCTGGCGCAGTACAGGAGCGGCGGCCAGGACATCTTCCTCGACTTCCTGACCGGCAAGCTGCGCACCGAGATCGGCAACCGCTTCCGTATCAATCCCGAGCGCCAGTCGATGTTCGGCCATTCGCTTGGCGGCAGCTTCGCGATGCACGTGCTGTTCGCGCGGCCCAACGCCTTCTACTCGATCGTCGCGGCCAGCCCTTCGATGGAGTGGAACGAGCAGGAGTCGCTGGTCGAGGAGCGCGCCTTCGCCGCCGGGCTGACCAGCGGCAAGATCCGCAATCCCAGCCGGCTGCTGGTGCTGCTCGGCGGGCGCGACGTGATGGACGATCCCTATCCGGGCGAGGCCTTCGCCCGGCGCATGGCCCTGCTGTCCGGGGTCGGCCTGCGCTCGCGCATGCGCTGGTATGCGGAGGAGGGGCACATGACCGTTCCCGCGCGATCGACCACCGACGTGCTCCGGTTCATTTCCGAAGGTTTTTGAGGTACAAGGCTGCCATGAGCGACCAGCATGACAAGGCGACGTCCCCGATCAGGTTGAGCCGGCGCGGCGCCCTTGCCGCGGCCGGGGCCTGTTTCGCCATGGCCAGCCAGAAGGCGCTCGCGACGATGGCGCCCGCACCGGCGGCGAAGCCCTCGGGCAAGCCCGGCGTGAAGCCGACCTACACCAAGGATCCCGAAGCGGCCGGCATGGTCGAGATCGCCGGCATCCATCACGGCAAGGGCAAGGGCAGGGCGAAGATATTCCGCTTCGCCGACCAGACCGCGCCCGCCTATTTCATGATCTACGATCTGCCGCCGGGCGCGAGCGAGGGGGGGCATGTCCACTTCCTCGACAACCGCAACGGCGAAGGCTCGTTCGACGAATATTATTATATCATCAGCGGCCAGGGACAGATGGAGATCGACGGCGAGATCGTTCCCGTCGTCAAGGGCGACCATGTCCATACCCCGCTGGAGGTCACGCACGGGGTGGAGAACACCCATGCGACCGACAATCTGCGCGTGTTCCTGACCTTCATCCAGCGCGGCGGCGAGACGCCCTGGACCAAGGCTTATACGCCGCCCGCCAAGGGCTGATCCCCGACCATAGGCGAAGTGGACCGCCCGACGGAGTTCGGCGGCGCGTCGGCGTGCGTGTCGCGCTGCATGCGCGTTGGCCGGACAAGGAAAACCCGCGCTATCCCCTGGGGGATAGCGCGGGTTTCTTGCTTCGGTCCCGAAGGATTTAGAAGCGGTAGGTCAGCGTGCCCTGAACGGTCCGGGCTTCGCCGTTCGAGCAGAAGCCGAAATTATAGCAGGTCGGATAATATTGGGCGTCGAGCAGGTTAAGCGCGTTCACCGACAGCGTCCACTTGCCATAGTCGACCGCGACGATCGCATCGACCAGCGTGTAGCTGGGGGTAACGACCTGCAGGAAGGCCGGATTGCCCGACGTCTGCTTGCCGACGTAGCGGACACCGCCGCCGTAACGCAGCGACAGCTCGTCGGTGACCACCGACGTCTTGGTCGCATAGATGCCGGCCAGATCCCGTGGGGTATTGTCGCGCTGGCGGCCGTCACCCGACTGGCGAACCCTGCCATGGGAGAAGTTCGCCGTAAGGCTGAGGTCCTTGGCCACATTATGATCGACCTGGAATTCGAACCCTCTCGCCTTGGTCGCGCCGGACTGGATCGAGCTCAGCGGATTGTTCGGATCGGGCCGGAGGGCATTGTCCTCCTTCAGCGTGTAGTAGCTGGCCCGCAGCATCGTCGTCTTGTACGGCTGCCACTTGATACCGACTTCCTTCTGCTTGCCCGACAGCGGGACATAGCTGCCGCCGAACTGGTTCAGGCCCGAGACCGGCTGGAAGGATTCCGAGTAGCTCACATAGGGTGCGAGCGTCGGCGTGACGTTGACGGTCAGGCCGGCGCGCTTCGTGGTCTTCTTGTCGACCTGATGCGGCGGCAGAGCGGCTGCCTCATTCTTGACCACGCGGTCGCGGCGGACGCCGAGGACCAGCGAGGCGATCTCACCGAAATCGATCTGATCCTGCGCGTAGAAGCCGAGCTGCTTCAACACCTGCTTGGTCTGCGGGAAATAGGAAGGCTGCGGCGCCGTCCCATAGACCGGATTGTAGATGTCGATCGGCGTGGTCGCGGCGAATGCCTGGGACGCGAGCTGGCGGAAGTAGGAATAATCCGCGCCGACCAGGACCTTGTGGCTGAGCGGTCCGGTGTCGAACTTGAACCCGATGTTGTTGTCGGAGTTGAAGGTCCGATAGTGCACCTTGATCGCAAAGATATTGCGCGGAACGAAGGTGGCGTTCGGATCGCTCGTTGCCGGATCGGTTACCGGGATGCCGTTCGCATCGACGAACGGATTGAGCGGATTGAAATAGGGCGCCGGATAGACTTCGCGCTGGTCGGTGAACGCCTTGGTGTAGCGCGTCGAGCTGTGGAAGGTGATCGAATCGGTGAAGCCATGGCTGATGAGCAGCGTGGCTGCGCCATTCTTCTTGTAGCTGTTGTTGGCGTAGCTGGGTTCGCCGAGGAAGCGGCTGTCGGGCACGCGGCGGCCAGGACCGGCGTAGATCGACGCCGGCAGCGGCAGCACGTTGTAGTTCGGCGGGTTCTTGTCACGCTGATACAGGCCGAGCGCGGTGACTTCGGTCCGGTCGGTCGGCTTCCAGGTGATCGCCGGCTGAACCAGGACGCGGTTGTTGGCGATGTTGTCCTGCCGCGAATTCGAATCGCGTCCCAGGGCGACGAGGCGCACCGCGATCGTGTCGCTCAGCGGACCGTAGACATCGACGATGCCTTCCTTGCGCTGATACGTACCGTAGCTCGCGCTCACCGTGCCGCCGAACTCGAACTTCGGCTTCTTGCTCTGCATGTTGGTGATGCCGCCCGAGCTGCCGGCGCCGTACAGCACCGATGCCGGACCGACGAGGACTTCGATGCGCTCCAGCGCGTTCACGTCGGCGCGGGGGAGATAGACGAAGCCGTAGTTCCGCTTCAGGCCGTCGACATAGAGGACCGATTCGAAGCCGCGCAGATTGTTGAAGTCGCCGCGCGAATCGTCGGTGCCGCCCTGGACGCCGGCGGTGTAGCTCAGCGCCTCGACGATCGAGCGGGCGCCGAGATCCTCGATCTGCGCTGCGGTGACGATGTTGATCGACTGCGGGATGCGCAGGATCGGCGTGTCGGTCTTGGTCGCGGTGGAGGCGCGGGTCGCGGTGACGATGATCGAATCGTCGCTTTCACCGGCTACCTGGGCCTGCGCCGGTGCCATGAAAGCCAGAGCGAGG
>CBDDGK010000018.1:0-115796 GCA_965227625.1 Neorhizobium sp. | reverse complement strand
GCGTAATAACGAACCTCCTGGAAAACCGGCAGATAACCTCGGACCTGTTTGTGGAAACCATCCACACCATTACCGCCAGCCTGGGTAGCGGCAGCAACATCAATGTGGATGCCAAGTATAATGGATCGGCCTGGCAGAACTCTCTCGCCAGTACCTTCAGTTCCGACGGGAAACTTCTGCTTGCCGTTTTAACGAGAGACGGCAACCGGCGTTTTGTCCTCGGCCTGTTTTTTCGCCGTGAGGATGCGGGCGATCTGGGGCTTGCGCAGGAATTGATGCTCGCGATTACGCCGCATTTGCAGATCGCTATCGGAATATATCAGCAGCTCGTCAAAGACCGCGAGAAGGCTGAACGCCTGGATCGTCTTTTCTCGCAGTCCGTAACACCGCGCGCGATGGTGAGCGAGGACTTGAAGCTTGTCGAGTTCAACAAGGCGTTCGAGCGCATCCTCGAAAATAACCGCTCACTGCTGAAAGCAACCGACGGTTATCTCGTCATCGAGAGCCAAGGCTTTCAATCCGAGATCGATCGCTTGCTCAGCCGCGCCGCTCAGCATGCCGATACAGCGAATATCGCCTGGATCAAAGACACGGAGACAGGCCCGGGGTGGTTGCTGAAGGCCGATGCCTTTACACCGCGCTCGGTGACCACGATGCCGTTCGCAAACCATTTTGTGCGCAGTGACGCGAAATACATGTTGAGCCTGTTCAAGGTTGGCGAGCACGCGGGCCTCTCGCCGGCCCTGGTGAGTTCCGTCCTCGGGTTGACCGCAACCGAAGCGACATTGGCGTGTGAACTCGCGAGCGGCTACGCACCTGCAGAAATCGCCCAGGCCCGCGGCGTCGCAAAGAACACCATCCACAATCAGCTTACCTCGATCATGGCGCGCCATGGCCTGCATCGACAGGGTCAGCTTCTCACTCTTCTATCGACGCTGACCTTCTTTCTTGGCTGAGTTGATCGGCCAATTTCCCAGGCGATTTCCCCTCCGGGAAAGGCTCAACCCGCTATCGAGCCATCAAGTCGTCCACGCCGAGAGTGGAAACAGGCCACGGAATTGGGCTGATTGAGGACATGCGAGGCGCCCCTGCCGCCGGTAGGTTTTGCCCACCGTCAATGACGACGGCAGAAAAGGGAGACCACCATGTCCATCAAATCATTGCTTCTTTCCGCTGGTATCGTGCTCATGTCGACGGCCGCTTTTGCCGGGGGCAACGTATCGATCACCTCTCAACACGGTAACGGCAACATGGCTGCAACGGGCCAGGTCGGCCACGGCAATTTTTCGGGCATCGGACAGGTCGGCAAGGGGAACTATGCCGAAACAGTTCAGAGCGGCAAAAACAATCTCTCCGCCACCGCGCAGTTCGGGAAGAACAATGAAGCCTACACCAGTCAAGCCGGCAGAGGTAACCTCGCTGCAACGGTCCAGTTCGGCAGGGACAACTCTGCCGAGACCACCCAGTCGGGCAAGCACAATACGTCTGTAACAGTTCAGCACTGACGAAGGCGGTAGAGCCAGCCATCCCTGGCTCTACCCCGTTGCCGATGGAGGGCACCATGCTTGTGAGCTTGCCACCTGCAGATACTTGCAGGATCGAATATCAGGAAACGGGCGGCTTGGCGCACCTCTCCGCCGTGCTGGTTCCCGCCGGATCACGCCAAGGCACCTATCAGTTTCAGGTCATGTCGGCATCGAACGGCGGCACGTCATCCAACATGCAGGGGGGAGAATTCAGCGCCGGCGCCGGACACAAGCAAAGCCTCTCGCAGGCGGTCGTGAACGGCAGCCCGAACAAATGGACAGCCGATCTGCGTGTCTACGACACATCCGGCAAGCTCCTCTGCCGTTCGACCCTGCCCGAGTCGGAATAGCGGACCAAAGTTTCCAGGCAGGTGGCGGGCCATGACAAACGTTAGAGTGAACCGCCGCCAGATACTCCAAAATCCGGCGTCTCGCAGAAGGGCGCGGGCTGATCGACAAGGCCGATAACGATCAATCGGCATCTGCTGGGATAAAGCCGCCGTTCTGGCGCTGCCAGAGCCGGGCGAACAGGCCTCCTTGCGTGGCAAGTTCATCCGGCCTGCCTTCTTCGACAATACGTCCTCCATCGAGCACGAGGATGCGATCCATCTTGGCGATGGTCGACAATCGATGGGCGATGGCAATGACCGTCTTCCCCTCCATCACCAGGCTGAGCTTTTCCTGGATGGCAGCTTCCGACTCGCTATCGAGCGCAGATGTGGCTTCGTCCAGCACCAGGATCGGAGCGTTCTTCAACAAGACACGTGCGATGGCGACGCGCTGACGCTGCCCGCCGGAGAGCTTAATGCCCCGGTCGCCGACAAAAGCCTGGTAACCCGTGCGGCCATCCCCATCCGTCAAATCGGCAATGAAGTCTTCGGCTCTTGCCATTCTTGCCGCCTGCTCGATCTCGTCCTGCGTCGCGTCGGGGCGTCCATAGCGGATATTGTCGCCCACGGATCGATGAAGCAGGGCGACGTCCTGCGCGATCACCCCGACATTTCGGCGCAGGCTCGATTGCCTGACAGAGCGAATATCCTGATCGCCGATAAGGATCGCGCCTTCGTCGATGTCATAGAAGCGCAGCAGCAAGCTCACCAGCGTGGTCTTGCCGGCTCCGGATAGGCCGACCAACCCGACCTTCTCGCCGGGTTTGACGTGAACGGAGAAATCCTTGATCACCGGCTTTCCGGCCTTGTAGGCAAAGGTAACGTTCTGGAACGGATTTCGCCGTTGGCGGCGTTCAATTCCGCTGCGTCGGGGCGGTCCGTGATGGTGGGCGGCGTCGTCATTACCGGCATGGCATCCTTGATCGTGCCGATTGCCTGAAAGATCTGCTGCCCCATCTGAAGAAATGTGAAGGTGTGTGCCGATAGGCGCTGCAAAACATAGACTGCAGCCACGAATTCGCCGATCGTCAGGAAGCCTTTCACAAGACCCGAAAGCCCTATTGCCAGCGTGGCCAGCCAGAGCGCCGTGTTGAGCGCAACAACGATCAGCTCCGACGTCCGATAGATTCGCTGTTCCTGATGCTGGGTCGTCACGGACTTCTGGAGGATACGTCGGATCGCGCCGGCCTCGCTTTCCTCCGCCGCAAACTGCTTGATCATCTGCATATTGCTGTAGAGATCGGTCATCGTGCCGGAGACGAGGCTTCTTTGCCTGGCGGTGCGGCGCGAGCGCTCGGTAAAAATCGGCGCCATCCTAGCAGCCAGTGCCACGTTCAGCACAATCCACACGACAACCGGCAGCGCCAGCTGCCAGGACAGAGCGCTCAGCAGGATGACCGAGCCTGCCATCTGAAACAGAAAGCGGGGGATCGACTGAAACGCGGCAATGATCTGCTGCTGCACGGCAGATGCGACCTGCAACAGTCGAGAAGCCACTTGCCCCGCGAAGAGGTCATGGAAGAACGCGATGTCCTGTTGTTCTACCGCCTTATGGCCCTGCCACTGGATCGCAACCGGCATGGAGACGCTCAGCGTATGGGATTGCAGAGTGTTCAACAGGAATGAGGCGATCGGCAGACCGGGAAACAGCAGGAAGCCGAGAAAGGCAAGCAGCGGCCACTCGCTGCTCAGAAATGTCGCGGCGCCTCGCTGGGTCACACCGTCCACGACCACGGAAAGCCCCCAGACGATCGTCAAGTTGATCGCCTCGACCATAATGGAGACAAGCGCCAGGGTGAGCAGCACCCCGCGAAACATCGAGATGAAATGCAGAAGAACGGCAACCGGCCCTTTGGAAGGAAGCGGACGATACGGGATATCCAGCGGCCTGATCAGCGTTTCGAACGGACGGTAGAGCGTCTCTGAAATCGACATGGGCTACTCGTGTTGAACATCGGCAGTATGGCGAAGAGATTCAGCCATGCCTGGTTACAGACGAACGCCTTCCACGTCGAGATGCAATTCAAGGGCGGCACGAACTCGCCTTGCCGCCAGCAGAGATTGTTTAAAATCGTTGCGCGCTCGACAAACCACATCAAGCGTCGCCGACGCAGTGCCAAGCCGCCGGAATCGGCAACCTCGAATGGCCTTGTGCAACGTGCCGACGGAGAAGCGCCATCAGCCGACAGGCGGCGGAACCGGTGGGGTGACCGGCTCGGAGAAGGTTCTCAGGAGCTTGCCCCAGCCCGGATCATGCATATGCGCTTCAAGGCCTGCCCGTTTCACCAACGCCAAAGCCTCCTGTTGGCCGAAAGCCAGCGCGGCATCAAGGTCACCGCGCAGGATCTTGCCCTCTTCCATGAGCAGTTCACCATTGACGATGACCGTATCCACGTCGCTTCCGAGAACCTGCTGAACCAATCGGTGAACCGGCATCCAGTTGGGCATAAGATGGGGTTTGCGCATGTCGATAATGGCGATGTCCGCCTTCTTGCCGACCTCCAGCGAGCCGATCTCATCTTCCATGCCGAGAACGTGCGCGGCATCGATGGTGATCATTTCGAGGATCTTGCCCGGCGGCAGAAGGTAGCGGTCGTGATTGTGCAGGAGGTGCTGGGTGAATTGCGCCAGTCTGGCTGTCTGCAGCATGTCGAAGTGCCGGCTCGGCGAGGCTCCATCCGACGTGATCGCCACCCTTATGCCCTTGGACATCATTTCCAGCACCGGTGTGGAGCGGCCCGGCGGGGCATGGGTCACCCGCGTCCCCGTCTCGGCGAGAATGTCGATCTCGTCATGCGAGATACCCCAGCAGTGCTGCAGATGAACATCGGGGCCAAGAAGCGCGTTCTCGCGGTCCTGATATGCCATGCGGATTTGGCCGGCAAATGCGTCGGAATGGATACGGACGCCCCATTTCCTTGCAACCTCCCGCACCCGCCTAGCCTGCATCCTGTCGCCCTCCGTCAGGTTGACTGCCTGATCCGGTGACGATGCATTCGAGGGCTCGACCGATGGAACGATGGTGAATGGCGTCAGGAATACCTTGATGCGGCCGTCGGCGCTGCCGTTCAGCGTTTCGATCACCGCCTCGGAGCCTTCGATCATTTCCTCAAAACTGATCTGCCGGCGTTCGGCCTGACCGCTTTCCCAGCGCGTTACCGGATGTGGCCACGGCAGGCCGGACGGCCCGACGCAGACGATTTCACGCAGGCCGAGCTCACTATAGGCGCGAGCGTGATTGATGGCGAAGACGGGATCGTCGGCACGCGGCATGGACGTGATGATGCTGGCACCGGTCGTGACACCGGCGCGAAGTCTTTCCATGCCGGACACCAGCCCGTCCGCATACCAGAAGTCGCGGGTGACATAGTGATAATAGGTCGGGGTGACGACGCGCATCCACATGGAATTGGTGTCGGCCGCGATGCTGCGGATCAATGCATGACCTGCGTGACCATGCGCATCTATCAACCCTGGAATAACAAGTTTGCCCCGGCAGTCGATAACCCGTTTCCCGGAATGCCGCTGCACCATTTCATCCGCAACACCAATGTCGACAATCCTGTCTCCCGATATCGCCAGGCCGCCGTCCTCGATGAGGCGACGCTCCTGGTCGACCGTGACGATCGTTCCGTGAAGCAGTAGAAAATCTGCCATTTCAATACTCTCCCAAGCCTAAATTGTAGACGACATGCGACAAATTTCGTCATCATTTCTGGCGACGATAATTGTAAACAATGCGGTTGACAATATGACCTTGCGCTACAATACTCCGGCCAACCTTCCGGTCTCCGGGCGGGATGGGTCATCAACAATCAATATGGGGGAACTTCATGTCCCGAATGAAACGCTTCGTCCTGGCCGCGATGACCGCGGCCGCCTTTGCTCTTCCGGCTCACGCCGAAACGCTCCGTTGGGCCGGTCGCGCCGACATCTTTTCGCTGGACCCCTATTCGGTACCGTCCACCTCGAACCTTGCGTTCCTCAACCACATCTATGAAGGCCTCGTTCGCTATGGGCCGGACTTCAAGATCGAGCCGGCGCTCGCCACGGAATGGAAGCTGGTCGATGGCAAGCGCTGGCGCTTCACCCTGCGCAAGGGCGTAAAGTTCCACAATGGCGCAGAGTTCAAGGCCGACGACGTCGTCGCCTCGTTCAAGCGCGCATCCGACCCCACCTCGCCGCTGCGCGGCAACATTCCGCTCTATACCGGCGTCCAGAAGGTGGACGACTATACGGTGGACATCGACGTTTCCGCACCGACTGCGCTGTTCCTCAACGACATCACCAACATCTTCATCTTCAATGCCCAGTGGCTGAAGGACAATAACAGCGAGAAGCCGACCGACATCGCCTCCAAGGTCGAAGGCTATACGACGCTGAACACCAACGGCACCGGTCCGTTCAAGTTGCAGAGCCGCGTTCCGGACAGCAAGACCATTCTTGTCGTCAACGATGGCTGGTGGGATCAGAAGAAGCACAATCTCGACCGTATCGAGTTCGTGCCGATCGCCTCGGCTGCGACCCGCGTGGCGGCACTGCTCTCCGGAGAAATCGATCTCGTCGATTCCGCGCCGATCCAGGACCTTCCGCGCCTGGAAGGCTCGCCCAACATCACCGTCAAGAAGCGCACTGAACTGCGTACTGTCTTCGTTGCGTTCAATCGCAAGGAAAAGCTGGAGGACGGGCGTCCGAACCCGTTCAACGACCTGCGGGTGCGTCAGGCTTTCGAGGCCTCGATCGATCGAGACCTGATCAACACGAAAGTCATGCGCAAGCTCGCCCGTCCTTCCGGTTCGCTGATCGCGCCGGAGCTTGCCGGTTACGCCAAGTCGCTTGATACCTATCAGCCTGCCGATCCGAAGCTTGCTCAGAAACTGCTGGCCGATGCCGGCATGAAGGATCTTCCCTTCACCTACATGTGCATGAATGACGAGAGCATCAACGAAGAAGACATCTGCTCGGGCATCGCCAACATGCTGACCCGCGGCGGCTTCAAGCCTAATGTAGATATCGCTCCGCGCGCCGTCCAGACGCCGAAGCGCACCAACGGCAAGGCGGATGTGTTCAACCTGAGCTGGGCCAACGAGCCGACGCTGGACGCCTACTCCCTGCTCTCGCAGGTCCTGTCCAGCCGCAAGGGATCGACCGGCGTCTCCAATTACGGCGGCTGGTCCAACCCGGAGCTCGACAAGCTGGTCGAACAGGCAGCCCAGGAGCCGGACAACACCAAGCGCTTCGCGCTGGAAGAAGCGGCGCTGAAGATCGCCAAGGATCAGGTCATGCTGGTTCCGCTTCATCAGCAGCCGATCGCCTGGGCGATGCTTGGCTCCGTAAAGAGCGTCGATTTCCGCGCCGACAACAAGCCGCGTCACTGGCTGACACAGATGGGCAAGTGATCTGAGCCGTCATGCGAAAATCGAGAAGCGTCCCGCAGCAGTCGGGGCGCTTCTTTTGTTTCCATCCCAGGCAGAATTCGTCAGTCGTTATTTCGAATTGAAATCATTGACTTACGAAGAGCGTCGACAACAAGAAACGCCATTTTATTGGCAATAAATGCAAAAATTGTAGACAATCAGGTTGACAAATTTTCGCATCTGCCATTAATGGTCTCAACAATAAAACCAAGGGGAAAGTGACCGGAAGACGGATGACCGGAGCAGTCCATGCGCCGGATGAGCATCTCCTTGCGGATACCTGTTAGCCAGACGGCTTTGTCGATCGAGCGCCGACCGTTTCTCCCCTTGCAAGCTGAAGGATTTCCGCATCCGTCCGGGTCTGCCCGTGTCGGATTGGAACGAAGCCGAGAGGTCACCATGCTGGCTTTCATCATCAAGCGCCTTGCCAATGCGATACTGGTCATGCTTGCGGTCGCGCTGCTTGCATTCATGATCTTCCGGCTCGCCGGTGACCCTGTCGAACTGATGGTCGGCGAGCAGACCTCACAGGAAGATCGCGCCGCATTGCGCGAACGCCTGGGCCTCAGTGATGGCCTTGCCACCCAATATGTCCGCTTCGTTGCGAATGCCGCGCAGGGCAACTTCGGTGTTTCCTACCGTAACGGCCAGAGCGTTCTGCCGCTGATCGCAGACCGCTTCCCGGCGACGCTGGAACTGGTTCTGGTCGCAACGCTGATTTCGCTGCTCGTCGGGCTTCCGCTCGGCGTGCTGACCGCGATCAAGCGTGGCAAATGGTATACGGAGGGATTGCAGTTTCTCTCCATTGTCGGTGTGTCTTTGCCGAGCTTCGTTGTCGGCATCCTGTTGATCCTGGTCTTCGCCGTCGTCATGGGCCTGCTGCCGGCCTTCGGACGGGGCGATGTGGTGCAACTGGGCTGGTGGTCCACCGGCCTGCTGACGCCGTCCGGCCGGGCCGCACTGATCCTCCCGTCGATCGCGCTTTCGCTCTATCAGATCACGCTGGTCATGCGCCTTGTCCGCGCGGAAATGCTGGAAGTGCTGCGTTCGGACTATGTGAAGTTCGCCCGCGCCCGCGGCATTCCCCGCTGGCGCATCTATTTCCGCCATGCCCTGCGCAACTGTCTGATGCCGGTCGTGACGATGACCGCGATGAATGTCGGCTCGCTGATCGCGTTCGCTCTGATTACCGAGACGGTGTTCCAATGGCCGGGCATGGGCATGCTTTTTATCCAGGCCGTCACCTTTCTCGATATCCCGGTTATGGCAGCCTATCTCTGCATCATTTCCTTCATTTTCGTCATGCTCAACATGCTGGTGGACATCGCCTATGCGGTGATCGATCCCCGCCTGCGTGATGCGCGATAAGGAACGGGAGCCAGTTCATGACGATCGAACTTTCCGAAACCGGTCCAGCCAAGGCCAAGCGGGCATCGCTCCTGAAGCGCATCCGCAAGAGCGATCTCTGGTGGTCGTTCACGCACAGCAAGTCGGCAAAAGTCAGCGCCGCGCTTCTGGCGCTGCTCATTCTGACCGCTGTCTTCGCGCCGCTGATTGCGCCACAAAACCCCTATGACGGCGCTTCGCTCGACATGTGGAAGGCCGAACTGCCCCCGATCTGGCAGGCCGAAGGCGAATGGCCCTATCTGCTGGGGACGGATACGCAGGGCCGCGACATGCTCTCCGCCATCCTCTACGGCACGCGGATCTCGATCGTCATCGGCATTGCCTCTGTCGCACTCTCCCTGATGATCGGCATGACGGCCGGTCTCGTCGCTGGTTATTTCCGCGGCTTCACCGACAATCTTCTGATGCGTATCGGCGATATCACCCTGTCCATCCCTACCATTCTCGTCGCGATCCTGGTCTCCACCGTCGTGCGCCAGATGCTGCCGGAAAACCTGCGCGAAGTCGGCGCCTCCGCCGTGCTGGTTCTCGCCATCGCACTGTCCGCCTGGGTCCAGTATGCCAGAACGGTGCGCGCCCAGGCGATCGTCGAGAGCGGTAAGGACTACGTGTCGGCCGCCAAACTGATCGGCGTTCCCGCCCGACGTATCATGGCCCTGCACATCCTGCCGAACACGCTGACGCCCATCATGGTCGCCGCAACGCTCAATTTCGGCATGGCGATCCTCACCGAAGCGACGCTTTCCTTCCTCGGCATCGGCATGCCGCCGAGCCAGCCGTCGCTCGGAACGCTGATCCGCATCGGCAACCAGTTCCTGTTTTCCGGTTCCTGGTGGATCGTGCTCCTTCCCGTCATCCAGCTCTGCCTGCTGGTCGTTACCGTCAACGTGCTCGGCGACTGGCTGCGCGATGCACTCAACCCGAAACTGAGGTAAGCCCATGACCGATCTCCTGCTCCGCAATGTCCGACCGATGGCCGGCGCCCCCTGCGACATGCTGATCAAGAACGGCAAGATCGCCGGCTTCGGAAAGTTCGAGGCAGAACCGGGCATGCCGGTCGAAGACGGTGGCAACGCTATCGTCGTCCCGGGCCTGATCGATGCCCATACCCACCTCGACAAGACGACCTGGGGCATGCCCTGGCACGTCAACAACCGTGCGGCGATCCTGCGCGAGCGGATCGATTTCGAGCGCGAACACCGCCTTGAAATCGGCATCGATCCGCACCGCCAGTCGATGCGGCATGCCGTCGGCCTCGCCGCCCACGGCGCAACCCATATCCGCAGCCATGTCGATATCGATCCGACCCACGGGCTGAAGCTCGTGGAAGGCGTTTGGGAGACCCGCGAGAAGCTCAAGGGCATTATCGACATCGAGATCGTCGCCTTCCCGCAATCTGGCGTGATGGTCATGCCCGGCACCGTCGAACTTCTGGACGAAGCCCTGAAACAGGGTTGCGAAGTGCTCGGCGGCATCGACCCCTGCGGCATCGACAAAGATCCGAAAGGCCAGCTCGACATCCTCTTCTCGCTCGCGACGAAGCACGGCGTGCCGATCGACATCCATCTGCACGAGGCCGCCGATCTCGGCGCCTTCACGATGGAACTGATTTTCGAGCGCATCCGCGCCAACGGCATGAAAGGCAAGGTGGCGATCAGCCATGCCTTCGCGCTTGGCATGAACGACTACGTCCGCGTCGGAAAGCTGATCGAACAGATCGCAGCGCTCGATATCGCGATCCTCACCACCGGCGCGCCTTCCGCGACCGTACCTTCGATCATGCGGCTGAAGGAAGCCGGTGTCCGGGTTGGCGGCGGCTGCGACGGTATTCGCGACACCTGGGGGCCGTGGGGCCAGCCGGACATGCTGGACCGCGCCAAGATCATCGGCATGAAGAACGGCATTCGCTCGGATATCGAACTGGCGCATGTTCTGCACGTCGTCTCGCAAGGCGGTGCCGATGTCATGCGGATCGAGGGTTACGGCATCGATGTCGGCTGCAATGCCGATTTCACGCTGCTGGTCGGCGAAACACTCGCCCAGGCAGTCGTCAACGTCGCGCCGCGTCCGCTGGTCGTCAAGGGCGGCCGTATCACCGCACGCCAGGGCGTTGCTTTGGTGGAGGCGCCTTGATGACCGATACGCTGCAAACCCTGCCACTGGGGCACCGGCCGGAAGGCCGCACCCTTTTGACAGCAAGCTGGGTCGTCGGTCACAAGGATGGCGGCCACACCCTGCTTCGCAACGGCGAAGTGGTTTTCGAGAACGGTGAAATCCTCTTCGTCGGACACCGGTTCCAGGGTGAAGTCGCCCGCCGCATAGATTTCGGCAACGCGCTTGTCAGCCCCGGCCTGATTGACCTTGACGCCCTGTCCGATCTCGACACAACCATTCTCGGCATCGACCATCATCCGGGCTGGGCCAAGGGCCGTGTCTGGCCGCGTTCCTATGTCACCTCCGGCCCCTACGAGATGTACAGCCAGGAAGAACTGGCCTTTCAGAAGCGCTTCGCCTTCTCGCAACTGCTTCTCAACGGGATCACAACGGCAGCGCCTATCGCATCGCTCTTTTATCGCGAGTGGGGCGAGACCGTTGCCGAGTTCGATGCCGCGGCAGATGCCGCCGGCGAGCTCGGCCTTCGCGTCTATCTGAGCCCCGCTTATCGTTCCGGCGGCATGGTACTGGAAGAGCCCGGCCGCATCGTCCCCGTCTTCGACGAGGAACGCGGTTTTCAGGGACTGAAGGATGCCATCGCCTATATCGAACGGCAAAAAGGTCGCCATGGTGACCTCGTGCGCGGCATGCTCGCGCCTGACCGCGTCGAGACGTCGACGCTGGCGCTTCTGCAGCGGACTGACGCTGCCGCCCGCGATCTCGACTGCAAATTCCGCCTGCACATGGCGCAGGGCGCCATGGAGGTCGATACCGTCAAGATGCTGCATGGCTCGACGGCTCCTGTCTGGCTTGCAAAGGCCGGACTATTGAGCGACCGGCTGATCGCGCCGCACGCGACCAATGCCACCGACGAGGATTTGCAGCTCTACGCACAGAACGGCGTTTCCATCGTCCACTGCCCGCTTGTATCCGGGCGCGGCGGCAGCACGCTCAATTCCTTCTCGGCCTGCCGCAGCCGCGGCATCAACATCGCCATGGGGACCGACACGACGCCGCCGGACATGTTGATGAATCTCCTTGCGGGTTTGATTACCGGCCGCATCAACGATCGCGCGCCGGACAAGCTCCGCTCGGCAGACCTGTTCGATGCGGCAACGCTCGGCGGCGCGCGTGCACTCGGCCGCTCCGATCTCGGTCATCTCTCCGCCGGCGCGCGCGCCGATATCGCAGTCTTCGATCTCGACGATCTGTTCATGGCTCCGTCCATCGACCCGATCACCACGATCGTCACCGGCGGCTCCGGCAAGATCACCCGCACCGTCTTCGTCGATGGCCGGCTTTCCATGCGCGACCGACAGGTCGCCGGGATCGATCTTGCGAAGGCGCGTGCCCAGGCACAGGCGCAATACGACGGATTGATCGCCAAGTATCCCGAACGAAGCTGGGGTAATCCCTCGATTTCCGAGATTTTCCCACCCAGCTATCCGATAGAGGTGGCCAATGGTTGATGCAGCAGCACAGGCGGTCGTTGACGTCCGCAATCTCAAGGTCGAGTTCCCCGGCCGTCACGGTACGGTTACTGCTCTCTCGGATATCAGCCTGTCGATAAGGCCCGGCGAGATACTCGGTGTGGTCGGCGAATCCGGCGCGGGAAAATCGATGACTGGCCTTGCAATCCAGGGCCTGCTCGAACGCCCGGGCCGCATCGCCGGCGGCGAGGTCTGGCTCGGACAAAAGCGCATCGACTCGCTGAACGACCGCGATATGGAGCGCATCCGCGGTCGCGAGATCGGCGCGATCTTCCAGGACCCCCTGACCTCGCTCAATCCGCTGTTCACGGTCGGCGCGCAGCTGGTCGAAACCATTCGCCAGCATCTCTCGCTTGGCAAGGCCGAGGCCCGCGCTCGCGCCGTCCAGCTTCTGCGCGATGTCGGCATTCCCTCCCCGGAAGAGCGGGTCAACAACTATCCACACCAGTTTTCCGGCGGCATGCGCCAACGCGTCGTGATCGCGCTTGCGCTCGCGGCATCGCCGAAGCTCATCATCGCGGACGAGCCGACCACAGCGCTCGACGTGTCCATTCAGGCGCAGATCATTTCGCTGCTGCGCCGGCTCTGCAAGGAAAAGCAGACGGCCGTCATGCTGGTGACCCACGACATGGGCGTCATCGCCGAAGCAGCCGACCGCGTTGCCGTTCTTTATGCCGGAAGGCTGATCGAGATCGGGCCGGTGGAACAGGTCCTGCACGCCCCGCGCCACCCTTACACCAAAGGCCTGATGGCTTCGATCCCGTCTCTCGGCGCCCGTGTCGAGAAGCTCAACCAGATCGATGGCTCGATGCCGCGTCTTGATGCCATCCCGACCGGCTGCGCCTTCAATCCGCGCTGTGCCTCCGTCGGTCCGCGCTGTCGGCGCGAGCGGCCCGAACTTGTTACCATCGGCGATGGCGCCAACGCCTGCTGGCTCAACGCGGGAGGAACCGCATGACGACCAAACTCAGCAAGTCCCCTGCTCTTTCGGTCACGGGCCTCGTCAAGACGTTCGAAGTGTCGGCGCCATGGCTCAACCGTGTCATCGAGCGCAAGCCGCGCCAGTTCGTGCAGGCGGTGAACGATATCGATTTTACGGTGCCGGCAGGTGGCTGTCTCAGCATTGTCGGCGAAAGCGGCTGCGGCAAATCCACGGTCGCCCGCCTTATCACCGGCCTGCATAAGCCGAGCGCTGGCCAGGTTCGCTTTGCACCTGGCCGCAAGGGCGCGCCCCTGTCTGCGCAGATGATTTTCCAGGATCCCTATGCCTCCCTCAACCCGCGCTGGCGGGTGAAGAACATCATCGCAGAACCGCTGCGGGAGCTGAAACTTCGCGACACGGCCGCAGACGTCATGGCCCGGGTCGAAGAACTTCTTCTCATCGTAGGCCTGTCCGCATCGGACGGAGAGAAGTTTCCGCACGAATTCTCCGGCGGTCAGCGGCAGCGTATTTCCATCGCCCGCGCACTGGCGAGTGAGCCGGAATTCCTTGTCTGCGACGAACCAACCTCCGCGCTCGACGTTTCGGTGCAAGCGCAGGTGCTCAACCTGATGCGCAAGCTGCAGGACGAGCTTGGCCTGACCTATCTCTTCATCAGCCATGACATGAGCGTCGTGCGCCACATGTCGGATCGTATCGCCGTCATGTATCTTGGCCGCATTGTCGAGGAAGGCGATACGGAGGAGCTCTTCGCACGTCCGCGCCACCCCTATACGCAGCTTCTGCTGCAGACGATCCCGGACATAAACGCGCCGAAACGTGATCGCGAACTGGCCGGTGGCGAAGTTCCGAGCCCCCTCAAACTTCCGTCCGGCTGCCCGTTTCATCCGCGCTGCCCGGTCGCGACCGCTCGCTGCTCCACCGAGGTGCCGGAGGTCCGTATGCTGACGAACGGCACGCGGGTCGCATGCCACCTCGTCGAGGACGAGGTCGCGGGTTCCGACGTCGTGGCGTCCTATGCGAGCGCAGCGCGCAGGTCGTGAGACAGGTCGGGAATGTCGCTGAGGTCGAGCTCGGCTTCGACGTGCTCCAGGTGATGGGCCATCAAATGGGTGGCCTTCTCGGCGTCCTTCGCGGCAATCGCCTCGACGATATCCGCATGTTCGTCCGGCCCGCAATTGATGCGATCGGTGTTGCGATAGACGGCCGTGATCAGCGACGAACGCGAAATCAGGTCGCGCATCGTGGTGTAGAGAAAGTCCGAGCCGACGGTTTCCGCGAGAAGCAGATGGAACCCGCCGGAAAGCTTGATGATGTCGGTGGTGATGTTCTTCGCGTTGGCGGTACGCTCGAGCGCAACATGATCACGCAGACGCTTGAGGTCGGCCTTGGAGACGGTCTTGCAGAGCCGCTCGATGACGCACCGCTCGACGGTGCGCCGCACGAAGAAGACATCGCGCGCCTCGTCGACCGATGGCTTGGAGATGAAGGCACCGCGGTTCGGAATGATCCTGACCAGTCCGTCTCGCTCCAGCACCGTCAGCGCCCGGCGGATGCGGGCACGGCTGACGTTGAAGATCGTCGCCAGCTGCGCCTCCTTCAACTGAACACCGGTGCGCAGTCTGCGCTCGGCGATGGAGAGCCAAACCTTTTCGACGATCTGTTCGGTAGAAGGGCCTGTTTGTTCAGTCATTTGGTTCACTCCGCAGCGATTATGAGAAGCGACATGCAGGAAGAAAAGTCAACACTAGCAATATGATTTTGATTGCATGATTGTCAACAATATGAGACGATATTGTAGATCATAATACGGAAGTTCTCATGGAATTCGATTTTACCGAACTGGAGCCGCAAAGCCGCTATCGTCTTTTGACGAATTTCATCGGCCCGCGCCCGATTGCCCTTGTGACGACCCGTTCGAAGGCGGGGCACAACAATGCGGCCCCGATGAGCTTCTTCAACGTCTTTTCGCATGATCCGGCGATCGTCGTCCTCGGAATCCAGCCGCGCCTGAACGGCGAGGAAAAGGATACGGTTGCGAACATGCGGCGGACGCAGGAATTCGCGATCAATATGGTGGACATGCCGCTGTCGCAGCAGATGCTGATCTGTGGCCTCGGCTTCGACAACGAGATCGACGAACTCGCAATGGCGGGCCTGACGGCCACCGGCTGCAAGCAGATCGATGTCAGCTATGCGGCGGAGTCGCCCTGCGTATTCGAGTGCCGGGTCGAGCGGTTTATCGACTATCCGCGCCGTACCCTGGTTCTCGGCGAAGTCGTGCATATGCATGTCCGCAGAGACTGCCTCGATGCCGAAGGCCGATATGTCGATCCCGAACAATACCAGCCGATCGCCCGCCTTCATGCCGACAATTACATCACATCGGACCGCCAGTTCGTGCTGACGGCACCGTCCATCAGCGAATTCGTAAAGCCGCAGCGTGACTGAGAGCGCTCGAAAGGTTCCCATCATGCATATCCGGCTCATCAATCCCAATTCCACCGCGTCCATGACGAAACAGGCGCTGGAAAGCGCATTGCGGGTCAAACAGGAAGGCACGAAGGTCTCGGCCGTCAATCCGGCGGACACGCCGGCCAGCATCGAAGGGGGTGCGGACGAAGCCATGGCGGTGCCCGGCATGCTGGCGGAAATCCGCCGGGGTGAGGCGCTTGGCGTCAATGCCTATGTCGTCGCCTGCTTCGACGATCCCGGTCTGAACGCGGCACGCGAGGTGGCAAAGGGGCCAGTTATCGGCATCTGCCAGGCGGCCGTACAGGTGGCGATGACCATCAGCCGCCGCTTCTCGATCATCACCACGCTTCCCCGCTCCATTCCCCTCATCGAGGACCTTGTCGTCGATTACGGGGCCGAACGCCATTGCCGCAACGTGCGGGCAATCGATCTGCCGGTGCTCGGACTGGAGGAAGATCCGGCCGAGGCGGAACGACTGCTAATCCGCGAAATCGAGGCGGCAAAGAAAGAGGATCGTGCCGAAGCCATCATCCTCGGCTGTGCCGGCATGTCGTCGCTTTGCGACAGGCTTCGCGAAGCAACCGGCGTGCCGGTGATCGACGGCGTCACCGCAGCGATCAAGCTGGCCGAAGCGCTGATCGGCGCGGGATACGAGACGTCGAAGATCAACGCCTACGGTTATCCTCGCGTCAAGGAAAACAGCCGCCTGTCACGCGCGTCATAATCCGCAAAAGCACCGGTTTGGTGCCTGAACCAATACGATGGGAGCATCTCACGACAGACACCTGTCTGCTCCCATCGGGCGTCGTTTTGACGGCCAACGAGATCGTGAAGTGATATCTCGAAAATTTCTTTCGCAACGCATGGAATAAAATCCGATCCGGCTCCGTATATGCGGGTATGGATCGAGACAAACGCGCATTTGACGTCATTGGCCAGCTTTCGGCGCTGCGGCGATACGCGCGTTCGCTCGCCCGCAACAGCAGCGATGCGGAAGACCTGGTACATGATGCCCTTGTAAAGGCCTATGAACGCCGCTCTTCCTTCAAAAGCGGCGCCAACCTGCGCAACTGGCTTCTGTCCATCGTTCACAATGCTCATATCGACCGAATGCGATCGGCGATCGCACGCGGACGACGCGACGAAGAGACGGCGCTCGACAGCGATGCGGCGTACCCCGCCCATCAGGAAAGCAGCGTCCGGCTCGCCCAGGTGCGCGAAGCCTTCATGAACCTTCCTGAAGATCAGCGCGAGGCACTGCACCTCGTCGCGGTCGAAGACCTGTCGTACCAGGAAGCCGCCGAAACGCTCGGCATTCCGGTCGGCACACTGATGTCACGGGTCTCGCGTGCCAGGGCGACCCTTCGCGACTTCGAGGACGGAACGAAAAAACCGAACCATTTACGGTTAGTCGGAGGCGACAATGACTGAAATCGAAGCCATTCTCGATACCGATCTGGATGCCTATGTGGACAACCAGCTCGATTCGGCCGGACGGTTGCGGGTCGAAACCTGGCTTGCCAAGAACCCGGATGCTGCGGCCCGCGTCATGGCCGATCTCGGCGTGCGGACCACATTGAAGCTTGCAATGACGGCCGACGTCGTCGGCGGCAGGCCGGAAACGCGCGAGGCGGCGCGTCGCCTGTCGTCCGGACTGGCCAACGCACGCATGTGGAACGCGCTGCAGAAAGTGGCGGCCGTCGGCCTGCTGGTTTCGGTCGGCTGGCTTGCGCATTCGTCGATCGGGCCGCGCGAGGTAAACGCATCCGTCCCGCCGCCAATCTTTGTCGAGCAGGCCATTCGCGCCCACCAGACGTCGCTTGTCAGGGCGGGAATGCCCTCGCAATCCGGCGTGCAGACTTACGACCGGGAGGAAATCCGCGCCGCGACCGCAATCGTCATGCCGCAACTTCCGAAGAGCTGGAAGGTCGTGGACGTCCAGGTCTTCCCTTCCGACTTCGGACCGAGCGTCGAGACAAGCATACGAACCGATGACGGAATGAGCATTTCGCTCTTTGCCGTCCGACCGGGCCAATTCGCCGTGGAAGCGGTGAAGGACGTCAACCTTTCAGACTCGGAAGCCGCCTGGTGGCAGATCGGCGAGGTCGCCTATGCCCTGGTTTCCAGCACACCCGACACCGGCCTCACCGATGAGGCCGAGCTTCTTAGAAACTCACTCTACTAATCTTCAAGGAGACAATCATGTATCCGAACCAAAACCGCTTCGGCGGCATTAGCCAAGCTTCCGCAGCGGCCTTCGACGAGGGCCTGCGCAAGCACATGCTGCGCGTCTACAACTATATGGGCCTCGGCCTGGTGCTGACCGGCATGGTCGCCTTCATCGTCGGCACGACGCCCGCACTTTACGTGCCGATCTTCTCCAGCCCGCTGAAGTGGGTGGTCATGCTGGCGCCGCTCGCCTTCGTGTTCTTCTTCTCCTTCAAGATGCACTCGATGTCGGCTTCGTCCGCACAGATGACCTTCTGGGCCTTCTGTGCCGTCATGGGTCTCTCGCTTGCATCCGTTTTCCTGGTGTTCACCGGCGCCAGCATCGCGCGGACCTTCTTCATCGCCGCAACCATGTTCGGCGGCATGAGCCTGTTCGGCTATACGACCAAGCGCGACCTTTCCAAGATGGGCTCGTTCCTGATCATGGGCCTGTTCGGCGTGATCATCGCTTCGATCGTCAACATCTTCCTGGGTTCGAGCGCCCTGCAGTTCGCGATCTCGGTCATCGGCATCGTCGTCTTCGTCGGCCTGACCGCTTGGGATACGCAGAACATCAAGGAACAGTATGCCGACAACTATGATCAGGAGTCCCAGCAGAAGCTCGCCGTCTTCGGGGCACTTTCGCTCTACCTGAACTTCGTCAATATCTTCCAGCTGCTCCTCAGCCTGACCGGCCAGCGCGAAGAGTAAGCAGTCCATACCCCCAGGAGACATTTCATGGATCGCAACGACCAACAGGCCATTGACGGCCTGTTCTCCAAGCTCGCCCATGTGGAACAGCAGTCCGGCCAGCGCGACGCCGCTTCCGATCGATTTATTCAGGAGCGGGTCAGCCAGCAGCCAAGCGCGCCCTATTACATGGCGCAGACGATCGTCGTGCAGGAACAGGCGCTCGATGCCGCCCAGCGTCGCATCGAAGAACTCGAATATCAGGCCTCCCATGCGCAGCAAGGGCAGCCAGCAGCGTGGCGGTTTCTTCTCCTCAATTTTCGGCAACAGCGCGGCACCCCAGCGTGCCGCACCGCAGCAGGCTGCTTTCGCTCGCCCGGCACCCGGCTCCCCTTGGGGTGGCCAGAACCAGGCCTTCGGCCAGCAGGGCATGGCGCAAAACGGCATGATGCAGCAGCGTAGCGGTGGCGGCTTCCTGGCGGGTGCCGCGCAGACCGCGATGGGCGTTGCCGGCGGCGTACTGCTCGGCAACGCGATTGCCGGGATGCTCGGCGGAGACGAAGCCAAGGCTGCACAGCCGGCGCAAGAAGCTCCGGCTGAGGAGGAAGACTTCGGCGGAGACGAGGACATCTAACTCGACCGCATGAGTTGAGCCGCCGGACGCCTCCCCTCCTCCCAAGCTCCGGCGGCTCAATGCCCACCATCAGTGATCCGGTGCGGTCTCACCGCACCGGAATCTCGCAGTTAGAGCCGCAAAGCTCCCCTGCGACCCATCGCCAGCTCTCAACGATCCAGCCGCCACAGCGGATCGGCCCGGCGTCTTACCTTCACTTTGAAACACTCCGCAGCGGGAACGCCAGCCAAGAGCATCGGACTGACCGCCGCCTTTTGGCCTTCCATCTTTCGCCGTCTGGCCGTTTTGAGCACCGACGGCAAAGGTTGCCTCTCCCGCGTGTGGCTGATCTCGGCACGAGCCCTGCCCGACCTCCCAAACAATATTCCAGTTCGATACGGCAGAGGCCATGATCGAGGCCGATGTTCGGTCCGGTCTTGCAGGTCATTCGACGCCGGTAGAAACATGGAGATCTTGTGGCGCGAACTCGCGCGCCGGATTTTTGTCGACAAATTGAATACAAGATGATATTCGGCATTTCGAGACGATGGACACCACGGGCGCGACACCCGGTTTCGACCTGACCAAAGAGGAATTAGCGATGAAAGCCAGCATCTTTTCCGGCGTCATTCCGGCCCTGATGACCCCCTGCAAGGAAGACCGCACACCTGATTTCGACGCTCTCGTCCGCAAGGCGCAGCAGCTCATCGCCGACGGCATGTCCGCTGTGGTCTATTGCGGCTCGATGGGCGATTGGCCGCTGCTGACCGATGCGCAGCGCATGGAAGGTGTCGAGCGGCTTGCCAAGGTCGGCATCCCGGTCATCGTCGGCACTGGTGCCGTGAACACCGCTTCGGCTGTAGCTCATGCTGCACATGCGCAGAAAGTCGGCGCAAAGGGCCTGATGGTCATTCCGCGCGTCCTGTCGCGCGGCTCGGTCGTGGTCGCCCAGAAGCATCACTTCAAGGCCATTCTCGCCGCCGCACCGGATCTGCCGGCCGTGATCTACAACAGCCCCTACTATGGCTTTGCCACGCGCGCCGACCTGTTCTTCAGCCTTCGTTCAGAACATCCGAACCTCGTCGGCTTCAAAGAATTCGGCGGCCCGGCCGATATGCGTTATGCGGCCGAGAACATCACCAGCCGTGACGATGACGTTTCGCTGATGATCGGCGTCGATACCGCTGTCTTCCATGGTTTCGTGAACTGTGGCGCGACCGGTGCGATCACCGGCATCGGCAATGTTCTGCCGAAGGAAGTGATCCACCTGTGCAACCTCGCCCAGGCAGCCGCCCGCGGCGATGCCGATGCACGCCAGCGCGCACTCGAGCTGGAACAGGCGCTTGCCGTTCTGTCGTCCTTCGACGAAGGTCCGGACCTCGTGCTGTTCTTCAAGCACATGATGGTGCTGAAGGGCGACAAGGAATACACGCTTCACTTCAACGAGACGGACTACCTCTCGGAGAGCCAGCGCGGATACGTGGTATCTCAGTTCAAGCTCTTCAACACCTGGTACGGCGAATGGAGCAAACTGCCCGGCGCCGTGCAGGCCTGCAAAGCCTGAGTTCATCCTGCCAAAACATAAAGCCCTCCTTCCGGAGGGCTTTTTTGTTGGTCACCGGTTCGGCATCCGAAGCCTCAATCGACGGCATCCAGCCCCAGCGCGAGAAGGCGATCAAGCTGCTCGACTTCAGCCGCCGTCAGTTCGATACCCTCCGCATCCGCACGGGATCTCGCGGCGAAGCGGCGCTGTGAAGGCAGGCGCGCGCCCTGCCCCACGATTGCCTCGAAGAGAACCTCCGCCCGCGCGAAGGGATCGCCCGGCCGGCCCGCGGCAAAGGCCTCCGGCGACATCGCGATGATGAGTTCGCCATGGAAAGGCGCCAACGTCGTGGTGCCGAGATAGTCAAGCACTTCAGGGCTCGTCAGGTCCCCGATCATGATACCGGCAAGAAGCTCGATCATCGTGCCGATCGCCGAGCCCTTGTGGCCGCCGAAAGGCAGCATGGCGCCGGCCAGCGCGGCGGTCGGTTCGGTGGTGGGATTGCCGTCAGCGTCGATTGCCCAACCTTCCGGAAGCTGCTTGCCCGCCCGGCGGTGAAGTTCGATCTCACCGCGAGCCGCGACGGATGTTGCGAAATCGAAGACATAGGGAGGCTGGTTCTGGCGCGGCCAGCCGAAAGCAAAGGGGTTGGTGCCGAGCAGCGGCTTGTTGCCTCCCGCAGGCGCGACCGTTGCATAGCTCGGGCACATAACGAGGCCGGCAAGCCCTTCGCTGGTGACGGCCTCGACCTCAGGCCAAAGCGCCGAGAAATGCGAGCAATCGTTGATCACCATTGCGGCAAGGCCGAGGCGGCGCGCACGCTTTGCAAGCTCCGGAATACCGAGTTCGAAGGCAGCGTTTGCAAAGCCTCCATCGGCATTCACCTTGACGATGGCACTCTCGTCTTCGGCAGCGAGGTAAGGAACGGCATCGGGCTTCACCTTGCCTGCCTTGACGGTGCGTAGTGCGCCTTCAATGCGGTAGATACCGTGTGATTTGCATGCGTCCCGCTCGCCCGCGGTGATGACCTTGGCCAGCGCGCGGGATTGCGCATCATTCAGCCCTGCCTTGAGGAAAATCGCCTCAACACGCCGCAAAAGTGCTTCAGTGCTGAACTTTGTTTTCTCGGTCATCGCAGAACCTTCCGTCTTGCATATTGGCGCAGCCTAAGCTGCCCGTGATTTCAAAATACAAAACGTATACAAAAAATCGGCGCAGGCAATCACTCGACCAAAGTGATCTGCAGGCTCTTCGGTATCATGGACGAGCGCAATTTTTCCAAGGCGCCGCCATTGGTGATCAGCACATCGACCTTGTCGAGGGTCGTTACCCGATGCGGGGCACGTTTGCCGAATTTCTCTTCGTGCGCCACCAGGATGACCTGGCGCGAATGGGGAAGAATCGCGTGGACAAGATCGACCTCGAGCGGATCGAATTCCAGCACCGTTCCATCTTCGTCGATCGCACTTGCCCCCAGAACCGCAATATCGAATTTGAACCGATTGCGGCTTTCATCCGGCACCGTCAACACGGTCGGGTCCTTGCTGCGCACGTAACCGCCATAGACATAGACCGACGCCTCAGTCTTCATCGCGCAGCTATAGGCAACTTCGAGATTGGGCGTCGCGACGAAAACGCTGGGATGCCGGATAAGCACCTCGTGGAGGGAGTCGAATGTCGTGCCAAGACCCACGAACATTGTCGAATTGGGATGAATGAGCGGCTCAAGCGCCTGAACGAGCTGCCGCTTGACGGAGACCAGCAGGTTCTGCCTCTCGCCCCGGCCATATTGCACGATACCGGGGGAGGCAAAGGCGCCGCCGAAGCCCTTTTGCAGGAGGCCGCTATCGTTCAGGCTTTTCAGGTCGCGGCGGATGGTTTGCTGCGTTACCCCCAGTTCTCTGGCGAGATCGCTGACCGAAGCCGAACCGTTCTTGCGCACGGCATCAAGGATGGCAGCCTGCCGCTCCGAACGGCGCAGGCTGTCATTGCCATTGTCCTGCTGTTCCGCGCCTGGCGAAATTTTGCCGCTCATCGCAACCTTATACCAAGATAAGTCCGGTCGTCCGTCAACTGAACCTCCGTCGTTCCCTTGACGCTCATGTAGCGCCCGATCTTGTGGAGGTCTTCCTTTTCAACCTGCCTGAATGCCTCTTCCCACGACGCGGTACCGAATTCCGCGCCGAGTTCGAAATATCCATCGGAGAACAGTTCAATAGTGTCGATTTCCGAGATCGGATAGCGCTTCGTGACGATATATTTCGACGGAAGGTCGAAACCGTCGAGGCCTCCATAACCGAGAACCCGATCCGTGACGTTCTGGAAATTGCCCTGACCATGGGCGATGCCATTGTGGATGAGTTCGAGCAGTTCCCAATCGGGGACCGTGGGGAGATGCGCTCTGCAGGCGGTCAGAGACCGCTCCTCGATGATCTGCAGAACGGCAGGATCGGACGTATCTGACCCCGCCACCTGGTTTCGCGTGCCCTGCCAGGTCAGCATTCCGGACATGCGATCGCATTCCTTGATCGGCAGTCCTTTTGCTTCGAAGAAGTGCCAGGCTTCGCGACGAAGAATCGCCGTTACATCATCCAGCGGTTTCAAAGGCTGGACAGTCTCGGAACCATTGATGCGGATGCCGCTGTCGCCGACCGAGACCACTTCAAGGTATTCGCCGTCATGAAAGGCGATCATCAGGGTGCAACCTGCCCGAACCTTCCAGTTGGCCTCCGCTGCGGCCAGCGCACCGTTTTCTTCATAACCTCGCCGGATCGCATCCCTGAGATAGCTGATCAGCCATTCAGGACCCTTGTAGTGGAGATGCGGCTTATCCGGATCATTGCGACCGAGAAGGAACTGTTCGAGCGCCCGCTTCACGGTCCGGGAGGCGAAACGGCCTGAGAGCATGTCGTCGTAACGGGTGCCGTTGCGATCCGTCACACCGTCGATCACCGCGTAACCGAGGTCCGGCATGATGACCATGCTGTCTTCGTTCAGCTCAGGATGTCCGAATTTCTTTCCGAGCGTGAAGGCCTCGATCTGCTTCATTTCCGTATGTCCATGATTGGAAGCCACCGACCCGAAGGGCGGTGGTTGATCCGTTTGCCACTGTTGCTTGACAGGTTGATGAAAGTCTCTGCGACATTGCATGCCAGGGCGGCCTGCCGGAACTAACCCGACAGGCCGTTTTTCTGACAGATCTTACTGGCCGGTGGCCGTTCTCCACTTTGCGAGCAGCGCTTCCTGCCCGCCGAGATCGGCAATCGACTTGAGGCTGACGATCTTGAGATCGGTCAGGTTCGGCAGGCCGGCCGGGCCATTGACGTCGGTCCGGACGGAACGACGGCCGATTTCCTTGACGAGCGTTTCCTGAGTGGTCTTGGAAAGCGCCCAGTCGAGGAACTTCTTGCCGCCCTCGGTGTTCGGGCCGCCCTTGACGAGAGCCACGCCATCCGGAGACAGGATCGTGCCATCCGTGAGGTGCACGATCGAAACCGGCGCGCCACCTGCGACATACTGTAGAGCGTTGTCTTCGAGCGTGAGACCAAGTGAAGTTTCGCCATCGGCGACAAAGCGCGAGACTGCGCCGGAGCTGTCGGTCAGGACGAAGTTCTTGGCCATCTGGTTGTACTTGTTCCAACCATCATCGCCGAAGATCGTCAGGACACCCTGCATCTGCTGAAGCGCGGAGCCGGAATTGTCGGCACGGGCGGATGCGATCTGCCCCTTCCACTTCGGATCGGTCAGTTCCGCCCAGCTCTTCGGAGCGTCCTTCAGCGGAGTCATGCTCGTGTTGACGGCCAGAACGTAGACGACGCTCGTATAGGGCGTCCAAGCGGGGCTGCCGACGAGGTTCTTGTTGATCTTGTCGGAATCCTTCGGCGCATAGGGCTCGAGGATCGGGGCAAGTTCGGTGAGCACGCTGCCGGAGATGGACCAGATCACGTCTGCAGCAGGCTTGCCGGCTTCCGCCTTGGCGCGCTTGGCCACGTCACCCGAGCCGAGCTTGACCACTTCGGCCTTGAGGCCGGTTTCCTTTTCGAACGCCGGGATCAGCTTGTCCACGATCGCCGAAATGTGGGCAGTGTAGATCACCACCGACTTCTGCTGCGCCTGGGCAATGCCGGAGGTCGCGATGCCGCTGGCAAGCACGGCGGCGGCCGCCAAAAGGGTTCGTTTGCGAATATTCATAACATCCTCCTGTTCGTTTTCGATCATCCTCCTGATCATTTTGATACTGAACTGCATTTGAAAATGTTGCAATACGAAAATTTTCGGCCATTATCGATGAGCAAGGGGAGGAACCAGGCATGCCATATCTAACGGTCGAAAAGGCCACGAAGCAGTTCACCGCAACGTTCAAAGCTCTCGACGACGTGTCGATCAGCGTAGAAAAGGGCGAGTTTTTCACGCTGCTTGGACCGAGCGGCTGTGGAAAGACTACACTGCTTAGAGCAATCGCCGGCTTCAACGACCTGACCTCCGGCGATATCACCCTTGGCGGCAGCGACCTCAGAAAGATCCCGCCGCACCAGCGCGATATCGGCATGGTCTTCCAGGACTATGCTGTTTTCCCCCACCTCAGCGTTTCCGACAACGTGGCCTTCGGCCTGAAGCCGCGCAAAGTGCCCGAGGCGGAGCGCAAGACGCGCGTCGCCGAAGCGCTTGCTGCCGTGCGCCTCACCGCCCTTGCCGACCGCATGCCGGCCGCCATGTCCGGCGGCCAGCAGCAGCGCATCGGCATTGCGCGCGCCATGGTCATCAAGCCGCGCCTGCTTCTAATGGACGAGCCGCTGTCGAACCTTGACGCGAAGCTGCGCATCGAATTGCGCGAAGAAATCCGCGATATCCAGAAACAGATCGATATCGCTGCCATCTATGTGACGCACGACCAAGAAGAGGCGCTCGCCATTTCCGACCGCATCTGCGTCATGAGCGGCGGCCATGTGGAGCAGATCGGCACGCCGCAGGACATTTACGGCGATCCGCAGACACTGTTCGTTGCGAACTTCGTCGGTACGCTGAACAAGCTGAAAAAGGGCGTAGAGCTGGATTCGCTGGTGCAGGCGCTCGGCCTTGGTGACGTGAAGGCGGAGACCTGGGCGATCCGTCCCGAACGCCTGATCCTAGCGGAAACCTCCGCCGCAGGCGGGGCTGCCATTTCCGGCAAGGTCAGCAAATACACCTATCTCGGCCGGGAAGCACATTTGCAGGTGGAAACCGGTATCGGCGAACTCGTCATCCAGATCGCCAATCCGGGCCGCAATGCAGGCCGAGGCGCCGGCGAACCGGTCTCCGTGATTGTGACGCGCGAAGCCCTGATGGGCTTTGACAGCAACGGCAAACGTATCGCGACGGGAGCCTGAGCCATGGCGCGACTGAACTTCTGGTCCGGCGTCGCCATCTTCACCTGGGTGCTGCTCGCCTTATTGCTGCTCATTCCCGTCGGCACGGTTCTCGTTTCGAGCTTCTATGGTCCGAGCGGTAATTTCACGTTCGCAAACTATGCGCACTTCCTCTCCGAGCCACGCTTCCATCGGGCGCTGCTGAATACGATCGTCGTCGGCTTCGGTGGACTTTTCGGCGCATTGCTTCTTGGTGCGATCATGGCGTTCTGCGTTTCGCGCTTCGTCATCTTCGGCAGCAAGTTCGTTTCCCTGCTGGCAATCCTCGCGCTGGTCTCGCCGCCCTTCATCGGCGCCTATTCCTGGATCGTGCTTTTCGGCGCTGGCGGCCTTGTGCGTAACGGCCTGCGGGAAGTCGGCATCATGATGCCGCCGATCTACGGCCTCGGCGGCATTCTCGTCGTCTTCGCATTGAAATTTTATCCCTATGTCTACCTGATGGTCTCGGGCGCGCTTGCCAACGTCAACCGCTCGCTGGAAGAGGCCGCCGAAGGTCTTGGCCTGACACCCTGGCAGCGGACATTCAAGATCTCTTTCCCGATGGTCTTTCCGGCCCTTTCGGCCGGCGGACTTCTCGCCTTCATTCACGCAATCGCCGATTTCGGTACGCCGCGCCTGCTCGGTCGCGGTTATAACGTGCTCGCCACGGAAGCCTTCACGCTCTATTCGGCGGAGGTCGGCTCCAACATGTCGATGGCAACCACGATCAGCGTGGTGCTGATTGTCGTTTCGATGCTGTTCGTCTTCCTGCAGCGCTACATGTCGCGCCGCAACGTCTACCACGGCAACATGATCAACAAGCCGATCAAGATAAAGCTTAAGGGCTGGCGCAACGTCCTTGCCCACACCGCGGTCTATCTCATCGGCCTGCTCGGCGCCCTGCCGGTGATCATCTCGATCATCTACTCGTTCCGCCTCACCAATGGCCCGGTCTTCCAGCCCGGCTTCGGCCTGCAGAGCTATGCGCGCATCCTCTTCAATCTCGGTGATGTGGTGCGCAATTCGCTGACCTTCTCGGTGCTTGCCGTCATCCTCATCGTGCTCGTCGGAACGGTCGTCGGCGTCTACGTCGCACGGCGCACCACCTGGAATACGTCGTTGCTCGACGCGGCGTTCATGATCCCCTACGTCATGCCCGGCATCGTCATCGGCATCGCCTATATCGCGGTGTTCAATACGGGGCCGGTGGTTCTGACCGGCACGGCGGCGATCATCATCCTCTCCGTGTTCATCCGCCGCCTGCCCTATGCGGTGCGCACGACGGCATCGTCGCTCCGGCAGATTTCGCCAAGCATGGAAGAGGCGGCAATCTCACTCGGTTACAGCCCGTTCCAGGCCTTCCTGCGCATCACGGTGCCGCTCATCGTGCCTGGCATTATTGCCGGCGGCATGTTGAGCTTCGTGACCGCCATCAACGAGTTGTCCTCGTCACTCGTTCTTTATGTCGGCAGCACGATGACCATGCCGGTGCGCATCTACCTGCTCATCCTGGACGGCGACTTCGGCACGGCAGCGGCCATGGCGAGTATCCTTCTGCTGCTGAGTGGCCTTGCAGTCTATGTCGCGTTCCGTTTCCTCGGACGCAACGAGCAGGCTCTCCTTTAGAGCCTTGACTTAGGAGGCTCTGGCCGATCCGAGCGCCGCGGAAAGTTCATCCGCGGCGGCTCGGAGCAACGCCGCCGCAGTGCTATCGGCGGAAAGATCGGTGCGTCCACTCATGCCGAGAATGGTCATGGCGGCAACGAGCTGTTCCTCATGGTCGAATATGCCGGCCGAGACCGAGCAAAAGGCAAGATCGAAAGCACCTTCGGCAATCGCCAGTCCGGTTCGCTGGGTGCGCTCGATGATCCCCGCTATAACTTCCATATCCGGATCCTTGCCGGTTTCCTGCCGGATGATACCCGTCAACTGATGGAGCGGCAGGTAGCTCAGGAAGATCGCTCCCGTTCCGGATGACATGAGAGGCAACACATGCCCGAGCTTCATCGTCATCAACAACTGTGAATCCCAATCGAACTTGCGAACGACGGTCGGGCCGAGATTGCCGAGTACGGAGAGATAGACCGGCAGCTGCACCTGATCCTGCAAGGCTTGCATCCGCGCCGGGGCAATCTCGAGGACATCAGCCTGGGAGATTGCCGAGAGACCTAGCATGGCGGCCTTCGGGCCAAGCGCGTAAGCGAGCGTCAGCGGATTTTGGACAAGGATGCCGAGCCGCGTGAAGCTGACGAGATATGGGTAGGCCTTGGAGGCAGGGATGCCTGCGGCAGCAGCCAGAGCCTTGAGGCTTTGTCCGGGACCGCCGTTCTGCAGCGCCTCGACCAACCGATAGCCGACCGTGACGGTCTGCACGAACCCCTGCTCGCGATCGGTTTCGGCACTGTCTTCGATCATGAAATCTCCGCTAGGGCCTTTTCCGTCAGAGGAATGGAGCTGGCATCATATTCGAACAGCCAGTTGTAGCGAGCATTGACACGGTCGCCCTGCCACTCCCGCGTCACATAAGCTTCTGCGGTCTCTTTATTAGCCATCTCGGGATTATGGAAGCGCCGGCCGTTTTCCAGTGAACCGGTCACGACCTTCGACGTGCGTTCGAGACGAAGCGCCTCGTAGCGGGAAAGCGCTGTCTCGTGGTCCGGCCAGAACGCCTCGATGCATCGGGCCAGAACAACGCCATCCTCGATCGCCATGCCGGCACCCTGTGCGAGGAAAGGCAGCGTTGCATGGCAGGCATCGCCCAGCAGCGTCGTGCGGCCAACCGACCAGGTCTCCATCGGCGCGCGACCGATCAGCGCCCATTTGTAGGGCACCTCGATATGGCTGATCATCGTATGCACATCTTCGTGCCAATCCTCGAAATCCGCATGGCATTCCGCATGGCTGCCTTCGGCGGTCCAGGATTCGACAGTCCAGTCGCCACGTTCCACGACACCGACGAAGTTCATCAGCTCGCCGCGCCGGACCATGTATTGGATCACATGCCTGTTCGGCCCGACCCAATTGGTACCGACCGGTCGCAACAGATGCTCCGGCAGATTCTTGGTCGGAATGACGCCGCGCCAGACCATGAGGCCGGTATATTCAGGCTTTGCCGCACCGAAAAGCTTTTGCCGAATGGCGGAATGCACGCCATCAGCGCCAATGAAGAGATCGCCCGAGAAGCGCTCGCCTTCAGCGGTTACCGCATGCACGCCCTTTTCGTCCTGCGTGAAATCGACGATCCGCGACGAGAGCCTGATTGCGCCGGGTGCCCGGTGGTTCACCGCATCGACCAGCATCCGGTGCAAGTCGGCCCGGTGAACCATGTAATAAGGCGCGCCGAACCGATCGACGGACTCCTGCGCCAAGTCGAAAAGCGTCCAGACGCGACCCGTGCTCCAAAGACGGATTTCCTTGCCCTGCGGCATCCAGGCAATATCCGCGAGCTGTTGGCCGAGACCGAGATCCGTAAACAGCCGCGTGGAGTTGGCGGCAAGCTGCAGGCCTGCACCGATCTCCTTCAGCTCAGGCGCCTGCTCGTGGATTTCCACCGAAAAAACCGCGTTCGATCAGCGCCAGCGCTGCGACCAGTCCGCCGATACCGGCGCCTGCGATGATGACCTTTGCCCGAGCCGCCATGAGATACTCCTCCCTGTCACTATTCCTGAATGCCGCTCAAGCCGGCTGTCCGAAGCGGGCCGACACCGCCGTTGCGATACTGTCCGCCGCATAGGCCCGGCGCGCGGCAAAACTCATTTCCGGCGACAGATTGAGGAACGCCTTCACGGCGGACAGACTGACGGCCGAATTGGCTGCAAGCTTCTGCCGATAGAAGGCGATCCGCGCATCCATCTCACCCGCAGCGCAGGTTTCCGAAACCAGGCCCAGCTTTTCAGCCGCCGAAGCGGAGAACGCCTCGCGTGACAAAACCAGCCGGGCAAGTGCCGCCCGACCGATCCGATCGGCAAGCGCGGTCATGACGAGAAGCGGCGGGATATCCCGCTCCAGTTCGGGCACGACGAATTTCGCCGTCTCGTCGGCGATCACGATATCCGCAAGGCCCGCCAGCGCGCAGCCGACGCCGAAGGCGCGGCCGGAAACGGCCGCGATGACGGGCACCGGCACCGCCCGCAAAGCCTCGTAGAAATCCAGAACCGGATCCGCGACCCGTTCGCGAATGACGCGCGCAGTCGGCTTTGTGGCAGGGTCCGGCATCGGCGATGTTCGACCGGCGCAGAAATCGGCGCCTGCGCCCCGGACGAGCACGGCTTTTGTGACTTCGGGAAGATCGGAGATCACCTCGAGGAAAAACGTGGTCATCTCGAAGGTCAGCAGGTTCCCCTGCTCCTGGTTGTCGATGATGATCTCGAAACATCCATCCGGCGCGAGATTGCTCGTTACCTTGCCAGAGGAATTGCCGGTTACTTGGCTCATCGCGAAACCTCCCGTTTCGATTGGATGGCAACCCAGATGCGTGCGGGAGTCGCCGGCATATCGATATGTTCGATGCCGAATTCCGAAAGCGCATCGACGACCGCGTTGATGGTTGTGGCGAGCGACGGCGTGATGCCACTTTCGCCACCGCCCTTTACCCTGAGCGGATTGCCGCTCGTCGGATCTTCGACAAGCGCGACGGAAAAGCTCGGGTATTGGTCCGAATGGGGCATGGCGTAGTCCATGAAGGTCGCCGAGATTAGCTGCCCACTTCCCATGTCGTGGATGATCTGCTCGACCAACGCCTGGCCGGTGCCCTGCACGATGCCGCCATGCACCTGACCGTCGAGGATCAGCGGATTGATCGGCTGGCCCGCATCGTCGATCGAGGTGTAGCGCACAATTTTCGGCGCGCAGGTTTCCATGTCGATTTCGAGTTCACACACCGCCGCACCTGTCGGATAGGCGGGCATGCGACCAGTAAAGCTCGCCGTCGAGGCAAGCGGCCTTCCAAGCTCTTCGGCGATCTCGGCCACTTCGAAAATCGTCAGCGCCTCATTGCTGTCGGTGATGCGCCAGAGACCATCACGCTCGAAAACATCGTCCGGCGTTGTGTCATGGTGCTCGGCGACCACCTGCCTGATCTGATCGACGAGTTTCTTCGCGTTCTCGACCAGCAAGGCACCGCCGAGCCGCATCGAACGGTCGGAATGTGAGCCACCGCCAGACTGCACGATCCGCGTATCGCCCGAGATCAGACGGACCTGCTCAGGAGTTACATGCAGAAGATCGGCAACCACCTGCGCGAATGTCGTTTCGTGCCCCTGCCCGGTGGATTGCGTGCCGGTCACGACCTCGATCCGCCGCTCCTGGGGCCTGACCGAAACGTCGATCCGCTCGTGCGGAATGCCGACGGGCGATTCCACATAGTTGGAAAAACCGATCCCGCGCCATTTTCCCCGCCCACGGGACTCCGCCCGCCGCGCCTCGAAGCCATTCCAGTCGGCGGCTTCGAGGGCTCGATCCATGTTCGCGGCGAAATCTCCACTGTCATAGGTCAGCCCCATGGCCGACGTGTAAGGAAGCCGCTCCCTGCGTACGAGGTTGCGGCGGCGGATTTCCAGCCGGTCGATGCCAAGCCGCATTGCGGCGATATCCATCAGGCGCTCGATTGCGAAATGCGCTTCCGGTCGCCCGGCGCCACGGAAAGGCGCCGTCGGCACCGTATTGGTCAGTGCACCGCGGATATCGACCGAGGCGACCGGCACGTCATAGACGGTCGTCAGCACACGATAGCTGTTGGCCATCGGCACATAGGCGACCGTATAGGCCCCGACATTGCCGATCATATCCACCGCATAACCGGTGATCCGGCCTTCTGCCGTAAAGCCCATTCGCACGTGATGTACCATGTCGCGCGCTTGATAATCGGACATAAAGGATTCCGTGCGCGTGCTCGTCCAGCGCACCGGCCGTCCGATCTGCTTTGCGGCAATCGCCAGCATCGGCTGTTCGGAGGAAAGATTGGTGCGCGGGCCGAAACCACCGCCCGTATCAGGGCAGATCACCTCGATCTCATCCTTGGTGAGGCTGAGACAGGCTGCCATCGTATCCCGATGACGGATCGCGCCCTGGCTGCCGGCAATCATATGGTATCGGCCGGTCTGAGCATCATAGCCCACCATCGCCGAACGCGGTTCCATCTGTGCATTGGCGATCCGCTGATTGACGAAAGTTTGTTCAACCACCAGCGCCGCGCTCTCCAACGCCTGCTCCGTTTTCTCCCGATCGCCGAACGCCGCCCTGACCGCGAGGTTGCCAGCGATCTCCGGCTCCAGAAGAAAGGCACCCGGCTTCAGCGCATCCCGAGCATCGATAACGAAAGGAAGCTCCTCGTAATCGACCACGACCAGTTCGGAGGCGTCCTGCGCGGTGGCGGCACTTTCCGCCACCACCGTGACGACCGGCTCTCCAACGTACCGAACCCGGTTTATCGGCAGCGGCAATTGGAAGATATCGAAGGATATATTGTCCGGATTGTGCCGGAAGGCTCGCTTCGTATGGTCGCGGGCATCCGCCGGATCGGCGAGATGGTTGATCGGCTTGCCGCCGGCCGCGACATAATCCGCGCCGGTGAAGACGCCGAGCACGCCCGGGTGTTCAAGCGCCCCCGACACGTCGATCGATATGATCCGCGCCGAAGGATAAGGACTGCGCAGGAAAACGGCGTGGCACTCGTTTTCCTGACGGAAATCATCCGTATAGCGCCCATTTCCGGTCACCAGCCGCCGGTCTTCGAACCGGGGCATGGGCCGGCCGATGAACGGTCGCCTGCTGACGGGTGGCTCGATCGACATAAGCCGCGCCTCTCCTTAGCCGGACGCCTTCGTATCCTGCGTTCCCATGAGCATCCACGCACCGTCTTTGTTGCGGCCGAGACGGCCTGCAGCGCGCAATTCGTCGAAAGCCTCGACAATCTCCCGCCCGTCACGCGAGCCGGTGGCGCTCATCAGCGCGTTGAAAGTCTTCGGCCCATCGAGAAGCGCTGCTTCCAACGATTCAAACCGCGGACCTTCCAGCGCCGGCGGGCTCGGGATACGCCCCTCGATCGACCGGGCGACTTCGATCGGCATGGTGCAGTCGAAACCCGCCTTTGAGCCAAGATGCGACCCGGCCAGGGACGGATCGAGCGGCAGGGCGCGATAACCCGAACCGACGATCAGATCGCGATCCGCCTGGAAGCGCGTCGCGAAAGCCCAGTCGGTCTGCTGATCGGAGAAAATGTCGATATCCGGATCGAAAACGAAGATATGCTTGACGTTGGCGAGCGAGCCGAAGGCTGCGGCGATCGCATTTCGTGCCTCGCCCGGCACGCGCTGACGCATGGAGATCCGCACGTTGAACATGCCGCCCGACGAGGTCGTGGCATAGACACCAAGCGGTTCGCGAATGGCGTTCTGCAAGGCCCGCCAGACGGTCACCTCGGTGCGCAACGCTATGAGCTGCGCCGCATCGGTGATCGCCAACTGCCGACCGGCGATGGTCGACGTCTGGAAAACCGGCTTGGCGCGATGGGTGACGGCGGTCAGATGGAAGACAGGGTTCATCTTCACCCCGCCGTAATATCCCAGGAATTCGCCATACGGGCCTTCCGGCTCCACGTGCCCTTCCGCGCTCAGATAACCTTCCAGGATATATTCCGCATCCGCCGGCACCATCAGATCATTGGTGACGCATTTGACGAGCGGCAGCGCTTCGTCGCGCAAGGTCGCGATCAGCCCGACCTCGTCAACCGGAATGCGCATGGTCGCGGCCACCTGGTCGACCGGATGCGAGCCGACCACGAAGGCGATCGGCAGCGGCTTGCCCTGCCCCGCCTCATGTTCGTAGATCGCCTTGAGATCGCTTGGAGCGACCAGATCGACGCCCGCTTCACGCCGCCCGCGCAGCATCAAACGCCGCATGCCGACATTAGTGAGACCCGTGCGCGAATCCCTGACGACGTCGACGGCCGCAGAAATGTAGAGCGAGCCATCCATTTCATGCTGCAGATGCACCGGCAGCCTTGTGAAATCAGCTTCATCGCCAAGCTTCACCACTTCCTGGACAGGCGCCTCTTCGCGGGAAACTTGCCTGAATGATGGCGCCTTGCTAAGCCGGCGCAGCACTTCGGCGAGCAGGTTCGGCACGCTGGTATCGAAGGCCATGGCCAGCCGTTCGCGGGTGCCGGCAACATTTCCGACCAGAGGAATGCCTTCTTTGCAGATGTCGTTGAAAAGCACCGCCTTGGCGTTACCATCAAGCCGATGAGCGGCATCGAGAAGATCGAGCTTCGAGTCCACGACCTCCAGTTCACCGGCCGCCTTGAGGCGATCGAGAAAGGTCTGCAAGGCAAAACTGCTGTCGCCGGCTTTAAGGTTGCTCAACATTCTATCCTCCCTCGTCGTCAGCGCTTTGAAAAAGCTGAACTTGATTGTACTATGATGAAGATAATGAGATCGTCAACGGCAAAGGCGCATGGATGAGTGATTTGAAAAAGAAGGAAACCGACGATCGCCGCGGCATTCAATCGGTCGAAGTCGGCTTCTCCCTTATTCAGGTCCTGGCGCAGGCGCCATCCAAGATGCCGCTGAAAGCGCTGGCGGCGGCGGCGGACATGATCCCCAGCAAGGCGCACCTCTATCTCGTCAGCTTCACCCGCCTCGGCCTCGTGACGCAAGACCCGGTAACCGCGCATTACGGCCTCGGGCCAGCGGCAATCCGCCTCGGCATTGCCGCTATCAACCAGCTCGATATGGTCGACGTCGCCCGCCGCCATCTCGTGCATTTCCTGGAAGTCTACGGCATTGCCGTCAGCCTTGCCGTCTGGTCGAACCGCGGCCCGACCATCATATACCGTGTCGACGGACGCCTGCCCGTGCCTGCGTCCGTGCGCGTCGGGCACGTTTTGCCAGTGCTGCGCACCGCGACGGGCCGGATTTTCATGGCCTATCTGCCGGAAAAGGAATGGCGGCCGATCGCAGCTTCCGAAGCCAGCCTTTCACCGGACTTTCTCGAATGGACGAGCACGACGCTCGAAGCGGTTCGCGCACAACAGATTGCCGTCACCAGCGGCCAACTTCACACGGGCTTTTTCGGGGTCTCCGCCCCCATATTCGACAATGAGAACCGTATCTGCGCCGCCGTGTCCGCGCACGGGCTCAGCGAGGCGATCGACCTCAGCCCCGAAGGGCCGATAGCCTCCGGCATCCGCATTGCGGCCCGGGATATCAGCCTCGAACTGGGCGCGCCGCTGCAGATTACGACGTGAGTGGGCGTTCACGGCACACGTCAATTCCATGAATTTGATTCAACGATAGTGAATTCTTCTATTGCCTGCCTGAAATTCCCTTATACAATCCCGGCAGTCGGCTTGAGGATGCGGCATCGAAGGACGCCGCCTGCCGGCAAGAGGATTCACGGGAGGAATTCGATGCAGGGCATCACTCGCAGAACTATGCTCGCGGCAACCGTCGCGCTCGGCGCCGCCTTCGGCGCTTCGTCGGCCATGGCGCAGGACGCAGCCGCCGACTATCCGAAAAAACAGACCGTTAGCTTCATCTGTGCCTTCCAGGCAGGCAGCGGCGCCGACATCGTGGTGCGATATTTCGCCGATCAGTTCGCCAAGCTGACGGGCGCGACCGTCATCGTCGAGAACAAGCCGGGCGCCGGCGGCAACATTGCCGGCCAGTACGTCGTCCGTGCCAAGCCGGATGGCTACACGATCTTCTTCCACACCGGCAGCTCGCTTGCCGGCAACATGCACATGTTCAAGAACCCGCCCTTCGATGCGGACAAGGATCTGGCCGTCGTCTCGACGATCAACAAGCAGCCTTTCATGATCAACGTGCCGATGTCGAGCCCGATCCAGAACATGAAGGAGCTGACCGAACTCCTGAAGAAGGAAGGTTCGAACGCCAGCTACGCGATCAACAATACGTCCGGCAAGGTTCTCGCTGCGACCTATGTGAAGATGGCGGGCCTGGAGACGGTGGAAGTCGCCTACAAGAGCAGCGCCGATTCCATGAACGACATCATGAGCGGTGCGGTGGCTTTTGCCTCGCAGGATCCGATCTTCACGCTCGGCCAATATCGCGAAAAGCGTTACCGTGTCCTGGCCGTCAGCTCGGCCGAGCGCCTGCCGGCCGCCCCTGATGTCCCGACCATGACCGAATCCGGTTTCCCGATGGACCAGGTCGGCTGGTTTGCCACCATGGTCCCGGCTGCAACGCCGAAGCCGATCATCACCAAGCTGAACGGCCTCTTCAACGAGCTCCTGAAGCAACCGGACGTCAAGAAATTCGTCGAGGATCAGGGTGGTGCGGTCTATATCAGCACGCCGGAACAGGGCCAGGCCTTTCTGAAAAAGGAAATCGCCGCCTGGGCAGACCTCGTCAAGGTCGCCAACATTCCGCAGCAGTGACAATGCTGCCGTCTTGGGTGATCACGGATCGCCCAAGACGATTTTGCGGCTGCAGATCGCCCTCGGCTATAACGCGATCCAGCACGGTACGCTCGTCCCCTGCGCGACAAACCCACTGCCGACATCATCAAAACCCTGATACTTAGCTCCGGAAAAGATCGGCGCGATTGAGCAATCCGTTCGAGCAGATGAAGCGACTTCCGGTGGTGGGGTGACTAAAATGACAGAACAAGACCGTTCACGGCTACGCGCGCTCGGCCTGCAGATCGGCCGATACCAGCCAGGGCCGCTGAACGCGATCACCGATGTCGTTGGCGTGCAGGTCGGTCATGTCACGTGCTCCGAGGGAAGCCGCATTCGCACGGGCGCCACCGCAATCATTCCCCATTCCGGCAATCTGTTTCAGGACAAGGTACCGGCGGCGCTGTCCGTGTTTAACGGCTTCGGAAAGTTTGCCGGTTCGACCCAGATCGCGGAACTCGGAGAGATCGAAACCCCGGTTCTGCTGACCAACACGCTTGCGGTAGGTCGGGGCATCGAAGCCATCAATCGATATACATTGGCACAGCCCGGAAACGAGCGCGTCGTATCGCTCAACGCGGTCGTTGGAGAAACCAACGACTCCCGCCTGAACAACATTCGCGGCGAGCGCCCCAGCGTCGACGAAATGCTTACCGCCTTGTCGGCTGCAAAAGCAGGCCCGGTCGCGGAAGGCGCGGTCGGCGCCGGTACCGGCACCGTCGCATTTGGGATGAAGGGTGGTATCGGCACCAGTTCGCGAAGCGTCCAGGTGGCCGGCGAGACCTATACGCTCGGCGTGCTCGTTCAATCCAACTACGGCGGTACGTTGACGATCGGCGGCAGGCCCTATCGACCGGATGGCGAAGGGGACGGAACCGAAAAGCACGACAAGGACGGATCGATCGTCATGGTGGTGGCGACGGACGCACCGTTATGCGCTCGCAATCTGAAGCGGCTTGCAGAACGCTGTTTTGGTGGCCTGGCGCGGACCGGCGCAGCGCTTTCCAACGGCTCCGGCGATTACGCGCTGGCTTTCTCGACAGCCGAACAGGTTCGCCGTACACCTGAGCGCCGCAAGGCGATCGCCGATTTCCCGACATTGTCCAATGATGCGATCTCGCCCCTGTTCGAGGCCGTGATCGAAGCGACGGAGGAGGCGATCCTCAACTCGTTGACGATGGCGGTCACCACGGAGGGCTACAATGCCGGCACCGGCCGCTCGGCAACCGTGAAGGCCATTCGGCTCGATTCCATACGACCATTGTGAGGGCATCCGAAGCAACAAGCCGAGAAGCCGGCTTCGCTAATCTCGCGTGATGTGGGAGAGTGCTTTTCTCACGGAACAGCTGGATTGCGCATATGATCAGCATCCGCAGGCCCTTCCCATGGGCATCGCTCGGTATCGGACTGGTCACGATCGCCGCCCTATCGGCTCCTGGCCATGCCTTTGCCGATGCAGGCCAGGACCGGCCCGGCTGCCTCTATGAACGGGCGGACGACAGTCATCCTATCTGCATACGCAAGGAAACCTTCAACGCCGATCTCTGCCGCGCGATCGGGCATTTTGCGGATGCCCACCAAGTGCCAAAAGCCTTCTTCGCCCGCCTGATCTGGCGTGAAAGCCTGTTCCGGCCGGAGGCGGTGAGCCATAAGGGTGCGGCGGGCATAGCGCAATTCATGCCCGGCACGGCAGACAGTCGCGGTCTGCGCAACAGTTTCCACGTCATCGACGCACTGGATGCTTCGGCGGCCTATCTGAAGGAACTCAAGGATCGCCTCGGCAACCTTGGCTTCGCTGCTGCGGCTTACAATGCCGGAGAAAATGGGTTCTCGCGTTTTCTGGCAACAGGGAGATTGCCGATCGAAACCAGAGACTATGTGTTCGCGATCACAGGCAACATGATCGAAACATGGCGCGACGCCCCGCCGGCGATTGCTGCACCGGAGCTGGACGACACACTCCCTTTTCAAGAGGCATGCATGAGGCTGGCACAAACACGCCGGATGACGGAGCCGGTTCTTGCTAGTTCTGCCGACTGGGCTCCCTGGGGTGTCCAGCTGGCCGCCCATTATCGGCCGCCGGTCGTCGACCGCCTCTTCACTCGTGCGATCAGCAGGCTTCCCTCGCCACTCAATGCTGAACGAGCGCTGATCGTCAGGCAACGCGGTGGAAATTTCGGATATCGGCCCCGTTATGCCGCCAGGATCGGACGCGAAACGCGGGAAGAGGCGACGAAACTCTGCGAGGCGATCAGGTCGTCCGGCGTCCCCTGCACCGTCTTCCGGAACCGATGATTCAAGGCCCGATAACGTCCTGCCGGGAAGATATGGCGCCGCTTCGCGCGCCGCAACTAGTAGTATTATATTAGTTTATTTTGAATTACATCCTGCGGTCGATTCACGGACCGACTGCCCTGTGGCATCCTTTGCAAATCACCTGGCGGCGGGGGACAACATGCTTCTCGAATTCTATCGAACAGGCGTTGGCGCACCCAATCAGTACGATGTATTCGTTCACGCGAGTGGCGCGCTTTCATATTCGGAAATGACGAAGTCTTCGAAAACGAAGATGCGGGTTGTGATTGAGTTACAAGGCGAGCGCGCCAATACCTATCAGGCCAATGCCATCTATTACATCATAAGCAAGCACCAGCATTGTGCTGTCTCGTTTCATGGCTTTGGGCACTGAAGGCGAGCTGGATTGGTGGCAGCGGCTCCAGCCTTGGCTGACGCCAAGAAGAGCCATATCCAACGACCAACATATTGGACGTCTGGATCGAATTGACCGAAATCCCCAATACTAAATCCCTCTGATATCTCGGCTTTGATATCCTCTTGCTGCTTTCGACGGAAGCGAGGGGTCGCAATACGCCGACCAAGGTCGGCGCTAATCTCGCTCTAGCTGCATGATCGCAATCCGCGCTGCAAAACAATGTTGATTTTTGATCAAAAATCTAACATCGTATTTCCACTCAAATACGGTGGCCCCATGACGGATTTCGAACAGACCCGCACTCTCTTCCATCTGCCGGAAGGCGTGATCTATCTCGACGGCAACTCGCTCGGGCCTTTGCCTTTGGCCGCCAAGGAGCGCGTCGCCAAGCTGATGACCGACGAATGGGGCGAGTTGCTGATCAAGGGCTGGAACAAGGCCGGCTGGATGGTGATGCCACGCAGGATCGGCGACCGCGTCGGCAAGCTGATCGGTGCTGCCGAGGGCACCATGGTGATGGGCGACACCCTGTCGATCAAGGTTTATCAGGCGCTTGCCTCTGCCGTTGACCTTGTGCCGGAACGCAAGGTCATTCTCTCCGACAGCGGAAACTTCCCCTCCGATCTTTACATTGCCCAGGGCCTGATCGGTTCGCTCGGTCGTGGTCATGAGTTGAAGATCGTCGAACCGGAAGAGGTTGAAGCCGCGATCGACGAAACCGTCGCCGTCGTCATGCTGACCGAAGTCGATTACCGCACCGGCCGCCTGCACGACATGAAAGCGCTGACGAAGAATGCACATGCGGTCGGCGCCATCACCGTCTGGGACCTTGCCCACAGTGCCGGCGCCCTGCCGGTGGATCTTGCCGGCGCGGACGCGGATTTCGCGGTCGGCTGCACCTACAAATACCTGAATGGTGGCCCCGGTGCCCCGGCCTTCATCTATGTCGCCCCGCGTCATCTGGAAAAGGTCCGTCCGGCACTCTCCGGTTGGCTCGGCCACGAAGCCCCCTTCGCCTTCGACCTCGGTTATCGCCCCGGCGGCGGCATCGACCGGATGCGGGTCGGCACGCCGCCGATCATCGGCCTTGCCGCACTCGATGCGGCACTGGATGCCTGGGAAGGCGTCGACATGGCGGATTTGCGCCGGCAATCAATCAAGCTCTGCAATCTCTTCATCGCGGAAGTCGAGAAGCGCTGCCCGATGCTGACGCTGGGTTCGCCCCGCGATGGGAGCAAGCGCGGCAGCCAGATCTCCTTCCTGCATGAAGAAGGTTACGCGATCATGCAGGCGCTGATCGCTCGCGGCGTGATCGGCGACTTCCGTGCTCCGAACGCTATCCGCTTCGGCTTCACGCCGCTTTATATCGGCGAGAAGGAAGTGCTGGCGGCAGTCGATATCCTCGCCGACATCATGACCAATCGCCTATGGGACACCGAAGAGTACAAGCAGAAGGCGCTGGTGACGTGAGCTCGAAACCCTACAACCCCGCCGAAGACGGCGCTGAAATGTCCTTCCGCGAGAAGATGTCCTATGCGGACTATCTGTCGCTTGACCGCGTGCTCGACGCCCAGAACCCGATCTCCGATGCGCATGACGAGTTGCTATTCATCATCCAGCACCAGACATCGGAACTGTGGATGAAGCTGGCGATCCACGAGATCAGCTCGGCAATCGAGGCAATACGCAACGACAACCCGCAGCCGGCCTTCAAGATGTTGTCGCGCGTCGCCCGCATTTTCGAGCAGTTGAATAATGCCTGGGATGTGCTGCGCACCATGACCCCGAGCGAATACACGGAGTTCCGCTCTTCGCTCGGCCAGTCTTCGGGTTTCCAGTCCTACCAGTACCGCGCCATCGAATTCCTGGCCGGTAACCGCAATCCGGCCATGCTCGGTCCGCACGCGCATCGGCCGGACCTGATTGAAACTCTGGAGGCCATCCTGGCGCGCCCGAGCCTTTATGATGAGGCACTCCTGCTGCTGGCCCGCAGCGGGTTCGATATCGGAGAGGATGCCGAACGAACCAGCTGGCGCGAGAAGAGAAACGAAAACCCGCAGGTTCTGGAGGCATGGCGCGAAATCTACAGCGCGCCGGGCAGATATTGGGATCTCTACGAACTGGCCGAAAAGTTGGTCGATTTCGAGGACTATTTCCGGCGCTGGCGCTTCAATCACGTGACGACGGTCGAGCGGGTCATCGGCTTCAAGCGCGGCACCGGCGGAACCTCCGGCACGCACTATTTGAAGAAGATGCTGGAAGTCGAACTTTTCCCCGAACTCTGGCGCGTCCGCACCGTGCTGTGACAGAGTGCGGGCATATTATCCGCCGCTGCTTTGGTCTTAGGAGACACAATGATTTACCAACGCATTTCCGACTGGGATAACGCTTACTCAAACGGCGCCAACATTGCGGGCGGCAGCGCGTGGCCGAATGCGTGGGTCGAGCCTGCAAAGGCTTACCGAGAGAAAATGCTGGCGGCCGGTCGCGCCGAGCTCAATCTTCGCTACGGCGAGCGACCACGCAACGTCTACGACCTTTTCCTGCCGGAAGGGGCACCGCGAGGCCTCGTCGTCTTCATCCATGGTGGCTACTGGCAGAGCCTCGACAATTCCTATTGGTCCAATCTCGCGACAGGGCCGATCGCTCATGGATACGCGGTCGCGATGCCGACCTATACACTCTGCCCGGATGTCTACATTTCCGACATCGTCAAGGAAGTCGCGGCGGCCATATCGACGCTTGCCGAGCGCTTCGATGGTCCGATCCACCTCACCGGTCATTCCGCGGGCGGACATCTCGTCTCGCGAATGGTCTCCGCCACATCACCTCTGCCATCGAACGTCCGGTCGCGCATCGGCAACACGGTTTCGATCTCCGGCGTTCACGATCTGCGGCCGCTGATGCGGCTCAAGCTGAACGAGCGGCTTCGGATCACCCTGGAAGAGGCGCAGGTCGAGAGCCCCGTCCTTCTGGAGCCTGGTCCGAACACCCGTCTCTTCTGCTGGGTCGGAGGAAACGAGCGGGCCGAATTCCTGCGTCAGAACGATCTTCTGGCGAATATCTGGACCGGTTTGGGCGCCGAAACAGCTGCCTATGCGGAACCCGACAAACATCACTTTACGGTGCCGGACGGGTTGATCGACCCAAATCACGGGCTTACGCGCACATTGCTGGGGGTATAAAGACCAGCCAATATGGTTTTTTGATCAATTATATGATTTCGATAGCAAGACCGGCCCAAGCCGGCAGCGGGTGGAAACAACGTGGCAGATATCGACAACAGCGAGCTCCTTTCCGATGTTGCACCCGTCATGCGGGAAACGGTGCAGACGCGCGTCCACCAGCAACTCCGCCATCTCCTGATGGTCGGGCGTTTCCAGCCCGGCCAGGCGCTGAAGATCCACGATCTCGCGGAAGTTTTCGGGACCAGCGCCCAACCGATCAGGGAATCCATCCGCCAGCTGGTTGCCGAACGTGCGCTGGAGGCACTGCCCAACCGGAGTGCACGCGTTCCACTGATGGACGACTTGCGCCTCGAAGACCTTCGCCGCACACGTCTTGCGCTGGAGGGGCTGGCGGCCGAGCTTTCTGCCGAACGAGCCACACCTGCCGACGTCGAGGCGCTTGCGAAGATCGTCGATGACGAAGTCGAGGCGGACGAGCAGTTGCATGTGGAGTCGAGCGTCTCACGCAATCTCGAATTCCACTTCCGCCTCTATCGGATTTCCGGCTCGACCGTCCTTCCGCCGATCATTGAAGGTCTCTGGCTGCAGATCGGGCCGAACATCCGCCGCGCCGCCGAGAATTTCGACGCCCGCGACGGTCGTGGCGCTGAATTGCACATCCGCACCGTGGAATCTCTGAAGAAGGGCGACATCAAGGGCGTTCGAAAGGCGATCGAAGACGATATCAACCGCTTCTTCGACCTGCTCGCCCGCAGCGGCGCAAAGGGCGCCGAGGCCTGACGTCAGATCAGGCCAGCATCCACTGTCGCACCTTCTGCGTCCAGATATCCTCCGGGTTGGCGGTGTTGAGATGGATGCTGAAATGATCGTCCTCCTCGAAAGCATGATATTCGACCGGTTGGCCGACGGCACGCAATGCTTCCACGAAGGCCATTCCGTCCCGCTGGACCTGCTCCTTCTCCTTGCCGCCCCAGGTGACGTAAAAGGGCGCAAAGGTCCTTGTCGCCGTTTCGATGGGGCTGTCGGGAACATCCGCGCCGACGCGCAGGCTCTCGTCGGCCTCAAGATCGGCAAGCCGTCTCGAATAACTTCCGCTGATCGGCAAAACACCCTTGATGCCATCGTCCGGGATACCTGCCGCGCGACGGGCATCGTGGCGTAGCGCCATATGCGCAACCGTCTGGGCGCCGGCCGAATGCCCTCCGATAAAGATCCGACCCGGATCGCCGCCATGCTCTCCGATATGCGCTTGGACATAGGCAAGCGATGTGAAAGCATCGCCGATAATGTCCTTGTAGGAGGTATGGGGCGCGAGACGATAGGAAACGGAGATGAAGATTGCCGGGAAAGCGGTAATCGTCGGCGCCATGAACCCGCACCACTCCTTATAGCCGTGGGTAAAGTTGCCGCCGTGAAAAAACATCAGCACCGGCAGTGGCTTGCTGACGGGCTCCTTCGGCAGATAGATGTCGATTTTCTGCCAGTAATCCGGACCATAGGCGACGTCGAGAACGCACCGGGAATTCTCAGCGACCTCGCGAGAAAGCCGCAGGCAGGTTTCCGCGTAACGGTCCGCATTGGGATTGATCGGGGTTTGTGGCGGGAGATCGTCAAAGCTCATCATAATCCTCCGTGAAATTGGTCAGGCAATATCGGGCGGTTTCGGAACGTCGCGTTTGCGGCCGAGAGAAAGCAATGCGCCGGCAATGACGACAAGCGTTCCGATGACCGCCGTGACGGTTGGCACCTCGCCGAGAAAAACAAGCCCGATCAGAACCGCGAAAACCGCGCGGGTAAAATCGACAGGCGCCAGAGCCGATGCCTCGCCGACCTTCAGAGCCATGATCATCGACGTGTTGCCGATGACGCTAAGCAAGCCTGTCAGGATCAGGATGCCCAGGGTCGGCAGATCGGGCCATACCCAGTTCCAGATCGCAATCGGCGTCAGCATCAAAGTCCCGAACGCGGTCTGGTAGAGGAGCAGCAAAGGAGCCGGGTCATGTTGCGCCAGAATACGCGTCGAGATAGCGCCGGCGGCAGCCGTCGCCGCCGAAATCACCCCGAGCAGTGCACCGCCGACGGAAAGGTCCCCGCCTCCCGGCCGCGCAAGGATGAGAATGCCGGCAAAACCGATGCAGACCGCCAGCCAGCGCCTTGGTCCCACAGCCTCTTTCAGAAGAATGGCGGCAAAGAGGGTGACGAAGAAGGCCTTGGAAAAGCTGATCGCCGTGGCTTCCGCCAAAGGCAGAAGGACGACCGCGGAGAACCCCGCATACATGCTGCCGACCAGCAGAAACACGCGCAGTAGATGGGCGGAACGCCGCTCACTGCGAACGACTTCTCCGGCAAAGGTGCGAAAATGGCGCAATCCTATGAAGAAGAACTGTGTGGCAACGGAAAAGAACATAACAAGCGCCACCGGCACCGTCGCCGAACTGGCCTTGATCAACGCGACCATGATCGAAAAGATCAGGGCATTGACCATCATCAGGATCGAGCCACGAACATTGCCGCTGAGGCCATTCCACCTGGCGCCAAGGCCGAAAGGGAGAAGGCGCCCGGGATCGGGCATCAACCGAGCCGCCCGGCGGTCGCGTTCAAGGCTTCAAGGAACGATCGGCCGAAGCGGTAAGCTCTTTCGGGAGCCCAGCCCGTTTCCGGCACAGTAAACCGCGTGACATCCTTGAACGGCTGCTCCAGCAGGATCGAAAGGGCATGCGGGAAACGATTGCCGATCCAGTTCCAGGCCATGGTCAAATCGGCGTTGGCAGGGCAGCCGCCGGGATAGGGATGGCCGAGTTCGTAATCGGGGGAGGCTTGCGCCCATGCATTTTCGAAGACCTCGAAAATGCCGCGTCGCTCAGGCTTCCAGCTTGGCACGTTTTCGGAAGGCCAGATGAAATTGCAGCGTAACTCCTTGTCCGCATGGCAATCGATGCAGAAATCAACGCCGATCTCCTCCATCTTGTTGCGAACGTGAAAGACCTCCGGCGAGGTTTCGAGCGACGGGCTGACCCATTCCCGGTTCAGGTTCGCACCTGTGGCATTCGAGCGGGTCAAACCTTTCGCTGAACCGTCCGGATTGACGTTCGGAACAACGTAAATCACCGCAGAATTCAGCAACGCACGCGAGACGGGATCGTGCCGGTCAAGAAGCCGGTCCAGCACGCCTTCGATAAAATATCCGCCCTGCGTTTCGGATGGATGCTGCCGGGCGATCACCCAGCATTTCTTTTTACCCTCGCCCGGCTCGCCGATGGTCAGCATATCGATCGGGCGGCTTTCGACGCTGTGGCCGAGGGTCTCCAGACGCACAAGTGGCGACGTCTGTGCCTTCGCGATGGCCGCGTGTTCCCGTTCGGCGCCGTATGGCGCCCAGGTGGCGTAGTAGCAGATGTCGTGTTCGGGCGTGTGTTCGAAGCTGAAGGTCGTGCCTTCGAACGTTCCCTTTATCCGGAACCATGTCGCGCCGTCATAGCTCACCATCGGCCCCGTATTCTGCCAGCCGTGTTCGTAATCCTCGCGATTGGCGAGCCGCCAGGCAAGGATGTCACCGGCATTGACCAGATTGAAGCAGCAACGCTCGCCCCTGGCGCCGGACAGCCGGAAGTGAAACCAGCCGAGAAAGACGCCGTTCGGATCCCGGCGCAGGGCCAGTTTGATATCGGATGCCTGGGAGGCGTCGATGATATCGATGCTTCCCGAGGCGATGCTGGTGCTGATCGAGATCACTGACCTTGCCCTCCCTGACCACGTATCTTCTGGACCACGTATTTCCCGGACCTAAGCCGCCGGTTTTTCCTCGTTGAGATTGTAGTGCATGATCCGGCCGTGCCGACCCTTCTGGTCGCGCTCCAAGTCATAGACATCGCCTTCCAGCGCCGTCTTCTGGCCAAGGATCGCACTGATCTCGGCGCGATCGGCATCCGTCAGCTTCAGCCCGAACAGCCGCGCATGTGCCTCCAGATGGCCGCCATGCCGGACGCCGACAATGATGCCGGAAACCTGAGGCCAATCGAGCACTGCGCGCATCGCCACATCCGCCACCTGAACACCGTGACGGTCGGCAATGCGTCTCAGCGTCGAGAGCAGCGCCTGGAACAGATCCCAGCCGCCCATATCGTCAATGATCAGCTTGTATTTGGTGAGCGAACGGTTCTCCAAAGGCTCCTTCGGTTCCGCTACGCCGAGCCAGCGGTCACTGAGGAAGCCCCCGGCAACGGTGCCGTAGCAAAGAATCTTGATGTCGTTCGCCTTGCAGAAAGGCAGCAAAGTCTTTTCCGGCCGGTTGTCGAGAAGCGAATATTGCACCTGCATGGAGGCAAACCGGACACCCGCGTCAGTCATTTCCCGCATGCAATCGGTGTTGAAATTCGTCGTGCCGAGCAGGTCGATCTTGCCCTCCTTCTGGAACTCGGAAAGCCAGCTGGCAATCTCGACATAACGCGGCACCGCGGTGTCCCACCAATGGAACTGAACGAGATTGAGCTGTTCGAGCCCGAGCCGCTCAAGCGACCGGTCGATCGTCTCCTGCAACTGGTCGCGGGTGAGCGTCTTCAGCTTCTGAAGATCAGGCACGCATTTGGTATGAACCTTCAGCGGGGCCAGCAACTCGGCCTTTCCGGCGGCGATCGTCGCGCGCCGGAAGTCGCCGATCATCTGCTCGACACCGGTATAGATATCGGCGCAATCGAATGTCGTGATGCCCGAACGGATGTAATCCTCCATCTCGGTAATCGCTTTTTCTCGGTCGATGGCCGCATGGCCGCCGGCCAGCTGCCATCCGCCTTTGAGAACCCGGCTGATCTTGTATCCCGGCCTGATTTCGGTGGTTTCAACGGGGGTCATGCATCCTCCTGGCCCGGCAGGGCTACCTTTGTCGTGTCGCTATGATTGAACGTGCGGCGCGCAAGCCGCGTAATTTTCAGCCGCGTCGGGCAATTGGGGTCCGGGCAGGCGACTTCCGCATCCGACGTCATCCAGTCGTTCGGATGGGTCGGTCGCTGCTTCGCCGCCAGCAGCGGCAGTACCGACGCGAGCGAATAGATGGAGAACCCCTGACCTGGCGGCAGATGCAGCATCTCGCCGCGCAGCTCGAAATAATCGCCGGGCTCGGCGCCGCAATAGATCTTGCCTTCACCGCTGCGCACGACCTCTACCTTGAGGTCATAGAGCTCGAAGAGATGGTCTGTCTGGGACATGGAACTGGCTCCTCCGATGAGCGGGCCGCGTCAATTTCTTCAAAAAGGTTGTTGATCTTTGATCAAATGTCAAGCAGCTTTACCGACGTACGCAGACCACGACATCGAACAATGACGAAGGGGAACCGTCGCGATGATACCGGACAGTACGACGTTGGAGATCCTTCGCTACAAGACAGTAGCGGCTGCCGAGGAGATGGGCCTGACCTTGGTCAGGGCCGCCCGCACCATTTATATCAAGGAGGTCGCCGACTTCTCGACGGCGATTGCAGGCGTCGACGGCAAGTTCTTCGCTTATCCTGAAGCGCTCGGGGTATCAGCCTTCGTTGACCTCGATCTGAAACCTTCGTTCAAGGATATCGGCCCACTCCATCCCGGAGACGTCATCCTCTCGAACCTGCCCTATGCGAACGGCGGATTGTCCACCCATCTGCCGGACCTGCAGTTCATCAAGCCTTATTTTCATGAGGGAGAGATCGTCGCCTACGGCTGGACCTTCGCACATACATCCGACATCGGCGGTGGGGTTCCAAGCTCGATTTCCCCCCGCTTTTCGGACGTCTACCAAGAAGGCCTGCAGATCCCGCCGGTCAAGATCGTTCAGGAAGGCAAGATCGACCAGGGCGTATTGCGCATCTACCTTGCCAATTGCCGCTCACCGGAAACCAATCTCGGCGACGTCAAGGCGATGCTCGCCGCGCTCGACAAGGGTGGCCAGCGCATTGCGGACGTGATCAGCGCTCACGGCAAGGAGGCATTGGTCGCCTCCCAGAAGATGCTGGCGACCTATGCCGCCGAAAAGGCGAAAGTGGTGCTGAGCCGTATTCCCAACGGAACCTACGAATTCTGGGATTACCTCGACCACGATTTCGTCAGCCATGTGCCGGTGCGCATCCGCTGCCGGGTCGCGGTCAAGGACGGGGCGATCGACCTCGACTATGAGGGCAGCGACCCTCAGCTGATGTCGGCGTTCAATGTCCCGACCGAAGGGCTGCGCCATCCTTATCTGACGCTACGCCTGATGCACATGATCACCAGCAACGACCCGTCCGCTCCGCTGAACCACGGGCTGCTCGATGCGGTCACAGCAAGGGCTCCCAAAGGGTCACTTATAAACCCGGAATATCCGGCCGCGTGCGGCGTTCGCCACGCCACCGTCATGCGCCTGATCGACGTTGCCTCCGGCGCGCTTCACAAGGCTGATCCATCATTGGTTCCGGTCGCCGGCGGGGGCACGGTACTGCCGGTCGTGCTGGCGGAACCAGACCCGGCAACCGGGCTGCGGCGCTCCATGGTGATCCAGTCGATCGTTTGCGGTTCCGGTGCGCGCGACGGTTCGGACGGTGTCGATGGCCGGGAATCCGGCCTTTCCAATACGCGCAACTCGCCGATCGAGCGGACCGAGGATGAAGCCGGCGTGATGATCGAGGAATATGCCCTGCGATCTGATTCCGGCGGCCCCGGTCGCTGGCGCGGCGGCACGGGCATCGTCTACACGATCCGCATCCTCAAGGATGACTGCGCCGTGCTGGCCCGCGGGCTGGAACGTTTCTTCTTCACGCCCTGGGGTGCATCAGGTGGCCGCTCGGCAGCCCCGTGCCGTGTAGTCCTGAATATCGGCAGGCCCGATGAAAAGGATCTCGACCGCGTCGATATGCTGGAGGTGAAACGCGGCGATACGCTGACCTTGATGACACCGGGCGGCGGCGGCTTCGGCGATCCCTTCACCCGTCCGATAGACGAGGTGGTGTGGGACGTGGAGCGCGGTTTTGTTTCCGAGGGCCTCGCCGAACGCGATTATGGAGTGGTGGTCCGCAACGGCGAACTGGATCTGGCGGCAACGGAAAAGTTGCGAGACGCTTCGACGGATCGGGCCCACGATGCGTTCGACTTCGGTCCCAATCGCCGTATCTGGGAAACCATATTCGATGACGAACTCGTCAGCCGGCTTAATCGGAACCTGACCCGTTTTCCGGCTTCGATCCGCACACGCAAAAAGCGCAGCATCTACGAGACCGTTCTGCCGGAACTGAAAGCGGAGGGCGGGATCGACATGACGCACGTGGCCGGAAGGGCAACATTGCTGCGAGAGCACTTCGCAGAGCTGATCGCGGTGTTGGAAGCAGGAGAGATGCGAGCATGACGATGGCGACGAAAGCCCCAACCTGGCGGATCGGCATCGATGTCGGCGGCACTTTCAACGATTTCGTGGCGGCCGAAAACGGCACCGGACGGCGTGTGTTCTTCAAGGAACCGAGCGTTCCGAGCGATCCCTCGCTTGCCGTCGAGCGCGGCATTGGCGGCCTGCTTGCGCGGGCTGGCATCTCCCCGGCGGATGTCGAGCTTGTGATGCATGGAACCACGCTCGCGCTGAACTCCATCCTGCAGCGCAACGGCCCGCGGCTCGGTATGGTCGTCTCTCGCGGCAATCGCGATGTCTTGGAAATCGCCCGCTCGCGCATGCCATCCGCCTTCGATTTCACGGCCAAGCGCGAAACCCCGCTGATCCCGCGCAACCTGGTGTTTGAAGTCAACGCCCGCTGCCTTTCCAATGGCGAGGTGGTTCACCGGCCGGATGAGGCCGAGCTCGATCGGCTGGCAGAGCAATTGGCAGCCTCCGACCTGAAGGCGGTGGCAATCATGCTGATCAACTCCTTCCGGCATCCTGACCTGGAACGCGAAGTGGCCGAAGGCTTGCGCCGACGGCTGCCGGAGATGCCGATTACCGAAAGCGCCGCGATCTGGCCCGAAATGCGGGAATATGAACGCGGACTGCTGGCGGCGCTTAACGCCTATATCCAACCGCTGATGCAATCCTATTTCGCCAAGCTCGAAAGCCGCATGCGTGGTCTCGGCCTGATGGCACCGATCTTCATCACCACCAACAATGGCGGCACCGTCAGCCTGCAGACCGCCCGTTCCCGGCCGATCGATACCGTTCTCTCCGGCCCCGCCGCCGGTGTAGTCGCGGCCGTGAAGATGGCGCCGGAGGATCTGCGTGACCATCTGGTCACCCTCGATATGGGCGGCACATCGACCGATATGGCCGTGGTGATCGGCGGCGAGCCGGAATACACGCAGCTGGCGCAGGTCGGTGCATTTCCGATCATTCTGCCGGTCGTGGCGGTAACGGCCATCGGCGCAGGTGGCGGTTCGCTGGTCTGGATAGATGCCCAGGGCATTTTGAAGATCGGGCCGGAAAGCGTCGGCTCCGACCCCGGCCCAATCTGCTACGGACGCGGCGGGACGCGGATCGCGATCACCGACTGCTATCTGGCAAGTGGTATTCTGGATCCCACGACATTCCTTGGCGGCCGTATGCCGCTTTCCAAGCAACCTGCCGTCGATGGGTTGCGGGTGCTCGCCAAGTCACTCGGCATCGGTGGAGAAAACCCGGCGGAAGAGGCGGCCGCGGCTGCACTCAAAGTGGCAACCGCGAAAATGGCCGTCGAGCTTTCCAAAATGCTTGCCCGACGTGGCCTTGACCATCGCCGGTTTGCCCTCGTCGCCTTTGGAGGTGCCGGCGCGACCCATGCCACGATGCTGGCCGAAGAGGCGGGCCTGGAAAAGGTCATCATTCCCCTGGCGCCCGGAACCTTCTGTGCGCTCGGCGCCAGCCTAGCCGATATCCGCCGCGACTATGCCCGCTCGCTCGGCGTCTTTTTGACATCGGACGGCCACGGCTTCGATCCGGTCGCCGATGCGATCTCCGAGATGATGACCGAAGCGCGCGAATGGATGGCTGGCGAAGCCGATCCCGACGCGCCTCTCTCCTTCCGGGTCAAGGCCGACATGCGGTTCGCCGATCAGGCTTATGAGCTGGAGATCTTCGTACCTGAAGCAATGCGCGATACTTTGGATGGCGCAGCACTTCTCGACCTTTTCCATGCCGAACACGAAAGGCTCTACAGCTTCGCCGATCGCGAAGCGGCGGTCCGGATCAGCACGGTTCGCCTGTCCATCGCGGCTCTCAACACGACCGAAGGCGAAGAGCGCCTGGCCTCCGGCTCAACGGAATCCTCCGGCAGCAGGCAGGTCTTTCACAAGGGTCAGTGGCTGGACGCTCCACTGTTCAAACGCGGTGCCTTGCTGGCAGGCGCACGAATCGATGGCCCCGCCATCGTCGAACAGGACGACACGACGGTTTGGATCATCCCAGGCTGGTGCGCGGCCGTCGAACCGCGCGGAAATCTGGTCCTTATTCCGGCCGGCGAAACATCGCAGCGCCGCGGCGACGGGGATTGACCACTTCGAGGCTTTGCGGCACTCTCATAAAAAACTTGATCAAAGATCAAAACAACAACGGGAACGGAGATTTCAGACATGAAGCGCATCGCATCACATTTTCGTTCGGTCGCTATCGCAGCCGTGGCTGCCGCGGCCTTTGGTGGGGCAAGTCATGCCGCCGACCTTCGCATAGCGCTCGCGGACGATCCCGATGCGCTGGATTCCATGACCAACCGCGCCCAGACCGGCATCACGGTGCTGACGACCATGTGCGACCGGCTGCTATGGACGGACACCAAGCTGACCCTTCTGCCGGGGCTTGCCAAAAGCTGGAACTGGTCGGCCGACGGGCTGACCCTGACACTCGATCTCGTCGAGGGCGCCAAATTCCAGGATGGAACGCCGTTCGACGCCGAGGCCGTCAAGATCAACCTGGAACGCTACCAGACCAAGGGTTCGCAGCGCGCGGACGATATTTCGACGATCGCCAGCGTCGAGGCGCCCAGCGCCAACAAGGTCGTCATAAAGACCAAGGTTCCGAGCGCGCAGCTGCTTGCCAAGCTCGCCGAGCGCATCGGCATCATCTTCTCGCCGACTGCCATCAAGTCGCTCGGCGAAAACCTCGGTCGTGCACCGGTCTGCGTCGGCCCCTACAAGTTCGTCGAACGCGTTGCGCAGGATCGCATCGTGCTGGCCAAGGACCCGGGCTACTACGACGCCGCCAAATATTCGTTCGACCGCGTGATCTTCCGCATCATCCCTGACGACGCAATCCGGCTCGCCAACCTGCAGGCCGGCGAACTCGATGTCATGGAAAAGCTCGACCCATCCAACGCCTCCCAGGTCACCGGCGACAAGAAGCTTCAGGTCCTGCCTATCACGGTTCTGAACAACCAGACCCTGGTGCTGAACTTCAACCATTCCGGCCCGATGCAGAACCCGAAGATCCGCGAGGCTCTGGAATACACGATCGATCGCCAGGCGATCGTCGACGTGGCATTTGCGGGTCAATATCAGGCCGGCAACCAGTTCGCCGCGCCCGACTCTCCCTTCTACAATACCAAGTTCCCGATCCCGGCACGTGATCCGGCCAAGGCCAAGGCATTGATCGCCGAGGCGGGCCTGAAAGAGCCAGTGCCGTTTACAATACTCGTTCCGAACCGGCCGCTATCGGTGCGTGTCGGCGAGATGATCCAGGCCATGGGCTCCGACGCCGGTTTCGCCGTCAAGCTGGACGTTGTCGAATTCGCAACGACGCTCAAGCTGACCGACGAAGGCAAGTTCGAGTCATGGGGGCCGATCGGGCCTCAGTTCGCCAACGACCTCGATACCGTCGCATTCCCGGTCCTGCACTCGACCGGCGGCCGTAACCTCAGCCGCTACAAGAGCGCTGAGATGGACAAGCTGCTGGAAGCGACCCGCACGGCGACCGATCCGGAAAAGCGCAAGGAAACCTTCAAGGAAGCGGCCGGGCTCGCCGCAAAAGATCGCCCGGTTCTCTACCTCTACCATCAGAAGCCACTCTTTGCCGCCAAGGCCGGCCTGAAGGGCTTCCATACCACCGGTGACGGCTTCCCCAGGCTGGACGGCGTGACGCTGAACTAAGTAGCAGAGCTTTCCGCTTTTTGACGACCCGGCCTGCCGGGTCGTCCTCCCGGCACCGAAGAGGAGAGGCTGATGATCAGCTTCCTGATCCAGCGTTTGCTGGTTGCCATACCGACGCTCCTGATCATCTCGGTTATCGTTTTCTGTCTCCAGCAACTTCTGCCGGGCGATCCGGCCCTGGTGATCGGCGGCGGCGAGGCGACGCCGGCCATGCTGGCGGAAATCCGCGAGCGCTACGGCTTCAACGATCCGCTTGTCCTGCAATATTGGCATTGGATCACCAACACGCTGCAGGGTGATTTCGGCGTATCCTATCGCACGCGCGAAGAGATCGGCCCGATGCTTGCGGCCAAGATTCCGGTGACGCTGCATCTGGCGCTCGCCGCCATGTTCGTTTCGCTGCTGATCGGCATTCCGACCGGTATCCTGGCAGCCGTCTGGCGTGGCCGCGGCTGGGATCATGCGGTGACAGTCGCCGCTCTTTCGGGCATCTCGATTCCGAATTTCTGGCTGGCGATCATGATGATCCTGCTGTTTGCTGTAAATCTCGGATGGCTGCCGGCGAGCGGTTACGTCAGCCCTTTCGATGACCCTTGGCAGAGCCTCAAATCCATTACCATGCCGGCAATCGTGCTCGGGACGGCGCTTGCTGCGGCAATGATGCGTCATACGCGCAGCGCCATGCTGACCGTGATGAGCCAGGACTATGTGCGCACCGCCCGCGCCAAGGGACTGAAAGAAGGCATCGTTATTCTCAAGCATGCCTTCCTCAACGCACAGGTGCCGATCATCACGCTCGCGACGCTGCAATTCGGGACGCTGCTCGCCGGCGCAGTGCTGACGGAGCAGATCTTCGCCATTCCCGGCATTGGCAAGATGGTCGTCGATGCAGTCTTCAACCGGGAATACCAGGCGGTGCAGGCGGTAACGCTTCTATCCGGCACGGCGTTCGTGATGATGAGCCTGTTGGCCGACGTGCTTTACTTCCTGGCCAATCCCAAGCTGAGGACCAAAACGCTGTGAGCGCATCGACCGCCTCCATCACCATTCAGGCCAAGGCACCGACGGAAATCTCCGAAGTCGCCCGTATGGTTCGCCGGTTCTGGCGCAACCGCGCAGCCGTCTTCGGTCTTTGCATCGTCGGCCTGTTCGTGCTTCTGGCAATCCTCGCCCCCTATCTCGCGCCTTACGATCCGATCAAGACGAACTGGGGCCTGGTACGAAAGGCACCTTCAGCACTCTATTGGTTCGGTACCGATGAACTGGGGCGCGACATCCTCTCCCGCGTCATCTACGGCGCGCGGGCTTCGCTTTATGCGGGCGTGGTCTCGGTTCTGATCGCTTTTGCGATCGGGGTGCCGGTGGGCATCCTGTCCGGTTTTCTCGGCGGCGCGGTCGATGTTGTCGTGATGCGGATCGTCGACGCCTTCCTCGCCATACCGTTCCTGATCCTGGCCATTGCGCTTGCAGCCTTTCTCGGTCCGAGCCTGACCAATGCGATGATCGCGATCGGCATTTCCACGGCGCCGGTTTTCGCCCGGCTGGCGCGAGGCCAGACCTTTGTCATCAAGGTCGAAGAATATATCGAAGCCGCGCGCTCGATGGGCGTACGAAACTCAACGATCCTCACCAAATACATTTTCGCAAACGCATTGCCGCCGCTTCTGGTGCAGTCGACACTGGCGATCGCCACGGCGATCATTGCGGAAGCAGCGCTGGCCTTTCTGGGACTTGGCCAGCAGCCGCCGGAAGCGAGCTGGGGCAGCATGCTGAACTCCGCGCGCTCCTCTCTCGCTCTGGCGCCCTGGATGGCGATCTATCCCGGCATCGCGATTTTTCTCACGGTCCTTGGCTTCAACCTGCTCGGTGATGGACTGCATGACGCCCTGGATCCCAAGGCGGATAGCTAACCGATCCGGATCGGAGACACTTCGTTGCTGAGTGCGGCGAGGATGGAGGCTGCCACCGGGTGGAGCCCTCCGGCCGAAAGCGGATGAACAAGAATATTGACGCCAAGCGTTCCGAATTCGCCTTCGCCGGTCAATATCAGGCGATGTTCGCCCCCCTTGCCGGGGTCTCGAAGAATGATCGTTGTCCGGTCGATGCCAGGACCGGCAAGAGCCACAGTCACGGCCGCATTCACCTCATCCGGATAAAGGGCAGCCGCCTCGCGAAGCGAGCCGGAAAACACGGTCTTTGCCTCATTCGCAAGCCCCGGTCGCTGATTGATGATGGCGAGCCGCATCGATGACCCGGCGGCGAGCGCGCTCACACCGTCGAGCCCCGCCATCGCCCCGGACATCAGCCTCAGTCGATGACCGAATTTCGCGGCCGTATCAGCCAAATCCAGTCGTAGATCGTCATCCACAAGGGCACTCCCGCTGACCGTCCAAACCTCTGCGAGAGATAGGCAACGAGCGCCATATGCGCGAAGCGCGGAGGGTCCGACGGCTTCAATGATAAGATCGTATTGGCCGCGAAAGAATTCGTCGGCGGTTGTCAGCAAGGGTGATGCGACCGCCGATCCTGCAGAAGAGCGCGTCAAAACCGCCCCAACCGACCAATCGGGGCTTTCCTGGACCCCGCGGATCACTGCCCGACCAATGCGCCCATTACCAATGATGCCGATACGTTTCTTCATCGCGATACACCAAACATACCTTCACCGGCAAAGTGTAGATCACCAAGCTTTCAGGAAAGCGTTCCATTTAATCTATATCGTCATTTCCGGCACCGCTTCATGGTTGCCCTTTTCGCAGGCTGCCGATAAGGTCTGCGCGGCGATTGTGCTTGAACCGATTGGGACATTTAATGGCAACGGGTACCGTAAAATTCTTCAACCAGGACAAAGGTTTTGGTTTCATCACTCCTGAGAATGGTGGCGCGGATGTTTTCGTGCACATCTCGGCCGTTGCCTACGGCGGACAGCTGCGCGATGGCCAGAAGGTCAGCTACGACATCGGCCAGGATCGCAAGACCGGCAAGTCGAAGGCAGAGAACGTAAACCCGCTCTGAGCGGTATCGCTGTTCTTGCAAGTTGATGACATATCGCCCGCAATGCGGGCGATATGTTTATTGTGATCGGGTGATTTCTCGACCCGGTCCTCAGGCCGCCCTTTTCTCCGCGTCATCGACCGCCAGATCCGCCAGGGCGAGTGCCGCTTCGCGCGTCTTGGCGGCTGCGATAAAGCGGCCATTGTGGCAGAAGCCGGCCCCTTCGACCCCGGTTGCAACCTCGAGATCACGACCGCTCAGCCCTGCCCAGGTCGCCGGCAGATCCGCACGCAATTCAAACCCTTCCTCCGCACGTCGAATTCCGGTCAGGCACCAGTCGTTCTCGCGGGGATGGACGACGAACAAAAGGTGATCGGCGCCCGCCTTGACGATCGCCGAGCGAAACGGCATGCCCATCGGCAACTCGAGAACCCGGCCTTTTCCGACAGTCTCGATTGCCTGCAAAACCAGAGCCTCGGCTCGCAGCTTGGCGTGAATTCCACCGATCCGCGCTTCCACGAAACTGCGGGCGATCGCCATTGCAGAATGGAAAGCCCGATCGGTCGCATCCGGATCCTTTTCGTCAAACGTGGGCTTCAGCGTTTCCAGCAAGACCGGCAGGGTCAACCCGGCCAGTTGACCGGCGCTGTCTGGGCTGAGCGCGCCATTGTCGACCAGATCGACCGGCAAGACGAAGCTCGCATCGAAGGAAGCATGAACGGTTTCGACGAAAACATCGGGAACGGATTGGGCAGCCAGATATTGCCGACCAAAATGCTTCCAGATCAGCCCGAACGAGCTGAAGGGCTGGCCATCTTCGCGAACGGGCGCGCCCCGCTGGTGGTGATCGAAACGGCCCGCATCCGCATCGTAAGCTCCGCCGACATCGTAGACAATGCGATCCGGTCCAGCCGCGATCCATTCCGGTGCTCTGCTGCGAACCAGCCGCGCATCCGGGAAAAGGCGGGTTAGGATGACGCTGGACAACAATTCATCGGCATGAAAACCGCCGGAATGCGTGACTAGGAAATCTGGGATCATACTGCCATGGCCTTATCGCTTGCGAACTACTCGGCACGGCAAATAGACAGTTTCGAGCATTATCTCAATCGGCCATGACCAAACCGAAATAATGGGAGCCCTGTGGACAGATTTTGAACAGACTATCGAATATTTCTAATGTTGCAGCCATGTCACTCGACTCCGCGCAACCCCGGTGCTTCTATCCGGGTAAATCGGGAGTGAGGTTCATCTATGGCCTACGAGTGGGACACGAGAAAAGCACGCAGAGCTTACCTCTTTAAATTTGCCGCGGCCTGGATGGCTGCGATCGTCGTTGCCGGCCTGCCGGTGGTGATGGTCGTGAACGCCATGACCTACTGAGACAACATCTTTACGCACGGCGCGAGTGCCCTACCTTCGCGCGGATGGCCTGTACCCTTCCACCCAAAGCCCTTCTCGCCAACGACAATCTGTTTCTGCTCTGCCGGATAGCCTATGACGGTTTCTGACCTCTCTCGAGCGAGAGAGTCGGAGGCACGTCATTCAGCACTCGCAATCCGGAGCTCCCCCATGCGTCGGTTCGTCGTCGCGATCATTTTGATCGCAGGTGTTTTCATCTCGCGCCCAGCGGCGGCCGACCCGTGCGAACGCACCACATTCGGCGGCACGAATTACGTTGTCTGCTCGGTCGATACCGCCAAGCCCGGGTTGCGGCTATTCTGGAGGAATGCCGAGAAGGCACCTCATGAGACATTTTCGAACGTCGCCGACGCGGTGGCGCGCGAAGGCCACACGCTGATATTTGCATTGAACGCGGGAATGTACTCCCCCGACTTCACGCCTGTGGGGCTCTATGTCGAGGATGGGGTAGAGATGCGGCCGGCCAATACCGACGAGGCACCCGCATCAAGCCGACCGGTACCGAACTTCTTCAAGAGACCGAACGGCGTGTTTTTCATCGCCGGATCGACGGCGAAGATCGTGACCACGGAGGACTATGTTGCATCCAGGCCAAATCCGCAATTTGCGACGCAATCCGGCCCGATGCTCGTCATTCGCAACACGTTGCATCCCGCCTTCATCCAGGGCTCGACGGACCGAACCCGTCGGAGCGGCGTCGGCGTATGCGACGGTCACCTAGTCCGCTTCGCGGTGAGCGAAGACGATGTGAACTTCTACGATTTCGCAACACTCTTCCGCGATCAGTTGAAATGCCCAGATGCGCTCTTTCTGGATGGAGGGCGCGGTGTCGGGCTCTACGATCCGGCCATGAAACGCAACGACGTCTCCGGGCACGGCGGATACGGCCCGATATTCGGGCTGGTGGAGTAACGTCAGCCCAATGCCACGCCGTTGGTCGCCAGGAAAACGGAATAAAGCGATTTCGTCGCGGTGATGAACAGGCGGTTCTTGCGCGGACCGCCGAAGGTCAGGTTCGCGACCGTCTGCGGCACGAGGATCTTGCCGAGCAACGCACCATCCGGCGAGAAGCAATGCACGCCGTCGCCGGCGCTGGTCCAGACATTGCCGTTGATATCGACTCGAAAGCCGTCCGGCAGGCCGTTGTCGAGGCTGCAGAAGACGCGGCCGTTGGTCAGGTGTTTGTTATCTACGACGTCGAACACGCGGATATGTCGTGGTGCTCGCACATCATGGCTGGAGGCGGAATCCGCCACATAGAGCTTTGTCTCGTCGGGCGAGAAGGCTAGTCCGTTTGGCTGGCCGAAATCGGTCACGACGGCGTCAAGCGCGCCGGTCTCCGGATCGAGGCGGTAAACGTTGCGCGTCGCCTGCTCCGGCTCTGAGCGATAACCTTCATAGTCGGATTTGATGCCGTAGGTCGGATCGGTGAACCAGACGCTGCCATCCGAGCGGACCACGACGTCATTCGGCGAGTTCAGCCGCTTGCCCTGATAGCGATCGGCCAGAACGGTGATCGAGCCGTCGATCTCGGTACGGCTTACGCGACGGCCGCCGTGCTCGCAGGAAACCAGTCTGCCCTGCCGGTCGCGCGTATTGCCGTTGACGAAGTTCGATGGCGAACGAAACACCGAGACCCCGCCTTCCGGTGCCCAGCGCAGCATGCGCTGGTTGGGAATATCACTCCAGATGAGGCAGTTGAGGTCCGCAAACCAGACCGGACCCTCCGCCCAGCGGCAATCGGAATAAAGCTCCTCAAGCGCTGCGCTGCCGACGATCAGTTGACGGAAACGTTCGTCGTGGATTTCGTAAATGGATGGAGCTTGCGGCATGGGAAACGTCCGATTTGTGTTGTTCATCGGTTGGATCGACGACCGCCGGCAACAAGGATGACGGCGATGATGATAAGCCCGGTCAGGATGAGGCGGAAACCGGCGCCGAAGCCATAGGTATTGAGCATCGACACGACAAGGAACATGAAGAGCGAGGCACCCCAGATACCTGGAATGTTGGAGTTGCCGCCCGCGACCGCCGTGCCGCCGATCACCACGACGGCAATCGACATCAGCAGATATTCCGATCCCATGTTCAGTGCCGCGCCGCCGGAGAAGCTGGCGAGCAGATAACCGCAGATCGAGGCGAGTACCGCGCAAAGGATATAGGTGGCGAGCCGCGTCCCATCGACCGGGATGCCGGTCATTCGGGCCGCGAACGTGCTTTGTCCGATCGCCGAGATCCAGCGGCCGTAGATCGTCTTTTCGAGCACCACCCAGGCAACGGCGGAGAGGATCAAAGCCACGATCGCGATATTCGGAATGCCGAACAGATTGGATGTCGTAAAGCTCGCCAACACTTCCGGCGGCTTGATACGAAGACCACGGTTCGTCCAGATCGCGGTCGATTGAATGATGAAGCTCATAGACAGCGTGGCGATGATCGGCGGGATGCGCAGAAGCTTGATCAGCACGTAATTGCCGATGCCGATCGCGAAGCCGAGCAGGATCGATATCAGCAGACCAACGGCGATCATGCCGTCCTGGGTGTCCATCAGCTTCAATGCCAGCGTGCCGGAAAGCGTCATCGTGGCGGGCACCGAGAGGTCGATATTGCCAGGGCCGAGCGTAATCACGAACATCTGCCCGATGCCGACAATAACCGAGAACGCCGCGAAGGTGAGCGCCGCCTGGGAGAGGCCGAGCGAGCTCGCACCGCCGGTGAACAGTACCGTGACGACCCAGACGATGACCGTGGCCGCGCAAGACCAGATCCAGGGTTTGGAAAACAAACCGCGCACGGAATTCATCGGCTCTTCTCCCGCTTTTCCAGCCGGTTGAGGAACAGCCGGAGTGCCAGAACGACGATCAGGATCGCGCCTTGCGCACCGATCTGCCAATCCGGCGAAATCCGCATGAAGGACAGGAACGAACCGGCAAGCGTCAGGGTCAATGCGCCGATGACGGCACCGATCGGCGAGACCTTGCCGCCGACGAACTCGCCGCCGCCGAGGATTACCCCGGCAATCGACAGAAGCGTATAGCGCAGCGCGATATTGGCATCCGCCGACGTCGTCAGGCCGACCAGCGCAATGCCGGATAGGACTGCGAAGAAGCCCGCGAGTGCATAGGTGCCGGCGCGGACACGAATGACGGACCACCCCGCCCGCTCGACCGAGCGGACATTGCCGCCGACGCCGCGGATCAATACGCCGACTGACGAGCGCATGATCAGGAAATGGGTCACGACCGCGATGATGACGCTTGCGACGATCGCCATGGGCACGAAGGGCGGCCGCGAGGTCATCAGCCATCGCGCCCAGCCCGGTGCCTCACCGCCGGGCGATGGCAGCATCAAGACCGCCAATCCACCCCAGACAAAGCTCATGCCGAGCGTCACGACGATCGAAGGCAGTTCGCGGATATGGATCACGACACCAATCGCTGCATAGACCGCAATGGCGCCGAGGAAGATCAGCACGCCTATTGCCGGTGACGATTGCAGGAAGGTCGCCGTCACGCAGGCGCAGAAGCTGACGAACGTGCCCATGGACAGATCGAGGTCGTTGACCGCCATGATCAGCATCTGCGCCACTGTCGCAAGCGCGATCGGCACCGCCAGATTGAAGAGCAGATTTAGCCCCGTATAGCTCATCGCGCGCGGCTGCATGTAGAAGACCGCAGCAAGCAGCAGCGCCAGCGACGCGGCCGGAATGATCAGTCGGATCGTGCTGGAAGATATCTTCACGCTGCCTCCCCTCCGCTGAAAGAGGCTTCCAGAACGTTGTGCTCGGTAATGTCGTTGCCCACGAGCTCGGCCACGATTGCACCTTCGCGGAAGACATAGACACGATCGCAGAGGCGGATTTCATCCATTTCCGTTGAATACCAGATGAAGGTCCGGCCGTTGGCCGCTTCGGAACGCAGGATTTCGTAGACTTCCTGCTTGGTACCGACATCCACGCCGCGCATCGGATCGTCCATCAGCACCGTCCTGGCGGTCGTTGCCAGCGCACGCGCAAAAAGAACCTTCTGCTGGTTGCCGCCGGAAAGCGACAGGATGCGATTTTCCATGTCCGGCGTCCGGATTTCGATGCGCTTCTTCCAACCGTTCCCCAGCGAACCCTCACGCCCGCGATCGACCATCGACCTGGACGACAGATCGCGAAGCGACGCAATGCTGAGGTTTTTCAGGATGCTCCACAGCGGAAAGGTACCGTTGAGGCTCCGGTCGCCCGCGACGAAGGCGATCTCCCGTCCCCCGCTCGGCCACCAGTTGCTGTTGCGCGAGAGATAGAGGTCGAGAAGCATTTCCGTCTGGCCATGCCCGCCGAGACCGGCGAGACCAATCATTTCACCGCGATGCGCTTCGAACGGGAGGCCGCGACCGCGACGCGGCGACGTGGAAAGGATCGGCGCACCGTCGCGTTTGTCTGTCGAACGCAGCCATTCCTGGTCACGCACGACATTGCCCATCGCCTCGACGAGAGTGCGGGTGCTGAACTCCGAGGCAGCGCGGCTGGTGACGACGCGACCGTCCTTCATCACGACAATACGGTCCGAGGTGGTGAGGATCTCGCCCAAAATATGTGAAATGAGCAGAACCGAACCGCCCTCGCTGACGAACCGACGGATATAGGCCATAAGCTGAGCGGCAAGCCCCGCATCAAGGGACGAAGTCGGCTCGTCGAGGATGACGAGCTTCGGCTTTTCATGCAGGCCGGCAAAGCTTACGGCGATCTCGACCATCTGCCGCTCGGCGATGGAGAGATCGTCGATCGTGCTGTCGCAATCGATGCCGTGGCCGGGGAAGACGTCCTGCAGCTGACGTTCGACCAGGGTGAGCGCCTTGGCGCGCCAATTCCAACCTTTGAGTTCCGCATGCATGATGCGGGCGTTCTCGTTGACGGTGAGGTTCGGGCAGAGCGACAGCTCCTGAAAAACGCAACGGATGCCATTGGCGCGGGCGGCCGAGATGCCGGTCCGGCCATGATCGCCGCCATAGGCCAATTCGCCGGCATGCGGGGTGAGCCCGCCATTGATGACGTTGACGATCGTCGACTTGCCGGCGCCATTATGGCCAACCAGCCCGACACATTCGCCGGCATGGATGACGAGGTCGGCGCCATCCAGAGCCTTCACGGCCCCGAAGGTCACCTTGATGCCGCGGGCGGCAACCACCTCTGGTCTTGCTGTTACTTCATTCATGCGGGAACACGTCATCAAATGGTTCGGCGAGCGCCGGGCACATTGTCGGGACGCGGCGCATTACAGCGCCGCGCCCATCCTTGGGGAGGATCAGCTCACTTGGCGCTGCTGATGACTTTCTGCGCGTCTTCCAACGAATACTCGACGTTGGCGACGCCACCCTTCTGGGTGCCGGCGAGATTGGTTTCCAGGTTGGCCTGGTCGATGCGCAGGAAGGGCACGACGAGGTCCTTCTTGACCTGCTTGCCGTCGAGGATCTGCTGCGCCACCCAGAAGGCAAGCGTGGAAACGCCCGGCGCGATCGAGACGGACATGGTCTCGTAGCCGTTCTTGTCCTTCTGCTGCTTCCACCAGACGAGTTCGTCCTCGCGGTTGCCCATGACGATGGTCGGGGTTGGACGGTTGGCAGCCGCAAAGGCCTGCGCCGCGCCATAACCATCACCGCCCTGGGTCACGACCGCGGCTATTTCCGGTAGGCTCGGCAGGATACCGGCGACGGCGCGCTGGGCAACATCCTGCGCCCAGTCGCCGTTGACGGCGCCGACGATCTTGAACTGCGAGTTCTTTTGAACGCCCGCCTGAATGCCGGCATGGATTTCGTCATCAACAGAAACGCCGGCAAGGCCGCGGATTTCGAGCAGGTTGCCACCCTTCGGCATCTTCTTGGCGAGATATTCGACCTGGCTTTCGCCCATCGCCTTGAAATCGACGGCGATGCGCCAGGCGCAGGGCTCGGTCACGATGCCGTCGAAGGAAACGACGGTGATGCCGGCATTGCAGGCTTCCTTGATGGCGCCATTGAGAGCCGTCGGCGAGGCTGCATTGATGACGATCGCGTCATAGCCCTGCAGGATCATGTTCTGGATCTGGGCGGCCTGTTCGGTCGCCTGGTTTTCGGCGGTCGTGAACGGATCTGCCGCGGCGACGATCTTCTTGGAGACCGCATCCTTCGTAATCTTGTCCCAGCTGGTCAGCATGGCCTGCCGCCAGGAGTTACCGGCATAATTGTTCGAAAGAGCGATCTTCTTGCCAGAGGTGTCAGCCAGAGCGGAAACCGGCCCGGCAACGCAAGCGATAGCGACAGATGCGGCAAGCATCTTTCTGATGATCATGATTTCCTCCCAAAGGTTCAGAACGGGGGCTTCTCCGGACCGCTCCTCAACGGTAGTCCCGAAGATAGTGATTGCACTGAGCCCCGTTTGCTCAGTAAAGCGAGCATGGAGGAGAAATCAGATGTTGTATAGGCGCATACAAGCAACCCTTTTGCGGGTATTCGCGCAAAATTTGCGGGTTCCCGCAGGACAAGAACTACGGCGAAGCGTCTAATAGGTTTGAGGACTGGAGGAGGTCCGCCATGCTCAATCCGGCACAGAACTCGCTGTTCGATCGTTATCTCGGCATTTCCCGGCTGCTTGCCGGCCAGCTCGATTTCAACTCGATCATTCAGGCGGTCGCCGCCGAGATCAGCCATATCATTCCGCATGACCACCTCGACGTCTGCATCAAGATGCTGGATGGCAAATATCACATCGCCTATGAAAGCGGGCTGGAGACGGCCTGGAGCAAACACCCGCCGGCATTGCTGACCGGCAGCCCGATCCGCACTCTCCTGACCGGTGAAGTCGATTTTCTGCTGTCGCCGGACGCCTGCACCGATCCGCGCTTTCACTTCGAAGGTGCTTTTTCGAGCCCCATTATCGCACTTTCGCTCCGAAGCCGCCTGCATGTGCCGCTGAAGGTCCAGGGCGACATCATCGGCGCGCTGAGTTGCTCCAGCCGCCAGAGCGACAGCTACACGATGGAGGATGTCGCGAACGCCCGCTCGATCGCCGACCTGCTGGCGCCGTATTTCTTCGCGCTGAGGGCAGCCGACCAGGCCAAGCGCTCGGCGATCGTCGAGACGGAGGCGCGTGCGCGGGAAGAGGGCTTGCGGCTTGGGGCGCTGAAACTGACCGAGGCACTGGAAGCGGAACGGCAGCGGATCGGCATGGATCTGCACGACCAGACCCTGGCCGACCTGACACGGCTTTCACGCCGGATGGAACGGCTGTCGGCGGTGCCGGACCTGCATGGAGATGCGCTCGAACCGCTCTGCCGCACGCTGCAGCAATGCATGCACGACCTGCGCCAGATCATCGAGGAGGCCAAGCCAACCGTGCTCCAGCTCTTCGGCGTGGCGGAGGCGATCGAGAACCATCTTGAACGTTCCGTGCGCGAAAGCGGGCACGCGATCGAGTGGAAAATGATCGACGAAAGCGGCGGAGCGCTGGTCGATCTCGACCAGACGGTGGCGACGGCACTGTTTCGCATCGTCCAGGAAGCCGTCAACAATGCCATCAGACATGGCCAGCCAAACACGATTGTCGTTCGCCTCGCGAACCGAGAACGGATGCTTTCGATCGAGGTCGAGGACGACGGCCAGGGCATCCGCAGCCCGCGAGACAAGCTCGGCCATGGGATAGACAACATGAAGACGCGGTCCCGGCTTATCTCAGCCCGGTTCGAAATCGGCAGTCATGCCGGTGGTCTCGGCACGTCGGTCAAGGTCACCCTGCCCTTCCAGCCAAAGCGCGTGGCGGAGGTTTCCTTATGAAAGTCCTGATTGTCGAAGACGACCCGCTTCACCGCTCCTACCTCAACGAGGCGGTCCGCGCTGCCCTGCCCGAGTGCGACACGGTTCTCGAAGCGGAGAACGGGCTGACCGGCGAGCTTCAGGCCCGCAAGCTACGCGCCGAACATGTCGTCATGGACCTGCAGATGAGCGAGCGCAACGGCATCGAAGCCGCCCGCACGATATGGCGGGAGCGCCCCGACACCAAGATCCTCTTCTGGTCCAACTACTCGGACGAAGCCTATGTGCGTGGCGTGGCGCGCATCGTGCCGGAAGGAGCGACCTACGGTTATGTGCTGAAATCGGCGTCCGACGAGCGGTTGAAGCTCGCACTGCGCAGCGTTTTCATGGAATCGCAATGCGTGATCGACCGGGAGGTGCGAGGCATCCAGCAAAAGAACCTGGGCAATGCACATGGCCTGAGCGATGCGGAATACGAAATCCTTGTCGATGTGGCACTCGGCCTGACCGACAAGGCGATCGCGCAGCGCAAGAAGCTGTCCCTGCGCAGCGTCCAGAACCGCCTGCAACAGCTTTATGAGAAGCTGGATGTCTACGAAATCCCCGGCGATGGACCGGAGGGCTGGTACAATCTGCGCATGCGCGCGGTGGCCGTAGCACTTTTGCGGAAAGTCCTGAACGCGAGCGCGCTTGAGCGAGCGGAGCGCGAGTTGCGCAATACCGGCAAGAATTGAGGGGCGTCAACCACTCCTATCCCCAAGGATGAAAGCCGGATTCCAGCCCGCGCGGCACCGTGATGAAAAAGCCCTTGCTTTACAGGAAGCAAGGGCCAGGAGGTCGGGTGAGGAAGCCAAGTCCTCACGGTCATGAGACAGGATAGGCCTCTGACTGACAACTCCGCCATAAGGTCTATGTGGAAAACCTGTAGCGACAGCGGCTTTCCGCCGTCGCCAAAGAGCCGTTAACGCAGGGTAAAATCGATCAATCGGCTCGTCGCAGCGTGATCCGGGTCAACTCCGGCAGCGTGCCGAGGCGCAACGCAAAACCCGGCCAAAGTCCTGTGCCGTTATTCACGTAAAGCTGCATGCCGCCCACCTTGTAGAGGCCGGAAACAAAACCGTTGTTTGCCCTCGCCACCAATCTGTCTAGACCAATCACCATGCCCCCATGCGTGTGGCCGGACAGTTGCAGGGCAACGCCCATTTCCGCAGCCTGTGGCGCAAACATCGGCTGGTGATCGAGCAGAATGATGGGCATCTTTTCCGGCACGCCGGCGATTGCGGCCCGGACATCCGGTTTCAAGGCGCCGAAACGGGCAGCAGAGCGATCCGTCACGCCAGCAACGGCGATTGCAGCCTCGCCGCGGCGGATCAAAACATGCCCGTTCAGCAAGGTAGAGAGATTGAGGCGCTTGTATTCACGCATCCACTCTTCGTAGTCGAAGAAGTATTCGTGATTGCCGGGAATTGCGTAGACCCCGTCCCGAGCTTTCAATTCCCCGATCGGCTGGACGTCGGCACGGCGATGCTCGACGCTTCCATCGATCAGGTCGCCCGTCATCACGATCAGGTCGGCGTCGAGCTTGTTGGTCCGTTCGACCACCTCCTTGGCCCAATCGCTCGTGAAAAGGCGGCTGATGTGCAGATCGGTGAGTTGCACAAGCCGATACCCGTCGAAAGCTGGCGGCAGCCCGGGAATGGCAACCTCGACCTCTCTCAGAGGCGGAACGCGAATGGCCTGGTAGACGCCGAAGGCCGACAAGCAGATCGCGACGATCCCCATGCCGTAACGAACAGCGGGCGGCACGACCGGGAATTGCCATTTGAAAAGGGCGAGCATCGCCGATCCGATATCGAGCGCGATCTGGAAGACCGCCAGCAGCAACATTGTTGCCAGAGCGAAATTGAACGCGATCACCAGAATTCGCGGAAACTCCGGAGCGAAGACCGATCCCGACGATAGGCGGCTGATATAGTGATATTGCGATGCGACCAGCAAGACGGCGGCGATCAGAACTTTGACCGACAACAGCCACGGCAGCGGCAGAAGAAACCGGCCGACCACGACCAGCCACGGGATACCGAAAATGAGATGAAACATGCGTTGTGTCTGGACCTGTGCGGCGAGGAGATCGGAACTGCGATTGCTAGATAGGTTGCGGCACCGCGTTGTGAAAGTGGGAGATCGCTCCTCGCCGTCGTGATCATCGGAGATTATGGGCTGTCAGAAGTCCCAATCCTCGTCTTCGGTCGCAACCGCCTTGCCGATCACATAGGACGAACCCGATCCCGAGAAGAAGTCATGGTTCTCGTCGGCATTCGGGGAGAGCGCCGAAAGGATCGCCGGATTGACCTTGCAGGCTTCAGCCGGGAAAAGCGCCTCGTAGCCGAGATTCATCAGTGCCTTGTTGGCGTTGTAGTGCAGGAATTTCTTCACGTCCTCGGTCAGGCCGACACTGTCGTACAAATCCTCGGTATATCTAGCCTCGTTGTCGTAAAGCTCCAGCAGCAGATCGAAGGCAAAATCCTTCATCTCCTGCCGGCGGGCCTCGGGCAGACGCTCGGCTGCGCGCTGGAATTTGTAGCCGATATAATAACCATGTACCGCCTCGTCGCGAATGATGAGACGGATCATGTCGGCGGTATTGGTAAGCTTGGCGCGGCTCGACCAGTACATCGGCAGATAGAAGCCGGAATAAAACAGGAAGCTCTCCAGGAAGACGGAAGCGATCTTCTTCTTGAGCGGATCGCCGCTGTCATACTGCTCCATGATCAACGCGGATTTGCGCTGCAGGAATTCGTTCTCCTCCGACCAGCGATAAGCGTCGTCGACATCCGGCGTCAGGCAAAGCGTCGAGAAGATCGACGAGTAGGAGCGCGCATGCACCGCCTCCATGAAGGAGATGTTGGAAAGCACAGCCTCTTCATGCGGAGTGGAGGCATCCGCCATGAGCCGGACCGAACCGACGCCGTTCTGGATCGTGTCCAGCAACGTCAGGCCGGTAAACACACGGATGGTCAACTGCTGCTCTTCGGGTTTCAGCGTTGCCCAGGATTGGATGTCGTTCGACAGCGGCACTTTTTCAGGCAGCCAGAAATTGCCAGTCAGGCGGTTCCAGACTTCAAGATCCTTGTCGTCCTCGACGCGGTTCCAGTTGATGGCGCGTATGCGGGAGGCGGGTTTTGCGTGCATGTTCATGGGGATGTTTTTCCTCGACAAAATCGTACGGAGCGCTTGTCCCCACCCTGCCCTCTCCCCAAGGGGAGAAGGTGCCGGCAGGCGGATTAGGGGGCTCCATGTTCAAAAGCAGCTGAAGCGGCAAAGCCTCAAATCAAAGCGTGCAAGACACACATCCCTGCACCTCGGTGCCGGAGAGCGCCATCTGGCGAAGGCGGATATAGTAGATGGTCTTGATGCCCTTCTTCCAGGCGTAGATCTGTGCCCGGTTGATATCCCGCGTCGTGGCGGTGTCGCGGAAGAACAGCGTCAGCGAAAGCCCCTGATCGACATGCTGTGTGGCCGCCGCATAGGTGTCGATGATCTTTTCCGGACCGATCTCGTATGCATCCTCGTAGTAGTCGAGGTTGTCATTGGTCATGAAGGCGGCCGGATAATAGACGCGGCCGATCTTGCCTTCCTTGCGGATTTCCACCTTCGAGACGATCGGGTGGATCGAAGATGTCGAGTGGTTGATGTAGGAGATCGAGCCGGTCGGCGGCACGGCCTGCAGGTTCTGATTATAAAGCCCGCCTTCCATGACGGCCAGTTTCAGCTCTCGCCAATCCTCTTGTGTCGGGATGGCAATCCCGGCCGTGTCGAACAGCTCCGCCACGCGAGCGGTCGCGGGCGTCCATTCTTGCTCGGTATATTTGTCGAAATATTCGCCAGAGGCATATTTCGAATTCTCGAAGCCTTTGAAGCTCGCGCCGCGTTCGACGGCCAGCCGGTTCGAGGCGCGGATCGCGTGATAGGTCACAGTGTAGAAATACATGTTGGTGAAATCGACACCCTCTTCCGAGCCGTAGAAGATGCGCTCGCGGGCAAGGTAACCGTGCAGGTTCATCTGGCCGAGGCCGATCGCGTGGCTGTCGTCGTTGCCCTTCTCGATCGAAGGTACCGAGGAAATATGGCTCATGTCCGAGACCGCGGTAAGCGCCTGGATCGCGGTGTCGATCGTCTTGCCGAAATCCGCCGAATCCATTGCTGCCGCGATGTTCAACGAGCCGAGGTTGCAGGAAATATCCTTGCCCATCGTCTTGTAGGAAAGGTCGTCGTTATATGCGCTGGCTTCGCTCACCTGCAGGATTTCCGAGCAGAGATTGCTCATGGTGATGCGCCCGGCGATCGGATTGGCCCTGTTCACCGTGTCTTCGAACATGATGTAGGGGTAGCCGCTTTCGAACTGGATTTCGGCGATCACCTGGAAGAAGTCACGCGCCTTGATCTTCTTCTTCTTGATGCGGCTGTCGGCCACCATCTCCCGGTACTTTTCCGTCACCGAAATCTCGGTGAACGGCACGCCATAGACGCGTTCTACGTCGTAAGGCGAGAAGAGGTACATGTCCTCGTTGTTCCTGGCGAGTTCGAATGTGATGTCCGACACGACGACGCCAAGCGACAGCGTCTTGATGCGGATTTTCTCGTCGGCATTCTCGCGCTTGGTGTCGAGGAACCGCATGATATCGGGGTGATGGGCGTTGAGATAGACCGCCCCCGCTCCCTGACGCGCGCCAAGCTGGTTGGCGTAGGAGAACGAATCCTCCAGCAGCTTCATGACAGGAATAATGCCCGAAGACTGGTTCTCGATCTGCTTGATCGGCGCGCCGGATTCGCGAATGTTGGTGAGCGACAACGCCACCCCGCCACCGCGCTTCGATAGCTGCAGAGCGGAATTGATGCCGCGGGCGATGCTCTCCATGTTGTCTTCCATGCGCAAAAGGAAGCAGGAGACGAGTTCTCCGCGCTGCTTCTTGCCGGCATTCAGGAAGGTCGGCGTCGCGGGCTGGAAACGACCGGAAATGATCTCGTCGACCATATCGCGCGCCAGGGCCTCGTTGCCACGCGCCAGGGTGAGCGCGACCATGCAGATACGGTCCTCGTAACGCTCGAGATAACGCTTTCCGTCGAACGTTTTCAGCGTGTAGCTGGTGTAATATTTGAACGCGCCGAGGAAAGTCGGGAAGCGGAACTTCTTGTCGTAAGCGTAGTCGAACAGGTCGCGGACGAAATTGAAGGAATACTGGTCCAGCACTTCCTGTTCGTAATAGCCCTCTGTCACCAGATAATCCAGCTTTTCCCGAAGGTTATGGAAAAAGACGGTGTTCTGGTTGACGTGCTGGAGGAAATATTGCCGCGCGGCCAGCCGGTCCTTGTCGAGCTGGATTTTACCCTGCTCGTCATAGAGGTTCAGCATCGCGTTGAGGGCGTGGTAGTCGAGATCCGACTCCGATGTCTTCATCGGTGTTTCGAAGGTTGTCGCGTCCAAAATCGTTCCAATCCATATCTGACGTTCGCGACATCCTCCTCGGTTCCCATTAGCTCGAACCGATAGAGGTACGGCACCTCGCATTTCTGCGAGATGATGTCGCCGGCGATCCCGAAGGTCGCTCCGAAATTGCTGTTGCCGGCGGCGATCACGCCCCGGATGTGTTTCCGGTTGGCCGCATCGTTGAGGAAGCGGATCACCTGTTTCGGAACGGCGCCCTTGCCGCCTTCGCCGCAATAGGTCGGCAGGATCAGGACATATGGCGAAGCCGCATCAAGCCCCTCGCCCGCGCCGATCGGGATGCGCCTTGCCGGAAGACCGAGCCTGGAGACGAAGCGATGGGTGTTTTCCGACCGGCTGGAGAAATAGACGATCTCACCCATCACGCGACGTCTTCACGCGGCTAGGGTGCTGATCATGTCGGGACGGAAACCGGCCCAGTGTTTTTCCCCGGCGATGACGACCGGCACCTGCCGGTAACCGAGGCCCTGGACCAGTTCATAGGCGGCAGCGTCGATCGAAACATCGACGATCTCATAAGAAATGCCTTGGCGATCAAGCGCGCGGGTGGTCGCGGTGCACTGGACGCAGGCTGGCTTGCTGTAAACGGTAATGCTCATCGTAATCCTCGAATGAATGACAGGCGTGCGGGTTCGTCCGGACATCCGCCGATGCCCAGCCGGGTGGTGACAGAGATGAAGGCAATCGCAGTCGATCGCCGGACGTTAAACGCCCGTCATTCGTGCTGACGTAAACTGGAACTCAAGAACATAAGACTTCACCCCGAAGCGGCTCATGCGGGGCTTGCCTGGGGAAGCGGAACACACGGGATCATCCCGCATAGAACACGCGACCTTCCGGACACCCCGCCCGTGGACGTTTTTGTTGCGAGGCAGGTCTCCTGGCTTGCGGGTCGTAACATCCGATCTGCCTTCCCAATGCCGAAGCATCAGTGGACTGATCGATCGAATGCTCGCCGCTTACAGTTGCGGGGGCAGCTTCGGCATTGCCCGGCCCATCATAGGCTTGGCGCACCAAATTCCCGTCTTAGCTTCCGATGCGAATCGGAAGAACCTCGAACACTATATATAGTAGACGAGGCGAAAAATGCGTCAACACCTGCGATGAAGGAATGACAAAATCCTTGGGGATAGATGCGCAGCCGCAGCATGGGCCGTCCGCGCGCATCCACGCTTCAGCGGCCTGCGATCAGCAATTCCTCGAAGGTTACGAAGGAAATTATGTTTCCGTCGAGGTCCCGGACATGAAGGTCGGTTCCGCCCCAAGGCTGTTTCGTCGGCGCTTGCGAAATATCCGCGCCCCGCTGTTTGAATTCCACGAACAGCGCGTGGACATCGGAAACTTCGATAGTTGCCAGGATCAAAGATATCTCGCGCTGCGCGAGCTCGGCAAAATTTGGATCCCGGATATAACGCAGATGCAGACAGGCGCCGCCGCGGGATACGGAGCCATAGAAGGGTATCTCGCCATAGAGAAAATCGATCGAGAAACCCAGCTTCGTTTCGAAAAACGCCGCGCTTTTCGTAACGTCACGGACGAAGAGGATCGGCACGGCAGACTTCAGCGATATGGTCGTCATCCGCGTCTGTTCGCTCCCCAAGGTCGATAGACCACAGCTTAGCGTCGGACGCCGATCTTTTCCAGATGGCCGCAGTCGGCCGGTTATCTGCGCCCTCTGGCTTTGCCGAAGCCCATCCCAGCGTCGGCGTCATCCCAGATGATCTTGGATCTCGGGCGCGTCTTTGGCCTCCTGCGATACAGGCGCTCCTGGCGCCTTTCGTACGCTCTCTCCCCAATCCGGTGAACAAGGGAGTGCAGCTGCGCCACACCTTCCGACAGCCACATCTTTGCCTGCCGCAACAGCGATGATCCGATTTGCGAAAAACGTGAGGCCGGTCCGACTTCAACCATGAATGCTGTTTGCGCTCGAGCTGGAGGCATGATGGTCGGCGGCTCGTCGTTTCGGTCGAGACGCGGCGGTTCGCGTACGATCTCACCCAGATACAGGCTGGGTCCGAAAGCGAGATTCGATCCGCCGCGATACAAATACAGATTTCTGCCGTCGATCCAGAACGTAGGCTCGTCCGTCTTCACGCCATAGGCCCAATCGTCTTCGACGACGAAGAGCTGGGAGCCGGTCTGGAGATCGTACAATCCCCTACCCTGCAGAAATAGCCGCGCCTTCTGTGTCCGGCAGTCGTAGATATATTGTCGCTGATCCATAGGGTTGAGACCTATCGCGTGCGAGGATTCAGCATTCCTCTGAGTCGGGCTACTCCCGATATTGCTAAATTAGCCGACGAACCTTGCCCGAAGTATTTGTCACGCTCGGCAAGCACAGAGGCAAATACTAACGAAAGATTGCATCAATCCTCACCAGCAACCCGTTTGTCAGCGGCGATAAGCCTTGATGACACCCCGTTTATCCTTGCCCAGTCTTCAAGCTGTTCTTCGAGGTAAATCCTGAGCTCCGCGTAGGCCGCTACAAGGTCCTCCAGACTGAAGCTGAGGTTACGTCCGCTCGGGTTCGGCAATACCCATACTTTCGCACCACTGAACGGCAGCTGTTGCGGTCCCCAGCCCACTTTCCGCTTTTCGAGTGCCTCGTAAGCCGCCTTCCCGAGAAAGGCGATCGTTCCGGGGCGGAAGTGTTGCACCTTGGCGTGAAAACCTTTCCGTGCCTCCGCATATTCCTCAATATGCAAATCGCCGGCGCTGTTTGTGGCGCGGCCGACGACGGCCGTGATCCCACAACCGAATTCAAGCAACTGCCGATCGGCGGCACCGGAGAGGGGCACGCTGGTAAAGCCCGCGAGGTACAGAACCCGCCAGAAACGGTTCGTCGGCGAGCCGAAATTCTGGCCGGTCGCGGCAGCATGGCCACTCGGATTGATGCCGCAGAAAACAACCGGTAGCTCGGGCGCAAGCACATCGAAATAAGACAATTCAAAACCGTTCAAGTGCCCCAACCCTTTTTCGCATCACGTTCCGCACAGGCTATCAACATCGCCCAAACATGCCGCAACGGCGAGCGCAACGCCGGATTTGGTCGTCTTTTGGCAGAATCTGGCTCCAATATACATTATCCGCCGAAGGCCCCGCAGGGTAATCCTCTACGCTTCAATTCCAAGGAGCTAAAACATGGCCGAAACCAGTTTGAAGAGAGGCCCACATGCCGCAAAGAGCCGCAGACATACGATACGGCTACTGCCGATCAATCTCTTCGCCTCCGTCATGGGAATTACCGGGCTGAGCCTGGCGTGGCGAGAAGCGGCCATGCTGCAAATTCTTGACGGACTTGCCGGTGAGATGATCGGTCGGGTGGGCGTGTTCGTCTTTCTGATCCTCACGGTCAGCTACGGCGTAAAGTTTGCGCTCCACCCGAGTGCCATCATGGCGGAATATACCCATCCGGTGCTGAACAACTTCTTCGCCACGATCGCCATCGGCATGCTGCTTCTGTCCGCATTCCTGCGGCCCTATAATGCCATGATCGGAGACGCCGTCTGGGTCTGCGGGACCACGCTTGCCTTTCTGATCGCCTACACGGTGATGCGGCGGTTCACCGGCCGGCAGCACGACGGCAAGGACACCTTGCCGGCACTGTTGATCCCGGGGGTCGCAACGCTGGACATCACGGTGACCGGATCGACTTTGCCGTTTTCGTGGGCGCATGAAATTAATCTGCTGGCATTCGCGGTTGGGTCGGTCCTTGCCAGTGTCCTGATCGTCCTGATTTTCAGCAGGCTGCGCCATCACGAGGCCATCCCCCTGCCGATGCGTCCGTCGCTGCTGATCCTCGTTGCACCCTTTGCGGTCGGATTTCTGGCCTATACGAACCTGACCGGCGAGGTCGACATGTTCGCCTCCTCGCTATTCTACTTTGCTCTCTTCCTGCTGCTTCTCCTGGCTCCGCAGGTTTTTCGCGCCGGTATACCTTTCAGCGTCAACTGGTGGGCGATCGGATTTCCGTTGGCGGCGTTCTCGCTTGCGTCCTTCCGTTATTCGTCGGCCGTCCAAAGCTGGCCGTTGCAGATCTTTGCAGTCGCCATGTTTATCGCTCTTGCGGCTGCAATTGCGGTATTGTTCCTCAAGACATTAGCGATCGCCCTTACGGGGCGGCTGTTTCGACTGGAGAACGCCGCATGAAAAAGGTCGCCATCCTGGCGATGCCGGGTGCCCAGCTTCTCGACGTTATTGGGCCTTCGGACGTGTTTGCCGAGGCGAACCGCCAGCTGGGACGCAGTTATTATGAAATGGAGATCATCAGTACCAAAGCCGGAGCGGTTCGCGGGTCCTCCGGCCTGCAGATCATTGCCGATCGCGGCTTGCACGAGCCGCTCGACGACATAGACACGCTGCTGATCGCCGGCGATCCGCAAATCCAGAACCGTGTTATCCCGGAGGAAATCCTCCGCTGGGTGAAATCAGCCTCGATCCAGACCCCACGCATCGGCTCGGTCTGCTCCGGCGCATTTGTGCTGGCGGAGGCGGGATTGCTCGATGGCCTGCGGGCAACCACCCACTGGTCGCAGGCGGCGGAATTCGCCCATCGCTTTCCGGCGGTAAGACTGGAGCCGAACCGGATCTTCACCTCCGAAGGAAAGGTATGGACATCGGCCGGTGTGACGGCGGGGATCGACCTTGCGCTTGCCCTCGTGGAAAAAGACGTCGGAGCGGATATTGCGCTCGCCGTCGCCCGAGAGCTTGTGGTTTTCCTCAAGCGTCCCGGCGGACAGTCTCAGTTCAGCACGCACCTGCTTGCCCAGATCGCCCAGAAGACGCCGATACGGGCGGCACAGGATTTCATCAACGACCATCTGACGTCGGATTTGTCCGTGCCCGTTTTGGCCCGCCGCGTGGGAATGAGCGAACGAAGCTTCGCCCGGCTCTTCAAGCAGGACGTCCGGATGACGCCCGCGCAATATGTAGAATCCATTCGCCTGGAAGCCGCACGGCGCCTTGCGGAAGACGCAAGCGTCCCGATGAAGAAGGTCGCATCTCAGTCGGGGTTCAGCGGCACGATCGCACTGCGCCGGGCGTTCCTTCGGAAGTTCTCCATATCCCCGTTGGGCTACCGAAAGAGTTTTGCGCGGTAGCTTGAGCGAGCAGAATTCCGCATCGCCACGAGTTCTGGACAGCGCCCGTCAGAGCGAAAAATCAGTGCAGCTGGACCGCAGCTACAAACTTTTCCCGCGCTTCCTCAGAGGATCCTCGCCCATCCATAGCCGACAACAAAGCGCGTTCCGCGATGGCGAAATCGGCACTATTTGTCTTCGACCACTGGCGGAGCAAATACTTATGCCCCTGAAAGCTATTGAAGATAATCTCATCGCCGATCTGCACCGGGATTGTCCAAACTGTGTTCTTCATCACTCCCTCCGCGTTTGATCCAAACATCGCGTTTCCGCGGCGGGGAGTCGATTAGATCATTGGTAGTAGGTTGCTTACGGCTTAAAATCCGCAAAAATGGACCAGATTGGGCCGAAATTCGCTGATCAGGGCGTCTCATCGGCATGAAAATCGGCGTCGGATAGTGCAAGACGATATGCTGTCGGTGAGACGCCCTTGAGACGTTTGAATGCGTTGCTGAAGGCACTATCGGACGCATATCCGAGCGATTGGGCAACGACTGCCACAGGCGTCCTTTCCTCCCGCAGAGCACGTTCCGCGAGGTGCATCCGCCACTCGGTCAAGTAGGTCAGCGGCGCAATGCCCGCCACCGTCCTGAAATGAACTGCAAAGGATGTCCGCGACATTGCACAGGATCTGGCGAGTTCTTCCAGATGCCAGGCGCGGGCCGGGTCGCCATGCATCAAACGAAGTGCCGGTGCGATCCGGGGGTCGCCGAGCGCCTTCAACCAGCCGGCGGGCATGAGGCTGGCCGTGTCGAGGTGGGAGCGCAGGATCTGGATAAACAGCAGTTGCGTTAGCTGGGCGGATGCGAGCTGGGCGCCCGGTTGGCCGGCGTCCCGCTCTTCAATCAGTCGGTCGAGAAGCCAGCGGAAGACCAGCGCATGTGGCGATGCCGCCCGGCTATGGATCCACGGAGGCAGGATATCTGCAAACAGTTTGCCGCGGATTGGATCGAGCAGAACGTGGCCACCGATATAGGCAAACTCGCTGCCATCACCGATCGTCGCCAGATTTCGCCCCGCCCCGGTGAACAGTTCCATCGCTCCCACGGGCGCGACACCCGGCTCGCTCGCCACGACGAAATTGCGTGGAATCGACAGCAGCCCCACATCACCGGTTTCGAAGAAAATCGGCTCCGGACCTCCTTCGAGGCTCACCCAGCAGCTTCCTTTCACGACCGCAAAGAACTTGATTTTCTCTCGCGCCGGAAAGTGGATCGCCCAGGGGCCGCCGGCGGTGAAACCGCCCGTCACGACAGCCTCGGCGTTGGTAAGCGTCAATACGTCTGAAAAGGGATCAACCGTCATCCTCGAACTATCGCGCAAGCAAACCGTACTTTCAAGCATTCACGGTGCGGAAACGCCACCCTATCTTGGCGCCATCAATGCGCAGCAATGTAACGCGCGACAATCCCGACAGACTTGAGGTACGACATGAAAGACGACCTTGTTCTTGTGACCGGCGGCACCGGCTTTATCGCACAATATTGCATTTTGGCACTGTTGAACGCCGGCTATCGCGTGCGCACGACGGTCCGTTCGATGGCGCGCGAAATGGAGGTGCGCAATCACCTGAAGGTCGGCGGTGCGGATGCCGGCGATCGCCTTTCGTTTGTCGTCGCAAATCTGAGCGACGACTTCGGTTGGCCGGAAGCTGTCGCCGGATGCACCTATGTCATGCACGGCGCTTCCCCCACGCCCTCGGGCGACCAGACCCGTGAAGAGGATTGGATCGAGCCTGCTGTCAACGGCAACCTCAGGGTGCTTCGATCAGCACGTATCGCCGGTGTCCGGCGTGTCGTGCTGACATCGGCTTTCGGCGCGATTGGCGTCGGTCACGATACGGACCACCGCAGACCGTTTGACGAATCCGATTGGAGCAATCTCAACGGTAACGTTGCCTCTTATCAGAAATCGAAGACATTGGCAGAGCGCGCCGCCTGGGACTTCATCGCAAGGGAAGGCAATGGGCTGGAGCTGACCTCGGTCAATCCTGTCGCAGTTTATGGACCGGTCCTCGGGGCTGACTATTCCCATTCCATAAGGCTGATCGCCAACATGCTGGAAGGGCAGCCGGGATGCATGAACGTCAACTCCTGCTGTGTCGATGTTCGCGACGTGGCGGACCTGCATCTTCGCGCCATGACCGATCCAGCCGCAAATGGAGAGCGGTTTCTCGCGACTGTCGGCAAGAGCATGCGGATGATCGAGGTCGCTGAACTGTTGCGTGAGCGCGTCGGGAAGGCCGCCGAGAAGGTCTCGACGCAGGTCTGGCCTGACGAACAGGTGCGCATAGCAGGCGAAACGAACCCGCAGCTGAAGGGGGTCGTGCCATTGCTGGGTTACGACATGAGTGCCACCGGAGAGAAGGCGGAGCGTCTTTTGGGCTGGGCGCCCCGTTCCAGGGAAGAGGCTATCACCGCCTCGGCGGAAAGCCTCATCCGGCTTGGTTTGCTGAGGCTCTAGGAAATTCTGGCGGCTGGCCGACGCCGCGATCTCATCGTGATCCGAGCATTCAATAGTCGGCCAGCAGATATTGGTCTTCACCGGTTCCAAAGCTCGGCTTCACACCGAGCAAGGGTGCGGAGCGCGAGATAATCTGCTTCACCATGGGGGCTGCGGTCGATGCGGCCGTACGCCCGCCATGCTCGCCGGTTTTGGGAGCGTCAATGATGCTCAGCACGATGTATTTCGGTTTGTGCATGGGGAAGGCCGCGACGAATGCGTTGAAGTTGAGGTCGCTGGCATAACGCCCGTTGATCACCTTGTCGGCGGTTCCGGTCTTTCCACCGACATTGAAACCTTCCACTTGCGCGCCACGGCCGGACCCTTTGATGCCATTCCAGTTGAACAGATACCGCATGTCAGCACTTGTCGAGTGCTTGAGCACCGATTTTGCCAGACCGTCCGCAGCCTCCTGATCTCGAGGAAGAAACGTCGGCGGCACAAGCTTTCCACCATTGATCAGCGATGCCGCCGCGACGGCAGTCTGGAGCGGAGTGGTCGCAACGCCATGTCCGAACGAAATGGTAACGGAGTTGATCTTCTTCCAGGTGCGCGGCTGGGTCGGCGTCGCGACGCCGGGCATCTCGGTCTCCATCTTGGAAAGCAGGCCGAGCCTCGTCAGAAACTCACGATGACCTTCAATCCCGACACGGTCGGCAACGGCTGCCGTGCCGATGTTCGACGAGTACTGGAAAACCTCCGGGATGGTGAGAGGCCTGTTCTTTCCCTTGAAATCCCGGATCGTAAAACCGCCCATGCGGATCGGCCGTGATGCATCCACAACGGTGTTCAAATTGACCTTACCGGAATCGAGGCCCATCGCGAGCGTGAAGCTCTTGAACGTCGACCCCATTTCGAAGGTCGCGTTGCTCATTCGGTTGAACCAACCCTTTTCATATTCCTTGTCGATGCTTCCGTCCGGCAGCATGCGGGAGGGCTCGTTCGGGTTGTAGTCCGGCACCGACGCCATCGCAAGAACCTCACCGGTCTCGACGTCAATGATCGTCGCCCCTGCAGCCTCGGCCTGGTAGGCCTCCATGGCCTTGGCTGCCACGTCGCGAACGATGGTCTGTACACGCAGATCGATCGAAAGACGGACCGGCTCGAGAGGCGCGCCGCTCGTCATCCCAAGTTGCCTCAGATCGGCAAGGCCCTGCTGATCGAGATATCGCTCCATGCCGGCCAGGCCTTGGTTATCGACATCGACATGGCCGACAAGGTGGGAGGCCGTTTCGCCCCCCGGATAGAAACGTCGTTTTTCCGGGCGAAAGCCGATGCCGGGAATTCCCAGCGCGAGGATATCGGCCTGCTGCCGGGGCGTAAGCTGCCGCTTCAACCATTGAAAAGCTGTTTTCGATCGCAGCTTCCGGTGCGTATCGCGCCAATCGAGAGACGGGATGACCGCCGCGAGTTTCTCGACGACCTCGTCCGGATCGACGATCCTGCGGGGGTCGGCGTAAAGGGAGGTCATATTGAGGTCGGTCGCCAGCAACTCGCCGTTGCGGTCGATAATGTCCGGCCGTGATGCGATGATCGCCGGGTTGCCTATCGATGCGGTAGTGACCGGTTCGGCGAAACCATACCAGGCCAAACGGCCGCCGATCACCGCAAAGAGCACAGCAAACCCGGCGATGATGATCCCGACACGCTGCCGCGCCTGCTTCATGCTGCGACGAGGCGCGGCATGCGTCGTGACCCGTGCCCGTGTCCTGCTTCTCATGCTGATGTGAGAGCGGCTTCTGAGCCGGACGACAAATGAAAGCATGGCAATCGACCTCACCTGAACCATCGACGCAGGGCCTGTTCGCCGACGGAATCCAACGCTTGCTCACTCGGCGCCAAGAACATCTAAAGATTGAATTTCTTCAATCTCATCGCCTTATTTCGCATAAAACCGCCTCTATGGTTGTAATCTTTTACAAACCATAAATTAATGAATTCCATCCGCGTGGATAACGCAGCGATAGCATTTTCGTGATTGCCGCGACGGCGGTCATAAGGCGGAATTGCCGAGGCGGAGGCCGTAATCGGCGATATAACGGCCGGCGATGAGGCGTTCTTCTTCATATCGATGAAGAGCCGCGCCAAGTTTCGGTTGGCTCGCGAGAGAGCGGGCAAGCGCCATCACATCGCCTGCGGCTTTCGAAAGCCCCATGGCGGTATGCGGTCGCACGACAAAGGCTGCGTCGCCGACGAGCGCCACTGAACGGCCGGTCATGCGCGGCGCCTGATAGTCGAAAATCCCCTGGATCGAGGGCTTGTCCTCGGCCTCGACGGCGTCTGCGAATTGCGGAGGAAGCATCGCCCGCGCATCGTCATGCAAATCGGCCAGGCGATCAGGTGACAGTGCACCACGCGGCAAAGAAAAAGGAAATGTCCTCCCGTCTTGATCGGTGAACATCTCGGACAACGCACCATTTTCAACGGGCCGATACCAGACCCAGTTATAACGCCGCCTGCCCTTGGCGGTCTCGCCATTCTGTCCGGGCACAAGATAGCCGAGCGCATGCGCTCCATGGGTGATGTAGAAGGCAAAACGATCGAGCAAAACGGAAGCGGTTTCCGGCAGGGCGGTTTCCGGAATGAGGCCCCGCCAGGCGACATAACCGGCAAACCGGTTGAGATTGTCGTCCGGATTGACGGCCTGCCGAACAACCGAGCCGATGCCATCGGCGCCGATCACCAGATCGGCTCGTTCCTGCCGCCCATCGGCGAATGTCAGTGTCGCACCGTCCCCGCCGTCATCGACCTCGGCAACGGCCTGGCCGAGAAGATAGGTTCCGGGGTGAAGCCTTGATGCAGCGGCCTTGAAGAGCAAGTCCCAGGAGACCTGGGTCTGCGGCACCGGAAACCTCAGCGTCACGTTGCCGGCGAGATCGAAATAGATGCGCTCGCCGGCCACCACACCGATGCGAGCGACGTGTTCGCAACCGAGCAACCGGAGGATACGGAAGAGGTCTTGCTGCGCCACGAGCCCGGCACCACGGCCGGCGAGGCCGTGGGCGGATCGTTCGTAGATCTTAACATCATGCCCGGCGCGCTGCAGCAGCACACCGGCAAACAGGCCGGCGAGCGAGCCGCCGACGATACGGATTTGCATCGATTTAGCTTTCTGAACTCGGGGCCAGCGCCGATCAGGCATTGCGGCCGATTTCGAAGAGGAACCAGGCCCGGCGCTCGGCCTCGTCGATCCAGACTTCGAGCAGGCTGGTCGTGGCGACGTCATTGTGTTCGGCGCAGGTTTCATGAACTGCGCGCATGAAGGAGACGAGACGCTGGTTGTTGTCGCGCAATTCCGCGATCATGTCCGTCGGCGTGACGAAATCGGCATCATTGTCGGAAAGGCGCTGCAGCCGCGCGATGTGTCCGATTGAGCGGATCGTGGTGCCGCCGACCTTGCGGGCGCGCTCGGCAATTGCGTCCGTCATGGCGAAGATCTGCTCGCCCTGCTCATCGAGAAGCAGATGATAGTCGCGAAAGTGCGGTCCACTCATATGCCAATGAAAATTCTTGGTTTTCAGATACAGGGCGAACGTATCGGCAAGCAGCGCGGCAAGCGCTCCGGCAATATCGGTAGTCGCGTTGGAGGCAAGGTCCGAAGGCGTGGCAAGTGAGGCCTTACGGCGGGTTTCGACGGCGATGCGGTCCATGGCTTTCTCCTTTGAGAGATGTTGATGTCAGGATTGGACGGTGGAGGTTGCGATCCGGGCGACGGGGTTGAGGCGCCGGATGATCAGCGGATCGCGCATATCGACCGGGATTTTCGGCATTGCCCATTCGGGAATGCCAAGCTCCGCGGCGATGATGTCACGCGAATAGGAGGACGCGACCGAGCGATAACCGATATCGCCCGGATTGCTCTGATCGAAGAAGATCAGGATATGCAGGGCTCCAGCCCCGGTATTTTCGATATGATGCGGATAGGCTTTCGGGATGAAATAGACATCGCCGGGGGTGACGGAGAATGTATCGCTGGCCCCGTTCGGATCGAGCACCGTCATGCGCCCGTTCCCGGCCAGGACATAGCCCATTTCCGAGGTTCGCGGATGCCAGTGCGGCTCGCGCATGCCCTGATCGGTGATCCGAACCGAAAACATCGCAATGTCTTCCAGAACCGCCCAGGTTTGATCCTTCGCCGTGCGGGCTGACCCCACATCCGAACCGATCGGAGCTTCGCCATCTTCGATGCGGTATTTGTACGGGTTGGGGTGCCGCGCCTGCGTTTCGATCGCGCTGCGACGTCCCGCCGCGAAAATCTGGCGACCGCCATCCACGCGGCCGAATTCGATCGGCGGCTCCAGCTTCACGCCAAGCGTATTGGCGAGCACCTCTTCCGACATCGCATCGAAGGCGTCGGAGAGACCAAAATCCTCGGGCGCTTCATGCGAGAAAGCGAGAATGAACTCTGCTTCCGTCTCTCCGACATTTTCGATGCCATGCATCGTGCCGGAGGGAAAAAAGAACATGTCTCCGGCGCCGATCAGGAACGTGTTGCGTACCCCGTGATCGCCGACGATCGTCACCAGCGCGTCGCCCTTTACGCAATATCCGAGTTCGTTGGCATTGGCGTGCCAATGCGGCTCGCGGATGCCGTTTGAGGAAAGGATGAGCCGGCGGATCGAAAGACGGCAGAGAAGCGGAAACTGCGGCTTCTCAAGTCGAGTGACCGAACCGAGGCTGCTCGCAAAGCTCGGCTCCCTCGCGTTGAGGGAAACAACATGCCGGGATGTCGATATATTCTGATCCATGTTCGGCTCCAACGGTTATCCAACCTGCGCCAAACCTAGACCATCGAGCCGTGGGCCAACATTCAACGCCGGTTTAGACGAGCCTATACTTGAGTGTAGAATACGGAGGCTCGGCGAGATCTTCCGCACCGGCCACGTGCTCCAATACCTATGTATAGTTTTGGCCGTCGGTCACACGGGCTACTGTCAGGCTGTCTCCCGGAATTGACCTCCAGAAGAGACCGGTCGCCTCCCAAGACGCCGCCAGTGAACTTCGGTGACTTCCCCCTCCTCGGCCGCCGAAGCCCGTGGATCCGCCGATCCACCAGGACCGCTCCCGCCGCCCTCCGGAGCGGTCCTTTTCTTTTTCGCATCCTCCCACCTATCCCCTCGTATAGAAGCTGCAACGCCCGCCGGGTGCTAAGCGTTATGTGAGAAACAGCGCATGGAGCCGGCAATGGACGTGAAGCGACCGAAGGGTATCGAGAAATATACTGCACCCGCCGGCGGTTGGGGCGCCTTGAAGGCGGTCGCGAAGACGCTGGCGCACCAGCAGATCGTGGCGCAGGGAGCGGCGACTTTGCTCAAGGCCAATCAACCGGAAGGTTTCGATTGTCCCGGCTGCGCCTGGCCCGACCCCAAGCATACGAGTTCTTTCGAATTCTGCGAAAACGGCGCCAAGGCGATCACCTGGGAATCCACCGCGAAGCGGGCGGGACCGGATTTCTTCGCGGCCAATACGGTCTCCGAGCTCTGGAAATGGATTGACCACGACTTGGAAGACCAGGGCCGCCTGACGCATCCGCTCATCTATGACGGGGCAACCGATCGATACCGGCCGATTTCCTGGGACGATGCTTTTGCGAAGATTGGTGCGGAGCTTCAAAAGCTCCCTGATCCCAATATGGCGGAATTCTACACATCCGGCCGGGCCTCGAACGAGGCCGCCTTCCTGTTCCAGCTGTTCGTGCGCGCTTACGGCACAAACAATTTTCCCGACTGCTCGAACATGTGCCACGAGGCGACCAGCGTCGGCTTGCCGCATTCGATCGGCGTAGGCAAGGGAACCGTCACGCTCGAGGATTTCGACCATTGCGACGCGATCTTCTCGTTCGGCCACAACCCGGGCACCAATCACCCTCGCATGATGACGACGCTGCACGAGGCATCCCGTCGCGGAGTGCCGATCGTCGTTTTCAACCCGCTGAAGGAGCGCGCGCTTGAAAAATTCGCCGCACCGCAAGACCCGGTCGAGATGGTGACGCTTTCCTCGACGCCGATCGCCTCCGCTTATCACCAGGTCAAGACGGGCGGCGATTTGGCCGCCCTCAAGGGATTGATGAAACGCATCTTCGAACGCGACGCTGCGGATATTGCCGCCGGCGGTAACGGTCTGCTCGACAGAGATTTTATCGAGACCCATACGCTCGGTTTCGATGAGTTGAAAGCAGATGTCGAGGCGACGGCGTGGGACGATATCCATTTCCATTCCGGCCTGACCTTCGAGGCTATAGACAGCGCTGCCGACGTTTACCTCAAGGCAAAGAACGTCATCCTTTGCTACGGCATGGGCATCACCCAACACAGCAACGGCACCGCCAATGTGCAGCAACTTGCCAATTTCCTGATGTTGCGCGGTAATATCGGCCGCCAGGGAGCCGGTATCTGTCCATTGCGCGGACACTCCAACGTGCAGGGCGACCGCACCGTCGGCATTACCGAAATACCGAATGAAGCGCTCCTCGACGGCGTGGAAAAGGCTTTCGGCTTTCGCCCGCCGGAAGAAAAGGGACACAATGCGGTCGAGGCCATCGAAGCGATCATCGAGGGCCGGTCAAAGGCGCTCGTCTGCCTCGGCGGCAATCTTGCAGTCGCCATGTCCGATCCGGAAGCCACATTCGAGGGCATGCGCAAGCTCGATCTGGCCGTCCATATGGCGACCAAGCTAAACCGTTCGCATCTACTGCTGGCAAAAACCTCAATCATCCTGCCCGTCCTTGGCCGAACCGACCAGGATATGCAGCGCTTCGGCCCACAATCCGTAACGGTCGAGGATTCCATGTCGATGGTCCACGCCTCTCGCGGTTTTCTTAAGCCGCCCGGCGAGGAAATCCGCTCCGAACCGGCCGTCATCGCCGGCATCGCCAAGGCGACCTTGGGTGAAAGATACGGGATCGACTGGGACGGAATGATCGAAGACTACAATCGTATCCGCGAAAAGATCGAGATCGTTTTCCCGGATTTCCACGACTTCAACACGCGGGTCCGCAAACCCGGCGGTTTTCGGCTGACTGTCGCGGCATCCGACCGAAAGTGGAACACGCCATCAGGCAAGGCGCATTTCCTCACCGCTCCGGGGCTGGACGAGGACCCGCGCCGGAGCGAGCCGGGAGTGCTTGTTCTGACGACGCTCCGCAGCCATGACCAGTACAACACAACGATCTATGGCTTGGATGACCGCTATCGCGGGGTGTTCGGGCGGCGCGACGTAATTTTCATGAACCACGAAGATCTGGCCGCCCGCGGCCTTTCCGATGGGGATCGGATCGATGTCCAGGGGGATGCTCGCAGCGGAAAGGCGGTCAAGGGTTTCACGGCCGTCGCCTACGATATCCCGGTCGGTTCGGTAGCAGGCTACTATCCGGAAATGAATCGCGTCATCGCACTTGCCGACTATGACCACCGGTCAGGAACACCGGCCTACAAAGGCGTGCCGGTGCGGGTGTTGAAGGCTTCCTAGGCCTACAGCGTAAACGCTCATGCATCTTGCCGATCTCAACCTATGTATAGGTCCGAGCTGGCCAAATGTGGACTATTCTTCGAAGATCAGGAGAATGAAGCCACAAGGCTTTCGGGGAATATGATTTCGGGATCATGGGGATGAGCGACCTGCGTTTCGTAACGACCGCCAACTCGGCCGGGCCAGGCCATGACGTGATCATTGGTTCGGCGGCCGTCATCCTGGGGCTGACCGTCTTCTGGATCGACACGTTCACATCGATCCAGAGCGCGATCGCGGTGCTTTACGTCATCGTCCTGCTGCTCTCGGGCGAAATCCTGGCGCGCAAGGGCGTGCTGATCTCGACGGGCATCTGCGCCACCCTGACGATTATCTCCTATGTCGTCGCCCATGGCTCGTCCTTCGATCTTCCGGCCCTGCTGCGCTTCGCGGTCGCCATTTCCGCAGTTCTGATCACCTGCGCGCTTCTGCTTCGAAACGATCTCTCGCGTAGTGCATTGATCGCGTCCAACGCCGCCTTGAAGGACAGCGAAAGGCGCTACCGTTCCATCTTCGAACAAAGCCGCGTGGCGCTCTGGGAGCGCGATTATTCGCGCGTGCGTACATTTCTGCATGGTTTGCGCGACGAGGGTGTTGAAGATTTCCGGCGTTATGCCGCCGAACGTCCGAGCATCACGACCACTTGCGTCAGCCTGATCCGCACCGTCGCCTATAACGACGCCGCACGCGAATTGCTCGGCGCGGTCGGCGGCAAGCCGGGCGATGATTCAGTGCGACCCTACCTTGCTCCCAATGACACGACTTTCCTTGAGCTTATGGACGCGATCTTCAAGGGAGAGCCGCATTATGAAGGCAGGGGCACTATCCGGACAGCGAGCGGTGAAGCCAAGCTTGTCCTGATGAGCATGAGCTTTCCCGAGGACGCAGCGGACTTTGAACGGATCGTCGTCGGCATGATCGATATTACCGAACGGGAAATGACCCAGAAAGCGTTGCTTGAGGCCCAGGCCGAACTTACCCGCGCCGCACGGGCGGCGACCGTTGGCGCGCTTTCGGCATCTCTTGCCCACGAACTGAACCAGCCGCTCGGCGCCCTCGTCGTCAACGCGCAGACGATGTTGCGCTGGATCGATCGAGATCCACCCGACGTTGCCGCCGTCCGGCGTTCTGCGGAGCGCATGATCCGCGACAGTCAGCGGGCAAGCGACATCATCCACAACACCCGCTCCATGCTCTCCCACGAATTGCAGCCGCCGGAACATGTCGATCTTTTGGAGCTCATCAGGGAAACCCGTGCGTTGATGGATCACGACCTCGGCCGTGATGGTGTGAACGTCGATGTCTCTTACGGCGAGAACGCGAAGAGCGTCGTCGCGGTGCGGATCGAACTGCAGCAGGTGCTCGTGAACCTTCTCTCCAACGCCATCCAGGCGATGTCGGAAAGTGGCTCTCCAAACCGCCGGCTCGTCATCGAAACGGCGCGGCAGGACGACCGCATGGTTCGGATCAGCGTTCGGGATTTTGGCCCAGGCATTCCGGAAGGTGCTGCGGACAAGCTGTTCGCACCATTCTTCACCACCAAAAGCGCCGGCATGGGAATGGGCCTCTCCATCTGCCGCAGCATCATGGAGATGCGCGGTGGCGAGCTCCTCGCCCGCAATCATCCCGATGGCGGCGCCGTCTTCGATATGATCATTCCGGCGGAGGATGACGACAATGGCTGAAGCAAATCCCTCCAAGCGCGCGAAAACTGCTCCGCCGGAGCCGGTCGTTTACGTCGTCGATGACGATCAATCGATGCGCGAGGCGCTCTCCGACCTTTTCGGATCGATGAAAATCGCGGTCGCCACGTTCGAATCCGCCCAGAGCTTTCTCGATGGCGCGGATTTTTCCCGTCCGGGCTGCATACTTCTGGACGTCCGGCTACCAGGCGTCAGCGGCCTTGATTTTCAGGCGCAGCTTGGACGGCTCGGCAGCCGGATGCCGATCGTCTTCATGACCGGTTTCGGCGATATCCCGATGTCGGTGCGGGCAATGAAGGCCGGCGCGGTGGACTTCCTGACAAAGCCGTTCCGCGAGCAGGACATTTTGGACGCCGTCACCACCGCGATGGAGAAGGATGCCCGCAGCCGGCAGGAAAACGCGGCAACGGATGCGGTGATCGCGCTCGCCGAAACGCTGACGCCGCGCGAGCGCGAGGTCATGGCCGCGGTCGTGAAGGGATTGATGAACAAGCAGATCGCCTTTGAACTCGGGATCACGGAAATCACCGTCAAGCTTCACCGCGGCAATGTCATGCGCAAGATGGATGTGCGTTCGGTCGCCGATCTCGTGCGCAAGGCGGAATTGCTGCATTCGGCAAAGCAGGGCGCAGATGTATACACGACCTAGACCCATGTATGGTATCGCCGCCCGGCAGGGGGACGCATAAAGGAAACTCAAAAGACGTTTCCAGAAAAGAAATAAGGCCCGGTTCCGTGTCCGCCATTCCCAAAATTGCAATCGTTGATGATGACCACGCCATTCGCGAGGCGCTGGACGACATGATCCAGTCCTGCGGCTACCAAAGCCAGCTCTTCGATTCCGCAGAAGCTTTTCTTGCCTATCCCGATCGCCGATCCATCGATTGCATGCTTCTCGATGTCAAAATGCCCGGCCTGACGGGGTTGGAACTGCAGGCCGTGCTCAATGCCGAGCCTTCCCGGCCACCGATCATCTTCATGACCTCCTACCGAGACGAGCGCACCCGCTCGGCGGCGATGGAAGGCGGCGCGCTCGCGTTTCTTGGAAAACCGGTCGAGTTCGACCGGCTGATTGCCTATTTGAACGTAGCTCTCAAGCTCTAGAGCCGGTCACTACCGGCACCCTGCGCGGCGACGTCGCCGCCTCGTATGTTGTGCGACATAAGATTTACCGCAGCATCCTGTTCTCAATTTTCCAGCGGCAGGCCCTGGGCTTCGCAGATACCACGAACATGTGCCGCGCTCTTCTTGATGTAAGCGGCAGTCTCATCATAGTGATAGTTTTCGACAGCCCAGGCGATGTGAGCGCCAAAGTCTCTCAGTTCACCGCTTTCAACCCGACCGGCATAGTCGCGGACCATCCGGATATAGGCGGCATACTCTTCCACGGAGAGGTCCGGGTGCCCGGCAAGCCACGCCGGATCGGCGATCTCGATGATCATCCGCGGCGGATTGCGCGGCCGGTCGCTGAAGGATTCATAATTCTCGATCGAGAGGTTGAGGTCCGGCTTGGCCGCCGCCAAGATCGGCAGGATCGCGCCGAAGTCTACGACGCCTTCGCCGCAGGGGCGCATCTGGAAATTCAACACCTCACCGTCGAAAGCGATCAGCGCGTCCTTGATATGGGTCTGGCGCACATAGGGCGCGACGCGCTTTGCCGACCAGACAGGATGTTCGCCGCGCTGCAGCACGTTGGCAGTATCGAAGACGATGCCGGTCGTATCGGGACCAACCTCTTCCACCAGCCGGACCAGTTCGAACGACGTGATCTCCTCATGGGTTTCGAGATTGAGATGGATGCCGAGGTCGCGGGCGATCGGCGCCAGCTTCTTCAGGAACCGCGCCGTTGCATCCAGCTGTTCCGACCATGTCACATCGGTGCGGAACCGGTCATAGGCGAAGCGGCCGGTATAGGCCGGCTTGTAATTGGCGGTAGCGACCCAAAGTTCGCGGCAATCAATCGCGGCGCAGGCTTCCATCATGCGGCGAAAGCCGAGCACGATGTCACCGTCGCCGATCTGGCGCAGTTCCGGCGCTTCCGGCGTCGCATAGGGATTGACCTTGCCCAGACCCGTTTCGAGATACATGCCCAGTTCGTCGGCCCGCTGGCGGATTTCCTTGAGATATCCCATGTCCAGTGTCGGCGTCATGTCCAGCACGGTGCGAAAGAACAACCCGGACAGGCCCATTTCGTGGGCGTGGTTGAAGCTTTCGACCGGGCCGCGCTTCACAGCCTCGGGGATCTTGCGGCCATCGACACCGATGCGCATGGGCGTACTCCTCCTGAATATATTGTCTTTATCGGTTTACGGCGGCCAGACGGCGCTGCATGCGTCGTGCCTTACCGGCGACGGGGTCCGGCACGGGGACTGCACCGAGCAGCGAGCGGGTATAGTCCGCCTGCGGATGATCGAAGATCGCGTCGCGTTGCCCCTGCTCCACCACGACGCCCTTGTGCAACACGACGATCTTTTCGCAGAGATGGCGGACCACCGCGAGATCGTGGGCGACGAAGACAATCGCCAGGTTCATGCGCTTCTGCATGTCCTGCAACAGGTTGATGACCTGCGCCTGTACCGAGACATCGAGTGCCGCGACCGGTTCATCGCAGACGAGTACGCGCGGCTGGATCACCAGGGCGCGAGCAATTGCAATACGTTGCCGCTGGCCGCCGGAGAAGGAACGCGTATAGCGCTGCATATCGTTCGGGTTGAGGCCGACCATTTCCATCATCTCGGCGACACGCTTGCGCCGGGCAACGTTCGTCGGTTCGAGCTTGTGGACGAGAAGCCATTCGCCGATCAGTTCCTCTACCGTCATGCGCGGGTTCAGGCTGCCGTAAGGATCCTGGAAAACCATCTGCACTTCGCGGCGCAGCCGGCGCAAATCTTCACCCTTGGCATGCGCGACGTTAATGCCGTCATAGGTGATCGTGCCCGCTTCCGGCTTCGTCAATGCCAGCAGGCAGCGGGCAATCGTCGACTTGCCGGACCCGGATTCGCCCACGAGACCGACAGCCTCACCGCTATCGACGGTAAACGTCACGCCGTGCAACACCTGGGTCGGCGGATTGGGGAATGAATGGAAGGATTTGTCGATGCGATCGATTGTCAGCAACATGGATCAGCCCTCCTTTCGGTCGTTCACTGGTCGATCATTTGCGGGTCGATCATGCAGATGACAGGCGACGCGTGCGCCCTGCCCGACCGTCAGGAGACGCGGCAGCTCGGCGGAACAGCGCGCGAAACTCTGGCTGCATCGCGGATGGAAGGCACAGCCGCCCGGACGGGCGATCGGCGCCGGCGGCGCACCCGGAATTGCGTAGAGCTTATCCAGATCCTGATCGATACGCGGCACGGCCTTGATGAGGCCCTGCGTATAAGGATGCAGCGGGCGGGCGAAAACATTTTCGACTTCGCCGTCTTCTGCCAGCCGGCCGGAATACATCACCATCACACGTTCGGCGAAACCTGCCACCACGCCTAGATCGTGGGTGATGAACAGCACGGCGAGGCCGCGGCGGGCCGAAACGTCGTCGAGCAGGTCGAGAACCTGATCCTGAATACGCACATCCAGCGCCGTGGTCGGCTCGTCGGCGATCAGCAGGCGCGGCTCGCCGATCAGTGCCATGGCCAGCACGACGCGCTGGCGCATGCCGCCTGAAAATTCGTGCGGGTAGGAATTCAGCCGCTCGGCCGCCTTATCGACCCCGAGTTCGTCCAGAACCGAGAGCGCCCGCTTGCGGGCCTCGGCCTTGCCGACCCCGCGGATGCGCAGCGTCTCGGCCACCTGATCGCCGATCGTCATCAGCGGGTCGAGATAACTCATCGGATCCTGGAAGACCATGGCGATCTCGTTGCCACGATAGCGGCTGATCTCGCGCTCAGAAAGTTTGACCAGATCGGTGCCGTTGAAATCGATACGGCCGGAAACGCGCGCATATCGATCGAGCCGCATCAGCGCTCGTGCGGTCACCGATTTGCCGGAACCGGACTCACCGACCAGCGCTACCCGCTCCCCGACGCCGATCGAAAAATCGATACCGTCGACAATGGGCACACCGGCGCCCTTGGGGCCAAGCGGCATCTCGACGCGCAGTTTTTCGACGGAGACGAGCGTCTTCATGGGCGCAGTCTCAGGCATATTGCGCTCCTCACGCTGAACCGCTGCCATCTCAATTCTCCCGTAGAGAAGGGTTGCGGCGGATCTGGATCATATCACCCAGAAGGCCGAAGGCGATGGAGGTGATCGCCACGGCGGCACCCGGTGCGACGACCGTCCACCAGGCGGACGAGACATAACCGCGGGCGCTGGCGATCGTCGCGCCCCATTCTGCGCTCGGCGGCTGTGCACCGACACCGATGAAGGAAAGGCTCGCCAGAACCAGAACGGTCGTGCCGATGTCGCCGGCCCATTTGACCACCAGGACGTCGAGCGAATTCGGCAGGATGTGCTTTGTCATCAGGCGCCATTTCGACACGCCGAGCACCTGCGCACCGGCGACGAAGGGCAGTTCCATAGTCTGCCGCATGATGCCGCGCAGCAGACGCGCCGTGATCGGCCAGCCGGTGATCGCCATGGCGATGATCGCAGATTGCAGGCTCGGCCCCATGGCAGCGGCGAAACCAAGCGCCACGATCATGCCCGGCAGCGCCAGACCGATATCGGTCAGGCGCATCAAAGCCTCGTCCAGCCAGCGCGGGCCGGCCGCAGCGATCGTCGCCAGCGCGACACCGATCAGCGAATAGAGCGTCACGACGAGGAAGGATGACAAAAGCGTGGTGCGCGCGCCGACGATCAATCGCCAGAACACATCGCGGCCCTGATCGTCCGTACCAAGCCAGTTCGCGGCGTTAGGCGGCATCAGCGAATTGCCGATATCCGACTTGTAGACACTCGCCGGCGCAAACAGTGGGCCGAAAATCGCGATCGCCAGTAGCAGGACGACAAGCGTCAGCACAAAATATTCGAAGGCGGAAAAGTTGAACTTCTTGCGACTTGCGGCCGCAACGGGAGCGGTGATGACCTGGCTCATTGCGTTCTCCCTCCAAATTGCGCCGACCGGATGCGCGGATCGACGAAAAGCTGAAGAATGTCGACGATGAGGTTGACCAGACAGACGGCCGTGCCGATGAACATGACCGAGCCCAGAACCGCAAACGTGTCCTTCTGGGCGACACCGTTGAACATGTAAGCGCCGATACCCTTCCGAGCGAAGACGGTCTCGACGAGTACGGCGGAGCCTATCATCGCGCCGGCCTGGGTGCCGGCCAGCGTCAGAACCGGGTTCAGGCTGTTCGGCAGCGCGTGGCGCACCAGCATATGACGGGCAGTCGCGCCCTTGGCCCGCACCGCAATGATGAAATCGCTGCGCAGCACACCAAGCAGTGCCGCCCTCAGCGTCCTGAAGATCTGGGTGCTGAACAGCGCAGCCAGCACCAGCGCCGGCAGAAGGACATGATACATCCCGTCCACGAAGGAGGCCGCATTGCCGGCCAGCAGCGCGTCCAGGGTCGGAGCGCCGGACATGACGGGCGCGGCGTTGCCGAAACTGTTCTGGCCGGAGATCGGCACGACGCGCCACAAGCTGCCAAGCACATATTGCAGAACCAGCGCCAGCCAGAAGGCCGGCATGCCGCCCAGCACCACGGCACCGATACGGCTCGCGCCATCGAAGACCCCACCGCGGCGATAGGCGGCGATGACACCGATCGGAATAGCAATCAGAAGATTGAAGAACATCGCGAAGAAAACGAGTTCCAGCGTGCTCGGCAGAACCTTTTCAAGATCGGCGAGCACCGGCTGGAGCGTCACGTTCGAGGTTCCGAGGTCGCCGTGCAGGAGGCGACCCAGGAAGCGGATATATTGCACGATGACGGGCGCATCGAGACCAAGTCTTTGCCGGACGGCTTCGATCTGGGCGGCCGAGGCATCCGCCCCGGCTGCCATCTGGGCCTCGTCACCCGGCAACAGCTTGATCATCAGAAAGACCAGCGTTGCAAGCCCCCACAATGTCAAAAGAGCAAGGCCAAGTCGTCGGGCGAGAAACCAGGCGTAAGCACGAAACGCAGGCATCGCAGTTCTCCGCGTTATTTTTTCGCCAGCCGGAAATCAGCCGGCTCGGCCGGTGTCGCCAGCATGCTGGCCTTCAGTTCCGCAATGGTGCCGACACGATAAACGGCAGGCTTGTAGACGCCGTACATGTCGATCATCACGGAGTCCTTGTCGAGGATCGTCTGGACCTGGGAATAGAGGTCGCAGCGCTTCTTCTCGTCGCCGGTCGCCAGAGCCTCGTCTAAAAGCTTGTCGACTTCGGGATTGGAGTAACCGGCGCGGTTGGTGCCGATCGCATCGGACTTGTAGCCCTTGACGAGCATGACACCGGCATCCGGGAACTGCGCGAAGTCTTCCAGCAGCATCATCTGCGGGATCGTCTTCTTGTCCTTCAAGCTGGCGAGGTAGTTCGGGAACGCGATCGGCTCCAGCTCCAGCTCGATGCCGATCTCACGAAGGTTGGATTGGAAAAGCGTGGCTTCCTGTTTCTGCAATTCGAAGACCGGCTGGAAGCTCATCTTCAGCTTGGCGCTGGAAGCACCGGCTTCCTTCAGCAAAGCCTTTGCAGCTTCAAGATCCTGCTTCACCGGCGGCAGGTTGGGCCGGCAATCGAGCCGGGCCGGCAGCGGGCCATTGGCGACCTTGCCGTTCGAGCCACGGATACCGCGCAGGCCGCCGGCATAATCGTAGACCATACGCAGCGCCTTGCGGATCTTGGGATCAGCCGTCGGGCCGCTGCTTGTGTTGAAAATGATGTCTGCCTGGTAGCTTGTGTTGATCGGTACGACCTTGACGGCAGGATTGGTCGCCATCCCGGCGGCGTCACGGTCCGCCAGCCCGAAGGCAACGTCGACATTGCCGGCAAGCAGTTCGTCGCGGCGGGTCGCGCTCTCGTCAATGCGGCGGAACACGATGGATTCCGGCCGGCCGGCTTCCGGCGCCCAGTAGCCGGAGAATAGGTCGATGACGACCGCCTGAGACTGGTCACCAAGCACGTAGGGGCCGCTGCCTGCATCATGCCCCTGAAGCCAGGCCTGACCTTCGTCCGCACCCTTGTTCGCTTCGACAAGTGCCGAATTGACGATGTAGATCTTGCTCAGCGATGGCAGGAAGAGCGTGTTCGACTTGGACAGATTGATGGTGAAATGCGTGTCGTCCTTGACCGTCGTCGAGTCGTAACCGTCGATGAGCGAGGCAACGCCGGTGCCGATGCGCTTCAGGCGGTCGAGCGTATAGGCCACATCCTTGGCGGTCAGCGACTTGCCGTCGTGAAACTTGACGCCATCGCGAAGCGTGACGGTGATCGATTTGGCGTCCGCGGAATAGGCATATTCCGTTGCAAGGCTGCCGACCATCTTCGCCTCGTCATAGGTGACGAGCGTGTCGTAGACCGCGCTGATGATCGTATTGGTCTGATTGTAATCGGCGCGCAGCGGATCGAGCGTGTTGATCGCCCCACCGAGGCCGACGATGATCGTTTTGTCGCGCGAAGCGGCAAACGTATCTGTGGCGGGCAAGCCCATTCCAAGGGCGAGCACTGCGGCGCAAGCCGCGCCCATCAGCCGGCGACGGCGCAGCATGACAGCGGAAATTCCGGATAGCGATTCAAGCATCGGAGCATTCTCCCGTTCGTTGGCCGCATTTGGCGGCATGTTCCCAATTTTTTGTATCAGATTTTGGAAAAAATCTAATACACGTCAATCCCAAAAGAAAGCGGTTTTTGCATTACAATGCGATTGATCGATATTACGCATATATTTCAGTCCTATAGACTGCGCGCCATTGGTCGCCTTCCGCCGCCGGCGCCACAATTGCGGCCAACGATTGCGCTTCTCCGAAGAGAGAAACACTTTGAAATGAACCAGCGAATAGGCAGTTCGCAATAGTCGGCGCCGCCCAATGCATTTCCAAATTGGATACAAGCTTTACACATATACGATACGATGATACGAAATTGGTCATCCTGCACCGAATTGCCCTCGCGTGCGGCCAACACTGCCCACTGCGATCGGCGGGGAGCCATCGCCGGGAGGAAAGCATGGGTAGCCTGCCTCATATTCTCGTCATCAATCCGAATACGTCTGCCAATGTCAGTGCCATGATCGATGGCGTCGCGCGCGACGAGCTCGGCAGCGCTGCCGAAATCGCAACAATTACAGCGCGCTTCGGCTTCAGCTACATCTCCACGCGGACTGCGGTCGCGGTCGCCAGCCACGCGGTACTGGATGCCGCCGCAAGTGCGCTGGAGGAACGCGATATACTGCCGGGTGCCATTGTGCTCGCCTGTTTCGGCGATCCGGGCCGCGAGGCGCTGGCGGAAATGACCGGCATTCCGGTGCTCGGCTTTGCCGAGGCCGGACTTGCCGCAGCCGTCGAACATGCCGGTACGACCTTGCTTGCCACCAGCGGGACCGTGTGGTGCGACATGCTGGAGGAACTGGCGCTGAAATCCCGACTCTCCGGCAAAATCGCCGGCATTAGGTCCATTGATGCCGTAACCGGCAGCGACGAGGCGGTCGCGGAATTCCTGGAGACCGAAGCAAAGGCGCTCGGCGCGACCCAGATCGTTCTTGGCGGCGCCGGCCTGATGCCGCGCCTGCCGGCTATCATCGCCGCATCTGGCATCCCGATCATCGATCCGCATCGCCTGACCTTTCGTCGGGCAATAGAGATGGCGCGCGGCAATGCCTCTACACAAGCGGCAGAAACAGTCCTGCTCGGCAGCCCTTCCGGCCTTTCGCCGGCGCTTCAGAAAGTTCTTGAGCACCGCGGATAAGGCCCGGCTCGATGTATGGAAACGCGAATTCAACCAGGAATGGCGACTTCTGAATCGACCCGCCGCCTGTTATTGCTGGATATCACTCATGGCAAAGCGGTCCGTTGGAATGTCGACGAAGGAAATAGCGGAAACCGCGGCTGTCGACGCAGACGACAGGTCCGGTTCGAAGATCGACACGATCTACCAGGCGCTGTTTCAGGCGATCCTGGCGCAGGAGCTATTGCCCGGCACAAAGCTGAGCGAGGAGTCGATCGGACCATTGTTCAACGTCAGCCGCACGCTGGTGCGCGCCGCGCTGAACCGGCTGCATACCGAGGCGCTGGTGGAATTCAAGCCCAATCGCGGCGCCTTCGTCGCCAGCACCACGCCGGAGGAGGCACGCCAGGTCTTCGAGGCCCGCACCGCCATCGAACGGGAAATCTTCTCGAAACTGGCAACCGTCGTGACCGAACCGCAGATCGCCGCGTTGGAACGGCACATCCATAAGGAACATCAGATCCGCCATCGTGGCGATCATACAGCCGCAATCCTGGCGTCCGGCGAGTTCCATATTCTTGCGGCACAGATGGCCGGCAACGAGGTGCTGACGGGCTTTCTCAAATCACTGATTTCCCGCACGTCCCTGATCCTTGCGCAGCACAGCACCCATCGCGAGCACGACTGCAGCATCGATGAACATGCGGCGATCCTGGATGCGCTTCGAGCACACGACCCGGCAGCCAGCGCAAAGGCGATCGTCGATCACCTTGAGCAGGTCTTCGATCAGGCCAATATCGGCCAGACGAACAAAGCGAAGCGCGGCCTGAGCGAGATCTTGTCCCGTTACGCCTGACCTTCGTCAGGCGCTCCCAAGCCTCGCGATAGCAGCCACAACCTGAATTTCCGCCAGTCGTGCGACTTCCCCGCAGGTGATCGCCATCTCGTGTTCGGCATCGTTCTGAAGCCGCTCCTCAAGCGCGGCCAGAAGGCCGGCAGTCGAATAATTCCGCACCACGAAAATCGCGCCATATCCGAACTTCCTGCCGTATTCGGGCAGTAGTGAAAGCAGTTTGGACTTCTGCTCCTGTGTCATGACATCAAGGCTTTTCGAAAGCGCCGGATCAGCCACAATCGATGCTGCTTCGATGCGCGCGTCAAGCGGCGTATAGGCCTCCAGGATCGGCATCTTCTCGTCGCGCGTAAGCCGCTCGAATTGCGCCCACAGAGCCGGGAAGACATCGTTGGCCGTATAGGCGCCGCCCCGCGAGAGAATATCGTAAGCCCGACCGGCCAGCTCGGTACCGAGCCGAACGCAGCCGCCGAACGCCTCGACAAACGCTTCCCGCGAGAGCGCCAGCCCACTCTCCGTCGGCTGGCGGGAAAGCCAGTCCATGGCATGCGGCAAGCGCTCCGTCGGGGCAGCCTGATCCCAGGGAATATCGCGATTGCCATAATCGGCCGCCGCCTTCATGAGCGTGGCGAATTCGCTGACTTCGATCACCGGCTGCTGGGCGAGCCAATCCCGATCGAAAGCCGGCATGGCAAACTGGCCGGAATGCATTTCCACCCATCGTTTCGCCGTGGGAAACAGTCGAAGCAGCGCCGGCCAATCGATCATGCCTTCGCCGAGCGGCGCAAGGAAACGGCGAAAGCCGTTTTCCTGGAACCGCAACACCGCGTCGTCGATATAGACATGACCGACAAACGGCGCCACGCGCCGCGCCGCTTCGATCGGGTCTTCGAGCCGGCACGGCACGTTCACGGGGTCGAAACCGACACCGAGAATATCCGGTCCGGCACGCTCGACGAGAGACCGGATTTCCGTCGTGGTGATTTCCTCGTGAGTTTTCAAAAAGAGCCGCGCGCCCTGATCCCGAAGCAGCGGCCCGCAATCACGCACCAGCCGGGCAACGGCTTCCCGCTGATCTGTCCAGCTTACCTCGGTGGAAAAGCGATCCTCGATCATGCCGATCACGAAGAACATGTCGCGAATACCGATATCCGCCGCGACCTGGATGAGCCGTTTGGCACCCGTCGCAAGGTCTCCCCCGCCAGCCTTAGCGATCGCCTCGCCCCGTGCCGGCAGCGCCGGATTGACGACACCCAGCATGGAGGAGATCGCCATGCCGCGGCGATCCGCTTCCGCGCGCACTTCCCTCAATTCACCGGCATCCAGCGACGCGCTGATATCGAAAAGGGAATTGAAAAGCAGGCCGCTGGCGCCGTTGCGGGCGGCCTCTTCCAGGGCTGCGAGAGCCGTCAAACTCCTGCCATTCGGCAATGCGCTCTTGATGACGCCAATCATTTCAGTTCCCTCCAGCTCGATTATGCAATGATGTTTTCACTACGGAAATAAATTGTATCACAAAAATCTTGTCAATGGATACAATCGCTGTCATCAACATAAGTCAGAGAAATGGAGGAGATCATGGATAGCGGTCTGAAACATGCAAACGCGAGCGGCCTGAAGGTTGACCTTGCGCTGAAGGCATTCGTCGACAACGAAGTCCTGTTACCTGCGGGGCTGGATGCCGACGCTTTCTGGGGCGGCCTTGCGGAAATCATCCGCGACCTCGCCCCGCGTCACCGTGAGCTTCTGGCCATTCGCGACGAGATGCAGGCGAAGATCGACGCCTATCATCGTGAACGCAAGGGCAAGGCGCACGACGCTGCCCACTACGAGGCCTTCCTGCGCGAAATCGGCTATCTCGTGCCCGAGCCGGCCCGGGATGCATATGCCGTCGCGACCAAGAATGTCGATGCCGAGATCGGCACGCTGGCCGGTCCGCAGCTCGTCGTGCCGCTGAGCAATGCCCGTTATGTGCTGAATGCCGCCAATGCGCGCTGGGGTTCGCTCTATGATGCCTTTTACGGCACCGATGCGCTGGATGGCACACCACCGCCGTCGGGTCCGTTCGATCCCGCCCGCGCCGGTCGTGTCGTTGCCCGCGCCAAGGCGTGGCTTGATGAGGTGGCTCCGCTTGCGGACGGTAGCCATGCGGCCGCCAAGGGCTACGCAATCGAAAAAGGCAAGCTCCTGGTGACCCTGGAGAACGGGCAGACAGGCCTGACGAATCCGCAGCAGCTTGCCGGCTTCAAGGGGCCGCGTCATGCGCCTGAGAGCGTGTTGCTGGTCAATAATGGCCTGCATATCGAACTTGTCGTCGATCCGGAAAATCCTGTCGGCAAGCTTGATGCGGCCGGCATTTCGGACGTGGTGATCGAAGCGGCACTTTCGACGATCATGGACCTGGAAGATGCCGTTTCCGCCGTCGATGCCGCCGACAAGATCGTCGCCTACCGCAACTGGCAACAGCTCATGGATGGCAGCCTTGCCGCCGACATCACGAAGTCCGGCAAGACTTTCACACGCAAGCTTGCCGACGACCGCACGTTCACCACGCCGGGCGGCGCCAAGCTAACGCTTTCCGGGCGCTCCACCATGCTGGTGCGCAATGTCGGCCACCACATGTTCACCGATGCGGTTTTGGATGCCGACGGCCAGCCTGTGCCTGAGGCGATCCTCGATGCAGCGATCACTGTCGCCAGCGCCATTCCGGATATTCGTGGCGAAAACGCCGTGCGCAACAGCAGGACCGGCTCCGTTTACGTCGTGAAGCCCAAAATGCATGGCCCGGATGAGGTTGGCCTTTCCGATGCGCTGTTCAAGCGGATCGAAGAACTGCTCGGCTTGCCGAAATATACGATGAAAATCGGCGTGATGGACGAGGAGCGTCGCACCTCGATCAACCTCGCCGCCTGCCTGTCGAAGGTCCGCGACCGCACCGCCTTCATCAATACCGGCTTCCTCGATCGCACCGGCGACGAAATCCACACATCGATCGAAGCCGGCGCCGTCGTGCGCAAGGCAGAGATGAAGTCGTCTGCCTGGATCAAGGCCTATGAGGCCAACAATGTCGATATCGGCATTGCCCGCAATCTTCCGGGCCGCGCCCAGATCGGCAAGGGCATGTGGGCGGCACCGGATCTGCTTTCAGGGCTGCTCAAGGAAAAGATCGGCCAGCCGCGCGCTGGAGCCAGCACCGCCTGGGTTCCGACCCCGACAGCAGCAACACTTCATGCGCTTCATTACCATGCCGTCGATGTTCGCCAGGTGCAGGATGACCTGAAGGGCAAGAGGCAGGACGCCCTCGCCGCCCTGCTGACCATCCCGCTCGCGACACGCAGCTATACGCCGGAGGAAATCCAGGCGGAACTCGACAACAACCTCCAAGGCCTGCTCGGCTACGTCGTCCGCTGGGTCGATCAGGGTGTCGGCTGCTCGACAGTTCCGGATCTCGATGGCGTCCGGTTGATGGAAGACCGCGCAACGCTTCGCATCAGCAGCCAGCATGTCGCCAATTGGCTGCATCACGGCCTCGTTTCCGAAACGCAAGTCCGGGAAACGATGCGCCGCATGGCAAAGATCGTGGACCAGCAAAACGAAGGCACCCAAGGCTACCGACCCATGGCACCTGATTTCGATGGCCCCGCCTACAAGGCTGCCGAAGACCTCGTATTCCAGGGCCGCGCGCAGCCAAATGGCTATACCGAGCACGTGCTGCACGCTCGCCGCCGGGAAGCCAAAGCTTTGGCCGGCTAAGCTGGGACCAACAAACGAAAAGCCGACCTGCGCCTCCGCAGGCCGGCGATCGAGCGGTTGCGCAGGTCATTTCAGCCTCAGCGCGGTATACAAAAAACCACTTCACCGTTCGAACCGATGTGGAGAGAGGCGCTTTCCTCTGCTTTGCTCATGCATTTTCGCATTATGCGAAATGTTGGCCAATTATCGCTCACGCAAAAATCCAAATAATTTCAGATACATGTCGGCGCGCAAAGCTGTCACGCGTGTGCAATCCAATAATCGTACGCAATAATTAAAAAACTTGTATCCTATTTATTGACATCACAAATGCGGAATGAGACGCTTCCCGCATAATCAAAAATGCCGGGGAATGGCAACATGGCTAGTGTGCAGATGCGTCAAGTCCTGAAGGACTACGCAGGGCAACCCATATTGAAAGGTGTCGATTTCGACATCCGCGACGGTGAATTCCTGAGCCTTGTCGGGCCTTCGGGCTGCGGCAAGTCGACCCTGCTTCGCATGATTGCCGGGTTGGAAACGATCAGCGGCGGCGAGATCCTGATCGGCGGCGAGGTGGTCAATGGCCTTGCCGCCAAGGACCGCGATATCGCCATGGTGTTCCAGAACTATGCGCTTTATCCCCATATGACCGTGCGGGAAAACCTCAGCTTCACTTTGGAAATGCGCGGCGAACCGAAGTCTTCGATCGCCAAGCAGATCGACCGCGTTGCCGCCATCCTCGATGTCGGCCACCTACTGGATCGTTATCCGCGCCAGCTATCCGGCGGCCAGCAGCAGCGCGTTGCCATGGGGCGCGCGATCGTACGCAATCCACGGGTCTTTCTGTTCGACGAGCCACTCTCGAACCTGGACGCCAAGCTGCGTGTCCACATGCGCGGAGAGATCAAGGATCTTCATGAGAATCTGAAGACCACGATGATCTATGTCACGCATGACCAGATCGAGGCCATGACCATGGCCGATCGTATCGTCGTCATGCGCGGCGGCGTCATCGAACAGATCGGCACGCCTCTGGAACTTTACGATCGCCCGGCCAACACGTTTGTGGCGACGTTCATCGGCTCGCCCGCCATGAACCTTTTGCCTGGCAAGGTGATTGCCGGCGACAGTCGCCCGGGCGTCGTCTTCAACGACGGACAGGTTCTGCGACTTTCGAGCAATGCCGGCAAGATCGCGGCCAATTCGTCCGTGCAAGTCGGGCTTCGGCCGGAACATCTCTCGCTTTCGGAGGCAGGCATCGCCGCGACGGTTGCGATCGTGGAGCCGACCGGTGCGGAAACGCAGATCGTCGCCCAGGTCGGCGGGCAAAGGATCATGGCCGCTCTTAAGGGCCGCCCTTCCCTGCAGCGTGGCGAAACAATTCATCTTTCGGCCGAGCCTGACCATATCCACGTCTTCGACGCGGAAAGCGGCAAACGCCTTTGAACAGGCCTGGCGCCATCTGAAATGGCGCCGGGCAAGACACCAGACACCACAGATCTTTTAACGGCGCGGGCCACCTCGCGCCGAAGGCTGAACTCACCCTGAAGTCTACTCCAAGCGAGGATGCCATGACCACGCGCAACGACGACAATTCCAGCAGCAGACCGATATTGCCCCTCAGCCGTCGCCGCGTGCTCGCTGGCGCAGCAAGCGGGGTGGCCGCGCTCGCCCTGCCCGGCCTTCTGCCGAGCCGCGCACTGGCCGCAACGCCCGGTAAGAACCCGGGCAAATACAAGGTCGATCTCGGCGGCTACAAAGGGCCGGAACTGACGAGCTCGAAAATCACCCTGCGCTTCATGCGACAGGACTTCCCGCCCGCCGTCAACGCGACCTTCACCAAGGCTTATGAGGCCTTCAAGGCAGCGTATCCCAACATCACCATCGAGGAAGAGCGCGTTCCTTATGGCGAGCTTCCACAGAAGGTGCAGGTCTACGTCGCCTCCGGCAGCGCGCCGGACATAATGATGGGCCGCAACGACTTCGTCTCGGCTTACGCCGCCGGCGAGCTGGCCCTGCCGTTGCAGGACTTTCTGTCTGCCGACTATGTCCAGGATATCTATGCGCCGCTGCGCGAATCCGCCACGATCAAGGGCAACCTTCTTTGCCTGCCGTGGGAAACCAACCCTACGATGATGTATTTCAACCGCGATCTGTTCAAAAAGGCAGGCGTCGCACCCCCGCCAGAAGTATCCGACGTCAATGCCGGCTGGACTGTCGAGCAATATCTCGACACGCTCGACAAGATCACCAAGTCACTGCGGGCTTCCGGCAATAAGGACACCTATGCTCTCGCAGCCTCCATGCATGGCGGCGGCGGACCGGGTTCGAACTATACCCAGCTCGAAAGCATCTGGGTTCGCAGCATGGGCGATCCGAAAGCCGACAAATCCTCGACCGCCTACAAGACCTTCGCCGCCGTTTCGGAGGACGGACTGACAGCGACCGGATATCTCGACACGCCGGAAGCGATCCAGGGTATCACCCATTACCAGACCTTCTTCAAGAACGGTTATTGCCCGATGGGCATCCAGCCGGACATGTATCGCGGCGGCATTGCGGCAACCGCCTTCGGCTCAATGAATTTCGCCAATCGGTTCAAGATCGAGGGTGCTCCATTTGATTGGGGCTGCAGCCCGGCACCGCGCGGCAAGATCGCCTATACAACGACAGTTGCGGATTCGCCCTTCGTCTTCTCCGGTACGGCCAATCCGAACGAAGCGGCGGCCCTCCTCGCCTTCATCTGCAATGACGACAACCGCATTGCCTTCCACACCGCCTGGGGCTCCATGCCCGTCCGTCAATCGCTTGTGGCGCAGAACCCGGACTACACGACGAAGCAGGTCAGCATGCTCGCCGTTTCCTGCGCCAACAATGCCTTCGGCCCACCGAAGTCCGCCGGCTGGTTCGATTATTTCAGCGCCATGAACCCGACCGTGAAGGACATCGCGCTCGGCGCGGACCCGGCGGCCCGCATGCACCAAGCCGCCAAGCAAATCGATGGCCTGCTCGCAAAATACAAATAACGCCCTTCCGCCGGCCGGCTCCCGCCCGGTCGGTGGCTTTCCTCTCAGATGGACAAGGGACGATGGCTCTGACCCTGCGCACACGAAATCCGGATCCGACCCGACGCGGCGAACTGCTGTTCGGTCCGTTGATGATCTTTCCAGCCGTGCTCGGACTGGCGATCTTCCAGTTCATGCCGCTCGGGGCCGCCGTCTATAACAGTTTTCAGGGCTTCAACCCCTTCACCAAGCGCCCCAAGGGTTTCGTCGGTTTCGATAACTTCACGGCGGTGCTGGCAAATCCGCATTTCCAGCAGGCCATGGTCGTGTCGCTGACCTATATCGTACTGCTGGTGGTCATCACCATCCCGCTCGCATTGGCGCTGGCAATCCTGATCGACAAGCGCCTGCCCGGCACCAATTGGGCGCGTGGCGCGATCATCGGCGCGCTGGCGGCATCGGAAGCGATCAGTGCGCTCATCTGGAACCAGATGTATGCGCCCAACAGCGGGCTCTTCAATTCCATTCTCAGTGCGCTGGGTAGCGGAGCGGTACCTTTTCTCACCGATGGCGCACATGCGGTTGTCAGTATCGTCATCATGACCGTCTGGAAGGATGTCGGCCTGCCCATGCTGATCTTCCTCGGCGGCCTTCAGGCGATCCCTCCGCATCTCTACGAGGCAGCACAGATCGACGGCGCTGGTCCATGGGCGATCTTCAAGCGCATCACGCTGCCGATGCTGCGGCCGAGCATGATCCTGGCGATCTTCATCATGACCGTGCATGGCGCCCGCCTCTTCACACCGATCATGATCCTGACCCAGGGTGGGCCGAACGGCAGCACGACCAACGTCACCTTTTATTCGTATTCGCAGGCTTTCGAGTTCAGCTCGCCCGGCCTCGCCTCGGCCAGCGTCATGTTCATGCTGCTCGTCATGGTCGGCCTGACCATCCTGCAAGCCTGGGTCATTCGTGGAAAGAAGGAGGCACGCCTGTGAGCGTCGAAACCACTGCTGTGCTACCGCTCGTGCCCACCAAGGCGAAAACCGTTTCCACCCGTCGGCCGATCCTCGGCATGTTCACCCTGTTTGTCGTTTTCATCGTCTTTGCTTTCCCCATTGCCTGGGCGGCACTGACCTCGTTGAAATCGACGCAGTCGCTGGTGGCGACACGCTATCCACTGACGATCTGGAGCTTCATTCCCCCGGCACCTTCGCTTGAAAACTACGAATTCCTGTTCTTCGACCTCAATTTCCAGCGCTACCTCCTCAACACGCTGATCGCCAGCAGCGGACAGGTCATTCTTGCGGTCATCACCTCTACGCTGGCAGGTTATGCGTTTGCAAGACTGCGTTTTCCCGGCCGCAACTTCATCTTCGGGTTGACGCTGATCACCTCGTTCATTCCTCTCGAAGTCATCCTCGTGCCGCTCTTTCAGGTGGTCAGGGGCATGGGCCTCGCCGGCACTTATCCGGCGCTGTTCTTGCCGTTCTCCTGCCAGCCATTCGGAATTTACCTGATGCGCCAGAGTTTTGCGCAGATCCCGACGGAGCTGGACGATGCGGCCCGCGTCGATGGCGCCGGCACATGGAAGATCTTCTGGCGCATCGCGCTGCCGAATGTGCGCCCGGCGCTGGCGACGCTCGTGCTCATCCAGTTCATCTGGTCCTGGAGCGCTTATCTCTGGCCGCTCGTGATCATGCCGGACCCGCAAAAGCAGATCGCGCAGGTCATGCTGGCCGGCCTCCGGAGTTCGCCGAACTTTCCGATGGACGGGCCTCTTTTCGCCGGCGTAACTCTCGTCACCGTGCCGCTCGTGCTGCTCGCGGTTGCTCTTCAGCGTTACTACGTTCGTGGCCTGATGAGCTCCGGCATACGCTGAAAAGGCCATGCCCATGTCACCCATTCCAGCACTGCGCATTTCCGAGCAACGCCTTCTCGAGCGGATCGAGCAGGCACGCCGAACGATGGCCGATCACGGCGCGAAACTCGCCGTGATCTATGCCCCGCCGAGGATATCCTCCGGGGGTGGCGGTGTGCTGCACTATCTGCTGGGCTGGGCGCCGATAAGCAGCGCCAGCCTGCTTGTCCTGCCTGTCGACGGGCCGCCCTTGGTACTTTCTGCGGGCCCGAATGCGACGCGCGTGTTCAATCAACGCCTCCTGGGGTTCGGCAGCGCCCGCGCCTATGCGGGAATGCACGGGCTGGCGAAGATGTTGTCCGCGACGCTTGGAGAATTCTCCGCTACCGGCACGATCGCGACCTTCGGTGCCAGCGACATGCCCTCACCTCTGCGTGCAGCATTGGACGATGCATTCCCCGATCAGGTCGCGATCGACAAGCCACTCAACGACCTTCGCCTCGTTCGCCATTCTGATGAAGTCGCGCTACACCGGCGCGGCGCCGAGATTTCGTGCGAGATGATTGAACGGGTGATGGAACTGGCCGCCTCCGGTTCGGCCACCCCGGCCGACCTGATGATCGAGGCGGAATACACCGGCCGAAAAGGCGGAGCGGATTTTGCCAGTACATGGCTTGCCACCGGAGAGAAGCCACCGACCACCTATTTCGAGCTCTTCGAGCTCAACTCGACACTTGGCCCCCGAGATCGTATCCAGATGGGCACCAACCTCGCTGTCGAGGGACATTATGCCCAGTGCCTGCGCACCGGCGTTCGCTCAAAACCCGATCAGGCGCTGCTCGACTGCACGGATATGCTTCTCGAAATGCAAGACGCGGCGCTCGCGGCACTCGTTCCCGGCCAGCCGCTGCATCGCGTCGGCGATGTACTGGAAGCAATGATCGATCGATATTGCCCCTATGAACGGGCAGCCGATCCCTTTCGTTTCCAATCCTGCCACGCGCTCGGCATCAATTATGTCGAACCCTGCTGCGCCACCGCGCTCGATCCAAACCGCGACCGTGCCGGAGATGCCGATGGCCCATTGGTCGCCGAGAACATGGTGATCGAGATCCACCCGAATTTCACCCTGCCGGACCTCGGCCATGTCTGCGCCGGCGATATGGCGCTCGTCACCGCGACGGGTGCCCAATGGATAACGGAATACCCGCGCGGCCTCGTGCGGCTCGATTAGGAGGAAACCAGATGCGCCTCGGCATAGACGGCCGGAAAATCCCGGAATCCCGCATTCGCGGCCCAATCGGCAGCCTCGACCACGGCAACGAACTCGGGATGGACGGGCTGTTTTTCCGCACCGTCCTCGATATCGCCCCGACGCTGGACATGGGCATATTGCGGGTGACACGGCAGCGTGCTGACGAACTCGGCATGTATCTTGAAATGGGGCTCGGCAAGGTCAATCCGTTTGCCACGTCGGAAACGCCGGAACTGCGCGCGGTCGGTGATGGCGACATCCTGCTCGGCTTTCGCCGCATGATGGAGGCTTGCGCGGCGATCGACTGCCGCGAACTCTGGGTCGGCACCGCCAATTACAAGCCGATCTATCCCGGCCGCTACGCGGTCGACCGCTTCCGCACCGATGTCACGTGGCCGGAACAGCTGGAAGCGATTGCCCGCTTTCTCGCGAAGCTCGCCCCGATCGCTCGTGATCTCGGCATTCATATCAATCTCGAAACCCACGAGGAAATCACCAGCTTCGAGGTTATTCGCCTTGTCGAGCAGGCCGGAACGGACGCCTTCGGCATCGTCTATGACACATCGAACGGGCTGCAACGGCTGGAGCATCCGGTCATGGTCGCCAAGCGCGTTGCGCCCTACGTGCGGCAAACGCATTTCAAGGATCTTGCCATGGTCTACCGCGACGGCTGCGTGTTCGCGCAGTCGCGCCCATGCGGTCGCGGCGTCATCGACTTCGGCACCATCCTGCAGATCCTCGCCGCCGCCAATCCGGATATCCACATCACCATCGAGAACGAGGAACCCCATGATTCCGGTTCGAAGGTTTATGCCGCGGCAAAACACGACATTTCCGATCCCGCCTGGCTTGCTCTGCACCCGGACCTGAGCGTTGAGGAATACGCGGCCTATATCGCGATGGTGCGCGGATACGAACAACGTATCGCCTCCGGCGAACTACCCGATCTTTACGCCGGAGCGCGCGACTTCGGTTATGAACAGGCCGTCGCCGATATCGCCTTCAGCGCCGCGCATTTGCGCGGCCTTTGCGAGAAATTCGGCCTGCCCATGGCCGCCAGACAAAAAAAGCGGCCCCTGCGAGCGTTTGCATGAGCGACGGGATTGTTGCGATGGGGGCTCGTGAAATCGCCAGAAAGGTACTGCTGTTCTTCAAAATGGTGCCATAAAGTACTGAATAAGCTTGTGTACGATTGCTCGATGTAGTGGATGCAACCTTGCGCAGCTCTCGTTGAACCACTATCTAGTGCGCGTCGGGAGACTATTTATGTTGCAAGAAGATATTGGGCCGATTGGCGGCTCTAACGCGCGCTGGGCGACGATTTATGAATCGCTGAAATCGGCGATCCTGGCCCATACGCTCGTGCCCGGCACCAAGCTGCCTGAAGACGAGCTTGGCGAAGTCTACTCCGTGAGCCGTACCGTGGTTCGCTCGGCGCTTCAGGCGCTGGCGCACGACCGGCTTGTTCAGATGGAACTGAACAAGAGCGCTTTCGTCGCCAAACCGACGCCTCGCGAAGCCCGCGAAGTGTTCGAGGCTCGTGCCCTGATCGAACCCAAGGTCGCCGCCATGGCCGCCGCGATCGCCAAGCCTGCCGATGTCGATATTCTTCGCCGGCATCTTGAGGACGAGCACAAGGCCATCCGCGAAAACCGCAATGGCGATGCTTTGTTGCTGTCGACCCGCTTTCACGAAGCAATCGCCGAGATCGCCAACCAGAGCATTCTCACCGATTTCGTCCGCGCCCTCTGCTCCCGTTCGGCGCTGATCATCTCCGTCTACTGGCGCCGCCGCGATGCTTTCTGCGAAAGCCACGCCCATCATGCGCTGGTCGATGCGATCGCCAAGAACCAGGAAACGGAAGCGGCCGACCTGATGAGAAGCCATCTCGTCGATCTCCTGTCGGGTATCGACCTCTCCGACCGCCAGTCTCCTCAGCGTACCCTCGCGGAAATCCTGCGGCCTTTCGCGAAATAGTCTTTCGGATAACCTCGTTTTCGCAGCGTTGGAAACGAATGCGGCTGCTGGCAAAATGCATCGCCAGCAGCCTTAAGGTGTCCACTTCCATCATCCGCAAACCGCTATTGTTTAGAAACGCGGCGATCAGCGGGCGAATATTGAGCGCCTGGAAGAATTGCCGCGCCTCACAGCAGATTGAGTTCGACGCCAATATTGCCGCGTGTTGCCTTGGAATAGGGGCAAGTCTGGTGAGCTTCCTCAACGAGCGCCCGAGCGAGCTCCGAATCGAGGCCCGGAAGGCTGATGTTCAGACGGGCCTGCAGGAAATAAGCGCCGTCCGTGGTCCCGAGATCGACCTCAGCATCAACAGCAGTATCAGCAGGCAGGCGGAGCTTGCGCTTTCCGGCAGCAAGGCCCATCGCACCGATGAAGCAGGCCGACCAGCCGGCCGCGAACAGTTGCTCGGGATTGGTGCCTGGCTGGGCAGTACCCGGAGGCGAAAGCTTGATGTCGAGTTGTGCATCATCGCTGCGCGCAAAACCTTCGCGCCCGCCGGTCGTGTGGGTCTTGCCGGTGTAGAGAACCTTTTCGATCTTGGTCATGCGACACTCCTTTGTTCTGTCGCGATTTGCGACATCCGCTGACGGGGAGTGTTTTGGAGGGTCGAGGTATCCGGCATGTTTCTCAAAATGCCGGAAGTGTATCAAAGCGTAGCGCCGAACCGGCAGGACATCTTTTTATACAAAGAGCCCATGCCTTTCTTCAGCGGATGGTGACCTCCGCCGCCAGCCCACCACCGGCACGATTATAAAGCCGCACCGAGCCGCCGATCGTACCTGCCAACTGCTGTGCGATGGCAAGGCCCAACCCCGTGCCGCCGGTTTCCCGGTTGCGCGACTGCTCCAGCCGGAAGAAGGGCTGCATGGCCGCCTCCAACATCTCTTCCGGAATGCCGGGCCCGCGGTCAAGCACGGTGATGATGACTTCGCCCTCGCCTTTCCGCTCGACGCTGAGTTCGGCGGCTCCGGCGAACTTGATCGCATTGTCGATGAAATTCGTGAGGATGCGCCGGAGCGCATGCGGTTTGGTTGAAACCGTGCCCTGCACCAGGCCGAGAACACTGACGGCCTTTCCGGTATCCTGATAGTCGTAGGCTATGCTGTCGATGAACGAGGACAGATCGATGCGCGAGACCTTTTCTCCATTGCCGTGCGAACTCCGAGCATAGGCAATGCCATCCTGCACCAGTCGCTCGATTTCTCTCAGGTCGTGGACCAGTTTGTCCTTCTCGGACGAGTCATCCGCCATATCCGCCCGCAGCCGCATGCGGGTAATGGGCGTCTGGAGATCATGGGAGATCGCCGCCAGGATCTGCACCCTCTCTTCGAGATATTGGGCGATCCGGTCGCGCATCGCGTTGAAGGCACGCGCTGCATACGCGACTTCGCTCGGGCCTTCCTCGCTCATCGGCGGCTGACCCTTTTTGTTCGGATCCAACGCATCGGCAGCCGCGGCAAGTTCGCCGAGCGGACGGATTGCCTGACGCACCGCAAACCAGGTGCAAAGCACCAGAAGTGCCATCTGCACGGCAAAAACATAGGGCAACCATTCGGCAATCGGCATCACTCCGGTGGGTGTGACATCGATCGTCAGCGGCGACCCGTCGGACAGCGTCAGGTGCCCCTGCAGCCGTTTGCCGTCGCCCGGAATGGATTCGATCCGCAACGGAAACCTGTGTCCGGCAGCGTCTTGGAGCCGTTCCGCGATCTCTGCGCCGCGGCCGGACATGTCCGGCACGCCGGGCAATCCCGGCCCGAGCACGAGCCGGTAGTTGCCACGGCTCAAACGATCCAGCCATTCGGGTCGCTCATTGGCCGGAAGCCGATCGATCACGGCGATCGAGGTTGCCAGATCGCTTTCCAGCGTACCCAGCATGACGGCCTTGGCCGACATGTAACGTTCAAGAAAAAGGATGCTGAAGGACAGTCCATACGCAACCGCAAGTCCGGCGAACAGAATGAGGAAAAACCGGGACCTGAGCGTATTCGGCCACCAGCGTCGCCCGGAATTGCCTGCGACCGTCATGTCCGTGGCTCCGAAATTTCCACCGGCACGGAGAAGACATAACCTTCCGCCCGCACCGTCTTGATATAGGTCGGCTCGCGGGCATCGTCGCCAAGGCGCTGCCGCAAACGGCTGACGAGAAGATCGATCGACCGGTCGAACAGCTCGGCATCTCGCCCTTGTGTCAGATTCAAGAGCTGGTCGCGATTGAGCACCCGTTGCGGATGATCGATGAAGACGCGCAACAGGCGGTATTCCGCACCGCTCAGCGCAATCTCCGTGCCTTGTGCATCAAGCAGGTGCCGGCCGACCGTATCGAGGCGCCAGTCGCCGAAGGTCAGGATTTGGCCCGCCTCGCTGATCTGCAAGTTCGGCGGCAGCATTCTGGTCCGACGCAGCACGGCCTTGATCCGCGCGAGAAGCTCGCGGGCCGCGAACGGCTTCGGCAGATAATCGTCGGCGCCCATTTCAAGCCCGATGATGCGGTCCATCTCGTCGTCGCGAGCGGTCAACATCAGGATGGGTGTCGCCTTGTGCTTGCCGGCGCGCAGCTCGCGGCACAGGACGAGCCCGTCGTCGCCCGGCATCATCACGTCGAGGATGATGAGATCGACCGTGTTGCCCTCAAGGAAATTGCGCATCTGGCGGCCATCGGCGGCGACGGTCGTGCGCAGACCGTTCTTCTTCAGGTAGCTGGACACAAGTTCGCGGATTTCGCGGTCGTCATCGACGATCAGGATGTGGTCGACATGCTCCATCTTCGGACTTCGAATCCTTTCTCGATTTGGCGGCGCAGCGCCGCTCATCATTAGACCCGGATCATGCAGCCGCGAAGCGGAGAAATAGCTTCGCGGCTGCCGATCGGTCAGAACTTCGCAACGTCGAGTACCGCCTTGGCAAAAGCCTCGGGCGCTTCCTGCGGCAGGTTGTGACCAATGCCGCCCGTGATATTGCGGTGTTCGTATTTTCCGGAAAACTTGCCGGCGTAAACCGAAGGATCGGCATGCGGAGCGCCGTTGGCGTCGCCTTCCAGGGTGATCGCCGGAATGGTGATGACCGGTCCCTGCGCCAGCTTCTTTTCATAGGCATCGTACTTTGCTTCGCCTTCCACCAGGCCCAGCCGCCAGCGATAGTTATGAATGGTGATATCGACATGGTCCGGATTGTCGAAGGCCGGCGTCGAACGATTGAAAGTCTCGTCGTCGAAGGCCCATGTCGGCGATGCGGTCTGCCAGATCAGCCGCACGAAATCGCGGGTATTGGCGGCATAACCGAGACGGCCCCGCTCGGTGGCAAAATAGAACTGATACCACCAGGAAAGCTCAGCCTTCGGTGCAAGCGGCCTCTTGTTCACCTCCTGGCTGCCGATCAGATATCCGCTGACGGAGACCAAGGCATTGCAGCGCTCGGGCCAGAGAGCGGCCATAATATCGGCGGTTCTCGCGCCCCAGTCATAACCGGCGACGATCGCCTTCTGGATCCCAAGTGCGTCGAGCAGCGCGATCATGTCGGCGGCAAGGGCAGATTGCTGTCCGTTGCGCGGCGTATCCTTGGAAAGGAAGCGCGTCGTGCCATAACCGCGAAGGTAGGGAATGATGATGCGGTAACCTGCTGCAGCAAGGACCGGGGCCACATCCACGAAACTGTAGATGTCGTAGGGCCAGCCGTGCAGCAGTAGTACGGCGGGGCCATTGGACGGGCCGGCTTCGGCGTAACCGACATTCAGCACGCCGGCATCGATCTGCTTCAACGGTCCGAGCGACGTATGGCCGCCCGCCTTGGTCGCGGGCGCCGCCAGCGGCGCAGCGCTCTGAGTGTTCTGGGCGTTCGCCAATGAAGTGGCGCCGAACTCGACAGCCGCCACGGTCATGGCGGCGACACTGGCTTTCTCTCCGATCTTTGTTGATCACGATCGACAGAAAGCCGGCCTCATGTATCCCCGATGTGTCCCGGGCGCGCCGCTATTGCATGCGGATGTAGCATCCGGCCGTTCGGATACATTCCGATACAAAACCCAACCTGCTGCGCATTGCCCCATCGGACGATTGTTTCGCTCTGTAGCACCCGAGGCAATTCCTACATTTCGATACACTTCCCGTTGGAGCCGGACACATCCGGGATACGTCGCCTCGACCAGATTGGCATCGTTGCTGGTCGAGCCGCATCGCCGCCCAGGACCCGAACCCGGTTTCAGAGGAAACGATGATGACGCTTCTTATCATTGCCTATCTCGGAGGGGCGCTGACCATTCTCAGCCCCTGTATCCTGCCCATACTTCCCTTTGTCTTCGCCCGAGCCGGACAGCCATTCATCCGCAGCACGCTGCCGATGCTGATCGGCATGGCCGCGACCTTTGCCGTCGTGGCCACGCTTGCCGCCATCGGCGGCAGCTGGGCGATCCAGGCCAACGAATATGGTCGACTTGCCGCAATCACGTTGCTCGCGATCTTCGGTATCAGCCTCCTCTCACCACGCGTCGCGGCCACGATTACCCGGCCGGTGGTCGATTTCGGCAACCGCCTGATGACCGCGTCGGGCAGGCCCGGCACGGTGCCGACAGCGACGAGCTCGCTGATCCTGGGTGTCGCAACCGGCCTTCTCTGGGCGCCCTGCGCCGGGCCAATTCTCGGTCTCGTGTTGACGGGTGCCGCGCTGCAAGGCGCCAATCTCGAAACAACCTTGCTCCTCGCCGCCTATGCCGCCGGGGCGGCCACCTCGCTCGCCATCGCCCTGATCGTCGGCGGCAAGGTCTTTGCGGTTATGAAGCAATCCCTCGGCGTCAGCGAACGTATCCGCCAGGTACTCGGCGCGGCCGTTCTTGCCGGCGTCGCCGCCATTGCGCTCGGTCTGGATACCGGCCTGCTCGCACGGCTTTCCTATGCCAGCACCTCATCCTTCGAACAGGCGGTTCTCGACAGGCTGCATGGTAAGGGAAATGACGCGGCAGCCCTTTCCGAGGTCGCCAGCAATGGTGGTCTGATGACCGCCGGCGCCGGCCGACCGTTCCGAGCTAGCCTGCCGGTCGAGGGGCGCGCGCCGTCGCTCAACGGCGCGGTCGAATGGTTGAATTCACCGGCGCTTTCGACCGAACAGCTCCGTGGCAAGGTCGTGCTCGTCGATTTCTGGACCTATTCCTGCATCAACTGCATTCGCACCACACCTTTCGTCCGCGCCTGGGCTGAAAAGTACAACGACCAGGGTCTGGTAGTGATCGGCGTTCATGCTCCTGAATTCGCCTTTGAAAAGAAGATCGACAACGTCAAAAAGGCAGTCGGCGATTTCAAGATCACCTATCCGGTGGCAATCGACAACGACTACAAGATCTGGCGCGCTTTCGAGAACAGCTATTGGCCGGCCCACTATCTGATCGATGCGAAAGGCCAGGTTCGCTACCATCACTTCGGTGAGGGCAACTATCGCCAGACCGAACAGGCCATCCAGGATCTGCTGCGCGAAGCCGGCAGTGACATGGCGGCAAGCACGCCTGTCGCGCCGGATGCCAAGGGCGCTGAGGCAAGCCCGGACCTGAAGAACATTCGCTCCGGGGAGACCTATCTCGGCTACAAGCAGGCGACCAACTTTGCATCGCGGGAAAACCTGCGCGCCGATGCCGCCCGCGAATATTCGATCGATAAGCCGAACCTGAACGAATGGGGCCTTTCGGGCATCTGGACCATCGGTTCCGAACAGGCAACGCTGAACCAGCCTGACGGCAGCATTGCCTCCCGATTCAGCGCCCGCGACCTCCATCTTGTCCTTGGGCCTGGCGCGGCTCGCAAGCCTATCCGCTTCCAGGTGACCATCGATGGCAAGGCGCCGGGCGTCGACCATGGCGCAGACACCGACGCCGACGGCAATGGGACCGTGACCTCAACCAAGCTCTACCAACTCGTCCGCCAGTCCGGTGATGTCGAAGCCCGGAATTTCGAGATCCGGTTCCTCGATCCGGGTGTCGAAGCCTATGCCTTCACATTCGGCTGACCCTGCCTCCCTTCCCCCAATGATCAAAAACGAAGAGGACTAAACCTATGAACCGTCGTTATATTTCCACTCTTGCCCTCGCATTCGCCACCAGCATCATCGCCTATGCGCACAGGCAGCCGAGGTGAAGAACATCGTCATCG